>NZ_WWCU01000022.1 GCF_009857595.1 Pseudoduganella aquatica | reverse complement strand
GCCGTCGGGCGAGGGCGGCCCGGCTGCGGCGGCGGGCGGCGCTGCCGCTCCCGCGCCGGAGCAGGAGGAGGCCAGCTGGCAAGACATCCTGCCGGTCGACACGCTGGGCCTGGAAGTGGGCTACCGCCTGATCCCGCTGGTCGACAAGACCCAGGGCGGCGAGCTGCTCAAGCGTATCAAAGGCATCCGCAAGAAGTTCGCGCAGGAAGTGGGCTTCCTGGCGCCGCCGGTGCACATCCGCGACAACCTGGAACTGAAGCCGTCGGCTTACCGGATTGCGCTCAAGGGCGTGGAAGTGGGCACCGGCGAGGCCTTCAACGGCCAGTTCCTGGCCATCAATCCCGGCATGGCCAGCGGCACCTTGCCCGGCCTGGTGACCGAAGACCCGGCTTTCGGCCTGCCCGCCATCTGGATCGACGCCAGCCTGCGCGACCAGGCGCAGACCATGGGCTACACCGTGGTGGACGCCGGCACCGTGGTGGCCACGCATTTGAACCATTTGATTACCACCCACGCGTCCGAGCTGCTGGGCCGCGCGGAAGTGCAGGCGCTGCTGGACCACCTGGGCAAGGAATCGCCCAAGCTGGTGGAGGACCTGGTGCCGAAGATGCTGTCGCTGTCGACGCTTCAGAAAGTGCTGCAGAACCTGCTGGCCGAAGGCGTGCACATCCGCGACATGCGCTCGATTATTGAAACGCTGGCCGAGCACACCGTGCACACCCAGGATCCGAACGAATTGACGGCGCTGGTGCGGATTTCCCTGGGCCGCGCCATTGTGCAGCAGCTGTTCCCGGCCGGCGGCGAGCTGTCGGTGATGACGCTGGACAACCGCCTGGAGCGCCTGCTGATGCAAGCGCTGGCGGCGAGCGGGCCGGACGGCGCCGGCATCGAGCCCGGCCTGGCCGACACCATCGCCCAGCAGGCGCAGGCGGCAGCGGCGCAGCAGGAGGCGCTGGGGCTGACGCCTGTGCTGCTGGTGCCGGGACCGCTGCGCACCTTGCTGTCGCGCTTCCTGCGCCGCGCCTTGCCGCAGCTCAAAGTGCTGTCGCATGCCGAGATCCCGGAAACCAAGACCATCCGCGTCACCGCGCTGGTCGGCGCCCAGTAAATCGCGGCGGTTTGCGCAAACCGGCATCGCTGCCCAGTCCGCAGGCCTAGACTGGAGCGATGCCGAACGATGACTACGATGCGCCGTGGAAGGAAGCGCTGGCGCGCTACTTTCCCGAATTCCTGGCGTTCTACTTCCCACAAGTCTATGAGCTGATAGATTGGACGCGGCCGTTCGCCTTCCTGGACCAGGAGCTGGCGCAACTGGCCGAGGGTGCGTCCGGCAAGCGCGTGGCGGACAAGCTGGTACGGGTTTGCCTGCGCGGCGACACGGCGCAGGACGCGCTGGTGCATGTGGAAGTGCAGACACAGCGCACCGGCGAGTTCACCGAGCGCATTTACATCTGCAACTACCGTGCATACGACAGGCATCGATTGCCCGTCATCAGCCTGGCCGTGCTGGCCGATGCCAGCCAGGTCTGGCGGCCACATGCGTTCAGCATAACCGTGGGCGGCTGCAGGATAGGGATAGATTTTCCTGTTGTGAAACTGCTGGACTACGCGCCGCACATCGATGTTTTGCTGGAAATGGAGAATGTCTTCGCAGTGCTGACGGCAGCCCATTTGATGACGCTGGCCAGCCAGCATGATCCGGAAGTGCGGCTGGTGTACAAGCGCCGCGTCGCGCGCTTGCTGTATCGGCGCAAATGGAGCAAACGGCGTATCATCAACTTGTTCAACGTGATCGATTGGCTCATGCGCTTGCCGGACGAGCTGGAGCAGCAGCTCTGGCAGGAATTGCGTGAGTCGGAGCAGGGAGGCATCATGCCGCACATGTTATCGATAGAGCGCATCATTCGCGAGGAAAGCCGCCGTGAAGGTCTTGAGGAAGGCCGTGAAGAAGGCCTGCGGCAGGGCGTGCTGGAGGGGAGGCAGCAGGGCATGCAGCAAGGCATGCAGCAAGGCATGCAGCAAGGCATGCAGCAAGGCATGCAGCAAGGCATGCAGCAAGGCCTGCAGCAAGGGCGCGCGGTCTTGCTGGCCAAGCAATTACGGCACCGGTTTGGCGCGCTGCCGGCGCTTGAGCTGGAGAGGCTGGCCGCTGCCAGCGACGAGCAGCTGGACCGTTGGGCTTTGGCGCTATTCCACGCCGATACGCTGGAGCAGGTATTTAGCGAACACTAGGCCACGCGGCCGCCGCCGGCAAATCCGAAATGCGGGCCATTTCCCGCCCTGTTCCATCGATCGTTTCCCCTGTGCATCGTCAATAATGCAAGCATGAGAGTGAGCCCCGCCCGTTTTGAAGGCGCGGCACTTGTGTAACAGGGGAATTGGTCATGAACGTCAAAAAATTTACTGCACCTACGTCGCGTGAAGCGCTGCGCAAAGTACGCGAGGCCCTGGGGCCGGATGCGGTGATCTTGTCGAATCGTCCTACGGATGGCGAGGTGGAAATTCTGGCCCTCGCCAACGACGACGCCGCCTCGCTGGCGCTGCCTTCCCCCGATTCGCCGATGGCGCAGCCGAATCCCTACCTGGACCTGCCGGAAACCCCGTCGTATCTGTCGCCGCTGGCGCCGATGGCCCCCGTTGCCGCCGCGCCGGCCCCTGCCGTTGCTGCAGCACCGGCGCCACGTCCTGTGCCCCGCGCCGCCGCGCCGGAAGCCGCCGTGCGCCAGTCTGCGCCGCGTGCCGCGGCAGCTGTGGCTCCCGCGCCGTCGCTGGACATGGACCGCATCAGCGCCATGGTGGCCGACGCCGTCGCCAGCGCCAAGGCCAACGCGGCCGCCGAGATGAGCGGCATGATGAGCGAAATCCGCGCCATGCGCGGCATGATGGAAACCCAGCTGGCGGAAATCTCCTGGGGCTCGACCCAGCAGCGCGAGCCGCAAAAGGCCGCCGTGCTGCGTGAAATGCTGGCGGCCGGCTTCTCGGCCAGCCTGGCGCGCTACCTGATCGAAAAACTGCCGGCCGGCCGCGACGCCGCCGACAGCCTGCGCTGGATTAAGACCGTGCTGACCCGCAACCTGTCGGCCATTGCCAACGAGGACGCGCTGATCGAGCAGGGCGGCGTGTTCGCCCTGGTGGGCCCAACCGGCGTGGGCAAGACCACCAGCACCGCCAAGCTGGCCGCGCGCTGCGTGATGCGCCACGGCCCGGACAAGCTGGCCCTGATCACCACCGACGCCTACCGTATCGGCGCGCACGAGCAGCTGCGCATCTACGGCAAAATCCTGGGCGTGATGGTGCACTCGGTGAAGGACGAAGCCGACTTGCGCATTGCCCTGAAAGAACTGAAAAACAAGCACACCGTGCTGATCGACACCGTCGGCGTGAGCCAGCGCGACCACATGGTGGCCGAGCAGGTCGCCATGCTGCAAGGCACGGACGCCAACGTCAAGCGCCTGCTGTGCCTGAACGCCACCTCGACCCAGGAAACCCTGAACGAAGTGGTGCGTGCCTACCAGGGCAGCGGCCTGGCCGGCTGCATCATGACCAAGCTGGACGAAGCGGCCTCGATCGGCAACGTGCTGGACGTGGTGATACGCCAGAAACTGAATATGTTCTACGTCTCGAGCGGCCAGCGCGTGCCGGAAGACCTGCACCTGGCCGACCCGGCCGCGCTGGTCGAACGCGCTTTCCGCCTGAAGCAGGGCGCCGCCGCCAGCCAGTACGCCGACCATGAACTGCCGCTGGTGATGTCGGCCGCCGGCGCCTTCGGCGCCAATGTCGCCGGCCTGGACCACGCACTGCGCGAGGTGCGCCTTGGCTAACTTCGACTTCGACCAGGCCGAAGGCCTGCGCCGCATGCTGGCAGGGCCGCAGCCGCGCATCGTCACCTTCCTCTCCGCCACGCCGCAGGACGACAAGGGCGCCATGCTGGTCAACCTGGGCGCCTCGCTGGCGCGCGCCGGCAACGACGTGCTGCTGGTGGACGCCTGCGCCAGCGCGCACGGCGTGGCCTCCCGCCTCGGCGTGGACAGCGGCGCCAGCCTGCTGGACGTGGCGCGCCAGGAATGCGGCCTGAATCAGGTGATCCACCAGGTGCCGCAAGGCTTCGGTGTGGTATCGATGACACGCGGCGTGGCCCGCTCCGGCCCCGACGAAACGCGCCGCCTGGCCAAGGCCTTCGACGTGCTGGCCAAGCAGACCGGCCTGATGATCGTCGACGGCGAGTTCGACGGCGAAGCGTTTCCGGTGCCGGTGATGGCCAGTTCCGACATCGTGGTGCAGGTCTCGAACAGCGCCACCTCGATCAAAAACGCCTACAGCATGATCAAGCGCCTGAACCACGAACTGGGCCGGCGGCCCTTCGGCATTGTGGTAACGGGCGCATCCGAGGCCGAAGCCAAGGTGGTTTACGATAATATGGCGCAAGCGGCAAGCCGATACCTCGCGGTAACCCTGGTTTCGATGGGGTCGGTGCCTGCTGATGAGTACTTGCAGCGCGCGGCGCGCCTGGGGCGGGCGGTGGTCGACGCCTTTCCGCTGGCCGGCGCGTCGGTCGCGTTCCGGCAACTGGCAGGACGTCTGGCGCTGGCCGGCGCGCCTCAATTCCGCACGGGGAGTAGCAACCATTTTAGCGTCTGAGAAAAATTAGAACGATATGTACACGGCCAAAGGGAAAGCGGACAAGAACTCGCTGCTGACGGAGCATATGCCGCTGGTCAAGCGGCTGGCCCACCACATGAAGGCCAAATTGCCACCCAGCGTGGAAGTCGATGACCTGGTGCAGGCCGGCATGATAGGCCTGCTCGACGCCATCAACCGCTACGAGGAAACCCACGGCGCCCAGTTTGAAACCTATGCCGTGATGCGCATCCGCGGCGCCATGCTCGACGAGTTGCGCAATAGCGACTGGATGCCGCGCAGCATGCGCCAGGACATGCGCAAGATCGAAACCGCCATGGCCACCTTGCAGCAGCGCCTGGGCCGTCCGCCCAGCGAGTCGGAAGTGGCCAAGTCGCTCAAGCTGTCGCTGGCCGACTACCAGGAAATGCTGTCCGAAGGCGGCGGCCACCAGCTGATCTACTACGAAGACTTCCGCGACGACGACGGCGGCGAAAGCTTCCTGGACCGCTACCACAGCGACGAGGACGCCGACCCGCTGCGCGCGCTGCTCGACACCGACTTCCGCCAGGCCGTGATCGACGCCATCGACGCCTTGCCGCCGCGCGAGAAGATGCTGATGGGCTTGTACTATGAGGAAGAACTGAACTTGAAGGAAATCGGCGCCGTCATGGGCGTCTCCGAATCACGCGTATCGCAGCTGCATACGCAAGCGGTGGCGCGTCTGCGCGCCTCGTTAAGGGAGCAGGCATGGACTGGGCCAGCATAGCAGGACTGATACTGGGCGTGGCCGGGGTGCTGGTCGGCCAGGGCATGGAGGGCGGCAAGCTGAGCTCGCTGCTGCAGCCGGCCGCCTTCGCCATCGTGGTGATCGGCACGCTGGGCGCTGTGCTGCTGCAGACCAAGCCGGCCACCTTTGTGCGCGGGCTGCGCATGGCGCGCTGGATCGTGGCGCCGCCGCCGGACACGCGTGTCACGCTGGCGCGCGAAATCGGCGCCTGGAACGCCACCGCCAAGCGCGACGGCATGCTGTCGCTGGAGCGCTATATGCTCGCCTCGAAGGACAAGTTCAACGCCAAGGGCCTGCGCCTGATCGTTGACGGCATCCATCCGGACAAGCTGCGCAACCTGCTCGACACCGAAATCACCGCCTACGAAACGGCCGAGCGCCAGGCCGTGCGCATCTGGGAATCGGCGGCCGGCTACTCGCCCACCATCGGCATCCTGGGCGCGGTGCTGGGCTTGATCCAGGTGATGGAAAACCTGGCCGACCCCAGCAAGCTGGGCGCCGGCATCGCCATCGCCTTCGTGTCCACCATTTACGGCGTGGGCCTGGCCAATTTGTTTTTCTACCCCATCGCCAACAAGCTGAAAGTCATCGTCACCCAGCATGTGCACCAGCAGGAAATCGCCGCCGCCGTGTTTTACGACATCGCCACGGGCGACCACAGCCGCGTGATCGACGAACGCATCGCCACCCTGCTGCGCGAGTACGACTGAGATGCAGCGCCGCGCCCGCAGGAAGTTCGACGACGAGCCCGAGAACCATGAGCGCTGGCTGATCTCCTACGCCGACTTCATCACCTTGCTGTTCGCCTTCTTCGTGGTGATGTACTCGATCGCCGCCGTCAACACCGGCAAATACAAGATCTTCTCGGACGCGCTGGGCGACGCCTTCGGCGGCCAGGGTTCGGCCAAGCCCATCAACACCCAGGTGCAGAACCTGCCCATCCCCAATCCCGCGCTGCGCCGGCGCACCGAGCTGCTGCGCAAGGAAAAAGAGCAGATGACCAAGCTGGCGCAGGACTTGCTGTCCACGCTGGCGCCGCTGGTGAAGGAGGGCAAGGTGCGGGTGACGCAGAACAGCCGCGGCGTCAGCGTGGAGATCAACGCCAGCGTGCTGTTCGATCCGGGCGCGGCCCTGCTGACGTCCGAATCGCGCGAGGCGCTGCAGGCGGTGGCGGTGCTGCTGAAGGCGGACCCGCACGCGGTGCAGGTCGAGGGCCACACCGACAACCTCCCCATCCGCAACACCAACTTCCCGTCCAACTGGGAGCTGTCGGCCGCGCGCGCGGGCGCCGTGGTGCGGCTGTTCATCGACTCCGGCGTGGCGCCGGCGCGGCTGACGGCGGTCGGCCACGCCGACAACTACCCGGTGGCGCCCAACGCGCAAGCGGACGGCCGCGCCCGCAACCGCCGCGTGGCGGTGACCATCCTGTCCGGCATCCCCGACCCCGCCACCGAAGTGCCGACCGCGCCGGCTCCCCCAGCCGCCCCGCCGGCCCCGTAGGGCGGGTTAGCGGCCCTGCCGCGTAACCCGCCGTGCGCCGCCGGCCAGCATGCCCCGGCGGGTCGCCCATGGCGCGCCCCGCTAAGCCGCCCTGCGCCGCCGCCTCCAGTGCCAGCCGACGCCGGCGCCCACCACGCCCAGCAGCAGCCCGCCCACAGGCACAGGCACTGGCAAGGAACTGTCGTCGGCCAGGGCCGGCCCGGTGCGCAGCTCGGCCGGGAAGGGGCGCGGCGGCACCGGCACGATCTGCCATCGCGCCTCATCCTGCGGCGCGCGCGCCATGAATTCATCGATGGAAAACACGGGCGCCGAGCCAAAAGCGCGGCTGGACGGCACTTGCGGAATGCGCACCAGCACCAGCGCTTCCACGTCCGCCCGCAACTGCTGCTCATATGCGCTCAGCGCCCGGCCGGGCGCCGCGCCGGCGAGCAGCTTGAGCAGATCCTGGCCCAGCGCGGCGAAGGCCACGGCCGGGTAGAGCCGGGTCTGCTCCTCGGTAAAGTAGCCGTAGGCCTTGTGGCCGCTGGCCAGGCTGAGGTCCTTGGCGGCCTTGTAGCCATAGGCGCCGATGGCCTTGAGGCGGCTGGTCGGTCCCTGCTCGGGCACCTGCCAGCCCAGCGCCCTGAACGCGTCCATGCTGATGCCGGCGCAGTTGGCCGAGGCGTGGCGGTAGCTGAATTCGTGCCGGTAGAAGCGGCGGAAGCGGTCCTGCATGCTGCGCTGGTAGGCTTGCGCGGTGCGGGCGTCGCGCAGCACCGCCACCAGCATGGTCGACGGCCGATAGTACTGCTGGCCGCTGTTCAGGTCCATCAGGTAGTTGTCCATCGGGACCATCGACGCGATGATGCCTTTTTCGCTGTAGCTGTCCAGATTGTAGAAGTTGTTCACCATCCAGTCGGCCCATTCGCCGTGCTGGCCCAAGCGGCCGGTGGCGACGGCGAAGTGGCCGCCGTAGGCTTCGTCGTCGTCGCCTTGGGCGCCGTTCAGCATCAGGGCCAGCACGGCCTTGCCGCCCCAGTCGCGGGCTGCGGGCCGGCGCTCCCAGACCAGGCGCGTGGCGTAGGGGCTGCGCGCGCCGCCGTTTTCCTGGCGCACAAAGGCGCTTAGCGTGTCGCCGGCGGCGGCCAGGGGCTGCGCCCGCATGCTGGCCGCGTCGATGACATAGTCCAGCGGCCAGATGGTGCGCGCTTCAAAACTAGGCTGGCCGGCCTGCGCGCGCAGCGTGCCGCGCACGCGGACTGCGCGCTGGCGGAAGAAATCCAGCGTGGCGGCGTTGAAATAGGAACGGTTGGGCGCGATTTTGGGCGCCAGCTGCATGGCCAGCGGCGCCGCGCCGGGCGCCTGCAGGGCTTGGCCGGATGGTGCCAGCGTGGCTTGCGGCACCAGGTGCGGCGCACCCAGCCAGACCAGGTCGGGCAGGGCTGGCAAGGCTGTCGAGGCTGGCTGGCGCGGCACGGCCAGGCCCTCCTGCTGGAAGTACCACAGGGCCTGCCGGGGCGCGCAGCCGCCGCAGCGCCCGTCGCCGTAGCGGAACTGGCTGCCGTCGTACAGGCCGAGGCGTTCGCCGCCCTCGAGCGCAGCTTTTACGGGAGCGGGCTGCGCCGCTGCGGGCAATATGGAGGCAAACTGGAGCGCAAGCGCGCCGGCGGCCATGGCGTGGTGTGTGTGCATGGAGGCATTATGCAAGAATTTGCATAAAATGCATCAGCGCAACTAATGAGTGTCAACGATGGTTGATTTGCATCAACCGCTAAGCGTATTTAGCCGGCGAGGAAGCCGCGGCGCGGCGAGGAGGCGGTGGGTTGGCCGCTGGGACCGTAGAAATTGCCTTGGGCCTGGGGACGCAGCGCTTGCAGCGCGCCTTGCGTGTGGCTCAGGTGTTTGCTGATGAGGGTGCCGTTCAGGCGGTTCAGTTCTTTGGCTTCGCGGGTCAGTTCCAGCACCTGCTGCCAGAGCGGGGCGGCGGTGGCGTCGCCGCTGGCGGCCAGCCAGGCTTCCATGCCCGCTTCTTCGGCCTTGTGGCCTGCCGCGCCGAGCGCGCTGTGGCGCTGGCTGGCCAGCACGGCCATGTCGTTGACCAGCGCGGCTTTGCGCGGCGTCAGTTCCGTCAAACCGTCTATGTCCGCCGCCACCAGTTGCTGCTGTTCCTGCTTGAGCACCGCCAGCAGGGCGGTGATGACGCGCTGTTCTTCGCGCAAGCTGCTCAGGGGCGTGAGTGCAGGAGAAACCGCGGGTGCGACGGATTGCATGATTTACCTATCTTTTACGTGAGTGCAGCAGATCCTTGACTGTTTCCAGCAAGCCATCGGCCACTTTTTCCGAGTTGACTTGGAATTGCCCATCGGCAATTGCAAGCTTGATGCGTTCCACTTTTTTCGTATCGAACACCGCGCTGCTGCCGCTGGCGCTGCTGGCGGCCATGGCCTGGCCTTGCGCCGACAGCTTGACGCTGTCGGTCGCCACAGGGGCCGTGCTGGCCTTGTCGGCGCCGCGCGCGGTGGTGGTAGTCGCAGGCGAGGCCGGCAGGCCAGGCGTGCTCTTGACTGAGTCGTTAATTTTCACAGCAATATCCTCGTCTGGTTGGGGTGTAAAAACCCCGGGATCTGAGTTATTAACGGCGCCGTGAACATAAACTTTAGCGTTTTTAGAACGCCACCTCCACCAGTCCCCCCGCTTTGGCGATGCCGCTCACTTGCTGGCCGCTCGCGGTCCGCACCTGCACCAGCTGCCCTTCCGAGGCGGCCGCGACGGCGCGCGCCTCGGCCGAGACGCGGAAGCCGGCCCCGCCCGACACCACCCGCACCAGCTGCCCGGCCACCATCACCGGCTTGCTGCGCAGGGTGTCGAGCCGCATCGGCGTGCCGGCCGCCAGCGAGGCGTTGCTGCTGCGGCCGACGATCTGGCTGATGTCGGTGGCTATGCCGGCCGGCAAGGTTGTCAAATCACCCTTGACCAGCACCAGCTGGCCCGCTTCGATGGCCTGGCCTTGCGCCAGCGGCACGGCGCTGGCCACGTATTCGGCCTGCACCGCCACATTGGCTTGAATATACACCGTCCATGCGGAAGGGGCCGCACAGCGCACGCCCACCGTGGTCTTGCCCCAGGCGCGCGCGCCGGGCATGAAGAAGGGCTGCAGCTGGGGGCAGGGCGCCAGCGCCATGCGCTGGTCGACCGGGCCGACCGTGACGGTCACCGCGCCCGGCAGGCCGGCGGTCTGGGTTTGCAGGAACTGCTCCACGCTCAGGCGCAGCGCGCCCAGGTCCTGGCGCGCCGCGGCCGGCGGCTGGGCCAGGGCGGCGGCGGAATTGATCAGTAGCAGGGCGGCGGTCAGTGTGCGTTTCATAGTGGGCTTTCCTTGAATGTGGCCATGATAGTCCCGGCGCGCGATCCCGAAGCGGCGAATAAGCGCCCAAATCCGGGGCTAATCCCGCGATCGGATGGACCATCCCATCCGTATCATCGAAGCTGTCACCAATAGAAAGCAGGCGGGAGATTGCGATGTTAGGGAAACTGGACGAATTCATGCGCTTCAACGAGACGGCACTGAGCCTGCGCTCTCAGCGCCAGACCGTGCTGGCGTCTAACATCGCCAATGCGGACACGCCGAACTACAAGGCCAAGGACATCGACTTCACCGCCGCGCTGAGCACGGCGATGGCGGGCGCGGCCCAGCCTTTGAAGACCACGGCGCCCAAGCATTTCCCCGTCCCCCAGCAAAGCGCCGGCACGCTGGCCGACGGCACGCCGCTGCAATACCGCGGCATCGTGCAGGGCGCGGTGGACGGCAATACGGTGGATATGGATGTGGAACGCAACCAGTTCGCCGACAACGCGCTGCGCTACGAGGCCGGCATTACGCTGATCAATTCCCAGATCAAGGGGCTGATGGCGGCCATACAGGGAGGTCAATAATCATGTCGCTGTTTAGTATATTCAATGTTTCCGGTTCAGCCATGAGCGCCCAGGCGCAGCGCCTGAACGTCGTGGCCAGCAACCTGGCCAATGCCGACAGCGCCACCAGCGCGAGCGGCGAGGCCTACCGCGCCAAGCAGGTGGTGTTCGAGGCGCAGCCGGCCGCCAATGGCGGCGCGTCCACCGGGGTCAAGGTGCAGCGCGTGATCGAGGACCCGTCGCCGCTCAAGCAGGTGTACGACCCCAAGCATCCGATGGCCGACGACAAGGGCTATGTCAGCATGCCGAACGTGAACGTGGTGGACGAAATGGTCAATATGCTGTCGGCCTCGCGCTCCTACCAGACCAACGTGGAAACCATGAACGCGGCCAAGACCTTGCTGCTGAAAACCCTCACCATCGGCCAGTAAGCCGCAACCTTAGAAAGATAAGCCATGACCACTGTGTCCACCAACGCGCCGGTGTCCGATACGCTGCTGAACGCCGTCAACCCGAAGAAGCAGACCGCCACCGATGGCGTGCAGGCCGATACCGATAAATTCATGACGCTGCTGGTCACCCAGCTGAAGAACCAGGATCCGATGAATCCGCTGGACAATGCGCAGCTCACCAGCCAGCTGGCGCAGCTGTCCACCGTCACCGGCGTGAACAAGCTGAACACCACGCTGGAGTCGCTCAAGTCCAGCTACCAGTCGTCGGAGAACGTGCAGGCGGCCGGCATGATCAACCATGGCGTGCTGTCGGCCGGCAAGAACATCGGCCTGAGCGAGGGCAAGGCCATCCTGGGCATCGACCTGGCCACGCCGGCCGACACCGTCGATATCGTCATCAAGACCGCCGCCGGCAAGGAAGTGGCGTCCATCCAGATGAAGGACCAGCCGGCCGGCACCCAGCCCATCACCTGGGACGGCAAGCTGGAGGACGGCACCACGCTGCCCAACGGTAACTACGTGTTCAGCGTGGAGGCGCGCGCCGGCGGCGTGGTGCTGAAGGACGCGACCGCGCTGCAGTTCGGCGTGGTGGCCAGCGTGTCCACCGGCGCCGGCGGCGTGAAGCTGAACGTGCCCACGGCCGGGCAGCTGACCATGGCCGACATCAAACAAATTCTGTAACCCACCTTACTGCATAGGGGAAATCATGTTCCAACAAGGACTCAGCGGCCTGAACGCCGCTTCCAAATCTCTGGACGTTATCGGCAACAATATCGCCAACGCCAGTACCGTGGGTTTCAAGGGCTCGCAAGCGCAGTTCGCCGACCTGTACGCCAATTCGCTGAACGGCGTGAGCGGCAACAACGCCGGTATCGGCGTGTCGGTCTCGCGCCTGGCGCAGCAGTTCACGCAGGGCAATATCGAGACCTCGAACAACCCGCTGGACATCTCGATCAACGGCGGCGGCTTCTTCCGCACCACCACCCCCAGCGGCGGCGTGCAGTACAGCCGCAACGGCCAGTTCCAGCTCGATAAAAGCGGCACCATCATCAACGCGCAGGGCAACGCCATCACCGGCTACCCGGCCACCAGCGACGGCGTAATCCTGCAGGGCGCGCCGGAGCCGATCCAGATCGACACGGCCGACCTGGTGCCGGTGGCCACCACCACGGCCAATTACGAGCTGAACCTTGATTCCCGCAGCAAGGTGCCGGAAAAAATTCCGTTCAACGCCAAGGACCCGCTGACCTACAACAAGCAGACCGTGCTGGACGTGTACGACACGCTGGGTAATCCGCACGTGCTGTCGACCTATTATGTAAAGACCGACGCCAATACCTGGGATGTGTATGTTGCCAGCGACGGCCTGGAAATGAATGCCGCCACGGTAGCCGCCGCCGCCGCGACCGATCCTGGCGCCATTGCCGCGCGGGCAGCCTACCAAGCGGCGGTGCAAGGCGGCGACCAGCCCACCATCGCCCAGGCTGCGATCGACTACGCCGACGCGGCCGGTGCGGCCATGCAGGCTGTGCTGGACGCCATCCCCGGCGTGACGCCTGAACAAAGCGCTGCGCTGGCGGCCCTGTATGGCGGCGCCGGCAACCCGGCCAACGTGGGCGCCATCGTCGGCACCAATCCGGACGCCATCAATCTGGCGCTGTCGAAGGCTATCTCCGCGCCGCCAAGCAAAGCCGCCACGCTGATCTTCGATCAAAAGGGTTCGCTGAGCACGACTGCGATGGCCAACCTGGTGCCGCCGCAGACCATGCCGTTTACGCTCACGCTGCCTATCTTCCCGAACACCGGCTCGGTCGCGCCGCTGACCATCAGCACCGGCTTCACCGGCACCACGCAGTACGGCACCGCCACCAGTGAAAAAGCGTCCACTCAGAACGGCTATTCGTCCGGCCACCTGGAGCGTTTCGCGGCCGGGGCGGACGGTGTGATCCTGGGCCAGTACAGCAACGGCAAATCGCGTCCGCTGGGCCAGATCGTGCTGGTGAACTTCGCCAACAACGACGGCCTGACGCCTCTGGGCAACAACGCGTGGGCCGAGAGCTCGACCTCGGGCACGCCGCAGGTGGGTGTGCCGGGCACCGGCGCCAACGGCCAGCTGCGTTCCTCGTCGGTCGAAACCTCGAACGTGGACCTGACGGCCGAGCTGGTGAACATGATCACGGCGCAGCGCGTCTACCAGGCCAACTCGCAGACCATCAAGACCCAGGACCAGGTGCTGCAGACGCTGGTCAACCTGCGTTAATCGAACGCCTAGCAAGAGAAGGAAAGGCAGCAATGGACCGTCTCGTCTACACCGCCATGACCGGCGCCAGGCATATCCTGGAGCAGCAGGCCACCACGTCGAACAACCTGGCCAACGCCACCACCACCGGCTTCCGCGCCCAGCTCGATTCTTTCCGGGCCGTGCCGGTGCAGTCGGAGGGGCTGCCGACGCGCACCTTCGTGGTCGACTCCACGGTGGGGGCGGACTTCCGCGCCGGTCCCATCCAGACCACCGGCCGCAGCCTGGACGTGGCGCTGCGCGGCGAGGGCTGGATGGCGGTGCAGTCGTCCGACGGCTCCGAGGCGTACACGCGCAACGGCAGCCTGAAGGTGAGCGAGAACGGCCTGCTGCAAACCACCAGCGGCCAGACGCTGGTGGGCGAGAACGGTCCCATCGCCATCCCGCCGCAAAGCGAGGTGGCGGTGGCGGCCGACGGCACCGTCAGCGTGATCGATACGAGCCAGACCAAGCCGGGGCCGGCCAATGTGCTGGGCCGCATCAAGCTGGTCAATCCGGACACCAGGGGCCTGGAGCGCGGCACGGACGGCTTGTTCCGCCAGAAGAGCGGCCTGCCGGCCGATCCGGACGTCAATGTGCGCCTGGTGGACGGCGCGCTCGAGGGCAGCAACGTCAATCCGGTGGACGCCATGGTCAACATGATTTCGCTGGGCCGGCAGTTCGAGACGCAAATGAGCTTGCTGAAGAATGCCGAGAATAACGCCGCGAAAGCCACCCAGATCCTCGCTTTGACTTAATGCCCGACCCTGCATAATGGTGACGTGGAAAAAGCTCCGGCTGCCACGACCATTACGGGAGAAAGCAAATGATACGATCGCTGTGGATAGCCAAGACTGGCATGGAAGCGCAGCAGACGCAGATGGACACGGTTGCCAACAACCTGGCCAACGTCAGCACCAACGGATTCAAGAAGTCGCGCGCCGTGTTCGAGGACTTGCTGTACCAGAATGTGCGCCAGCCCGGCGCCCAGTCGTCGCAGCAGACGCAGCTGCCATCGGGCATGCAGGTGGGCACCGGCGTGCGCCCGGTCGCCATCGAGCGCATCCACACCCAGGGCAACCCCCAGGCCACCGGCAACGATAAAGACCTGATGGTCAACGGCAACGGCTTCTTCAATGTGCTGCTGCCCGACGGCACCACCGGCTACACCCGCGACGGCTCCTTCCAGCGCGACAGCAACGGCCAGATGGTGACCTCCAGCGGCTTCGTGCTGCAGCCCGCCATCACCATCCCCATCAACGCCAACAGCATCACCGTGGGCCGCGACGGCACCGTGTCCGTGACCCTGCCGGGCCAGACCGCCGCGCAGCAGATCGGCAGCATCCAGCTGTCCACCTTCATCAATCCCACCGGCCTGGAGTCCAAGGGCGAGAACCTGTACGTGGAAACCGGCGCTTCCGGCGCGGCGCAGAACAACACGCCCGGCACCAACGGCACCGGCGTCATCCTGCAGGGCTATGTGGAAACCTCGAACGTCAACGTGGTCGAGGAAATGGTCAACATGATACAGACCCAGCGCGCCTACGAAATCAACAGCAAGGCCATCACCACTTCGGACCAGATGCTGGCCAAGCTGTCGCAGCTGTAAGCAAGGAGCACCGCCATGAAACTGATCACTCCCGTCACCGCCATGCTGGCGCTGAGCCTGCCCCTGGCCGGCTGCGGCACCGCGCCGACCTCCATCGTGCAGGGCGCCACCACCGCGCGTCCGCTGACGCAGGCGCAGATGGCCGCGCCGACCAGCGGCGCCATCTTCCAGGTGCAGAACTACCGTCCGCATTTCGAGGACCGCCGCGCGCGCCTGGTGGGCGACGTGATCAACATCGTCATCACCGAGAAGACCTCGGCCGTGAAGAGCGGCGCCAGCGCGGGCGGCAAGTCGGGCAGCGTCAACTTCAAGGCGCCGGGCCAGCTGGCCGGCACCTTCGGCAGCCAGATCACCACCAGCGCCGACAACAAATTCGCCGACAACGCCAGCCAGAGCGCCAGCAACACCTTCACCGGCACCATGGGCGCCACCGTGGTCGAGGTGCTGCCCAACGGTAACCTGATCGTGGCCGGCGAGAAGCAGATCGCGCTGGACAAGGGCGTGGAATACATCCGCTTCTCCGGCATGATCAATCCGGACACCATAGGCACCGGCAACACCGTGGCCTCGACCGCCGTGGCCGACGCGCGCGTGGAATACCGCACCAGCGCCAAGATCGACCGCGCCGAAGTGAATTCCATGGCGGCGCGCTTCTTCCTCAGCGTACTGCCATTCTGATGATGAAAACTCCAAGCAAACTCCTCGCCGCCGCCGCGGCCGCCCTGTGCCTGCTGGCCCAGCCTGTACAGGCCGAGCGCCTGAAAGACCTGGCCAGCGTGGCCGGCGTGCGCCAGAATCAGCTGATGGGCTACGGCCTGGTGATCGGCCTGGACGGCACCGGCGACCAGACCACCCAGACCCCGTTCACGGTGCAGACCGTGATGTCCATGCTGCAGCAGATGGGCATCACCCTGCCGGCCGCCAACACCCTGCAGCTGAAGAACGTGGCGGCCGTCATGGTCACCACCTCGCTGCCGGCCTTCGCCCAGCCGGGCCAGCTGATGGACGTGACCGTCTCGTCCATGGGCAATGCGAAAAGCCTGCGCGGCGGCACCTTGCTGATGACGCCGCTCAAAGGCGCGGACGGCCAGGTGTACGGCATGGCGCAGGGCAATGTGCTGGTGGGCGGCGTGGGCGCGCAGTCGGGCGGCACCTCGGTGGTGGTGAACCACCTGAGCGTGGGCCGCATTTCCGGCGGCGCCACGGTCGAGCGCGCGGTGGCCAACTCGCTGGGCGAGGGCAACCAGATCAAGCTGGAACTGAACACCACCGACTTTTCCACCGCCAGCCGGGTGGTGGAAGCGATCAACGACAAATTCGGCGCCGGCATCGCCTACGCGCTGGACGGCCGCGTGATCCGCGTGCAAGCGCCTTCCAGCAGCGACCAGCGCGTGTCCTTTATTGGCACGCTGGAGAACCTGCAGGTGAACCCGGCCCAGATGGCCGCCAAGGTGATCATGAACGCGCGCACCGGCTCGGTGGTGATGAACCAGGCGGTGGCGCTGGAAACCTGCGCCATCTCGCACGGCAACCTGACGGTGTCGGTCTCCACCGACGCGCAGGTGAGCCAGCCCGGCCCGCTGTCCGGCGGCCAGACCGTGGTCACGCAGAACGCCAATATCGACATCAAGAAGGACGGCGGCAAGGTCATGCTGGTCAAGGGCGGCGCCCAGCTGGCCGACGTGGTCAAGGCGCTCAACGCCATCGGCGCCACGCCGCAGGATTTGCTGGCGATACTGCAAGCGATGAAGGCCGCCGGTTCGCTGCGCGCCGAGCTCGAGATCATTTGAGGAGGCCGCCATGATACGTCAAGCCTCCAGCACCGCCGGCAGCAGCGCCAACGACCTGAGCGCCACCCTGGCCGCCGACGTCAAGGGCGCGGCCGCGCTGCGCAAGGGCGCCAACGCCGGCTCGCCGGACGCGCTGAAAGGCGCCGCCACCCAGTTCGAGGCCATGTTCATCAACATGATGATGAAAAGCATGCGCGAGGCTTCGCCGGGCGAAGGCATGCTGGACAACCAGCAGACCAAGATGTTCACCTCCATGCTGGACCAGCAGACCAGCCAGAACCTGGCCAAGAAGGGCGTGGGCCTGTCCGACGTGCTGGTGCGGCAATTGTCCAAGCAGAACGAGCAGGCGCTGGCGCTGGGCGGCGAGACCGCCCCGTCGGATGCGTCCGGCATTCCCAACACCGGCAGCCTGGCCAGCGCGGCCGTGGCGGCCAGGCTGCAGCGCGCCATCGAGGCGGCGGGCGGCGCGGCGGCCTCGGCCAAGGCCGGCGCCCAGGCCGACGTGCCGGGCGGCAGCGCCGCCGCCATGGACAGCGGCAAGGGCTCGCAGGCGGCCCATGTGCGCGCCTTCCAGAGCAAGCTGGGCAGCCACGCGGACGAGGCCAGCAAGGCCACCGGCATCCCGGCCAAGTTCATGCTGGGCCAGGCGGCGCTGGAAAGCGGCTGGGGCAAGCGCGAGATCAAGGGCCGCGATGGCAGCAACAGCAACAATCTGTTCGGCATCAAGGCCGGCCCGGGCTGGAAGGGCAAAACGGTCGAGGCCGTCACCACGGAGTTCGTCAACGGCAAGCCGCAGCAGAAGGTGGAGCGCTTCCGCGCCTACGACAGCTATGCCGACAGTTTCAAGGATTATGCAAAGTTGCTGACCGACAACCCTCGCTACGAGAAAGTCCTGGCCAGCGCCGGCGACGCCAGCAAGTTCGCGCACGGCCTGCAAAAAGCCGGCTACGCCACCGATCCGCAGTACGCCAGCAAGCTCACGCGCATCATCCAGCAGTCGCTGGCGTAACCATGTTTAACGCGGACGGGCACACTGTTGCCCGTGTGCATTTCAAGTTTTGGCAGCCGCTGCCGTAGACTACGTATATACAGAAAGTAAACACACCATGTCCAGTCTTCTCAGCATAGGCAAAAGCGGCTTGCTGGCGGCCCAGGTAGGCCTGTCCACCACGGGGCACAATATCGCCAACGCCAACGTGCCGGGATACAGCCGCCAGACCCTCGTGCAGTCGAATATGCAGCCGGAGGCCAGCGGCGGCTTCTTTGTCGGCACCGGCACCGAAGTGACCCAGATCAAGCGCCAGTACGACGACTTCCTGACCAAGCAGCTGCTGGGCGCGGAAGCCAACGAGGCCAGCCTGGACGGTTTCTACGCCCAGATCAGCCAGATCGACAACCTGCTGGCCGACAGCACCTCCGGCCTGTCGCCGGCGCTGCAGGACTTCTTCAAGGGCGTGCAGGACGCCAGCTCGAACTCGGCCACCGACGCTTCGCGCAGCGCCATGCTGTCGACCGCCAACACGCTGGCGGCCCGCTTCCAGGGCCTGAGCGACCGCCTGACCGAGATCGGCGACGGGGTCAACAGCGAGATCACGTCCACCGTGACGCAGATTAATTCCTATGCCGAGCAGATCGGCAAGCTGAACAACGATATCGCCGGCCTGACGGTGGACCCGTCGCGCGCGCCGAACGATTTGCTGGACCAGCGCGACCAGCTGATCAGCGAGCTGAACAAGCTGGTCAAGGTCACCGTGACCCAGGGCGACGCGCACTCGCTGACGGTGTCCATCGGCACCGGCCAGCCGCTGGTGATCAGCAACCGCAATTTCGCGCTGGCCACCACGCCTTCGCTGACCGACCCCACCCGCATGACCATCGGTTACCAGACCAATAACGAGATCTCGCCGCTGCCGGAATCGGCGCTGACGGGCGGTGCGCTGGGCGGCCTGCTGGAGTTCCGCAGCGGCTCGCTGGACCGCGCGCGCAACGAGCTGGGCCAGGTGGCGGCCGGCCTCGCGGCCAGCTTCAACGCCCAGCACCAGCTGGGCCAGGACCGCAACGGCGCGCTGGGCGGCAATTTCTTCTCCGACATCAACGCCTATATCGGCGTGGATTCGCGCAACAGCCCGGTCAGCACGGCGGTGGTGACCGGTGTGGTGAAGGACGCCAGCGCGCTCACCACCAGCGACTACGACCTCAACTTCGACGGCACCAACTACGTGCTCAAGCGCGCCTCGGACGGCCAATCCACCGTGCTGACCTATCCGCAGACCACCGGCCCGCAAATCGTGGACGGGGTGGAATACACGCTCAGCGGCACGCCGGCGACGGGCGACCATTTCGCCGTGCGCCCGACTTATATGGCGGCCTCCGAGTTCAAGGTGTCGCTGACCGACGTCGGCAAGATCGCGCTGGCCGCGCCCATCGTCACCAACGCGCCGCTGAGCAACACCGGCAACGGCAAGATCACGCCCGGCACGGTGGACAGCAACTACCTGACGGCGGGCAATGCGCTGGCCGCGCCCGTCACGCTGAGCTATGACGCGCTGACCGGCTCGCTGAGCGGCTTCCCCGCCGCCCAGGATGTGGTGGTGACGGCCAACGGCGTGAGCACCACCTATCCGGCCGGCACACCGTCGATACCGTACACGGACGGCGCCTCGATCAGCTTTGGCGGCGTGAACATTTCCATCAGCGGCACCCCGGGCGACACCGACAGCTTCACCGTCGGCCCCAACACCGGCGGCACGCGCGACAACCGCAACGGCGCGCTGCTGGGCGACCTGCAGGCCAAGAACATCCTGAACGGCGGCAAGACCACCTACCAGAGCGCGTATGCGTCCATGGTCAACTTCGTCGGCAACAAGACGCGCGAAGTGCAGATCGGCGCCGACGCGGCCACGGCGGCGGTCAAGCAGGCCAGCAACGCCCAGCAGAGCGTATCGGGCGTCAACCTGGACGAGGAGGCGGCCAATCTGCTGCGCTACCAGCAGGCCTACCAGGCCTCCGGCAAGGTGATGCAGATCGCCAGCACGCTGTTCGACGTGCTGATCTCGCTGGGCCGGTAACTCATACGCTTAGCAGCAAGCAAGGAAAAGCATCATGACCATGCGCATCAGTTCCAAGACCATTTATGACAACGGCGTGGGCCAGCTCGGCACGCTGCAGACCTCGCTGGCCAAGACCCAGCAGCAGCTGGCCACAGGCCGCCGCGTGCTGACCCCGGCCGACGATCCCATCGCCTCGGCGCGCGCGCTGGAGGTGACGCAGTCGCAGTCGATCAACACGCAGCTGGCCACCAACCGCTCGAACGCGCGCTCCTCGCTGTCGCAGGAGGAGGTGGCGCTGGCCTCGGCCACGTCGCTGCTCCAGGACATCAAGACCCTGACGGTGAACGCCGGCAACGGCTCGATGACGAATAAGGACCGCGAATCGCTGGCGGTGGAGCTGGAGGGCCGGCTGCAGGATTTGCTGGGCATCGCCAACACGGCCGACGGTTCGGGCGGCTACATCTTCTCCGGCTTCAAGGACAGCATTCCGTTTTCGCTCAACGCCACCGGCGCCACCTACCAGGGCGACCAGGGCGAGCGCACTCTGCAAGTGGGATCCTCGCGCAAAATCAGCGTCAGCGATTCGGGTTCGGCCATTTTCGAGAACAACGCCACCGGCAACGGCAGCTTCAAGACCGGCGTGGACCCGGCCAACTACGGCCGCGGCGGCACCGGCATTATCTCGCCCGGCGCCGTGACCGACACCAGCGCGCTGACCGACCACCAGTACGCCATCAATTTCTCGGTGATACCGGCCACCCCGGGCGTGCCCAAGGTGACCACCTACACGGTGACGGACCTGACCCTGAACCAGCCGGTGCCGCCCAACCCGGTGCCGCCCGATCCCATTCCCTACACCAGCGGCCAGAGCATCAGCTTTGACGGCCTGCAGTTCGAGATCAAGGGCGATCCGGCCGATCTGGACACTTTCACCGTGGACCCGAGCAACAAGAAGTCCGTGTTCGAGACCATGCGCGACCTGCTGACGGCGCTGCGCCAGGACGGCGAGGGGGCGGCCGGACAGGCCAGGCTGACCAATGCCTTGAACCAGGTCAATTCGAATATCGACAACGCCTCGGACAACCTGCTGGCGGTGCGCGCCTCCGTGGGCGCGCGCATGAAGGAGCTGGATTACCTGGACAGCTCGGGCGAGGACTTGAATATCCAGTACGCCAGCACGCTGTCCAATCTGACCGAGGTGGACACCATCAAGGCCATTTCCCAGTTCACCCAGCAGCAGATCAACCTGGAGGCGGCGCAGAAGTCGTATAAAACGCTGACGGGTTTGTCACTGTTCAATTACATCGGTTAAGTCGGCGGCGGCGCTGGCGGGTTACGCGGGCTTTGCCCGCTAACCC
Organism: Pseudoduganella aquatica; assembly: GCF_009857595.1. Lineage (GTDB taxonomy): Bacteria > Pseudomonadota > Gammaproteobacteria > Burkholderiales > Burkholderiaceae_D > Rugamonas > Rugamonas aquatica_A. The sequence goes on along the minus strand of NZ_WWCU01000022.1, from coordinate 84,408 downwards.
GCCCTACGATGTTACGCTGTCCCATGTGCGATTGCGGGCGAACGGTGTGCAATCGCATTGTAAAAAAAAGGGGCGCTGTTTTTAGCGCCCCTTTTGCGTTTCCGGCCTTTATTTGTCGGCCAGGATGCCTTGCACCGGCGGCTGGCGTTTCCAGTTGCTGTGCAGTTCGGAACCGGCGCCGGAGACCGGCGACAGATTGCCGAAGTGCTGCAGCTGGCGCGCCAGCTCGTCCACGCCGGCCGCCAGCGTGCCGCTGGCCGGCGGCGCGGAGACGCCGGCGCCGTCCGGCGCCTGCCAGGACAAGGCGTTCTTGCCGTCCGCTTCCGCCGCCTGGTTGTAGCCCGACAGCGCCTTGGTCAGCGCCGTCACCTGGTCGCGCAGGGTGTCCGGCGCGGCCGGGCTCGCCGCCGGCGCGGACGCCGCTGCTTTCGCGTCGTTGCGGTCGGTCAGATACCAGACGTCGGCCATGGCGCCGGTGCGGCCGTCGGTGGTCTGGAAGCTGCCGCTCAGGCCTATCCAGTTGCCCTGGTCCTTCTCGCTGGCCTTGGCCGCGCCGGTGTTCAGGCTGGCCACGCCGGCTTCGGCCAGGGTGCGCAATTCACCTTCCTGGCTGACGCCGTCTTTGTTGCCGTCGACCCACACGCGCAGCTGGCCGAAGGCGCTGTCGCGGCTGTCGACCACACCGTCGCCGTTGCTGTCCAGCGCCGCCAAGGCCTGGAAGCCGTCGGCGGCGCGGCTGCCGTCGGCCAGGCGGGTGCTGGTGCCGAACAGCTCGCTGCCGTCGTTGATGCGGCCGTCGTGGTTGCGGTCCAGGGCCAGCAGGGCGTCGCCCTTGGCGGCCCAGCCGGTCTGCACCGGCGCGCCGGTGGCAAACAGGTCGAACTGCACGCCGTCGGCCATGGCCACGGTGCTGATGCCGTTGCCGTCCAGGTCCAGCTGCAGCGGGCTGCCCAGCGGGGTAGCGTGGATCTGCTCGCTCGACATGCTGGCCAGCTGGGCGGCGCTGAGGCCGCCGGCTTGCGTGGCGGTGAAGGCGCCGAACTCGATCAGCGTCATATTCTGCAGCTGCAGCGTGGTCAGCGCCTGGATCTGCGCCACCTTCAGCGCGCGGATCTGGCTGGTGTTGAGCGCGCTGATCTGCGGCACGCCCAGGCCGGCGATCTGCAGCGTGGTGAGCAGCGCGATCTGGCTGCTGCGCATCACTTGCAGGTCGTCGATTTCCATGGCGTTGAGCTGGGTGGCCGTCAGCGCGGCCAGCGCCTTCGAGCCCAGCGCGTTGATCTGGCTGCTGGTCAGCGCGGCCAGCTGCGCCGCGGTCAGGCCGTTGGCGAAGGCCACGCCCAAGGCGGCGATCTGGGTGGTCTTCAGCGTCAGGATCTGGTCCACGCCCAGGCTGCCCACCTGGGCCGAGTTGAAGCCGGCCACTTGCGCCGCCGTCAGCGGCGCCAGCGAACTGAAGGCGCTGACCTGGGCGGTGGTCAGCGCGCTGATCTGCGGCACGCTCAGGCCGGCGATGGTGCGCGTGCTCAGCGAGGCCAGCTGGTCGTTGCCGAGCGCGGCGATCTGCTGGGTTTTCAGGCCCGCCATCTGCGCCGAGCTCAGCACGGAGATGTCGTCCAGGTCGATGGCCCGCAGCTGCGCCGTGTTCAGCGCGCCGAGCTGGGTGGCCAGCAGCGAACGCACTTGCAGCGTGTTCAGGTTGGTGATCTGGGTCGGCGTCAGCAGGCTCAGCAGGCGCGTGTTCAGGCCGGCGATCTGGGTGCTGCGCAGCGTGTCGAGCTGGCCCGGGTCGAGCGCGGCCACCTGGGCCGACGTCAGCGCGTTGAGCTGCACCGTGGTCAGCGGCGCCAGCGTGGTCAGCGCGGTCAGCTGCGACGTGCTGAGAGCGGCCACCTGGGTCACTTTCAGGCTCATCAGCTGGCGCGAGTTGAGCACGCCGATCTGTTCATTGCTCATGCTGCCCACCAGTTCGGTGCGCAGGCCGGAGATCTGCATGGTCGTCATGCCGGCCAGGTCTTCCAGCTCGATGGCGCGCATCTGCGCCGTGTTCAGGCCGTTCAGCGCGGTGCTGGTCAGCGTGCGCACCTGGCCGGCGCTCAGCGAGGCCAGCTGCGCGGCCGTCAGCCACGACAGCTGCTGGCTGGTCAGCGCGGCGAACTGCGCCGTGCGTATGGTGGCCAGGTGGGCCTCGTCCAGCGAAGCGAGCTGGTTGCTCGACAGTGCGCCCATCTGCACCAGGCCGAAGCCTTCCAGGTTGGGCAGCGCCAGCAGCTGGCTGGTGCTCAGCGCGCGCATCTGCGCCGTGGTCAGCGCGGCCAGTTCGGCCGAGGTCAGCACCGTCATCTGGGCGTCGGTGAGCGCCTGGATCTGCCAGGTGCGCAGGCTGGCGAACTGGCGCGTGGTGAGCGCCTGCAGGTCGGCGTCTTCCAGCGCGCGCAGCTGGCTGCTGTTCAGGCCGCCCAGCGCGGCGGTGCTGATGGCGCGGATCTGGGCCGTGCTGAGCACCGGCAGCTGCAAGCTGGTCAGCCAGGAGATCTGCAGGCTGCCCAGCGCGGCCAGCTGCAGCGTGCCCAGCGAGGACAGCTTGGCGTCGTCCAGCGAGGACAGCTGCTGGCTCGACAGGCCGGCCAGCTGGCCCGGGCCGAAGCCCTGCAAGCCGGGCAGCAGGGCCAGCTGGGTGGTGGTCAGCGCCGCCAGCTGCACGCTGGTCAGGGCGTTGATTTCCACCGAGGTCAGGGCGGCCATTTCGTCCGGCGTGAAGGCGCGGATCTGCTCGGTGCGCAGATTGGCGAACTGGGCGCTGTTGAGGGCGGCCAGGTCGGCCGGGTCCAGGCCGGCGATCTGGCTGGTGTTCAGGGCGCGCAGCGCGGCGATGCTGAGGGCGCGCCATTGCGCCGTGCTCAGCGCTTGCAGCTGCGTCGTGCTCAGCACGGCGATCTGCGGCGTGGTGAGCGCGGCCACCTGGCTGGTTTTCAGCTGCCCCATCTGGGTTTCGTCGAGCGTGGCGATGCGCTGGGTCGGCAGCGCCGCCACTTGCAGCGGCGACAGCAGCGACAGCGCGTTGAGCTGGTTGAACTGCGACGAGTTCAGCGCGCCCAGCTGGACCGTGGTCAGCGAGGAGATCTGGGTGTCGCTCAGGCCGGCCAGCTGGTCGGCCGTCAGCGCGGCGATCTGGGCCGTGGTGAGGGCGCGGATCTGGTGGCTGCGCAGCGCGCCGATGTCCGGCACTTCCATGGCGGCGATCTGGTCGGTGCTCAGCGCGGCCAGTGAACGGGTGGCCAGCGCGCGCACTTGGGCGGTGGTCAGCGCCATCAGCTGCAGGCTGCTCAGCCCGGTGGCCTGCGCGCTGTTGAGCATGCCGATGCCGGCGGTCGACAGGAAGCTGATCTGCTCGCCGCTCAGGGCGCGCAGCTGGGCGGTGCTGAGACTGGCAACCTGGCCCGAGCGCAGCGCGCCCAGGTCGTCCAGCGCCATCAGCGCCATCTGGTCGGTGCTCAGCGCGGCCAGCTGGCGGGTGGCCATGGTGGCGTACTGGCGCGTGTCCAGGCCGTTGAGCTGGTCGGCGTTGAGCTGGCGTATCTGGGTGCTGGACAGGCCGGCCAGCTGCAGCGACGTCAAGGTGGCCAGGCGCTCGCCGCTCAGCGAACCGAGCTGGGACGAGGTCAGGGCGCGCAGCTGCACGCTGTTGAAGCCGCCCAGCGAGGCCAGCGCGGCCAGCTGGTTGGTGGTCAGCGCGCCGATCTGCGCGGTGCGCAGCAGCGACAGGCTGGTGCTGCTCAGGCGGGCGAACTGGTCCACGGTCAGGGCCGCCAGCTGGCTGCTGGACAGCACCGTCAGCTGGGTCGATTTCAGGCCGGGCATGTCGTCCACTTCGATCTGCGCGATCTGGCTGGTGCTCAGGCCGGAGATGGCGGTCGAATTGAAGCCGCCCACCTGGCGGCTGTCGAGCGCGACCAGCTGCGCCGTGGTGAGCGCGCCCAGCTGGATCGAATTGAAGGCGTACAGCTGGCGCGTGCTCAGCAGCTGGATATCTTCCAGCGCCAGCGCGGCGATGCGGCTGGTTCCCATGGCCGCGATCATGGTGGTGGTGTAGTCGCCGATATTGCCCAGCGAGGCCAGCTGGGCGTCCGACAGCGCGGCCAGCTGGCTAGGCAGCAGTGCCGCGATGGCGGAGCTGGTCAGCGCGTGCAGCTGCACGGTGTCGAGCGTCTTGAGCTGGGTGGTGCTCAGGCCGGCGATCTGCGCCGTGGTCATGACGCGCAGCGCATCGACCGTCAGCGCGGCCATCTGCGCGGTGCTCAGGCCGTCCATGGCCTTGAGGCTGAGGGCGCGGATCTGCGCGCTCGACAGCAGGGCCAGCTGGGCGCCGCTCAGGCCGCCGATCTGGGCGCTGCCCAGGCCGCCGAGCTGGCGCGTGCTCAGCGCCTGCAGGTCGGCGTCGACCAGGCCGTGCACCTGGTCGGAGCTGAGGTAGCCGATCTGGGCCGAGCTCAGGCCCTTCAGGCTGCTGAAGGCGTCGATCTGGGTGCTGTTGAGCGCAGCCAGCGCGACGCTGTTGATGGCGGCGATGCCTGCGCTGGTGAGGTAGGACAGCTGGTCCACGCTGAGCGAGCGCAGCGTGGCCGAGCTCAGGCCGGCGATCTGGCCGGTGGTCAGCAGGCCGATTTCCTCGGCCTCGACGGCGGCCAGCTGGTCCGAGCGCAGCGCGTTGAGCGCATTGCGCGACAGCACCCGCATCTGGGTGCTGGTCAGGGCCTGCACCTGGGCCGAACTGAAGAAACTGAGCTGGGTGGTGCTCAGCGCCATCACCTGGCCGGTGCGCAGCGCGGCGACCTGGCCCAGCGTGAGCGCCTTGATCTGGTCCGACGACAGGCCGGCGATCTGGTTGCTGTTCAGGCCGGCCAGCGTGCTCAGCGCGGCGAGCTGGTCCTGGTCCAGCGCGTTCAGTTGCGCGGTGGTCAGCGCGGCGATGGCCTGGGTGCTGAAGTTCTGCAGCTGGGTCACCGTCAGCGCCTGGATCTGGGCCGTGCTGAGGGCGCGGATCTGCTGCGTGAGCAGCACGGCGATGTCGGCTTCCTCGATGGCGGCGATCTGGTCGGTGCTGAGCGCGGCCAGGGTGGCGCTGCTCAGGCTGCGGATCTGCGCGCTGTCGAAGGCGATGATCTGGGTGCCGCTCAGGGCGCGGATCTGGCTGCTGGTCAGGCCGGCGATCTGGCTGGTCTTCAGCGTGGTGATCTTGTCGTCGGCCAGGTTGGCGATCTGGTCGGTGGTCAGCGCGCCGATCTGGCGGCTGGACAGCGGGGCCAGCGACAGCAGGCTGTCGAGCTTGTCCTGGCCCAGCGCGGCGATCTGCTGCGTGGACAGGGCGGCGATGGCGGTGGTGGCCAGCGCGCCGAACTGGGTGGAGGTGAGCGCGTTGATCTGGTCGGTGGCCAGCAGGTTGAGCTGGTTGGTGCGCAGCGCGTTCAGGTCCCGCACTTCGATGGCCTGCAGCTGGTCCGAGGTCAGCGCCGCCAGTTCATTGGCGGTCAGCGCGCGCACTTGCAGCGTGGTCAGCGCGATCACCTGGTTGCTGGTGAGCGCCTGGATCTGCGCCGAGGTCAGCGCGGCGATCTGGGCCGAGCTCAGGCGCTCCACCGTGGCGTCCGACAGCGAGGCGATCTGGTCGGTCGTCATGGCCGCGATGGCGGCCGTGCTGAAGGAGGCCAGCGTGCTCAGCGCGGCGAGCTGCTCGCTGCTCAGGGCCGCTTTCTGGGCCGGCGTGAGGGCGCTGATCTGGGCCGAGCTCAGGTTGAAAATCTGCGTGGTGGTGAGGGCGGCAATCTGCGCCGTCAGCATGCTTGACAGCTGGTTGCTGCGCAGCGCGGCGATGTCTTCCACTTCGATCGCGGCCACCTGGTCGCTGCTCAGCGCGCGCAGCGCCGTGCTGCTCAGGGCGCGGATCTGCAGGGTGGTCAGCGCGACCAGCTGGTCGCTGTTCAGCAGGGCGGCCTGGGCCGTCTGCAGGGCGGCAATCTGGCTGCTGCGCAGGCTGGCCAGGTCGGTCGTGTTCATGGCCAGGATGTGGTCGGAGCTCAGGCCGGCAATCTGGCGCGTGCTCAGCACGGCCAGCGAGGCGATGGCGTCGAGCTGGTCTGCGCTCAGCTGGTTGAGCTGGTCGACCGACAGCGCGGCGGCCGCGCCGGTGCTCAGGCCGAAGATCTGTTCGGTGGTCAGGCCCTGCAGCTGTTCGCTGGAGAAGGCTTGCAGCTGGCGCGAGGTCATCGCGGCGATGTCTTGCGCTTCGATGGCGCTCACCGCGTCCGAGGACAGGCCGGCCAGCGCGGCCGAGGTCAGCACGCGCACCTGGGCCGTGGTCAGCGCGACCAGCTGGTCGCTGGTGAAGGCCTGCAGCTGCGAGCTGTTGAGCGCACCCACCTGCGAGGTTTTCAGCGTGGCGATGCTGGCGCTGCTGAAGGCGGCGATCTGGTCGCTGGTGAGGGCGCGGAACTGCAGCGAGGTCAGCGCGGCCAGCGAGACCAGGGCGCCCAGCTGGTCGGTGCTCAGGGCGCCGATCTGCACCGAGGTCAGCGCCGCTTCGGCGGACGTGCTCAGCGCGGCGATCTGTTCGGTGGTCAGGGCGGCGATCTGGGCCGTGGTGAACTTGCTGATTTGCGTGCTCAGCAGGGCGCGGATGTCGCTGCTTTCTATCGCGGCCACCTGGTCGGTGGTGAGCGCCTGCAGGGCCGCGCTGTTCAGGCCCTGCACCTGGCGCGTGGTCAGCGCGATCAGCTGGTCGCTGCCCAGCGCCACCACCTGCTCGGCCTTGAGCGCGTTGAGCTGGCGGCTGTCGAGCGTGACGATGTTGCGCGTGCTCAGCGTGCTGATCTGGTCCGACGTCAGCGCCGCCAACTGGCGGGTCGACATGCCGGCCAGGGTGCTCAGCGCGTCGAGCTGGTCCGAGGTCAGCGCGCTGACCTGGTTGCTGCCCAGGGCGCCGATGGCCAGGCTGCTGAGCGCGCCGAACTGCGCCAGCGTGAGCGCGGCGATCTGCTCGCTGCCCATGCGGATGATCTGGTTGGTGCGCAGCGCGGCAATGTCGCGCGTTTCGATCTGGGTGATCTGGTCGGTGCTCAGCGCGGCCAGCACCGAGGTGGCCATGGCGCTGAACTGGGCCACGGTAAGCGCCACGATCTGGTCGGACGTGAGCGCGGCCACCTGCTCGCTGCTCAGGGCGCCCAGCTGCTGGCTGCCCAGGCTGGCGATGTCCTGGGTTTCCAGCGTGCCGATCTGGTCCGAGGTCAGCGCGCGGATCTGCACGGTGCTGAAGGGCGCCAGGCCGTCCAGGCCGATCAGCTGGTCCGAACTGAGGGCGGCCACTTGCGCCGCGCTCAGGCCGCGCAGGTCGCCGGTGTCCATGGCGGCCAGCTGGGCGGTGCTGAGCGCCGCGATCTGGCTGGTGCTCAGGAAGCCCACCTGGCGCGAGCTCAGCGCGCGCACATCGCTGGTTTCCAGCGCGGCGATCTGGTCGGTGGTCAGGCGCGACAGCGTGGCGCTGTTCAGCGCGGCGGCCTGCAGGGTGCTGAGGGCGGCGATCTGGTCGCTGCTCAGCGCCTGCAGCTGGCTGGAGTTGAAGGTGGCCAGCTGGGCCGAGGTCAGGCCGGCGATGTCGTTGGTCTCGATCGCCATGATCTGGTCGGTGCCCAGCAGCTGCAGCGAGCCGGCCGGCAGGCTGTTGAACTGGGCGCTGGTCAGCGCCACGATCTGGTCGGTGGTCAGGGCCGGCACTTGCAGCGAGTTCAGCGCGCTCAGCTGGGCGCTGTTCATGCCGGCCAGGGCGGCCGTCACCAGGGTGCTGATCTGCAGCGTGTCCAGCGCGGCGATGGCGTTGCGGTTGATGGCGTTGAGCTGGCGGCTGTCGAAGGCGGCCAGCTGGTCGCTGGTCAGGCCGACGGCCTGGCGCGAACCGAGCGCGGCCAGCTGACTGGTGGCCAGCGCCTGGATGGCGTCGGTGCTCAGGGCGCCGAACTGGGCGGAATTCAGGGCGGCGATCTGCTGCGAACGCAGCGCGCGCACGTCTTCCGTTTCCATCACCAGCATCTGATTGGTGCTCAGCGCGGCCACCTGGCCGGTGCTCAGCACGGCGAACTGCTGGGACGTGAACTGGGTGATCTGGTCGGTGGTGAGGGCAGCCAGGTCTTCGGTTTCCAGCGCGGCGACCTGGTGCGTCAGCAAATGGCTGAGCTGGTCGCTCGACAGGACCTGCATCTGTTCCGTCGTCAGTTCCCGGATCTCGGCCGTTGTGAATTGGGCGAGCTGCTCCGTGGTGAACGAAGCGATCTGGTCGGTACTGAAGGTTGGGACGAGGGAACTCATAGGTATTTTCTCCTGGACGGCTCAACCATGATACACCAGGACTTTCCCTAGGGAAATCAATTGATTGTAACCGTTGCCTAATTCTTGAGCGGTGTTTGCGGCGGCGCAACACGCGGAATGGCGCCCGGCGCCAGCCGCTGCGCAGGCGGCGCCGGGGGCGGAATGTCGCGCGCCGCCCAGCTGCGCGGGAACTGCCGCGCGCTCTCTATGCCTTGCAGGAACAGCTTCTGCAGCGGGGTCGCCATATAGGGCAGCGTCATGGCCAGCACCAGGAAACCGATGCCCAGCGTAATCGGAAAACCGATGCCGAACAGGTTCAGCTGGGGCGCCGCCCGGGTCAGTATGCCTAATGCAATGTTGGTAATTAGCAACGCGGCAACTATGGGCAGCGCCAGCTGCATGCCGGCGCTGAAAATCCGGGCGCCCCAGTCCGCCATATGCTTGAAACCGCCGCCGCTGACCGGGATGCCGGAGATGGGCAGGGTCTGGAAGCTTTCGGCCAGCGCAGAGAGCAGCACCAGGTGGCCGTTGACGGACAAGAATGCCAAAGTGGCAACCAGGGCCAGGAACTGGCTGATGGCCGACGAGCGGCCCTGGGTGTTGGGGTCGAAGAAGGTAGCGAAGCCCAGGCCCATGGTCAGGCTGCTGATCTCGCCAGCCATCTCGATGGCGGCGAACACGATGCGCAGCGTGAAGCCCATGGCCGCGCCGACCAGCAGTTCCTGCACCACGATCAGCAGCCCGGCGTAGGACATGGGGTCGGCAGCAGGCAGCGCCGGCACGGTCGGGGCGATAATCATGGCCAGCATCACGCCCAGCGCCACCTTGACGGTGGTGGGCACGCTGCGGTTGCCGAACACGGGCGCAGCGGAGATCAGGCCGAGTATCCGCGTGAGCGGCCACAGCAGAGAGGCGATCCATGTATTGATATCGGCACTCGAGAGCGTAATCATGAGCCCGCCGCCGTGCTATTTTTTTGCAGCACTAATTCACCAGGCCGGGAATGCCGGTAAACACGCTGCGCATATAGTCCAGCATGACCGACAGCATCCACGGCCCGGCCACCACCAGGGCCACGAAGATGCCCACCAGCTTGGGTATGAAGGACAGCGTGGCCTCGTTGATCTGGGTGGCGGCCTGGAAGATGGACACCACCAGGCCGATCACCAGCGCCACCAGCAGCATGGGGGCGGCGACCATCAGCGTCACCTCCATGGCGACGCGGCCCATCGTCATGACGCTTTCGGGTGTCATGGGCGCTCCTTATCAGTAAAAACTCTGGGCCAGCGAGCCGATCAGCAGCTGCCAGCCGTCCACCAGCACGAACAGCATCAGCTTGAAGGGCAGGGAGATGACGGCGGGCGACATCATCATCATCCCCATCGACATCAGCACCGAAGCCACCACCATGTCGATGATGAGGAAGGGGATGAAGATGGCAAAGCCGATCTGGAAGGCGGTTTTCAGCTCGCTGGTGACGAAGGCGGGAATCAGCACGCGCAGCGGCACGTCCTCCGGCCCCTGCAGCGCGGGCGTGCGCGAGAGCTTGACGAACAGGGCCAGGTCGGCCTGCCGGGTTTGCTTGAGCATAAAGGACTTGAGCGGGGCCGAGCCCTTTTCCAGCGCCTGCTGCATGGTGATCTTGCTTTCCTGCAGCGGCAGATAGGCTTCGCTGTAGATCTTGTCGAACACCGGGCCCATGACGAACAGGGTCAGGAACAGGGCCAGGCCCACCATCACCTGGTTGGGCGGCGCCGACTGGGTGCCCATGGCCTGGCGCAGCAGCGACAGCACAATGATGATGCGGGTGAAGCCGGTCATCATCAGCAGCGCGGCCGGGATGAAGGTCAGCGCCGTCATCAGGATCAGCGTCTGCAGCGACAGCCCGTAGTTGGTGCCGCCGCCGCCGGCCGGGGTGCTGGTGAAGGCGGGGATGGTCGGGTCGGCGCCGGCCAGCAGCGGCACGGCCGCCAGGCCCGCCGCGAGCAGGCACTTCAGGATGGCGGTCTTGCCTTGCTTATTTGCCATTACGTTTTTCTATAGTCTGTTTGAACCACTCGGCAAAGTTGGCGCCGGGCAGGGCGGCGCCCGCCTGCGCGTCCAGGCCGGCCGCGCCTTCCTGGCGCGGCAGCGTGGCCAGCGCGTTCATGCGGCCGGGCGAGGCGCCCACGACGATCCATTGTTCGCCCACTTCCACCACCAGGATGCGCTCGCGCGCACCCACGCTCAGCGCGCCCACCAGCTTGACGTTGGCGCCGCCGGTGATGGTTTTCGGGCCGAAGCGCTTGAGTAGCCAGGCCAGGCCGACCAGCAGGCCCAGCACCAGGATCAGCGAGAAGATGGTGGTCAGCAGGCTGCCGGTGGCGGTGGGGGCCAGCGCCGGGTCGATGGCGGGGGCCGGGGCGGCGGCAGGGGCAGGGCGGGCGCCGGCCAGTGCGGCCTGCTGTTCCGGCGTGGCGGCCGGGGCCGGGGCGACGGAGGCCTCGGGAGCGGCGGCAGGAACTGGAGCAGAGGCGGCCGGAGCGGCGGCTGGGGCGGCCGCCACGGGCGGGCTGGCCGAAGAAATCGAACCGGAGGCGGTTTGCGCCGCCAGCGCCGGCGCGCCGGCCAGGGCCAGCGCCGCCAGCACGGCAAACGGGAATGCAGGCTTCATTTATTCAGTTTTCGGATGCGTTCGGAAGGCGTAATGATGTCGGTCAGGCGGATACCGAACTTGTCGTTCACCACCACCACCTCGCCCTGGGCGATCAGGCAGCCGTTCACCAGCACGTCCATCGGCTCGCCGGCCAGGCCGTCCAGCTCCACCACCGAGCCCTGCGCCAGTTGCAGCAGGTTCTTGATGGCGATCTTGGTGCGGCCCAGTTCCACCGTCAGCTGGACCGGAATATCGAGGATGAAATCGATATCGTTGTGCGTTTCGGTTTTCGACGGCTGCTTGGAAAAGTCCTGGAACACAGCGGCCTGCGCGGCTTGCTGGTTCTGCAATGCATCGGCTTCCGCCTTGGCCTGTTCGGCGATCGCGGCGCCCCAATCATCATCCAGGCTTTGATCGTCTTGATTATCCGACATGTTTCTCTCCAGTTATTTCGTATTATCGGTGTTCGCCAGCAGTTTCTCTACTTTTAGCGCGTATTGTCCGTTCAGCACGCCGTAGGTGCAGTCCAGCACCGGCACGCCGTCCACCGTGGCTTCTATGCTTTCCGGTATCGTCAGCGGAATGATGTCGCCCACCCGCATGTTGAGGATTTCGTCGAACGACACCTTGGCCGTGCCCAGGCGCGCAATCAGCTCCACCTCGGCAATCTGGATCTGCTGCGTCATCAAACGGATCCAGCGCTTGTCCACTTCCAGCGCTTCGCCCTGCAGCGAGGAGGTCAGCGCGTCGCGGATAGGCTCGATCATCGAGTACGGCATGCAGAAGTGGATCTGGCCCGACACCGAACCCAGCTCCACCGTGAAGGTGGACGCCACCACCACCTCGTTCGGCGTGGCGATATTGGCGAACTGGGTGTTCATTTCCGAGCGGATGTATTCGAACTCGACCGGATACACCGGCTCCCAGGACTTGGTGTAGGCCTCGAACACAATGTCCAGGATGCGCAGGATGATGCGCTGTTCGGTCTGCGTAAAGTCGCGGCCCTCGACCCGGGTGTGGAAGCGGCCGTCGCCGCCGAACAGATTGTCCACCAGCAGGAACACCAGGCCCGGATCGAACACCATCAGCGCGGTGCCGCGCAGTGGCTTCATGTGCACCAGGTTCAGATTGGTGGGCACCACCAGGTTGCGGATGAATTCGCTGTACTTGGACACCCGCACCGAACCCACCGACACCTCGGCGCTGCGGCGCAGGAAGTTGAACAGGCCCACGCGCAGCAGGCGGGCAAAACGCTCGTTGATGATCTCGAGCGTCGGCATCCGGCCCCGGACGATGCGCTCCTGGGTCGCCAAGTTATAGGTTCTGACTCCCGCGACTTCTTCCGGCGCCGCAGCGTCGTCCTGGTCGCCATTGACACCCTTTAAAAGGGCATCAACTTCTTCCTGGGAGAGAAAATTATCAGCCATGGCTTTCTGCTTGCTTGATTGCTAAGTAATTACTGAATAATGAAGGAAGTGAACAGCACTTCCGTCACATCCTGTTGCGGGCCGCGGTCCTCGAAGGGCGCGCGCACCTGTTCCATGATCTCGGCGCTGAGCTGCTGCTTGCCTTCGGGCGTGTTGATCTCGGACGCCTTCTTGCTCGACAACAGCAGCAGCAAACGGCTGCGGACCTTGGGCATATTGTTCTTGATGACTTCCACTTCCTCCAGGCCGCTGACCTGCAGCGTGAACGCCAGCTGCAGATACTGCTCGCCGTTTTCCGGCTGCAGATTGACGGTGAAGGGCTCTATCGTCACATAGACCGGCGGACCCGCCTTGGCGGGGGCCGACTTCTTGTGCTTGGCCGGCGCTTCCTCGCCGCCGCCGCCCTTGAGCATGAACCACGCGCCGCCGCCGCCGGCAGCCGCCAGCAGCGCCACGACGCTGATGATCAGGACCAGCTTCTTGGAGTTGGCCGGAGCGGCAGCCTCAGCTTTAGGTTCCGCTTTCAATTTTGGATTCGCTTTCAAAGTTACCCTTGCAGCTAAAGTGGATCATGCCGCCATTATGGCACGCAATGCGTGCCGCTCAGAATGCTCAGGCGAAGGTATCGACCATGCCGCGCGGACGCTGGCGTGGAGGAGGCGCCACCGGCGCGGCATCGCCGCCGCCGTCGTTGCCGCCGCCGCCGGAGCCCCTGCCGCTGCGGCCGCTGTCCTGTTGCGCAGCGCCGGCCTGGGCGGAGCCGTTGTTTTGATCCGACATGCCGGCCGAGACGGTGGCGTTGCCCAGCTGGATGCCGGCGTCGGCCATCATTTCACGCAGGCGCGGCATGGCCGCCTCCAGCGCGGCGCGCACTTCCGGCTGGGCCGAGCTGAAGCTGGCGCTGGCCGAGTCGTTCGACACGTTCAGCACCACTTGCAGCGGGCCGAGGTCGGGCGGATTCAGTTCCAGCGTGGCGCTCTGTTCGCCGCCGGCCGCCATCCAGACCACCTTCTGGCCCACCTGCTGGTCCCAGGCGGCGGTGCCGACGCGGGCCTGCAGCTGATTGCTGGCCACGGCGTTGGCCGCTTGCGCGGTGGCCAATTGGGCTTGCGCGGCTGGCGCGATCACGGTGGGCGCCGGCGCGGCTTCCTTCAGGGCGGCGGCGAAGTCCGCTTTCACGTTGCGCGCGGCGGCTGCCTGGACATCGGTGTCGGGCTGGGCGCGGGCGGCCAAGGCCGGGCCGCCATCCTGCGCGGCGGCTTGCGTGCCGGCGCCTGCTGCACCAGCCGCGCCGCCTGCTGCACCGCCCGTTGCTTGCAGCGCCTGCTCGCCGCTATCTTTGGGGCCGGCACCATGCGCTGCGGCGTCGGCCGCTGGAGCTGGGATGTCGGACAGGCTGAACAGGGACGGCAGGGGAGCGGATTCCGCCCCCGAGTCTGCCGTAGTGTTGCTGGCCGGGCCAGTCGCAGCGCCGGTAGCTGGGGGCGCCACCGAGTTCTTCGCTGCAGCCGTTGCGGCGGCGTTTGCGGGCACACCCGCCGCCGCGTTTGCCGCTGCGCCGGCTGCCGTCGCTGCACCTGCCGCGCTGGCGGCGCCCTGCGCCTGGCCGCTGGCCTGTGGATTCTGTTTCTCCGCAGCCTGGGCTGCCGCGTCCAGCGCGGCCTGGAAGGCGGCGTCCGGCGCTGCCGGGGCGGCGGCGCTGTTGGCGGTTTCGCTGTCCAGCGCGGCCGCAGCGGATGCGGCGTTTGCTGCATCCGCCGCCTTGCCCTCAACGTCGGCGTCCGGCTGCAGGCCAGCCAGCGCGTCGGCCGCCTGGTCCTGCCGGCCCGGCAGCGATGACAGGGATGCCTTGGCTGCGCTGGCATCGCCGTCTGCCGCGCTGGCCGAAGCCGGTGCAGGCTGGTTGAAGGCCGCCATCAGGGCCAGCATGGCGGCCATCGGGTCGGCGGCTTGCGCTGCTGCGGCATCGGAGGCGCCTTGCGTGGCTGCATCTGCGGCGTCGGTGGCGTCATTGGATGCGTGGTCCGCCGTTTCGGCGCCGTTGCCACCGCCGGTGTGGCTGGCGCCGGCGCTGGCGTCTTGCACGCCCGCGTTGGCGGCGGTAGCGGCCGGCGCGGCTGCGGTGCCGGCATTGTTGTCGGCTGCCTGGGCGGCGTTGCCGCCGGCCTGCTTGCTGCCCTCGGCGGACGGACTGGCCGGTGCGCGCTCGGTTTTCGGCGCGGCGGCAGCTTTGGGCTGGTCGGCGGCGCGCGCCTGCTGCTGGCTGGGCGTGGCGGGACGTGCGGCGTTCTGCGCCGGCTGCGCGCTCCTGGCCTGGCTGGCGCGGCTGGGCTGCGCCGACGCGGCGGCCGGTGCGGCAGGGCGGACATAAGCCTGGCGCTCGATCTGGCGCGTCAATGCCTGCATGAACTGGTTGTCCGGCGCCGAAGACGTGGCTTTGGCCGCCTGCGCGCTGGCGTTCGCGCCGGTGCCGGTGGTGGTCGTGATGAGCGGTGTCTGCATGATGGTGCCGTATGGTGAGATCAACGTTTATAGAATGCTTGCCTTGCGGCGTGTTCGTCCATGGCCTTCTGGTCGCGCTTGGCTTCCTGCTTGAGCGCCTGCGCCTGCGCGCGGTCGTTCAGCGTGGAGTAGGACATGCGCTTGCGCTCCGCCTCCTGCCAGTTGCGTTTCTCCTGCTCGCTCTTGCGCTGGCTGTGGCGCAACACTTCTTCCTGCCCCTTGATCGCCGTTTCAAGCTTTTCCATAAACGCCTGGAAATTGCGGTACGCCATGGGCGTGATGCCGGCCTGCTGGCTTGCCTCGAAGCGCCGGCCGTATTCATCGCGGTAGCCGGTCAGCATGGTCAGCTTTTCCTCGGCGTCCGCCACCGCCTTCAGGGTCATGCCCAGGCGCTTGGCCGCGTCGTCGGTTTCCCGGCGTGCCAGTTCGATCAGTGTTTCAAGTTGAGATTGTGATGCCATGATGGTTCATTATAGGCGTCAGGCTCGGCTGTCAATCAGTCGAACAGAGCGGACAATTGCCCCAAACTCTCCAGCATGTCCACGCGCTCGGTGATCTGCTGCTGCAGGAAATTCTCGATACGGTCATGCAAGTTGATGGCCTGGTCCAGCACCGGGTCGCTGCCCGGGCTGTAGGCGCCCACGGCGATCAGGTCGCGGCTGCGCTCGTAGCGCGAAAACAGCTGCTTCAGGTGGCGCGAGCGGGTCTGGTGCTCGTGCGAGGTGATGGAGTGCATGGCGCGGCTGATCGACTGTTCGATGTCGATGGCGGGGTAGTGGCCCGCCTCGGCCAGGCGCCGGTTCAGCACGATGTGGCCGTCCAGGATGGCGCGCGCCGAGTCGGCGATCGGGTCCTGCTGGTCGTCGCCCTCGGTCAGCACGGTGTAGAAGGCGGTGATCGAGCCGCCGCCCATCTCGCCGTTGCCGGCGCGTTCGACCAGGATGGGCAGCTTGGCGAATACGGAAGGCGGATAGCCCTTGGTGGCCGGCGGCTCGCCGATGGCCAGCGCGATCTCGCGCTGCGCCATGGCGTAGCGGGTCAGCGAGTCCATAATCAGCAGCACGTTCTGGCCCTGGTCGCGGAAATACTCGGCAATGGCGGTGGAGTAGGCCGCGCCCTGCATGCGCATCAGCGGCGGCGTGTCGGCCGGGGCCGCCACCACCACGGAGCGTGCCAGGCCTTCCTCGCCCAGGATCTGCTCGATGAATTCCTTTACTTCCCGGCCCCGCTCGCCGATCAGGCCCACCACGATCACGTCGGCCTCGGTGTAGCGCGCCATCATGCCCAGCAGCACGGACTTGCCGACGCCGGAACCGGCGAACAGGCCCATGCGCTGGCCGCGCCCCACGGTCAGCATGGCGTTGATGGAGCGCACGCCCACGTCCAGCGTTTCCACGATGGGCGCGCGGCCCAGCGGATTGGCCGGGCGCACATTGATGGGCGCACTTTCGGTGGTGTGCAGCGGCCCCAGGTTGTCCAGCGGGCGGCCGGCGCCGTCCAGCACGCGGCCCAGCAGTTCGGGGCCGACCGGCAGGTGGCGCGCGCGGTCGCTGGGGCGGCGGCGCGGGTGGGCCACGCTGCCGGGCTTGGGGATGGTCGGTTCGATCGGAAACACGCGGGTGCCGGGCACGATGCCTTCGACGTCGCTTTGCGGCATCAGGAACAGGCGGTCGCCCTCGAAGCCCACCACCTCGGCCTCCACCTTGCCGCCGGACGGCAGCGGCACGGTGCAGGCGGCGCCCACGGCCAGGCGCAGGCCCACCGCTTCCATGACCAGCCCGGCCACGCGCGTGACGCGGCCCGACACTTGCATCGGTTCGACGAATTCGGTCAGCGCGGCGCAGTCGTTCAGGTAGGCGCGCCAGCGGCCGGCGTGCGGGGAGGCTGTGACGGGGGCGTCCATATCAGTCCAGCCAGCCCACGTCTTTGCCCAGCGCGTGGGTCAGACGCTGCCAGCGGGCGGACGCCTGGGCGTCGATCTGGTTGCTGGCGGTATCGATCTTGCAGCCGCCGCGTTCGATCAGGGCGTCCTCGATCACGCGCCAGCCGCCCTTGTCCAGCTCCTCGCCTATGCCCTCGCGCACGGTTTTCGCGTCGTCCGGATTGAGCATCAGCAGCGCGGGCTGCTGCAGCACCGGCAGGTATTCGATGGCTTCGCGCACGATGGGCAGGATCAGCTCGGGCTTGACCTGCAGCGCCTGCTTGAGCATGCCCTTGGCCAGCTGCAGCGCCAGTTCCAGCACGTCGGCCGCGATCAGCTGGTCGGCGTCCTGCAGGGCGGCGCTGAAGTTGCCCGCCATTTCGCGCAGCGGCGCCAGTTCCAGGTCGGTCGCTTCCTTGCCCAGCGCAATGGCGTCGGCGTGGCCTTCGGCGTGGCCGGCCGCATAGCCCTTGTCGTAGCCGTCGATGCGGGCCTGCTCGCGGATGGCGGCCAGTTCTTCCTCGGTCGGGTATTCGGGCGGCGGCGGTTCCGGCTCCAGGTATTGCTCGTCCTCCAGGCCGGCTTCCGGCTCCGCTTCAGGCGGCGGCGCGAGCGCGGCCAGCGCGGCCGCCTCGGCTTCGCGCGCGGCCACGGCGCTGGGGCGGAAGTCGCCAAAGGACTTCATTTCCCAGCGCTGGAAAGCGGTTTGCTGTTCTTTCGGTATATGTGCCATGTAACTCTATCAACTTAGACGAAGGAATCTTCGCCTTTTCCGCCCAGCACGATCTGGCCTTCGTCCGCCAGGCGGCGCACGATCTGCAGGATCTGCTTCTGCTGCGTTTCCACTTCGGACAGGCGCACCGGTCCTTTCGATTCCAGGTCTTCGCGCATCATTTCGCTGGCGCGCGCCGACATGTTCTTGAAGATCTTGTCGCGCAGGTCCTGCGAGGCGCCCTTGAGCGCGATAATCAGCATTTCCGACTGCACCTCGCGCAGCAGCAGCTGGATGCCGCGGTCGTCGATGTCGATCAGGTTGTCGAACACGAACATCTCGTCCATGATCTTCTGCGCCATGTCGTTGTCGTAGTTCTTGATGTTGTCCATCACCGAGTTTTCCTGCTCGCCGCTCATGAAGTTCAGGATCTCGGCCGCCGCGCGCACGCCGCCCAGCGTCGATTTCTTGATGTTTTCATTGCCCGACAGCAGCTTGGTCAGCACGTCGTTCAGCTCGCGCAGCGCGGCCGGCTGCACGCCGTCCAGGGTGGCGATGCGCAGCACCGCGTCGTTGCGCAGGCGGTCGGTGAAGTGTCCCAGGATTTCGCAGGCCTGGTCGCGCTCCAGGTGGACCAGGATGGTGGCGATGATCTGCGGGTGCTCGTTGCGGATCAGCTCGGCCACCGACTGCGAGTCCATCCACTTCAGCGACTCGATGCCGGAGGCGTCCTTGCCGCCCAGGATGCGCGACAGCAGCACCGAGGCCTTGTCGTCGCCCAGCGCCTTGGTCAGCACCTGGCGGATGTATTCGTCCGAATCCAGGCCCACGGTGGAGGCGGCAGCGACCTGGTCGCGGAAATCGTCCAGGGTGTCGACCACTTGTTCGTGCGGCACGTTCTTCATGGTGGCCATGGCGGCGCCCAGCTTCAGCACCTCGCGCGGGCCGAGGAATTTCATCACCTCCGCCGCTTCGCTTTCGCCCATCGCCAGCATCAAGATGGCGGCCTTTTGCAGTCCGGTAGAATCAGTCATTTGCGCCTATCCATGCTTTGATGACGTTGGCGACGATGCGCGGATCGTCCGCAGCCAGTTTCTTCGCCAAGGCCAGGTTGTCGCGGTAAGTCCGCGCGGTACTTTCTTCCAGTTTAGCCATTTCCTCGGCCATGATCTCTTCCGGCGTCGGTCCCACGGGTTCCTCGATGACCGGCTCTTCCGGTTCAGGCTCGGGCTCGTTGATCTCGTCGATTTTCTTGAACACCGGCCGCATCATAGGACGCACGATGCGCAGCAGGATGTACAGCAGGATCAGCGCGGTGATCAGGAACTTGGCCAGCTCCTTGGCCAGCGGCAGGTTGGCCGGGTCGCGCCACCAGTCCATCGGCGCCTCGAAAGGCTTGTCCACGCCGTCGAAGGGGGCGTTGGCCACGCTCATCGAGTCGCCGCGCTCGGCGTTGTAGCCCATCGCTTCCTTGACCAGGCTGTTGATCTTGGCCATTTCCTCGGCCGTGTAGGGCTTGACCGTCACCTTGCCGGTCACCTTGTCGACTATGCGCCGGTAGTTCACCACCACGCCCACCGTCATGCGCTTCAGGCCCACCATGGCTTTCTGTTCGTAGCGCACGGTCTTGTCGACTTCGAAATTGGTGGTCGACTCCTTGTGGCTGGGGCCGTTGGCTGCGCCGCTGGCGGCCGTGCCGGCCGGCGTGCCGGGCGCGGGGGCGGCGCCGGGCGGATTGGTGGTCAGCGGCGCGGTGGCCGTGCCGGGAGGCTGGTTCGACAGGGCGCCCGGCACGCCGTTGGGATTGGCGTTGGCGCTGCCGTTGGTCTCGCTGCTCTGCTGGCTGCGGATGGCGGACGCTTCCGGCGGCGAGTTCGGCTTGTAGGACTCGGCGGCCTGTTCCACGGCGGCGAAATCCACGTCGGCCACCGCTTCGGCGCGCACATTGCCTTCGCCCACGATGGGCAGGATGATGGACTCGACCTGCTTGATGACCTGCTTCTGCAGTTCCTGCACGTATTTCAGCTGGCTGGCGTCCAGGCTCTTGTTGGTGCCGGCGGCGTTGTTCTTGTTGGTGTCCGACACCAGGTTGCCGGCCTGGTCCACCACCGTCACATTGGACGGCTGCAACTGCGGCACCGAGGAGGCCACCAGGTGCACGATGGCCTGCACGTGGGCCGGGTCGATCTGGCGGTTGGGGTGCAGGTTCAGCAGCACGGACGCGGTCGGTTTCTGCTGTTCGCGCACGAAGACGCTGTCTTTCGGCATGGCCAGGTGCACGCGGGCCGATTCCACCGCCGCCAGCGACTGGATGGAACGCGCCAGCTCGCCTTCCAGCGCGCGCTGGTAGTTCACCTGTTCCAGGAACTGGGACACGCCCAGTTTCTGGTTCTCCATCAGCTCGAAGCCGACGTTGCCGCCCTTGGGCAAGCCCTGCGCCGCCAGTTTCAGGCGCGCGTCGTGCACTTGCTCGGTCGGCACCAGGATGGCGGTGCCGCTTTCGGAAAACTTGTGCTTGACCTGCATCTGGTCCAGCGCGGCCGTGATGGCGCCGCCGTCGCGGTCGGTGTAGTTGGAGAACAGCACGCCGTAGGCCGGCGGCTGGTTCCACAGCCACAGCGCGGCCAGCACGGCCAGTACGGCGGCCACGCCGCCTATCATGACATTCCTGCCCAGCGGCGTCTGGAAGAAGGGCGGCTTGGTCTCGGGCTGCGCCGTCTCCGCTGCTTCGTCGATGTCGATTTGTTCGGCTGCTGCTGCCATGGCTGATGTGTATTGGTTGGTTGAGCGGTTTGGATATAGGCCACTTGGGCCTGTTGCACATTATCGGCGCTGGGGGCTCTCTTCCATCGCGGGAAAAGCGGGCGGTTTACCGGCCTGCTTCCCGCAGCAACTTGCTATGCGGACAGGTATTCTGGCAGGACTGATCATTGCGCCGCCTATTGTAGCGCGGCGGCACCGCATGATTGTTCCGCGGCAGCAACAAAATTGGAGTTCATATGAAAACAAGCGGCTTGGGCATAGACAGCAGCAGGATACAAGCCATGATGGAGCAGTTGAAGGCGCACGCGGCCAAGCCGCAGGCGAGCGTGCCGGCCATCCAGACCGAGCAGCCGGCGGCCAAGGTCCAGTTCTCGGACGCGCTGAAGGACGCGCTGGACGCGGTGTCGGCCAGCCAGAGCAAGGCCGAAGCGCTGGGCAAGCGTTTCCAGATGGGGGACGACTCGGTCAGCTTGTCGGACGTGATGGTGTCCATGCAGAAATCGAGCATCAACTTCCAGGCCACCATCCAGGTGCGCAACAAGCTGGTGTCGGCCTACCACGACATCATGAATATGCAGGTGTAGGCCGACGGCTGATGCTTAAATCAGACGTTGCGCCTGCGCTTCAACGCAAGCACGGCCAAACCCATGCCCAGCAAGGCCAGCGACTGGGGTTCCGGTATCGGAACACCGGAACTGGCCTGGCGCACCAGCCAAACGCCACTGGCTGCGCTGCTTGATGTGACAAAATAGTCGTTGCGCAGCGCGGTGCCGTTAATTGCATAGTAGCCAACCATGCGGCTCAGTCCGTTATCGCTTAGCAAGGCACGCGATCCGTAGTATGCCGATCCATATGTGGAACTCATGGTGTCGCTTAGCAGGGCAGTCAGTGCCTGCGCCTCCAGTATGTCCGCGCTGGCGGTGCTGATGGTGCTATTACTGGTGCTGAACGGCAAACCTGCGTTGCCCATCAAGTCATGTACCTGCGCGGCGGTGGCAAGCTGGAAACCGCTGAACGGCTGGCCTGCGCCGAGTAGCGCCGTTACCTGTTGCAAGGTCATGCCGTATGTCTGGGACAAGTCCAGCCACTCCAGCTTGGTGGCGGTATCGATGGTGAGCAAATTGTCGGTGCTTGTCTGCCACGCACCTGAGATCAGCGTTGCGTTGGCCGCGCCGGCTGCCAGGGCGAAGGCAAGCGCGGCGATACATCTCTTTCCAATTATCATATTTAACTCCAGTTATTGCGGTGCTTCGTCCGCCAGGTTCATGTTGTAGACGATGCTGTGGAGGCCATTGGCAACTGCTTCGAGCTGGTAGGGGCCGGGGCTTGGTATAAACAGGGAGGAGGCCCAGTTGCCTTGCGCGTCGGCCACGGCGCTCACCGAGATGAAGGCTGGGGCGCCATCGGTGCTGACGGTGATGAGTACGGTGGCGCCGGGGGCGGCGGTGCCTCGCAGGGGAATCGGCTCCGGGCTCCAGACGGTCGGCACGACGATGGTGGGAGGCCCGCTTTCGGTAATTGTGACAGTGACGCTGGCTACGGGCAGAAGGGTGTATTCAGGATCGCTGCTGGCGAGGCTGTGCGTCATGGTGCGGGTACGGGTGCCTTGGACGATGTCGTTGGCAGGTGCCTGGACGCTGACCGTTTGCGGCGTGTTCCAGTTCGACGGGGTGAACGTCAACTGCGAGCGCGCCACGCTTAGCTGTGCGTCTGGAACCACGTTGACGGCGACATTGTCGGTGGGTTGTTGCAGCAACACGGCCTGGTAGGTGGCGCTGTTGCCTCCCTCTACCACGGTCACCGAAGCTGGTGCCACGGATACGCCGGTTGCGGTGCCGAAGTCAGTCAGCTGGATACGGGCAGCAGTCCCAAACGGAAGCAGCATACCGTCTGACGATACATAACGTCCGTCGCGGCTAGTGGAGGGATAATTGAAAGTGTACTCGTGAAAGCCTGCGGCGGGCACAGCACGTTTTGTTGTTCGTGTGGCGCGATCATATCGATAAAGGCTAATTACGTTTAATGGAGCGACGTAGCCCAAGAAACTCACGAAGCGCCCGTCTGCGCTGATGGTGACTCCACCTGGCCCTCCGGAGTGGCTGTTCACAGTAATAGGAGAGCTTGCACGTTCAGTTGTACCGGCCTTGCGGTCGCGCACGAACACATCACGCGTTCCGGTGATGTCTCCAGGAAGCGAATTCTGCGCGGACACGAATGCCAAAACGTTGCCGTCTGCGCTCATTGCCAAGCCTTGGGCCATGCCTTCGAATGCGTCGTCAATACCGCTCGTACGGTCATGCACCACCACTTCGGTCTTGCCGACACCGCGCACTTGTCCGATGTAGGCAACATAGCGACCATCATCGCTGATTTGGATAAATTGTGTGCCGAGAGTGTGTGTAGTGGTAACCGGCGAACTGGTGCCAGCAACCCGATCATATACATATATATTCGACTCAGTGCTGCCGGCGGCGAGGAGCGCGCGGTAGGCAACGTAGCGGCCATCCGCGCTGATGGTCAGTTGAGTAAACGCGGTGTTTGAAGCGTAGCCAATGAAGATAGGCTTGGTGATGTTGCTTATGCTGTCGTAGATAAAGAATCCCGTTTTACCATTGGGGACACCCATATCGGCCGCCAGTGAACGGAACGCCACGTAGCGCCCGTCCGCACTGAGCACCGGGCTGGCTGTCGCTGCGCCCGCTGATGGCTGTCCTGCCACCGTCAGATCAGCCTGGATATTCGTGCCTGTCGTTCGGTCGAGTATGTAAATATTTCCTCTCGCCGAACGAACGCTACTTACATAAGCGAGATATCGTCCGCTGCTACTGAGGGACGTAAAGCCGAGACTTCCACTGTTCGGCCCGCTTAGCGCTTCGGTTACTGGGACAGTCACAGCAGGCGGACTAGCCAACGCAAAGGATGAGGCCAATGCAAGTAATAAGCTTATTGAAGCCCGCCGATGGCCAATGGTATTTCTCGAAGGGGTATATTGCATTCAAACTCCTGCATTGTATTGTGGAAATAAATATTCCCAAAATGCACTTTTATACAGGAATGATGCCCTCGGAAAATGCGCAGATTGTCACTTTGCGCTAGATTAGTTAACCTAGGCCCGCGATGCGGGCGTTGCGCTCGCGTTCCAGCTTGGTGATGTAGCGCTGCACCGAGTTCAGCGCGCCGCGCGCCATGTCGGTGAACTGGCAGCCCAGGCGGCGGTTGGATTTATTGTTGAGCAGCGTCAGGTCCAGCGAGTTGCGGATTTGCAGGCTGGTCACGATGGGGCCGACTTCCGGCAGTTCGATGCGGCAGTCCGTGTACTGCTTGCCGATGCTGTCGCCCAGCAGCAGCTTGTTGTCGAGCATGGCGATGCCGCCGCAGCTGATGTCGGCCAGCGGGAAGCTGCTGCTGCCGCCGCCCAGCTCGGCCGGCAGCGGTATCACCACGCGCACCGGATTGCTGACCGGCGTGCTCATGCGGTAGTACTCGCGGCGCTGCAGGCGTATCAGCGCCTGCGGCAGGGCGATCTTCAGTGCCGGCGCGCCTTCGAAGGTGCATTTTTCCACCCGTTCGCTCTCGAACAGGATGCGGATCTTGTCCAGCGTGGTCTCGTAGGACAGCGACTTGGCGGCCAGGATGCGCTGGTTTTGTTCGGTGTTGATGGAGCAGTCGAGGATGACGGTGTTGTTGTCGGCGTCCACTTCCAGGATGGACGTGACGCAGACGTCCGCTTCGCCTTGCACCAGCATGCGGATCAGCTGGTTTTTCTCGCCGATGCTGCGCAGCAGCGCGATAATTTCCCTGCGCGACACTACCTCGAAGTCATGCCAGTTTTCCAGGTCCGCGTCTTGTCTGTTTGATTGCATTATTGTTCTTCTTGGTCTCTAAGTGGAGAGCTGGTATCCGGGGCCGGGGGCGGGGGCTGGCCGGATTTTTGCGCTGATTCAATATGATATAGCCACGCTAGTAGTTCCGCAATTGTGCGGTACAGCGCGGGGGGGATTTGTCGATCCAGATCAACATCCATTAGCAGAGACACAAGCTCCTTGGACTCGTGGATATGCACGCCGTGTTCGTTGGCAACGTGGATGATCTGTTCGGCCACCAGGCCGCGTCCCTTGGCCACCACTTTCGGGGCCGGAGAGTCGTTCTTGTAGGTCAGGGCGACGGCGCTTTGCAGCGGGCGGCGCGGGGCGTCATTCGCCATGGGCGTCTCCGGGCACGGCGTCCACCGCCGCCACGGCCGCGCCGTCCACGGCGGCGGCGCTGCCGCCTTCGGGTGCGATGCTCAGCGAGGCCAGCGGCGAGCCGGCCGCTTCCATGGCCAGCTGCAGCTGGCCGGACCAGGCGCGCAGCGTGGCCGCGCTGTCGTCGTCGCCGGTTTGCACCTGGATATGGACTTGCTCGCCCAGCAGCGTGACGGCGGCTGAAATGCGGCCCAGCAGCGGCAGGCGGAAGCGCACGCCGCTGCGCCACACCGCTTCATTGTCCCGGCCTTCCTCCTGGCCTTGCTGGCTGTGCTGGCCGCCGTCGCGCTGGTCGCGCTGGATTTCCCATTGCATGGGCTGGCCCGGCCAGGCCTGGCCGTTCCACTGCACGCGCTGCTGCTCGTGGGCGTGCAGCTGCTGGTTGATCAGCTGCGCCGCGCTCAGGTCCGGGCTGGACAGGGCGGCGCGGGCCAGGGTTTCGCTGGTCTGCGGGCCGCCTTGCGCGGCGGGTGCGTGGAGGCGCTGGTTCTGCGGCTCGCGCATCAGTTCCTGCAGCGGGCGTTTGCCTTCGGCCCATTCGGCCACGTGGGATTCGTAGAACAGGCCGCTTTCGCCCAGCGCGCTTTTCAGGTTGTGGGCCAGCTGCTCGGCGTCCGGCACGCCGGCCGACACCAGCGGCGTCTTGCCGTTGATGGTGGCGGGCACGCCGGGGCCGTTATAGGCCGTGGCCAGCGCGCTGGCGATGGTGCGGGCGGCTGAACTGAGCGTGGCGGCGGGGGCGTCGCGGCCCAGCTCCGGCAATTGGTCGGCCGGTGTGAGCGGCGCGCGGCCCAGCAGGGTGGCGGCCAGGCTTTGCGGACGCACTTGCCCGGCCGGCGCGGCATTGCCGGACTGGCCTGCCGGCACTGAACCGGCTGCGCCGGCGGCCGCCTGCGCAGCGGCTTGCGCTGCTGCCTGTGCCGCTGTCTGCGTGGCGGTTTGGGCGGAGGACTGGGGCAGGGCTTGCTGAGGAGCTTGGCTCTGAACCTGGCCCTGGACTTGGGCTTGCGCCTGAGCTTGTGCGTTTGCCAGGGCTGCTGCCTGCGGATTGGCCTGCGGGGCGGCGGCGCCCGCTTGTCCAGGCAGGCCGGCCTGGGCGGCAGCATTGGTGGCTGGATTCGCTGCCGGATTCGTTGCTACATTCGCTGGGTTGCCCGCCGCATTGGCAGTGCCGCTTGGCGTGCCGGCGGCGTTGCCGGGCAAGCCGGCCTGTCCTTCCGTGCCCGGCAGGCCACCCGCCGCTGCGCCGGGCTGGGCAGCCGCTCCCTGGCCAGTAGCGGCGCCGTTTTGCCCGGCGGGCGTGCCGGGCTGGCGGCCGGACAGCGTGGTGGTGTCCTGCGAGGGCAGGCGGCCCTGCGTGGTGGCGGTATCGGGATGGTCGCCGGGCGGCAGGCCGGCTTCGGTGTAGAGCTGGGTGGCCTGGCCGCCTTGCGCGCCAGTGCCGACCTGGAAAGTGGGCCGGGGCGTGACCGTGAGCAGGGTGAGCGGCACTTCGGCGCCCACTTGCGCGCCGCCCGGCAGCAGCATGCGGGCCGAGTTGCCCGCCACCCGCACCAGGTAGCTGCCGTCGTCATACTTGGACAGCACTTCGCCCTTCAGCGGCTGGCCCACCAGCCCGCTGAGCGCGCGCTGCAAGCCAGCCTGGCGCGCGTCGCTGACGGGGATGGCGGCCGGCGCGGGCGACACGGCGCCGACAGGCCTGACGCCGGCGGCGTCCAGACGTGGCGGCAACATGGGCTGTCCCTATCCCGGCTTCAGACGCTGCCGTAAGCGTTGACCAGGCGCCGCTCGGCGCCGGCGCTGTTGATCAGGGCGGACAGCTGCGCCATCCACGGCATGGCCAGGTCGCGGATCTGGCGGTCGGCGGTCAGCATCTGGCGGATCAGCTCGACCTTGCGCTCGCGCTCGGCGCCCTGCAGCGGGGCCGGATTTTCCTGCCCCTGCAGGGTGCGCACATGGCTGGCGCAGCGCTGTTCCAGCACCATCAATTCGTCCCATTCGCCCAGGGTGGCGTGCGCCAGCATGCGTTCGGTCAGCGCCGCCATGTCGGCGTACACGGATAAAACTTCTTGATTCGTCATCATAAATCAGGCGCTCGCGTATTTATTGGTTTGGGTGGGGGCGGTGGCGGGCGCTTTCACGGCCGGGGTGTCGCCGATCTGGTTCCAGGCGTCGCGCAGCTCGGTCAGCAGGCGCTGCACTTCCTCCAGGATAGCCGGATCGTTCTTCAGGTTGGCCGTCAGCAGGCGGCCGCTCATGTATTCGTACAGCGCGTCCAGTCCTTCGGCGATTTCGCCGCCCACTTTTTTGTCGAGCGCGGCGCGCAGGCCGCTGTCGATAATCATGATGGCCTTGGAAATGGCCTTGCCTTTTTCCCCGATATTGCCGGAGCGCATATTCAGCAGGGCGTTGGTGATGGACACCAGCGCGCCGTCAAACAGCATGACGATCAGTTTGTGGGGGCTGGCTGCGACCACGCCGGTCTCCATGCCCACTTTTGCATAGGCATTGACGCCAGTTTGCCTTGATCCGAACATACTTTATCTCCTGTTAATACGGTTACTTGCTCAGGGCCGCGAACTGCTGGGCCAAGAACGACGCGGTGGTGCTCAGGCTCGACAGGGTGGTGTCGAGCGCCGTGTATTGTTTGCGGTAGCGTGCTTCGATATCGACCAGTTTGGCGTTGAACGCGTCTTTCTGCTTGCCGATGTCCTGCACCGAATTGTTCAGCCCTTTGGTGCGGCCGCTGAGAATGCCGGTGCCGCCCAGATAAGTCTTGGCCAGGTTGTCCATCTGGTAGGCATAGCCCTGCGAAAAGCCGATGGTGCCGCGGCTGCCGATGGTGTCGCCCTTGATCTCCAGCTTCAGGCCGGCGGTGGCGGCGCCGGGCGCGCCGGTCAGGTTCTGCCCGTCGCCGGTGGCGGCATAACCGCCTATGGTGCCGGCCACGTCCAGGCCGTCCACCGAGGTGGCGGCGCCGAAGATGTCGGCCACGGCGGTACCGGTTTCGCTGGTCAGCGTGATATTCGACTTGCCGCCGTACTTGGTGGACGACAGCGCCAGCGTGCCGTCGTCGTTGACCTTGACGGCCACGGTGGAGCCGGCGTCGGAGAAGCGGGTGGTACCGTTGATCGAGGCCTGCAACAGGGTGGCCAGCGCTTCCGGCGTGTAGCTGCCGGCGGTCAGCTTGACGGTGGCGGTGTTGTTGCCGTTGCTGGGCAGGGTGTCGTTCAGCTTGACGGTCCAGGTGGTGTCGGCGGCGATCACGGTGGTGGCCGGCAGGGCGGCCGCGCTGGTCAGCGCGCCCTGGGTGGCCAGGCGCGAAATTTCGATCTCGTAGTCGCCCGCCTTGGTTTGCGAGGTGGCGCTGACAAAGGAAACATTGCTGTCGCTGGCGCGGCCCACGGCGGCGAACAGGCCGGCGATGTCGTTGAAGTTGCTGGTGATGGCTTTTTGCAGCTTGCCCGAGTCCAGCGCCAGCGAACCGTCCTTCTGGAAGGCGATGCCGACCTGGGACAGCGAGGTCAGCTTGCTGCCCTCCAGGCCGGTGATCGCGCCGGTGAGCTGCTTGCGCAGCTGCGACTGCAGGGTCTGCACGGTGGAGTCGCCCAGCAGCACGCCGCCGGTCTTGGTTTCCGCGTTGTAGCCGTTCAGGCCCTTGATCTGGTTGTTCAGGTCGTTGTACGCCTTGACGAAGCCGTTGATCGAGGTGGTGATGGTGGAGGTGTCGCGCGCCACGGTCAGCGTGGCGCTGCCCACTTTGCCGGCGGTCAGCGAAATGCCCTCCAGCGCGCCGGTGATGCTGCCGCTGCTGCTGGTGACGGCGATGCCGTTGACCACCGCCTTGGTGTCCTGGGCGGCGGTTTTCTGGCTCAGGTTCTGCGCCCCGGCCGGGTCGTAGCCGAGCAGCGCCACAATGGCCGGGTCGGCCGGGTCCGCGCCGTCGCCGCTCAGGCTGATCTTCATGTTCGAATTGGCTCCGGTGGCGCTCGAATTGAGCACCAGGTGGAAGGGGGTGCCAGTGCTGCCGTCCGAGACGATGGAGGCGGTCACGCCGAAGTTGGCCTTGTTGATGGCGTCGCGGATGCCCTGCAGCGTGTTGTTGGTGCTGTCGATGACGATGTTGCCGCTGCTGCGCGTGCCGTCCTGCGTGAAGGCCGCGCCCTGGTAGGCGCCGCCGATGCCAGCGGCCAGGCCGGCGGCGGTGGGATTGCTGCCGCCCACATTGATCTGGGTGCCGTTGGCCGAGACCAGCGAAATCGAGCTGCTGGCGATGGTGTTCGAGCCGGTGTTGGCGGTGCCGCTGTTGCCGATGCCGCCGGTGACGGCGCCGCTGACGGTTTCCGTCACGGCCAGATTGGAGCCGTCGGCATTGCTGAATTTCAAGTCGCCGGCGGCCGCGGTGCCGGTGAAGGTGATGTTGGCGTTGTGCAGCGCCTGCGTCACGCTGTTGCTGCCGCCCAGCAGGGAATCGAGCGAGGCGGCGTCGATGGCGCCGCCGGCGCCGGCTTCCTGGCTGGCCAGCTGCACGCCGCCCACGCTGAGCGCATAGCTGCCGCCGCCGCTGGTGTCCACCGCGCCGAAGGTGGACGCGCCGCCGCTGCCGAACAGGGTGGCGCTGGTGACGGTGGGCGCGGCCGTGGCGGACACGCCGGTGGTGGTGCTCTTGGCGTTGATGGCGTCGGCCAGCAGCTTGGCGCTGCGGGTGCTGCCGTCGGTGAGGATGGCGGTGCCGTTGATACTGAGCGCGCCGGGTGTGATGCCGCCGGTCAATACGCCGGCGCCCAGGGTGCTGCCGCTCAGGCCGAAGCTGCCGCCGGCCAGCGTGCCGAGCTGGATGTTGATGGTGGTCTTGCCGCCCACGCCTATGGTGGTGGCGGCGGTCTTGTAGCCGCCCGAGGCCAGGGTCTGGGCCTGCGCGATCTGGCTGATATCGACCTTGTAGTTGCCGGGCTGGGCTTTCGAGGTGGCGCTGCCGGTCAGGATGGCGGTGTCGCTGGAGGTGCTGCTCAGGGCCTGGAAGCTGGACAGCGAGGTCAGGCTGGTGAGCGAGCTCTGGAAGGTGCTGAGCGCGCCGGACAGGCTGCCGAAGGCGGTCACTTTGGCCAGGTAGCTCGCGCTTTTCTTGTCCATGGTGGCCAGCGGCGCGGACTCCACGGCCATCAGCTTGGTGATGATGGCGTTGACGTCCAGTCCATTGGAACCGATACCCGGTGAAGAAATGCCCACGATGTACTCCTAGCGAAAACGATAGATTAAGTCATTATCGGCATATTCAAATAGGACTTGAGAGGGGAAAACCCGGGCTTGTTCGATGAAAGCCTAAAAAAGCGGCAGGCGCGGGCGCGCTAAAGGAACGCGTAAGGGCAGTATATGCCGCCATGCTGCCACGGCGGTAAAAAAAACGGCGCGCTTCAGAGGCTGAGCGCGCCGTGTTTGCCGTCAGGCGGTCTGCCGTATCAGCAGACCCTTGGTGGTGTCGAGTGATTTGGCGATCTCCAGCGCCTCCGGCGAGGGGATCTGGCGCAGCACCTCCTTGGTGGTCTGGTCGACCACTTTGACGATGGTGCGCTTGCTGTCGTTGTCCACTGAAAACTCCAGGCCTTGCGACTTGGCCTGGGACGACTTGTTCAGCTCCGACACGGCATTGTTGACCTGCTCCAGCGTCGGCGCCGGGGCATTGCCGCGTACTGCGGCGGCCGTTTCCAGCGTGGCGGCGGGCGTGCGGCCGGCGCTTTGCAGCGCCACCGGCTCGGCGCCGGCCGCGCTGCGCTCCGCCGGGCGGGGCGCGCTGGCGGCGCTGATGGAATCGATAGTCATGATGCTTCCTTTGTGAAAAATCCCCGGCAGACCAGGTCAGCCGGGGAACCGATTGTCAACCGTGGCTGACCATCACACTACATGGCTAATTAGCCACGCAGCAGGGACAGCACGCCGTTCGGCAGCGAGTTCGCTTGCGCCAGAATCGCGGTACCGGCTTGCTGCAGGATCTGGCCACGGGTCAGGCTGGCCGTTTCCGAGGCGAAGTCGGTGTCCTGGATGCGGCTGCGGGAAGCCGACAGGTTTTCCGTGGTCGTTTGCAGGTTCGAGATGGTCGAAGCGAAACGGTTCTGGATTGCGCCCAGTGCTGCGCGGTTGCTGTTGATCTGGTTCAGCGCGGCATCGATGGTCAGCAGGGCCTTGTTGGAACCGTCCACGGTGCTGACGTCCAGCGAGGACACGTTGTCCAGGTTGGAGCCGACACCGGTAGCGTCGCCGGCGATCACATCGCTGCCGGTGATCGAGAAGCCGCTGTCGGACGAGAACTCAACGCGGCCGCCGATGGTGATGTCGGTACTGCTGGCTACGGATACGCCGGTCGACGCTGCACCGCCGATGTCCGCGCCGCGCACCAGGGCGTTGGCCAGGCCGCCGTTGTTGGCGCCAGGGGTGATGTGGATGTCGTCGCCGGTGGCGTTGTCCAGTTGCAGCTCTTTCAGGCCGGTGGTCTGGTCAATTTTCACCGAGGCGGTCACGTTGGTGGTGCCGCTTTGCGCGTTGATGGCCTGGGCCACTGCAGCCAGGTCGCCGTTCTTGACCGAAGCGGTGATGGTGACGGCGGTGCTGTTCGAGCTTTTCAGGTCGAACTGGATCGGGCCGTCGGCCACTACGCCGGTGGCGTCGGTACCGATGTATTGCAGGGTGGCGCTGGTCTTGGCCTGGGCCGACACGCCGCTGGTGCTGCTCAGTGCGTTGACCTTGTCAGCCACGGCGCGGGCGCTGTCACCGGTCTTGGCGATCACGGTCGAGGTGACGCCGTTGCCGGAGTTGATGGTCAGCGTTTCGTCGGCAACCAGCAGGTTGCTCGCGGTGGCGGTCGCTTGCGACAGGGAGGTGGCCTTGTCGACCGGACGGATGGTGTTGTTGCCCAGGTCCGAAGCCTTGGCGCTCTGCACACCGATGTTGATGGTCTGGTTGGAGTTGGCGCCAACCTGGAACTGGGTGTTGGTCAGCGAACCGTCCAGCACGTTCTGGCCGTTGAACTGGGTGCTGTTGGCAACGCGGTCCAGCTCGGACGACAGGGCCGACACCTCGTTCTGGATCGATTTGCGGTCGGAAGCGGAGTTCGAACCGTTGGCCGACTGCACGGCCAGTTCGCGGATACGCTGCAGCAGGTCGCCGGCGGTGCTCAAACCACCCTCAGCCGTTTGCGCCAGCGAGATACCGTCGTTGGCGTTGCGGGCTGCCTGGTTATTGCCGCGAACTTGCGAAGTGAAACGTTCCGAAATTGCCAGACCCGCAGCGTCGTCTTTGGCGCTGTTGATGCGCAGGCCGGACGACAGGCGTTGCAGGGAGGTGCCCAGCGCGCCTTGCGAGGAATTCAGGTTACGCTGCGCGTTCAGCGAGGCAATATTGGTATTGATGGTTTGTGCCATGATGTTTCTCCGAAACTTGTACTACGAATTGGGCGACATGCTCATTTCACTTTGGCCCGCCCCGCTGTTCCGAGACGATCAAGCCGCTGTTGTATTCAGTAACGGTTGCCCCATGGGAAAATTAAGGGAGAAACAGGCGCGAAATTTTTTCATTTCACCCTACAATTTGCATCCTCATACACGCTTAAGCGGCGTGTTTCGGCCGAACTTTAGGGTGAAAATAATTTTATTTTGAGCAAAAAAAACGGCCCGCTGGGGAGCGGGCCGGATTGCAGGGAAGGCGGAGTTGCTTATTGGGCAATCTAATCGGCAATGACCACGCGGTTCTTGCCGGTCTGCTTGGCCTGGTACATGGCCTTGTCGGCCCGCTTCACCAGTTCGGTCTGGTCTTCATGCGGGCGGCGCAGGGCCACGCCGGCCGAGAAGGTGATCAGCACTTTCTCGTTGTCGTGCATAAAGAAGTGGCGGGTCAGCTCACGCTGCAGGCGCGTCATGGTCTGCGAGGCCGCTTCGATGGTGGTCTCCGGCAGCAGGATCAGGAATTCCTCGCCGCCGAAGCGGGCGATCACGTCCATCGAGCGCAGCGTGTCCTTGACGATCTTGACCAAGTGCTTCAGGGCCGCGTCGCCGGCGATGTGGCCGTAGGTGTCGTTCAGCTTCTTGAAATCGTCCAGGTCCAGCACGGCGATGCACAGCGGCGTGCCGCGCCGGTCGGAACGGGCGGTTTCGCGCTCGAACACGTCGTCCAGGCCCCGGCGGTTCAGGCTGCCGGTCAGCTGGTCTTCGCGCACCAGTTCGCTCATATGCTGCAGCTTCGCTTCCAGCTGGTGGATGCGGGCCTCGGCGTCCTGCACTTCCTGGCGCGCCATCATCATATTGTCGCGCGCCTTGAGCGCCTCGCCCTGCACGATGCGGGTTTCCTTCAGCACCTCGTCCAGGATCTGGTTCAGCTCGGTGATATTCTCGGCCTTGCTGATCTTGGTCGAGTAGCCGCCTATCTTCTCGTGGAAGTCGCCGGTCGAGGCGGCCACCTGGCCCAGGCGGTCGATAAAGGTCATCATCATGTTCTTGACGGTGAGCTTGACGTCCGACAGGCTGTGCTTGAGCTGGCTTTGCTTGTAGATCACGTCCTTCAGGCTGCGGGTGGCGTCCTCCAGCGCGCGCTGGTCCAGCGGGCCGGCGATCAGATTCTGCACCGCGTCGATCTGGCCGCGCAGCCAGGAATCGTCGTCCAGCAGGCCGTTGACGTTGTCGAGCAGCAGGCGGAACAGGCGCAGCAGCAGTTCCTGCTGTTCTGCGGTATCGCCGCTTTTCAGTTCAATCTGGTAGCACAGCTGCTTGAGGCGCAGCGCGATCTCGGACAGCGCCGCCTCGGTGTGGGCCTCCTTGGTGGCCGCGCCCAGCGCTTCGGCCTCGGCCACCAGGGCCGGGGTGCCGCTCAGCAGCGAAGCGACGGCGAAGCTCAAGGTGCGGCTCAGCATTTCGCGCAGGGCCTTGGTGTGCTCGCCGTCCGGGATGTCGGCCACGTCGATGCCGCGCTTGACGGCGGCGGGGCGCTCGGCCAGCTGGGTCAGGGTGCGGGCATAGCCTTCCCAGTCGCGCGACTTGGCGGCGCGGCTCAGGCGGCGGCCGAAATCGGCCAGGTCGCCGGGCTGCTCGCCCAGGCGGCTGGCGAACTGGTACAGCATCAGTTCCGGGCCGGGATCGGCCGGCGCGGCGGTGCCGGCCAGCACCGGCGGCGCGGGCGGCACAGGAATGCCGGCGATCTCGTTGTAGATGTCGCGGTAGGCCTCCGGCGTTGGCGCAATGCGGCGCGTCGCCAGGCGGCGGAAGGCTTCGCGCGCGATGTCGGCCGGATTTTGCTCCATCGCGGCGGGAGGGGGAGATTTACTGGACATGTGACGCACGGCCTCTTATCTAGGTTTACTGACTGGCTCCATGATAGTTCACGCTCTGGCGCGCTTATGCGGGGATAAGCGGGCGGAACAGCACTTACTTTTCGGCATGAAACAATATCGAACCAGCAATAGCGCCCCGTCGTGCGCCTACTCGATCAGCTGGTTCTTGATCGCGTAGTGGGTCAGCTCCGCGCTGTTTTTCAGTTTCATCTTGGCCAGCAGGCGGGCGCGGTACTCGCTGACGGTCTTGACCGACAGCGACAGCTCCTTGGCGATGGCGCCCACCGTCTTGCCGGAGGCGATCATGGTCAGGGTCTGGTACTCGCGGTCGGACAGCGTTTCGTGCGGCGGCGCCTCGTGGTCCTCGCCCACGTGGTTGGCCAATTCCTGGGCCAGCGCGGCGCTGATGTATTTTAACCCGCCCGCGACCTGGCGGATCGCGGTGACCAGTTCCTTCGGTGCGCTCTGCTTGGTCAGGTAGCCGGCCGCGCCGGCCTTGAGCGAGCGGATGGCGTACTGGTCCTCGCGGTGCATGGACAGCATCAGCACGGCCAGCTCCGGCTTGTCCTTCTTGACCTGCTTGAGCACTTCGATGCCGCTGCGGTCGGGCATGGAGATGTCGAGCAGCATGACGTGGCAACCGGACTTGCGGAACAGCTTGATGGCGTCCAGGCCATTTTCCGCTTCGCCGGCCACCACGATGTCGCGGGTGTCGGCCAGAATTTGCTTCAGGCCTTCGCGCACGATGGCGTGGTCGTCGGCGATAAATACTTTGATGAGGGCTTTGTCTGACATGGGGGGCGGTGGCGCTGCCGAATTATTTCATTGCGGCAATTATGTGGTGTTGCTTATTGTAGCGCCGCCAAGCGCCGCGGGCGAGGGCGGCACGGCAGTTTCGCGCTTAATCTTGATGGCGACCACGGTTCCGCCGCCCGGCGCGTGGCTTAGCGTCAACGTTCCGTTCAGGGCGCGGGCGCGTTCGGCCATGCCGCGCAGGCCGAAGGACTGCGGCTTGGCGCGGTCGGCCGGGGCGATGCCGCGTCCGTTGTCGCTGATCTTCAGGTTGATATAGTGGCGCGTGCGGCCCAGCTGCAGCGCCACCTTGCTGGCGCGCGCGTGCTTGGCGATATTGTTGAGCGCCTCCTGCACGATGCGGAACAGCGCGCTGGCGCGGTCGGGATCCAGCGCGATCTCGCGCAGCGCGCTGTCGAAGCTGACCTCGATGCCGGCCTGGGTGCCGAACTCGCGCGCCTGCCACTCCAGCGCTGCCACCAGGCCGAAGTCCAGGATGGAGGGGCGCAGGTCGAGCGAAATGCGGTGCACCGCGTCGATGGTGCGGTCCACCAGCGCATCCACATAAGCGGCCTTCTCGTGCAGCGCGGCGTCTTCTTCCGGCAGGCGGCGGCTCAGCATTGCCAGCGCCATCTTGATGGCCGTCAGGTTGCCGCCCAGGTCATCATGGATTTCGCGGGCAATGCGGGTGCGCTCCTGTTCCTTCACCGTTTCGATGTGGGCGGTCAGTTCGGCCAGGCGGGCGCGGCTCTGGCGCACTTCCAGCTGCTCCAGCTTGCTCTCGGTGATATTGGTCATGATGCCTTCCCAGCGCACCGTCCCGGCGCCGGCCAGCACATGGGGCGTGCAGCGCAGGTTGATCCACTTCACGTCCTTCCACGCGTCGACCCAGATGCGGCCCTCCCAGTTCCAGCTCCACAGCGACGTGGCCGAGGCCTGCATGGCGTCCAGGTAGGATTTGCGGTCCTCCTCGAGTATCAGCTCGAAGAAGCGCTCCGGCTGGGCTTGCAGCTCGGCGGCCGGCACGCCCAGCAGGGCCTGGCAGCCGTCGCTCAGGTAGGGGAAGGCCACGCTGCCGTCGGCGCGGCGCTCGAACTGGTAGACCAGGCCGGGCGTGTTGCGCACGATGGCGTCGAAGCGGGCCTGGGCTTGCTGCAGCGCCTGCACAATGGCGGGCTGCTCGGCGTCCGGGGAGGCCGGCGCGGCGGACTGCGGCTTGCTCATGGCGCGCGGCGGCGCGCGCGCCACTGGGTGATGTAGCGGCGCAGCAGGCGCCACAGGCGGTTGCCGTTGCGCGCGTGCCTGACCGGATGCAGGCGCGCCCACAAGGCCTTGCGCCAGGCGCGCACGGCGCCGGCCAGCGCCGATACTTCGCGCCAGGCGCGGGTGGCGCGCAGGCGGCCGGTCCAGTCGTCCTTAAGCGCCATGAAGCGGGCATGGCACCAGGCAAACCAGCGCAGGCACAGCAGCGAGGGCAGGGTCAGCGCGTAGATGCGCGCCACGGCGGCCGCGCCGGCCACCTTGGCCAGCAGGATGGTGCACACGCCGGTGAAGGCGTGCCCTTTGGCAATGGCCAGCAGGGCCAGTATCTTGACCGGAAACAGCAGCAGTCCCGGCAGTACAAACAGGCACAGCGCGGCGACCGGGCCGAGGCCGGCGATCCAGCGCGCCAGGCGCGGCAGCGGCACCACGCGGGTGATGGCCGCCATCAGGCGCGCGCCCAGGTCCCACAGCCATTCCTCTATCAGCAGGATCACGGCGGCCAGGTAGACCAGGGGCGCCAGCAAACGGCGCCTGAGTGTGTACAATCGCTTCATAGAGGCATGATACGTGAAAAGGTATGAGTAAAGCATTCACCAAAGAAACCGACAACGACGATGACGACGAAGCCGTCGCGCTGGCGCTCGCCATTCCGCCGGGCTCGAAAAACTACATCACGCCGGCGGGCTACCAGCGCATCAAGGACGAGCTGCTGCAGCTGATCGATGTCGACCGGCCGGAAGTGGTGCGCGTGGTGCACTGGGCCGCCTCCAATGGCGACCGCTCCGAGAACGGCGACTATATCTACGGCAAAAAGCGCCTGCGCGAAATCGACCGCCGCATCCGTTTCCTGACCAAGCGCATGGACCTGGCGGAAGTGGTGAATCCGAGCGTGCACCATGGCAGCGACCAGGTGTTCTTCGGCGCCACCGTCACCTACAGCAATGCGCAGGGCGAGGAACGCACCGTCACCATCGTAGGGATAGATGAGCTCGATCCGCTGAAAGGCAAGATCAGCTGGATCTCGCCGGTGGCGCGCACCCTGACCAAGGCGCGCGAGGGCGACACCGTGACCCTGCACACGCCGACCGGCGCGGAGGAGATTGATATTTTGTCGGTGAGCTATCCGGCCCCTGCGGGGGACTGATGTGCGGGCTTGGCCAGCGTGGCGGGTTATGAGCTTCGTGGGCTGCTGGATGTTGCGTAGGGCGGGTTAGCGGAGCGTAACCCGCCAATCTCAGCTGCGTTCGCGCAGGATGCGGTTGACGCCGGCGACGCGGCGCACGTTGCGCAGCAGGCCGGCCAGGTGCACGCGGTCCTTCACCTGGATGGTGAAGCGCAGCTGGTGCAGCACGTGTTCCTTGTCCTCGTCCATGCCGACGAAGGTGATGTTGCCGTCCGATTCGCCAATCTCCGCCGCCACGCGCGCCAGGATGCCTTTTTCATTGTTGATGAGCAGCTTGATGCGGCTGTCGAAGCGGCGGTTGATGTCCGCGCCCCATTTGACGGCGATCCAGCGGTCCGGCTCTTTCTGGCGCTGGCGCTTGGCCACCGAGCAGTCCGAGGTGTGCACCAGCAGGCCCTGGTCGCGCCGCAGCTGGCCGACAATCGCGTCGCCCGGTATCGGCAGGCAGCATTGCGCCAGCTGCACCGACACGCCTTCGCTGCCGCAGATGGTCACCGGATCCAGCTCGGCCGCGCTGTTGTGGTCCACCGGCGCGGCGGCCGATTCCCCGCCCAGCAGGCCGAAGATGTGGCGCGCCACCAGCGCCGCCATGCGCTTGCCGATGCCGATGTCGGCATACAGCTCGTCCAGCGACTTGGCGCTCGATTCGTTCAGCAGGCGCTCGGCCAGCGGTTCCGGCAGTTCCGGGTCGATGCTGACGGCGGCCAGCGCCTGCGACAGCAGCTGGCGGCCCAGCGCGATCGATTCCGGCAGGTTGATGGTGCGCAAGTGGTGGCGGATGGCCGAGCGCGCCTTGCCGGTGCGCACGAACGACAGCCAGCTCGGGCTGGGCCGCGAAGTCGCGTCCGTGACGATCTCCACGATGTCGCCGTTGCGCAGCTCACTGCGCAGCGTGGACGGCTCGCCGTTGATGGTCACCGACACCGTATGGTCGCCGATGCCGGTGTGGATGGCGTAGGCGAAGTCGATCGGCGTGGCGCCGCGCGGCAGCGCGATGATCTTGGACTTCGGCGTGAACACGTAGACGGAGTCGGGGAACAGGTCGACCTTCACGTGTTCCAGGAACTCGGCCGAGTCGCCGGTCTGCTGCTGGATGTCGAGCAGCGACTGCAGCCACGCATGGGTGCGCTGCTGCATGTCGCTCAAATTGATGTCGCCGGTCTTGTACAGCCAGTGCGCTGCCACGCCGGACTCGGCGGTCCGGTGCATCTCCTGGGTGCGGATCTGGAACTCCACCGGCGTGCCGTAGGGACCGATCAGGGTGGTGTGCAGCGACTGGTAGCCGTTCAGCTTGCGGATCGCGATGTAGTCCTTGAACTTGCCCGGCATGGGCTTGTACAGCGAGTGCAAGGTGCCCAGCGCCACGTAGCAGTTGGGGAAGCTGTCGACCACCACGCGGAAGCCGTACACGTCCAGCACCTGCGAGAACGACAGGTGCTTGCTGCGCATTTTCTTGTAGATGCCGTACAGCGTCTTTTCGCGGCCGTACACTTCGGCCTCGATTTCCGCCATCGCCAGCGTGTTCTTCACCGACTCCAGGATCTTCTTCACCACTTCGCGGCGGTTGCCGCGCGCGGCCTTCACGGCCTTGGCCAGCACGTGGTAGCGCAGCGGGTACAGGTGGGAGAAGGAGATTTCCTGCAGTTCGCGGTAGATGTTGTTCAGGCCCAGGCGGTGCGCGATGGGCACGTACACTTCCATGGTTTCGCTGGCGATGCGGCGCTTCTTGGCCGGCGTCATCACGTCCAGCGTGCGCATATTGTGCAGGCGGTCGGCCAGCTTGATCAGGATCACGCGCACGTCCGAGGCCATGGCCAGCAGCATCTTGCGGAAGTTCTCCGCCTGCGCCTCGATCTGGCTCTGGAACTCGATCTTCTCCAGCTTGGACAGGCCGTCCACCAGGTTGGCCACCGGCGCGCCGAAGCGCTCGATGAGCTCGTCCTTCTTGACGTCCTGGTCCTCCATCACGTCGTGCAGCAGCGCGGCCATGATGGCTTGCGCGTCCAGCTTCCAGTCGGCGCAGATTTCAGCGACCGCGATGGGGTGCGAGATGTAGGGTTCGCCCGATTTGCGCACCTGGCCCAGGTGCATCTCGTCCGAGAAACGGTAGGCTTCCTTGACCTTTTTCAGGTCGGACGCCGTCATGTACTCGGACAGCTTTTCGGTCAGGTGGGTGACAGACGCAACGCCTGCCGTCAAAGTGGGGGTGGCGAGTGGCGAAGAGGTCACAGGTGGTGGTGCGGAGGGTGCGGAAACGGGAACGCCCGGCTCAGTATTGGCCGGGCGCCTGGCCCGGCTGGCGGGCTTGCCTGTAACATCGGTGTCAGTCAGGTCCATACATGTCCAGTGTCGGTGTGCTTGGGCTAAAACCTCGTACTACACTGGGCGGGAAGCGCAGGCTCCCAACTTACATGGGGACCTTTTTCAGCATTTCCAGGCCGACCTTGCCGGCGGCGATTTCACGCAGTGCGACCACGGTCGGCTTGTCCTTGGCGTCCACCTTGGGGGTGTGGCCTTGCAGCAGCTGGCGGGCGCGGTAGGTTGCGGCCAGGGTCAGCTGGAAGCGGTTCGGTACATTCTTCAGGCAATCTTCAATCGTAATACGGGCCATCTTAACTCCTAAAAATACGGCTGGTGCTAGGTTTCAGCGGTTTAATCTGCGTGTTCGGCGTGGATGCCCAGCTGGGCAAAGAGTGCTACGTTGCGGGCCGCTTGTTGCGCAAACCGGCAACGGGCCGCTCTCACAATCGCGCTCAGTTCGGACAAGGCGACCGGAAAATCCTGATTGATAATAACATACTCGAACTCCGGAGCGTGTGCGATTTCGCCGCCGGCCGCCAGCAGGCGGCGCGTGATCACGTGCGGCTCGTCCTGGCCGCGCTTGTGCAGGCGTTCTTCCAGCGCCGCGATGGACGGCGGCAGGATGAAGATGCCGGCCGCCTGCGGGAACTGCTTCTTCACCTGGCGCGCGCCTTGCCAGTCGATCTCCAGCAGGATGTCGGTGCCGGTGCGCATCTGTTCTTCGACGAAGATGCGCGAGGTGCCATAGTAGTTGCCGTGCACTTCGGCCCACTCCAGGAATTCGCCCGCTTGCGCGCGCGCCACGAAGTCTTCCGGCGTGGTGAAGAAGTACTCGCGGCCGTGTTCCTCGCCCGGACGCGGGGCGCGGGTGGTGGTCGAAATCGACAGCTTGATGGTGGGTTCCTGCGCCAGCAGCGCGTTGACCAGCGTCGATTTACCGGCGCCGGAAGGCGCGGCCACCATGAACAGGCTGCCGGAGAAGGCGGTGGTTTGGCTCATGTTGTTCTTTCGAAAACTAATGTGGGCTTGCGGCAAAAGCCATCGCCCAAAGGCGTATTCTACCAAGAGCCATTGCCATCAGTCACGTACCGCGTTGCTGGCGCTGCTTAGCTCGGCCAGCAGCCGCATCGCCGCCGCCGGCGCGCGCTCCTTGGCGCCGTTGATAAAGTAGGCGAACACGTCGCGCCCGGCGGCTTTGGTGCCGGCCTTGGCGGCGGCCGGCGGGCCGGCGTAGGGCAGGCCCGCAGGCTGTCCGCCCGCCTGCCATTGCGCCGCGCGCGCCGCCCATTGCTTCAGGTCCGCCTCGCTGTAGCCGGTTGCGATGTCCGCTTGCGCGCACATCAGGCGCGCGTAGACAAAGTCCGCCGTCAGGTCGGCGTAGGACGGATATTTGTCCGAATCCGTGTACACCGTGGCGATCTTGTGGCGGCGCGCCAGCTTCAGATAGTCCTCGCACATAAAGCTCTCGTGCCGCGTGTCGAGCACGTGGCGCAGCTTGCGCGTGCCCAGCTTGGCGGGCAGCAGCTGGAAGAAGGCCTCCAGCTCGTCCGGGTCGAAGCGCTTGGTGGGCGCGAGCTGCCACAGGATGGGGCCGAGCTTGCCGCCCAGCTCGGTGAGTCCGCTGTCCATGAAGCGCTCCACCGATTCGCCCGCTTCGCCCAGCGCCTTGCGGTTGGTGCAGTAGCGGCTGGCCTTGACGGCAAAGACGAAGTCGTCCGGCGTCTGCGCGGCCCAGTTGGCGTAGTGTTCCGGCTTGGCGTTGCGGTAGTAGGTGCCGTTGATCTCGATGCTGGTGACCTGCCGGCTGGCGTATTCCAG
Source organism: Pseudoduganella aquatica (assembly GCF_009857595.1). Classification (GTDB taxonomy): domain Bacteria; phylum Pseudomonadota; class Gammaproteobacteria; order Burkholderiales; family Burkholderiaceae_D; genus Rugamonas; species Rugamonas aquatica_A. The sequence goes on along the minus strand of NZ_WWCU01000022.1, from coordinate 43,179 downwards.
CGCGCGCTTCTGCGCCAGCCCGGCGGGATAGAAAGTCTCGCGCCACGGCGCAAAGTCCCAGCCGCCTATGCCCACCCGGATCTGTTTTCCCATGCCGCCTCCTTGTTTGGATGATAACGTCAGATAGCGCTTGACCGCTAGACCGACCGGTCTATAGAATTCAATCATGACAACACCCACCACCCGCGAGCGCCTGGTCGCCGCCATGATCCACACTTTGCAGCACACCGGCCTGCACGGCGCCGGCCTGAGCGACATCCTGGCGCAGGCGCAGGCGCCCAAGGGCGTGCTCTACCACCATTTCCCCGGCGGCAAGAACGAACTGGCGGTGGCCGCCATAGAAAGCACCGTGTCCTATATGTGCGCCACGCTCGACAAGCTCATGCTCAGCGAACCGGACGCCCGCACCGCCATGAAAGCCTGGATAGGGCGCGCGCTGCGCGGCCTGGACGGCAGCGGCTTCGAGCGCGGCTGTCCTTTGGCGGCGGTGGCGCTGGAATCGACGGCGGCCGACGTGGCGCTGCGCCAGGCGCTGGCCGACGGCTTTGCCGCCATCCGCGCCCGCATCGCCGCCGCGCTGATGGCGGCAGGCCACGGCGAAGCGCGCGCGCAAGGCATCGCCGCGCTGATGGTGGCCGCTTACGAAGGCGGCCTGCTGCAGGCCCGCGTGGCGCACGACGCCACCCCCATGCTGCAGGCCACCGAAACCCTGCTGTCCCTGCTCGACGCCCAACCCTGAACGCACGAGGAAAGCCATGACCACCGCCCATTTCAAGCTCGCCGCCGCAGTCGCCGCGCCTTCCGCCTCCGCCGCCAAATCCGGTCCGGGCCAGCCCGAACGCGTCACCCTGCACGCGGCCGACGGCTATGCGCTGGCGGCGCTGCGCTACCGCAGCCAGGGGCCGGAGCGGGCGCGCCTGATCGTGGCCGGCGCCACCGGCGTGCCGCAGGGTTTCTACCGCCGCTTCGCCGAATACGCGACCGCCAAGGGCTACACTGTGCTGACGCTGGACTATCGCGGCATCGGCCTGTCCAAGCCCAAGACCTTGCGCGGCTTCCGCATGGACTACCTGGACTGGGGCCGGCTGGATCTGGCGGCGGCGGTGGAGGCCGTGGCGGGCGAGGGCGGCGGCGCCGGGCCGGGTCGGGCTGTGCCGCTGTGCATGGTGGGCCACTCCTACGGCGGCCACGCCTTCGGCCTGCTGCCCAACCACGACAAGGTGGACGGCCTGTACACCTTCGCCACCGGCGCCGGCTGGCACGGCTGGATGCCGCTGCTGGAGCGGGTGCGCGTGAAAATCATGTGGAATGTGATCGGCCCGCTGCTGACGCGCTGGAAAGGCTGCCTGGCGTGGAGCAAGCTGGGCATGGGCGAGGACTTGCCGCTGGACGTGTACCGCCAGTGGAAGCACTGGTGCCGCTACCCGCACTATTTCTTCGACGACCCGGCGATGCGCCAGGTGGCGGCCGGTTTCGACACGGTGCGCGCGCCCATCATGGCGGTCAACGCGGTGGACGACCTGTGGGCGCCGCCCAACTCGCGCGACGCCTTCATGCGCGGCTACCGCAACGCGCCCTGGTTCGGCATCACCATCGACCCTGTCGGGTCCGGCATCGGCAAGATCGGCCACATGGGCTACTTCCGCCCGCAGTCCCACACGCTCTGGGCCGCCGCCCTGGACTGGTTCGACGGCATAGGCCGCGACCGCCCCCAGCCGCACCCGCCGGTCTGAGCCGGATTGGGTTGAACTGGCGGCCAGCATGCGCTACCGTTCTGGCATGAGCACACAATTCAATGCGGTCCACGGCGCCATGCAGGCGTGGGTGGACCAGGAAATCCTGGCGGGCGCGTCCTGCGCGCTGCTGGCGGGCGGCGAGGTGGTGGACCGCCACTGCACGGGCTGGGCCGACAAGGAAGCCGGCGTGGCGCTGCGCGAGGACCATCTGTTCCGCGTCTTTTCCAACACCAAGCTGGTCACCAGCGTCGCCTTCATGCAGCTGGTGGAGCAGGGCAGGCTGGCGCTGGATGCGCCGCTGGAAAACTATCTGCCCGCGCTGGGCCGGCGCCGCGTGCTGCGCCCCGGCGCCACGCGGCTGGACGACAGCGAACCGGCGCGACGTTCCATCACCGTGCGCCATCTGCTGTGCCACAGCTCCGGCCTGAGCTACGGCTTCCTCGATCCCGGCAGCCTGATCTACCAGGCCTACAGCGCCAGCCGCGTGATGCATGCCGACAGCTCGCTGGAAGGCCTGATCGAGGCGCTGGCGCCGCTGCCGCTGACCTTCCATCCCGGCGAACAGTGGGAGTACTCGATTGCGTCGGACGTGCTGGCGCGCGTGGTGGAAGTGGCCAGCGGCCTGCGCTTCGACCGCTACCTGGCGCAGGCGGTCTTCGCGCCGCTGGGCATGGTGGACACGTATTTCGTCATTCCGCCGGAAAAGCACGAGCGCCTGACCGCCTACTACGCGGGCGCCAGCCGGGGCGATCCCACCGCGCCCGGCCTGCGCCGCCTGGCCGGTTCGCCTTTCCCCGGCGCCTATCTGACCCCGGTGGCGCGCTACTCGGGCGGCGGCGGCCTGGTGTCCACCCTGGCGGACATGGTGGCCCTGCTGCGCAGCCTGCTGCCGGCTTCGCCCACCGCGCTGCTGCGGCCGGACACCGTGGCCGACATGATGCGCAACCAACTGCCGCCCGGCGTCAGCATCGGCTTTCCCACCGTGGGCGCGGTGCCCGGCAAGGGCTACGGCCTGGGCGGCGCGGTCACCTTGCAGCCGGGCGCGGGCGACCCGCCGGCCTCGACGGGCGAATTCGAATGGGGCGGCATCGCGGGCACGCAATGGTGGATCAACCCGCGCCATAACATCGCGGGCGTGCTGATGGCCCAGCGCCAGATGGGCTTCTGGAATCCCTACACGTTCGAGTTCAAGCGCCTGGCCTACCAGGCGCTGCTGGCTTAGTCTTTTTGCCCTTTCAGGGACTCGTCGAGCGCCTTGCGCAAGGCGCGCTGATAGGCGGGCGAGCGGCGCTGGCGGGCGATGGCGTCCCACAGGCGCTCGCTCAGTTGGGGATGGGCGTCGTAGAAGGTCTTGGACAGGCCCAGGTAATAGGCTTCCTCGGTGAAGGGCGCCGGCAGCGCCTCGATCTTGCCCGCGAACTCGGGCAGCGCCAGCAGCGCCAGGCCGGTCGTTTCCAGGCCGACCACGATGTCGGCCCGCCCCGCCAGCAGCTTGGCGAAGTTGGCGCTCAGCGTCTTGCCGCTGTCGTCGGTCTGCACGCCCATGGCGGCCAGCTTGTCTATCATCAGCACCGAGCCGAAACGCACCAGCACCGGCGTGACCAGATGCGTGAAGCGGACGCCGTCCCAGTGCGTGGCGCTGCCGGTGCGGCGGTAGGCCAGGGTGCGGGCCGACATGACGGCCCGCGCCGGGTCCGGTTCGCCGCCGCGCATGGGGAAGGCCATGAAAGGCAGCAGCGCCGGCGTGTACGGTGCGATGGGAAAGCCGTCCGCCGAGTTGTAGCGTATCTCTTCGCGGCAGCGGGTCACCGGCGCGGCATAGGTGGCGAGTGTGGCGCCGGCTTCCTGCGCGGCGTCCCTGAGCAGGCGCTGCGCCATGCCGTCGCCCGAGGGCGTGAGGTAGGGCGGCCAGGGGCGTTCATCCACGCACAGCCGCAATGTCACTGCGTCCGCCTGCGGCACGCACGCAAGCAACAGCAGGCAAACGGCGTATCGGACCATGCGCACCTCGGTGGGAAGAGGTCTTATTGTAAAGCCATGCCCTCGAGTGATGTAACAAAAACTTCCGCCTGCTCCGGCGGGATTTAGTAGGCCACGCGCAGCTGGACGTAAGCCATGCGCGGCGCGCCCACCATGCGGCCCAGGTTGCCGTCCACGTTGCGGGTGTAGTAGCGCTTGTCGGCAAGGTTGTTCACGCCGGCTAGCACCTCGTATCCCGGCTTGCCCGGCAGTTTCCAGTTCAGCTGCGCGTTCCACAGGCGGAAGCCGGGAATCTCGCCCACGCCGGCATTGGCCGCCTCGGCCACGGTGTTGGCCGCGTCCGAGAACTGCCTGGTCTGGTGCGTGCTGGACAGGTTCGCGGTCCACGCGCCGATGCGGTAGCGCGCGCCCACGGTGTCGGTGTTGCGCGAGTAGAAGGGCACGTCCTTGCCTGCGGTGCTGCCCGATTCCTGGATGGCCTTGGTGTAGCTGTAGTTGGCGAACAGGTTCAGGCCGGCCAATGCGCCGGCGTCGTCGAAGCTGTAGTCGACGGCGGTTTCCACGCCCTCGTGCTTGGTCGCGCCGATGTTCTGGAACACGGGCGGCGTGGAGCCGGGCACCTGGATGATCTGGTTGTCGAACTTCAGGCGGAAGGCGGTGACTTCGGCGCTCACGGCGGCGGTTTTCCAGCGCGCGCCCAGCTCGTGGGTCTTGGCCAGTTCCGGGTTGAGCGGGTTGGCGGCCGTCTGCGAGTTGAGCTGGGTGTTCTGCACCGAACCGAAGGAGGTCTGGTAGTTGGCGAACACGGTCAGCGCGCGGTTGACCAGGTAGGCCACGTTCAGCGACGGCAGGGCCTTGTCGTTGTCGGTAGCGAAGCTGCGCTGGGCGCTCGCGTCCAGGCGGTCCGAGCTGATGCGCTCGAAGCGCACGCCCGGCGTGACGCGCCAGGCGCCGTAGGCGATGCGGTCGTCCACGTAGAAGGAGTGCGCGTCGGTGGCGTTGACGAAGGTGGAGATGGCGCCGTTGGCGCCGGTGGCCACGGTCTGCACATAGTTGTTGTCGTCGCCGCGCTCGCGCAGGTAGCGGTAGCCCACGGTCAGGTCGTGCGTCAGGCCGGCAGCGGCGAAGCGCTGCGTGTAGCGCGGCTCGATGCCCAGCACCTGGTAGCTGCGCGGCTGGTAGGTGCGCTGGGTCTTGGCGGCGTTGATCAGCGCGCTGCGGCGGTCGCTCTCGTTGTAGTAGGCCTTGATCTCGAATTCCTGGGTGGCCGACAGCGCGTTCAGGTAGCCCACGTCCGCGCCCTTGCGCTCGCCGTCCCAGAAGTCGGTGGGGCGGGTGTTCTGGAAGGGGGTGGCGTTGTACTGCGCCACGGTCAGGCCGCCCGGCGTGCGGGAGGTCACGTCGTAGTAGCTCAGCTTGCCGTACACCTCGCTGCGCGCGTCCAGCTTGTAGCGCAGCTTCAGCCCCAGGTCGTTGACCTTCTCGTCGCTGCCGGCGCGCCATTCGCTGCCGTCCATGCCGGAGTACAGCAGGGCCACGCCCAGGCCGTTGTCCAGCTGCGAGCCGACGAAGGCGCTGTACTGGGTGTTGTGGCCGCCTTCGCCGAAGTGGTTGTAGCGCACCGAGGCGTCGCCGCTCAGGCCCGGCGTGTCCGGCACCGGGCGGCTGCGGAAGTTGATGATGCCGCCCACGTTCTGCGGGCCGTAGCGCACCGCGCCGCCGCCGCGCACCACGTCCACCGATTCGATGTTGTTCAGGCTGACCGGCGCGAACGACAGCTGCGGCTGGCCGTAAGGGGCCACCGCCAGCGGGATGCCGTCCAGCAGCACGGTCGAGCGCGGCGAGTAGCGCCCGGTCAGGCCGCGCACGCCGATGTTGAGGGAGATGGTGCTGCCGGCGGTGCCGGAATTGTCGGTGCTCTGCACGCCGGGGATGCGGCGCAGCACGTCGCCGATGCTGGCGGCGCCGGTGTTGTCGATGTCTTCCTTCTGCAGCACGGTGCGCGCGCCGGCGAAGTTTTTCACGCTGTTCTGCAGGCCGGAACCGAGCCAGCTGCCGGTGATCTGGATGGTTTCCAGCGGCGCGGCGTCGGGGACCGCGCCCTCTGCCTGCTGCGCGCGCAGCGCCGGCGAGGCCATGGCCAGCGCGGCCGCCGCTGCGGCGATCAGGGTGGGACGGAAGGGCAGGGCGGAGGAAAGCTTGGACATGATGTTGGCCGGCGCGGACGCAAAGTTTGCAAATAAATGAGAATGATAACACTTCTCATTTGCAAGTGTCGACCGGCCGGCTACTATTACTTCAGCTTCCAGACAAAGCGGCTGCCGTCGCTGCCACCCGAATTGGGGCCGGGGCTGTCCGCCGTGATGGCCCCGGTCTTGGGATCGATGCGGATGAAGCGGTGCGTGACCAGGGACATCAAGACCAGGTCGCCATTGGGCGTTTCTATCCATTGCAGGCTTTGCGCCGGGCCGGGCTGGCCGCTTTGCAGCGTGAGCCTGGCGTCCTTATCCACAGTGAGGAACTGGCCGTTGCGGCTCAAGGCGACACGGCCCAGCTTCATATCCCGCACCGCAAAGGCGCCGGAAAGGATGGTGGAAGGCGCGTCCGTCAACTGGATCTGCTTGCCGAAGGGGATGGGGCGCATCAGTCCAGCGGGATGGGGCTCGTGGATGTCGATGGCGTCGAAGTCGGCAAAGCCGCCCGCCGCGCCGGCGGTGTTGAAGTTGAACAGCCCGTAGCGCATGCCCTGGAAGGTGAGCAGCTGGAACACCATGGCGCGCTCCTGTCCTATGGGCGCAAAGGATTTGCCGTCCACCGAGTAGCTGAATTTCGCCCGTTCCGAGATGAAGTCGCCATCCACGCGCAGCCACACGCGCTCCGCCTTGAGCGGCACGCGGCTATGTTCGCCCGTCTGCTCGTCGAACAGCACGACCTGGCGGCCGTCGGCAGTTTGCTCGACGCCCAGCCATGAATACGGCCGGCCGAACAGGGCCAGTCCGGCCACGTCGCCAGGCTGCAAACCTTTCAGATCCAGGACGGCGGTCGCGCTCGAATCCGGGCCGATGGCGCGCTGCGTGAGCGTGTTCTTCGCTTCCCACAGATTCTTTGCCGGCAGGCTGTGCAGGCGCAGGCTGCCGGGGCGTTCCGTGAGGGACCAGCGGCTGTTGTCCGGCACGTGGTTCCACTGCCACAAGGGCTGCAATGCGGCGCCGGAGAAGCCGTCGCTGCGCTGATAGGGCGCGTGCGGCTGCGTCGGCGCCGCTGTTTTCGGTTTGACCCAGGTGCGCGGCGTGCGGCCCAGATTGCCCGGCAGGCCGAAATACGGCCAGCCGTCGTTCCAGGTCACGGGCGACAGATTGACCAGCCGGCCGACGGAGTTGTAGTCCATCATGGAGAAGCCCCACCATTCGCCCAGCGGAGTCTGCACCACGCCGCCCTGGTGCAGGGACACGCGGCCATTCGGCGCCTTGTTCGGCGGCTGCACGGTAAAGGGCGGCACCTTGTTGTTGGCCAGGCGGTAGCCTTCGTGCAGGCCGAAGTCCTCGTCGATGCTGATCGCGGGATTGACCTCGTAAGGCCCCTCCGGCCGGTCCGCCCGCGCGGCGGGCATGCGCATGCGGTCGTTGTACCACGCCGAGATGATGAAGTATTTCCCGTCGATCTTGTAGAAATGCGAGCCTTCCCCCATGCCCGAGCCCTTCTTGATGATCACGCGCTCCGAGCCTGGCACGATGTCGCTCAGGTCCTCGTTCAGCTGCGCGAGCTTGACCTCGTCATAGCCCCAGATGACATAAGCTTTTCCGTCATCGTCGAACAGGACGGAGAGGTCGTGGAAGGAGCGCTTCATGGCCGTCTGGGTCCATGGGCCGGCCGGATCGGTCGCGGTGAACAGTTGCGTGGTGTAGCCGTTCACGTTGCTGAAGATGTAGAACTTCCCCTTGTGATAGCGGAAGCTGGGAGCCCAGATGCCGCGGCCGTAGACGTTTTTCCCATCTTCCAGCCGGAACGCGGGGGCGAGATCGAGCTTGGGCGATGCGTAGGCGACGAAATGCCAGTTCACCAGGTCCTTGGAGCGCAGGATGGGCAGGCCAGGCATGGTGTGCATGGTGGTGCCGGTCAGGTAAAACTCGTCGCCGACCTTGATGATGTCGGGATCGGAAAACTCGTCGTAGAAAATGGGATTGGTGTAAGTGCCATTGCCATTGTCCGCCGTCCAGGTTCTGGGTTCTTTGGCCAGGCAAGGGCTTGTGCAAACAGACGCAGCCAACGCAAGCGCCGCGCAAAGCGGCGTAATGAAACGGGACATCCCCGGCTCCTCTTTGTTATACGTTTTAGGGGGTGTTTAGTTTGACGTATTTCTCAGAGGGGAACGATCACATTTTTTCCGGCATTGATAGCTTTTTCGGCATGGCGAACGTGAAAAAAAATGCCCGCTACGCGAGCGGGCATTATCTGATTCAACGAAACGCGAAAACCTTACTCCAGGTTTTGCACCTGTTCGCGCATCTGTTCGATGAGTAGTTTCAGTTCCATCGACGCGTCGGCCAGCTCTTTCACCGAGGCTTTGGCGCCCAGGGTGTTGGCTTCGCGGTTCAGTTCCTGCATCATGAAGTCCAGGCGCTTGCCGACCTGGCCGCCTTTTTTCAGGATGTGGCGGGTTTCGGTCAGGTGGGCCGACAGGCGGCCCAGTTCCTCGGCCACGTCGATGCGGATGCCGTACAGGATCACTTCCTGGCGGATGCGCTCCATGGCGTCCTGGCGCGACAGGCTGGTGTTGGAGCCCTGGCAGGCCAGGCCCAGCGCTTCCTGCATGCGCTCGATGGCTTTCTGCTGGAAGGCCGCCACCACTTGCGAGATCAGCGGCGTGATGCGCTTGACGATGGCTTCCATGGATTCGATGCGGGACACCAGCATGGCCTCCAGCGCCGCGCCTTCGCGCTGGCGGCTGGTGACGAAGGCGGCCACGGTGCGCGCGGTCAGCGCGGCGACGTCCGCTTGCAGGGTTTCCTGGCCGATCTGGGCTTCTTCCACCACGCCGGGCCAGCGCAGCAGCTCGGCCACGCTCATGACCGGGGCGGCGACGAAATGCTTGCCGACTTCGGCCTGCAGGCGGGCCAGTTCCTCCAGCAGCGGGGTATTCAGGGCGGTGGCGCCGGCGCCGGCGGCTTTGCGGCCGAAACTGAGCCGCAATTCAACCTTGCCGCGCGTAATGGCGGCCATAATGGCAGTGCGCAAATCGGGTTCCAGCGCGCGCAAATCGTCGTTTATTCGAAACTGCAAGTCAAGAAAACGTGAATTGACGCTCTTGATTTCTATTGTCAGTGTCCCGGCCGCGCTTTCGCTGGTGGCAACCGCGTAGCCTGTCATGCTGGAAATGCTCAATGGATGTCCCCGATTTAAACTTTACAAAACAGTGATTTATCCACACAATCCGGATGTTGAAGCAAGGAAATCCTATGGCTGCACAGAACAACGCTCCACTGCCGGATGGGCTGGAAATAGCTGGATATCGCATTGTAAAGAAAATTGCGTCCGGTGGGTTCAGTATTGTTTACCTCGCCTATGACGCGGAAGGCAATGCGGTGGCGGTAAAAGAATACCTGCCGAGCGCGCTGGCGCTGCGCCAGCCCGGAGAATTGGCTCCGGCCATAGCGAAAGCCAATTTGCCGGTGTTCCGCATCGGCCTCAAATGCTTCTTCGAGGAGGGGCGGGCGCTGGCACGGATTTCGCATCCAAATGTTGTAAGAGTGTTGAATTTCTTCCGCGCCAACGAGACTGTGTATATGGTGATGGCCTATGAATCGGGCCATTCATTGCAAGAATATATACAGCGGCAGCGCGCCAAGGGCAGCAAGGCGGGGGAAGCTTTTATCCGCCAGATATTCACCCAGGTGCTGAAAGGCCTGCGCGAAGTGCATGCCAACCAGCTGCTGCACCTGGACCTGAAACCGGCCAATATCTATCTGCGCACCGACGGCACGCCCATGCTGCTGGACTTCGGCGCGGCGCGCCAGACCATCAATAGCGACCTGCCCAAGCTCACGCCGATGTACACCCCCGGCTTCGCGCCGCCCGAGCTGTATGTGAAGACCGAGCCGCTGGGGCCGTGGACCGACGTGTACAGCATAGGCGCGTCGATGTTCGCCTGCATGGTCGGTTCGCCGCCGCAGCCGGCCGACCAGCGCCGCAAGGAGGATAAAATGGACGGGCATTTCGCCAAACTGGATGGCCTGTACACGCCGGAGCTGGTGGCGCTGGTGCGCCGCGCGCTGCAGCTGGATCCGCTGGCGCGGCCGCAAAGCCTGTTCGAAATGCAGAAAGTGCTGCAAACTCCGGTGGCGCTGCCGGCCCCGGCGGGCGGTACGCTGGAGCGGCTGGGCGGCCACGTGCGCGGCCTGCTGGGCCGATTTGGACGCAAGAACGCTGCGCAGACCACGCAATCCTGACCGATAAGGACGATCCAGGGACCATGCAATTCTCCGTATATCAGGAAAGCCACATCGGCGGCCGCAAGGTCAACCAGGACCGCATGGGCTACAGTTTCACGCGCGACGCGCTGCTGCTGGTGCTGGCCGACGGCATGGGCGGCCATTTGCGCGGCGAAGTGGCGGCCACCATTGCCATGCAGACCATCTCCACCCTGTTCCAGCAGCAGGCCATGCCTTATGTGAAGAAGCCGGAGCGCTTCCTGGAGGAGGCCTTCATGGCCGCGCACCAGGAGATCCACCGCTACAAGGCCATGCACAACCTGCCGGAAACCCCGCGCACCACCGTGGTGGCCTGCCTGATCCAGCACAATATCGCCGTGTGGGCGCACTGCGGCGACTCGCGCCTGTACTGGATGCGCGGCGGCCAGGTGCTGGCGCGCACGCGCGACCATTCGCATGTGGAAAACCTGATCGCCAAGGGCCTGGTGTCCGCCTCGGAGCGCGCCACCCACCCGGACCGCAACAAGCTGTACAACTGCCTGGGCGCGACCAGCCTGCCGAAAGTGGAGCTGTCGCGCCGCGCCAGCATGCTGCCGGGCGACGTGATGCTGCTGTGTTCCGACGGCCTGTGGTCGGTGCTGGACGACGAGGACCTGGCGCACCGCCTGGCCACCCAGACCGTGGTGCGGGCCGTGCCGGACATGCTGCAGACGGCCGTCGCCATCGGCGGCGCCACCGGCGACAACGCCACCGCGCTGGCCATTATGTGGCAGGGCGGCACCGTGGCCGACGGCGCGCCCACCACGGCGGTCGGCATGTCCAGTATGATCTCGACCGAAATGCTGCCGGAAGACCAGGTCAATACCACCATCAGCCGCGCTGTCCAGGCCGAGGCGCGCGGACCTGCGGCGGCAGCCGACGTTTTCGACGACGACGAGATCGAGCGCGCCATTGCCGAGATCCGCGGCGCGATAGAAAAATCCTCCCAACACTTACCCCGAAAGACCGACCCATGAGTTTTGAATCCCGCCCCAGCGGCCGTCCCGTCGACGCGCTGCGCGCCATCCGCCTGACGCGCCAGTACACCAAGCACGCCGAAGGTTCGGTGCTGATCGAATGCGGCGACACCAAGGTGATCTGCACCGCCAGCATCGAGGACCGGGTGCCGGGCTTCCTGAAGGGCAAAGGCCAGGGCTGGCTGACGGCCGAATACGGCATGCTGCCGCGTTCCACCCACACCCGCATGGACCGCGAAGCGGCGCGCGGCAAGCAAAGCGGCCGCACCCAGGAAATCCAGCGCCTGATCGGCCGCTCGCTGCGCGCCGCCTTCGACCTGGAAGCGTTCGGCGAGCGCACCCTGAACCTGGACTGCGACGTGATCCAGGCCGACGGCGGCACCCGCACCGCCTCCATCACCGGCGCCATGGTGGCCGCCTACGACGCCTTCTCCAAGCTGGTCGAGCGCGGCGCGATTCCCGCGGTGCCGCTCAAGCACTTCGTGGCCGCCATCTCGGTCGGCGTGTACAAGGGCATGCCGGTGCTGGACCTGGACTACGTGGAAGACTCGGACTGCGACACCGACATGAACGTGGTGATGACCGACGCCGGCCACTTCATCGAAGTGCAAGGCACGGCCGAAGGCGCCGCCTTCGACCGCGCCGGCATGAACCGCCTGCTGGACCTGGCGCAGGGTGGCATCGCCGACCTGGTCAAGCTGCAAAAGCAGGCGCTCGGCCTGGCCGCCTGAGGCCCGCCAAGGGCTGGGGGCAGACCCAAGGGTCTGACCCCGGATTTTGCCAGTGGTTTACAATGTCGGCTCCAGAAATCTAGCCGACATCAGCCATGACCCAACGCCTCATCCTCGCCTCCAACAACGCGGGCAAGCTCAAGGAATTCAACGAACTGCTCGCCACCGTGGGCTACGACGTGCGCGCCCAGGGCGAGTACAACGTGCCGGAGGCGGACGAACCGCACCATACTTTTGTTGAAAATGCACTGGAAAAGGCGCGCCACGCGGCCCGTTTGACCGGCCTGCCCGCGCTGGCGGACGATTCCGGCGTGTGCGTGACGGCGCTGGGCAACGCGCCCGGCGTGTACTCGGCGCGCTATGCCGGCGAGCCGAAGTCGGACGCCGCCAACAGCGCCAAGCTGATCGCGGACCTGGCCGCGCACGCCGACAAATCGGCGTACTATTACTGCGTGCTGGTGTTCGTGCGCCACGCGGACGATCCGCAGCCGGTGATCGCGGACGGCCGCTGGAACGGCCAGATCATCGCCGAGGCGCGCGGCAACGGCGGCTTTGGCTATGACCCGCATTTCTTTATCCCTGAACTCGGCAAGTGCGCAGCCGAACTCACGGCCGATGAAAAGAACCGCCTCTCCCACCGTGGCCAGGCCCTGCGCGCCCTGGTAGAGAAACTGAAATGATACCGATCAAGGTTGTTGGCGCCAAAGCGGCGCAAACCCACACCCACAGCCACGGCCACAATCAGGCTGCGGCCGGCACCGCGCTGCACTACCTGCAGCCGGGCGCGCTGAACCTGGCGGCGCTGCCGCCGCTGTCGCTGTACATCCACTTCCCCTGGTGCGTGCGCAAATGCCCGTACTGCGACTTCAATTCGCATGAAGCCAAGGGCGGCGGCTTCCCCGAGGAAGAGTACCTGGCTTCGCTGCGCAGCGACCTGGAAATGGCGCTGCCGCTGATCTGGGGCCGCAGGATACACACCATCTTCATCGGCGGCGGCACGCCCAGCCTGATGTCGGCCGCGGGCCTGGACCGTTTGCTGTCGGACGTGCGCACCTTGCTGCCGATGGACGCGGACACCGAAATCACCATGGAGGCCAACCCCGGCACCTTCGAGGCGGAAAAGTTCAAATCCTACCGCGCCAGCGGCATCAACCGCCTGTCGATCGGCATCCAGAGCTTCAACGCTGAACATCTGTCGGCGCTGGGCCGCATCCACGACGGCGGCGAAGCGCGCCGCGCGGTGGAGATTGCGCTGGCCAACTTCGACAACTTCAACCTGGACCTGATGTACGCGCTGCCCACGCAGACGCTGGAGCAGGCCCGCGAGGATATCGAAACGGCCATGTCCTTCAAGCCGCCGCACCTGTCGCTGTACCACCTGACGATGGAGCCGAACACGCTGTTCGCCAAGTACCCGCCGGTGCTGCCGGACGACGACGCCAGCGCGGACATGCAGGACATGATCGCCGAGCTGACCGCCGCCCAGGGCTACGGCCAGTACGAAGTGTCGGCCTACGCGCAGCCGGGCCACCGCGCCAAGCACAACCTGAACTACTGGCACTTCGGCGACTACCTGGGCATAGGCGCGGGCGCGCATTCGAAGATCTCGTTCCCGCACCGCGTGTTGCGCCAGGCGCGCTCCAAGCAGCCCAAAGCCTATATGGAAGCGGTCAAGGCCGGCAACCCGGTGCAGGAGGAGTATGAGATCGGACGCGGCGAGATGGGCTTTGAATTCATGCTCAACACGCTGCGCCTGCACGAGGGCTTCGAGCCCAATCTGTTCAGCGAGCGCACCGGCCTGTCCATCAACGCCATCGAGCAGCAGCTCAACGCGGCCGAAGCCAAGGGCCTGCTGTACCGCGACTACAAGCTGATCAAGCCGACGGAATTAGGACAGCGCTTCCTGAACGACCTGCAGCAGATGTTCCTGGGTTCCTGAGGCGCGGCTGCTCGTTCCCCAGCTTGAAGGACGCCGCCACGCCGGCCAGGCTGGCGGCCTGCTCCTGCATGCTGGCGGCCGCCGCTGCGGCCTGCTCCACCAGGGCGGCGTTCTGCTGCGTCACCTGGTCCATCTGCGTGATGGCGCGGTTTACCTGCTCTATGCCGGTGCTTTGCTCGTTGCTCGATGAGCTCATCTCCGCCATGATGTCGTTCACGCGCCGCACGCTGGCCACCACCTCGTTCATGGTGGCGCCGGCCTGCTGAACCAGCGTGGTGCCGGTGTTCACCTGCTGCACCGAGTTGCCGATCAATTCCTTGATTTCCTTGGCCGCCGCCGCGCTGCGCTGCGCCAGTTGCCGCACTTCGGACGCCACTACCGCGAAGCCGCGTCCCTGCTCGCCGGCGCGCGCCGCTTCCACCGCCGCGTTCAGCGCCAGGATGTTGGTCTGGAAGGCGATGCCGTCGATCACGCCGATAATGTCCACGATCTTGCGCGCCGACGCGTCGATGGCGCCCATGGTGTCGACCACCTGGCCGACAATGGCGCCGCTTTTTACCGCCACGTCGGAGGCGGTCTGCGCCAGCTGGTTGGCCTGGCGCGCGCTCTCGGCGTTCTGGCGCACGGTGGCGGTCAGCTCTTCCATCGAGGAGGCGGTTTCCTCCAGCGAGCTGGCTTGCTCTTCCGTGCGCGTGGACAGGTCCATATTGCCGGAGGCGATCTCGCTGGACGCGCTGGCGATGGCCTTGGTGCCGGTCTGCACCTGGCTCACCACATTGCGCAGCGCGTCGTTCATGGTTTGCAAAGCTGTCATCAATTCGCCGATTTCGTCGCGCGGGTTCTCCTTGCTGAACGTGGTGGTGAGGTCGCCCTGCGCCACGGTGGAGGCCACCGCCAGCGCGGAACGCAGCGGCTGGGTGATGCTGCGCGAGATGATGTAGGCGGCTAGCGCGCCGGCAGCCAGCAGCAGCACGCCCATGACGGACATCAGTATGGTGCTGCGGGTGTTGGCCGCGTCGATGGCCTTGGCGGTGTCGTCGATGTCCTTGCGCTGGTGCTCCAGCAGGAACAGCACGCGCTTCTGGTAGGTCTCCGCAGCGGGCATGAACACGTCTTTGAAAGCGCGCTCCGATTCGGCGGCGTCGCCGGCCTTCTTGGCGTCCATCACCTTGTTCTTGGCGTCCTGATATTTGTTACGCATGCCGACGATGGATTTCATGATTTCCTTTTCCTCGTCGGTGTCGAGCAGATCCTCGATCTTCTTGATGAGCGCCGAGCCGCGCTTGGTGCTGTCGGCCACCACGTCGGCGAACACCACGGGCAGTTTCTCGTCGGTGGTGCGGGCGAACAGCGCGGTGCGCGCAATGGCGGAGTAGATCAGCACATACCAGTCGGACACCAGGCGCTCGGTCGCCAGCGGATTGGCCATCATCTGCTTGGTGGCTTCGGCGGTGGCGCGCGCTTGCACCAGGGCGTAGCCGGTGGCGGCCACGGACAGCGCCAGCACGATGGTGAACCCGGCCGCGAGCCGGGTGGTGATGCGCATATTGGACAGAAAATTCATGGAATCCCCCCGTCAAGTCGGCCGCTCATCGGCTTCGACGAGTATGCGCCGACTGGCGGCCAGGGGGCAACTGTTTTTAGAACGGGACGGTCCGGGACAGGTCCGGTTTGTCGCACCAGCGTGCAAAGGCCTCCGCCATGCGCTCGCTCTCGCCGATGGCGCGGGTCCAGTCGCGGATGCGGGTGTCGTGGTCCTGGCCGTAGAACTTGAAGTCGGCGCGGTCCGGCATTTTCCCGTTGGGCAGCGTGGCCAGGAAGGACTTGGACGGCGATACCAGGATCACGTTGTCCACGGCGGCGTCGCGCGCGCGGCGCCAGGGCATGGACTTGTCCAGCCAGCCGGGCACGATGTAGTCGCTGAAGTGCGGGTAGAGCACCAGGCCTGGGTCGCGCTGGTAGGGCAGGTGCAGGTGGTAGTCGATCAGGCCGCCGTCCCAGTAGGCGCCGCCGGGGGCGCCGGCAATGCCTGACACCGCTTCCAGCACCATGGGAATGGAGCCGGAAGCCAGCAGCGCGTCGCGCAGATTGTGTTCGGACAGGCCCACGAAGTGGTTGGCGAAGGCGTCGAATTCCTGGCGCAGCCAGTCCTGGCTGTCGCGCGCGTCGTGGAAGACCACGCGTTCCATGGCGCCGGCCAGGCGGCTGCGCGACAGCGCGTTGCCTGCTGCGGCACGCAAAAAGCCGGACAGTTCGCGCCAGCGGTTGCCCGCCGCCTGCGCCAGCGGCCCCACGCCGCGCGCGGTGATGATGGACAGCGAGTACTGCGGGTTGTTCAGTGTTTCGGCGGCGCGCCCGTCCAGCAGCTCGTCGAGCAGGGCGCGGCAGGTATTGCTGACGTAGGCCGCGTCCACCTTGGCCGGGTAGCGCTGGTGCGTGTACAGGCGGGCCAGGCGGCGGTGCGACGCGTCCGGATCGTGGAAGGCGGCGGCGGCCATGCGCCAGGCGCCGATGGACGCGCCGATCAGGCGGCGCTGGCGCGGCGCCTGTTTCAGGAAGTCGCCGAACAGCCAGCGGTCCAGGCCATGCAGGATCAGGCCTTTCGGGCCGCCTGCCGCAGCCGGGATGATGGCCACGTCGGCCGCCTGCATGCCCTCGGCCGCAATGCGCTGGCGCGCCCGCTGGCCGAGGCGGATGGTGATGGGGGAGGAAGTCATGGGAATATTTTAACGCAGCGGCGTGCTTGCATTGGCGGGTTACGCACTGCGTGCTAACCCGCCCTACGTTGCATATTACCGATGGCTGTGGCGCCGCGTAGGGCGGGTTAGCGCAGCGTAACCCGCCGCGGAGGCGGCGCTACTTCAGCCCGCCGCCCAGCGCCCGGTACAGTTCGATGGCGCTGGTGGTGCGCAGCAAACGCGCCTGCACCAGCGACTGCTCGGCGCTGAACAGCTCGCGCTGCGCGTCCAGCACGTCCAGCGAGCTGGCCACGCCGTTGTCGAAGCGCAGCTGGAGCAGCTTGAGACGGTCCGCCTGCGCATCCTGCACGGCGCGCTGCGCTGCCACCTGGCTGCCCAGGTAGGTGCGCGCTGCCAGCGCATCGGCCACTTCGCGGAACGCGGTCTGGATGGTCTTCTCATAGTCCGCCACGGCGATGTTCTTGCGCACTTCGCTCAGGTTCAGATTGGCGCGGTTGCGGCCGGCGTCGAAGATGGGCAGCACCAGCTGCGGCACGAAGGACCAGCTGCCGGTGCCGCTGTCGAACAGTCCCGAGAAGTCCGGGCTGCTGCTGCCGATGGCCGCCGTCAGGCTGATGCGCGGGAAGAAGGCCGCGCGCGCCGCGCCGATATTGGCGTTGGCCGACTTCAGCCGCTGCTCTGCGGCGCGGATGTCCGGCCTGCGCGCCAGCAGCTCGGACGGCAAGCCTTCCGGCACCGCGCTCATGGCGTCGATGGCGGCGTCGCTGGCCATGGCGCCGCTGGCGGCCGAGGCGGGCGCCTGGCCCACCAGCAGCGTGAGCGCGTTCTCCGCCTGCGCCCGCTGGCGCGCCAGCGTGAGGGCGGCCACGCGCGCCGTTTCCATCAGCGTTTCATTCGAGCGCAGGTCCAGGCGCGAGGAGGCGCCCACTTCCAGGCGCTGCTGCGTGAGCTGGTAGGTGCGCGCGCGTGCATCGTAGGTCTGCTGCGCCAGCTTGTACTGCTCGGCATAGGCGCGTTCGGTGAAGTAGGCTTTCGCCACCTCCGCCACCACGCTGATCTGCGCCGCCTGGCGCGCTTCGTCTGTGGCCAGGTAGGCGGCCAGGGCGGCGTCGTTCAGGCTTTTCACGCGGCCGAAGAAGTCCAGCTCAAAGGACGAGATGCCCACGCCGGCGTCGAAGCGGGTGCTGGTGATGTCGGCGCCGGTGGCGGACACCGAGCGCGGCGTCTTCACGCGGCTGCCGCCCAGCGTGCCGTTCAGCGTGGGCAGGCGGTCGGCCGACTGGATGTTGTAGGCCGCGCGCGCTTCCTCGATGCGCAGCGCAGCAGTGCGCAGGTCGCGGTTGTATTCCAGCGCCGTGGCGATCAGCTGCTGCAGGCGCTCGTCGCGGAAGAACTCGCGCCAGCCGGTATCGGCGGCGGGCTTGCCAGCCGTGGCGATGCTGGCGGCGCCGCCCGCAGCCGCTGGCGCCGCAGGGTAGGCCGCAGCCACCGGCGCATCGGGACGCTGGTAGGTGGGCGACAGCGAGCAGCCGGACAGCAGCAGCGCCGCAGCCGCTGCAACCGATGTCAATGCGCCAAGCTTGTAGTCAGTCTTCATCATACTTTTTTCTCCGGGAGGTCGAGTTCATGCGCGGCCAGGCGGCGCTGGCGTTCGCTTCCCTTGAATATCTTGCGCACCACGACAAAGAACACCGGCACCAGGAACACCGCCAGCACCGTGGCGGTGATCATGCCGCCCATCACGCCGGTGCCGATGGCGCGCTGGCTGGCCGAACCCGCGCCGCTCGCAACCACCAGCGGCAGCACGCCGAGGATGAAGGCCAGCGACGTCATGATGATGGGGCGGAAGCGCAGGTGCACCGCCTCCAGCGTGGCTTCGACCAGGCCTTTGCCCTGCGCCTGCAAGTCCTTGGCGAACTCGATGATCAGGATCGCGTTCTTGGCCGACAGGCCGATAATCGCGATCAGGCCCACCTTGAAGTATACGTCGTTGGGCAGGCTGCGGATGGTGGCGCCCAGCAGCGCGCCGAGCACGCCCAGCGGCACCACCAGCAGCACCGCCACCGGGATCGATTCGCTTTCATACAGCGCGGCCAGCACCAGGAAGGCGGCCAGCATGGACAGCGCGAACAGCGCCGGCGCCTGCGAGCCCGAGGTTTTTTCTTCCAGCGACTGGCCGGTCCATTCGATGCCGAAGCCTGGCGGCAGCTGCGTCGCCAGGCGTTCCAGTTCGGCCATGGCCTCGCCGGTGCTGCGGCCCGGGGCCGCGTTGCCGGTCAGCTTGATGGCGGGGTAGCCGTTGTAGCGCACCAGCTGCACCGGACCGTTGATCCACTTCGACGTGGCGAAGGACGACAGCGGCACCATGGAGCCGGACGCCGAACGCACGTTCAGGCGCAGCAGGTCTTCCGGCTGCAAGCGCTGCGGCGCGTCGGCCTGCACCACCACGCGCTGCTGGCGCCCGCTGCTGGTGAAGTCGTTCACGTAGCTCGAACCGAAGGCCACGGACAGCGCGCTGTTGATGTCGGCGAAGGCCACGCCCAGGGCGTTGGCCTTGTCGCGGTCGATGTCGACTTGCAGCTGCGGCGCGTCTTCCAGGCCTTCGGGACGCACGCCAGCCAGGATCTCGCTCTTGCCGGCCATGCCGAGCAGCTGGTTGCGCGCGGCCACCAGCGCCGCGTGGCCTTGCGAGCTGCGGTCCTGCAGGCGCGCGGTGATGCCGGTGGCGTTGCCCAGTTCGCGGATGGGCGGAGGGCTGAGCGGGAAGATGATGGCGTCCGCAATGCCGGACAGCGCGCCGAAAGCGCGGCCCGCGATCTTGTCGGCCGTGTCTTCCGGCCCGCGTTCGCTCCAGTCCTTCAGCGGCACGAACACCAGGCCGGCGTTCTGGCCGTTGCCCGAGAAGCTGAAGCCCGCCACGGCAATGGTGCGCGCCACGCCGGGCTGCTTGGCCAGGTATTCCTCCACCTTGCTCAGCACCGCTTCGGTGCGGCTCTTGGAGGCGCCGGGCGGCAGCTGCACGTTGGTGATGATGTAGCCCTGGTCTTCGTTCGGCAGGAAGGACGACGGCAGGCGCGCATACAGCCAGCCCACCACGCCGCAGATCAGCAGGAAGATGAGCATGTAGCGGCCGGTGCGGGTCAGTATCCTGGCGATCACGCCCTGGTAGCCGGTGGCGGTCTTGGCGAAGCTGCGGTTGAACCAGCCGAAGAAGCCTTTCTTCTCGTGGTGGTGGCCCGCTTCCACGGGTTTCAGGATGGTGGCGCACAGGGCCGGCGTGAGCGTCAGCGCCATCAGCGCCGAGAACACCATGGACGACACCATGGACAGCGAGAACTGGCGGTAGATCGCGCCCACGGCGCCGCCGAAGAAGGCCATGGGGATGAACACGGCGATCAGCACCAGCGTGATGCCGATAATGGCGCCGGTGATCTGCGACATGGCCTTGCGCGTTGCTTCGCGCGGCGACAGGCCTTCCTCGCTCATGATGCGTTCCACGTTTTCCACCACCACGATGGCGTCATCGACCAGGATGCCGATGGCCAGCACCATGCCGAACATGGTCAGCACGTTGATGGAGAATCCGGCCAGCTGCATCACGGCGAAGGTGCCCAGCAGGGCCACCGGCACCACGATGGTGGGGATCAGGGTGTAGCGGAAGTTCTGCAGGAACACGTACATCACGATGAACACCAGCAGCACCGCTTCCAGCAGGGTCTTGACCACTTCCTCGATGGAGATCTTGACGAACAGCGAGGTGTCGTAAGGCACGGTGTAGGTCAGGCCGGGAGGGAAGAACTTGGACAGCTCCTCCATCTTGTTGCGCACCAGCTCCGCCGTGGCCAGCGCGTTGCCGGTCAGCGACTGCTGCACGGCGATGGCGACGAAAGGCTTGCCGTTCAGGCGCGCGCTGATGTTGAAGTTGGCGCCGGCCATTTCAATCCTGGCCACGTCCGACAGGCGCACGGTGGCGCCGGTGCCGCTGGCGCGCAGCACCACCTTGCCGAATTCCTCGGGCGAGGTGAGCTGGCCTTGCACCACCACCGGCGCGGAGTAGGTCTGGAAGCGCGGCGAGGGCAGGTCGCCCAGCGTACCGGCGGTGACCTGCGCGTTCTGTGCGCGGATGGCGGTGGTGACGTCGGCCATGGTGAGTTTGTAGCCCACCAGCTTGGCCGGGTCCACCCACACGCGCATGGCGCGCTCGGTGCCGAACAACTGGGCCTGGCCCACACCCGGCAGGCGCTTGATCTCGTTGACCACGTTGCGGGCCAGGTAGTCGCCGATGGCGGCCGGGTCCATCGAGCCGTCGTTGGAGGACGCGCCCACGAACATCAGGATGTTGGAGCGCGCCTTGTTGACCTGCACGCCCTGCTGCGTCACAGCCTGCGGCAGGCGCGATTCCACGCGCTTGATGCGGTTCTGTACGTCCACGGCGGCCAGGTCGGGATTGGTGCCGGGCAGGAAGGTCACGGTGATGGTGACCGAGCCATTGGCCTCGCTCTGCGACTCGACGTACTGCAAGCCGTCGGCGCCGTTCATTTCCTGTTCGATCACGCTGGTGACCGCGTCGTCCAGCACCTGGGCGGTGGCGCCCGGGTAGTTGGCGGTGATGACGATGGACGGCGGCGCGATGGTGGGGTACTGCGCCACCGGCAGCATGGTAATCGCCAGCGCGCCACCCAGCAGGATGAACAGGGCGATCACCCACGCGAAGACGGGGCGGTCGATGAAGAATTTTGCCATCTGAGCTCCCGGTTATTTGCTGGCCGCAGGCGCGGCAGCGGCCGGCGCCGCAGGTGCCGCAGGAGCTGCTGGAGCCGCAGGTGCAGCGCTAGCCGGCGCAGCGCCAGGCGTCGCTTCAACTGGTCCCTTCCACGGCGCCGGCGTCACGGTGCCGCCCGGCTTGGTCTTCTGGAAGCCTTCCACGATCACGCGCTCGCCGCCTTTCAGGCCGGAGCTGACGATCCAGCTGCCGTTCTGCGCCGCATCGGCTTTCACCGGCACGGCGGTAACCTTGTTGTCGGCGCCGACCACCATCACGGTGGCGCCTTCCGGACCGCGCACCACGGCCTGCTGCGGCACCTGCAGCGCCGCCTCGTTGACCGCCTGTTCCAGCCGCGCGCGCACGTACATGCCCGGCAGCAGGCTGCGGTTCGGATTCGGGAACTCGGCGCGCATGGATACGGAGCCAGTGGTTTCATCCACCGCCACGTCCGAGAACAGCAGCTTGCCGGATTGCGGGTAAGGCTGGCCGTCCTCGGTCACCAGCGTCACTTTGGCGGCGCCGTTGCCTGCGCCTTTCAGCTTGCCAGCCGCCAGCGCGCGCTGCAGGCGCAGCACGTCGGTCGACGACTGGGTGATGGTCACGTAAATCGGGTCCAGCGTCTGCACGGTGGCCATCGGCGTCGCTTCGCCCTGGCCCACCAGCGCGCCTTCGGTCACCAGCGCGCGGCCCACGCGGCCGGAAATGGGCGAGGTCACGGTGGCGTAGCCCAGCGTCAGGCCGGCGGTGGTGCGGGCGGCGCGGGTGGTGGCCAGGTCGGCGGCGGCCTGCTTCTGTGACGTGACCGCGTCGTCGTATTCCTGGTTGCTCACGGCCTGCGCGGCCAGCAGCGGCTTGTAGCGCTTCACTTTCAGCTCGGCCTGCGCCAGGTTGGCCTCGGCCTTGGCCACGGCCGCTTGCGCGCTGTCGTAGGAGGCCTGGAACTGGGCCGGGTCGATGCGGAACAGGATCTCGCCCGCCTTCACGTCGGTGCCTTCCTTGTACACCCGCTGCAGCACGATGCCCGGTGTGCGCGCACGCACCTGCGCCACGCGCGATGCTTCCAGGCGGCCTGGCAGTTCGGTGGAGAGGGTGACGGTGGCCGGAGCGACGGTGTAGACGGCGACCTGCGGTGGCGGCGGTGCACCGCCCGCCTTGTCATCTTTCTTGCCGCAGGCAGCAAGCATGGAGAGGGTGATGATGGCGGCGGCGACGGGAGTGCAGCGAGGGACTGATCTCATAGATGTCTCTTGAGTTGTGTGTTGAGGTATGCAGATGTGCGGGACATTGTATAACACTGACAAATGTAACGTTTTGTACAGATTCCGCACCCCAAACGTAAAAAAAGCCAGGCGCACATCGGTGGGCCTGGCCTGTTCCGCGCTGCGGGAAGATCAGCGCATGCCGGAGATGATTTGCTTCAGTTTGCCCGAGTCGGCGCAGAAGGCGCGGATGCCTTCGGCCAGTTTTTCGGTCGCCATCGCGTCTTCGTTCATCATGAAGCGGAAGGTTTTTTCATCGACCGCAATCTTGCCGATGGTGGCGTTGGCGCTGTCGGCCGCGCTCAGCTTGCGCTCGACCGGGGTGTTGGCGTCGGCCAGCGCTTGCAGCAGGTCCGGGCTGATGGTGAGCAGGTCGCAGCCGGCCAGTTCCAGGATCTGGCCGGTGTTGCGGAAGCTCGCGCCCATCACTTCGGTCTTGTAGCCGAACTTGCGGTAGTAGTTGTAGATGCGTTTGACCGACTGCACGCCCGGATCTTCCGCGCCCACGTAGTCGATGCCGGTGCTTTTCTTGTACCAGTCGTAGATGCGGCCGACGAAAGGCGAAATCAGCTGGGCGCCCGCTTCGGCGCAGGCGATGGCCTGGCTCAGCGAGAACAGCAGCGTCATATTGCAGCGGATGCCTTCTTTTTCCAGGATCTCGGCGGCGCGGATGCCTTCCCAGGTGGAGGCGATCTTGATCAGCACGCGCTCGCGCGGAATGCCGGCTTTTTCGTACAGCGCGATCAGCTCGCGGCCCTTGGCCACGTTGCCGGCGGTGTCGAAGGACAGCTTGGCGTCGATCTCGGTGGAGACGCGGCCCGGAATGATCTTCAGGATCTCCGTGCCGAAGGCGATCAGCAGGTGGTCGATGATGTCGCCGGTGGACGCGTCCGGATTGTCGCGCACCGCTTTTTGCAGCAGCGGCTTGTACTCGTCCTTCTGCACGGCCTTCAGGATCAGCGAAGGGTTGGTGGTGGCGTCGCGCGGGGTGTAGGCCTTGATCGACTGGAAATCGCCGGTGTCGGCAACAACGGTGGTGTATTGCTTGAGCTGTTCGAGTTGGTTCATGGTTGCGCGCAGGGCTGCTGTTGAGGTTATGGACTGGGTGTCATATTGTACACAATCCACGGCGCACGTTTGCGCCCCGTCAAGGCAGGCTGGCCGGCGGGGGCCAAAATGGAAGGATCTATCGGACAGGAGCGCAAAAATGAATGCCTCGCCGCTTGACATGGGTTCCGCCGCTGACGAACATGGGCATGAGGTCCGTATCGTCAGGCTGGAGGTCAACATGGACAATGTCCTTACTTCGCTGGGTTCGCTGCAGCGCTCAGTCGATGCGATGCGCAGTGAATTCACACACGCGCTGAATGCCCAGCGGGTCTGTTTTGACCAGGCTTTGAGCGAGCAGCGCGAGTACATCAAGCAGGCCTTACGGGAGCAGCGTGATGAATTCCGTCAAGAATTACGCCTGCAGCGTGAGGAGTTCAAGCAGGAGTTACGGCTGACGCGCGACGAGTTCAGCCAGGCGCTGGCAGGGCTGCGCACCGAGTTCAGCCAGGCTCTTGGGAGCCAGCGTACCGAGTTCAGCCACGCACTGGGAGGACTGCGTACCGATTTCAGCCAGGCGCTGGAGGGCCAGCGTACCGATTTCAGCCAAACTATGGGAGGACTGCGTACCGAGTTCAGTCAGGCGCTGCGGGATCAGCGTACTGATTTGCAAGGTGCGATCAGCAAGCAGACCGAGCGGATCGACGCCCTGATCTATGAAATGGCCCGCGAGCGGCGCTGGATCATTGCCTACATCATGGCCAACAGCGGCTTGCTGCTGGGCGTGCTGTTGCGCAACCACTTCTAGCATCTTCCGGGAGCTGGAAATACCGCTTGCCAAACCGTGGCTGTTTCGATAATGTAGACATCCCTTTAACCAGAGCCACAGACGAAAGGAGTTAATCATGATTGCATCACAAGAGAAGACCACTTCGATGGGCCTGGATACCCGCGTGCGCAAGCCAGTCAGCTAAGCGCTACCGCCAGTGCCCATTTCCAAAGGACTACACATGGAAATCAAGAATGGGCAAATTCATTCGCAATGTGTCCGACCGCGCATCTGTCGTGGCGTCGGACGACCTGTGGCTGGAAGGTGCTGCGCTGCAGCAGCTCCAGACCACGTCCCTGCTGGCCGGCATGCGCCGGGTGGTGGGATTACCTGATCTGCATCCCGCCCGGGGCTATCCGGTCGGCGCTTCCTTCTTTTCTGTCGGACGCTTTTATCCCGCGCTGTGCGGCGGCGATATCGGCTGCGGCGTCAGCTTGTGGCAAACCGGACTGCTCGCGGGCAAAGTAAAGCTCGACAAGCTCGACAAGCAGATCGGCAACCTCGATGTTCCTCCGGACGAGGCCGAACTGTCGCGCCTGGCGGAATTGCAGCGCGCGCTGGACCAAGGAGGGGATGGCGGCGGAGCCCATGCAGACGGTCTTGAGGGCGCGCTCGCCTCGCTGGAGCGCGAACTGGCGGCGGCGGGCCTGGACGCGGGCAGCATGCATGCGCTGGGCACCATCGGGCTGGGCAACCACTTTGTGGAGCTGCAATCGGTGTCCGCCGTCTTGCAGCCGGAGCTGTTTGACGGCGCCGGGCTGCAGGCAAAACGCTTGCAGCTGATGGTGCACAGCGGCTCGCGCGGGCTGGGCCAGATCGTGCTGCGCCGTCACGTGGACCTGCACGGTCACGCCGGCCTCGAAGACTGCACCCCGGCGGCGCGGGATTACCTGCGGCAGCACGATGCCGCGCTGTCCTATGCGCACTTGAACCGGCGCCTGATCGCCCTGCGCATGCTGCTGCGCCTGCGCAGCGAAGGCGCCATGGTGCTGGATGTGGACCACAATCTGGTGACGCCCGCCGTCATCGATGGCGAGGCGGGCTGGCTGCACCGCAAGGGCGCCAATCCGTCCGACCGGGGCATGGTGATGCTGCCCGGCTCGCGCGGCGATTACAGCTATCTGCTGCAGCCGCTGCCAGCACAGGACAGCGTCAGCCTGCAATCGCTGGCTCACGGCGCCGGCCGCAAATGGATACGCGGCGACTGCAAGGAGCGCCTGCAGCGCAAGGCGACTCCCGCGCAGCTGGCGCGCACAACGTTTGGCGGCCGCGTGATCTGCGAGGACAAGGCGCTGATTTACGAGGAAGCGCCGCAAGCCTACAAGGACGTCGGCAGTGTGCTCGACAGCATGCTGGGCGCAGGCCTGGTGGAAGCGGTGGCGCGCTTCCAGCCGCTGCTGACCTACAAAACACGCGGGGAGTGCTGCTGATGATATTGCTCCAACTAACAGCCAACACGGGACCTGCGGAGTGCTGCCTGGCGGTGCGGCATGCGCTGGCGGCGCTGATGCGCGAAGGTGCGAAGGCGGGCGTCAAGGTCGAAGTGCTGGAAGAGGAACCGGGCGCTGTGCCCGGCACCTACAGCTCGCTGCTGCTTGGCCTGGCCAGCAAGGAGGAGAACAGGATGGCGCTTGGACTGGCGCAGAACTGGTGCGGCACGCTGGTGTGGATTTGCGACAGCCCTTACCGGCCGGGGCACAAGCGCAAGAACTGGTTCATCGGCGGCGCTTTGCACGAGGCGCCGGAACCGTTGCCGGACAGCGAAATCCGCTTTGAAGCGATGCGCGCGTCCGGCCCCGGCGGCCAGCATGTGAACAAGACCAGCAGCGCGGTCAGGGCGACGCACATCGCCAGCGGCCTGTCGGTAAAAGTGCAGGCGCAGCGCAGCCAGCTGGCCAACAAGCGGCTGGCGGCCGTGCTCCTGGCGGGCAAGCTGGCGGAGGCGCAAGCTGGACGGAGCAAGGCGGCGCAAGCCGCGCTGCGCGCGCAGCACAGCCAGGTTGAGCGGGGCAGCGCGCGCCGTACTTTTGTCGGCAAGAGCTTTATCGAGGCGGGGTAGTGCCGGCGCGCGGAGTGCTAGCCGATGAAGGAGTCGAACTGCAGGTCGAATTCCTGCAGCGCTTTCTGCGCGTTCTGCATCTTCTTGCGGAATTCCGGGCCGCGCTGCAGGGCCAGGCCCACGGCCAGCACGTCGATCACCACCAGGTAGGCCAGGCGCGCCGAGATCGGCGTGTAGGGGTCGATGTTGAAGATCAGGTCGATCGGGATCAGCACCGTGGCCAGTTCGGCCAGTGGCGTGCCGGACGGGGCCAGCACGATCACGTCCGCGCCGCCGCGCCGGGCCAGCTTCACCGAGCGCACCAGCGCCGGGCTGTTGCCGCGCTGAGAAATGGCCACCAGCGCGTCGCCGGTGCGCAGCAGGGCGGCGGCGATGCTGTGGATGGACGGGTCGGCGTAGGCCACGGTGGGCACGCCGGAGCGGAAGAACTTGTGCTGCGCGTCCGCCGCCACGATGCCGGAAGTGCCCTGGCCGTAGAACTCGATCTTGTTGGCGCGCTTGAGGATGTCGAGCGCCTGCTGGATCGCTTCCGGCTTGAGGTTGTTGCGCAGGTCGAGCAGGGTGTTGATGGAGCGGCTGCAGATCTTGTTGACCAGGTCCGCCGCCAGGTCGTCCTGCGCCGGCTGCTCGTTCAGGCCGGGCAGGGCCAGGGCCAGGCCCTGCGCCAGCTTCAGCTTGAATTCGTGCCAGCCGTCGTAGCCCAGGGTGCGGCAAAAGCGCACCACGGTGGGCTCGGACACCTGCGCGGCGCGCGCCAGCGCAGTGATGTTCTGGTCGACGATCAGGTTGGGATGGTCCAGCACCGCCAGCGCGACTTTGCGCTCGGACTTCGAGAGCGAATCGAGCTGGGTGCGGATGGAGTCGAGCAGCACTTGCTCAGTCCTCGGGCAATGCTTCTTCGCGCCACTGCAGGCCGTCGCGGCCTATCAGGGCGCTGGCGGCGGCGGGGCCCCAGGTGCCGGAGGCGTACGGCGTCGGCGCCGACTCGTCCTGCTCCCAGTGGTTCAGGATGGGCTCCACCCATTCCCACGCCGCTTCCAGTTCGTCGCCGCGCATGAACAGGGTCAGCTGGCCGCGCAGCACGTCGAGCAGCAGGCGCTCGTAGGCGTCCATGCGCGGCGATTTGAAGGTTTCGCGGAAGTCCAGTTCCAGCTCGGCCGGCTTGAGGCGCATGCCTTCGCCCGGCGTTTTCGCCATCAGGTTCATGCGCAGGCCTTCGTCCGGCTGCAGGCGGATCACCAGGCAGTTCGGCTGGAAGCTGTTGGTCGGCTGGTTGAAGATGGAATGCGGAATCTGCTTGAAGCGCACCACGATCTCGGCCAGCGAGTCGGCCATGCGCTTGCCGGTGCGCAGGTAGAACGGCACGCCGGCCCAGCGCCAGGTGTCGATTTCCGCCTTCATGGCGACGAAGGTCTCGGTGCGCGATTTCTGCGGCGCGTCCGGCTCGTCTCGGTAGCCTGGCACAGCCTGGCCGTCCACGTGGCCGGCGCGGTACTGGCCGCGCACGATGTTCTGCGCCAGCGTGGCGGGAGTGAATTTTTTCAGCGAGCGCAGTACCTGCAGCTTCTCGTCGCGCACGGCGTCCGGCGCGATGGAGGTTGGCGGCTCCATGGCCACGATGCACAGCAGCTGCAGCAGGTGGTTTTGCAGCATGTCGCGCAGCGCGCCCGAGGTGTCGTAGTAGCCGATGCGGTTGCCCACGCCCAGCTTCTCGGCGATGGTGATCTGCACGTCCGAAATCCATTCGCGGCGCCACAGCGGCTCGAACAGGATGTTGCCGAAGCGCAGGGCCAGCAGATTCTGCACGGTCTCCTTGCCCAGGTAGTGGTCGATGCGGTAGATCTGCGATTCCTCGAACACCTGGCCCACTTCGGCGTTGATCTGCTTGGCCGAGGCCAGGTCGCGGCCCAGCGGTTTTTCCAGCACCACGCGCGAATTCTTGGTGGCCAGGCCGTTCTCTTTCAGGTTGTCGCAAATTTTCGCGAACAGGTGCGGCGGCGTGGCCAGGTAGTAGACGCGGGTCAAGGCAGGATCGACGCGCAGCGCCTCGACCAGCGCGCCGTAGGTGGACGAGTCGGTGGCGTTCAGCGACACATACACGATGCGGGCGGTGAAGCGCGCCCAGGCTTCGGGCGTGACGGCCGGCGACTTGATCAGCGGCTTGGACGTGGTGTTGACCACGTTGATAAACTCCTCCTGAGTGGACTCCTGGCGTCCGACGCAGATGATGCGCGCGGTGGGCGGCAGGTCGCCGCAAACGTCGCGCGAGTACATCGCGGGCAGGAGTTTACGCATCGACAGGTCGCCGCTGCCGCCAAACAGAACCAGATCAAAATCGGTAAGAGCCATAATCGTATTGTCGCAGGTGGTGTGGGGGACTATAGTATCAGCAGCCCGGCCGCGCTCGCGCGGGGTGGCCGCTTATCAGTGGTGTTGCAAATGTAAATTTACTACCCATTTGTGGCGATTGCAAGAAATTTTACTACATTTGCGCCATTTCAGCGCTGCAGGGCGTGCTTTGCGTTGCATTTGTTTCTGTAAAGTATTTTAATTTCGGTGTATCCTTTAGGCTTAGGCCGGTCCCCATCTCCGACCGGCATCCGGCGCGCCCGCGCCGCCGCCTTCCGTGCCCGTCCCCCGCACAGTTTCTTCCCTCATTTCCCGCACTCGCGCGGAGGAACTGACATGACTTCAAAAAACACGCTGCACGCGATCGCCGTCCAGGCCGACCGTTTCATTCTTGCCCTGCTGTGGGTGCTGGTGCTGTTCTCCGCCGCGCTGGCCAACTGGCACGGCACCTGGGCCCTGGTGGGCCTGGTGGCGCTGCCCGCCGCGCTGCTGCCGACGCTGCTGCATCTGCGCGCGCCCGGTTCGCTGGCGGCGCGCTGCGCCAATGCGATGTCGGTGATGGTGCTTGCCGCGCTGCACATTCACCAGGGCGCCGGACTGACCGAACTGCACTTCGGCATATTCGTGTACCTGGCGCTGCTGGTGGTGTATCGCGACTGGCGCCCCATCGTGGTGGCGGCGGCCACCATCGCCGTGCACCATCTGAGTTTCCATTATCTGCAGGAGGCGCAATACGGCGTGATGTGCTTCACCACGCCCGGCTTCCTGATCGTACTGGTGCACGCGGTGTTCGTGGTGGTGGAGTCGGCCGCGCTGATCTATGTGGCGGCCATGCTGCGGCGCGCGGCGCTGCAGGCGCAGGAGCTGGAGCGCCTGGTGACGGCGCTGGACGGCGGCGGCCAGCAGATCGACCTGAGTCCGGCGCAAGGCGGCGAGGCGCGCAGCACGCTGGGCAAGTCCCTGCAGGGCATGATTGCCACCTTGCGCAACACGGTGGGTAGCGTGCGCAGCGGTACGGACACCATCGCCCACGCCACGCGCGAGATCGCCGAGGGCAATGCCGCATTGTCGCGCCGCACCGAGCGCCAGGCCAACGGCGTGGAGCAGACCGCGCGCGCGATGGGCGCGCTGACCGCCGCCGTCAAGGCCAGCGCGGAGCACGTGCACACGGCCAATGCGCTGGCGCTGCAGATGTCCGGCATGGCAACGCAGGGCGGGGAGGCTGTGCGCGCGGTGGTGGACACCATGGGCGAGATCAATGCCTCGGCGCGCCAGATTGTGGAAATTATTTCCGTCATCGACGGGATCGCCTTCCAGACCAATATCCTTGCCCTGAATGCGGCGGTGGAAGCCGCGCGCGCGGGCGAGCAGGGACGCGGCTTCGCGGTGGTGGCGTCCGAAGTGCGCAACCTGGCCCAGCGCAGCGCCAGCGCGGCCAAGGAGATCAAGGATTTGATCGGCAATACCGTGCAGACGGTGCAGCGCGGCGACACGCTGGTGGAGCGTGCCGGCGAAACCATTATGCAGGTGGTGGGCAGCGTGCAGAACGTGACCGACATCATGGCGCGCATGCGCGAGGCCAGCGCAGAGCAAAGCCGCGACCTGGAGGAGATCAACCAGGCCATCGCCGCGTTCGATGAAACCACGCAGGAGAATGCGCAGCTGGTGCAGGAAGACGCCGCCGCCTCGGAGGCATTGCGCTTGCAGGCGGAGCAGCTCGCCGAGCTGGTCTCCGCCTTCCGCCTGGACGCTGCGCCCGCACCGCGCGGAGCGCGTCTCGCCAGCGTGTAAGTCCGGCGTGCGCCCGGGGCCTTTGCGGGCTTAGGGCTGGTAGGCGGGAGCGGGCAGTCCGGGCACGGCGACGCGCACCTGCAGTACGCGGCCGCTGAGCGGCATGGCGGCCAGTTCTTCCGCAGGGCGCTTGCTGGCGGTAGTGATGTAGAGCGTTTTCAGGTCCGCGCCGCCAAAGGCAACCATGGTAGGGCAGCGCACCGGCAGCACGATTTCGTCGAGCTGCTCGCCCGAGGGCGACAGCTTGGCGATGCGGCCGCCTTCAAACATCGCCACCCAGTAGTTGCCTTCGCTGTCCACGGCCGCGCCGTCCGGACGGCCGCCGTAGTTGTTGGCCTTGTCGGCCGAGAACTGGTGCAGCACCTGCGGATTGGACTGCGTGCCGCTGGCCAGGTCGAAATCGTAGCGCGTGACGCGGTGGGCGGCGGTGTCGGCGTGGTACATGGCGCTGCCGTCGGGGCTGAAACCGAGGCCGTTGGAGTTGGTCATGCCGCCGGACCAGGCCAGGCGTACCTGGCCGCGCTCCAGCACATACATCTCGGCGGCCTGCTTGTCGCGCGGCTCGTAGATGGTGCCTACCCAGAAGCGGCCCGCGGCGTCCACCTTGCCGTCGTTGAAACGGGTAGTGGTGGTGTCGTAGGGCGCGGGCGCGATGGCGTGCAGCGTGCCGTCTTCCGGATTGAATTGCATAAAGCCGGCGCGGGTGGCGACGGCCAGGCCGCCGCCGGCGCTCATGGCCAGCGCGGACGGCTCGCTCGCCATGGGCCACTTGCGGTGCTCGCCGGTGGAGGGCTTCAGGCTGTGAATGGCGAAGCCTTCGATGTCCACCCAGTACAGGGTCTGCTCGCCGTGGTGCCACAGCGGGCTTTCGCCCACCAGCATGGTTTCGGCGCTGAATGCTTCCACGTAGTAGCTCATCCGGCTCACCGCAGGTTCTGCGCGGCTTTCGCCAGCGCGATCAGGCCGTTGGTGGAGCTGTCGTGGCGCGCGGGCTGCGCTTCGCCGGTCAGCTCGGACTGGATGTTCTTGGCCAGCACCTTGCCCAGCTCCACGCCCCACTGGTCGAAACTGTTCACGTCCCACAGCACGCCCTGCACAAAGGTCTTGTGCTCGTACAGCGCGATCAGCGCGCCCAGCGCGGCGGGGCTCAGCACGTCCACCAGGATGGTGTTGGACGGACGGTTGCCGGGGAAGGTCTTGTGCGGCGCCAGCTCGTCGATCTGCGCGGCGGGCAGGCCTTGGGCCTTCAGTTCGGCGCGCACTTCGTCCTCGGTCTTGCCGGTCATGAAGGCTTCCGACTGGGCGAAGCAGTTGGCCAGCAGCGCGTCGTGATGGCCGGGATGGTCGTGCGTGGGGCGCAGCGCGGCGATGAAGTCCATCGGCACGATGTCGCTGCCCTGGTGCAGCAGCTGGAAGTAGGCGTGCTGCGCGTTGGTGCCGCATTCGCCCCAGACCACCGGGCAGGTCGGTGTATCGACCGGCGCGCCGTTGCGCGTGACGCGCTTGCCGTTGCTCTCCATGTCGAGCTGCTGCAGGTAGGCCGGGAAGCGGTTCAGGTCCTGGTGGTAGGGCGCGATGGACAGCGAGGCGCAGCCCAGGAACTGGCGGTTCCAGAAGCCGATCAGGGCCAGCAGCACCGGCAGGTTCTGCTCCAGTGGCGCGATGCGGAAGTGCTCGTCCAGCTCGTGCGCGCCGGCCAGGAAGTCGCTGAAGTAGCCGAAGCCGACCGCCAGCGCGACCGGCAGGCCGATGGCCGACCAGACGGAGTAGCGGCCGCCGACCCAGTCCCAGAAGGGGAACATATTGTCGGCGTCGATGCCGAAGGCAGTGACGGCCTGTGTGTTGGTGGACACGGCCACGAAGTGCTTGGCCAGCGCCGCTTCCGTGCCGTGCTGCAGGAACCAGCTGCGCGCGGTCTGCGCGTTGAGCATGGTCTCGGCGGTGGTGAAGGTCTTGGAGGCGATGATGAACAGCGTGCTGTCCGGATTGACCTGGGCCAGCACGGCGTCCAGGTCGTGGCCGTCCACGTTCGACACGAAGTGCATCTTCAGGCGCGGATGGGCATAGGAGCGCAGCGCCAGGCAGGCCATTTTCGGGCCCAGGTCCGAGCCGCCGATGCCGATATTGACGATGTCGGTGATGGCTTTGCCGTTGTGGCCCAGCCAGGAACCGTTGCGCACCTTGTCGGTGAACACGCGGACGCGGTCCAGTACCGCATGCACGTCGGCCGCCACGTCCTGGCCGGCCACATTCAGCTCCTTGCCGCGCGGCATACGCAGCGCCGTATGCAGCACGGCGCGGCCTTCGGTAGTATTGATTTTTTCGCCCGCGAACATGGCGTCGCGGCGCTGCACCAGGCCGCGCGTGCGGGCCAGGTTGGCCAGCAGGGCGATGGTGTCGGCCGTCAGGCGGTTTTTCGAATAGTCGAGATACAGGCCGGCGGCGTCCAGCGACATGTCGGCAAAGCGCTGCGGCTCGGCGGCGAACAGCTGGCGCAGGGTCTTGTCCTGGATGTCGATATGGTGGGCGGCGAGGGCTTGGTAGGCGGCGGTCGTGGTGAGGGCGGGCTGGCGCATAATGGTTGGCTCGGGGTCGGCACTGGGTTGCTGGGATATTGTTCATAATACAGTAAAAAGAGGTAAATTCACTACAAAATGTCTAGCGAACCGCCTCGGCGCTGGTGCTGCGGGCTGATGCCGGGGCTGGTTTTCGTACCGTTTTGCTAAATCAGACGGTGCATTCCACTATTTTTGTAGTAAAATTTCACGTAATTACTTCATAAGGAACGATCATGGCGGTGCATCCTGTACTTGAAACCGTAACGGCGCGGATAATCCAGCGCTCCCGGCCATCGCGCGGCGCCTACCTGGCGCACCTGGAGGCGGCCCGCGTCAAGGGGCCGCAGCGCGGCGTGCTGGCCTGTACCAATCTGGCGCACGGATTCGCCGCCTTCCCGGCCAACGACAAGCTGGCGCTGAAAGAGCTGAAGAAGCCCAGCGTGGCGATTGTGTCGGCCTACAACGACATGCTGTCGGCGCACCAGCCCTTCGAGGGCTTCCCGGCCATCATCAAGGACGCCGTGCGCAAGGTTGGCGCGGTGGCGCAGTTCGCCGGCGGCGTGCCCGCCATGTGCGACGGCGTGACCCAGGGCCAGCCCGGCATGGAGCTGTCGCTGTTCTCGCGCGACGCCATCGCCATGGCGGCCGGCATCGCGCTGTCCCATAATATGTTCGACTCGGCGGTCTACCTGGGCGTGTGCGACAAGATCGTGCCGGGCCTGCTGATCGGCGCGCTGCACTTCGGCCATCTGCCCGCCGTGTTCGTGCCGGCCGGCCCGATGACCACCGGCCTGTCGAACAAGGAAAAAGCCGCCATCCGCCAGCGCTACGCGCAAGGCAAGGCCACCCGCGACGAGCTGCTGGAAGGCGAATCGCAGTCCTACCACGGCGCAGGCACCTGCACCTTCTACGGCACCGCCAACAGCAACCAGATGCTGATGGAAGTGATGGGCCTGCACCTGCCGGGCGCCGCCTTCATCACCCCCGGCACGCCGCTGCGCGACGCGCTCACCGCCGCCGCAGCCCAGCGCGCGGCGCAGATCACCGAGCAGGGCGAGTACCTGCCGGTGGGCCGCATCGTCGATGAGAAATGCATCGTCAACGCCGTGGTGGGCCTGCTGGCCACCGGCGGCTCCACCAACCACACGCTGCACCTGGTGGCCATCGCCAAGGCGGCCGGCATCGTGATCGACTGGAACGACTTCGACGAGCTGTCCAATGTGGTGCCGCTGCTGACCCGCATCTACCCGAACGGCGACGCCGATGTGAACCACTTCCACGCCGCCGGCGGCACCGGCTTCGTGATCCGCGAACTGCTGGACGCCGGCCTGCTGCACGACGACGTGACCACCATCCTGGGCAAAGGCCTGCGCGCGCACTGCACCGAGCCTTTCCTGAACGAGACCAACGACGGCGTGGTGTGGAAAGACGCCGTGGCCGAAAGCGGCGACGAGAAAGTGCTGCGCAAGCACACCAATCCGTTCTCGCCGGACGGCGGCATGGTGCTGGTGCAGGGCAACCTGGGCCGCGCCGTGATGAAGGTGTCGGCAGTGAAGGAAGAGCACCGCACGGTGGAAGCGCCGGCGCTGGTGTTCAACTCGCAGGAAGATTTCATGGCCGCCTACAAGGCCGGCAAGCTGGACCGCGACTTCGTGGCCGTGCTGCGTTTCCAGGGTCCGCGCGCCAACGGCATGCCGGAACTGCACGCGCTGACTCCGGCGCTGGCCAATCTGCAGGACGCCGGGCGCAAGGTGGCGCTGGTGACGGATGGCCGCATGTCCGGCGCTTCCGGCAAGGTGCCGGCGGCCATCCACGTGTCGCCCGAGATCCTGGCGGGCGGTCCGCTCGGCCTGGTGCGCGACGGCGACATCATCCGCGTGGACGCCTTCACCGGAACGCTGGAGGCGCTGGTGCCGACTGACGTGTGGCATGCGCGCTCGCTGGCCACGGCCGACCTGTCGCCGAACGGCGTGGGCATGGGCCGCGAGCTGTTCGCCATGTTCCGCAACAGCGTGTGCGAAGCGGAGAAGGGCGCCACCACGTTCTCGCTGCCGTCGCCGATCCCCACTACTGTGGGCCTGCATGAAGCCGACCCGGTGGGCAACACCGTGCCCGGTTCCGATGAAGACTATTCGATGAAGAAGGACTGACCATGACCCTGCTGGACATTATGCGCACCTCCGCCGTGATCCCCGTGATCGCGATCGACGATCCTGACCACGCCGTGCCATTGGCCAAGGCCCTGGTCGCGGGCGGCATCCGCGTGCTGGAAGTGACTTTGCGCACCAAGCACGGCCTGGGCGCGATCAAGGCCATGTCGGCGGTGGAAGGCGCCATCGTCGGCGTCGGCACCCTGACGCAGCCGGAAGAATTCGCCGCCGCGCGCGACGCGGGCGCCGTGTTCGGCGTGTCGCCTGGCCTGACCCCGGCGCTGATCGCCGCCGCCAAGAGCAGCGGCCTGCCGCTGCTGCCTGGCGTGATGACCCCATCCGAAGTGATGGCCGCGCGCGAGCAGGGCTTCCAGCAGCTGAAGCTGTTCCCGGCAGTGCCGGCGGGCGGCGTGGGCATGCTGAACGCGCTGGCCGGTCCGCTGGGCGACATCACCTTCTGCCCGACCGGCGGCATCTCGATCGAGACCGCGCCGCAGTTCCTGAAACTGAAGAACGTGGCCTGCGTGGGCGGCTCCTGGCTGACCCCGAAAGACCTGATGCAAGCCGGCGACTGGGACGGCATCACCGCCCTGGCCAAAGCCGCCAGCGCGCTGCGGTAAGCTCTGGACTGCGCAGTGGTCGGCTTCTTCGGCTGGTCTGCGCGGCCCTGATGCGGGTTTCACTTCACCCGGTGCAGGCACCGGGTGACCGACCAGTCTACCGTTGACTGGTCAATGGCGGCATGCACCGGCGAGCCGGCCAGTTCTGTGACGATGCCATGCACGGCGCGTTCGGCGTGCATGACGGATGTCCACAGCAGCATGTCGGTAACGATGCCGTTCGCGTTTTGACTGACGCGGCGGAGGATAAAGCCGGGCTGCTGTTCCAGCCAAGCATCCACGTCCTGGTTGGCGGCGATGAAGTCTTTCATCGACACGCCGGCGGCCAGGCGGAAGTTGGTGATCTCGAGCGCCTCTGCTATTGGAGACTTCGGCATGGTGATGCTCCTTTTCAAGTCAGATGATGTAGCCGCCAGCAACTTCGATGTTTTGTGCATTGACCCAGGCCCCGTCGTCGGTAAGCAGCATGCCGATTACGCGTGCCACGTCCTCCGGCTCGCCGACGCGGCCAAGGGCGGTTTGCGACGCCAGCAGCGCTTCAAAATCCTTGTTCAGGCCGCCCCCCAGCTCGGTTCGGATGGCGCCCGGCGCGACCGAGTTGACGCGGATGCGGCGCTCGCCGAACTCCTTGGCCATGTAGCGCGTCAAGACCTCCAGTCCCCCCTTGAAAGCCGCATAGGGGGCCACGCCGGGCGTGGCCACGCGGGTGGTGGCGCTGCTGAGGTTGACGATGGCGGCGCCTTGTCTCATCAATGGTTGCAGGGCCTGGGTCAAGAAGAACGGGCCTTTGAGGTGGACGCTCATCAGGCTGTCGAATTGCGCCTCGCTCACGGTCGCAATGGGATTGAAGAGCCCATGGCCGGCGTTGTTTACCAGTCCGGCCAGCTCGGTCATGCCCCACACATCGGCCAGGAGGCCTTCCACCGCGCTGCGAAAGCCGGTGAAGCTGGTGGCATCGCTGATATCCAGCTGCAGGGCTGCCGCCTTGCCACCCTCTTGTGTGATCCGCCGCACCACCTGGTCGGCCCGCTGCGCCTGGCTGTGATAGGTGAGGATGACGTCCAAGCCGCGGCGCGCACATTCCAGTGCGGTGGCGGCGCCGATACCGCGGCTGCCGCCGGTGATGACAACAATGTTCGCTTGATTCACTTGATGCTCCGATGAGTTGTGGTCGAGAGCCGCAACGATAAAGAATCCGGCGAAGGCCGGCTTGCCGGTTTATGCCTGAAACCTGTCCATTCCTGCTTTTTTGATTGCGGTTCGGGGCCTGGCTGGGGTTTAATCCGGAAATGGAAAATCAATTGAACGAACTGCGTGCGCTCGCCGCCGGGGCCGAGAATCGCCGGACTGAAACCGGCATTCCGCGAGTTGCCATGGT
Organism: Pseudoduganella aquatica; assembly: GCF_009857595.1. Lineage (GTDB taxonomy): Bacteria > Pseudomonadota > Gammaproteobacteria > Burkholderiales > Burkholderiaceae_D > Rugamonas > Rugamonas aquatica_A. The sequence continues at coordinate 5,845 of NZ_WWCU01000022.1, read as the reverse complement.
GCAGGGCGCAATTCCGCAGCACCAGCTGTCCGCAGTCTACGACCCCATGATCAACCTAATTCTCAGGGGTGGGAAGTGCATGGTGGTCGGTGGACGCAGCCTGCACTACGACCCGGCGACTTACTTTGTCATGTCGGTGGGGCTGCCCGCCGCGGGCACTGTGCATCCGGCTAACAATGGAGAGCCCTACCTGGCGGTGAGTTTGACGCTGGATGCCGGCTTGATAGCCAACCTGCTGGGCGACCTGCCTGAAACTGCCTGGAAGCTGGGTGGCAGGTCCGCGTTCTCCGTAGCGCCGGTGACGCCGGAACTGCTCGATGCGTGGGTGAGGATGCTGCGGCTGATGCGCTATCCCACCGACATTCCTGCGCTGGCGCCGGTGTATGAGCGGGAGATTCTCTACCGCGTATTGCAGGGGCCGATGGGCTGGATGCTGCGCGACATTGCGGTACCCGACAGTGCACTGGCTCGCGTCAACCTCGCCATTCAGCAGATCCGCCGTGGCTATGCTGCGCCGTTGCGGGTAGAGGACCTGGCCCGCAGCGCCGCGATGAGCGTGTCAGCCTTTCATCGCCACTTCAAGGCGGTCACGGCGTTGAGCCCTGTGCAATATCAAAAGCAGATCCGCTTGTTGCAAGCCCGTACCCTTCTGGTGGCCGCAGGCTACAGCGTTACCGCTGCGGCGCATGACGTGGGCTATCAGAGCTCGACGCAGTTCAGTCGGGAGTACGCTCGCGAGTTCGGCCTGCCGCCGGGCCGGGACGCGGCGAGGATTACGCGCGACATGAGATCGTGAAGCGCTAGTGCGCGGAGACGCAGTTGCGGCCGGCGCGTTTGGCTGCGTAGAGGGCGCGGTCGGCGGCGCCGATCAGGGCGGGGACGTCGAACGGCTGCTCGGGGCTGTGCGTGGCCACGCCCACGCTGACCGTCACTAGCCGCTTGCCTTCGGCCGCGTAGCGGTGCTCAAGATCCAGCGCCAGCACCCGCTGGCGCAAGCTCTCCGCCATTTTGATGGCCTGCTCGGCGTCCGTGTCCGGCAGGATGATGGCGAATTCCTCGCCGCCGTAGCGCGCCAGCAGGTCGGTGGAGCGGTGCAGCATGGCCGTCAGCGCGGCCGATACCTGGATCAGGCACTGGTCGCCATGCTGGTGGCCGTAGTGGTCGTTGTAGGCCTTGAAGAAGTCGATGTCTATCATCAGCAGCGACAGCTTGCCGCCGTTGCGCTTGGCACGGCGCTGCTCCTTGTCGATGGCGACATCGAAATGGCGTCGGTTGGCCACGCCGGTCAGGCCGTCCGAGAAGGTCTGCGAGCGCAGCACCATGGCCTGCTCGCGCAGCACCTTCTCGCGGTTGGCGGCGATGCTCACGTCGGTGATCTGTATCAGGCAGTGGCGCTCCCCGGCGCCGGCCGCCATCGTCACCGGCGTGACGGCGATGGCTTGCTGCAGGCGTTCGCCGCGCGCCGCCGCAGAGCGGTTGGCGTGCAGCGGGAAGGGCGACTTGTTCAGCGTCTGCGACAGCAGCGAGGGGAAGTTGCTCACCAGCGCCTGCTGGATGGCCATGCCGATGCGCTGGCTGCGCATCTCCGGGAACAGCGTGTAGAAGTCGCGGCACAGCACATCGCTGGCCGGCATGGCGGAGTACTGCTCCATCCAGCGGTTCCACAAGACGATGCGGCCCTGCGAGTCCAGCACGATGGCGCCCAGGTGGACCGCGCCCAGCACACTCTCGAGCAGGCCGAGACGGTTTGCTTCCAGTTCCATGGTCAATTGCTGCCCATCACGCGGCGCAGATAGAGATTGATCTGCTCCTTCAGGTCGCGCAGCGCCGACACGTCCAGGATGAAGGCCACGTAGCCGTGGATCTGGTGCATCTCGAGGATGAAGTCGATGTGCAGCATCATCACCACCGAGTCGGCGGCGCTGCCGGAGGCGCTCAGGATGTCCTCGCTGGTGCCCACGTGGTACACCGGCAGCGAGCCTTGCAGCTCCTGCTCGAAGATGTTGGCCAGCGTGCCGACGCAGGAATTCAGGATGATGTTGCCGATCTCGCTCATGGCCTCCTGTTCCATCTCGGTCAGCTCGGACAGCGGCACCAGCTCGCCCACCATCAGGCGCACGATCTCCAGGCTTTTATCCTCGGGGAACATGAGGATGGCTTCGGTCTCGAACGCGCCGGCATAGTGCTGGCTCACGCCGCAGATGCGCTGCGCCTGTTCGCCGCGGTGGCCCAGCAGGGCGGCGGCATCGGCGCGGTTCAGGAAGCTGATCGAGGGCACCGACATGGTCACCGCCTCGTTGACGATGCCGCTCATGGCGGCGGCGGCCTGGCCCACGCCGATGTTGAAAATTTCGACCAGCGCGTCGTGTTCCAGTTCGGACAGGGTGAAGGACATTAGGCCTCCAGCGGCGCGATCAGCTGGGCCACGCGCGCCTCGGTGATGGGTTTTTCCATGAAGGCCACGCCGATTTCGGCGGCCCGGTTGCGGGTGGCGGTCTGCACGTTGGCTGTCAGCAGCGAGATGTGGGTGTGCGGCAGGCGCGCGCGCAATTGCTCGGCGGCGGCCAGGCCGCCCATGCCGGGCATGTTCACGTCGATCAGGATCAGGTCGGGCGTGTAGCCCTCGATTTTTTGCAGCGCTTCTTCGCCGGAGGCGGCTTCTTCCACGATCCAGCCGGCATGCATGCTGAGGATGTATTGGCGCGCCATCAGGCGCGAGACGCGGCTGTCGTCGACGACCAGTATCTGTTTGACGGACTCCATGCGCTTTCCTGGCGGGCTATGTCTGGGAGCTTATTCTCGCATAAACACGCGGGGGCGCGGTGGCGATCCGCTAAAATAGCGGCAATTCGATTTCCCGCATTCCTACTCTTAATTTTTTATCATGACCCAAGACGAACTGAAACAAGCCGTAGCCCGCGCCGCCATCGCCCACGTGGAAGGCGACATCATCGGCGTCGGCACCGGCTCCACCGCCAACTTCTTCATCGACGAACTGGCCAAGATCAAGCACCAGATCAAGGGCACGGTGGCTTCCTCGGAAGCGACCGCCGCGCGCCTGGCCGCGCACGGCATCGCTGTGCTGGACCTGAACGACGTGGCCGAAATCGCGGTCTACATCGACGGCGCCGACGAGATCACCGAGCAGGGCGCCATGATCAAGGGCGGCGGCGCGGCGCTGACGCGCGAGAAGATCGTTGCTTCCGTGTCGAAGAAGTTCGTTTGCATCGCCGACGGCTCCAAGCTGGTGGATGTGATGGGCAAGTTCCCGCTGCCGGTGGAAGTGCTGCCGATGGCGCGCAACGCCGTGGCGCGCCAGCTGGCCGCGCTGGGCGGCCAGCCCAAGCTGCGCCTGAAGGCCGGCACCGACGAGGCCTTCGTCACCGACAATGGCGGCAACATCCTGGACGTGGCCGGCCTGGCCATCACCGATCCTAAAGGCCTGGAAGCGCAGATCAACCAGATCGTCGGCGTCATCGCCGTGGGCCTGTTCGCTGCGCGCGGCGCCGACGTTTGCCTGCTGGGCACCGCCGACGGCGTGCGCACGCTGACCTTTTAATCCCTCCCCAGGACGTCTATGAAACGCTTGCTGTTGCTGTCGGTCGTGGTGTTGAGTGCCTGTTCGCAGTTGCCGTTCAAGCAGGACCAGGAGCAGGAAGCCGAGGCGGCCCGGCGCGCGGCCACGGTGCGCAAGCCCGTGGTGTCCGAGCTGGCCAGCGACGGCAGCAAGCGCGTGGCGGTGGACGGGGTGGAGATAGAAAAAGTGGTCTTCCGCGCCGGCGCCTCGTCGGCCACGGTGGAGCGCATGGCGCGCAAGGCCGGCTGCGACGGCAACGGCGGCCCCGGCGCCGGGCTGCTGTCCGAGCCCGGCCCGGTGGAGGTCTACCGCATGATGTGCAGCAACGGCACGGCCTACCTGGCCAAGTGCGAGCTGCGGCAGTGCAAACCTTTGCAGCGATAAAAAAAGGCGCCGCTGGCGCCTTTTTTTATTCCGCCGGCGGTACGTAGCCGGCTGCTGCGTCGGCGCCGTCGCCGAAGAAGTGCTTTTCCATCTGCGTGGCCAGGTATTTGCGCGCGCGCAGGTCGGCCAGGTTCAGGCGGTTCTCGTTGACCAGCATGGTCTGGTGCTTGAGCCAGGCGCCCCAGGCTTCTTTCGAGACGGACAGGTAGATCTTCTTGCCCAGTTCACCCGGGTAAGGCGGGAAATCCAGGCCTTCGGCTTCCTTGTTCAGTTTGATGCAATGGACGGTGCGGGCCATCTTTGGTGCTCCTAATGCGGTGTGGTGAAACCGTGATTATAAGGTTTTAATCAGAACCTGGGATTTGCGCTGCCAGTTATACATGCGCTGGCGGTCCTTCGGCAGCGCGTCCACCGTGGCCGGCACGAAGCCGCGCTTGATGAACCAGTGCGCCGTGCGGGTGGTGAGCACGAACAGCTTGGACAGCCCCAGCGCGCGGGCGCGGTTTTCCATGTGCTTGAGGATGCGCTCGCCGTCGCCCTGGGCTTGCACGTCGGGGTTGACGGTCAGGCATGCCATTTCGGCCATTTTTTGTTCCGGGAAGGGGTACAGCGCGGCGCAGCCGAAGATCACGCCGTCGTGCTCGATGACGGAGAACAGGTCGATTTCCCGTTCGATCAGCTCGCGGCCGCGCTTGACCAGCGTGCCGTCCGCTTCCAGCGGTTCGATCAGCTTGATGATGCCGCCCACGTCTTCGATCGTGGCCTGGCGCAGCGATTCCAGGTTTTCGTGCGAGATCATGGTCCCCACGCCATCGTGGGTGAACAGTTCCAGCAGGGCCGAGCCGTCCATGGCGAAGGGCACGATGTGGGAGCGCTCCACGCCGTTGTTGCAGGCCTTGACGCAGTGCTTCAAGTAAAATGCGGTGGCGTCGGGCAGGAAGCCGGCCATCAGCACGGCTTCGGCCTGGTGCGAGGACAGCTCGCGGATCTCGGCGCCGGCGGCGTCGGTCATCATGTCCGTTTCGGTGATGAAGATCAGCTTGTCGGCGTGCAGGGCGATGGCGGCGCTGCAGGCCACGTCTTCCATGGTCAGGTTGAAGGTCTCGCCGGTGGGCGAGAAGCCCAGCGGCGACAGCAGCACCAGGCCGTCCGAACCGAGGATGGAGTGGATGGTCTCGGCGTCCACCTTACGGGTGATGCCGGTCAGCTCCAGGTCCACGCCGTCTATCACGCCGAGCGGGCGGGCGGTGATGAAGTTGCCGGAAATGATGCGGATGGCCGCATTGGACATGGGCGTGTTGGGCAAACCCTGGCTGAACGCGGCCTCGATGTCCAGGCGCAGCTCGCCGGCCGCTTCCTTGGCGCATTCCATGGCGGCGGTGTCGGTAATGCGCACGCCGTTGTGGAAACGGCCTTCCACATTGCGCAGCGCGAGCTGTTCGGCCACCTGCGGGCGCGAGCCGTAGACCACGGTCACGTTGATGTCGAGCGCCTGCAGCAGCGACAAATCATGGGCCAGCACCGGCAGGGCGCCAGCCGATACGAGTTCGCCGGGAAAGGCGACCACGAAGGTCTTGCCGCGGAAAGCGTGGACGTAGGGCGCGACGGAGCGCAGCCATTGGACGAATTGGGTAGGGTTTTCCATTTGCCGCATTATAATTCGGTGCGCGGTTTTCGCGCCAAATACTAGTAAAAAACATGTCAGAAGCCAGCAAGAAGCCACCAGTTTCCACTCCGCAGCAGCCATCCACCGCTCCCGCCGCCAACGCAGCCGCCTCTCGCGGCGATACGCCCGCTGTGACGCGCGCGCCACAAGGGGGGCAACGCGGCGCCCAGCGCGGCGGCCAGCAGGGCCAGGCCGGACGCGCCGCACGCGCCCCGGGC
>NZ_WWCU01000021.1 GCF_009857595.1 Pseudoduganella aquatica | reverse complement strand
GCCCGCTCCGCCCTTGCTGGCGCCCGCCCGGCCGCCGTAGCCGCCGTCGCCACCCGCGCCGCCGTCGCCAGCCCGGCCGCTGGTGGCGTTGGTAGCGCTGCCGCCTTTGCCGCCATTCGCGCCATAGGCCTCACCGCCATAGGCTTTGCCGCTGCTGGCGCTGCCATTGCGCGCCTTGCCGCCGGATGCGCCGTCGCCGCCGTCGCCGCCATAGGCGCTGGCGCCGTTGCCGCCGTCGCCGCCGTAGGCCTTGGCGCCGTCACCACCATCGGCGCCCCGGTTCGAACCGCCGGTGGCTTTGCCGCCCACGCCCCCCTCCCCAGTGCCACCATTGCTGCTGCCCCAGTTGCCGGCGGTATTGCCGATGTGATGCACAGCGTTGCCGCTGACCTCGCCGTTCAGCCGGCTGATCGCCGTGGCCTTCGAGGTATTAAACGAATTGCTCAAATTCGAGGTTGCCGTTGCGCCACGGTCCGCCGCCGCCTTGCTGTCGGACAGGGCGCGCGCCATGGCATCGGCGTTGGTTTCAGGATCGCTTTGGGCATATGCGCTTGCGCAGCACAGCAGCGCTATGGTTGTTGCCAGCATTGTTTTCTTCATTTCCATGCCTCACCAGGTTAAGTTGAAAGAGTCGCCGGGATATGCCCGGTCAGAGCATGGATTGCAAGCTTGGTGCCAGCCACCAAAAACGCCGCAAGTCTCTGATATCATTCAACTTTCCAGGATGGCAACAGCTTGCTGCCGGACCGGACCGGTGGCCGCGTCACACTTCTGTGACGAACCCGGGCAGCGCCTCCGGCGGCAAACGCTTGATTTAACTGGGCCATGCCGGCGCAGGCGCTGTAACGCGGCTGTGGCGGGCGCGGCGCTACTTGCTGCGCGCGCGGGCAGGGTTGGAAATGCCGTGCTTGGCCATCAGCCGGTACAAGGTCATGCGCGAGACGCCCAGCTCCTCGGCCACCTGGGTCATGCTCTTGCCCTGCACCAGCCCGCCCTCTATCGCCTGCCGCTCGGCGCGCACGCGGGCGCCACCCAGCGGCTCGCAGCCGTCCGGAGCCGCCGTCCCGGCCAGGCCCAGGTCCTCCGGCTGGATCAGCCTGCCCTCGGCCATGATCAGCGCGCGCCGGATGCGGTTGATCAGCTCGCGCACATTGCCCGGCCAGTCGTGTCCCCGCAAGGCAGCCAGCGCGGCCCCGCTATAGCCCCGGAGGCGCGGCGCGCGCTCGGCCGCGTAGCGTTCGAAGAAATGGTCCGCCAGCAACGGCAGGTCATCCTTGCGCTCGCGCAGCGCGGGCACCACCAGCGACAGCACGTTAAGGCGGTAATACAAATCCTGGCGGAACGCGCCGCGCGCCACCGCCGCCTCCAGGTCCACGTGGGAAGCGGCGATCACGCGCGCGTTCACCAGCACGCTGCGGTTGGCGCCCACCCTCAGCACGGACTTCTCCTGCAGGAAGCGCAGCAGATTGGCCTGCAGCTCCAGCGGCAAATCACCGATCTCGTCCAGGAAGATGGTGCCGCCGTCGGCCGACTCGAGCAGACCGCGCCTGTCCTGGGCAGCGCCGGTGAAGGCGCCGCGCATATGGCCGAACAGCTCGGACTGCGCCAGGCCGGGCGCGATGGCGGCGCAGTTGACGGCCACGAACGGGCCGGCGGCGGCCGCCGAGCGGGCATGGATGGCCTGCGCCACCAGTTCCTTGCCGGTGCCGCTTTCGCCCCAGATCAGCACCGCCGCGTCGGCCGGGGCCACGCGCGCGATCTGGCCGTACAGGCGCCGCATGGCGGGCGTATGGCCCACCAGTTGCCCCGCCGTCTGCACGGCAGCGGACTCATGGCGCCCGTTGGCGCCGCTGGTCCCATAGCTTCCATTGGTCCCGCGCTGCGGCAAGGGCGGAAACGGCACCGCGCGCAAGGCCGCCAGGCCGAGCGCGTGGCCCAGCGTATGGCGCAGGCGCGCGCTGTCCAGCGGCCAGGTGTGGAAATCGCAGCAATGCTCGCCCACCAGCTTGCGGCCAGCCTCGTGCTGGAGCAGCGGCCGGTGGCAGACCGCGATCCAGTGCAGCCAGTGATGCTGGCGCAGAAACGCGTCCAGCTCGGCCAGCGCGGCGGCCGTCGCGGCGGCAATGGCGGCAACGGCTGCGCCCGGCCCGGCCGGCTCGTATTCCAGCAGCAACAGTCCTACACTGAGAGAACGCGATCGCAACTGCCGGGCGGCATCGCGCAGGCTGGCGGCAAGACACAACTCCCAACCGGGCAGCAGGCCGTCCAGCTGGCGCGGCATGGCGGACGCGGGCGCGCCCAAGCTCAGGCAAAGCAAGGTTTTTGTTGTCATTTATTAGTCTCCGGTGCCGGTCTGAGCTGCAACAATGACAAAACGGCAATGAAGACTGTACCAGAGGCGATATTGCTGAGCGTTGTTTTCAGTGCGTCTGGCGTGCAGCGGCGCGGGCCGCGCTTGCCGCAGCCGGGCCACCCGGATAGAATACCGGCGCACTTTTTCCGACAGGCAAGCAGACCAACCATGAACAAAGATCAACTAAAACCGGCAGACCTGCCCAAGCTGGGCCAGCGTATTGCGCTGCGCATGTTGATGGCGTTCGGCTGGCGCATACTGTACCGTCCGCTACCCGGCCCGCGCGGTATTGCGGTGGTGTACCCGCATACCTCGAACTGGGATTTCATGGTCGGCATCTTCGGCAAGTGGACGCTGGACCTGCCGTTCCGCTGGCTTGCCAAGGACTCGCTGTTCAAGATTCCGCTGCTGGGCAAGTGGTTCCGCGCCATGGGCGGCGAGCCGGTGGACCGCAGCGCCAAGACCGGCATGATACAGCGCCAGGCCGAGCGCATGAACGCGGCCGACTGGTACTGGGTGGGCATTACCCCGGAAGCGACGCGCGGCTACCGCGATAGCTGGAAAAGCGGCTTCTACCACCTGGCGCTGGCGGCCAATGTGCCGCTATGCCTGGTGTATATCGACTACCCGAACAAGACGCTGGGCCTGGTCAACCACCTGGTGCTGACCGGCGACCAGGAGGCCGACATGGCCGCCATCCGCGCCGCCTACGCAGGCCACCAGGGCCTGCATCCGGAAAACGCGGCGCCCATCGTGCTGTCCGAGCGCAAGCCGAACTAAGCTGCCATTAAAAGAACACCGGTGGCGGCGATGCCCGCGCCGGTGATGCGCACCATGCCCAGCTCGGCCGCCCGGCCGAACCAGCGTCCCACCAGCATCAGCACGCCGCTCGCGGCCAGGAAACCGAAGGCGCTGCCCGCCAGCGGCAGTTCATGGCCATGCGCATTGCCGTGCAGGATGGCGAAGGCAGCGATCAGCGCCGCGCCGGCCGCCAGCGGCAAGCGCGTGGCCATGGCGATCAGCACGCCCGCCAGCACCACCGTGGCCGCGATGCCGGTTTCCAGCCCCGGTATGGTGACGCCCGCCACACCGCTCAGCGCCCCCAGCAGCATGGCCGCCAGGAAGACCAGCGGCAGCGCCTTGCCCTGCGGCTGGCGCGCGCTCCAGATGCCCACCGACAGCATGGCCAGCAGATGGTCGAAGCCGGTGAAGGGATGCAGGAAGCCTTCCTGGAAGGCGTCCGCCCAGCCCGCCTGGGCAGCGGCGTGCGCGGCGCCGTGCGACGCCTCGGGATGGGCCAGCGCCGGCAGGCACAGGCCGGCGGCCAGCAGCGCCAGCAGCGCTTCGCGGGAATTCAGTCGTAATGTCATGCTTGCTCCTTGTGTGCCTGCTCCAGCAGGCCTTGCTCTCGAATAAAGGCGATCACCGCCTCCACGCCCTCGCCGCTGCGCAGATTGGTGAACAGGAAGGGCCGCGCACCGCGCTGCTGGCGGGCGTCGCGCGCCATCACGCCCAAGTCCGCGCCCACGTGCGGCGCGAGGTCGGTCTTGTTGATGATCAGCAGATCCGAGCGCGTGATGCCCGGCCCGCCCTTGCGCGGTATCTTCTCGCCGCCGGCCACGTCGATCACATAGATGGTGAGGTCGGACAGCTCGGGACTGAAGGTGGCGGCCAGGTTGTCGCCGCCGGACTCCACCAGGATCAGGTCCAGGTTCGGGAAGTCCACCTGCATGCGGGCGATGGCCTCCAGGTTGATCGAGGCGTCCTCGCGGATGGCCGTGTGCGGGCAGCCGCCGGTCTCCACGCCCATCAGCCGTTCGGCGGGCAAGGCGTCCGCGCGCAGCAGGATCTCCATGTCCTCCTTGGTGTAGATGTCGTTGGTGATGACGGCCATGTCGTAGTGGTCGCGCATGCCTTTGCACAGCATTTCGCACAGCGCGGTCTTGCCGGAGCCGACCGGGCCGCCGATGCCGACGCGCAGCGGATTGGATGGCGGTTTGGACTGAGGTTTTAGCTGACTCATGATGCTTCCTTTTTATGATCGGTATAAGCGGCTGTACTGGACCTCGTGCCGCATCGACAGCAGCGACAGGCCAGGCGCCCAGTTGCTCAGGTCTTCTTCGGCCAGCCGCTGCGCGTGCAGCGCGGCCGCCTCCAGCTCGGGCCGCAGCGACAGCAGCATGCGCTGCCCCGCCACCTGCCCCAGCGGCACGGATTTCACGCACACCAGCACCTGGTTCTCGGCCCATGCGAACAGCATGGCCAGCAGCGCCTCGGCGTGCGGGATATCGAGCGCGGCGACGGCGCAGGCGTAGGCGACCGGCAGCGCCAGCTCGCTTTCCGCCGGCAGCATGGCGATGACGGCGGCGTCGGCGATGCCCAGTTCGGCCGTCAGGCGCGACAGTGAAAAACCCATTTGCAGCGTCTCGGCGCGGAATTCGGCGGTGTCGCGCGAGGCCAGGAAACGCTCGCTCCACAACGCCACGGCCTGCGCGTCGCGCTGCTGGAAGGCGCGCATCAAACGCCAGCACACCGGCGCCTCCCACTGCGCCATCACCTCGCGCAGCTGGCGCGCGATCCAGGCGCGCGCGGTGTCCGCGTTGCGCACCGTGCCCGCTTCAAGCGCCGCCTCCAGGCCCTGCGAATAGCTGTACGCCCCTATCGGCAGCGCGGGGCTGGCGAATTGCAGCAGATGCAGCAGGGCCGTGGCGTGCATCATCGCGCGCTGTCTCCGGGGCGGTGGATTTTCTGGCGCAGCGGGATGGGCGCCAGCGGATGAGCGCCGTGGCCGTCGTGGCTGTGGCCATGGCCGCCGCCGTAAGCCCCCGACTCAGGCTCGAAGGGCGCGTCTTCCGCCACCACGTTCGCGCCCAGCCCGGCCAGCATGTCCTTCAGCACGGCGTCCGCGCGGATGCGCAGGAAGCCGTCGCCCACTTGCGCCTGCGTATGGCGGTTCCCCAGGTGGAAGGCGCAGCGCAGCAGCGTGTGGGCGTCCGCGCACGTCACCTTGTAGGTTGGCTCGCGCGCGGCCACCACTTTTACAACTTGGCTGCGGTCCTCGCCGGTCAGCAGGTCGCCGTCGCGCAGCACGGTGCCGCGCACGGTGAACACGGCCGCTTCCTCGCCGGTGCTGAGCACCGCGCGCAGGCGGCACTTTTCACGCAGCTCGTAAGGCAGCACAAGCTGCGCCGTCACGCCGCCAGCATCGGCTGCGGCAATCTTGGTGTGCAGGGTAAGCATGGGTTAACCTCGTCAGAACAGGAAATAGCGCTGCGCCATCGGCAGCACGGCGGCCGCTTCGCAGACCAACAACTGGCCGTCGGCGCGCACTTCATAGGTTTCGGGATCGACTTCCATATGCGGCGTGGCGCCGTTGTGGACCATGTCGCTCTTGCGCAGCGTGCGCATATTCTTCACCGCGATGGTCTGCTTCTGCAGCCGCAGCTGCTCGCCGATGCCGGCGTCGAACGCGGCCTGCGAGACAAAAGTGAAGGACTTGCGCAGGCCGCCGCCGAAGGCGCCGAACATCATGCGGTAATGCACCGGCTGCGGCGTGGGGATGGAGGCGTTCGGGTCGCCCATCTGCGCGGCGGCGATCATGCCGCCCTTTAAAATCATGGACGGCTTCACGCCGAAGAAGGCCGGCTTCCACAGCACGATGTCGGCGATCTTGCCCACTTCCAGCGAGCCCACCACGTGCGAAATGCCGTGCGTGATGGCCGGGTTGATGGTGTACTTGGCGATATAGCGCTTGGCGCGGAAGTTGTCGTGCCGCGCGCCGTCCTCGGCCAGCGAGCCGCGCTGCACCTTCATCTTGTGCGCGGTCTGCCAGGTGCGCATGATGACTTCGCCCACGCGCCCCATGGCCTGCGAGTCTGACGACATCATGGAAATGGCGCCGATGTCGTGCAGGATGTCCTCGGCGGCGATGGTCTCGCGCCGGATGCGCGACTCCGCGAACGCCACGTCCTCGGCGATGGCCGGATCCAGGTGGTGGCACACCATCAGCATGTCCAGGTGCTCGTCCAGCGTGTTGACGGTGTAGGGCCGGGTGGGATTGGTGGACGAAGGCAGCACATTGCCCTGCCCCACCGCCGCGATAATGTCCGGCGCATGGCCGCCGCCCGCGCCTTCGGTGTGGAAGGTGTGGATGGTGCGGTCCTTGAATGCGGCCAGCGTGTGCTCCAGGAAGCCGCCCTCGTTCAGCGTGTCGCTGTGGATGGCCACCTGCACATCCATATTGTCGGCCACGGTCAGGCAGTTGTCGATGGCGGCCGGGGTCGAGCCCCAGTCCTCGTGCAGCTTCAGGCCGATGGCGCCGGCGCGCACCTGCTCCTCCAGCGGCAAGGGCTGGCTCACGTTGCCCTTGCCGAGGAAGCCCAGGTTCATGGGGAAGGCGTCCGCCGCGCTCAGCATGGCGTGCAGGTGCCACGGCCCCGGCGTGCAGGTGGTGGCGGCCGTGCCCACGGCGGGGCCGGTGCCGCCGCCCAGCATGGTGGTCACCCCGCTCATCAGCGCCTCCTCGATCTGCTGCGGGCAGATGAAGTGGATGTGGGAATCGATGCCGCCGGCGGTGACGATCAGCCCTTCGCCGGCGATGATCTCGGTGGCCGCGCCGATGGCCATCGTCACGCCCGGCTGGATGTCCGGGTTGCCGGCCTTGCCGATGGCGGCGATCAGGCCGTTCTTCAGGCCGATGTCGGCTTTGACGATGCCCCAGTGGTCCAGGATGACGGCATTGGTGATGACGGTGTCCATCACGTCCGCATGCGGGCGCTGCGACTGGCCCATGCCGTCGCGTATCACCTTGCCGCCGCCGAACTTCACTTCCTCGCCGTGGATGGCGTAGTCATGCTCGATCTGGATAAACAGCTCCGTGTCGGCCAGGCGGATGCGGTCTCCGGTCGTGGGGCCGTACATTTCAGCGTAGGCTGCGCGCGGGATAGTCGCCATCGTCAGGCCTTGGGCGGAGTGTCGGACAGCTTGCCGTTGACGGCGCCGTTGAAGCCGTGCACCACGCGGTCACCGGCCAGCTTCACCAGTTCAATGGTGCGGGTCTGGCCCGGTTCAAAACGCACTGCGGTGCCGGCGGCGATGTTCAGCCGCATGCCGTAGGCTTTCCAGCGCTCGAACGCCAGCGCGGGATTGACCTCGAAAAAGTGGAAATGCGAGCCGACCTGGATGGGCCGATCGCCACGGTTGGCGACAACGACGGTGACGGTTTCGCGGCCTTGGTTAAGGCCGATCTCGCCTTCTTCGAGCATGAATTCACCAGGGATCATGATGTGCTCCTTCAGGGATCAGGGTATGGGGTGGTGTACGGTGACCAGCTTGGAACCGTCCGGAAAGGTGGCTTCAACCTGGATGTCGGGGATCATTTCGGGCACGCCTTCCATGACGTCGGCGCGCGTCAGGATGGTGGCGCCTTCGGACATGAGTTCGGCCACGGTGCGGCCGTCGCGCGCGCCTTCCATGATGGCGGCGGAGATCAGCGCCACGGCCTCCGGATAATTCAGTTTCAGGCCGCGCGCGCGGCGGCGCTCGGCCAGCAGGGCGGCGGTGAAGATCAGCAGCTTGTCTTTTTCGCGTGGGGTCAGGTCCATGATTTTCCTAAGTGCGCCAGCTGCGCGGATCGAAGGCCGCGCGGCCCAGCAGGTGCGGCCGCAGCGTGCGCCACGCGGCCAGCATGATTTCGCGTGCAGCCTCGCTGTCGTGGCCGAGATGGCGCACGCACAGCAGGCCTTTCATCTGGGTTGCGCCAAAGGCGGCCCCGGAGACGGCGACCGCTTCGGCGCCGTCGCTGCGCAGCTGCGCCAGCACGGCGGCGGGCAGCGGCGCGCCCACGGCCAGCAGGGTGGCGCAAACGCTGTAGCGGTCCATGCCGAGCGGGCTGGCCACGCCGTCCGGCGTCAGCGCGCCCTGCTCCCACCACAACAGCCTGGCGCCATGGCGGATGCGGGTGCGCTGCACCACGCGGCCGCTGCGGAAGGATTCGCCGGAAGCGCGCCGGCCCATGCAGAGGATTTCGCAGCCGATGAAGCTGGCGTCCGCCGCCAGCGTAATGTCCTGGTCCAGCTCCACGTGGGCGTCGTCGAAGAAGATGGTCTCCTGCGGCATCCACTCGATGCTGGCGCCGGCGCCGGCCTGCAGGCGCACGTTCTGGCGCGACACCTTGCCGTTGGCCTTGTACCACTTGGCCGCGCCGGGTGTGGTGAGGAAGGCGCGCGCGCCCTCGCCCACGTCAGCGCTGAGCGCCAGCTGGTCGCCACCCACCACGCCGCCCGGCGGATGCACGACGATGGCGTGGCACACCGCGCCCCCTTCCGGATACAGCGCCTTCTGCACGCGCAGCGGCCCGCTGTGGCGGCGTTCGACCAAGCGCGTGGTGCCCTGGTCGTCCGCGAAGCGCAGCGACAGGCTGGCATGCCACGGCGCATGGCCCTGCTCCGGCGCAGCGCCGCCCGTCCCCGGCAGGCGGGAGCCTGGGGGCTGGCTGTTAGCGCTATAAAGCGCGTTTGCGTGGTCGGCGGTGTCGGGCATGTAGCGCTTGTCGTGTCTCGTGTTGTACTGGACATGCATTACGCAAGTAGCGTGCCAGCACCAGCGTGCTATTCCCCCGCCAAGCGCTGCGCCAGCCGCACCATTACTGTACAAATGCACCAAAATGGCGCAAATGGCATGAAGCCCAACGCCGCGCCATTGCAGGCAGGCACCGCGTATATTGCTCAAGCATGAGTACCACTCTCTGGTTTATCCTGATCGGCTGCCTGATGCTGGCGCGCGGCCTGGCGGCCACCACGCTGTCGCGCCTGCCGGTAACGTCGGCCATCGTCTATCTCGGCGTCGGGTTGGCGCTGGGGCCGGCGTTTCTCGGCGTGTTCGCGGTCGACCCCTACGCCCAGGCGGGCATGCTGGAAGTGCTGACCGAGCTGGCCGTGCTGGTCTCGCTGTTCTCGGCGGGGGTGAAGATGCCGGTGCCGTTTTCGCTGGCGCGCTGGGCGCCGTCGCTGCGGCTGGCGTGGCTGTCCATGAGCATCTCGGTCGGCCTGATGGCGGCCTTCGGCACGCTGGTGCTGGGCCTGCCGCTGGGCGCGGCGGTGCTGCTGGGCGCCATCCTGGCCCCCACCGACCCGGTGCTGGCCACCGACGTGCAGGTGCGCCACGCCGGCGACAAGGACCAGCTGCGTTTCGCCCTCACCTGCGAGGCCGGCATGAACGACGGCAGCGCCTTCCCTTTTGTGATGCTGGGCCTGGGCCTGCTGGGCCTGCACGACCTGGGCGACTCTGGCTGGCGCTGGGCGCTGCTGGACGTGCTGTGGGGCACGGCGGGCGCGGTGCTGATCGGCATTGCGGGCGGCGCGGCGCTGGCCCGCCTGGGCTGGGCGCTGCGCGGCAAAGATCCCCGGCACGAGGTGCTGGACGACCTGGTGGGCCTGGGCCTGATCGCGGTGGTATACGGCGCCACCACGTGGCTGCACGCCTGGGGTTTCCTGGCCGTGTTCTTCGCAGGCGTGGCGCTGCGTCAGACCGAGCTGATACTGGCCGGGGCGCCCAAGGACAGGCACGGCCTGCTCAAGGCGCCGCCTGCCAGCACCGCGCATGCGGGACCGCCATCTGCCGCCGAAGGCGCGGCCGA
This sequence comes from Pseudoduganella aquatica, assembly GCF_009857595.1. Lineage (GTDB taxonomy): Bacteria > Pseudomonadota > Gammaproteobacteria > Burkholderiales > Burkholderiaceae_D > Rugamonas > Rugamonas aquatica_A. The sequence goes on along the minus strand of NZ_WWCU01000021.1, from coordinate 104,169 downwards.
GACGACACTGACCGTCAGCGGCGAGTCGCTGATCTTCAAGGAGCACCTGGAGCGCCTGTCCGAGCTGACGCTGGTGCTGCTGCTGGGCGGCGCCGTGACGGCGCAGGCCTGGGACTGGCGCGCGTGGAGCACGGCGCTGTTCCTGTTTGTAGTGGCGCGGCCGCTAAGCGTCTACCTGGGCCTGTGGCGCTCCAGCGCGCGCGGCCGGGTGCGCGGCATCAGCGCGTGGTTCGGCGTGCGCGGCATAGGCTCGGTGTATTACCTGATGTACGCCATCAACCACGGCCTGCCGCAAGGGCTGGCCAGGAACCTGATCGACATCACGCTGGTGGTCATCATGCTTTCCATCGCAGTGCACGGCATCAGCGTCAAGCCGCTGTTCGACCGTTTCTGGCGTGAATAATTATTGCTTATATGATATCTTGCAGGCCTACGATTATTTCTTTCCGGACCCTACATGCGGCTTTTGTGTATTGCGCTGTTCCTGCTGGCGCCTGCGGTGCGCGCCGAGGTTGATGTACAGGTAAAACTACTCTCCAATGATGCGCTCGAGGTCAGCTACACGCTGCCCGCCGCCTGCCGGGCGCTGCCCTTCGACAAGAACGGCGACGACGGCCGCGCAACACGGGCAAGCTGGCAAGCGCTGGACCAGTGCGGCACGGCGGACGCCAACCAGCTTGCCCGCAGCGGCGAGGTCTGCCCGGTGCTGCGCTTCCGCGTCCCCGCCGCCATCCGCCAAACAGGCTATTCGGCCGCCTTTCCCATGGGCCAGGGCGTGTACACCCACATGTCCAACTACGCGGTGGGCGACGGCTGCGGCAAGGTCAGCTACCGTTTCGCCGCGCCCGGCATCGCCGCCAACGGCCGCGCCTACAGCGGCACCGCCCCGGCGGAAGCGGGTCCGGACACGCCCGCCCTGCTGCTGGCCGCCCCGCTGCCGCAGCAGGACGGTGAAACGCCCAGCTATTTCGACCCGCGCCTGTCCCCGGCTACCGTGGCCAACATCAGGACCGTCGCCGACGGCACAGTGGCCTATCTGCGCCGCGCCATGCCGGACGCCGTCTTCCGGCGCCCCGTTGTGGCGGCGGCCTTCGTGGCCGCGCCCGGCACGCCCTACGTAGGCGGCGACGCCAGCGACGTGCTGCGGCTGGCCCTGTACAACTGGCCGGCCGATCCCTCCCCCGGCGTGCAGGCCAAGGCCACGCTGCTGGTGGCCCACGAATTCAGCCACCGCTTCCAGCTGCGCGACGCGGTCGACAGCTACCCGGACGCGCGCCTGATCCACGAAGGCGGCGGCGAGTTCCTGCGCTGGATGGCCTCCCTGCACAACGGCTGGCTCACGCCCGCGCAGGCAGCCGAAGAACTGGATGAAGCCCTGGCCACCTGCATCCTGTACAGCGACACCAAAAGCTGGCGCCAGCTCACGCCGCGCCAGATCGGCGTAACCCGGCTGGAATACAAATGCGGCCTGCCCGCCTACGTCTACGCGCTGGCGGCGCGCCAGGGCGGCGAAGCGCCGATGGCGCGCATCAACGCCTTCTACCGCAGCCTCCGCCAAGGCGCGCAGCCGGACTTTGCGCAAGCGCTGGAATGCGGCGGCGCGGCCACCCCGTCCTGCCAGCCGCGCTGGCTGTCGCGCCTGCTGGGCGCGGACGGCCCCATGGAGCAGCAATGGCAAGCCATGTTCGCCGGCACCGGCCTGGCCACGCCGCAGCCCCCGTCGCAGGCCGTGCGCGACGCCATGGTGCTGCGCGCCTTCGTCAAGCTGATGAACGACGACTGCGGCGGCCGCAGCGGCACCACCGAAACCTCGGACGGGGTGATACTGGACGGCATGAAAGCCTGCAAGACCTTCCATACGGATGCCTACGTCACCGCGATAGAAGGCCTGCCCGTATTCGGCCACCCAGCCACCGGCGACACCATGGCGGCCGCCTGCACCGCACGGCACCAGTTGGTGCTGGGCCTGAAGGACGGCGGCACGCTGGCCGTGCCGTGCGCAGAGCCCTACCGCATGCGGCAGCAGTTCCACCGCGCCGACATCGTCAAGCTGCTGTCCGCCCTCGGTGTGCAATAAAGCGCAATCTGCAGCACTGTTGACGCATTCGTAGTCCGCCCGAGGGGCGGCGTGGAATATTGGCCGGACCGTCCCCGCCGGGAGTCCGCCATGCTGTCCACCTTGAAACTGACCTGGCAAAAGCTGGCCTGGTCCAGCTGTTTGTCGCTGCTGCTGCACTTCGCATTTTTCTGGATGGTGGCGGCGGCCAGCTTTTCCGGCTATATCGGCAAATGGGGCATGCGCGACAACACCGCGCGCTTCTCGCTGGAAGCCATGCTGGACGCCAGCGCGGACCGCCCCTTCGTCTACCGCCAGCTGCTGCCCATGCTGGCCAACGGCGCCGCGCGGCTGGTGCCGGAGCGCATCCAGGCGCGCGTGGCGGAAAAACTCAACCCCGCCAAGGTCTACACCAAGACCAGCGCCGCCGCCAACCCGGCGCTCGGCTTCCGCTACGTGGTGGTGTACTACCTGTCCTTCCTGTCGCTGCTGGGCAGCGTGCTCCTGCTCCACTGCATCGCGCTGGACGCGGGCGTGGGCAGGCTGGCGGCCCTGATCGCGCCCGCCGTGCTGTCGCTGGGCTTTCCCTATCTGCAAACCATAGGCGGCTACTTCTACGACACGGCCGAACTGCTGTTCTTCAGCCTGGCCTATCTGCTGGTGTCGCGCCGCCGCATCGCCTGGTTCTTCGCCATACTGGCGCCCGCTACGCTGAACAAGGAGTCGTTCTTCTTCTACATCATCACGCTGCTGCCGCTGCTGCTGGCCGCCTACCCGCGCCGGAAGGCGCTGGCCATTGCGGCGGCGGCGCTGCTGGTGTCCGGGCTGGTGAACGCCGCCGTCAAGCTGCATTACGCGGGCGCCGGCGGCGCCCCGGTGGAACTCCACCTGGGCGACAACCTGGCGGCCTACCTGTCCCTGCGCACCTACAGCCAGATGGAGCTGACCTACGGCATCATGGGACCGCGCCAGGCCTTCGTGCCGACGCTGCTGCTGATCGCCACGGTGTTTGCGCGCGGCTGGCGCGCCAGTCCCAGGGAAGTGCGCCAGCACATGCTGCTGGCGGCGGCCGTCAACCTGCCGCTGTTCGTGCTGTTTGCCGCCGTGGCCGAGCTGCGCAACCTGAGCTTGATGTTTGTCGGCTTCGCCATTGTGATCGGGAAGGCGCTGGAGGCGGAACCGGCGAAGCCCTTGCCGTAGCCAGAGTCAGCTCAGATGCCGAACTCGGCGGCGGCCTTGGCGGCCCACACGGCCTCGTCGCGGCTGGGGAAAGGCTGGTCGTAATCGTCCACTTCGCCGTTCGGGCCGACAAAGCAGGTCCACCACCCGGCATCGTCGTGCCGGATGGCAATACAATTCTGCGTGCAGTGCTGCAACACGGCTTCGCCCTCGTCCAGGGTGACGATGGCAACGCCGCGATGCGTGATTTTGCTGGCCATGGGAGCCCTCCTGCCACTAGTTTAGTACGTTGCGGGCGCGGCAGCAAAAAAGCGCATACCGGACTCAGTCCTCCTTGGGATACGGGCTCTTGCCGCCTTCCGCGATGAAAGCGTCGATGCGCGCATGCAGCACCGGCAGCGGCACCGAACCGAGGTTGAGCACCGTGTCGTGGAAGGCGCGGATGTCGAACTTGGCGCCCAGCGCCGTTTCCGCCTTCTTGCGCGCCTCCATGATGGCCATCTGCCCCAGGTAGTAGGACAGCGCCTGCCCCGGCCACGAGATATAACGGTCGATCTCGGTCGCCACTTCGTGCTCGGACAGCGCCGTGTTCTCGCGCAGATAGGCCTGCGCCTGCTCGCGGGTCCAGCCCTTGGCGTGCACGCCGGTGTCCACCACCAGGCGCGACGCGCGCCAGGCCTGGTAGCTCAGCATGCCGAAGATTTCATACGGCGTTTCGTAGATGCCCATCTCCACGCCCAGGCGCTCGGTGTACAGCGCCCAGCCCTCGCCGTAGGCCGAGATATAGGCGTTGCGGAAGGCCGGACGGCCCTTCTGCTCCAGCGCGATCGGCATCTGGAAAGCGTGGCCGGGGGCCGATTCGTGCAGGGTCAGCGCCGGCAAGCTGTACAGCGGACGCGCCGGCAGATTGTAGGTGTTCACCATGTAGACGCCCGGACCGCCCCGGCCCGAGGTGTAGTACGGCGCAATTTCCGGCGCCACCGGCGTGATGGCGAAGCGGCTGCGCGGCAGGTAGCCGAAGTAGTTGGCCACCTTGCCGTCGAAGCGCTTGGCAATATAGGCCGCGCGCATCAGCAGTTCCTCCGGCGTGCGCGCGTAGAAGCGCGGATCGCTGCGCAGGAACTGCAGGAACTCGGGCAGGCCGCCCTGGAAGCCCACCTGCTTGATCACCTCCAGCATCTCGGCGCGGATCTTGGCCATCTCGGCCAGGCCGGTCTGGTGGATCTGCTCGGCGCTCAGCGTGGTGGTGGTGTATTCCGTGATCTTGGACTGGTAATAGGCTTTGCCGTCCGGCAGGCGCTCGGCGGCCAGGGCCTCGGCCGCGTTGGGCAGGTATTCGGTGCGCAGGAAAGCCAGCAGGCGCTGGTGCGCCGGCACCACGGATTCGCGCAGCGCCCTGAGCGCGGCGGCGCGCAGTTCGGCCTGGCGCGCCGCCGGTATGGCGGACGGCATGTCCTTGAACGGGCGGTAGTAAGCCAGCTTCTCCAGCGCGGTCTCCTCGGCCACTGCCGCCACCGACTTGTCGCGCCCCTGCAGGGTCACGCGCGGCGGCGTGAAGCCGCGCGCCAGGCCGGCGCGCATATTGGCGGTGGCCTCGGCGAAGTAGCGCGGCATGTCGTTCAGCTGGCGCACATAGGCCGCGTACTCGGCGTCGGTGCGGAAGCTTTTATCCGCTTCGCCGGCGATGTTGGACCAGAAGGCCGAATCGGAATTGAGCGGCTTCTCGTATTCGCGGAAGCGCTGGTTCTCGATCAGCGCGGCGATCTGGGCGCGGTAGACCGCGTAGTCGATGCGCTGCGCCGGCGGCAGCGTGGCGGGCGACATGGCGTCCAGCCTGGCCAGCACGCGCTGCCAGTAGGCCAGGCGCGCCTGCTGGGTGGCGGCGTCGATGCGCGGCAGGTCGGGACGGATGCCGTTGACGTCGTCCTCGTCGTCCTCCAGGCGCTGCCCCATGCGCCATTGCCATTCCTCGGTGTACAGCGCCTTGAAGGCGGCGCCGTCGTCGGCGCGGGCGGGGGCGGAAGCAAGGGCGGAAGCGGCCAGCAGCATGCATGCGGCGGCCAGGGCGGCACCGGTTTTCTTCATCACTATCCTTTTCGGATCAAAGCTGCAGCATGCGCTTCTCGCGCAGCAGCGTGGTGTAGGCGCCGGCCGCCAACGGCCGGCTGAAGTAATAGCCCTGCATTTCGTCGCAGCCGTGCGCGGCCAGGAACTCGACCTGTTCGCGCGTTTCCACGCCCTCGGCGATCACGCGCATGTTCAGGTTGTGCGCCAGCGAGATCACCGACAGCGCAATGGCCGCGTCGCTGGCCTTGCTGGTGACGTCGTCGACGAAGGACTTGTCGATTTTCAGCACGTCAATGGGGAAGCGCTTCAGGTAGGCCAGCGAGGAATAGCCGGTGCCGAAGTCGTCCAGCGAAATGGCCACGCCGATGTCCTTCAGGCGGCCCAGCGCGGCCACGGCCTTGTCCGGGTCGCCCATCACCGTGCCCTCGGTGATCTCCAGCCCCAGCGAGGCGGCCGGCACGCCGTGGCGGCGCAGCGCCTGCTCCACGCTGGCCACCGTGCCGTCGTGCGCGAACTGGCTGCCGGACAGGTTGACGGCCACCTTGACCGTGCCCAGCCCAGCCGCCTGCCAGGCCGCTATCTGCGCGCACACGGTATCGACCACCCACAGACCGATGGGCGCGATCAGGCCGTATTCCTCGGCCAGCGGAATGAAGCGGTTGGGCGGCACCTGGCCCAGCACCGGGTTATGCCAGCGCAGCAGCGCCTCGGCCCCCAGCATGGTGCCGGTGCGCAAGCACATCTGCGGCTGGTAGTGCACTTCGAATTCGCCGCGCACGATGGCGCCGCGCAGCTGCGCCTGGATCGCCAGCTTGGCGCGGATGTCGGCGTCCATGCGCTCGGTAAAGAAGGCGTAATTGTCGCGCCCCACTTCCTTGGCGCGGTACAGCGCGGTGTCCGCGTTGCGCAGCAGCTCGTCCAGCGTGGCGCCGTCGGCCGGCCACACGGCGATGCCGATGCTGGTGGTCAGCGAGGCGTGCTGGCCCGCCTGCGCCTGGGCAATTGCCTGCACGTCGAGCTGCACGCCGGCGCGCAGCCGCGCCAGGATGGCCTGCGCGGCCGCCATCGTTGCGCTCAGCTGGGCGTCGTCCGCCATGATGATCTGGAACTCGTCGCCGCCCTGGCGCGACACGGTGGCACCCTCGGGCACGCAGCCGCGCAGCAGGCGCGCCACCGCCTGCAAGGCCTGGTCGCCCACCTGCGCGCCGTAGGAATCGTTCATGCTCTTGAAGCGGTCCAGGTCCAGGCACAGCACCGCCACGCACTGGCCGTTGCGCTGCGCGGCCGCCTGCGCCTCGTCGAAGCACTGGCGCGCCAGCATGCGGTTGGGCAGCCCGGTCAGCGCGTCGTGATAAGACAGGAAGTCGATCAGGTGCTGCTCGGCCTTGCGCTCGGTGATGTCCATGAACACCACGATGTAGTTTTCCACCGCGCCGTTATCGCCCATCACGGTCGACACGCTGAGCAGGCCGGGGAAGGTGGCGCCGTTCTTGCGCCGCGCCAGCATCTCGCCGGACCAGTGGCCATGCCCGGCCAGCGTGGCCAGCATGGCCTCGTAGGCGGCGGTGTTCTGCTGCACCGTGTGCAGCGTGGTGACGTGGCGCCCCACCATTTCGCCGCTGGCGTAGCCGGAGATGGTGGAGAAGGCCGGATTGGTGGCCACGATGATGCCTTGCGCGTCGGCGATGACGATGGCGTCCTGGGTGGCGGCGAACACGCGCGAGGCCAGGCGCATATTGTCCTCGCTGGCGCGGCGGCGCTCCACTTCGCGTTCCAGCGAGGCGGCCAGTTCGGCCAGTTCGGCGGTGCGCTCGCGCACCCGCTGTTCCAGCAGCGCGCGCTGCGCCGCCAGCGCCAGCTGGGCGCGGCCCAGGCGCACCTGGGCGTCGGTGCGGGCCAGGATTTCTTCGGCCTGGAAAGGCTTGGCCACAAAGTCCGCGCCGCCCAGGGCGAAGCCGCGCACCTTGTCGTCGGTGTCGTGCTGGGCCGACAGGAAGATCACCGGCACATGGGCCGTGGCCGGCGCGGCCTTCAGGCGGCGGCACACTTCAAAGCCGTCTATGCCGGGCATGCGCACGTCCAGCAATATCAGTTCGGGCGGGCGCGATTGCACAGTCCACAGCGCCAGCTCGCCGTTGGGCGCCTGGCGCACGTAGTAGCCGGCTTCCGTCAGCAGGTCGCTGAGCAGCTTGAGCGAGGCTGGCGTGTCTTCCACGATCAGCACTTCCCCCTTGCTGGACTGTTCCGACAAATCCCGATGCATCACCTGCGTCCTCTCCTATATGGCTTCGCTCGCCACCCTACCATAGATTGGACGCCCGCCCAAGGGCTGGCGCGTGCAGCGGCAGCCGCATGGCGAAGCGGGTGCGGCCGGGCGCGCTGGCCAGTTCGATGGCGCCGCCCAGCACATTGGTCACCAGGTTGTGCACGATATGCAGCCCCAGGCCGCTGCTGCGGCCCATGCGGGCGCTGTTGAAGGGCTCGAAAGCGCGCGCCAGGCCGCCGGCCGGGAAGCCGGCGCCGTTGTCCTCGAACTCCAGCCGCACCGCGCCGCCGTCGGCCGCCATGCGTATGGTGATGGCGCCCGACGCGGGCCTGGAAGCGGAATCGGGCTGCGCGAACGCGTGCAGCAGCGCGTTGCTGGTGAGCTGGGTCAGCACCTGGCACAGCGCGCCGGGGTAGCTGTCCATGGCAAGTCCGCCGGCCGACTCCACCCGCAGCTCGGCGCCGGCCGCGCGCAGGGACGGCGCCAGCGTCTTGGCCATGCCGTCCACCAGCGTGGCCAGCTCGAAGCTGCGGCGCTGCGAACTGGTCTGGTCCACCGCCACCTGCTTGAAGCACTCGATCAGATCGGCCGCCTTGTGCAGGTTACGCAGCAACAAGGTGGTGGCGTGCTCGGTGTCCGCGCCGAAGCGCTCCAGCTCCGAGCGCTTCACGCCGTGTTCCATGCTGCCGAAAAAAGCGCTGCTGCGGTCCTGCAGCGCGCTGGCGGCCAGCACGCTGTTGCCGATGGGCGTATTCAGCTCGTGCGCCACGCCCGCCACCAATGCGCCCAGCGCCGCCAGCCGCTCCGAACGCACGATCTCGGCGCGCGCCGTGCCCAGCTCCTCCAGCGTGCGCGTCAGCTGCGCATTGCTGGCGGCCAGCGCCTGCTGCGCGCGCGCCAGGTGGATGTGGGCGCGGGTGCGCGCCAGCACCTCCTCCGACTGGTAGGGTTTGGCGATGAAGTCCACCGCGCCGGCCTGGAAGCCGCGCACCTTGTCGTCGGTGTCGTACTGGGCGGACAGGAAGATCACCGGGATGTCGCTCAGTGCGGGATCGGCCTTCAGGCGGCGGCACACTTCGAAACCGTCGATGCCGGGCATGCGGATGTCGAGCAGGATCAGCTCGGGCGGCCGGGCCTGCGCGCTCCACAGCGCCAGCTCGCCGTCCGGCGCCTGCCGCACCAGATAGCCCGCATTGCCCAGCAATTCACTGAGCAGCTTGAGCGAGGCCGGCGTGTCTTCCACCACCAGGATTTCGCCGCTGGAGTTCTGGTCCGCGCGCTGCATCATCATGCCGCCCTCTCTCTTATTCGGCCAGAGCCGGCGCCAGCATGGCGCACAGCTCGGGGTATTGATGGCGCGCCAGCATGGCCTCGATGGCCGCCACCGTGCCGGCGCTGGCTGGCGGCAGCTCCGCCAGCAGCTGGGCCGCGCGCGCCAGGTTCAGCTGCAGCACCGCGTCGCGCAGCGCGCCGGCGGTATCGCCCGGCAGCGCCGCCAGGTCCGCCGCTGTCGGCGGCGCGGCGGCGCCGTCGATGCTCTGCAGCTCGGCGCTGCCGGCGCAGTCCCCATCATACCCCTGGCTGTCCGAGCCGGCCGCACCGCCTTGCGCCAGCCCGGCCGGCACCGCGAAGCGAAACTCCGCGCCCTCGCCCAGCGCCGACTGCACCGTGAGCGAGCCGCCCATGAGCTGCACGAATTCGCGCGAAATCGGCAAGCCCAGGCCGGTGCCCTCGGCCGCGCCGTCCTGCGCGGCCTGCACGAAAGGCTCGAAGATGCGCTCGTGGTCCTGCGGCGCGATGCCGGGGCCGGTGTCGCTGACGGCGAACGCCAGCAGCCAGTGGCCATAGCCGCCGCCGTCGACACCGCTGCCGCCGTCCGCGTCTATCCAGCTGGCGCGCGCCTGCAGCGTGATGCGCCCGGCGCGGGTGAACTTGACGGCGTTGGACATCAGGTTGAGCAGCACCTGGCGCAGCTTGGTGCCGTCCAGCTGGGCGCGCAGCGGCAGTTGCTGGCTGTCGAGCCGCAGCGCCACCTCCGGCCCGGCGCGCATGCTCACCATGTCCATCACCTCCTGCAGCATCTCCGACAGCAGCACCGGCTCGCTTTGCAGCGCAATGCGCCCGGCCTCGATCTTGGACAGCTCCAGGATGTCGTTGATCAGCGTGAGCAGATGCTGGCCGGAGCGGTGGATAATGCCCAGGTTGCGCTTTTCCTCCGCCTGCATGCTGGGCGAGCCGGCCATCAGGCGCGAAAAGCCGATCACCGCGTTGAGCGGCGTGCGCAGTTCGTGGCTCATATTGGCCAGGAACACGCTCTTGGCCTGGCTGGCCGCCTGCGCCTGCGCCACCGCCACCGACAGCGCGCGCGTGCGCTCCACCACCAGTTCCTCCAGGTGGTGGCGGTGCCGGCGCAGTTCCTCCTGCGCCGCCTTGTGCGCGCTGATGTCGTAGTTCACGCCGACCATGCGCTGCGGCCGCCCTTCGGCGTCGCGGAACAGCATCGAATCGGCCTGGATGTGGCGCACCGTACCGTCCGGCCAGACCAGGCGGAACTCGCGGTCGAATTGGTCGTCGCTGTCGAGCGTGCGCTGCAGCGCGGCGCCAATGCGTTCCTTGTCCTCGGGATGCAGCATGTCCATCCACAGCTGCATGGGCGACTCCACCTGCGCGCGCTCGACGCCGAACAGGCGGTACATCTGGTCGTCCCACTCCACCGCGCCGCTCTGGATATCCCAGTCCCAGATGCCGATGGCCGCCGCGCGGGTGGCGATCTGCAGGCGCTGCTCGCTGGCATGCATGGCGCGGTAGCGGCTGTCGAGCAGCGCGATCATTTCGCGCAGCGAGGCCAGCAGCACTTTCAGTTCACCGAACAGCCAGGCGCGCGGCGCCGGCGCAGCGGGATTCAGGCCGGCCTTGACGTCGGCCGCGTAGCGCCCGATGGCCTGCACCGGCTTGAGCATCATATGCCACAGCACCAGGTACAGCCCGGCCACCAGGGCCAGGTCCAGCGCCAGTATCATGCCGGCGATGGCGTAGCTGCGGCTGCGCAGTTCAGCCAGCAGCGCGGCCGGCGAGGCGTACAGGGTGATGCTGGCGACGATCTGCCCCTGGGCGCGCACGTCGCGCCGCTCCTGCAGCAGTTCAGGGTCTTGCGGCGGCTGCGTTTCGCTGTGCAGCAGGCCGTCCGCGCCGCGCACCAGGATGTAGGGCGGCACGCCCACCGGCGCCACCATGCTGGCGTGCAGGCCCCGGTTGCTCAAGCCGCTTTTCATGATGGTGACCAGCTGCGCGTGGTCGTAATTCCATACCGGCAGCGCGGCAGCGTCGGCCATTTCGCCGGCGCTGGCGGCCAGTTCGGCGCGCAGCTGGGTCCAGCGCTGGGCTTTCTCGCTCTGGTAAAAGTAGACGGCGAAGGCGGCCAGCACCAGCGTCACCACCGCCGTCACGGCCACGCTCACCAGCAGGGCAATCGAAATCTCGCCCCTGGCATGCAGCCTTGCCGCGCAGCCCGTCCGATATTTCAATGTGCCCATGGCGTTCCTTTCAGGCCGTAGCGCGCCGCGCCGGCCGCCTCATTAGAACTCTTCCCAGTCACCGTCCGCCGCGGCCGGCGCCGCAGCGAGGCGGCGTGCCGCCGGGGCCGGGGCAGATGCCGAGCGGGCAATCGCAGGCGCCGCAGGGCGCTTGGCCGCAGGCACGGCGCGCGGCGCCGCCGGACGAGGCGCCGGGCGGGCTGCAGCCTGGCGGGTCAGCGCCGCACCGTCCAGCCTGAACACGCTGACCGCCTGCTCCAGCGCGCGCGCCTGGTCCTGCAGGGACTCGGCGGCCGCAGCCGCCTGCTCCACCAGCGCCGCATTCTGCTGGGTTACCGTGTCCATCTCGGCCACGGCCTGGTTGATCTGCTCGATGCCGGAGGACTGCTCCACGCTGGCCGTCAGGATGGCCGACATCATGCCGGTCATGCGCTCCACGCTGTGCACCACTTCCTGCATGGTGGCGCCGGCCTGGTCGACCAGCTTGCTGCCCTCGCCCACCTGGGCCACCGAATGGCCGATGAGTTCCTTGATTTCCTTGGCCGCCGCCGCCGAACGCTGCGCCAGGTTGCGTACTTCCGAGGCCACCACGGCAAAACCGCGTCCCTGCTCGCCGGCCCGTGCCGCTTCCACCGCCGCGTTCAGCGCCAGGATATTGGTCTGGAAGGCGATGCCGTCGATGGTGCCGATAATGTCCGCGATCTTGCTGGACGACTGGTTGATGGCGCCCATGGTGCTCACCACCTGCGCCACCACCGCGCCGCCGCGCTGCGCCACCGAGGCCGCCTCGTGGGCCAGCGCGTCGGCCGAGCGCGCGCTTTCGGTGTTGTGCTGCACGGTGGACGTGAGTTCCTCCATCGAGCTGGCGGTTTCCTCCAGGCTGGAAGCCTGGGTTTCGGTGCGAGAGGACAGGTCGGCATTGCCGCTGGCGATCTCGCCCGAGGCCACCGTGATGGTCTCCGTGCCCTGCCGCACCTCGGCCACGATGCTCACCAGGCTGTCGTTCATGCGTTTCAGCGCGGCCGTCAGTTGGCCCATTTCATCGTTCGAGCGCACTTCGATGCGCTGGGTCAGGTCGCCCGCCGCCACCGCCTCGGCCACCTCGATGGCGCTGCGCAGCGGCGTGAGGATGGCGCGCAGCAGCCAGAAGCCCATCACCGCGCCCACCGCCACGCCCAGCACGATGGAGCCGATGGAGATGGCGCGGAAGGTGCTGTAGCGCGCCTGCGAGGCGTCGTATTCCTGCTTGCCCACCACCAGCTGCAGCTCCACCAGCGCGTCCAACGCCTTGTCCGCCGCCGCCATGGCCGGGTCCAGCTTCTTGTGCTGCAGCACCGCCGCCTGCTCGCGCTCGCCCGCCGCCACCGCCGCCGCCAGCGGCTGCATGGCCTGCTCGCGCATGGCCGAGTTGGCCGCCGCGAAGGTCTTGGCCAGCGCAGCCTCTTCCGGCGTCAGATAGGTTGCCATATAGGCCGCCCACACCTTGTCGATCTCGGCGCCGCGCTTGCGCACGTCCTCCAGCAGGCCGGTGTGGGCGCCGTCGGCGGCGTCCACCGCGTTGCCCAGGCCGATCTGCTGGTACAGCAGGCCGGTGCCGATCTGGTTCAGCATGCCCATCGCCACCAGGCGGTCGTCATACACGGTTTGCAGTGCGGAGTTGGTCTGGCTCAGGCTGTTCAGGCCGGCCAGCCCTATGGCCGCCAGCAGCAGCGACAGAAACGCCATGGCGGCAATCAGGCGCGCTTTAATCGTGATGTTTTTCATAGTGCATCCCTGGTCAGTGGTTGTGCGCGGCCAGCTGCAAGGCCGCCAGCAGTTCGTGCGAGTCAAAAGGCTTGCGCAGATAGGCCAGGCAGCCCAGGCGCTGGGCTGCGGCCTGCATGCCGCCGTCTATCTGGCTGGTGACGAAGACGATGGGCGGCGCCTTGCCCGCGCCGACCAGCATCTGCTGCAGCTCGATGCCGGACAGCCCGCCGAGGTCGATGTCGAGGATGAGACAGGTGATATCGCTATGGTCGTCGCGCTGCAGATACAGCTCGGCCGACGCGTACAACTGCGCCATATAGCCGGCCGCGCGCAGCAGCCGGCCCAGCGCCTTGAGCATGCCTGCATCGTTTTCGACGACGGCAACGACGATTTTTCCTGTTTCCATGACGCCATCCCTGTGGGTGCAAGCACCGATAGGTATGACTGTAGGGAGAATTCACACGGCTGTAACGTGTCCTTTGGTACAGGTGGGGCGGGGATGCAACTTTATTTTCTGGCCAGCCCCAGGCGGTTCGCCATCTGCACCAGCTCGGCCAGCGAGCCGGCCTCCAGCTTTTCCATCAGGCTGTGGCGGTGCGCCTTGACGGTGCGCTCGGTGTTGCCCAGTTCAAAGGCGATCTGCTTGTTCAGCATGCCCTGCACCACCAGCACGAACACCTCGCGCTCGCGCGCTGTAAGCGTGGCGGCGCGCTTGCGCAGGCCGCTCAGCTCGCTGTTGTGCGCCGCCGCCGCCTCGTAGCGCAGCATGGCGCGGCCGATGGCGTCCAGCAGGTCCTCCTTGGCGATGGGCTTGGACAGGAAGTCCTCGGCCCCGGCCTTGATGGCGCGCACGCTCATGGCAATGTCGCCGTTGCCGGTCAGGAAGACGATGGGCAGGATACTGTTGCGCGAACGCAAAAGATCCTGCAATTGCAGGCCGCTCAGGCCCGGCATGTCCACGTCCAGCAGGATGCAGCCGGCCTCGTCGCCGGTTTCAGCGCGCACGAAGGCGTCGCCGGACTCGTAGACGGTGACGCGGTAGCCGCAGGCGCCCAGCAGGCGCGACAGCGCGGTGCGCAGCGCTTCGTCGTCGTCGATGATGTGGATTTTCATGGCTGGCCTCCGGCCGCCGCCGGTGCGGAAGGCAGGGCAAAGCCCACCGTGGCGCCGCCGTCCGGGTTGTTGTCGGCCCAGATGCGCCCGCCGTGCGCCTGCACGATGGCCGCCGCGATCGACAGGCCCAGCCCCATGCCGTGCGCCTTGGTGGTGAAGAAGGACTCGAACAGGCGCGCCTGGTTGGCGCCGAAACCGCAGCCGTGGTCGCGCACCAGCACTTCGGCCATGCCGTCGCCGCGCAGGCCCGCGCGCAGCACCACCTGGCGCGGCTTGCCGCAGCCGCCGTCGGCCGCGCCTATGCCTTGGGGCGAGGCGCCCATCGCGTCCATGCCGTTCAGCACCAGGTTGATCAGGATTTGCTGCAGCTGCACCGGATCGGCCGACACCATCAGCGGCGCCGGGGCCGGCTCGGCCTGCAGCAGCACGCGCCGCATGCGCGCCTCGCTGCCCAGCAGCGCGATCACCTGCGCCACGGCCTCGTTCAGGTCCAGGCGCTGCGCCACCGGGTCGGATTTCTTCAGCAGCTCGCGCATGCGCTGTATCAGCTCGCTGGCGCGGCGGTCGTCGCGCCGGATGTCGCCCAGGATCTCTTCCACGTCGTCCAGCGCGGGCGGCGTCATCTGCAGGAACAGTTCGGCCGCCTCGGCGTTGCTCATGATGGCCGCCAGCGGCTGGTTCAGCTCGTGCACCAGGGCGGCGCAGTACACCGACGCGCTGGCGTTGCGGTTCATGTGCGCGATCTCGGCCAGGCGCTGGCGCGACTCGCGCTGCAGCTGGTCGTTCTGCGCGGCCAGCTGCTGCTGCAGGCGGCGTATCTTCAGGTGCGCCATCACGCGCGCATTGACTTCCTCGAAATGGAAAGGCTTGGAAATGAAGTCCACACCGCCGACCTGGAAACCGCGCAGCTTGTCGTCCGTGTCGCTGTGGGCGGACAGGAAAATCACCGGCACCTCGTCCAGGCCGGGCATCTGCTTGAGGCGGCTGCACACTTCGTAGCCGTCGATGCCGGGCATGCGGATGTCCAGCAGCACCAGTTCGGGGGCCTGGGCCTGGGCGCTCCACAGCGCCAGTTCGCCGTTCGGCGCCTCGCGGACGCGGTAGCCGGCGTCGGTAAGCAGCTTGGACAGCAATTGCAGCGACGCCGGCGTGTCCTCGACCACCAGGATATCGCCGCGCACCTGCTCCGGCGCCTGCTGCGCCTGGTTCTGTTCCCTTGCCTGCTCCCGCCGCCCTTCTGCTTCCATTCCCGCTCCCATGTGCGCCGATTGTCATGGGCGCTCTTGCGCCCCGCCAGACGATATCGGCCACGCCAGTATATTGCAAGCAAGAGTGGCTGCGCCACGTCCACAGCGCACGGGTTTGCAACAAAAATGACACGGCGGCGGCTCCAGGCCGCCTATTTTGTCTCGCCGAGGCAACATGGCGGCGGCGTGGCCGGCTACTTACGCCGACTGCAGCCGGTCCAGTTCCGCCTCGCTGAAGCCGGCCTTACGGCGCGCTTCCAGGTTGAACGGCCCCTTGGGCGTGGGCGCCCGGTAGCGCGCAGCCAGCTCGTCGTAGGTGGCGCGCGGCTCCAGTCCGCGCTGTTCGCACAGGTAGCCGTACCAGCGATTGCCGATCTCCACATGGCCGATCTCGTCGCGCAAGATGATGTCCAGGATGGCGGCGGCCGCCATGTCGCCCGCCTGCGCGATCTTGGCGCGCAGCGGCGGAATGGCGTCCAGGCCGCGCGCCTCCAGCGTGCGCGGCACCAGCGCCATGCGCGCCGTGATGTCCTCGCGCGTGCGCTCCACCATCTCCCACAGGCTGTCGTGGGCGCTGAAATCGCCGTACTGGTAGCCCAGGGTTTGCAGGTGCGCGGCCAGCATGGAGTAGTGGTAAGCCTCCTCCCTGGCCACGCGCAGCCAGTCGATGTAGTACTCGGCAGGCATGCCGGGGAAGCGCCACAGCGCGTCCAGCGCCAGGTTCACCGCGTTGAATTCGATATGGGACAGCGCATGCACCAGCATCGCCCTGCCCTCCAGCGTCGCCATCGAGCGGCGGCCCACCAGGCGCGGCGGCACCAGTTCCGGACGCACGGGACGGCCCGGGATGGCCAGTTCGGACGCCGGCGCGGCGGCCGGGTCGTGCGCCGGGTCCAGCGCAAGAACGCCCTCGGCCCAGGCTTGCGCCATGGCCGCCACGGCGGCGGCTTTCATGGCGGGATCGGTTTCGAGCAGGCATTGCAGCGCATAGGCGCGCAGCTCAGTTGGGTGCGGCATGGAACTACCTTGAAGCGAGGAAAAGGACGCAGTGTACCAAACCGCCGCGGCCGCCGTCCGCCGATTCAGGCCGCCGCTGCGGCGGGCTGGGCCGCCAGGCGCAGTTCCAGCTTGTCCCACAGGCGGTCATGGTAAGGCAAGGCGACCACGTTCAGCACCGGCTCCAGCACGGCAGCCAGGCCGCCCACCGCCATCGAGCCGGTTGCCCACCACAGCATCAGGAAGGCCACCGCCGCGTGCATGATGGTCTGGCTGACCTTCTCGCCGGCCAGCGCCGCGTAGCGCTCGCGGGCCTGCACGGCGCGGGCGCGCAGCTTGTGCCAGGCGCGCTCGTGGAAAGGCAGCAGCAGCACATTGACCACAGGCTCCAGCACCGCAGCGAGCCCGCCGAACACGACGGAGCCGGTCAGGACGTACATCAGGCCGAATGCAATGCCGGTGTGGGCGGCAACCTGGCTGACTTTTTTCGCTGCGGTAATCATGGTGAGCCTCGTTTCAATGTCTGGATCAGTCACTGAATAATAACGATTCTCATTTAACCTTGAAAGACAATTGTTTTTACCGAAGCGATAGATTTTACCTAAGGGATGGCGCGCACCACCCGGCAAGGGTTGCCCACCGCCAGGCTGTTGGCCGGGATGGACTTGGCCACCACGCTGCCGGCGCCTATGGTGCAGTTGTCGCCTATGGTCACGCCGTGCAGGATGGTGACGTTGGCGCCTATCCACACATGGTTGCCTATGGTGATGGGCAGCGCCTCGAACACGCCGGCCGCGCGCGCCACCGGGTCCACCGGATGGCTGGCGGCCGAAATCACGGTATTCGGGCCGATCAGCACGTGGTTGCCCAGCGTGACCGGCGCGCAGTCCAGTATCACCAGGTTGTGGTTGGCGAAGCAGTGATCGCCCACGGTAATGTTGTAGCCGTAGTCGCAGAAAAACGGCGCCTCGAAGTGGGCGTTGTTCGGCTTGCGCAGCAGCTGCTCGAGGATTTCGGCGCGCCTGGCGACGTCGTCCTCGCGGTTGAAGGCGGCGCACAGCAGCTTGGCTGCGCGGCGCTCGACGCTGCCGGGCGAATCGCCCGGACGGTAGACTTGATCCTGCATACCGGCTCCTAAATGTATTCCGCCACGCCGCCCTCGCGGCATTCCTGCAAGGCGTTGCAGGCCATGGCCGTGCTCAGGAAGATGGGACCGCTCAGCTGCGCCGGCAGGTCGCTCTCGCGCAAACGGTCCATCACCGGCCCCTTCACCTCGGCCAGGTGCATGCACACGCCGCGCCGGCGCATGCTGGCGTTCCATTCCGACAGCGCAAACAGCGCCGTGGTGTCGATCGAACTGACGGCGGTCATCACCAGCACCACGTGGCGCGCGGACGGATGGGTGCGCAGCTCCTCCTCGATACGCTCACTCACCGCCTCCACGTTGCCGAAGAACAGGTTGGCGTCGATGCGCAGCACCAGGATGTCCGACTGGGTCTGGGCGGCGTAACGCTCGATATTGCGGAAGTGCTCGCTGCCCGCGATGCGGCCCAGCACGGCGATATGGGGCCGGCTGGCGCGCCAGATCAGCGTGCCCATCGACAATAATACGCCGATCACCACGCCCGCCTCCACGCCCAGCGCCAGCACGCCGGCGGCGGTGACCGCCCAGGCGGCGGCGTCGCCCCTGTCATAGCGCCAGGCCATGCGCAGCGTATCGAACTCCAGCATGCCCAGCACGGCCACGATAATAGTCGCCGCCAGCGTGGGCAGCGGCAGCAGCGCCAGCCAGCCGGTGGGTGCCACCAGCGCCGCCGCCAGCAGCACAGCGGTGATCACGCTGGCCAGCGGCGTGTTGGCGCCGGCCGAGAAATTCACCGCCGAGCGCGAAATGCTGCCCGTGACCGGGAAGCCGCCGGACACCATGCTGGCCACATTGGCCGCGCCCAGGCCGAACAGCTCCTGGTTGCTCACCAGCTTTTCGTTGCGCTTGAGCGCCAGGGTCTGGGCGGCGGACATGCTCATCAGGAACACGATAAAACCGATCAGCAGGCCCGGCTGCAAGAGCGCGCGCCAGTGGCTGCTGGAAGTGGCCAGGTTCAGCTCCGGCAGGCCGGAAGGCACGGCGCCGGTGGCGTGGATGCCCAGCGCCTGCAAACCCAGCAGCGGCATGGCGGCGGTGGCGGCCAGCACCACCAGCATGGGCGCCAGGCGTCCGCCCAGGTCCGCGTGCGCGGCGGACAGGCCGCAGCGCTGCAGCAGGCGCGCCAGATAGCGTTTGCCCAGCAAAAGCAGTAGCAAGGACACGCCGCCCAGCACGGCGCTGGGCGTGTGGAATTGCGGGAAGGAAGCGCCCAGCAGGGGCTTGAGCTGGCCGCCGGCAATGACGATGGCCGAGCCGACGGTGAAGCCGCTCATCACGGGGCGCGAGAAGAAATTGGCCAGAAAGCCCATGCGCAGCGCGCCGCACACCAGCAGCACCACGCCCGCCACCAGCGCCAGCTGCGCGGCCAGCACCCCGTACAGCGCCGAGCCGGCCGGCGCCAGCGGCGCGATCACCGCCGCCGTCATCAGCGACACGATGGCCATGGGGCCGACGGACTGGGTCATGCTGCTGCCAAAGAGAGCGTAGGCCAGGGGAGGCAAAATGCTGGCGTATATCCCCGCCACCGGCGGCAAGCCGGCAACCAGCGCGTACGCCATGCCCTGCGGGATCATCATCATCGCCACCACGATACCGGCGCTCATGTCGCCCGGCAGCATGGCACGCCGGTATTGCCTCAACCAATGCAGCATGCTCTAACCCGTCCTCCCCTGGAAATAAGCGAAGCCTACCATACGGGCAACGCATATGGATATAAGGAAAACAGATATAGAAGCCGCTTGATCCTTATCGGCGAGCTATCTCGTCACAAAGGCAGATTTGGGAAAAGCGCTGCATGGCATGACATGGCGCATTATCGGCGCGATCGCACTGCTGACGGGCGCAGTCTGGTTTGCCTCCCGCTACAATCCGCCATACGGCCCGCCTGCGGCAGTTTCGGCTACAGCGGCAGCAGCACCTGCGCAGGCGCCACCGCGTCGACTGCCCTGACGGCCACAGTGCTTATCGGGCAAGCGCCATCCCGGCCGTTTCCATAGCCATGCGCCGCGCTATTTCCATGGCGTCCTTGCGGATCGCTTCGACGTCGGGCTTGACGCCGCTGCTTTGCCAGTTTCCGCCCGTGGTGGCGTTGACGGCGCGCGCGACGGGAACCCAGGCCTGGAAGTGCTCGGACAGGGGGAAACGGTCCGACAGGTGAGCGCTGCCCCTGGTCGCCCGGCCTATCACGGTCGCCCTCCCCATTTTTTGCATGGAATAAGCGAAGGACTCCGCCGCGCCGTGCGTGTTGGGCGAGGTCAGGATATAGACCGGCCGCTTTGCGCCGTAGCGCGGCCCCAGCGGCTCGGCATCGGTCCAGTTCTGCACGGTGAGGTCCTGCTTGCGGTAATAGATGTCGTCCAGATGCACGCGCTGGTCGAAAAAGTAGGTGGCGAAAGTGTTCACCGCTTCGGGCCAGCCGCCGGCGTTTTGCCGCAGGTCGATGATGACGGCCCGCGTATCCTTGAGCTTGTCCATCGTTTCGGCGTACTTGCCGCGCGCATTGTAAAAATGGTCGAATTTGTGGATCTGCAGGAAGCCCACGTTGCCGTCCAGGACTTTCACATTCCAGACCCCGCCGCTGTCCCAGGAGCGGCGCACGCGCGTGATCCAGCTCTGCGGCCAGGCCTCCAGCGGCTCCACGTCGCGCACCGTGCCGGGCGGCGTTTCGCCCAGGACAGGCAGCGCCAGATATTCCAGCAGCAAGGCATTATCGTCGGCGGCGACTTGCATGTCTTCGCTGATGCTGCGCGCCAGCTCGTGGCCGCTTTCGGCGGCGTCATACTCACCTGCCGCATTCCGGCGGTGCACATCCGCCTCGATCCGTGGCGTCCGCTCCGGGAACACATAATTGTCTCGCACCGCGGACAAGGTGCGGCCGACCACGCCGCTCCGCTCCGCGGGCGGCAAAGACTCGGCCATTTTCTCGCCATCGCGAACTGCGCCCAGCACCACGGGAAACACCACCAGCCCGTGAAAGGCCAGGACGCCCATGAATAAGGTGCTGCGGATGCTACGGTTGATCAGACTGTTCAAGAGTTGCATGCGGCCTCCGGGTTTATTAAATAACAATATACCCGTTTTTCTTGCTCCGCAGCCATCCCGCCGCAAAGCACCCGCACTGCCTCTAGCGGCCCTGCTCCAGCTCCGCCAGCACCGCCGCCAGCACTTCCTCAGACTGCGCCGGGTCCGCCATCACGCGCGACAGCACCAAGCCGCCCACCATGCTGGCGTAATCGGCGATGGCGCGCTGGCGTTGGGCGGCGGCGTCCGCGCCCGGCTCCAGCTCGGCCAGCAGCTTGAGCTGCGCCTGCACGCCGGCCGCCATGGCCTGCCGCACTTCCGGACCGGAACGCGCCGCATCGGTGCCCAAGGTGCTGACGGCGCAGCCCCGGCCCGGGCAATCGCGGTGCGCCACCGACAGATAGGACTCGGCGATGGCCGCCACCGGCCGCGCCGGCGCGCCATCGGCCAGCTTGCGCCACTTCATCAGCGACTTCTCCAGCGCCTTGGCGGTGGCTTCCGCCAGCAGCACCTCCTTGGAAGCGAAGTGGCCGTAAAAGCCGCCGTGCGTCAAGCCCGCGCCCTTCATCAAATCGGCCACGCCGATGCCGTCAAAACCCTTCTCGCGGAACAGCCTGGCCGCCGTCTCCACAATCCGCTCGCGGTTCAACGCCGCCTGCTCCCTGCTCACCTTCATGATGCTCTCCCCGTCGCCAAGTTCTGCTTGACATTATACATTACGGCCGTAATATATGAATCATTGATGATGATCGTAATTTAAGGAGCCACTATGAAAGCCGTGATCAGCGCCTACGCGCGCTCCCCCTTCCATTTCGCCCGCAAAGGCAAGCTGGCCGAAACCCGTCCCGACGACCTCGCCGCCCAGGTGGTGCAAGGCCTGATGCAGCGCACCGGCCTCGACCCGGCGCTGCTGGACGACGTGATCCTGGGCTGCGCCTATCCGGAATCGTCACAGGGCAACAACCTGGCGCGCGTGGTGTCGCTGCTGGCCGGCTTCCCGTTCGAAGTGCCGGGGATGACGGTGAACCGCTTCTGCGGCTCGTCCATGTCCGCCATCCACATTGCCGCCGCGCAGATAGAGGCCGGGCTGGGCGAGGCCTACCTGTGCGTGGGCGTGGAATCGATGACGATGGTGCCGCAGGGCGGCTTCAACTTCTCGCCCAATCCGCAGCTATACGAGCACAGCGACACCTACATCAGCATGGGCGACACCGCCGAAAACGTCGCCAGCCGCTATGAGGTGGCGCGCGGCGACCAGGAGCGGATGGCCTTTGAATCGCACCGGAAAGCGGCCACGGCGCGCGAGTCCGGCCTGCTGGCGGACGAGATTGTGCCGGTGCGCACGGCCGCAGGCGAGCTGGTGAGCGAAGACGGCTGCATCCGTCCCGGCACCTCGCTGGAAGCGCTGGCCGGCCTGAAGCCGGTGTTCCGCGACGACGGCGTGGTGACGGCGGGCACGTCCTCGCCGCTGACCGACGGCGCCTCGGCGGTGCTGGTGACGAGCGAAGCGTTCGCGCGCAAGCACGGCCTGAAGCCAAGCGCGCGCATTATCGGCATGGCGTCGACGGGCGTGGACCCGGCGGTGATGGGCATCGGGCCGGTGCCGGCCACGCGCAAGGCGCTGGCGCAGGCCGGCATCACGGCGGCGCAGCTGGACGTGGCGGAAATCAACGAAGCGTTCGCCTCCCAGGCGCTGGCCAGCGTGCGCGAGCTGGGCATCGATCCGGCGATCGTCAACATCGACGGCGGCGGCATGGCCATCGGCCACCCGCTGGGCGCCACCGGCGCGCGCATCACCGGCAAAGCCGCCGCGCTGCTGGCGCGCCAGCAAGGCCGCTACGCGCTGGCCACCCAGTGCGTCGGCGGCGGCCAAGGCGTCGCCACCATCCTCGAAGCACTCTAAGCCAAGCAACCTCAGCCGCATTTCCCCCATTTCGGGGTCAGACCCCGGACGCGGGAAATGCGGCTCAGGCTGCTTGTAGGAATACAGGAATCCAGATGGGATGGGATGGCAGATCCCGTAGGACTCCAGCGACAATTGGCCAGCTGCCGCCCAATAAGGCAAGCGAGCTGAGCCGCATCCTGTGCCATCCGGGGTCTGACCCCGAATTGGGGGAAATGCGGCTGAGGCTGGCCAGGGATCAGGAGGCCATGGCGAGTTCGACACAGTTGCGGCCGGCGCGCTTGGCGCGGTGCAGGGCGGCGTCCAGGCGCTCCAGCAGGGTGCTGGCGCCCTCTTCCGGGCCGGCTTGCGCCACGCCCAGGCTGATCGTCACCATTTCGCAGCCCGGCAGCTCGGTGGTGGCGATGGTCTCGCGCAGCTTTTCGGCCAGCTTCAGCGCGTCGATCGCGGCCGTGTGCGTGGCGATGATCAGGAATTCCTCGCCCCGCATCCGCACCAGCTGGTCCGACGTGCGCAACCGGCTCAGCACCGTCTGCGCCACCGTGCGCAAGGCCTGGTCGCCACAGGGGTAGCCGTAGATGTCGTTCACCGAACGGAAGTTGTCGATGTCGAACGCGATCACGCCCAGCGGCATGCCGTAGCGCCGCGCGCGCCGGATTTCGTTGTCCAGCTCGGCCTCGCCGTGGCGCCGGTTCACCGCACCCGTCAGCGCATCCACCGTCGTGATCTGCGTCAGCTTGCCAGCCAGCGCGTCGTTCTGGTGCTTGAGCTCGCTCATCGCGAGCCCGAAACTGATGAACTGCGCCAGGCTGCCCAGGCCGGAAAACTGCTCGCGCGAAAACGCAATGTGGCGGTCGAACATCAGGCTGACGGCGCCCTGCACCGGCCCGCCCGCCTCGCTGCGCAGCGGCAGCGCCAGCACCATGCGCACGCCCTTGTCGTGCAGCTGCATGGCCAGCTCGGGGTCGCCCGCTTTTTCCGGCGCGTCCAGCAGCACCATGTCGCCGCTGCCCACCGCCATCAGCGGCGGGAAGGTGTCCGACAGCGGCGACTGCAGCAGCCGCTCGCTGCGCTGCAGCAGCCGCGCCATGTCCAGATGGTTGCGCGCCTCCTGCGCCGCCAGCACCAGGTTGCCGCGCTCCTGCATGTGGAACAGCGCCGCGTGCCGCACGCCGGGGAAGCTGCACAGCGCGGTGCAGATGCGCGCGGCCATTGTGCCCAGCTCGTCCATGCCGGTCAGCGCGCGCTGTACGCCGCGCTGGATGGCCAGCAGGTCGCGCAGCTCTTTCTCCTTGTCCAGCAGCGCCTGCTGTTGCGCGGCGGCCGCGTCCAGCGGCGCCGTCAGCGCCTGGCTCACCGACTGCTGCAGGTCTTCGCTCAACAGCGGACTGATGCGGTAAGTCAGCGGTCCGGCCGCCATCAGTTCGGGCAGCCAGGCGGTGTTTCCGTAGGGACATAAAACCAGCACCGGTGCACCCTGCCGGGCACGCACCAGCGCGCTGGCGGCGGACAGGTCGCCGCTGTCGTCGAAGCCGTCCAGGTCGAGTACCAGCAGGTCCACCGGCTGGCGCGCCAGCATGGCGGTGGCGCCATCGAAGGTTTCCGTCAGCAGCAAACGGTTGAACAGCTCGCCGCAACTGGCTTGGAACTCGCCGCGCCGCTCGCCTGCCAGGTTGAGAAAGAGCCCCACGCGCCGGGCATGGCTGTCGATTTCTGCGGTCATGAGATATCCCCAAAGCATTCTTATAAGTATGGCCTCTACAGTTTGCCATAAAGTTCATAGTTAGCAACGTATGTGGGTTAAAAAACCAGATTTATGTGTGAAACCGCACGGTTGTCCACGCCATCCTTCCCAATACTGGCAGCTTGCAGACGAAGGAGAGCACCATGGCACAATCGGAAAACAAGGCGCCGCAGTCCGCCGCCAGCATGCAACGTGCTGTGCAGCAAGAGCAGGACCAGCGCGACCAGTCCCGGGGCCAGCAGAAGGCCAGCCGGGATGCCGTGCAGACCGGCCACCACGACCAGCCCAGCCCGCCCCTACCCAGGCAGCACCTGCAAAAGCCCGGCAGCGAAGCGGACATGGAGCTGCGGCCGCGCTTCCTGGCGCCGGACTATCGCGGCAGCGGCAAGCTGGCCGGCATGGCCGCCATCATCACCGGCGGCGATTCGGGCATAGGCCGTTCGGTGGCGGTGCTGTACGCGCGCGAGGGGGCGGACGTGGCCATCATCTACCTGGACGAACACGGGGACGCGGCCGAAACCAAGCGCTTCGTGGAGGCCGAGGGCCAGAGCTGCCTGCTGCTGCCCGGCGACGTGAGCGACCCGGCCTTCTGCCGCCGCGCCGTGGATGAGGTGCTGGCGGAGTTCGGCCATATCGACATCCTGGTCAACAACGCGGCCTTCCAGGCGCATGCCGGCTCGCTGGCCGAGCTGTCCGAGGAGCGCTTCGACCTCACCATGCGCACCAACGTATATGGTTACTTCCACATGGCCAAGGCGGTGGAACCGCACCTGCAGCGCGGCGCGTCCATTATCAACACCGGCTCGGTGACGGGGCTGCAAGGCTCGGCGCACCTGCTGGACTATTCCACCACCAAGGGCGCCATCCACGCCTTCACCATGTCGCTGGCGTCCAACCTGCTGGACAAGGGCATACGCGTGAACGCGGTGGCGCCCGGCCCGGTCTGGACGCCGCTCAATCCGGCCGACCAGCCGCCGGACAAGATCGCGCAGTTCGGCGCCTCCACCGACATGAAACGCCCGGCGCAGCCGGAAGAGCTGGCGCCGTCCTATGTGTTCCTGGCGGCGCCCTGCTGTTCCAGCTATATCACGGGCATCGTGCTGCCGGTGACCGGCAGCGTAGGCAACTAGGAGGACGGTCCCATGGCACGCGCATTGTGGAAAGGCGCCATCAGCTTCGGGCTGGTGCACATTCCGGTCGAGATGCACACGGCGGTGCAGTCGCATGACCTGGACCTGACCATGCTGGACCGGCGCGACTTCTCGCCCATCGGCTTCAAGCGCTACAACAAGAACACCGGCAAGGAAGTCGTGTGGGACAACATCGTCAAGGGCTACGAGTACAAGCAGGACGAGTACGTGGTGCTGTCCGACGAGGATCTGCGCCAGGCCAACGTGGCGGCCACGCAGACCATCGACATCCTGGCCTTCGTGGACGCCGCCGACGTGCCGCTGACCTACTTCGAAACGCCCTACTACCTGGCGCCGGGACGCGGCGGCGGCAAGGTCTACGCGCTGCTGCGCGAGACCTTGCGCAAGGCCGGCCGCATCGCCATCGCCACGGTGGTGATACGCGTGCGCCAGCACCTGTGCGCGCTGGTGTGCGTGGACGACGGCATCGTGCTCAACACCTTGCGCTTCGCCGAAGAGATCCGCAGCACCGAAGAGCTGAAGCTGCCGCCGAAAACGCTCAAGTCGGCCGGCATCACCGACAAGGAGCTGCAGATGGCCCTGTCGCTGGTGGAGGGCATGACGGAGGAATGGAATCCCGAGCAGTACCACGATACGTACAAGAACGACGTGCTGGCACTGGTCGAGAAGAAAGTGAAGGCGAAGCAAACCAAGTCGATCACCGTTGCCGCGCCGGAGAAGGAAAAGCCCGCCAGCAGCAACGTGGTGGACCTGGTGGCGCTGCTCAAGCAGAGCCTGGGCGGCAAGGAGAAGGCGCCGAAAGCCGATGCGCCGGCGCGGGCTGCGGCCAAACCCGCCGCCAAGCCTGCGGCGAAGGCCGCAGCCAGGACGGCAGCGAAGACCGCTGCGAAACCTGCGGCCAAGAAGGCGGCCAAGCCCCGCTCCACGGCGGCGTCCACGCGCGTGCGCCGCGCAGCCTGACCTCGGCGCCCCGCCCTGCCGCTAGTCTTCCGGCTTGAATCCGAACTGCTTCATCGCTGCAGTGATGCTCTTCGCGCTGGAGGCGTAGTCGTCCCACGGCGCGTTGCCCTCGTCCAGCCGCTGGTGCACGGTGGCCACCGTCCAGTGGTCGCCGCCTTTCAGCTTGGGCAGCTCGTCCCAGCGGACGGGCACCGAAATGCCCAGTCCCGGCCGCGTGCGCGCCGACCATGCGCACACCGTGGTGGCACCACGGCCATTGCGCAGGTAGTCGATATAGATCTTGCCCACCCGGTTTTTCGGCCCGCTCTTGAACGAGAACCGGTCCGGCAGCGCGCCCGCCACATGCTCGACGATGGCTTGCGAGAACGCCTTCACCGTGTCCCAGCCATACGCGGGCTTGATCGGCACCACCACGTGCAGGCCCTTGCCGCCGCTGGTCTTGAGAAAAGCGGGAAGTCCCAATTCGGCGAGGAAGGCATGCACCAGTTCCGCCGCCTCCTGGATTGCGGGCCATTCCACGCCTTTGCCGGGGTCCAGGTCGAAGATCATGCGGTTCGGCTTTTCGTAGCTGCGCGCGACGGCGTTCTGGGTGTGGATTTCAACCACGTTCCACTGCGCGGCCGACAGCAGGCCCTCCACACTGCCAACTGCCAGCATGGGCGGATGGTCCGGGTCCAGCGCCTGGTCCAGATGCTTCAGGCCCGGCATTTTGGCCACGTCGGCGTGCTTCTGGAAGAACAGCTCTCCGCCCACGCCCGCAGGAGCCCGCACCAGCGATACTGGCCGCTCCTTCAGATGTTCCATCATCAGCTCGCCCACCAGCGCGTAGTAGCGCACAAGCGCAATCTTGGTCGTGCCGCTTTCCGCATCGATCACACGGTCCGGATTCGTGACTTTCAACGTGTCCGGCAGCGTGCCGTGCAGCGCCGGCGTGGCGGCATCGGCCTCTCTGGGCTTCGCGCTGGCTTTTGCGCTGGCGCCGACGCGGTTCCGGGCCGTCTTCCGCGCGGGCTTCCCAGGCTCCGCATGTGCCAGATCTTCAAGGTGCGCCGGCTGCTCGCGCATGATCATGCGGGGCAGCTTGTCCTTGCGCAGCCCCTGGAACACGGCGTGCCGCACCGAGCCGCTGCGCGTCCATTCGCCGAAGCTGACCTCCGCCACCAGCGTCGGCTTGACCCAGTGCGCTTTTTTGGCAATGGCGCGCGTGGACGCAAACGGGTTTTCGTCGACCGCCAGCTTCTCCAGGCTGGCCCTCAGCGCGGCCAGGCTGGCTTGATTGAAGCCGCTGCCCACATTGCCCGCGTAGTGCAGCTTGCCGTCCTTGCCGTGCGTACCGAGCAGCAGCGAACCGATGCCGGTGCGCGAGCCCTGCGGGTCGGTATAGCCGCCGATGACGAACTCCTGCCGCTGGCCGCATTTGAGCTTGATCCAGTCGCCCGAACGGCGGGAGGTATAGGCCGAGTCGCGCCGTTTCCCGATAATGCCTTCCAGGCCCATTTTGCAGGCGGCGGCCACCATTTCCTCCGGCAGCGCGTCGATCTGCGCGCTCAGGCGCACCGTATCCGTACCGTGTTTTGTCATGACGGCGGACAGCAGCGCGCGCCGCTGCTCCAGCGGCACGCTGCGCAAGTCATGGCCGTCCAGGTAGGGAGCGTCGAAAACGAAATAAACAATATCTTCGGTTTTTTCGTTGTCGAAGGATTGCTGCAGAAGGCCGAAATCCGGCCTCCCTGTCTCGTCATGCACGACAATTTCGCCGTCATACCAGCCGGAGGGCAGCTTCATTTTCAGCAGTGCGGCTTGCAGGGGCTTGAGCTTGTGGGTCCAGTCGTTGCCGTTGCGGGTGAACAGCTGCACGTCCTTGCCGTCCACCCGCGCCAGGATGCGGTAGCCGTCGAACTTGATCTCGAACAGCCAGTCCTGCGGGCTGGAGGGCGGCTTGTCCACCAGCGTGGCCAGTTCGGGAGACAGCGTGGCGGGCAGCTCGCGGGCCGGCGCGGCTTCGGCAGCATCCGCCGCCTTGGCGGCCGGCTTGGCGCTGGCTGAGCGCTGGCTCGCAGCCTTGGGCATGCCGAGCTTTTTCACGCTGTCCGGCATCTCGTCCACCACGCTGAATTCGGCGGCGGGCCGCGCGTACTCGTCTTTCTCCTTGATGAGCAGCCAGGCCTCCTGCTTCTCGCCCCGCCCCTTCATCCGCACCAGCGCCCAGCGCCCGTGCATCTTGTGGCCGCGCAGTTCGAACTTCAGGCTGCCCGCCTTGTAGCCCTTGTGCGGATCCACCAGCGGATGCCAGGTTCCCTTGTCCCAGATAATGACCTTGCCCGCCCCATACTGCTTCTCCGGTATGGTGCCCTCGAAGCTGTTGTAGGAAATGGGATGATCCTCCACATGCACGGCCATGCGCTTGTCGTGCGTGTCGTAGCTGGGACCTTTCGGCACGGCCCAGCTCTTCATGGCGCCGTCCAGCTCCAGGCGGAAGTCGTAATGCAGCCGCGAGGCCCAGTGCTTCTGGATGACGAACGACAGGTTCTCGCCGCCCTCCTCGCCTCCCTCGGCAGGTTCGGGCGTCACGTCGAAGTTGCGCTTGGCCTTGTAGGTTTTGAGTGAGTCGCTCATGGCGCCAACTTTACACCCGCCGGCCACGCGCCACGGTTAAGCAGCTAACAAAGTTCTCAGCTACGGATCAGCAAACCCGCATGCTGCTGCGAATTGCGGTCGCCGCGCCGGTAGCTGCGGAAAGCCAGTTCACCGTCCGCGCGGCGCGCGCAGCAGGTGCAGCCGCCCACATGCTCAAACGCGCCCATTCCGGCGCGTTCCAGCTCGTATTGCGCCACCGCGCGCAGATCCAGATGGCGGTGCGTGGGCACCACCGTGGCGGCTGGCAGTCCGGCATAGTGGCGCGTAAAGTCCTGCGCCAGCTCCTCGCTCACCTCGTAGCACGGCGCGCAAATGGTCGGACCGATGGCGGCCACCCACTCGGACGGCCGTTCGCCGCGTTCGCGCATCTCCTGCCAGAACTGGCCGATAATGCCGGCATACAGGCCGCGCCAGCCCGCGTGCAGCGCAGCGGCCATGCCGCCGTCGCGCCGCGCCATCAGCAGCGGCACGCAGTCGGCAGTGATCACGCTGACGGGTATGCCTGCGGCAGAGGTGTAAAAAGCGTCGGCCTCGCCGGCCGCCTGCTGCGGCCCGGTGATGCGCACCGACCGCGTGCCATGCACCTGGCGCTTGTCCGGCCGCAGTTCCCACGCGGCCTGCAGCACTTCCGGCACCAGGCCCGCCGCCGTGCCAAACCCATGTTCCACTCCTGGCACAGACGCCAGCAACGCACTCGTAATCAAAACCGCCCCATCGTTATCCACGCCAAAGCAGCATAATAGTCGAACCGCCGCAGCGAGTCAGCAACGTGCCGGTTGCAGGTTGATTCATACCGAAAATCAGCTTATAGTCGGGAATCGCATTCAATCGAGGGCCGCCATGAAACTGCCGCATCAGCTGCGAATGCTATCGCTTCTGTTGCCACTTCTATTGCCGCTTTCCGCAGGCGCTGCGCAGCCGCAGGTCCTTACCTTTGTCATGCAGCCCTTCCCCCCGCTGACCACCAACGGCACCAATAAACCAGACGGATTTTTCCCCGAAGTGCTGCAGGCCGTTTGCGCCTCCATCAAGGTCGAGTGCAAAGCCGAGGTCTATCCCTGGCGCCGCGCCTTTGCCATGATGAGCGGCGGCACGGCGGACGGCATGCTGATGCTGCTGAAAACACCGGAGCGCACGGTGGCCTTCAATATCGGGCCGCCTGTCCTGCAGTCGGCCTATGTGCTGTACACGGCGCCGGGCACCACTGTGCGCTACACCAGTCCTGCCGACCTGGCGGGCTACACGGTGGCCGGCTACGGCCCTTCCGGGACGTCCGTCGCCGCCGAAGAGCTGGGCCGGCTGGCGCCCAACAGCCGGGTGGAAATTGAAGTCGACAACCAGACCGCGCTGCGCAAGCTGCGCCAGGGACGCTACGGCGGCAAGGCGGTGGTTGTCATCAACAAAGAGCTGGGACGCTTTTTGCTCAACCAGGATGGCGACGCGGGTCTGCGCCAGATCGGGGAACTGAAGAAGACCGAGTACTACATCGGCCTGTCGCGCACGCGCATGCCGCCGGAACTGGCGGAGCGCTTCAACCAGGCCCTGCGCCAGTTGCTGCGCGACGGCACCATCAACGCCATCGCGCAGAAATTCGACGTGAAGGCAGCGCCCCCGCAGTAATCGCCTTTTAGTGCGGCTGGTTCTTCGCCCTGTCCTTGTGCGGCACGCGTTCGAAGCGGTGCGCGAAGGTGCGCAGGATGACGTAGAACACCGGCGTGAGGAACAGGCCGAAGAAGGTCACGCCCAGCATGCCGGCAAACACCGCCACACCCATCGCATGGCGCATTTCCGAGCCCGCGCCGCTGGAGAACACCAGCGGCAGCACGCCCATGATGAAGGCGATGGAGGTCATCAAAATCGGACGCAGACGCAGACGGCAGGCCTCCAGCGCGGCCTGCAAGATGGTGCGGCCGTGGTCCTCCAGCTCGCGCGCGAACTCCACGATCAGGATGGCGTTCTTTGACGCCAGCCCCACCAGCACGAACAGCGCAATCTGCGTGAACACATTGTTGTCGCCATGCGTGAGCTTCACGCCCAGCAGCGCGCACAGGATGGACATGGGAACGATCAGGATCACCGCCAGCGGCAGCGTCCAGCTCTCGTATTGGGCCGCCAGCACCAGGAACACCAGCAGCACGCACAGCGGGAACACGTAGATCATGGTGTTCCCGGACAGGATGTCCTGGTAGGTCAGCTCGGTCCATTCATAGCTGATCCCCTTGGGCAGCACTTCGCGCGCCAGCTTCTCCAGCGCCTCCTGCGCCTGCCCGGACGACACGCCCGGCGCCGGGCCGCCGTTCAGGTCCGCCGCCACATAGGCGTTATAGCGCTGCACCATGTCCGGCCCGTAGGTATCGCTCACGCGCATCAGCGACGACAGCGGTATCATCTCGCCCTTGTCGCTGCGCACCTTGAGCTGCGCCATCTGCTCCACGCGCGAGCGGAACTGCGCATCCGCCTGCACGCGCACCTGGTAGGTGCGTCCGAACTGGTTGAAGTCGTTCACGTACAGCGAGCCCAGATTGATCTGCAAGGTCTGATAGATGGTGGGCAGAGCCACGCCCAGCTGCTTGGCGCGGGTGCGGTCGATGTCGGCGAACAGCTGCGGCACGTTGATCTGGTAGCTGGAGAACACGCCCGCCAGCTTGGGCTCCTGCCAGGCTTTCATCTGCAAGGCCTGCACCGCCTTGTACAACTCGTCGTAGCCCAGGTTACCCCTGTCCTCTATCATCATCTTGAAGCCGCCTATGGTGCCCAGGCCATTCACCGGCGGCGGCGGGAAGACCATGATGAAGGCGTCCTGTATCGCCCCCATGCGCTTGTTCACTTCCGCCGCGATGCCCAGCCCGGACTCGGCGGCGCCGTGCCGCTCGTGGAAGGGCTTGAGCCCGACAAAGACGATGCCCGCATTGGGTGCGTTGGTGAAGCCGTTGATGGACAGGCCCGGGAAGGCGATCGAATCCTGCACGCCCGGCACGCCGGTGGCGATGTCGGACATGCGGCGTATCACCGAGTCGGTGCGGTCCAGCGAGGCGGCGTCCGGAAGCTGCGCGAAGCCCACCAGGTACTGCTTGTCCTGCCCCGGAACAAAGCCTTCCGGCACGGCGCGGAACATGAAGCCGGCCGCCACCACCAGCAGCAGGTAGACGCCGACCGCACCCGCCTTCCGTTTCAGCACGCCGCCCACGC
The DNA here is from genome assembly GCF_009857595.1 of Pseudoduganella aquatica. GTDB lineage: Bacteria > Pseudomonadota > Gammaproteobacteria > Burkholderiales > Burkholderiaceae_D > Rugamonas > Rugamonas aquatica_A. The sequence continues at coordinate 72,217 of NZ_WWCU01000021.1, read as the reverse complement.
CGTCCTCGTAGCGCGCAGAAGCGCGGCCGAAGACCCGGTTGAACCAGCCGAAGAAGCGGCCGAACAGCTTGTCCATCAGTTTCGTGAGCGGGTCCCTGGGCGCGTCGTGCGGCTGCAGCAGCGAGGCGGCCAGCGCGGGCGCTAGCGTGAGCGAGCTGAATGCCGAGATCACCGTCGATATCGCGATGGTCAGCGCGAACTGGCGGTAGAACTGGCCGGACAGGCCGGACACGAAGGCAATCGGCACGAACACGGCGCACAGCACCAGCGCGATGGCGATAATCGGCCCGCTCACCTCCTTCATGGCCTGGATGGTGGCGTCGCGCGGGGACAGTCCGTTGGCGATATTGCGCTCCACGTTCTCCACCACCACGATGGCGTCGTCCACCACGATGCCGATGGCCAGCACCAGTCCGAACAGCGACAGCGTGTTGATGGAAAAGCCGAACATCAGCATCACCGCGAAAGTGCCGACGATGGACACCGGCACAGCCAGCAGCGGAATAATCGACGCGCGCCAGGTCTGCAGGAACACGATCACCACCAGCACCACCAGCGCCACCGCCTCCAGCAGCGTATGGATAACGGCCTTGATGGATTCGCGCACGAACTGGGTGGGGTCGTACACCACGTCGAAGTCCACGCCCTCGGGGAAGTCCTTTTTCAGCTCGGCCAGCGTCTTGCGCACGTCGGTCGACAACTGCAGCGCATTCGCGCCGGGCGCCTCGAAGATACCGATGGCTGCGGCCGACTTGTTGTTCAGCAGCGAACGCAGGGAATAGGAATTGGAGCCCAACTCTACCCGCGCCACGTCGCGCAGCAGCGTGGTGGCGCCGTCGGTGCTGGTCTTGATGACGATGGCGCCGAAATCCTCCAGCGATTTCAGCCTGCCCTGCGTGTTCACCGTCAGCTGGAACTCGGAGCCGCGCGACGGCGCAGCGCCTATCACGCCCGCCGCCACCTGCACGTTCTGCTCGCGGATGGCCTGCACCACGTCGTTGGCGGTGAGGTTGCGCGCGGCGACTTTCTGCGGATCGAGCCAGACGCGCATGGCGTAGTCGCCCGCGCCGAACAGCTGCACCTCGCCCATGCCGGGGATGCGCGCCAGCTGGTCCTTCACGTTCAGCACCGCGTAGTTGCGCAGGTAGACGTCGTCGTAGCGGCCGTTGGGCGACACCAGGTGGGCCACCATGGTCAGGTTGGGCGAGGACTTCACGGTGGTCACGCCGATCTGGCGCACCTCCTCGGGCAAACGCGGCAAGGCGCGCTGCACGCGGTTCTGCACCTGGGTTTCGGCCTGCTCGACGTTGGTGCCGATCTTGAACGTCACCGTCAGCGCCAGCGAGCCGTCCGAGGTGTTTTTCGAGTCCATATAGAGCATGTTCTCGACGCCGTTGATCTGCTCCTCCAGCGGCGCGGCCACGGTTTCGGCAATGATCTTGGGATTCGCGCCGGGGTACTGCGCACGCACCACCACCGACGGCGGCACCACGTCCGGATATTCGGAGATGGGCAGCTCGATAATGGAAATCAGCCCCGCCACGAAAATAATGATGGACAGGACGGCTGCGAAGATGGGTTTGTCGACAAAGAAGCGGGAGAAGTTCATGACTTGTCCCCGGCCTTGGCGGACTTCTCAGGCTTGGGCGGGGCCGCCGGGTCGTAATCCATGCTGACCATCTGCGGCGTGATCGGTGCGCCGGGCCGCACGCGCTGCAGGCCGCCGACCACGATTTTCTCGCCTTTCGCCAGCCCGGAGCGCACCACGCGCAGGCCGTCGATGGACGGCCCCAGTTCCACCGGCCGGTACTCGGCCTTGCTGTCCTTGCCCACCACGAAGACGAACTTACGGTTCTGGTCCGTACCCACGGCGCGCTCGTTGATCAGCAAAGCCTGCCCGGCTTTGCCGTCCTTCCCGCCGCTGACCTGCACCCGCGCGAACAGGCCGGGCACCAGGACGTTGTCCGCGTTGGCGAAGGTGGCGCGCATGCGCACGCTGCCGGACTGCGGATCGAGCCGGTTGTCCACGAATTCCAGCTTGCCCTCGTGCGGGAAGCCCTGTTCGTTGGCCAGCCCCACGCGCACCGCTACCGGCGTGCCCTTGTGCGCCAGCGGGCCCACGCGCAGATAGGTTTCCTCGTCGCCGTCGAAGCTGGCGTAGATCTTGTCCACCGAGACCACGGAGGTCAGCATGGCGGTGGTGTCGACCAGGTTGCCGATGGTGATTTCGGCCTTGCTGACGCGGCCCGCAATGGGCGACTGCACGCGCGTGTAAGCCATGTTCAGGCGCGCCGTTTCCAGCGCGGCCTGGGCGGCGCGCAGGTCCGCGTCCAGCTGCTTCAGGCCCGCCGCGCGCTCGTCCAGTTCGCGCTGGGCGATGGCGCGGTCGGCGTACAGGCGTTCGGCGCGGGTCAGCTCGAGTTTGGCCAGGTCCGCCTTGGCTCGGCTGGACGCGGCCCCCGCCTCGGCGCCGCTCAGGGCCGCCTGGTAGGGGCGCGGGTCGATCACGAACAGCACGTCGCCCTTGCGCACGATGCTGCCCGGGGTGAAGTTGACGGCGGTGATGTAGCCGCCCACGCGGGGCCGCACTTCGACGCGCTCGATGGCTTCGAGCCGGCCGGAGAATTCCTGGGTTTCGGTGACGTCCTTTTCCACCACCACGGCGGCCGATACCGGCGCCCCGCCCTGCGGCGGCGCCTCTTTCGGCTTCTCGCCGCAGCCGGCAAGCAGGTATAAGGAGAGGGTCACGGACAAGACGAACGGCAGAGCAGGCTGGCGCATGGCTTTCCTTCGCAGGGGGTGGCTATCCTGCGCCGAGTCTACCGGGCTTGCCGCCCGGTGGCGAGTAAATCAATGTTAAAAAGTGGTAAGGGGCGGCGGCACAGTGGCGGGTTACGGCTGCGCCTAACCCGCCCTACGCACTGAAAATCTTAGGGCGGGTTAGCGCGCGAGCGCGTAACCCGCCACCACGCGGCACAAAAAAAACGGCGCCATCTCTGGCGCCGTCAAAGGGCAATACTACCGGTAAAGGTCTATTCGTCTTACTTAGAGGCAACAGTCAGCGGCGCCGCATCCCAGCCGCCGCCGAGCGCGCGTATCAGCGCCACGGTGGTGACGGCGCGGCTGCCGCGCAGCTGGACCGCGCTGCGCTCCACGCTGGCCAGGTTGCGCTGCGCGTCCAGCAGGTCCAGATAGCTGGAACGGCCGGCGTCGTACAGCTTCTGCGCCAGGTCCGCCGAGCGGCGCGCCGAGACCACCGCGTCGTCGATTTCCTGGGTCTGGCCGGACAGGATGCGCAGGCCGGCCAGGTTGTCTTCCACCTCGGCGAACGCGGTCAGCACGCTCTGGCGGTAGCTGGCAACGGATTCTTCCAGCGCCGCTTCGCTGCGCACCACGTTGCTCTTGTTGCGGCCGCCGTCGATCAGCGGCATGGACATCAGCGCGCCCAGCACCCACGAACGGCTGCTCCACTTGAACACGTCCGAGAACGTGCCCGCCGCGCCGCCGCCGTTGGCGCTGATGTTCAGCGCCGGGAACATGGCCGCGCGGGCCACGCCGATGCGGGCGTTGGACGCTTCCATGGCGCGCTGCGCGGAAGCGATGTCCGGACGGCGTTCCAGCAGCGTGGACGGCAGGCCGCCTGGGATGGCTGGCAGCAGCGACGAGTCCAGCAGCGGGCTCACGCCGGCCGTGAAGTCGGCCGCCGGTTTCCCCAGCAGCACGGCCAGTGCGTGCTCGGTGGTCACGCGGGTGCGCTGCAGGCCGATGGCTTCGGCGCGCGAGGTGGCCAGTTCGGTCTTGGCGCGCGACAGGTCGAATTCGCCGATGTCGCCCAGGTCGAAGCGGCGCTGGTTGACCTTCACGTTTTCCTGGCGCAGGCGCACGGTCTGCTCCAGCGTGGCCAGTTCGGCGTCCGTGGCGCGCAGACGGAAATAAGTCTGCGCCACGTCGGCCTGCACGGACAGCAGCACCGAGCGGTAGGTCGCTTCCACCGAAGCGGCGTCGCTGCGGGCGGCGTCCACGCCGGAGGAAACGCGGCCGAACAGGTCCACTTCATAGCTGGCCGTCAGGCTGGCGGTGTAGCTGGTCTGCGGCGCCACCGGGCTGCCTTGCGGCAGGCCCAGCGACTGCGCCGAAGCGCGGGCGCGCTGGGCGCCCACACCCACGCCGATTTGCGGAATGCGGTCCGCTTCGGCGATGCCGGCGATGGCGCGCGCCTGCTTCACGCGGGCGGCCGCCACGGCCAGGTTGGCGTTGGCCTTGGTGGCTTCGGCGATCAGCTGGTTCAGGGCCGGATCGTTGAAGGCCAGCCACCATTCGCCGCGCGGCTGCTGCTCGGCGGGCTGCGCCTGCTTCCAGCGGGTGCCGTCGGCGGCGGTTTGCACGGGCGCCTGGCCTTCCTTGAAGGCGGCCGGCACGGCGATCTCGGGCTGTTTGAAAGTGGGCGCGGCGCAAGCGGTCAGCAGCAGTGCTGCGACCAGGGGCGCGACGCCTTTAGCGATCATATTCATTAGTGAGTCCCTTCCAGTTTGGCAGGCGCGACGGCGTCGGCCGGGGATTTCTTCTCAAGGCGCTGGGCCAGGGTGCGCAGCAGGACGTAGAACACAGGCGTGAGGAACAGGCCGAAGAAGGTCACGCCCAGCATGCCGGCAAACACCGCCACACCCATGGCGTGGCGCATTTCCGAACCTGCGCCGCTCGAGAACACCAGGGGCACGACACCCATGATGAAGGCGATCGACGTCATCAGGATCGGACGCAGACGCAGGCGGCAGGCTTCCAGGGCGGCTTGCAGCACGGTGCGGCCATGGTCTTCCAGTTCGCGGGCGAATTCCACAATCAGAATAGCATTCTTCGAGGCCAGGCCCACCAGCACGAACAGGGCGATCTGGGTAAAGATGTTGTTGTCGCCGCCGGTCACCTTCACGCCAATCAGGGCGCACAGGATGGACATCGGCACGATCAGGATCACCGCCAGCGGCAGGGTCCAGCTTTCATACTGGGCAGCCAGCACCAGGAACACCAGCAGCACGCACAGAGGGAACACATAGATCATGGTATTACCGGACAGGATCTCCTGGTAAGTCAAATCGGTCCACTCGTAGGCTATCCCTTTTGGCAGAGTCTCTTTGGCGATCTGCTCGAAGATGGCTTGCGCGGTACCCGACGATACGCCGGCCGCAGGGCCGCCGTTCATGTCGGCCGACACGTAGGCGTTGTAGCGCTGCACGCGGTCCGGGCCATAGCTGTCCTTCACGCGCATCAGCGACGACAGCGGAATCATCTCGCCTTTGTCGTTGCGCACTTTCAGCTGGGCGATCTGCTCGGCCTGCGAACGGAACGGGGCGTCAGCCTGCACGCGCACTTGATAGGTGCGGCCGAACTGGTTGAAGTCGTTCACGTACAGCGAACCCAGGTTGATCTGCAAGGTCTGGTAGATGGTCGCCAGCGGCACGCCCAGCTGCTTGGCCTTGGTGCGGTCCACGTCCGCGAACAGCTGCGGCACGTTGATCTGGAAGCTGGAGAACACGCCTTGCAGCTGCGGATTGCCCCATGCTTTCATCTGCATCGCCTGGCTGGCCTTATACAGTTCGTCGTAGCCCACGTTGCCGCGGTCTTCCAGCATCATCTTGAAACCGCCGATGGTGCCCAGGCCATTGACTGGCGGCGGCGGGAACACCATCACGAAGGCGTCCTTCACGGCGCCCATGCGCTTGTTGATTTCAGCGGCGATGGCTTCGGCCGACTGGCTCTTGTCCTTGCGCTCATGGAAAGGCTTGAGCGTGGTGAACACGATGCCCGAGTTAGGCGCATTGGTGAAGCCGTTGATCGACAGGCCGGGGAAAGCCACGCTGGCTTCCACGCCGGGGATTTCCTGGGCGATGGCGGACATCTTCTTGATGACGGCGTCGGTGCGGTCCAGCGAGGCGGCGTCCGGCAGCTGGGCGAAGCCGACCAGGTATTGCTTGTCCTGCGCCGGCACGAAGCCCGACGGCACGGCTTTGAACATGAACACGGCGGCGATGGCCAGCAGCGCATACACGCCCACGGCGGCCGATTTGCGGCGCAGCACGCCCTTCACGCCCACTTCATACTGGTCCGACTTGCGGCCGAAGAAGCGGTTGAACCATGCGAAGAAGCGGCCGAAGATCTTGTCCATGCCGCGGGTCAGCGCGTCTTTCGGCGCGTCGTGCGGTTTCAGCAGGGCTGCCGACAGGGCCGGGGCCAGGGTCAGCGAGCTGAATGCCGAGATCACGGTCGAGATGGCGATGGTCAGCGCGAACTGGCGGTAGAACTGGCCGGTCAGGCCCGCCACGAAGGCGATAGGCACGAACACGGCGCACAGCACCAGGGCGATGGCGATAATCGGACCGCTCACCTCTTTCATGGCCTGGATGGTGGCGTCGCGCGGGGTCAGGCCGTTGGCGATATTGCGCTCCACGTTTTCCACCACCACGATGGCGTCATCGACCACGATACCGATGGCCAGCACGAGGCCGAACAGCGACAGCGTGTTGATGGAGAAGCCGAAGCCTATCATCACGGCGAAAGTACCGACTACCGACACCGGCACCGCCAGCAGCGGAATGACGGAGGCGCGCCAGGTTTGCAGGAAGATGATGACGACCAGCGCCACCAGCACAATCGCTTCAATCAGCGTGTGAATGACGGAGTCGATGGACTCGCGCACGAATTGGGTCGGGTCGTACACAATGCTGTATTCGACGCCTTCCGGGAAATCTTTCTTCAGCTCGGCCATCTTGGCGCGCACGTCCGAGGACAGCTGCAGCGCGTTGGCGTTCGGGGCTTCGAAAATAGGGATGGCCACTGCGGACTTGTTGTTCAGCAGGGAGCGCAGCGCGTAGGAGTTCGAGCCCATTTCCAGGCGCGCCACATCCTTCAGCAAGGTCACAGCGCCGTCGGCGTTGGTCTTGACGATGATGTTGCCGAATTCCTCAACCGTCTGCAGGCGGCCCTGGGTGTTGACGGTCAGCTGGAAGTCCGCGTCTTTCGATGGGCCCTGGCCGATCACGCCTGCCGCCACCTGCACGTTCTGCTCGCGGATGGAGGCGACCACGTCGCCGGCGGTCAGGTTGCGCGCCGCGACTTTCTGCGGATCGAGCCAGACGCGCATGGCGTAGTCGCCCGAGCCGAACAGCTGGACTTCGCCCATGCCCTGGATGCGGGCCAGCTGGTCCTTCACGTTCAGCACGGCGTAGTTGCGCAGGTACAGGTCGTCGTAACGGCCGTCAGGCGACTGCAAGTGCACCACCATGGTCAGGTTGGGCGAGGACTTCACCGTCGTCACACCGATCTGGCGCACCTCTTCCGGCAGGCGCGGCAGCGCGCGCTGGACGCGGTTCTGCACCTGGGTTTCGGCCTGCTCGACGTTGGTGCCGATCTTGAACGTCACGGTCAGCGCCAGCGCGCCGTCCGAGGTGTTCTGCGACGTCATGTAGAGCATGTTTTCGACGCCGTTGATCTGCTCTTCCAGCGGCGCGGCCACGGTTTCGGCAATGATCTTGGGGTTGGCGCCGGGGTACTGCGCGCGCACCACCACGGACGGCGGCACCACATCCGGATACTCGGAGATGGGCAGCTTGAAGATGGATATCAATCCACCGACGAAAATGATGATCGATAGAACCGCCGCGAAGATCGGTTTATCGACAAAGAAGCGTGAAAAGTTCATGGATTATTCCTTCTTATTTCTTACTTCGAAGCGGTGCCGGCCTTGGTGCTGGCGGCAGCGACTTTTTCATCTTTCTTGGCTTCTGGCTTGGCTGGCGCCGGCGCGAGCGGATCGAAGTCCATCTTCACGATTTCGGCGGTCACCGGGGAGCCCGGGCGCACACGCTGCAGGCCGTTGACCACGATCTTCTCGCCCGGCTTCAGGCCGTCGCGCACCACGCGCAGGCCGTCGATTTGCGGACCCAGCGTGACAGGACGGTATTCGGCCTTGCTGTCGGCGCCGACCACGAACACGAACTTGCGGTTCTGGTCCGTGCCCACGGCGCGGTCGTTGATCAGCAGCGCAGGCTTGCCGCTGCCGGCGCCTTCCAGCTGCACGCGGGCGAACAGGCCGGGCACCAGCACGTTGTCGGCGTTGGTGAAGGTGGCGCGCATGCGCACCGAGCCGCTGCGCGGGTCAAGCTGGTTGTCCACGAATTCCAGCTTGCCTTCGTGCGGGAAGCCGGTCTCGTTGGCCAGGCCCACTTTCACGGTCACAGGCTGACCCTTGGCTGCGGACGATCCGACGCGCAAATAGGTGTCCTCGTCGCCGTCGAAACTGGCGTAGATCTTGTCGAGCGAGACCACGGAGGTCAGCACGGCGGAAGCGTCCACCAGGTTGCCCAGCGTGATTTCCGCTTTCGAGACGCGGCCGTTAATCGGCGACACCACCTGGGTGTAAGCCACGTTCAGGCGGGCCGCTTCGGCTTGCGCGGAAGCGGCGCGGGCGTTGGCGTCCAGCTCTTTCAGGCTGGACGATTTCTCGTCGTATTCGCGCTGCGCGATGGCTTTGTCGGCCAGCAGCTTCTCGGCGCGGGCCAGTTCCAGCTTGGCCAGGTCGGCCTTGGCGCGCGCGGAATTCGCGGCGGCTTCGGCGCGGCTCAGTTCAGCCTGGTATGGACGGGCGTCGATCTGGAACAGCACGTCGCCCTTTTTCACCAGGCTGCCCGGCTTGAAGTTGACGGCGGTGATGAAGCCGCTGACGCGCGAACGGATTTCCACGCGCTCGATGGCTTCCAGGCGGCCGGAGAATTCCTGCGTCTCGGTCACGCTTTTTTCCACCACGGCAGCGGCGGAGATCGGCGGGCCGCCGGCCGCTGGGGCTTCGGCGGTCTTGCCATTGGCGGTATCGCATCCTGCAAGGCTGACGGCTGCCACCCCTGCTACGACCAGTGCGGCGGCCAGCGGACGCAGCATGGCAGTGAAGTTTTTCTCGGTTTTCATATTCATCCCTTTTTGTATGAAAAATTTTAATAGATGCGGCGATACCGCTCGCCACTGCAAAAACGTAGGGACAAGACGGCCCTACCGCGCACGAGGCACGGAAAAATTGTTACTGCATGGAATGTCTCTGGTTTACAAATATACTGGCAGGCAGATAATATGTAAACTTATTTGTTTAGTTATTCATGGTCAGGACTCCGCACCGTCCAGTCCGGCGATAAAGCCGGCAATCTCGCTCAGCGCAAACACCTTGCACGCGCATTCATTGCGCGCTTCGACGTCGGAAACCGGCGCGGCAGGCAGGCGCCGCACCGTGGTCTTGATCCCGCAGGAGATCAGTTTGCTGCCGTATTGTTCAGCTTCATCGCGTAATGGGTCGTCTTCGCCCGACAGGATCAGCGCGGGCGGCAGATTCTTCAGCCGGCTCGACTGCAGCGGCGAGGCATAAGGGTGGGTACGGTCCGCCGCATTGGGCAGGTAGCCGCGGTAGCCGGCGGCGCACACGTCGGCCGCCTTGGCCTTGTCGGTGCATGTCGGCAGCTCCCGCATGGAGCTGCTCGACAGGCCCGGGTCCAGCATGGGCATAATGAGGATCTGGCCGGACAGCGCAGGGCCGCCGCGGTCGCGCGACATCAGCGTGCTGACGGCGGCCAGGTTGGCGCCGGCTTCAATGCCGGCCACCACCAGGCGCTTGCCATTCCAGCCCAGCTTGGTTTTATTCTTTTTTGCCCACAGCAGTACCGCGTGGGCGTCCTCCACCGCAGCCGGGAAAGGGCTGACAGTGGCGAGGGTGTAATTACTGGCCAGCACGAGGTAGCCGGTGTCGCAGCTCACCAGGCCGCGCAGGAACTCGTCGGCTTCCTCCAGGTCACCGCTGACAAAACCGCCGCCAGGGAAGAAGACGATCAGCGTATCGCGCTTGCCGGCGCCCGACCAGGCGCCGCTGTACAAGCGCGCCGCCAGCGGGCCGTGCGCGCCGCTTACTTCGATATCGCGCGTCTTCAACGCCAATGGGGCCTGCTCCATCATTGCTGCACCGCCGCAGAAGTCGTGCCGTCCACGCTGTCTGCGGAGGCTACCAGGCCACCGCCGATGACCTCGTGGGTCAAGGCGTTGACGCCACGGACCTCCGTACCGGTCGCTGCCGAGTACGCGTCGGTGTACATCATTCCGGCCAAGGCGAACGAACTCAGCGTCAAAGCGATCGTTGCAAAGATTCCATCCCGATGTTTCATGGTAAAACTCCTAGTAGCTGTGCGTAACATTTCCGCATGCATGAACTATAAACTTGATCTACAATCCGATAAATACGATGAAGTCGAATTGATTGTTCAGAATCCCGAACAATAAGGAAATAGATGAACAAACTGCTAGCAATGGAAGTGTTCGTGCAGGTGGTGGACGCCGGCGGCTTTACGCGCGCGGCCGAGAACATGCAATTGCCCAAAGCCAGCGTCTCGACGCTGGTGCAAGGCCTGGAAACGGCGCTGGCGGTCAAGCTGCTGCACCGCACCACGCGCCAGATCAGCGTCACCGCCGACGGGGCTGCTTATTATGAGCGCTGCCTGCGCATCCTGTCGGACGTGCGCGAGGCCGAGGAGTCGCTGTCGCGCACCAAGCTCAGCCCCAGCGGGCGGCTGCGGGTGGACGCGCCCACCGGGCTGGCCAGCGAAATCCTGATCCCCGCCCTGCCCGACTTCTTCGAGCGCTATCCGGACATCACCCTGGAACTGGGCTGCAGCGACCGCCCGGTGGACCTGATAGAAGAAGGCGTGGACTGCGCCGTGCGCGGCGGCCTGCTGGGCGACTCGGCGTTGATCGCGCGCCGGATCGGGATACTCAGCTTTGTTACCTGCGCCGCCCCGTCCTACCTGGCGCGCTACGGCGTGCCGCGGCACCCGCGCGAGCTGGAGCGCCACCGCTGCGTCAACTATTTCTCCTCCAAGACCGGCAAGATCTACGACTGGGACTTCACGCTGAACGGCGAGCGCATCCAGATGCCGCTGCCGGGCGTGATCGCGCTCAACGACAGCAACGCCTACGTGGCGGCCGGCGTGGCCGGGCTGGGCATCGTGCAGATGACGGACTTCGCGCTGGAGGAGCATCTGCGCGCCGGCCGCCTGACCCAGGTGCTGGACGAGTGGATTACCGACCCCATCCCGATTCATGTAGTCTATCCGCAGAACCGCCACCTGTCGGCCAAGGTGCGCGTGTTCGTGGAGTGGGTGGCCGAGCACTTCGCCGCCCACCCCGGCATGCGCATCCGCACCACGCCCAACCTCCTATCCAGCCAGCAGGCCGCCCAATGAACAATTCGCACAACATCGTCTTCCTCGACCGCGAAAGCCTGATCGCCAATGTGCGCCGGCCCGTTTTCAGCCATAGCTGGACCGAGTACGCCGCCACCGGAGCGGCCGATGCCGCCAGCCGCCTGGCCGGCGCCACCATCGCCATCACCAACAAGGTCCCGCTGCGCGCCGACACGCTGGCGCAGCTGCCGGAGCTGAAGATGATCGCCGTGGCGGCCACCGGCACCGACATCATCGACCTGGCCGCCTGCAAGGCGCGCGGCATCGTGGTCGCCAATATCCGCAACTACGCCTACGCCACGCTGCCGGAGCACACCTTCGCCATGATATTGGCGCTGCGCCGCAACCTGCTGGCCTACCGGGCCGACGTGCTGGCCGGGAAATGGCAGAAGTCCGACAAATTCTGCCTGTTCGACCACCCCATCGCCGACCTGGCGGGCAGCAAGCTCGGCTTGCTGGGCTATGGCGCGCTGGGGCAGGCGGTGGCCAGGCTGGGGCGCGCCTTCGGCATGGAAATCATCGTGCACAAGCGCACGCCGGTGGAGGAAGACGGCGTGCGGAATGTGTCCTGGGACGAGCTGCTGGAGACGTCGGACGTGCTCAGCCTGCACGCGCCGCTGAACGACCAGACCCGCAATCTGATCGGTGCGGCCGAACTGGCGCGCATGAAGCGCAGCGCCCTGCTGATCAACACCGCCCGCGGTGGACTGGTGGACGAGGCGGCCCTGGCCGGAGCGCTGACCACCGGCGTGATCGCCGGCGCCGGTTTCGACGTGCTGGTGAAGGAACCGCCGCCGGAAGACAACGTGCTGCTCAATCTGCACCTGCCCAACTTCATCCTCACCCCCCACATCGCCTGGGCCAGCACGCAGGCCATGCAGATCCTGGCCGATCAGCTGATCGACAATATCGAAGCTTTCGCGGCGGGCAAGCCGGTCAACGTGGTGGGATAGCGGAGCGCATCCACCTTAATGGCGGAGAATTGCTTCTTTCAGCAGGAAGAACAAGGTGATGCTCATGCCGGCCTGCGAGAAAAACAGGCCGATGGCGACGCCTATCATCCAGGTTCGCAGCTTGTCGATCTCGTCTTTCAGTTCGGCTTTGGTCGCGAAGTGCGGCAACTGGGCCTCGATGCCGGCAAAACGCGCGTTCATTTCGCCGCGCAGCTCGGCAATGTCCTGCTTCGTCGCCATGGTGGCGCGTATCAGGGCCAATTCTGTCTCGGCGGAGTACATGCGTTTCTCCAGGTCGCGCGCGGTCATCCGGAATTTCAGCATCGGACATGCCCATCTCCTTGTCAAGCAAGCTCCTGTCACAATGCGCCAGGAAGCTGCCGACAAGTTTGAGCCGTATCAAACTCCGCGCGGGCGACCAGCCACCTTGGCGCCTATTTTTGCTTGGATATTTTCTTGTGAATATCACCTACCGCCATCAGGCCGGCGGAGGCAAAGAAGGCGTGGAATTCGCCCACCATTTCGCCGTTGATGATGACAGGATCGGTGGCGACGATCTTCTTCGCTTCCTCGATATTATCGGTGGCAATCACGAACACGCCGCGCCAGCCGTCCACGCCGTCCAGCGGGCCGGCCAGCGCCAGCTTCTTCTCGTCGGCGAGGCGCTGCATATTGGCAAAGTGACCCTTGAACATGTTGTCGCGTTCGGCGCCGGCCGGCATCTTGTTGGGGCCGGTTTTCAGGATGACCAGCACATATTTCTTCATCCCCATTTCATTGCCGCCCAGCGATTTGGCCAGCTCGGGATCGCTCTGGGCCGCAGCCGGCAACGAGGAGAAGGCCAGGAATCCGCACAGTACCGCCAAGCTCTGCTTCCACATGGTTTTGCTCCTTTTTATAGATTTATTTCAACACACTAACACACCGCCGCAAGCGCGCACCACTGCCGCCGCAGATCCGCTAGTATCTTTGATCGATATCAGATTGGCAGGTTTGAGGAATGAAAGCCCAGCTGCAGGAAGACATAGGCGACAGCCATCCGCCTGCGCCGCCCCACGCCGCGCATGAGGCCGCAACATCGGATGCCGGAGCATGGGCAACGCCCCCTCCGATCTCCGATCCGTGGCCTGCGGATGATCCACCCGTCTGGCGCGCGCCGGCGGCGCCCGATTATTCGCAACCGGAAGAGGCGCCGCACTGGTTCGCACGCTGGGGCCGGCGAGCCGCTGCGGGAACGGCAATTTTGCTCGCCACGCTCGCAGTGGGCGGCGCCGGTCTGTGGCTGTACAAGGAGAGCAAGGTGGAGCAATCGCTGTCCGTGCTGGCCAGGGCGCCCATCCCGGCGCGCCACGCCATGCCTGCGCCCGCCGCGCATGCCCAGGCCAGCGATACGCAATATGCACAGCAAGCTTTGGCAACACAGCCAGCGGCGGCGACGGCAGCGGCAGCCGACGCGCCGCCACTCCTTGCTGCCCTCCCACCGCCGCAGGCCGGCAGCCAGGAAGCCCCGCCGGCCATCGCATCAGCTCCCGATCGGATACGCAAGCGCGCATCGGCGCCGCGATCCCGGACTGCATCGGCGGCTGCGCAGCTCAAGGTCAAGTCCGCCATCGACAAACCCGGCCGCACCGCGCCGCTTGCGGAAACACTCAGGCTCTGCCGTGCCGCCGGCTATCACGCGGCCAAGTGCGTGCAGCTCGACTGCACCGCCACCCAGTACGGGCTCGCATGCAAAGGCGCGCGCAATGTGCGGCGCTAGGCGTCAGGGCCGCTGCGGATAGCTGCCCGGCAGCAGGATGTTCTTGTCCACCAGCGCCACGTCGCGCAGGCCGCAGAAGGCCATCGTCAGGTCCAGTTCGTTGCGGATGATTTCCAGGCAGCGCGTCACGCCCTGCTCGCCCATGGCGCCCAGCCCGTACAGGAAAGGCCGGCCGATATACACACCCTTCGCCCCCAGCGCCAGGGCCTTGATCACGTCCTGCCCGGAGCGGATGCCGCCGTCCATATGCACTTCGATCTCCTTGCCCACCGCCTCCACTATCGCAGGCAGCGCGCCGATGGACGAGTCCGCGCCGTCCAGCTGGCGGCCGCCGTGGTTGGACACGATGAGCGCATCCGCGCCCGCCTCCACGCAATGGCGCGCGTCCTCCGCGTCCATAATCCCTTTGATGATAAGCTTGCCGCCCCAGCGCTGCTTGATCCACTCCACGTCTTTCCACGACAGGCTGAGGTCGAACTGCTGGCTGGTCCACGACGACAGCGAGGACATGTCCGACACCGACGTGGCGTGCCCGACGATATTGCCGAAGCTGCGCCGCCGGGTGCCCAGCATGCCCATGCACCAGCGCGGCTTGGTTGCGAGATTGATGAGATTGGCCAAGGTAGGCTTGGGCGGCGCCGACAGCCCGTTGCGGATGTCCTTGTGGCGCTGCCCCAGCACCTGCAAATCCAGCGTCAGCACCAGCGCCGAGCAGCGCGCCGCCTTGGCGCGGTCGATCAGGCGGTTGATGAACTCGCGGTCCTTCATCACGTAAAGCTGGAACCAGAACGGCTTGGTGGTGTGCGCCGCCACGTCCTCGATGGAACAGATGCTCATGGTGGAGAGGGTGAAGGGCACGCCGAAGGCTTCGGCCGCGCGCGCGGCCAGGATTTCGCCGTCGGCGTGCTGCATGCCGGTCAGCCCGGTCGGCGCCAGCGCCACCGGCATGGACACGGCCTGCCCCGCCATGGTGCTGGCCAGGGTGCGGTTTTCAAGGTTGACAGCCACGCGCTGCCGGAATTTGATGGCGGAAAAGTCGCTGGTGTTGGCGCGGTAGGTGGACTCGGTCCACGAACCGGCGTCGGCGTAGTCGTAAAACATGCGCGGCACGCGTTTTTGCGCCAGCACGCGCAGGTCTTCGATGCAGGTGATGATGGTCATGCAGGCTCCCGGGATTGCTATTCCAGCAAATCATAACAGGAGCCCAAAACGAAAAGGGCCAGATCTTCCGATCTGGCCCTCGTATTCTGGTGCGGCTGGCAGGAATCGAACCCACGACCCCTTGGTTCGTAGCCAAGTACTCTATCCAGCTGAGCTACAGCCGCTTGGTATTGCTAAACTTCTCACATCTCTACTACGGTAAAACTGGTGCGGCTGGCAGGAATCGAACCCACGACCCCTTGGTTCGTAGCCAAGTACTCTATCCAGCTGAGCTACAGCCGCAAACTACATCACAACACAATATATCAGTAAGACTGGTGCGGCTGGCAGGAATCGAACCCACGACCCCTTGGTTCGTAGCCAAGTACTCTATCCAGCTGAGCTACAGCCGCATCGCCACTACTGATACTGCTACGCTATCACGATAATAACGTATTTACTACTTCTAAAACTGGTGCGGCTGGCAGGAATCGAACCCACGACCCCTTGGTTCGTAGCCAAGTACTCTATCCAGCTGAGCTACAGCCGCATCGGAAACCACTGATAAACTGCAGTTTTCGCTTTCTTTCTCTGGTTCCCCGTCGAAAGAAGCAAGATTATAGGGAACTCCATTGTGCTTGTCCAGAGGGAAATCGCATGAAACGCGTTCGGCGTCGCTTCAGCACTTCATTCATGCAAGTGATATTGATCATCACCAACTGCAATTGGATTTTCCATAGGGCATGTTGCATAGTTACACCTGTCTCCTCTATTCTCCTAACCGGAAATAGATTCAGCCCGCTCCCGCAGCGGGCTTTTTTTTCGCCCGGCGCTGGTGTAGCATCAAGCCACGTAGCAAAAGACGCAACAACGGGCCCTGGATGACACAACAAGAAAGTATCAGCCTGCATACCCTGCCGCCCATAGACTGGCCGCGCACGGCGCTGGGGCCGCCGTCCGGCTGGCCGGCGTGCTTGCGGCTGTCGGTCGACATCATGCTCAACTGCCCCGCCGGCATGGCCATCGTCTGGGGGCCGGAAAAAATCCTGCTATATAACAAAGCCTACGCGGCGCTGATGGGCGTGCGCGCCGAATCCGTGCCCGGCGGCGCCGTGCCGACCATGATCCCTGCCGTGTTCGGCTGGAACCATGCCGCGCTGGAAGCGGTCTGGGGCGGCGCCGCGCTGGCCTACCCCGCCCAAGCCATGCCGCTGTGGCGCGACGGCGCGCCCGACCATCAGCTGCTGGACCTGCACTACACCCCGCTGCGCGACGACGCCGGCGTGGTGCGCGGCGTGCTGTGCGCGATGCAGCCGTCCGCCGCGCCGCCGCCCACGGCCAGCGCGCCCTCCCACGCCCGCGTGCTGGTGGTGGAGGACAATCCGGACGCCCTCTACCTGGTCTGCGAAATGCTGCGCGCGCTGGGCTACGAAGTGGACGCGGCCGGCGACGGCGAACGGGCGTTAGCCATGCTGCAGGACGGGCGCTACGCCATCCTGTTCAGCGACGTCAGCCTGCCCGGCATGTCCGGCATCGAACTGGCGCGCACCGCGCTGCGCAGCCAGCCACAGCTGCAAGTGGTGTTCGCCTCCGGCTACGGCGGCGCCCTGACCAGCCAGCTCGATTTTCCCGCCACTTCCATGCAAAAACCTTACGAAATCGACCAGCTGCGAGATATGCTGGCCAGTGCCGCCGCCCGGGCGCCAATGGTGCGTTTGTAAACCCCGCAAGGCGGCTACAATGAAAGCACGGCCCGGTTGGGCCGCTCCCGAGATGCAAATGCCGATGAGTTATTCCGCCCCACACCGCTGCCCGCAACAGCCGCCACAAAATGGGAGAACCTGAGTGGCCAAGCTCGACAAAGAGGAAGAAGCACGCATGCAACTGGCCGCCATGCGCGGCGCCAACAGTGTGCTGCTGGCCCGCCAGCGCGCCGAACACGAGATGCAGGAAGCGCGCGAGGATTTGCGCCGCTCCAACGAGCGGCTCAAGACCGTGCTCGAGAGCATTACCGACGGCTTTATTGTGCTCGACCACAACTGGACCGTCACCTATATCAATCCGCAAGCGAGCAACATCATCCATCCGCTGGAGAGCGGCGGCCAGCACGTGCTGGGCATGAGCTTGTGGGACGCCTACCCCGAGCTGCTCGGCACTGTGCTGGAAGCGCAGTTCCGCCGCGCCATGGAGAAGCAGCAAAGCGTGGGCTTCGAGCTGTACTATCTGCCGCGCAAGAGCTGGCTGGACGTGCGCGCCTACCCGTCCGCCGAAGGCCTGTCCTGCGCCATCCAGAACATCACCAAGCGCAAGCTCGACGAGCGCGCGCTGCGCGAAAGCGCCAACCGCCTGCAGGTGGCGCTGGCGGCGGGCAAGCTGGGCGACTGGCTGTGGGACGCCGGCAGCAACCTGGTCACCCTGGGGCGCCGCGCCGCCGAGCTGCTGGACCTGCCGGAAGAAACCACCAGCACCTGGGACGCGCTGAGCGCGCACGTCTTCAAGGAGGACCGAAAGCCGGCCCGCGCCGCCTTCCTGCGCGCGCTCGACGACTGCAACGATTTCAACGTGGAATGCCGCATCGAGCGCGCCGGCGGGGAACTGCGCTGGCTGTCGGTGGTCGGCCACGGCAACTATGCCGACGACGGCGCCGTGCTCGGCATGACCGGCATGGTGCAGGACATCAGCGACCGCAAGGCGGCCGAAAGCACGCTGCGCCAGAGCCAGGAAGAACTGCAGGCCATGGCCAACTCCATCCCGCAGCTGGCCTGGATCGCCCGCTTCGACGGCGCCGTGGTGTGGTACAACGAGCGCTGGTACGAGTACACCGGCCTGCCGCGCACCGAGGCGGGCAGCCATGCGCCGGCCCACGGCTGGGACGAAGTCTACGACCCGGACACCGTGCCCGCCATCCGCCAGCGCTGGCAGGAGGCGCTGCGCACCGGCCAACCATTTGAAATGGAATTCCCCATCCGCGGCGCGGACGGCGAATTCCGCTGGTTCCTGTCGCGCGCCAACCCGGTGCGCGACAGCACCGGCCGCCTGGTGCGCTGGTTCGGCACCAGCACCGACGTCGACCAGGTCAAGCGGGTGCAGGAAGCACTGCGCGACGAGAGCGCCATCCTGGAACTGCTCAATAGCACCGGCAACGCGCTGGCCTCCAAACGCGACCTGCGCTCGCTGCTGCAGGAAGTGACCGACGCGGCCACCCGCATCAGCGGGGCGCGCTTCGGCGCCTTCTTCTACAACAGCACCAGCGCCGACGGCGGCGTGCTCACGCTGTACACGCTGTCCGGCCTGCCGCCCGAGGCCTTCGCCCGCTTCCCCCATCCGCGCGCCACCACCCTGTTCGGCCCCAGCATGCGCGGCGAAGGTACGCTGCGTAGCGACGACCTGCTGCAAGACCCGCGCTACGGCCAGAACGCGCCCCACCACGGCGTGCCCAACGGCCACCCGACCGTGCGCAGCTATATGGCGCTGCCGGTGGTGTCGCGCTCGGGCGAGGTGATAGGCTCGCTGTTCTTCGGCCACCCCGAGCCGCGCATGTTCAACGAACGCACCGAGCGCATCGTCGGCGGCATCGCGGCGCAGGCCGCCGTGGCCATCGACAACGCGCGCCTGTACGAAGCGGCGCAGCAGGCCGCCGAGGAGCGCAAAATCCTGCTCGACAGCGAACGCAGCGCGCGCGCCGAGGCCGAGCGCACCAGCCAGATGAAGGATGAATTCCTGGCCACGCTGTCGCACGAGCTGCGCACCCCGCTCACCGCCATCCTGGGCTGGGCCCAGGTGCTGCGGCGCGGCAGCCGCGACGAGGCCGACCTGCACAAGGGCCTGCAAACCATAGAACGCAATGCGCGCGCCCAGGCCCAGCTGATTGAAGACCTGCTGGACATGAGCCGCATCACCTCGGGCAAAGTGTTGCTTGATATACAAACCCTGTCGCCGCTGACGGTGGTGGACGCCGCCATCGAGACGGTGCGCCCGGCCGCCGACGCCAAGAACATCCTGATCGAGCGCGACTTCCACAGCATCGGCCTGGTGGCGGCCGACCCGAGCCGCCTGCAGCAGGTGATCTGGAACCTGCTCACCAACGGCATCAAGTTCACGCCCAAGGGCGGCGCGCTGAAAGTCAGCGTGACCGAGGCGGACGGCCACGTGGCCATCACCGTGGCCGACACCGGCATCGGCATCCGGCCCGAATTCCTCGGCCACGTGTTCGAACGCTTCCGCCAGGCCGACTCCACCACCACGCGCCGCCACGGCGGGCTGGGGCTGGGGCTGTCCATCGTCAAGCACCTGGTGGAGCAGCACGGCGGCACCGTGTCCGTGTCCAGCCCGGGCGAAGGGCGCGGCGCCAGCTTTACGGTCGGCCTGCCGCTGGCCAGCGGGCACAACGGCGCGGCGCCCCAGCCCCGCGCCATGGCCCCGCTGCCGCCCTCGGTGCCGGCCGACACCGGCCTGCGCGACCTGTCCGGCCTGCGGGTGCTGGTGGTGGACGACGAAATCGACGCAAGAGACCTGATCAGGCGCATACTCAGTGACTGCAACGCAGTCGTGCTGACGGCCGCCAACGCGGCCGAGGCGCTGGCCCTGGTGGAGCGCGAGCGGCCCAGCCTGCTGGTGAGCGACATCGGCATGCCGGACGTGGACGGTTTTGAATTGCTGGCCCAGGTGCGCGCGCTGGGCGCGGCGCGCGGCGGCGGCCTGCCCGCCATCGCGCTGACCGCCTTCGCCCGCTCCGAGGACAGGCTACGCGCGCTGGAGTGCGGTTTCCGCGACCATGTGTCGAAACCGGTGGAGCCGGCCGAGCTGGTGTCCGCTGTTGCTCTTGCGCAACATATACGGTGAAAGAAAAGATGTTGCCGCATGGAACAACTTGCCTTCCTACCTGACGACGCGGCGCTGTCCTACAAGCAACGCGACTATCCTTTGCTAAACTCAAAGCATTGAACTGACCGCCTCTACCGCTTTTGATGAGACCCTACCATGCCTAGTCCGGACGAGATTCTGAACGCCAAGATCCTGGTGGTCGACGATTGCGCCGACAATATCGACCTGATGCTCGAAATCCTGCGCGATGCCGGCTATAGCAACGTCTCGTCCACCATGCTGCCCGAGCAGGTGTGCGGACTGCACCGCCAGCATTGCTACGACCTGATCCTGCTCGACCTGCAAATGCCCGAACTGAACGGCTTCCAGGTCATGAAGGGCCTCAAGGAAATCGAACAGGAAGGCTATCTGCCGGTGCTGGCGCTCACGGCCCAGCCCAGCTTCAAGATCGCCGCGCTGGAAGCGGGCGCGCGCGACTTCATCAGCAAGCCTTTCGACCTGCTGGAAGTGCACAAGCGCATCCACAATATGCTGGAAGTACGCCTGCTGTACAAGGAACTGGCGCAGTACAGCAGGCAGCAGCAGGAACTGGCGCTGCACGACCCGCTCACCGGCCTGCCCAACCGCCGCCTGCTGGAAGACCGCATCGCCACCACGCTGCAGCACGCCGCGCGCCACCAGCACAGGGCCGCCGTCATGTATCTGGACCTGGACGGCTTCAAGGCCATCAACGACACCCACGGCCATGCCTGCGGCGATGAAATCCTGAAGCTGGTGGCCGGCCGCCTGGTCGGTTCCTCGCGCAAGGAGGACACCGTGGCGCGCGTGGGCGGCGACGAATTCGTCATCGTGCTGGGCGAAGTGGGCAGCCTGGCCGACGCCCAGGAACCGGCCTGCAAGCTGATTGAAGTGGTGTCCGAGCCCTACCAGGTGGGGGCGCTGACGCTGCGCCTGTCCACCAGCATCGGCATTGCGCTCTATCCCGACCATGCGGACCATGTCGCCGCGCTGATACAGCGCGCGGACGAGGCGCTGTACGAAGCCAAGCGCGGCGGCAAGAACCGCCACTGCGCGGCGCGGCGCGAGGCGGCGGAGGCCGAGTCCTTCGTTGCCAGCAGCCCGGTCCACAGCGCCTCGGCAGCCTGAACGTGCGCGCACTGCACAAACGGACAGGCCGCGCAGCAAGCTGCGCGGCCTTTGCCGCATCTTACTGCGCGGCCGCTTCCCTGGCTGCGCCCTCCTCGGTCGACTGCTCCACCTTGCCGGCGTGCTGGTGATCGCCTTGCGCGTTCACCATGTCCGGCGCCACTTCGATCCGCGTGATGCCGGCGTCCACCGAAATCGGATCGCTGGCCGGGAAGGTCATCTCCACCGCCTCGTCCAGCAGCGTTTCCTTGGCCACTTCATGCGGCGCGGGCTGCTCCTGGCCGGCCAGTACGGTGATGGCCTGCGCCCATTTCACGAAGTCCAGCTCGGCCAGGTCGCGCACCGTGTTGACGTTGAAGGCCTTGGCCAGCGCCTTGGCGTCGCTGGCGCTGACGCCTTTGAGCGCGCTCACCGGGGCGTCCGCCAGTTCGCGGAAGCACTTGCCCACATAGTCTTTATCCACAACGGTATCGATATTCATGATGCGTCCTTTCTAGGTTGGTCGGCACCAGGCCACTATGGCATGCACGGCCCGGACTGTATGTGCGCAGCCGAACATAGCCCGCGGCGGGGTGCGCGCGATAGCCGGGGGCGCTTTTGACTTTCATTTATCAGGTTGTTATGATCAGTCAACAGTTTGTCAGGCGAAACCCTTCCCTCCAGAAGCTCCAACAACAACGTGCCTAAAGTAGACAAACCCAAAGTCCTGGTCGTCAACGACGACGCCAACAGCCTGTTCGCATTGACCAGCCTGCTCGCGCAATGGTCGGACCAGGAAGGTTACGACGTCATCGCGGCGCGCTCCGGCGAGGAAGGCTTGCGCCAGGTGCTGATGCACGACTTTGCGGTGATCCTGCTGGACGTAAACATGCCCGGCATGGACGGCTTCGAAACGGCCGAGGCCATCCACCAGCGCGCCCGCTCGGCCGACATTCCCATCATCTTCGTCACCGCCTTCGTGGCCGACGAGCTGGACCGGCTGAAGGCCTACCAGCGCGGCGCGGTCGACTTCCTGTTTACGCCCATCATTCCACAAATCCTGCACGCCAAGATCTCGGTGTTCGTGGCGCTGGCGGTGAAGAACGAGGAGCTGAAGCGGCAGGCGCGCCAGCTCAGCCTGCGCACCACGGAATTGACGGCCGCCAACAAAAAACTCACGCGCGAGATTGAAGAACGCCAGGTGGCCGAGCGGCAGAACCACGCCAAGGACGAGTTCCTGGCCATGCTGGGCCACGAGCTGCGCAATCCGCTCAGCGCCATCAGCAGCGCCGCCTCGCTGATCGCCCTGCCCGGCGTGCAGGGCGACGCGGTCACGCGCGCCAAGCAGATTATCCAGCGCCAGAGCCGCCACCTGGGCCGCATCGTGGACGACTTGCTGGACCTGAGCCGCGCCATGTCGGGCAAGATTTTGCTCAACCGCGCGCCGCTGGACCTGGCCGCGCTGCTGGCCACCTGCCTGGAGACCTACCGCACCACCGGCCGCAGCACCGGCCACACGGTGACGCTGGAAGCCGAACCGGGCTGGGTGCACGGCGATGCCACCCGGCTGGAACAGATATTCTGCAATCTAATGGACAACGCCCTGAAATACACCCCGCCGGGCGGCGCCATCACGGTGTTTTGCGAGACGGACGGCGGCGAAGTGCTGCTGTCGGTCGAGGACAGCGGGGTGGGCATTCCGGCCAGCCTGCTGCCCCATGTGTTCGAGGTGTTCGTGCAAGGCACGCGCACGCTGGACCGGGCGCAGGGCGGGCTGGGCATCGGCCTGGCGCTGGTGCGGCGGCTGACCGAGCTGCACGGCGGCAGCGTGACCGCGCACAGCGCCGGCGCCAACACAGGCAGCAACTTCACTATCCGGCTGCCGCGCTGCGAGCGGCCATCCGAAACGAGGCAAGCAATGACAGACTCCATAGAAACCGGCAAGCCTACCGTGCTGCTAATAGAAGACAACGACGACGGCCGCGAGATGATGTCGATGATGCTGAGTTGCTATGGCTACGAAGTGCGGCACGCCGCCGACGGTCTGCAAGGACTGGAACTGGCGGCCACTTTCCGCCCCGACCTGGCGCTGGTCGATATCGGCCTGCCGGGCATAGACGGCTACGAAGTGGCGCGCCGCCTGCGCGCCAGCGACGGCACGCGCGGCATGAAACTGATCGCGCTGACCGGCTACGGCCTGGCCGAAGACCAGCGCCGCGTGCTCGAGGCCGGTTTCGACATGCACCTGGTCAAGCCGGTCGACATCGACCACCTGATGAAAGCCATCGGCTCCTGCTCGGCCACCGAGCGCCAATGAGCGCGCGCCGGTGCGACAGGCAAAATCAACCTCAGGTATGATCGCCGCATAAAAACAGACTTTCTTACGCTGAGACCACTATGTCCGCACAGTTACATCTTGCCCCCGACGACAGCCAGCGCGCCGCCGAGCTGAGCGAACTGCTCGGCCACGTCAACGCCTGCTGGGACAACGAGCGCCGCTCGCTGTCGCGCCAGCTGCACGACAGCATGGGCTCGTCGCTGACCGCGCTGACCATGCACCTGGGCCTGCTGACGCAAAAGCTGCCGCCCGACCCGGCGCTGCTGGAACGCACCACGCAGATGAAGAACCTGCTGCACACCATCATAGAAACCAACCGCCAGATGCAGCACCGGCTCTGGAACGACAAGCTGGAGTTTCTCGGCGTAAAGGTGGCGCTAGGCGAACTGGTGGCGCAGTTCGGCGAGCAGCACGGCATGGCCGCCAGGTGCAGCCTGCCGGAGGACGAGCCGCGCTGTCCCCGCAGCCACAACGTGGTGCTGCTGCGCGCGCTGGAGGAAGGGTTGCGCAACATCGCCAGCCACGCGCGCGCCAGCGCGGTGGAAGTGGTGGTGGACGACAATGAAGACGAGATCATGCTGACCGTGAAAGACAACGGCGTCGGCCTGGCCATGCCGGCGGACGCCATCGGCGCCGACAGCGGCAAGCACGGCCTGCGCGTGCTGCGCGAACGCGCCGCCTACCTGGGCGGCGTGCTGACCCTGTCGGCCAACGGCGGCGGCGGCGCCATCCTGACCGTCATCCTGCCCAAGCCGCTGGCCCAGCAGCCCTGAACGGCCTCTGAGTGGAGCCTTAGTGCAGCTTCACCAGCGGCGTGCTGCGCTTGATCAGGAAGCGCGCCAGCGCCAGCACGCCGGTGCGCACCGTGCCGAGCACAGCCTGGTGATGCATCAGGTGCAAGCTCACATACATCAGGCGCGCCACAAAGCCGTCCACGAACCAGCTCAAGCCTTTGAGCGAGCCCATCAGGCTGCCCACGGACGAAGTCTGCCCGAAGGACACCAGCGAGCCGTAGTCCTTGTACACATAAGGCGCGCTCTGCGGGGGCTTGCCCCGGGCCTGGCGCAGGAAAGTCTGCGCGAGGTAGTCGGCCTGCTGGTGCGCGGCCTGCGCGCGCGGCGGCACGGCCTTGCCGTCCGCCCCCAGGCATAGGGCGCAGTCGCCCAGCGCGTAGATATTGCCGTGGCCCTTGACGGCCAGCGTGCCGTCCACCTCCAGCTGGCCGCCCTTGGCGGTGGGCAAGCCCAGCGTGGACAGCAGCGCCGGCGCCTTGATGCCAGCCGCCCAGACGACAATGTCGGCCGGATAGAGCTGGTCCGGCTGGCCGCCCTCGCCCGCCGTCACCTGCGCGGCGCCGATGGCGGTCACGCGCGTACCGGTCACCACCTTGATGGCGCGCTCCTGCAGCAGCTTGAGCGCGGCGGCCGACACCCGCTCGGGCAGCGGCGCCAGGATGCGCGGCGCCCCTTCCAGCAGCGTGATGCGCACGTCCTTCATGGGTTCCAGCTGGCCAAAGCCGTAGGCGGCATACACGCCGCTGGCCTCGCGCAGCTCCGCCGCCAGCTCGACGCCGGTGGCGCCGCCGCCGATGATGACGATGTCCACACCGTCCTGCCCCGCGTCCGGCGCGCCCTTTTTCAGCGCGGCCTTGGTCAGCAGCTTGAGCAGCGTGAGCCGGAAGCGTTCGGCGTCTTCGGTGGCGTTCAGGGATATGGTGTGTTCCTCGGCGCCGGGGACGCCGAAGTAATTGGACGTGCTGCCGATGGCCAGCACCAGCGATTCATAGCCGATGCGGCGCTCGGGCAGCACTTCCTCATGCTCGGCGGTGGCGATGGCCGCCACCGTGAGCTGCTTGCCCGGCGCGTCCAGCGCCGTGAGGGCGCCGTACACATAGGTAAAACCGTTGTCGTGGGCCAGCATCTGGTAGGACAGGCCTTCCTGATGGATGTCCAGCGTGCCCGCCGCCACTTCGTGCAGCGACGGTTTCCAGATATGGTACAGGCGGCTGTCGACCAGCATCACCTGCCCCGGTCCCAGCTTGCGGCCCAGCTTGCAGGCCAGTTCCAGCCCGCCCGCCCCGCCGCCTACGATAACGATCTTGCTATGCATGGCGCTCCCGAGGCGGTGGAAAATCAGTCTTTGCCGTGGCCTTTGCCGTGGCCGTGGCCGTTGTCGTGCTTGTCGTGCTTGTCGTGCTTGTCGTGCTTGCCTTCATGCTTGTCGCGGTGGTCATCACGGCGGTCGTCGCGGCGGTCGTCACGGTCGTGGCGGCCATGTTCAGAGCGGTAGCGCGGCGCATAGTCGTTCACATACCAGTCGTCGCGCACGAAATACACGCGGCGGCCGCAGGCGTTGTACGCGCCGCAGTGTTTCGACCACTTCTTGGCATGGCCAGGCGGCACGCGCAGATACAGCGGCTCTTCAATCACGCGCACCGGACGGTGCACAATGACAGGTTCCGTGTAAATGACAGGAGGCGGCGCCATGTTGCCCAAATCAATGCGTCCGTAAAAACCCGGCTGGCCCACGCTGATGGAAACGTTCTGAGCAGCGGCGGTCAGGGAGATGGCCAGCATGCTGGCGGCGATAATGAGTTTTTTCATGAGTCGATCTTCTAGTTATGGGTGTTACTGCACCACCATATTAAACCGCAAGCCGCCTCATGTATGTACGCTTGCGCACATAACTCTACCAAAAGTTTACCAACGGCAACACAATTCCGCTGAAGAACTGCCAGTCCGGCGCGGCGCGGGTAATGCCGCGCGCCAGGCCAAAGTCGATGGTCAGCCTCGGATGCGGGCTGTAAGCCGCCGCCAGCAGCAGCTGCGCGGTGCCGGGCGCGCCGCTGCGGTGCGTGCCGGCCAGTTCGGCCGTGGCGCCCCAGCGCTCGTCCAGCGGCACCGAGAAGGAGGCGGAAGCGCCGGTCTGCACCCGCCCCAGGCCGGGTTCGGCGCCGCCCAGCCGCGCCAGGTTCAGGTTGGCGTCCATGTGCACGCTGCCGAAGTCGCGGCTGAGTATGCCGTTCACGCTGTAATCCGGCCGCCCGCTGCCGATGCCGTCCCGGGCGGTGGGCATCTTGGCGCCGAGTTCCAGCCCCAGCGCGCTGCCTTCGCCCATGGCCCAGGCGCGCTTGACGACCAACAAGGTGTCGCCCACGCCGCGCAAGCGGGAAGCGCCGTCATCGCGCTGCGATACCCAGGCCTCGCCGCCCAGCAGCACGCCCCACTCCGGGCTGAACGCCAGCTTGAGGGTGTAGGGCAGGCTGGCGCGCCGCGCGCCGCCGTCGCGGCTGGCCAGGCCGCCGAGCTCCAGTTCCAGCTGTCCCGGCGCCGGCAGTTGCGCCGGACTGGACACCGAGGGCCGGTACGGCAGCACCGGCGGCAGCTCCGGTCCGCCCGCAGCCGTGTCCGCGCCCTGCTGCGCCATGGCCGGCGCCAGCGCGCCCCAGCCCAGGACGGCGCCCGCCGCCATTGCCGCCCGCATCGTCTTCCGCAGTCCCATAGTTCCTCCGCATCGATACCGCCAGCCTACCATGCCTGCCCCATTGCTATCGAGCAAAGTAGCATGCTACACTAATCGTTAGATCCCTAACCATTAGATAGCTCAGCATGGAATTGACACTCGAAGAACGCTTCTCGCTCGCGTTGCACACCACCGCGCGCGCCTGGCGCCTGGCGCTGGACCGGCGCCTGAAAGACCTCGGCATGGGCCAGGCCAGCTGGATGGCGATCGCCGCCGTTGCCAAGAGCCAGCCGCTGTCGCAGACCGAGCTGGCGCGCCTGCTCGGCGTGGAAGACCCCACCATGGTGGCCATGATCGACCGCCTGGTGAAAGCCGGCTACCTGCAGCGCACGCCGTCGGACAAGGACCGCCGCGTCAAGCTGGTGTCGCTGACGCCGGACGGCAACGACATCTACAACCGCGTGAAGAAAGAGGCCAACGCCTTCCGCCAGGAGCTGCTGGGCGACGCCGATCCGGCCACGCTGGCCATCGTTACCGGCTTCCTTGAGCAGCTGCAAACGGCCGTCGAGTCCAAGCTGTGACCACGGGCAGCGCCGAGGCGCCGATCAACCGCCGCATGATCACGCTGTCCATCATGCTGGCCACCATCATCCAGGCGCTGGACGGCACCATCGCCAACGTGGCGCTGCCGCACATGCAGGGCAGCCTGTCCGCCTCGCAGGACCAGATCACCTGGGTGCTCACCTCCTTCATCGTGGCCGCCGCCATCGCCACCCCGCTGACGGGCTGGCTGTGCGACCGTTTCGGGCAAAAGAACGTCTTCCTCGTGTCGGTGGCAGGCTTCACGCTGGCCTCGGTGCTGTGCGGCCTGTCCGCCACGCTGGGCGAAATCGTCGCGGCGCGGCTGCTGCAAGGCGTGTTCGGCGCGGCGCTGGTGCCGCTGTCGCAGGCCGTCCTGCTGGACATCAACCCGCGCGAAAAACACGGCTCGGCCATGGCGGTCTGGGGCATGGGCGTGATGATAGGCCCCATCCTCGGCCCCACGCTGGGCGGCTGGCTCACCGACAGCTACGACTGGCGCTGGGTGTTCTTCATCAACGTACCGGTAGGCGCGCTGGCGTTCTACGGCATCTGGAAATACATCCGCCCCACGGCAGCGCCGCGCAAGATGCGTTTCGACGCCTTCGGCTTCGCCACCCTCAGCCTGGCCATAGGCGCGCTGCAAATGCTGCTGGACCGGGGCGAGCAGAACGACTGGTTCGCCTCCAGCGAGACCTGGATCGAGGCCATCGTGCTGGCGCTCAGCTTCGCCTGGTTCGCCGCGCACACCGCGCTCACGCCGGCCGGCCAGTCCTTCTTCAACTACCGCCTGCTGAAGAACGCCAATTATGTGAGCGGGCTGCTGTTCATCTTCATCGTCGGCCTGGTGCTGTTCGCCACGCGGGCGCTCACCCCTTCGCTGCTGCAAGGGCTGATGGGCTACCCGGCGCAGCTGGCCGGCATGGTCACGGCGCCCAGCGGTCTCGGCACCATGGTGGCCATGATGCTGGTGGGCCGCCTGGTGGGCCGCTACGACGTGCGCCTGCTGCTGGCAATCGGCTTCGCCATCACCGCGTTTTCGCTGTGGCAGATGAGCGGCTACACGCTGGTGCTGTCCACCGGCGACATCATCTGGCCCGGCGTGATCCAGGGCCTGGGGCTGGGACTGGTGTTCGTGCCGCTGAGCGCCGCCACCTTCGCCACCCTGTCGCCCGAGATGCGCGCCGAAGGCACGGCCATCTACAGCCTGGTGCGCAATATCGGCAGCAGCGTGGGCATCGCGCTGGTGCAGGCGCTGCTGGTGCGGAATACGCAAACCGTGCATTCGGCGCTGGCCGAGCGCGTGGCCGTCAGCGACACCGCGCCGGACGCCCTGGCCCTGCTGAACGCGGAAGTCACGCGCCAGGCATCGATGATCGCCTACGTGGACGACTTCTGGCTGATGACATTGCTGACCCTGGCGGTGATCCCGCTGTTGCTGCTGATACGCCCTGCAGCCAAAACCGCCGCTCCGGCTCCCGTTGACCATGCGGCCATGGATTGAACATGAATAAAAAAATCACACTCCCCAAG
Organism: Pseudoduganella aquatica; assembly: GCF_009857595.1. Lineage (GTDB taxonomy): Bacteria > Pseudomonadota > Gammaproteobacteria > Burkholderiales > Burkholderiaceae_D > Rugamonas > Rugamonas aquatica_A. Next base: position 43,240 of record NZ_WWCU01000021.1, on the reverse strand, counting down.
CTCGCCACGCTGACCGCGCTCGCCTGCGCACTGGCCGGCTGCGCCCACGTACCGGCCGAACGCAATGCGCCGCTGGCGCAGCGTGACGTCGCCGCCACGGTCATCGCGGAAGACATCAAACTGGCCCGCGACGGCTGGCCCGAAGCGCGCTGGTGGGGCAGCTACGGCGACCCGCAGCTGGACGGCCTGATCGCCGCCGCGCTGGCGGCCAATCCCAATCTGGACACCGCTGCCGCGCAGATCGCGTCCGCGCACTCCACGCTGGACCGCACGCGCTCGGCCGCCGGGCTGGAAGCCGGCGTCTACGGCGGCATGAACCGCCAGCGCTACTCCGCCACCGGGCTGTTCCCCGCGCCCATAGGCGGCAGCTACTTCACCGAGGAGACCGTGCGCGTGGAAGCGCGCTACAACTTCGACTGGTGGGGCCGCAACAAGGCGCAAGTGGCGGCAGCGGCGGGCGAGGTCCACGCCCACCAGGCCGACTACGCGCAAGCGGAACGCGCGCTGGCCGCAGCCATCGCGCAAAGCTACTTCCGCCTGCAGGGCGGCTGGGCGCGCCGCGCCAACCTGGCGCAGCTGGCCACTGCGCAGCAAGCCGTGATCGACGACGCCGCCAAGCGCATCGCGCGCGGCCTGGGCGTGAGCGACGAAGAGCGGCAAGCCAGCGGCGAACTGGCGCAGCTCAGGAAGCAGCTCGCCCAGCTCGACGGCGACAACCTGCGCGAACGCGAAGCCCTGCGCGCCCTGCTCGGCGGCGACAACGCGCCCGGCGCCGGCGCATCCGGCACTGCGGCCGATGCCGCGCCGCGCGCCACCACAGCGCAGCTGCTGGCCGCGCTGCAGCCGCGCGCCTTGCCCGCCGGTCCGCACGCGCTGCCGTCGCGCCTCGGCATGGAGCTGCTGGCGCGCCGCCCGGACCTGCAAGCGGCGCGCTGGCGCGTGGAAGCGTCGCTCAGCCGCATCGACGCCGCCAAGGCCGCGTTCTATCCCGACATCAACATCAGCGCCGCCGCCGGCCTCAACTCGATCTCCTTCGAGCGGCTGCTGGAAGCGCCTAGCCGCACGCTGTTCGCCGGCCCCACCATCACGCTGCCGCTGTTCGACAGCAAGCGCCTGGCGGCACAGCTGGAAGGCACGCGCAGCGAACGCAACGCGCTGGTGGCCGAATACAACCGCGCCGTAGTCGCCGCCGTGCGCGACGTGGCGCAGGACGCGGCCGCCGTCCAGGCGCTGGAAGCGGAGACCGCCGAACAAGCGGCCGCCAGCGCCAGCGCCCAGTCCCTGCTGCGCTCCGCGCAAGCCAAGCTGGCGGGCGGTCTGGCCGGCCAGCGCGCCGTGCTCAACGCCAGCCTGAACGCCCTGCGCCAGCAGGACGCGGCCCTGCAGCTCCAACAGCTTTCGCTGCAAGCCGAAGTCGCCCTGATCCATTCCCTCGGCGGCGGCTACCGCGCCGATACCGCATTCACCCTGAAATAAGCCGAGCCATGACCACTGCCACCCCAACCCCAGCCAACAACAAGAAACGTGTCCGCGTCCTGGCGGGCATCACCCTGGCCTTCGTCGCCGCCGGCGCGGCCTACGCCTTCTACTACGAGACCGTGCTGTCCAGGCAGCAGGAGACCGACAACGCCTACGTGGGCGGCAACCTCGTCACGCTGTCCTCCCAGGTGGCGGGCAATGTCGCCGAGATCCGCGCCGACGAAACCCAGCTGGTGCAAGCCGGCGCGCAAATCGTCAAGCTCGACCCGGTGGACGCGGAAGTGGCGCTGGAACTGGCTCAGGCCCGCCTCGGCGCCGCCGTGCGCCAGGAACGCCAGCGCTATGCCGACGTGGGCCAGTTCGACGCCGCCGTCACCCAGCGCAAGCTGGCCCTGAAAAACGCGCAGGACGACCTGGCGCGCCGCCTGCCGCTGGCGGCCGACCATACCGTCTCCGGCGAGGACGTGGAACACGCGCGCCAGGCCGTGGCCAACGCCCAGGCGGCCATCGAGGTGGCGCTGAAGCAGAGCGAGGCCGCGCACGCGGGCGTGGCCGGCGTGGCGCTGGCCGAACACCCCGCCGTGCAGGCGGCGCGCGCCGACTACATGCAAGCCTGGCTGGCTGCGCGCCGCAACGCCATCGTGGCGCCGGTGTCCGGCTACGTGGCCAAGCGCAGCGTGCAGGTGGGCGCGCGCATCACGCCCGGCATGCCGCTGCTGTCCATCGTACCGCTGGACCAGCTGTGGGTGGACGCCAATTTCAAGGAATCGGAACTGCGCAGCATCCGCATCGGCCAGCCCGCCACGGTGGAGGCGGACCTGTACGGCAGCAAGGTGGAATACCACGGCAAGGTGCTGGGCCTGTCGGCCGGCACCGGCAGCGCGTTCTCGGTGCTGCCCGCGCAAAACGCCAGCGGCAACTGGATCAAGGTGGTGCAGCGCGTGCCGGTGCGCATTGCGCTGGACGCCAAAGAGCTGGCCGCGCATCCGCTGCGCATAGGCCTGTCGACCACGGTGAAGGTGGATATCAGCAAAACCGACGGCGCCATGCTGGGCAGCCCCATGCCGCAAGCGCCCATCTACAGCACCAGCACCTTGGCCCAGCCGCTACCGCAGGCCAGCGCGGCGGCGGACTCCATCATCGCGCGCAATATGGTCCACTAAGTGGCGCACTGAATGATGTACTAAGCCTGCTGCCGCAGGTGGTTCTCGAGCTGTTCGATGGCCGCCTGCGACTGCGCGATCACCTTGCCGGCGATGCGCTCGCGCATGCCCTGCACCCGTCCCGCCGCCTCGGCCTCCAGCAGCAGCGGCGTGAGCATCTGCCGGGCGGACTCGTGGAAGCCCAGCGACACCTGGTCCAGCTGCGCCAGATAGGACTGCTCCGCCACTTTCAGGCGCGCGCGCAGCTCGTCCTCGAAGGCGCGGCGCTTGTCCCGGATTTCCGAACGCTTGCGCTTGCCGCCGTCGCTGAACCACTTGAACGCCCCCGCCAGCAACACCGCCCCGCCTACGAAAGGCGCGGCCGGCGCCAGCACCGGCATCACCACCGCCACGCCGAACAGATAAGCCACCGTCCCGGTGCCCGCCGCCGCCACCGCGCCGCCCATCAGCGTGAGGCTGGCGGCGGTATCGACCGTGTTCACGATGCGCGTGCCGATGCGCAAGCCGGGCATCAGCCTGGCCAGCGCGGCATGGTGCTCGCGCTGGAACACGCTGGCCTGCCCCAGGCGCATGCCGGACTGGAACAGGCGCAGATCGTGCTGCATCAGCTTGAGCGCCTCCTCCTTGCGCCGCACCACGCGGTCCAGGCGGCGCTCCATCTCCTGGCCGAACTGGTTGCGGCCTATGCTTTCCCACACCTCACCCTCTTTCCACTGGTCGGTGGCAAGGCGGTCGGCGATGGCCAGCTCGATGGCGTTGCCCGCATCGTGCACAGCGTCGTCGATGTCCTGGAACAGGGTGCTGCGCTCGTAGGCCACGCGCGCATCCACCAGCGCCAGCCGCTGCTGCACCTGGGCGCGCAACTCCAGCGCGGCGCTCATCATGCGCTCGGCATTGGAGGCGGACGCGGCCAGCGAGGCGGCCAGCTCCTGGTAAGCGCCTATGCCCTGGACGATGGTGGCCGTAGCCTGCCGCACCATGCCGCGCAGCTGGTCGTCGTCCAGCTTGCCGCTCTGGAAGCGGCGCGCGCCGTCCAGCAGCTCAACGTGGCCGGTGCTGCGGCCGAAGTCCGCCACCACGTCGGCCAGGCTGCGGCCCGCCACCAGCTTGCGCGCCTGCTGGCCCAGGCTGCTGAGCAGGCCGCGTTCGTCTTCCGGCGGCAGCATGGCCAGTTCATCGGTGCGCAGGCGCACGCCCAGCGCCCTGGCCACGCGCTGCGCCAGCGCGCGCGCCTTGGGGCCTTGCAGCGCCACCAGCGGACGCAGCATGGCGTAGGCGCTGTCCCGGGTCTGCTGGTCCACTTCGGGCGAGCAGCGCGCCAGCGCGTTCAGCGCCCAGTCCACGCTCACGCCGGACTCGATCGCGTTCAATACCAATGCAGTGAAAACGGCGGAGGCCTTGCCTTCGCCCGCCAGGTCGGCGACGGCGGCAAACTGGCCCAGGGTGACGGTGCCATCGGCTGCCGCCAGCGCCCCAACAGTACGCGCCAGCGCCGAGCCGAAGCTCTGATCGGACGACAGGTGCTCGTCCAGCGTGCGGATTTCTAAGGGTTTTTCAGCATCCATCCAGTACTCGTGGGAACAATTTCAAGGCATCCGGCATACCGGCTCACATTGGATCCGAGGGCTGGCATGGCTGCCGCCCGGTCGAGATCATTATAGTTCGCCCGGAGAATGTGGCAACCTTGATAACGCTCAATCGTGTGCTAGACCGCTTCGGTGGACAGGAACAGCGTTTCCTTGATCTCCTCCATCACCACGTAGCTCTTGCTCTGCGCCGCGCCCGGCAGCTGCAGCAGCATCTCGCCCAGCAGCTTGCGGTACTCGGCCATCTCGTGGATGCGCGCCTTGATCAGATAGTCGAAATCGCCCGACACCAGGTGGCACTCCTGCACCTCCGGTATGCGCAGCACCTCGCGCCGGAACTGCTCGAACATCGAGGCCGACTTGGTGTTGAGCGTAATTTCCACAAACACCAGCAGCTTGGCGCCCAGAGCCGGCGGATCGATGCGGGCATGGTAGCCCGTGATGACGCCGTCGCGCTCCATGCGCTTCACGCGCTCGATGGCCGGCGTGATCGACAAGCCAACCTGCTCGCTCAAATCCTTCATGGAAATGCGTCCGTCCTCCTGCAGGATGCGCAGGATCTTGCGGTCCATCTTGTCCAGGATGCGGACGGAATCCTTCTGAATACGCATGATTTTTTACTGAATTGTTGAATTTTTATAGTAACAAACACTAGTAGAACAAACTTATCATAGCGTTATATCTGGCACAAGCCATAAAAACTCATCCACAAAGGAAGCGTTATGCGTATCGTCATTCTTGGCAGCGGCGTCATCGGCGTCACCAGCGCGTATTACCTGGCCCGCGCAGGCCATGACGTGACCGTGCTGGACCGCCAGCCCGCCTCCGCGCAGGAAACCAGCTTCGCCAACGCCGGCCAGATTTCGCCCGGCTACGCTTCCCCGTGGGCCGCGCCCGGCATTCCGCTGAAAGCCATGAAATGGATGCTGCAGCGCCACGCGCCGCTGTCCATCACGCCCGACGGCACCCTGTTCCAGCTGCAATGGATGTGGCAGATGCTGCAGAACTGCAATGCCGACCGCTACGCCGTGAACAAGGAACGCATGGTGCGCCTGGCCGAGTACAGCCGCGACTGCTTCAAGGCGCTGCGCGCCGCCACCGGCATCGAATACCAGGGCCGCCAGAAAGGCACGACCCAGCTGTTCCGCACCCAGCAGCAGCTGGACGGCGCCGCCAAGGACATCGACGTGCTCAAGGAAACCGGCGTGCCTTACGAACTGCTGACCCGCGAGCAGCTGCTCAGCGCCGAACCCGGCCTGGACAAGGACAAGCTGGTCGGCGGCCTGCGCCTGCCCAACGACGAGACCGGCGACTGCCAGCTGTTCACCACCCGTTTGACCGCCATGGCGGTGGAGCTGGGCGTGAAGTTCCGCTACAACACCGAGATCGACAGCCTGGTCATGGAAGGCGGCGAGATCAAGGGCGTGCTGACCGACGCCGGCCTGGTGCAGGCGGACAGCTACGTGGTGGCGATGGGCTCCTATTCCACCCAGCTGCTGCAGGACATCGTCAAGATCCCGGTGTATCCGCTGAAGGGCTACTCCATCACCGTGCCTATCGTGGACGCCGCCAAGGCGCCCACCTCGACCATCCTGGACGAAACCTACAAGATCGCCGTCACCCGCTTTGACGACCGCATCCGCGTGGGCGGCATGGCCGAGATCGCCGGCTTCGACAAGCGCCTCAACCCGCGCCGCCGCGAAACGCTGGAAATGGTGGTCAACGACTTGTTCCCGGGCGCCGGCGACACCGCCAAGGCCACCTTCTGGACCGGCCTGCGCCCGATGACGCCGGACGGCACGCCCGTGGTCGGCCCCACCGCCGTGCGCAACCTGTTCATCAACACCGGCCACGGCACGCTGGGCTGGACCATGTCCTGCGGCTCGGCGCAGCTGCTGGCGGATATTATCTCCGCCAAGCGCCCGGCCGTCTTTGCCGACGACCTGTCCGTCAGCCGCTACAGCAAGCAGCCCGGCCAGCGCGCGCCGCAGCTCGCCAACGCCTGAGCCGCTGAAGCACCGGCGGGTTACGCTCCGCTAACCCGCCCTACGCTACGATGCTGTAGGGCGGGTTAGGCCGGAGGCCGTAACCCGCCATGCCACGGCCGCGCTCGCCGTTGTGCCGGCACCACCGGCGGACGCCGGGTGCGATTGGCCGTTGTGCGGCCCACGCGCCCTGCGTATAATTTTTTACATGAATAAACTAGAAGCTTACGGCCACATCGCCGCCCTGGCGATACGCGGCGATCTGGTCTTCCCCACCAGCGTCAACGCGGCGCTGCGCGTTCAGCTCGCGCTAGACGACCCCGAGTGTCCCATCGACGAAGCGATCCGCCTGGTGCTGGCCGAGCCCCAACTGGCGGCGCGCACCGTCGCGCTGGCCAACTCGGCCATGTTCAACCGCACCAATGGCCCGGAAGTGACCAATGTGCGTGCCGCCATCATGCGCATCGGCTACCACAACCTGTTCGCGCTGGCCGCCGCCATGGTGGTGCGCCAGTTCGGCAGCAAGATCGCCGACCCGGAGCTGCGCGCCAAGGCCGAGCAGCTGTGGCAGCACACGGTGCACGTGGCCTGCCTGGCCCGCATCATCGCGCGCGACGTCACCTACACCAATCCGGACACGGCGCTGTTTGCCGCCATCGTGCACGAAGTGGGCAATTTCTACCTGCTCTCGCGCGCCGATGAATTCCCCGGCCTGCTGGAAGACGACCCGGAAAACTGGCAGCCCGCCAGCGAGGAAATCATCACCCGCGAAGTGCTCAAGAAACTGAACATCCCCGAGCCGGTCAGCACCGCCATCCAGGGCATGCGCGACAGCTTCCTGCAGATTCCGCCGGAAACCCTGCTCGACACCCTGCTGCTGGCCAATCACCTGTCGCCGGTGGCGTCCCCGCTGCAGGCCGCGCCGCGCGAGCTGCCGCCCCACTCCGAATCGGTGATCGACCTGTTTATCGACGAAGAAATGATGGAAGAACTGCTGGCCCAGGCCGGCAAGGACGCCGAGGCCATGAACGCGACCATGCTGGTCTAGGCTTCCGCCTTGGCCGCCAGATGCAGCTGCACCGGATGCGGCTGCGCTTCCGCCGGCGCGCCCCGCTTGGGCAGCAAGTCGGCCAGCGTCACCCCGTCCAGCACCTTCAGATAGGCGTCCGTCGCCTCCTCCAGCTTGGTCTTCAGGAAGCAGGCGCCGTTGAACACGCAGGTATTGTGTTCGCCGTCGAAGCACTCGGCCATGTAAAAATCGCTCTCGCTGCCGCGCACCACGGCGCCGATATTGATGTCGGCCGGCTCGCGCTTGAGCCGCAGGCCGCCGTTGCGCCCGCGCACCGTCTCGGCCAGGCCGATCACGCCCAGCTGGTGGATCACCTTGGTCAGGTGGTTCTTGGAAATCTTGTGCAGGTCCGCAATGTCCTGGATCGTGACCAGCTTGTCGCGGTTCATACCCAGATACATCAGCGAGCGCAGCGTGTAATCAGTAAACGAAGTCAGTCTCATGGCGTGGCCATCCAGAATTTAAACATGCATACAAAGTATTGCTTTAAGTCCAGCCCTAATGTAGCATTCATTATATAGCTTATTGCTCGTTCAGCTCATTGTTCTCCCATTTTCAATAAAGACACGGATCCCTTTTTCTGTGACACTTGTTGTAGTTTAAATCAGGAAAGGTTGACGCCCATCATGGACACCGTGACCATATTGCTCTCCTCGTTTATTTTGTCCGTCACCGGCTTGCTGGTGTTCATCTGGTCGCTGCGCAAGCGCATGTTCGACAAGGAATCGGCCGCCGCCCACGTGATCTTCTCCACCGGCGAGCTGGGCCACGGCGAAGAACCCGCCGCCAGCGCCACCCAGCGAGCCGGGCTGGCCAAGCCGGTGCCCGGCGAAACCAAGGCTGTGCTCAACCCCGAACAGCAAGCCGCGCAGAACCAGGAACTGGCCGACCGCATCGAAGCCGACCGTTCCAGCGCCTTTGTCTGCTTCGTCTTCCTGGCCTGCGCCATGGTGTGGCTCATCGTCGCCTCGCTGGCCGGACTCACCAGCTCCATCAAGCTGCACGAACCGGACTGGCTGGTGCAGCAGGCCTGGCTCACCTTCGGCCGCATCCGCACCATCCACCTGAACGCCGTGGCCTACGGCTGGGCGCCCATGGCCGCGTTCGGCGTCGCCATCTGGCTGCTGCCGCGCCTGCTCAAGACGCCGCTGGTGGGCGCGCGCTACGCCATCCTCGGCTGCATGCTGTGGAACGCCGGCCTGATCGCGGGCCTGGGCTGCATCGCCGCCGGCCTGAACGACGGCATGGAATGGCTGGAAATCCCCTGGCAGGTGGACATACTGCTGGTGGCCGGCGGCGCGCTGGTGGGCTTCCCGCTGGTGTACACGCTGCAAAACCGCAAGGTGCACCACCTGTATGTGTCGGTCTGGTACATGGGCGCGGCCCTGTTCTGGTTCCCCATCCTGTTCCTGATCGGCAACTTGCCCGCCGTCCACTTCGGCGTGCAGCAGGCAGCCATGAACTGGTGGTTCGGCCACAATGTGCTGGGCCTGTTCTACACGCCCATGGCGCTGGCCTCGGTCTACTACTTCCTGCCCAAGATCATCGGCCGCCCGGTGCAGTCGTACAACCTGTCGCTGCTAGGCTTCTGGACCCTGGCCTTCTTCTACGGCCAGGTCGGCGGCCACCACTTGATAGGCGGCCCCGTGCCCGGCTGGCTGATCACCCTCTCCATCGTGCAAAGCGTGATGATGGTGGTGCCCGTGATCTCCTTCTCGATCAATCAGCACCTGACCATGCGCGGCTACTTCTCCAAGCTGATCTACTCGCCCACGCTGCGCTTCATCGTGCTGGGCGGCATGATGTACACGCTGAGTTCCATCCAGGGCTCGGTGGAAGCGCTGCGCGCCGTCAACACCGTGGCCCACTTCACCCACTTCACGGTGGCCCACGCCCACCTCGGCCTGTACGGCTTCTTCACCATGGTCATGTTCGGCGCCATCTACTTCGTCATGCCGCGCATCATGGCCTGGGAATGGCCTTACCCCAGCCTGATCGCGGTGCACTTCTGGCTGGTGGTGCTGGGCTTCTCCATCTACTTCATCGGCCTGACGACCGGCGGCTGGCTGCAAGGCCTGGCCATGCTGGACGCCTCCAAGTCCTTCATGGACTCGGTGGCCGTCACCATCCCCTACCTGCAAAGCCGCTCGGTGGGCGGCGCGATCATGACGCTGGGGCATATCGTGTTCGCCGGCCACTTCGCCGCCATGGCCCTGCGCAACGGCCCGCGCCGCATCGGCGCCGCCCTGCTGCACACCCGCAGCGCCGGCGCGCAGGCCACCAACCTGGCGGGAGCATAAGCATGCAAGACGAACTGAAACTGCTGGGCGGCGCCATGGTGACGCTGGCCCTGGCCACTTCCGCGCTGGTGGTGGTGCCCCACATCCAGCTGAGCAAACTCGAAGCGCCCGCCGGGCTCAAGCCCTACACCAGCGCCCAGCTGCGCGGACGCGAATCCTACATCCGCAACGGCTGCGTGTACTGCCACTCGCAGCAGCCACGCGACAAGGCGCAGGCGCCTGACGACAAGCGCGGCTGGGGCCGCGCCTCGGTGGCCGGCGACTACTTCTACGACAAGCCCCACCTGCTGGGCACCATGCGCACCGGGCCGGACCTGTTCAACATCGGCGCGCGCCAGCCCAGCGCCGACTGGCACCTGGGCCACCTGTACCAGCCGCGCGCCTACACGCCCGGCTCCATCATGCCGTCCTACCCCTATCTGTTCGACATCAAGGACGCCGCCGAACCGGGCGACCGCGTGGTCAACCTTCCGCCCGGCTACAACCCGGCCGGCAAGATTGTCGTCGCCAAGCAGGAAATGCTCGACCTGGTCAGCTACCTGCAAGGGCTGGACCACACCTACCCCGTGATCGCAGCCCCGACGCCGGCGGCCGCAGCGAAAGGAGCGGCCAAATGAAAACCGAACTCCCGCAGCACGACGCGCAAGAGCGCGAAAATGCCGACCCGCACGAACAAGGCCGCCCGGTGCCCAAGCTGGTGCTGCTGGTCGTCACCGCAGTGTTCGCCTGGGCGATAGGCTACATCTTCACCACCCAGCGCGACGACGACCCCGCCCTGGGCGACCGCCGCACCATGTCCACGCTGATGGGCAAGACCGCCGACGCCGGTGGCGGCGGCGCCGTGGACGGCGCCCAGATCTACGGCGCCCAATGCGTCGCCTGCCACCAGGCCACCGGCGCCGGCCTGCCCGGCGTGTTCCCGCCGCTGGCCGCCTCCGAATGGGTAACCGGCAAGGATACGCTGGCCGCCAACATCGTCCTGCACGGCATCACCGGCAAGCTGACCGTGAAAGGCAGCGCATATAATGGCCAGATGCCCGCCTTCAAGGACAAGCTGAGCGACGCCGAAGTGGCCGCAGTGCTGAGCCACATCCGCAGCCAGTTCGGCAACAGCGCGCCCAAGGTCAGTCCCGACACGGTGAAAGCCGCGCGCGAAGAAGGCAAAGAGCGCAAAGACCCATGGAATGGTGATGACGAGCTGGAAAAACTTAAGTAAATACCGCACCGCCGCCGCCCTGCTGCTGCTGACCGCAGCCGGCACGGCCGCCCTGTACACCGGCACCTCCGGCTTCCGCGTCATCTCCACGGAAGCCGGGCGGCGCCTGGACATAGCGGACCATCCGCGCGCGCTGCCCGTGGCCCAGGTCGTGGCCGCCACCGGCCAGCCGCAGCCCGCCACGCTGCAGCAAGCGCTGCGCAGCGACGCGCGCGTCGCCATCGTCACCTTCATCTACACGCAATGCAACGCCATGTGCTCCGTGCTCGGCTCCGAATTGCAGCAGATGCAGGACAGCCTGCGCCAGCGCGGCCTGCATGACAAAGTGCGCCTGATCAGCATCAGCTTCGACCCGCGCGACACGCCGCAACTGCTGGCCAGCTACGCCGGCAAGCAGAAAGCGCAGCCCGGCACCTGGCAATTCCTCGCCATGCCCGACGCCGCGCAGCGCCAGCAGGTGCTGGACGCCTTCGGCATCGTCGTGCTGCCCGCGCCGCTGGGGGAATTCGAGCACAACGCCGCCTTCCACCTGATCGACCAGCAAGGCCGCCTGGCGCGCATTATCGACTTCACCGACGGCAAGGGTGCGCTCGACACCGCCCTCGCCATGGCAGGAGGCGCGCCATGAGCCCCAGCAACGCCGCCGGCAACGTCCTCGAACAACGCGACCGCTCGCGCCTGCGCCTGTTCGGCCAAATCTGCGGCGCCCTGCTGCTGGCGGGCGCCTTCCTGTTCCGCGGCGCGCTGGAAAAGACCATGCTCGGCCACATGGTCGCGCAGCTGCCCATGATCTTCCTCGGCGGCCTGCTGCTGTTCGGGCGCGCCGCGCGCAACAGCGCAGTGCTGGCCAGCTACGACCGGCACGGCCTCACCGGCCTCACCGCGCTGCTCCTCATCAGCAGCTACTGGATGATCCCGCGCGCGCTGGAATTCAGCCTCACCATGCCAGCCTACGAAGCGGCCAAGTTCGCCTCCTGGGCGCTGCTGGGCGCCGTGCTGCCCGGATCGATTGCGCGCGCCAACATCGTCATCCAGCTGTTCTTCCTCGGCAACTACTGCGCCATGACCGCCATTGGTGGCATGCTCTACCAGGACGTGCCCGAACAGCTCTGCAACGCCTATTTGAAAGACGACCAGGCGCTCACCGGCGCCTTCCTCATCATCGTCGCCGTGGCCGCCGCCGTAGGCTGGTGCATCTACCGATTCCCCGCGCTGAACGCGCCCACCCCACCCGCCCCCGTCCGAGACTAAGCCATGCAGTACGAAGAACTGAACACCGCCACCATCACCGCCCTGGTCCACGAATTCTATGACGGCGTGCGCGCCGATCCCGAGCTCCAGCCCGTATTCGACGCCGCCATCGGCGGCGACTGGGAGCCGCACCTGGCGCGCATGGTCGACTTCTGGAGCACGGTCATGATGGGCACCAAGCAGTTCCAGGGCAACGTCTTCGGCACGCATATGCAGCTGAGCGGCATCGAACCGCAGCACTTCCGCCGCTGGCTCACCCTGTTTGAAATGACCGCCGCCCGCCTGTTCGCCCCGGCGCTGGCCGGCGAATTCCTCACCGTCGCCCGCCGCATCGCCGCCAGCCTGCAATACGGCTACTTCGGCAAAGTCGTCGCCCAATAAGCCTTCGCCCCGCCGGGGTCAGTTCTGTCATCACGCCATATAAAATTGGGGTCAGTTCTTAAAATTGGGGTCAGTTCTCGCTTCGCGTCATGCTTTCCGGCATGACGTGATGCGAGAACTGACCCCAGCGGGATTATGGCGTGATGACAGAACTGACCCCGGTGGTGGCGGACCCCGGTGGTGGCGCTAAGCAGCGGCGGCGCTGAGGGCGCGGTGGGTTTCGGTCCAGCGCGCGATGGCGCCCGGGAGGTCGGCTGCGCTTTGGGGGCGCGCCATGAAGTAGCCTTGGGCGTAGCCGCAGCCCATGCGCTTGAGCAACGCCCAGTCTTGCCGCGTCTCGACGCCTTCGGCCACGGAGCTGAGGCCGAGACGCCCTGCGAGGTCGAGGCTGCTGGCCAGCATGGTGCGCGTGGTTTCGCTGGCGCAGGCGCCGGTGACGAAGGAGCGGTCTATCTTGAGCTCGGAGAACGGGATCTGCGCCAGTTGCTGCAGGCTGGAGTAGCCGGTGCCGAAGTCGTCTATCGAGAGCCCGTAGCCTTTCATACGCAGCCGCGTGAGGTTCTCCAGGCAGTGCGGCAGGTCCGTCATGGCGGTCGATTCAGTAATCTCGAAAACAAAATGCCGGCTGCCGATGCCTTGTTCTGCGAGGTAGAAGATGATGCGGTCCGCGTAGCCCGGCTGCTCCAGAGAGGACAGCGACAGGTTCACCGAGATTCTAAACTCCATGCCCTGCGCCGCCCACGCCTTCCAGGCCGCTGCGGACTGCTCCAGCATCTGCCAGGTAAGTTCGTCGATCAGGCCGAGCCCTTCCAGCTTGTCGATAAACGCGCCCGGCGCCACCACCCCGGCTTGCGGATGCCGCCAGCGCGCCAGCGCTTCCACGCTGTCGATACCGCCGTCCGCCAGCCTCGCCTTGGGCTGGAAGTACGGCAGGAATTCGCGCCGCTCCAGCGCCGCGCGGATCTCGTCTTCGCTGAACACTGCACGCCGCGCGCGCTGGCTTTCGGCCACCGGGCCGTAGCTCGCGATCAGTTGCCGCAGCTTGTCCGGCGTGGCGGGCTTTTCTATCACGCCCAGCAAGTGCACGCCGTAGGCGCGCGCCATGGTTTCCACCGAGGCCAGCAAGGCCCGGTCCAGCGCGCTGGAGACGATGATGTGCGCTGGACTGTGCAGCTCGGCCAGGTGGCGTATCAGTTCCATGCCGTCCATGCCTGGCATGTTCAGGTCGACGATGGCGATATCGATGGCGGCGCGCTGCAGCACTTCCAGCGCGGCCGCGCCGTCGCCCGCTTCGGCCACTTGCACTGCGCCCAGCAGCTTGAGCATGCGCACCAGCGATTTGCGCTGGAAGCTGTGGTCTTCGGCGACCAGGAAGTTGAGGGTTTCGGTTGGCATGGCGGCTCTTCCTAATTGACGGCTTGTGGCAGGCGGGCGCTCAGCTGCGCGTAGGCGTCTTCAAACGCGCTGCGGGCACGCTCGGCGGCGCCGGGGTCGTTGTCGCGCCAGGCGCGCTCCAGCAGTTCGGCGGCCTGCGCATAGGGCACGGCGCCTATGGTGCGCGCCGCGCCCTTGATGGCGTGGGCAATGCGGCCAATGGCTTGCAGGTCGCCGCGCGCAAAGGCGCGCTCCAGCGCGGCGTGGTCGCTGTCGTTGGCGGCGGCAAATTCGGCCAGGATCTCGGCGCTGGCGGCAGCGTCGCCGCCGGCCAGTTCGGCCAGCATGGCGGCGTCGAGCAGCTGCTCGTCTTGCGCTTGCCGCGGCAGCCATTTGTCCAGTATCCGCGCCAGCGCCGCGATGGCGGTGGGCTTGGCCAGGTAGTCGTCCATGCCGGCGGCGAAGCAGATGCTCATCTCGCTGGCGTAGGCGTTGGCGGTGCAGGCGATCAGCGGCATGCGCGCGCGCCCTTCTTCCTGTTCGATGCTGCGGATGGCGCGCGCCAGCGCGTAGCCGTCCATCTCCGGCATTTCGCAGTCGGTGATGGTGAGCGCGTAGCGGCCGCTGCGCCATTTGCGCAGCCCTTCCACGCCGTTGCTGGCGGTCTCGGCCTGCAAACCGAGTGCTTCGAGCTGCCGCAGCAGCACCTTGCGGTTGGTGGGATGGTCGTCCACCACCAGCACCGGGCTGCCGCTGCGCGCACCCTGCGATGCGGCGGCGGCGCTTGCCGCATGCGCGGCCGGCGACGCGGGCGCGGCGGCGCCCGGCGCCACGTCCCGCTGCCTTGGGTCGGCCACGGCCAGCGCCAGCGTGAGCGACATGCGCGTGCCCTTGCCCAGCGTGCTCTCCATTTCGATGGCGCCGCCCATGCCGCGCGCCAGTCCGGCGCAGATGGTCAGGCCCAGGCCGGAGCCGCCAAAGCGGCGCGCGGTGTCGCCCTCGGCCTGCACGAAGGGCTGGAACAGGCGCGCCTGCTGCTCGGGCGCGATGCCGATGCCCGTGTCGCTGACGGTGAAGCGCACCGTCTCGCGCCCGCCTTCCACGCGCAGCAGCTCGGCGCGCAGCTCCACGCTGCCGCTGGCGGTGAACTTGATGGCGTTGCTGGTGAAGTTGTGCAGGATTTGTCCCAGCCGCAGCGGGTCGGCCAGCAGCGCGGGGCTGATGCGCGGGTCCACATGGCGCGCCAGAAGCAGGTCCTTGCTGGCCGCATTGCCCAGGTGGGTGCGGTAGATGTTCTCCACCACGTCCTCGCCGATGGCGACCGGCTCGACCTGCACTTCCAGCTTGCCCGCTTCGATTTTCGAGAAGTCCAGGATATCGTCCAGTATGCGCAACAGCTCCTTGCCCGAGTGCTCCACCAGCTCCAGCGTGGCGCGCTGTTCGGCGTCCAGGCGGCTGAGTCCCAGCAGCTCCAGCATGCCCAGCACGCCGTTCATGGGCGTGCGGATTTCATGGCTCATGGTGGCCAGGAAGGCGCTCTTGGCGCGGTTGGCCGCGTCGGCGGTCTCCTTGGCCTGCTGCAGCGCCGCCTCGGTGGCTTTCAGGGCCGAGATGTCGCGCATGATGGCGGTGAATTTGCGCTCGCCGCGCTCGGCCTGCTCGCCCAGCGACAGGTGCACGTGGAAGCGCGAGCCGTCCTTGCGGCGCGCGCAGACGTCGCGCCGGTGTCCCATCACCTTGGATTCCCCGGTCTGCACGTAGCGGCCGATGTAGTGGTCATGCTGGCCGTGGTCCGGACCGGGGATCAGCAGCTTGACGTTGCTGCCCTTCATTTCGTGGGCGCGGTAGCCGAACATCTCCTCCGCACTGGGGTTGACGGTCTCGATGATGCCGCGCGCGTCGATGGTGATGATGGCGTCCGAGGCCGAGTCGATCATGCGCTGCAGCCGCTGCGAGGCGTTCCAGATGCGTATCAGCGATATCAGCAGCAGCACACCCGCCACGGCGGCGGCGATCAGCAATAAGGTGGTGGTGGTTTCCATGCAAACCATCGTAGTCCAGCCTCATCAATAAATCAAGCATTTAAAATGCATGTTTAAGAATTTTGGTCTACAATGGCTTCAAACCTCAACCAGGAGTCCATGATGAAGACCTTGCCCGACAACGTCGCTCACTACAAAAGCACCGCCGTTTTCACCGAGCACACTGTGCCCGGCGCCCTGCAGCGCAACCACAATACCGCCGCCGGCGTGTGGGGCCGCATCACCATCCTCGAGGGCGCGCTGCTGTACCACATCAGTGAACCGGAACGGGAAACCATACGGCTCACGCCGGAGCAGCCGGGCATCGTCGAGCCGCGCGTGCTGCACGAAGTCGAGGTGATCGGACCGGTGCGTTTCCAGGTGGACTTCCACAGGTAACAACCGTTTGCTATGCTTGCGGCACTCAACCTTGGAGATGCCCATGCTGATCAACGCGCCTGCCTACGGATCGGACCAATCCGGCCTGGTTTGCGGCTATCTGTTCGGCCGCGACCATCAGCCCTTGCCGATCGAAGCCGGCGCGGCGCAGGAATGGCTGGCGCAGCCTGGCCACCATGAGGGGGAATTCATCTGGCTGCACTTCAACCTGGCCAACACCGCCACGGAAAAATGGATGAAGGAGCACGTCACGCTGGCCGAGGAGTTCTATGAGAGCCTGCACGAAGGCCAGCGCTCGACCCGCATCGAACTGGCCGACAATGCGCTGATCGCCGTCGTCAACGACGTGGTGCACGACTTTTCCTTCGATCCCTCCGACATCGCCACCTTGTGGCTGAGCGTGGACCGGCAGGTGGTCATCAGCGCGCGGCGCCAGCCGCTCAAGGCCATCGAGGGCCTGCGCCAGGCCGTGCGCGGCGGCGAGCCGATACGCTCGCCGGTGGAGCTGCTGACGCATCTGCTGCGCGACCAGGCGGACGCGCTGGTCAAGATCGTGCGCGACGCCATCGTCCGCGTGGACGGCATCGAGGACAATCTGCTGCAGGGGAAATTAAAACGCAAGCGCACCGACCTGGGCGCGCTGCGGCGCGTGCTGGTGCGCCTGCGCCGCCTGCTGGCGCCCGAACCGGCGGCGCTGTTCCGCCTGCTACAAAAGCCGCCCGGCTGGGTGGCCGATGTGGACAGCGAGGAGCTGCGCGCGGCCACCGAGGAATTCGCGGTGGTGCTGAACGATATGGCCTCGCTGCAGGAGAGGATCAAGCTGCTGCAGGAGGAAATCGCGGCGCAGGTCAACGAGAGCAACAACCAGAGCCTGTATGTGCTGACCATCGTCACCGTGCTGGCCCTGCCCATCAACATCATCGCCGGCCTGCTGGGCATGAACGTGGGCGGCGTGCCGATGGCGAACGACCCGTCGGGATTCTGGGTGGTGGCCACCATCGTGGCCGCGTTCACGGCGGTCGCCGGCTGGCTGGTTTACCGCAAGCAGCAGGACCAGGAATAGTAAGGCGGGTTGGGCGGCGCCAGCCGCCGTACGCTATTTCAGCGCCGCCTTGTGGACGTCGTAGCGCAGCTCGGCCATGCTGGTGCCCATCTGGCGCATGGATGTGAGGCTCAGAACCGGACTCAGAACCCGGCGGGGGAACAGCGGCCTGCCTTTGCCCAGCGTGACCGAACCCACCTGCAGTATCAGCTCGTCCAGCAGGCCGGCGTCGTAGAACTGGCCGGCAAGATCCCCTCCTCCAACCACCCAGATATTTTTCCCGCCCGCCGCCGCCTGCATGTCGGCGTACACGCTGCGCACGTCGCCGCTGGCAAAGCGCAGGTCCGCGCCTTCGATGGCGGGCAGCTTGCGGCTGGTGAAGATCCACGTCGGTTGCCTGTAGGGCCAGGCCGAGCCTACCTCGGCGATGACCTTGTCCGCATTGCGCATCATCCATTCATAGGTCGTCGCCCCCATGGCCAGCGCACCCACTTCAGCAATGAATTCGGGATAGCTGGACTGGCCGACCTCGCCCAGCGGGAACAGCCAGTCCAGCGAGTCGTCCTCGGTGGCGATAAAGCCGTCCAGGCTGGTCGCTGCGTAGTATTGGGTTTTCATGCTGCCCCTCCCTTGGCGATGGAATAGGCATATTAACAAGCTTGTGCGAGAATCGCGATTCCTGCATACCCGGGCTGCCCATGATAGAAATCCTGTTCCAGTTCCTCGGCGAGTTCCTGATCCAGATCCTGGGAGAGGCACTGATAGAAATGGGCTTCCACGCGATTGCGGAGCCGCTGCGCAAACCGCCCCGGCCCTGGATCGCGGCCATAGGCTACTTCCTGATCGGCGCCATGGTGGGCGGCCTGAGCCTGCTGGTGATCTCTTCGCACCTCGTGTCGGGCCAGGGTTTGCGCATCGCTAACCTGGTCTTCACGCCGGTGGCCGCAGGACTGTGCATGTGCGCGGCCGGCGCGTGGCGCGCGCGGCGCGGCCAGGCGCTGCTGCGCATCGACCGCTTCGCTTATGGCTACTTGTTTGCGCTGGCCTTTGCGCTGGTGCGCTTTGCATTGGCGCGCTGAGACCGGGCTGGCGTTTCGACGGCGCTGGCGGGTTACGCGCGATGCGCTAACCCGCCCTACGCGGCTCGCTTATTTGCGGGCTTGGGGGTTGGGCGTGGCGTCGGCCACCTTGCGCAGCAGGTTACGGTCGACGTGGTGGAAGGGCTCGTCCTCTTTGCCGCGTATCAGCATGACGGTGTCTTCCTCGTAGCCCCAGGTGCCGTCGTCGTTGATGGTGACCTTGATGCGGTACTCCACCGTCTTGAAGCCGAATTCGAGGAAGGGATTGGAGCGGATGCCGTAGGTGTCGGACTCGCGGTAGGCCACCAGCTCGAAGGACTTCGCGTCCGGCGCGGCGGTGCCGGAGGCCATGGCGATCTGGCCGCGCGGGATGGCCAGGGTCTGGATCACGGTGTTGGTGGCCGGTTCCCACAGCCAGTAGCCCACCTGCTCGTGGTAGGTCTTCACCTGGTCCGGCTTGGTGATCAGGATAACGTAGCGCAGGCCGTAGAACAGCTGCGGGCCGTTGGTCACCGGGTCGATGGGCTGCAGTTCGATGCGCTCGACGTAGGCCTGCTTGCGCGGGCCGTCTTTCTTGGGTTTGATGTCCAGCCCGCGCTCGCCCTCGAAAATGCCAGCCATCGCGGTCAGCGGGCCCAGGTTGGCCAGGGTATTGACGTCCACGTCGGACGGTTCGGTGTAGATATCGTCGGAGAATTGTTGGCTCATGGCTGCTGAAATCTTAATAGATGCGATTTAGCAATTGTAGCGCATGCAACGGGAGCGGGATGCTGGACTAAGTGGAGAGCGCTTCTCCCTGCGCTTCCAGCATGCCCTGGATCTGCTCCGGCATCACCGGGCGGCTGAACAGATAGCCCTGCATGTCGTCGCAGCCGCTGTCCTGCAGGAAGCTGCGCTGCTGCACGGTTTCCACGCCCTCGGCGATCACGCGCAGCTGCAACTGGTGCGACAGCGAGATGATGGCGCGCGCGATGGCCTGGTCGTCGCTGCTCACATCCAGGTCGCGGATGAAGGACTTGTCGATTTTCAGGCTGCTGATGGGGAAGGACTTGAGCGCGGCCAGGCTGGAGTAGCCGGTGCCGAAGTCGTCGATGGACAGCGAAATGCCCATGGCCTTGAGCTCGCGCATCTTGGCGATGGCCTGCTGCAGGTCGCGCATGATCAGGCTTTCGGTCACTTCCAGTTCCAGCCACTGCGGCGCTAGGCCGCTCAGCTCGAGCGCGCGCTGCACCCGCATGACCAGGCGCGCGTCGTCGAACTGGCGCGCCGACACGTTGACCGAAATGGTCACCGGCGCCAGGCCCCCCAGCTGCCATGCGCGCGCCTGGCGGCAGGCCGTCAGCAGCACCCATTCGCCGATGGAGACGATGGCGCCGCTTTCCTCGGCCAGCGGGATGAACTGGTCCGGCGCCATCATGCCGCGCACCGGATGCTGCCAGCGCAGCAGCGCTTCCACGCCGAACACCATGCCGGTGTCCAGGCTCACCTTGGGCTGGTAGTAAATGCGGAACTGCTCCTCGGCCAGCGCGGTGCGCAGGCCGTCCATCAACTCCAGCTTTTCCTCCAGGCTGGCGTTCATTTCCATGGTGTAGAACTGCACATTGTTCTTGCCGGTGTCCTTGGCGCGGTACATGGCGGCGTCGGCGTTCATCAGCAGCGTGTCGGCGTCGCAGCCGTCGCGCGGATACATGGCCACGCCTATGCTGCAGCTCACCTGCACCGGCTGGCCGCCCAGCACCACAGGGCGTATCACCGCCTCGCGCACCTTCTCCAGCAGCAGCATCAGCGCGCCTTCGCTGTCGCGCTGCTCCGGCAGCACCAGCACGAATTCGTCGCCGCCGAAACGGCCCACCGTGTCGTGCCGGCGCACGCAGCCCACCATGCGCGAGGCCACCTCGGTGAGCAGCTGGTCGCCGGCGGTGTGGCCCAGGCCGTCGTTCACCAGCTTGAAGCTATCGAGGTCGATAAAGGCCACCGCCACTTCGCGGTCGTTGCGCTCGCCGTGCAGTATCGCCTGCTGCAGACGGTCGGCGATCAGGCTTCGGTTGGGCAGGCCTGTCAGGCTGTCGTGGTGCGCCAGGTGGACGATGCGCTCCTCGGCCAGCTTGCGCTCGCTGATGTCGCGCACGATGGCCACCACGCCGCCGTCCACGCCCACCACCTGCCAGTGCAGCCAGTTGGCGTGCAGCTGCGGCATGCCGTTGCGCTGCTCCTCCTGGTAGACGCCGCCCACTTGCGCAATGTGCGCCAGGGTTTCGAATTTGCCGCTCACGCGCACCTGCGGCAGCCAGCCGCACAAGGTCATGCCCTTGAGCTGGGCGCGCGTCAGGCCGGACAGCGCTTCGGCGCGGCCGTTGGCCTCCGCGATGTCGAAGTCCGTCACCATGCCGCGCCGGTCGCGCACCGCGCGCAGCACGAAGAAGGCGTCCATGCTGCCCTCGGACGCGGCGGCGTAGGTTTCCTGCGCGTGGCGGATGCGGCGGCGCGCCATGGCGCCCTGCCAGGTCCAGATCCACAGCAGCGCCGCCAGCATCACCACCACGGCGCTGGCCACGCCGGCCTCCCACAGGCTGGCCACGCGGCGGCGCTCGAACACGGCCAGCTGCTCGTGCTCGGCCAGGCCGGCAACCGCCGTCAGCGCAAAGCCGTGCATGGGGCGGGCCATTGTGTAGCGCCCCACGCCGTCCCAGGAATTGGCCAGGCTGGCGCCGACTTCGGCGCGCAGGTCCAGCTGCTGGCCCCAGCTGATCTTGTCGCCCACGCGCAGCGCGCGCACCACGCCGTCGTTGCCCACCAGCGCCAGCATGCCCTGCTCGCCCTGGCGGCGGCGCTCGTAGCCGCTGGTGAAATAGGCCGGGTCCACTTCCATCACGGCCACGCCGGCGAACTGGCCGGCCGCGTCGTCAAGGCGGCGGGTGAAATGCAGGCGGGCGTCGCCGCTGGCGGCGTCGCGCAGGGTCTCGCCGGCGATGGCGCTGTGGCCCGGCGTCTCCTGGTGGAATTTGAAATAGGGCTGGTCGGCCACCGATACCGGCCGCGCCGCCGGATTGCGCGCCACCACGCGGCCCTGCGCGTCGGCGATGCTGATCGAGTACACCAGGGCGGACGGCAGCAGGCCGTGCTGGTTCAGTTCCGCCAGCGCGTCGGCCGCGCCCCTGCGCTCGACCGCGTAGGCAATCACTTTCAGGCTCTGGTCTATGCCGCCGAGGTTGCGCGCCACCTGGGCTTCGTAGGTGTCCACCAGCTCGCGCACCGAGTCGGCCGCGCCCTTGCCGGCCGCCTCGCGCTCAATGCCGATGAAATGGAAAGTGAAGGCCCAGATCGCGCCCAGCAGCAGCACGGTGAAAAACGGCAGCGAGACATAGGTCTCCAGCAGCAGCCGCAGCCAGCGCTTGCGCTTGGCGCCGCCGGCTGCGCCCGCATTGCCCCAGTTGCTCCCGCCCGCCATCATTTCACCACCAGCACAACGCGCACGCTGGCATTGAGCGCGGCGCGGTCGATATAGCCGATCAAGGCGGGGTCGGCCGCCACCATGCGGCGCACGGCGGCGCTGCCGGCCGCTTCGCGCGGCGGCTGGCCGCGTCCGGTGAACATCATCTTGGTCCAGTGCGCCTTCATCTGCTCCGGCGCGCGCCCGGCCACTTTGCTGTAGAACTCGTTGCGCGCCGCCGAGCCCAGTTTCTGGTCCAGCGCCACGGCCTCGCCGCCGCCGGGATAGCGCGCCGCTTCGGCCAGGAAAATGTCGGCCACCTGCCGCGCCTGCAGCGCCATGACCGGGCTCTTGGCCGATACGACCACCACCAGCTCGCGCGCACCCGCCTGCGCCTGCCATGCGCAGGCGCACAGCAGGCAGCATAGCAGCCTGATAGCGAGGCGGCGGACGGAAAAGGCGTTCAGCATGACGTTTATTTGTTTTTCTGCGACAGTGCAACATGCCAGCCGCCAGGGGCGGTGGCTAACCAAAGGTAACCGGGCGAGAGCAGGCTGGGATGAGGCCTGTCATGGGGAATCCAGCGTGAGCCCGGCACTTTATCGTAGCTGCTAGTAACTGTCGATCACTTTCTCGGTAGAACTACTTATTTGGATTATGGAAATATTAATCTGTAGTAGAACGCCATGCCGTCATTTCTCAGCGTTGTCAGCAATTTAAGTTGCAAGCTCGGCTATACTATGTGAAACGCTTACAGGGATGACAACATGCAAGCCTCACTGAAAGATATATTCCTTTCGGTACTGAAATACTGGCCGCGCCGCAAAGGCGCAGCGGCCGGCAAGCCAGTCCCCCCCGCAGCCCAGCCGCCGGCCATACCGCTGCGCCTGGTTGACGCCGCCATGGGAAGCAAGGGCACGGATCTGGACGAGCAGGCGTTGCGCGCCGAAATCTCGGCCTGGATGAAGGCCAGCGGACAGGGCAAGCTGGACGCCAGCGCCGAGTACTGGCGCACCATGGCGCTGGCCACGTCGGCCATGCGTACACTGGCGGCCACCGCCGGCAAGCACGGCGGCCTGGCCGACGGTGCGCAGCCGGGGCTGCCCCACCTGCAACTGATCGCCCTGCTGCCCGCCGAATGGAAAGGCCCCTGGCGCGACGCCGCTGGGCGCTGGCTGCAGCAGCAGTTGCTGGACGCGGGATGGCCGCAGGAGCGCATTCTGCGCAACGCCCGCCGCAACCAGCATCCTACGCAAGTACTCGCCGCGCTCAAGTACAGTACCGAACCTTGCCTGGCGGTGCTGCTGGCCTGCGGTGCGCAAGCCGGGGAAGGCGCCGCCGCCCTGCTGCTGGCGGACGACCAGCAGGCGGCGCAGATCGGCGCCGGCCCCTACCCGCTGCTGCAATCGGTGGCCGAAGGCCGCACCGGCCCGATGGCGCATACGCCTGCCCCCGGCTTTGCCATCCTGCGCACGCTGGCGCAGCAATCCACCCAGCCGCTGCCGGTGGACATGCCGCTGGTGGCGGCCGAGACCGGCCAGCATGCGCCGCACGCCTCGCAGGCCTGCTTCTACGCCGCACCCCACACTGCACAGCCCACCCCGCAGCCCGCGCAGCTGGTGCGCGGCTAGCCCAGCCCATGCTGACCGGGAGCTGCCTGTGCGGCGCGGTGGCTTACCGCGCGGAAGGCCCGGTCCGGCACGCCAGCCATTGCTACTGCACCATGTGCCGAAAACAGCACGGCGCGGCAGCGGGATCGTATGCCAACGTGGCCGCCGCCGGCTTCACCATTGAGCGCGGCGCGGAGCGGGTGACGGAATACGCCTCGTCCAGCCACGGACGGCGCGGCTTTTGCAGCGTGTGCGGCTCGAACCTCTACTGGCGCAGCACCGAGGCGCCGGACCGCATCGCCGTCACGCTGGGCACGCTGGAACCGGAATTCAGCGGCCCCGTGGAGCGCGAGTGGCACACCGGCCAGAAGCCGAACTGGCTGCCCGTCAGGTAAAAAACCATCCTCCGCTTGCGTCAACAGCCCCGGGCTGGCCATAATGAATCTATGGCAATATTTACGCACAAAAACTTCCTGCGGGCCGCCCTGGCGCTGGCGCTCATGGCCGGCACTGCCGCCCAGGCGCTGGACCCGGCCGTTCCCATCACCGGCTACCACCACGACATCTGGACCAGCCGCGAAGGCGCGCCGCGCGAGGTCGATACGATGGCGCAGACCGCCGACGGCTGGCTGTGGCTGGGCACGGTGACCGGCCTGCACCGCTTCGACGGCGTGCATTTCGAGGCCTTCAAGCCCGCGCCGGGCGAAAACCTGCTGGGCAAGCGCATCACCTCGCTCACCGCCCTGCCCAATGGCGATTTGTGGATAGGCTACACCTTCGGCGGCCTGAGCCGCCTGCGCAACGGCCGCCTGCTGCACCTCGCGTCCGGCGCCGGCAATCCCATCGGCGCCACCTACGGCCTGGTGGTGGAGTCCGACGACAACATCTGGGTCGCCAGCACCAGCGGCTTGATGCATTACAGCGGCGGGAAGTGGGAAAAGATAGGCGCGGACTGGAACTACCCGTCCCCGCGCGCCGAGCTTGTCCACCTGGACCAGTACGGCCGGCTGTGGGTGGCGGACCAGCAAAAGCTCTACCTGCTGGACCGCGCCGCGCGCAAATTCCAGTCCACCGGCCACAGCGCCACCGCGCCGATGCTGAACCAGTCCCCCGACGGCCGCCTGTGGCTGACCGGCAAGGACGGCTACACGCCGCTGCCGCCGCCGCCCGGCCAGCCCCTGCCGCGCTCGCCCTGGCACAACCGCGCGACGGCGCTGTCCAATCTGTTCGACCGGCACGGCAATCTCTGGGCCGGCTGCCCCGCCGGCCTGTGCCGCACGCTGCCGTCCACCTGGCAGGGCAAGAACGGCGCCTTCCCCCGCAGCGCGGCGGACGACAGGCTGGACCAGCCTTGGCAGATGGGCAGCCTGAACGTGCACTCGTTGCTGGAAGACCGCGAAGGCAATATCTGGATCGGCACGCCGGCCGGGCTGGAGCGCCTGCGCCAGAACAAGCTGCAAACCGTGCTTTTCCCGCCCACGGCGGGCTACCTGGCCTTTGCGCAGGAGGAAGACGGCACCGCCTGGGCCGCCTCGGCGGAGGCCGGCCTGCTGTGGCGCATGGACGCCGGCGGCCAGGCCGTCAAGCAGGAGACCGGGCAAAAAGTGTACGTGGTGGCCAAGGGACGCGACGGCTCGGTGCTGATCGGCGGCGACCAGCGCATCGAGCGGCGCAAAGGCGGCGTGGTCGAGATCTGGCCGCTGCCGCCCTTGCTCGAGGGCGAGAACGGCAAGAACTTCGTGCTCATCCTGTCGGACGACGCCACCGGCACCTGGGTGGGCATAGGCGGACGCGGCCTTTACCGGCGCGAGAACGGCCAATGGATATCGCCCGGCGAGCACAAGGGCGTGCGCGGGCCGCTGTACGCCGCCGCCGACAGCAAGGGCAACACCTGGTTCGGCTTCCGCAACAACAAGCTGCTCTACCACGAGCGCGGCAAGCTCACCGAATACGGGCCGGCGCAAGGCATAGACCTGGGCGCGGTCACCTTTGTCGATACGCAGAAGGAGCTGCTGATCGCGGGCGACAACGGCATGGCGGTGCTGCGCGACGGCAAATTCTTGCCCCTGAGCGCCGCCGATCCGGGACTGCTGTCGAATGTGTCCGGCATGGCCATCACGCCCGACGGCGACCGCTGGCTCAACACCAGCAAGGGCCTGGCCCACGTCACCGCCGCCGACTGGCAGCGCAGCATCGCGCACGAGGACACGCCGCTGCGCTACGAACTGTGGGACAGCTCGGACGGCTATCCCGGCGCGGCGGCCATGGTGGTGCGCACGCCGTCCGCGCTGGCCGGCAGCGGCGGCCGGCTATGGTTCGTGGGCACCGGCGGCATCGCCTGGTTCGATCCGGCCCGCCTGGAGCGCAACACCGCCGTGCCGGCCGTGCGCGTGACCGGCATGCACAGCGACGGCGTGCCGCACGCGCTGGACGCGGGCCTGCGCCTGCCGCCCGGCACCGGCAAGCTGCAGATCGACTACACCGCCCTGAGCTACACCATGCCCGAACGCGTGCGCTTCCGCTACCGGCTCGACGGCGTGGACCAGGACTGGCAGGAAGCCGGCCCGCGCCGCACCGCCTACTACACCAACCTGGGGCCGGGCAACTACCGCTTCAACGTGGAGGCGGTCAACGAGGACGGCGTGTCCAGCGGCATCCACAGCGCGGAGGCCTTTGTGATCGCGCCGCGCTTCACGCAGACCGTCTGGTTCGCGGCGCTGTGCGCGCTGGCGGCGGCCCTGCTGGCCTACGCCATGCACCAGCTGCGGCTGCGCCAGCTCACGCGCCGCCTGCGCGAGCGCATGCACGAAAGGCTGGTGGAGCGCGAACGCATTGCGCGCGCGCTGCACGACACCTTCCTGCAAAGCCTGCACGGGCTGATCCTGCATTTCCAGGCCGTGGCCAACCGCCTGCCGCCCGGCAGCGACACCCGCGCGCTGATGGACAAGACGCTGACCCAGGCCGACCAGGTGCTGATAGAAGGCCGCGACCAGGTGATGGACTTGCGCGTCTCCCGCAACTGCCTGTCGGCCGCGCTCAAGGAGGCCGGCGAGACCATGGCGGCCAATGGCGGCTGCCTGGAAGCCCCGGGCGAGGAACCCTTCGCACTGACCGTGCGGGTGGAAGGCAAGGAGCGCGAGCTGGCGCCGGCCGTGCACGACGAGGTGTACGCCATCGCGCGCGAAGCCATGAGCAACGCCTGCCGCCACGCGGGCGCCAGCGTGCTGGACGTGCAGCTGGCCTACGGCGCGCGCGAGTTCACGCTGGCCGTGCGCGACAACGGCAAAGGCCTGAATCACGCCACCCAGACGCAAGGCAAGGCCGGGCACTGGGGCCTGACCGGCATGCGCGAGCGCGCCGAGCAGATCGGCGCGCGGCTCGAGATCAGCAACCGCGCAGGCAGCGGCGTGGAAGTGCTGCTGATGCTGGCGGCGTCGCAGGCCTACGCCGGCAAGTAATTGGTCCGCAGCCTAGCCGCACATCGCGTCCCGGCTGTCCGCATACAGCTTGGCCAGCCAGGCCGACACCACCTTGAAGCGCGCGATGGAACCGGCGTCGCGGTGGCTCAGCAGCCATAGTTCGCGCTGCAGCTCGGCCTGGCCACCCAGCCGCCGCAGGCCGGGCGGGTGGCCGATCAGGCAGGGCAGCAGCGCCAGCCCCAGTCCCGACTCGCAGGCGCGCAGCATGGTGGTCAGGCTGTTCACCCGCACCGAACCGCGCACGTCCGGCCCCAGGCTGCGTATCCAGGCCATCTCCGGCACATGCGACAACTCGTCGCCGTACATGATCCAGGGTTGCTCGCCCCACTGTTCGCGCGGCACCGGCTCGGCGTCCGCGCTGCCGTAGACGGTCCAGCCTATATCGCCCAGCTTGCGCATCACCAGCGCCGCGTCCTCGCCCGGCTGCGCCAGGCGCAGCGCAAAGTCCGCCTCGCGGCGCGTGAAGGACAGGTTGTCGTTGTCGCCCAGCAGATGCACGTACAACTGCGGATACTGCGCGGCCAGTTCCGGCAGCCGCGGCAGCAGCCAGTAGTCGAACAGGAAATCGATGGCCGTGATGCGCACCGCGCCGGTAATGGCCTCGGCCTCGCGCGACGACGCCAGCAGCATGCTCTGCACATTGCCGTACACCGCCTCGCCATATTCCACGAACACGCGGCCCGCCTCGGTCAACTGGTAGCGCGTGTTATCGCGGATGAACAGGCGCAGCTGCAGCGACTTCTCGGCCGCTGCAATGCGGCGGCTGATGGTGGACGCGTCCACCCCCAGCGCGCGGCCGCTGGCGCTCATGCTGCCGGTGCGCGCCAGCGACAAAATCAGCGGAATATCGTTCCAGTCAAAATCGTTAGCCATTCGTCGCTTGTTTCCCTATCCCTATCGAAAGACCTGCATTTTTACAAAGCGGCATTGCAGCTTTGTGCGTTCCCACCCGGCGTTTTCCGACCTAAGATGCATCCATCGCATCGCACTACCCAACGGAGAAAACAGATGAAACCAGGCATTTCCATCCAGGCCGAAGACGGCAGCTTCAACTGCTACGTAGCCCGCCCCAGCGGCGCCGCGCCAGCCCCGGTGATCGTGGTGCTGCAGGAGATCTTCGGCGTCAACGCCGGCATCCGCAGCATTGCGGACAACTACGCGGCGCAAGGCTATATCGCCGTCGCCCCCGACCTGTTCTGGCGCGCCGAGGCGGGCCTGGACATGTCCGAAGCGAGCGAAGGCGACTGGGCCAAAGGCTTCGCCCTGTACAGCGCCTACGACTTCGACAAGGGCGTGCGCGACATCGCCGCCACTGTGGCGGCGGCCCGCACCATGCAAGGCGCCAGCGGCAAGGTGGCCGTCACCGGCTACTGCCTGGGCGGCCTGCTCACCTACCTGAGCGCGGCGCGCGGCCGCGCCGACGCCTTCGTGGCCTACTACGGCGGCGGCACCGAGAAGTTCGTGTCCGAAGCGGGCAAGGTGCAGGACCCGCTGCTCTACCACCTGGCCGGCGAAGACGAATACATCGGCAAGGAAGCGCAGGCCGCCATCAATGCCGCGCTGGGCCAGAACAAGCAGATCGAACTGCATACCTACCCCGGCTGCAACCACGCTTTTGCGCGTCCCGGCGGCAACCACTACGACGCCGCGGCAGCCGAACTGGCGAACGGGCGCACCGCCGCTTTCTTCAAACAGCATCTTGCCTAATGTAGCACAGCGTTTTTTAACCCAACATACACTAAAAGGAAGAACCCATCATGTCCACCAAGCCCCAGGATCAAGCTGTGAATGAGATCAACACCGCCCGCCGTGGCGCCCTGACCGGCGGCGCCAGCCTGGCCGCCATCGCCGCAGCCGCCATGCTGCCGCTGGCCGCCACCAGCGAAGCGCAAGCCGCGCCGGCCGGCAAGCCGGTCCGCAAGACCGCCAGCACCATCACCACCAAGGACGGCGTGGACATCTACTACAAGGACTGGGGCTCGGGCCAGCCGGTCGTGTTCAGCCACGGCTGGCCGCTGAATTCGGACAGCTGGGAAGCGCAGATGTTCCACCTGGCGAACAACGGCTTCCGCGTCATCGCGCACGACCGCCGCGGCCACGGCCGCTCCAGCCAGCCATGGGACGGCAACGACATGGACCACTACGCCGACGACCTGGCCGCCGTGATCGAAGCGCTGGACCTGAAGAACGCCATCCTGGTCGGCTTCTCCACCGGCGGCGGCGAAGTGGCGCGCTACGTGGGCCGCCACGGCACCAAGCGCGTGGCCAAGCTGGCCCTGGTGTCGGCGGTGCCGCCGCTGATGCTGAAAACGGCCGACAATCCGGGCGGCCTGCCGATCGAAGTGTTCGACGGCATCCGCGCCGGCTCGGTGAAAGACCGCTCCCAGCTCTACCTGGACATCGCCAGCGGCCCCTTCTACGGCTTCAACCGCCCAGGGGCAAAGGTCTCGCAAGGCATGATCAACGCCTGGTGGATGCAAGGCATGATGGGCGGCCATAAAAACACCTACGACTCGATCAAGGCCTTCTCGGAAACCGACTTCCGCGCCGACCTGAAAAAGTTCGACAAGCCGACCCTGGTGATCCACGGCGACGACGACCAGATCGTGCCGATCGACGCAGCGGGCCGCGCCTCGGCCGCGCTGGTCAAAGGCGCCAAGCTCATCGTCTACCCCGGCGCACCGCACGGCCTGACCGACACCCACAAGGACAAGGTCAACGCCGACCTGCTGGCCTTCGCCAAGTCCTGATGCCGGCATAAAGCCGGGCCAGAAAGCCTCCGGGGCCAGCCCCGGAGGCTTTTTGTCTTTTCAGATAGCTGCATGTGACAATCCGCGCATTTTTCCCGCCGTAGCGCCCGCTATACTCGCCCTGTCCTAGCAGCCATCTTTATCCCCATGACAGTGATCTGCCCGAAATGCAGCCATGTGCGGCCACCCGACGCCACCAATCCAGACTGGCAATGCCCTGCCTGCGGCATCTGCTACGCCAAATTCCAGAAGCCCGGCGCCGAGCCGGTCCGGCCCGCACGTGAAACCTATGTCCACGCCGACCAGGGCTGGAATCTGGGCTGGCTGTTCAAAGCCATCCTGCTGGTTGCATTGGGCTGGGGATTGAACGCCGCCATTGAGCGCAGGTCCAAGGCGGTTCCCGACGCGGAGGCGGTCGTGGCGGAAGAAAGAGAATCAGAATCCAGCACGGGTGGCGGCGCCGGCGTAGCCATCGCCAACACCGCCCTGCAGGTATCCGGCGCAGACACCGGCATGCTGAAAAGCCTGTCCGGCCGTCTGGAAAAAGCCTGCGCCCGCAACAAATACAACCTGAGCGAAAGCGCCTGCATCGCCCGCCTGCACGAGCGCGAAGACCTTTGCGCCACCGCCACAGCCCAACGCTACCCCGGCCAGATCGGCGACACCGACCGCATGCAACTGATCACAAAAGCCTACGTCGGCTGCATATTTGAAAATTAAGAATGGCCACATTGGGCACATAGTGCATATCGGGCATACGTGCGTAGGGCGGGTTAGGCGGCGCCAGCCGACGTAACCCGCCATGATCCGTCGAACAGCACCCATTGGCGCCCACGGATATTCACGACACGCATCTCTCTCATCACAAAGATAAAGTGGACGCATATGCTGCAATGCGAGATGATGCACCTGTCTCCTCTATTCTCCTCCAAGAGATTAGATTTAGCCCGCTCCCGTAGCGGGCTTTTTTTTACTTGCGCCATGATGTAGCTCGTGCCCCCCTAGCTTGGTGAGGCGGATGTAAGCTTGCGAATACTGGTTGAAAAATATGGCGAGGGGACATGCAGACTGTAACGGTTTGACCGGCGCGGTTGGGGGCGGCTGCATGGCACTGCACGTGCGGCGCCATTTATCGACGCAGCCAAATTTCACCCAGCGGGTGTAATCGGCAACCCGGCCAGCTTTTCACAAGAGGGCGAGCCTGCCCTTGATGCGTTTTCGCTATGCAGCTTTATTCAGCACTTGAATGTGCAAGGGATAAGGGGCTGTTGATACAGCGTGCACACTTGGGATGCGTCATAGAAAGTCTGCAAGAAACCGCCCACCAACAAGTCAACCATCAGATTGAGCGGCAAGAAAACCACCATCTTTTCTTTTGGTGCGTCGGTACCCGTGGCCCAAGCCAAGAAGGTGCGAATTTTGCGTGCTAGCGGGTAGCTGATGCGTAGACTACAAGAAATCCCAACCCCAAGCTGAGCTAGCACACGCATAGTATCAGCAGCAGCCCTCGTGCTAATAGATGCTGCTTGGGCGACTTCCCGAGAACTGAGAAATCCGTCAACAAGTCCGCGCCGTGTTTGGAACAAACGGTCCATCAACGTGTTATTAACTGTAGCTTCCATTAGGCTATAAATTAACTTGTGGCAACGAAACGGCACATCGGGCTGATAGCGCGCACCTAAAAGGTTATAGGTTAAATTAATTGTATTGCAGATTGCAGAGTCTTCCTCCTCAAATGCTGCGATTTCAGTACACATGGCAACCGCTTGAGCAAGTGAAATTCTAAAAAATTCCTTTCTTTCATTACGCGTGTATGATCAAGCATCAGATGTACACGGCGCTCGGCAGCAGCAACGTCATTTACTTCTTGCTCATACCGCAAAACGAGATTCAATGGAATAGAAGACGAACGACTCAACTCGGCAGCCCGCTTCATTGCGCTGTGACGTGTAAGTCCAATCTTCAAAATATTCTTTGGTAGGATTGGGTTGCTAAGGACGTATATGTAACGACGCTCGGCTGAAAGGATTGATGTTAGTCGGTTTAAGCCAGTCGAATGCCCCCTCTGTGAAGGTACGGGTGAGCACAATGAAGAGCCGTGCCCCTATTGCGGCGGAGAACGAGAAGTCAGTAGTGCATACGCGGTTCAGTTTGATAAGAGAATGTATGAGTTGGTGCAATGCCCAGTCTGCAAGGGAAGAGGCTACAACGGAGATGCTGATTGTGGCCCATGTGAAGGCAGCGGGGAAGTTCCAGGTCATCTGGCAGAACGACTTCGAGATGCCTAGGAATTCAATTAGGTGAGGCCGACAAATGAACGTTAAGAAATTCGTGGTTTTAGACAAAAGTTATGTGATGGCGAGCTCTACTGCGGGCTTGCGTTCGCTATTCGAAGAGTATGATTTTCTTCTACCTGAAGCATTTACTTATGAGTTAGCAAAAGCGACCCCAGAAAAAAGAGCGAAGGAATTTAGAAAATTTCCAACCGTCGATAAGCCATTCTATCCTGTGCCGCATGTTGGAGTGTTTCTTAATCAGGAGCTTACATACCATCAAGCCTGTGCGAAACCATCCGAGGGTCTGCGTAACATAGCCTACGGTCATGTAAAAGATTTTTCCGATCCCAAGTACGTGCTGGCGCCACACTTGGCTCAGGCATTAGAGAAAAGGCGAGAGGAGGTTTTTCTCGACACTGAGGTTTTTCTCCAAGACATAGATTTGTTCAGGGCGGAGTATGCCCACCAATTGAAGAATATCCAACGCGAGGAAGTTCGCTATGAGTTAGAGAGCAAGATTGTAAATGATCGGGATGTTTTTTTAAGGCACTATGATCAGCTCAAAGTCGATCAGAAACTGAATCCCGGTAAAGTAAAAATTCCAGCCGAGATGATTGACGAGCGTTGGATTACTTATCGATGGTATCAAGTGAGGGGATTGTTCGCTTTAGACCTGGCTGCCAGATACCCTGACACGGATGTGATCCGTTCAAGCGAAGCAGCGATGGAGAAATTGCGCCATGATGTTCTGGACGCTCAGTACTTAACCGTAGCATCTATTCAAGGAAGCTTTGCCGTGCAAGAGGAAAAGATAAAAAGATGGTGGAAACTACTGTGCCCTAATGGCGACCTTCTGGCCATTCCAACACCATAATACTTCTCTGAGCTACGCCG
This sequence comes from Pseudoduganella aquatica, assembly GCF_009857595.1. Lineage (GTDB taxonomy): Bacteria > Pseudomonadota > Gammaproteobacteria > Burkholderiales > Burkholderiaceae_D > Rugamonas > Rugamonas aquatica_A. The sequence goes on along the minus strand of NZ_WWCU01000021.1, from coordinate 10,456 downwards.
TTTTAGACTGCCTATGCAGGCAAGCGTTGCTATGCCCGTTCGAAACATCCCATAGACAATCGAGCAGTCACGGGATTCTATGCTCGTAGCGGAGCTCGCTACGAGTCATCGCTTGAGCGTGATTTTTTTGAATTGATGGTGGCCGACCCAACGGTGGCAATGATCGAAGCACAGCCGAATAGATTACCTACACTGCGGGCGACGGGAAGCAACTCCGATACACACCAGATGCGCTCTTGACTTTTCACCTCAATATTGTCACCGGGTGCGAATCGCAGGAGAATCGATTAAAAAGGTTTTTGCGGGTTGTATATAATGGAAATCAAAAAATCGTTAGCACTCTCAGTTCACGGTGATGCGGGACATACTTGAGTGCAACCAAGTATTTTGCTACCCCAGGTTTTTCTAGCATAATGTTGAACTTGAGGGTGGAGTCTTGATCCGTCCACGCTAGATTGTAGAGATAGTTATTATCCAGCTTGGCTTTAATCTGAGCAGCGATTTCGTCGGCTGTCATCTGAAGCATGCCACTTCGCTTCATTGACCCTTCTTTTTCGTTCAGTAGATATTGATGTTTGGCGCGATCCAATATGAGCTCTAAGTCTTGAAGAGCAACCGGGTTTGGCGTCAGTGCATTTAGAGAGAACCAATTATCACTACTATGAATTGGGATTACTGGACATTCAATCTTATATGAGAGGAACCATTGATACAAAGTCTGAGGTACGCTTCGCTCTTGGTATCCGTGCTTCTTAAAATTGTAGCCGAGAAGATTCTCATCTTCTTCGGGTAGGGTGTCATCCTCATGATGTTGGATGATGATCGACTTATGCTGGATATAAATCTTCATCAGCATATGAGCCAACATCGCCTTCACGAGACTCATATAGGTTAGATCAAGAAATCCGATATACGCATGGTATTTCCTAAGCTCAGTGTCGATCTTCTGAGCAGCGGACTCTGAAAGATTATTTAAATACACGAAATAGACAGTCTCCGGTACCGCAGCGTGGACAAAAACATGCTCCCCAGGATCGTTTTTTGAATCTTGAAGGATCTCTACAAAGCTGTATCTCCCTAGCCAATCGCCCACTAGAACACTTCGAGACGAGTCCCGTGGAAGTAGTGGCAGCAGGCGATTATGCACCTCGTTTCCATACCACGATGATGAACAAGCGTTCCAGTCGAACATATAGGCCCTTTCCAGCTTCTTTGCGTCCGGAATCAATGCTGACTTCAACTCTTGGTATCGTATCCCCTTCGCTGCAAGGCAAGCCACTAGATCGGAATAGCCTCGTTGAATTTCCTTGAAGATTCCTTCGTCTGACAAATTAAAGCTGTCGGCAAATACGTCGAGCATTACATTGCCTCTGGAATCCAACGAATGGATCGTTTCAAATTTGAACGGCTCCGACATAATTATCCTTTCTGCGACCTGTACGTGTACTATGAGTGCTTTCTCTAAAGCTTGAAAGCGCAGGCCAAACCGACTCACCGCGATCTATAATTCATCAGCACCACTCCCTCTGCAAAATAGCTAGTTACCTCTACTATTCCTTCCTCATGCCGAGTGGCGGGAATACTGACTTTGTCTCTATTGATGCAGTAAATTCAGCCGTTGAGTAGATGTACCGCATTTCGGCACCTTGCTTTTGGAGCAAAAGCAGCGCTCCATCAGCGCTTGCGATTACGGCTGCTTTGCCAGAAAACTCCTTCGTTACAATAGGATGTTCCTGTTGATCCCGCAAGAGATGTGCTCGCATGACCCCCATGAAAAACGCAATGATAATCAGCGCAGCTGTGGCTGTAACGAAAGCAGCAGATGATGCGCGTCCTGCTCGCACCCGACGTGCTTTGATTTTATTGATGAAAGTTTTCGGTTTTGGTTGCAGGAAGAACCCGGCTCTTAGTAGCCCAGTCAATATAACTAATACTATAGATGCGAACAATCCTGCGACCGACGTCCAAGTACCCGCGAACTCAACGTATATCGACAGCATCATCAAGAGAAACATCAGTGATTGAATGCCTATCCAAATAAGTCCTTCCCACTTGATGGTGCGACTATGAGATCGAACAAACCGACGTTGATGGGGCCAATCCATTTTTCGATGAAATGCGGGGTCAATTCGATCGGTCACCGCTATGAACGGAAGCACCGCAAGCTGCAAAATCGATGCCAATACTCGGGCAAACACCGCGCAAAAGAAGACATAGAACAAAAATGTCGCAGTTACTCCTCTAACTAGTGGCATTCCGGCTACTGCTACGATCTGTAGCGGCACCTTCATTAGAAAACCCGCGTAATGCGCTAGCGATAGAGATATGATTGCCAAGATTCCGCCGATAACTGACGTCTTGTGATGCCATGCTTCATGAAACCAGCCGCGCCCAATTAAAGATATTTTCAGCATAAGAGAATTCCTAAGATTGTATCGAAATAGCCTTCGATCCACATGCATACCTCACCCAACTCCAGCACACCCTGTCATTGCTTCTTATTTTTCCAAATAATGCAGGTACGCCCTGAACTCTTTTGCCAAACTAAAGTACAGCTTGTAGAACTCCAACTCTTCTTTACTTCCATTTTGCAGCGTCTTGGCAAATTCCTCTAATTTCTTCATGAGCATATCGGATTTCTCAAGGGACCAAATCACCTATAACGAGCAAGCCCAAGTTTAAGCTTTTTATGCATATAAATTGCTTGAGGGCTTTTTTTATTCGGATAAATTGCTCAGTGTGAATCTCTGTGAAAATGCTGATTATAGTCCGTTTCGCAAGGACCTAAATAATTAATTGGGTCATCGTTGGATTTTAGAATATTCACATATGAGCATGCAGATCTGGCGAGGGACACGAACTCCACCACGGCTTTTACTTGCCGCCGCCGACCGTCAACGTGGTGGCGGTAATGTAAGACGCAGCGGGTGACAGCAGCCAGACCGCCGGTTCCGCGATCTCCTCCGGATTGGCCGGACGGCGCATCGGTATGCCGGGTGCGGCGCGCTCCAGGCGGTAGGCGTCGCCGCCACGGGCGTGGATCTCGGTCAGCGTCATGCCCGGCGCCACGCCGCACACGCGGATGCCTTCCGGCGCCAGCTCGCGCCCCAGCCCCATCGTGAACGCTTCCACCGCCGCCTTGCTGGCCGCGTAGTGCACATAGTCGCCCGCGCTGCCGCTGCTGGCCGCCGTGGAGGAGATGTTGACGATCACGCCTTTCACACCGCTGCGCTTGAAGGATGCGATCGCCGCCCGGCAGCAGTCCATCAGCCCCAGCACGTTGACCTGGAACACGGCGGCGATGCCGGCCGGGTCCGCATCGGCGAAGCGCCCCAGCCCGCCGGTGATGCCCGCGTTGTTGACCAGCGCCGTCACCGGCCCCAGCTGCGCCTCCACCGTGGCGAACAGGCGCGCCACGTCCGCAGGCACGCCCACGTCGCCCTGCACCGCGACGGCGCTGCCGCCCGAGGCCACGATCTGGTCCACCACCCTGGCCGCAGCCGCCGCGTCGCTGTGATAGTTGACGCCCACCGCATAGCCGTCCTGCGCCGCGCGCAGGGCGATGCAGGCGCCGATGCCGCGCCCGGCGCCGGTAACGATCAATACTTTTTTCATCATTTCTCCCTGGTTTCTCGTGAGCTTGCCGCCAAACTGGGCGCCCAGTGTAGCGCAGGAGCGCCTGTATTGGCTGGTCCGCCTTGCAAGATTGGCCTGTCCAAACTAAAATCTGACCACCTTGCATCTTTAACACCTCTCTCGGACACGTCCATCCAATGAAGAAACCTCCTGCGCCGCGCGAAGCCACTGTGGCCGAGCCGCGCCTGTACCGTGTCGTAGCCTCCCGTATTCAACAACTGATCAAGGACGAAGATATCCAGCCAGGCTCGCGCCTGCCCGCAGAACGCGAACTGGCCGCCAAGCTGAGCGTGAGCCGCGCCTCGCTGCGCGAAGCGCTGATTGCGCTGGAACTGGGCGGCATGGTCGAGGTGCGCGGCGGCTCCGGCGTGTATGTGTCCGAACTGGTGGAAACCCCGGCCGAGATGCCCGAAGTCGGCCCCGGCCCCTTCGAGGTGCTGGCCGCGCGCCGCCTGATCGAGTCCGAAGTGGCGGCCATCGCCGCCAAGGTGGCCACCGATTCCCACGTCGACGCCATCCTGCGCGCGGTGATGGAGATGGAGCAGCACCACGAAGACCGCACCAGCAACGAACAGGCCGACCGCAACTTCCACCTGGCCATCGCGCGCGCCACCGGCAACACGGCGCTGGTGGGCGTGATTGAGTACCTGTGGAACCAGCGCGGCACGCTGTGGCACAAGCTGAAGGAGCACTTCCAGACCGAGGACCTGCGCAAGCAAACGCTGCAGGATCACCGCAAGGTACTGGAAGCCATCGCCGCGCACGACGTGGCCGGCGCCCGCCAGGCCATGCGCGCCCACCTGGAACGCGTGACCCGCACCTTCTCCCGGGGCTAAGCCCAACAGTCTCCGCCCCCTAAATTGTAAATGGCGCAACAAGGCGGCTAGTCCGCCTTGCACATTTGGTCAGACCAAACTAGAATGGCCTGACCAAATGACGCACCATCTTAAATAGCGCGCGACGGAGACACATGCACACCACCAAGAAACTGCTGGCCAGCGCGGCCGCCCTCACCCTGCTGCTGGGCTCGGCCCACGCCGAAGGTCCTTACCGCAACCCCGACAACAAAAGCCTGACCGACGCCGGCGAGGGCACCTATCCCGTGCCGTACAAGATGCCGGTGGTGTCCGAAATCACCGAGGTGCTGAACCGCATACGCGGCTATATGGATGCGTCCACGCCCACCCGCGTGATCGACAAGAAAACCGGCAACCAGATCACCGACTTCAGCAAGCCCAATAAGGACGCCATCTTCGCGCCCAGCGCGGGCGACTACGGCATCATGGTGTACGAAATGGGCGTGGTGCACGCCGGCCTGTTCAAGGCGGCCGAAGCCACCGGCGACCCGCACTTCACCGACATGACCAAGCGGCACTTCCAGTTCTTCGCCGACACCCAGCCCTACTTCCGCGCCCAGGAACAGCAGTTCAAGCTGGAGCGCAACAACAGCTTCTCGCGCTTCCTCGACCCGCGCGCGCTGGACGATTCCGGCTCCATGTGCGCCGCGCTGATGCGCGCCCGCGCGCTGAAGATCGGCCCCGACCTGAGCGGTATGATCGCCACCTGCAGCGACTGGGTGGCCAACAAGCAGTTCCGCCTGCCAGACGGCACCATGGCGCGCAAGCGTCCGCAAGCGGTGTCGCTGTGGGGCGACGATATGTATATGAGCATCCCCGCGCTGGCGGAAATGGGCCGCATGACCGGCAAGCGCGAGCACTTCGACGACGCGGTGAAAAACGCGCTGCAAATGTCGAACTACCTGTTCAACCCGCAGCTGAACCTGTACACCCACGGCTGGCACGCCAACATCCCGGACGCGCCGCGCTTCTACTGGGCGCGCGCCAACGGCTGGGCCGTCATGGCCATGTCCGACCTGCTGGACGTGCTGCCGAAAGACCACCCGGGCTATCCGAAAGTGCTGGCCCAGCTGCGCCTGAGCCTGAAAGGCATCGCCGAGCTGCAATCGGGCAGCGGCCTGTGGCACCAGATGATAGACCGCAACGACTCCTACCTGGAAACCTCGGCCAGCGCCATGTTCGTCTACGTGACGGCGCACGCCATCAACCAGGGCTGGATCAGCCCGACCACCTACGGGTCGATTGCACAGGCGGGCTGGGCCGGCCTGGTGTCGAAAGTCACGGCAAAAGGCGAAATCGAAGGCATCTGCGTGGGCACCACGCTGGCCGGCGACCAGACCTATTACTACCACCGTCCCACCAGCGTGAACGCGCTGCACGGCTACGGTCCGACCCTGCTGGCCGGCGCCGAGATGATCAAGCTGTTGAAGAACCCGAACATCGCCGTGGAGCACCGCGTGCGCACCTATCACTACATGCCGAAGACCAGCGGCCAGACCGACTACCGCGAACACCACTAAGGACACGCCATGAACATGACCACCACCCCTCTGCTGGCCGCCATGCTGGCCACCCTGGCGCCGATGGCCCACGGCGCCAGCTTCACCGTCAAACTGAGCCATGACCTGGACATCGCCCGTCCGTCCGAAACCGTGACCATCCCCTGGGTCGAGGTCAACAAGCAGCTGCCCGGCGCGCTGATCCAGCGCCTGGCCGTGAAGGACGCCTCCGGCCGCGTGGTGCCGCACCAGGTGACCAATGTGGCGCCGCAGGCCAAGGACCCGAAGAACGAAGGCGTCGCGTATGGCGAACTGATCTTCCAGCACAGCTTCAAGGCCGGCGAGAAAACCGCCAGCTACACCGTCGAAACCATCGATGCGCTGGCCCCGCCCTTCGCCAGCCAGTCCTCGGCCCGCTACGTGCCGGAACGCCTGGACGACTTCGCCTGGGAAAACGACAAGCTGGCGCACCGCACCTACGGCCCCGCGCTGGCCGCCCCGGCCGCGCCGGGCAGCGGCAAGGAAGTGCTGGAGACGAGCGGCCTGGACCTGTGGTTCAAGCGCGTGAACTACCCCATCGTCGACCGCTGGTACAACAAGGGCCATGACCACTACCACCACGACGAAGGTGAAGGCATGGACATGTACAACGTCGGCAAGTCGCGCGGCGCCGGCGGCGCCGGCGTGTGGCTGGGCGGCACCCTGTACACCAGCAGCAACTACGCCAGCTGGAAAGTGCTGGCCAACGGCCCGGTGCGCACCATCTTCGAGCTGAACTACTCCGCCTGGAACGCCAACGGCACCCAGGTCAGCGAAGTGAAGCGCTTCACCGTGGACGCCGGCCACTATATGGACCGCGTCGACAGCACCTTCACCTTCTCCGGTCCGAAAACGCTGCCCATCGCCATCGGCCTGAACAAGACCCCGACCGACAAGGGCGAAGACCCAAAGATCGCCGTGGTCAAGGACAAGGCCTCCACTGCCGTGCTGCAATGGATACAGCAAGCCACCAAGGGCTCCTTCGGCGTGGCCATGGTGCTGCCCGGCGCCACCGACTACACCGAGGACAAGCTCAACGAGCTGATCGTGGCCAACGCCACCTCGGGCCAGCCGCTGACCTACTACGTTGGCGGCGCATGGGAGCGTTCCGGCGACATCACCTCGCAAGCGCAGTGGGAAACCTATGTGCGCAACGTGGCCTTGCGTGCCCGCAACCCGGTGAAAGTGAGCTGGAAACAATAAGATTTTTCAAACCGCCGTCGTACTCGATATACATAACTAAACAGGGAGACAGTATGGACAACAGCGAACAACCAATCCGCCGCCCGGCACGCTTCAACGTGCGCCTGGCCGGCTCCACCTCGATCACGGCGATGGCCCTGGCCATCGGCGCGGCCTATGCGCCGGCCTACGCGCAAAGCACGCCGCCGGCAGCGCAGGAACCCACCACCGTGGTGGTGACCGGCATGCGCGCCGCGCTGGAAAGCGCACTGAACAAAAAGCGTGAAGACAACGGCATTGTCGACGTCATCAAGGCCGAAGACATGGGCAAATTCCCCGACACCAACCTGGCCGAGTCGCTGCAGCGCGTGCCCGGCGTGGTGATCGACCGCGACGCCGGCGAAGGCCGCAGCATCACCGTGCGCGGCCTGGGCCAGGACTTCACCCGCGTGCGCATCAACGGCATCGAGGGCCTGGCCACCACCGGCGGCACCGACAGCTCCGGCGGCGCCAACCGCTCGCGCGGCTTCGACTTCAACGTCTTCCCGTCCGAACTGTTCAACTCCCTGACGGTGCGCAAGAGCTCCTCGGCCGACGTGGACGAAGGCTCGCTGGGCGCCACGGTGGACCTGCAAACCACCCGCCCCTTCGACCTGAAAGGCTTCAACGCCACCGTCATGGCCAAGGGCAAGTACAACGACCTGTCGCGCAAGACCGACCCGCGCGTGGGCTTCCTGGTCTCCAACACCAATGCCGACCGCACGCTGGGCTTCCTGGTGTCCGGCGCCTACTCCAAGCGCCAGGTGCTGGAAGAAGGCTTCTCCACCGTGCGCTGGGATAACGGCCCCTCGTCCGGCGGCTGGTGCGCCCCCATCGGCGTGACCCCGGCCAACCCGACCACGTCCACCGCCACCACCTGCGGCCCGGCCGCGCAAGGCGTGCCGCGCCTGCCCGCCTCGGCCGCCGCCACCGCCGCCTACAACGAAGCAAGCAAGGCCGAGAACTTCGTGCCGCGCCTGCCGCGCTACGGCCGCCTGACGCACGACCAGGACCGCCTGGGCCTGACCGGCTCCTTCCAATGGCGTCCGGCGCGCGGCTCCCTGCTGACCTTCGACATGCTGTACTCCAAGCTGGACGCCACGCGCCAGGAGGACTTCCTGGAAGCGATCTCCTTCAGCCGCACCGCTACCCAGGGCGGCAAGCCGCAGACCAGCGTGGTCGAAGCCCAGTTCGCGCCCAACGGCTCGCTGCTGTACGGTAAATTCAACGGCGTCGACATCCGCGCCGAATCGCGCTACGACGAACTGTCCACCACCTTCACCCAGCCCACGCTGACGCTGGAACAGGACATCGGCGACTCGCTGCGCCTGCTGGCCAAGGTCGGCAGCGCCAAATCCAAGTTCCGCAACCCGGTGCAGACCACCACCACGCTGGACGCGCTGAACGTCAATGGCTACACCATCGACTTCCGCCAGAACGACCGCATGCCGTCCATCACCTACCCGTTTGACCCGGCCAATCCGGGCGCGGCGATGGGCATCGTCGGCGTGCCGGTGGTCACCAGCGGCACCCAGCCTGCGTCGGTGACCAACACCACCACCAGCGAAATCCGCATCCGTCCGCAAGGCGCCACCAACACCAACGACGTGGGCCAGGTCGACCTGGTGTGGGAAGCCTTCCCGGACCGCCTGAGCTTCAAGACCGGCGCCAACTACAAGAAATACACCTTCGACTCCTACGAGTTCCGCCGCGTCAACCAGGGCGACACCATCTTCGCGCCGGCCGTGGGCACCAGCATGGCCAGCCTGATGACCACCATCAGCGGCTTCGGCCGTGGCCAGAGCCTGCCGGCCGGCACGCCGACCTCGTGGGTGATACCTGACCTGAACGCCATCGCCAAGGCCTACGACATCTACTGCAACTGCATCAAGAGCGGCCCGGCCGGCGGCCCCGGCGACTTCACGCTGTCCTCCATCACCAACGGCAACGCGCGCGGCAACAACCGCTCCGTCACCGAAGAGGACAAGGGCATCTACCTGATGGGCGAATTCACCGAAGAGCTGGGCGGCATCCCGCTGCGCGGCAACTTCGGCGCCCGCTACGTGCGCACCGCCATGAGCGCCACCGGCTACCAGTCGGCCGGCGGCGGCTCCCAAGTCACGGTCGGCAACGACTACTCCGACGTGCTGCCATCGTTCAACGTGGCCGCCAACCTGACCAAGGACTTCATCGTGCGCCTGGCCGCGGCCAAGGTGATGACCCGTCCGCAGCTGGGCAACCTGTCGCCGGGTGGCACCGTGGCCACCACCGGCACGCTGACCATCACCTCCGGCAACCCGCTGCTGAAACCGTTCCGCGCCAAGACCTTCGACACCAGCTTCGAGTGGTACCACGGCAAGAACGCCTTCATTGGCCTGGGCCTGTTCCAGAAGAACATCGGCACCTACATCCAGAGCCTGCGCACCAACGTCGCCTTCAAGGACACCGGCCTGCCGATGTCGCTGCTGCCGGCCAACTTCAACGGCGAAGAAATCTTCCAGGTCACCGCCCCGGTCAACACCGACGGCGGCAAGCTGAAAGGCTTCGAGCTGAACTTCCAGCAGCCGTTCACCTTCCTGCCAAGCTGGGGCCGCAACTTCGGCACCTTGATGAACTACACCTTCGTCAAGTCCAAGATCGAGTACCTGGTCTCGCCGACGAGCAACACCACCATCACCGACGACCTGCTGAACCTGTCGCCGCGCTCGTGGAACACCACGCTGTACTACGACGACGGCAAGTTCAGCGCCCGCCTGTCGGCCTCGCAGCGCGCCTCCTTCGTCACCCGCGTACCGGGCCAGAACAACAACGACGTGGAAGGCAAGAACAAGTCCACCAACGTCGACATCTCGTTCTCGTACAAGGTCAACGACAAGCTGGACCTGACGCTGGAAGGCGTGAACCTGACCAACGAGCCGAACGACCAGTTCGTCAGCCGCGCCCGCAACAGCGTGGTGGTCAACAACGTCACCGGCCGCGAGTTCCTGGCCGGCCTGCGCTACAAGTTCTAAGGTCCGTGTGCGGCGGGTTACGCGGGCAAAGCCCGCTAACCCGCCCTACGATGGTTAAGCGTCCCTGTAGATACTGTTATGCCGGTCAAGCGTTTTGAAGCTCCTGATTGAATGGTTTGCCAGATTTTAAGACGCCGAAAGCAACGTGGACGAGCTTGCGCATCATGGCGCCGATCACCAGCTTGGCCGGCTT
>NZ_WWCU01000020.1 GCF_009857595.1 Pseudoduganella aquatica | reverse complement strand
GGACACGGTCCAGGCGCCCACGCCGGCCTCGCGGCGCAGCTGCGCCCGCAAGGCGGCCGGCAGCGGCGAGGCGCCGCCGGCCCGTTCGTGCGGATAGGTGGCGCCGCCGGAAATCACGCGCAGGTCATTGCCGATATGAACAATGCTGCGCAACGTGCCGTCCAGCCGCAGGGGCCGCAAGGCGTCCACCACCGGCGCAATGTCCTCGTGGCGCTCCACGCTGCACAGGAAATGGTTGATGGCCCCGGTTTTCGGCATCAGCCACAGGCCGACGCTGGTGACGATGCCGAAATTGGACTGCGTAAACAAGCCGTCCAGCCACGGCCCCAGGCCGTAGGGAAACACGCGGCTGTTGCGGCTGGCGGGAAAATGGCCGAAGCCGGTCTGCAGCACCTCGCCGCCGGCCAGCACGATTTCCATGCCGCACACATTCTGGAAACGGTTGCCATAGGGACTGTGGCCAAAGCCGCGCTCGAGGATATTGCCCATCAAACTGGTGTCCGGCCCGGCGCCCGTGCTGTCCATCCACAATGGCAAATTCTCCGACAGCAAATATTGCGACAGCTGCTGCTGCGTCACGCCGGGCTCTATCACCACGTAGGCCAGCTTCGCATTGACTTCGCGGACGCGGTTCATGCCGCTCAGGTCGACGATCACCTGGCCGGCCGTGGCCGCGCACGCGTCGCCATAGCCCCAGTTCCTGCCGGTGCTGATGGGGTACAGCGCAATCCCCCTGGCCGCCGCGATGCGCACCAGCGCTTCCACTTCGCCGCGCGTATGCGGCCGCAGCACCGCAGCCGGCCGGGCGCTCCATGACGACGTGCTGCTCGCATAGGCCGCCAGCGTGGCGCCATCGTCCAGCACGCGCTGCGGCCCGAGCAGCATGCGCCATTGCGCCAGCGCCTCGGCCAGGCCCGCTGCCTGTCCGGCAGCTTGCGGAACGCTCATGGCTAATTCCTCCCCTGCACCAGGCGCGAGGTAATGCCGGGCTCGTCCCAGATGGGGAAGAAATACGGGTAAAAGGAACGCTCGGTGGTCTGCTGCTCCATCAGGCCGCCGAATTTGCGGATCTGCTCGCCCATATAGTCCAGCTCCAGGCGCAGCAGCACGGCCGGCGCGCCGACCCGGCTGCATTCGCGCTGGCCGCCGAAGTCCTGGAAGCCCAGCATGCGCTTGTAGAACATCACGTGGCGCGGGTTGACCTCGATGACGTAGTCGGAGAATCCGTGAATGTTGTGCGCATAGATATAGGAGATATGGATCAGCGCGGCGAACACGCGCTTGGATACGCCCTTGTCTATCGCCAGCCGGGACGGCTCGCACAGGCGGCGCTGGCGGACCCGCAGGCCGTCCAGCTTGTCGCGGAAATTTTCATCGGCCGGCAGGCCGAGCTGGGGATCGTCCAGGCACAGCGACATGGTGCCGACGGTGACGCCGCCGGTTTCCGCGTACAGCGTAATGCGGTTCAGCACGTGGTGCGCCGACGGGTCGACGTCGTAGCCGCGCCAGCCGTACATTTTTTTCAGCAGCAGCGTGGCCGCTTCGCGCCGGCCGCGTGAGTTGGCCATGCGGATATGAAAGATTTGCTGGTCGATCGGATGGTCCAACTCCGGGGTGGCCAGTCCTTCGCCGATGACAAGGTCGCTCAGCCCCGTCGTCGCGTCAAAGGAAATGATGGTGTCGTCTTCTTGGTGCACGCTCGCGCTCCTTTGCTAGTCAATTCGCGGCCGGCACGTACAGCGAACCGGGCTCAGTTCTTTCAGACAAGCAGATCCGGGAAAAGTTCCCGTCGGGTCCAAATTGTTTGCCGAGGCCGCCTGCGGCCAGTGTCGCTTTCCTTGGCATAGCCCCCGCCGGACGCCGCATCCAATACGCAAGCCGTTGATTTATATCGATAAATTTGCTTGGCACGGATGCTGCTGTTAAAGGTGTAACGGCCCCCTCCCAGCCGTCAACCCGGAGTTCACTCAAAGGAGTAGCACGTCATGAACATCATCAAAAAAGGTTTCCTGCTCACAGCCATGGCAGCCAGCCTGGGGCTGACCGCCGCAGCGCCGGCCCAGGCGGCAACGTTCGCCTCGTCCATCCTGAACATCAGCAACTTCCGCCTGCTGCACTCGAGCGGCGTGGCGTTCAGCACGGCCGACTTCTCCACGCTGACCGGCACCAACGATGCCCACGCCACCGCCGGGCTCAACAACGTGTTCGCCAACGGCGCCGATTCGCGCCCCATCCAGAACCCGGTGCCGCCCAATGTGGCCCAGCAATGCGTCGGGCCCTGCCCTGTCGCGCCGGACACCTATACGCCCATCGCCGGCATTCCGCCCGTGACCAGCACCTACGGCCACGCCGACCAGCGCCTGACCGGCGCCTCCATCATCGTCGGCGCCACCCCGGCCGGGGCCAACGCCTCGACCCGCGCGGATGCCTCGACCGCCGTCAACGCGGTGGCCTCCGGCAATTCGGACGTCGGCACCTCCACCACCTTCGCCTTCGTGCTGGGCGCGGCCGACACCATGACCATCGCCTTCGACGGCGATCCCTACACGCGCGCCCTGGTCACGCCCGGCGCCGGTCCGGTCTCGAACGCCAATGCCCGCCTGTCCTGGTCGCTCAGCATCGTCAACATCACCACCGGCACCACGGTGCTCAACTTCGCGCCGAACGCGCTCAACGCGGCCAGCACCGTCAGCGCCACCGACGGCGCGCCGAACGACCTGATCTACGCGCCGGGCTCGGCCTTCTTCACCGCCACCACCGGGCTGCTGGCGGTTGGCCAGACCTACCAGATCACCATCCAGCACAACTCGCTGGCCAACGCCTTGCAGCAGGAACTGCCCGAGCCGGGCACGCTGGCGGTGCTCGCCGCCGGGCTGCTGAGCATGTCGCTGCTGAGCCGCCGGCGCCAGCACTAGCGGGGGGCGGTGCGATCGCAACGCGACTTCTTGATGCGGCTCAAGCCCAGCGCAGTTACAGCCTGGGCCGCAGCAGAGCGCTCCTATAATCGGACCAGCAGGACAGCATCCGCCGACGTTCAGGAGCCCCGTGCCATGGAAGAGTTAATCAATCAGCTGCTGACCCACATACGCGGCATCTGGAAGTACCGCTGGCCCGCCATCGCGGTGGCGTGGCTGGTGGCCGTGGGAGGCTGGATCAAGGTCGCCACGCTGCCGGACAACTACCAGACCTCGGCGCGCGTCTTCGTCGACACCCAGACCGTACTCAAGCCGCTGCTGTCGGGCATGACCAGCGTGCCCAACGTGGAGCAGCAGGTGGCCATCATGAGCCGCACCCTGCTGAGCCGGCCCAACATCGAGCGCGTGATCCGCATGGTGGACATGGACCTGAACACCACCTCGGCGCGCGACCACGAGCTGCAGATCGAGGAGCTGCTCAGCAAGATCAAGATCGCCAGCACCGGCAGCTACGACATCTACACCATCACCTACAACAGCCCCAATCCGCGCCAGGTGCGCGACGTGGTGCAGTCGCTGCTGACCATCTTCGTCGAAGGCAGCTTCAAGGGCAAAAAGGGCGAGTCGCAAAAGGCGGTGCAGTTCATCGACGACCAGATCAAGTCCTACGAGGACAAGCTGGTGGCGGCCGAGAACACCGTCAAGGAGTTCAAGATGGCCCACAACGCCCTGCTGCCGCGCCAGGGCCTGGACTACGGCTCCCAGCTGCTCATGTCGTCCGACGCGCTGAACGGCGCCAAGCTGGAGCTGATGGAGGCCGAACAGTCGCGCAACGCCATCCGCGCGCAAACCACCGGCGACGAGCCCATCCTGGGCGATGTGGCCCCGTCCGCCATCGACAACCCGGAGATCGACGCCCGCATCACCGCCCTCAACAAAAACCTCGACGCGCTGCGCCTGCAGTACACCGAACTGCATCCCGACATCGCCTCCACCAGGCGCCTGGTCGCGCAGCTCGAGCAGCGCAAGCTGGAAGAGAGCAAGAACCGGCCCGCGTCCAGCGACCCCGGCAAGAACTTCAGCCCCATGCTGCAGCAGCTGAAGGTGGCGCTGACCGAGGCCGACGCCAAGGTGGCCGCGGCCAAGGTGCGGGTGCAGGAACTGGCGGCGCGCCACGCCAGGCTGGAGGCGCAGAGCCAGGCCGTGCCCGAGGCCGAGGCGCAACTGGCGCAGCTGAACCGCGACTACCAGGTCAACAAGGACAACTATGAAAAGCTGCTCAGCCGGCGCGAGGTGGCCAAGCTGTCCGGCGACCTCAGCTCCACCACCGAAATGATGAGCTTCAAGATTATCGACCCGCCCACCATCCCCATGCGCCCGGTCGGGCCAAAGCGCGCATTGCTGTACAGCGGCGTGCTGGTGGCCGCGCTGGCGGCGGGCGCCGCCGCGGCGCTGATGATTACCCAGGTGCGCCCCACCTTCCTCAGTCCGGCCGAACTGCGCATGTTCACCGGCATGAATGTGCTGGGCACGGTCACCATGAACTGGACCCCGGCCCAGCAAATCAAGCGGCGCCGCAGCCTGGCCGGCTTTGGCGCGGCGCTGGGCTGTTTGCTGCTGTCCTATAGTGGCGTGCTGACGGCCGCCTTGCTGCAATAACCCGGAGATCCCATGACACTATCCGACAAGCAGGGCGCGGCGGCCGAACTACTGCCTGCCGGCAGCCCGGCGCGCGGCCAGCGCCACGTCGAGCTCGACCTGGAACGCCTGGCCCAGATGGGCATGGTCACGCACGAGGGCGGACGCACGCCGGCGGCGGAAGACTTCCGCATCATCAAGCGTCCGCTGCTGCGCAATGTGCGCGGCGACAGCCCGTCCGCCATCCGCAACGGCAACCTGATCGTGGTCACCAGCGCGCTGCCCGGCGAAGGCAAGACCTATTGCGCCATCAACCTGGCCATGAGCATCGCCATGGAACGCGACATCACGGTGCTGCTGGTGGACGCCGACGTGGCCCGGCCCTCGGTGCTCAAGGTGCTGGGCCTGGGCGCCGAGGCGGGGCTGATGGACATCCTGATCAACGACGAACTGGAACTGGCCGACGTCATCCTGAAGACCAATGTGCCCGCCCTCAGCATCCTGCCGGCCGGGCGCAGCAACCGCCACGCGACCGAACTGCTGGCCAGCCGCAGCATGAGCACCCTGCTCAGTGAAATTTCCAACCGCTATGCGGACCGCATCGTCATCTTCGATTCGCCGCCGCTGCTGATCACCACCGAGGCCAGCGTGCTGGCGGCGCAGATGGGCCAGGTGGTGCTGGTGGTGGAGGCCGAAGCCACCACCCAGAACGCGGTGCGCGAGGCCCTGCGCCTGCTGGACTCCTGCAAGCACATCGACCTGATCTACAACAAGATCAAGGCTTTTCCAGGCACGGAATATTATGGCTATTACGAATAGTGCCAGGCCTGCCGCCAGCCGCGCCGCCGCGCCCGGCATTCCCGCCGAAGCGCCCCTGGTGCTGCACCTGCTCGACCGCCTGCCCGGCGACGGCCGCGACGACAGCCTGTTCAAGCTGCTGCGCATGATGCCCGCCGGCCGCTACCGCCACGTGGTGCTGACCCTGCAGGGCGACCTGGACTGCGAGTTGCGCCGCAACGGCGCCGCCGTGCAGGTGATGAGCTTAAGCCGGGGCAGCGGGTTGGGCTGGTCAGCCAGCTTGCGCCTGTACCGGCTGCTGCGCCGCCTGCGGCCGGACCTGGTGCACAGCCGCAGCGTGCGCGCCCAGCTGCTGGCGGCGCTGGCCGGTATCCGCATCCGCCTGCCCAACGCCCAGCCCGCCGACAGCCTGCCGCCGCGCCAGGGCTGGGGCGCTAGCCTGGGCCGCTGGCTGGGCGAGGTGCTGGGCGCCTGCCAGGTCCGCATCCATCCGGCCCACGGCGCCATCGACAGCACCCAGTTCCACCCGCGCCTGGGCCTGGCGCCGGCCACCGTGGGGCCGCCCGGCTTCCTGTGCGAGCACGCCTTTGTCGTCGGCGCGGCCGGTCCCATGGACAGCGAGCAGGACCATGTTTCGCTGGTGCGGGCCTTTCAGCTGATGGTGACCGAGCAGGACCGCAACGACACGCCGCTGCGCCTCATTATCGCCGGCGACGGCCCCTGCCGCGACATGTGCAAAGCCATGCTGTGCGCGGCCGGCATGGCCCACCTGGCCTGGCTGCCCGGCGCGCGCGACGATACGGCGCGCCTGATGCGCTCGATGGACGTGTTTGTCGCGCCCGCCCCCGCGCCGGCGCCCGCGTGCGGCGCCAATCTGCGCATCCTGGAGGCCATGGCCAGCGGCTTGCCGGTGGTGGCCGTGATGGCCGGCGCCAATCCGCAGCTGGTGCAGGCCAGCTGGACCGGCACCCTGGTGCCGCCCGGGCAGCCCGAGCTGCTGGCCGACGCCATCGCGGACTATTACCGCATTCCCGGCCTGGCGCGCCGCCACGGCCAGCGCGGACGCCGCCTGGTGCTGACCCATCACAGCCTGGCGGCGGTGGCCGACCGTTACCTGACCCTGTACGACACCCTGCTGGCGCGCGCGGCGCGTTGACGGCCCAACCTCCCTCGCTGAAAGGCAGCCATGCTCTCCTCCACATCCTTCCTGTTCGTGCTCTTCATTCTGCTGCTGTGCGGCTACACGCTGCACAAGGTGCGCCTGGTCCACCTGCTGCTGCACGAAGTACGCGACCATGCGCTGCGCGAACCGGCAAGCCTGTATCGCCAGCTGGAGGCCCTGCAAGGTTTGTACGCCGAGCTGAACCTGTGCCGCAGCCTGCCCGCCACGCGCGGCTGGGCCGCGTCGCCCGATCTGTTGCTGGAGCTGGCGCGCCACGCGCAAGCGGCCTGCCCGCAGGTGGTGCTCGAGTGCAGCAGCGGCACCTCGACGCTGGTGCTGGCACGCTGCATGCAGCTGAATGGTTCGGGCATGGTGTATAGCCTGGAGCACGACCCGCTGTATGCCCAGCACACGCGGCGCGAACTGGAGCGCCACGGACTGAGCGCCTGGGCGCGGGTGCTGGACGCGCCGCTGCAGCCGCAGCAGTTCGGCGCCGCCACCTGGCCCTGGTATGCGCCCGACGCGCTGCGCGGCGCATTGCCGCAGCCGGCCCAGGTCGATCTGCTGGTGATCGACGGGCCGCCGCAAGCGACCCGCCAGCTGGCGCGCTATCCAGCCGGGCCGGCGCTGTTTCCGCTGCTGGCCGACGGCGCCGTGGTCTTCCTCGACGACAGTGACCGTCCCGGCGAGCAGCGCATCCTGGCGCTGTGGAAAGAGGAATTTCCTGAATTCGAACACAGCAGCAAACCATGCGAAAAAGGCTGCGCCCTGCTGACGCGCCGCGCCGGCGGGCACGGCTAGGGCGTCTTGGCCGCCAGCGCGGCTTGCCTGGCGAGCGCGGTCTCGGGTGCATGCTCGGCGTGATAGCGCTCGCGCGCCACATGCATGGCCGACAGGTGCTGCTCCACATTGGACGGCATCAGCTCCGCACCGAAACCGTCCGGCGCGGCGGACGCGCCGCCGAACAGGCGGGCCAGTATCATGCGCCCCACATTCTCGCGGTAATGCGACGGCTCCCAGTAGTAGCCCATGTCCGCCCCGCCGCCGGCCTGCGGCAACGGCTCGGTGGTCACGCTGTTGTAGCCTGAGAAATCATGCAGCGTCACATCGCAGCCAGCCGCCCGCCTGCGGGCCGCCGCCGCCGTCAGCGCGCGCAGCCAGGCTTCCGCCGGCTCGGCCTTCCCTGCCCAGTACAGCGCGTCCTGCATCAAGGCGTGGGTGGGATTGACGTACAAGCGCACCCGCGTTCCCAGGCTGCACAACTCGTCCAGACGCCGGTGGAACACTGCGAGGGCGCCGGCGGCCGGCCCTTCGCCGCGCACAAACTCGCCCAGCCTCGGCAGTACAGCGGCGGCCTTGCTGCCTCGTGTGGCAAAGCGGTGCATCAGGCAGGCCGCATCGCGCTGGCCCAGAAAGGCCAGGCTGGAGCGGCACACCGGCTCGTAACTGCCGCTCAGCACGCGCAGCGCATCGCCCGCCATCTCCAGGCTGACCGCGCGCTTCAGATTCAGCAAGCTGCGCCGTGCCAGATAGCCCGGGCCGTCGGCCAGCAGCGCCTCGTCCAGCTCGGTGTTGCCGGTCCCGAGGTGGAATGAGGGCGCGTCCAGGCCCCACACCAGCGTGTCCACCTTGGCCACCTGCACGGCGTGGTGCGCCATCATGCCCGCGTCGTTCATGGTCGCGCCCGAAAGCGCGGCATTGAACACCGGCCGCCCGCCGAACAGCGAGGGATGCGCAGGCAAGGCCACCTCGGTGCGCGAATTCCCCACATACACCAGCGCCGGCCGGTAGCGCGCCAGCGCATAGGTCTTGGCCCACGGCCCCAGCCGCTCGCGCATCGGGCGCAGCAGCTGCACCGGCGGCGTATTCCACTGGTGTGTCAGATAGGGATCGACCGCGTAGTTGAGCGCAGCCACCGCGCCCACCACGCCGGCCGACAGGCCGCAGAACAAGCTCAGATAGGCGCGCATGGTCAGAATTGGAAATAGAGGAATTCGGAGACGCGGTTCATATTGAACACGCAGGAGATGAACAGCGCCGCCAGGGCCAGCCCCCATCCCGGGCTGGGCCGCCACGCCCGTCCCGGCATGGTGCGGAATATTCTTTCAATGCAGGGCTGGTAATGACAGAATATTTCCTGCGTGTTGGGCGCAGCGAACGCCAGCACGGCCGACAGCAGCAGCACGGGCAGGCCAGGCCCGTCCAGCTCCATCCAGCGCAGGCCTTTGAATTCCGGATGCATTCCCAACTGCGCAAGCGGCGCCGCCACGCCTTGCAGCGCGCGCGGCAAGGACACGCCGTTGGCGCCGGCCAGCGCACCCAGCAGGTCGCCGGCGGTGGCCAGATCGGGGGCGCGGAACACCACCCATGCCAGCATCACGGCCAGGAAAGTCAGGGGCGCGCCCCACCAGGCCGGGGCGCTGGCCGCCGCGCCGCGCCAGCGCAGCCAGCCCTGGTGCAGCACCAGGTAGCCGCCGTGCATGGCGCCCCAGGCCACAAAGGTCCAGCCGGCGCCGTGCCACAGGCCGCCCAGCACCATCGTCGCCATCAGATTGGCATAGCGCCGCGCGCGGCCGGCGCGGTTGCCGCCCAGGGCGATGTAGAGATAGTCGCGCAGGAAGCGCGACAGCGTCATATGCCAGCGGCGCCAGAATTCGCTGATATTGCGCGCCTTGTATGGCGAGTTGAAATTGAGCGGCAGCCGCACGCCGAACAGCAGCGACAGGCCGATGGCCATGTCGGAGTAGCCGGAAAAATCGAAATACAGCTGGAAGCTGTAGGCCAGCACGCCGGTCCAGGCCTCGACCAGCTGCGGATGGGCGCCCGCCGCGAAAACCGGGGCAGCCAGCGGCGCCAGCGTATCGGCCAGCAGCACCTTCTTGGCCAGGCCCACCACGAAGATCGACAGGCCGACCGCGAAATTGGCGCTGCGCGGACGCGCATTGTCCGGATCGGCGAATTGCGGCATCATTTCCTTGTGGTGCAGCACCGGCCCCGCCACCAGGTGCGGGAAATAGCTGACGAACAGCATATAGTGGATGAAGTTGCCGTCCCTTACTTCGCCACGGTAGCAGTCGACCAGGAAAGCGATCTGCGTGAACGTGAAGAAGGAAATGCCGATGGGCAGCACAATGTCCCAGCCGCGCCAGTCCGCGCCGGGCTCCATCAGCGCGGCGGCAAAGAAATTGGCGTATTTGTAGTAAGCCAGCAGCAGCAAGTTGGCGCACAGGGCGCCGCACAGCCGGCGTTTGCGGGCCGGGCCGTGCGCCCGCGCGATCAGCAGGCCGGCGCAGTAATTCCCGCAGATGGATGCCAGCAGCAAGGGCAGGAAGCGCACGTCCCAGTAGCCGTAGAAGAACAGCGAGGCGGCCGCCAGCCAGGCCGCCGCCCAGCGCGCATGGACGCGGCCAAGCAGAAAATATCCTGCCAGCACCGCCGGCAGGTAGAGGAACAGGAAGCCGAACGAGTTAAACAGCATGCCCTGCTCCCGGCGCCGGCCGCCCGCCGTCGGCCGCACTGCACGCCGCGTCCCCATGCCAGGCCGCCGCCCTGCCGTTGGCCCGTTCGGCGGAGATCAGTTCGGCGTAGCACGGCGCAATCTGCGCCGCCACACGCTGCCACGTATGGTGCGCCACCAGCGCCCTCACCGCCCGCCGTTCCGGCCGCGCGGCCATCAGCGCCAGGACGGCTTCGCGCTGGCTGGCGCCGTCGTCCCACGCTACTTCCTTGAGCGCAAATTCGCTCTCTGGCAGATGCAGGGCGTTGTCCTTGGTCAGCACCACCGGCGTGCCCGCCGCCAGCGCCTCCAGCGCCGACAAGGGCTGCACTTCCCCCTGGCTGGGCAAAGCCACCACCGACGCTGCCGCATAGGCGCTCGCCAGCAGCGGATCGTTGTGCGGCAGTTCGCCCAGCCAGCGCGCCCACGGCATGTCAAGGATGGTTTTCAGATAGGGCTGGAATTCGCGCGACGCATGGCCGATCAGCACCACCGGTATGCCGCAGCCGTCCAGCGCCTGCACCAGGCCCAGCTGGTTCTTGTATGGCGAAATGCTGCCCGCCATCATGACGAACGGCCCCACCAGTCCAGTGCGGCGCCGGAACAGCTCGGGCTCGGCGCGGAAGAACTGCGGTCCTATGCCGTTGGGGAAGACGCGGATTTTGGCGGCATCGATCTGGAAGCCGGCCATGATGGCGGAGCGTTCCGCGTCTCCCAGCGCGATCACCAGCTGCGCCAGCTGCAGCGCGCTTTTCATCTGCGCGTAGCTGGTCTGCACATTCCAGGCGGTCAGCCGCCCCGCCAGGCGGTCAGCCATGCGCGCCTGCATGCCGTTGGCCCGGTTCCAGCCCGGCGACACCAGCGGCGACAGCACCACCGGCACCGCCATTTCCCGCGCCGCCTCCACCACGCGATGGTTGCCATTGATGGCGGCAAACACATGTATCAGGTCGTATTCATCCAGGCGCTTGCGGTTCGGGTCGGCCAGCTCGACCTGCAAAGCGCGTCCATTGACCTGGCCCAGGCTGTTCAGGGCCGCGATGGTTTCGCGCACCTGCACCTGCAGGCCGCCCTCGCGCTGGAATAGCATTGGATATGACAATATGCCCACGCGCATCGCGGCCTCCCCTTGTTGACGTCCGATGACGCCTAATTGACCTTCCAGAAGCGCCATCGGTGCCCGGCCAGCAGCCCTTGCATCCGCCGCAGCTCGGCCGCCAGCTCGTGTTCCAGCCACAGCACGCCCGCCACCCACAGCAGCAAGCCCCCGGCGCCGGCCGCCAGCAGCTGGAATGGCCCGGACGGCAAGGCCATGCGCGCGGCCAGCGGCGCCAGCGAGCTCAGGCCGGCCAGCACCGCGCTGCGCGCCACGGCCGCGCACTGCGGCCCCAGCGCTAGCCCGCTCAGCCGCGCCAGGCAGCGCCATGTGAACCAGCTGCGCCCCAGCGCGCCTGCCAGCAGGCCCCAGGCCACATAATCGAGGCCGAACGGCGCGGCCAGCAGCACCGCCGCGATGCGCACCGCCACCGACATCGCGTCCAGCCGGGCCTGCTCCCGCACATGGCCGCCGGCGAGGAACAGATAGCGCGCCATACTGAACATGCTATAGAGCGCGGCCCCCAGGGATATGACCTGGATCAAAGGGACCGTTGCATCCCATTGATCGCCGTACAGCAAGCGCACGACAGGCTGCGCCATCAGGCCCAGGCCGGCAAAAAAAGGCCAGGCCAGCGCCGTCATGCAGCTGATGGTTTTCAGGTAGGCTGCGCGCGCGTCCTGCCCGGCGCGCGCCTGCGCCGCATACAGCGAAAACGCCACCGGCGAGACGGCGCTGGTGATGGCCTGGTTGAACAGATTGATGACGCTTTGGGCCTTGCCGTAGATACCGGCGCCGGCCACGCCGATCAATTTGCCCACGATCAGGTCGGGCGCCGCCACGCCCGCCTGGTCGATCAGCCCGCCGCCCGCCGCGTAGCCGCCGTAGCGCAGCACAGTACCGGCGCCACGCCAGTGCGGCAGCCACGGCAGTCCCGCCGGACGCAGCGCCACGCTGGCCAGCAGCGCGGCCGCACTGCCCGCCGCCGCGCCGCAAGCCAGGCTCAGGCTGCCCCAGCCGCGCCACGCCAGCCACACCGAGCAGGCCAACTGCACGCAGGCGGCCGCCGCATTGACCAGCAGGATGGAGGCGAAGCGCATCTGCCGCCGCAGCATCGATACCGTGAGCGAGGTGAACGGCACCATCAGGAAGTTCAGGGCCAGCAATTGCAGCACGGGCCGCAACTGCTGCGCTTGGTAGAATGCCGCCAGCGGCGGCGCGGCCAGCAGCACCAGCAGGCCCAGCGTCCAGGCGCTGCCCACGGACACGCACAGTGCCGCGCGCAGCTTGGCCGGCGTCAAGTCCTTTTCCTGCACCAGGTACTGCCCCACGCCGAAGTCGCGCAGCACTTGCGCCAGCCCGGCCAGCACGGCGGCAACCGAATACACGCCGGTCTCGGCGGGCGTGAGCAGGCGGCCCAGCACCATGCTGCCGGCCAGCGCCAGCAGCAGCAAGGCGTACTTCTCGACAAAGGACAGCGCCAGCGAGCGCCTCAAGGGCAGCGGCCCCGGCGCTGCGGCAGCGACGGCTGCCTGGCTGTGCGCGGCGTCCGTCATGGCTTTACACCAGGCCGCGATAGAAGGCTTGCACCATCTCGCCCACTTGCTCCTGGCTGTACAGGCGTTCCGCCTCGTGCCGCCCGCTCTGCCCCATACAAGCGCGCCGCGCCGGATCGCGCAGCAGCGCGGCTACCGCATGGCGCAGCGCCTCCGGCTCGTCCAGCGGCGCCAGCACACCGCCCGCGCAGCCGCGCAGCACGTCCGCCGTACCCGGCACATCGGTGCCCACGGCCGGCACGCCGCAGGCCATGGCCTCGATGGTGGCAATGCCAAAGCCCTCGTTGCGGCTCAGCAGCACGTGCACATCCATGCCCGGCAACAAGCGTTCCACCTCGACCTGAAAACCGGTAAACACCACGTAATCGGCCACGCCCAGTTCCTGCGCCTGGCGCCGCAGCGCCGTCTCGAGCGGCCCGTCGCCCACCAGCACCAGATAGAGATGCGGAAACTCCACCCTGAGCGCGGCCAGCAGCGCCAGCGCCGCCTGCGGCCGCTTTTGCTCGGCCAGCCGCGCCACCGAACCCATTACCAGGCTGCCCGGCGGTATCGCCCAGCCACGCCGGGCTTCGGCGCGCAGGCCCGGAGACGGCCGGAAACGGCGCGTGTCGACGCCGTTGGGGATCACCGCCAGCCGCGTCCCCGGCTGGATATAGGGGTGGTACAGCGCCATAAAGTGCTGCAGGGCAGACTCGGACACCGCGTATATCCCCTTCACCGCGCTGAAAGCCTGCGCCAGCAGGCGCCGATGCCAAGGGCCGTACTCCACCGGAGGAAAGGCGTTGTGCACGCTGACCACGGCAGGCAAGCCGCAGCGCTGCGCCAGCCAGAGCGCGGACGCGCCATAGCCGGTCCAGCAAAACGCCACATGGACCAGGTCGGCCCTGTGGCGTTGCAGCGCGCGCCGCGTCCACAGCATGGCGCGCCAGCGGTTCAGGCGCCGCCAGCGCCATTCCTCGAAGAACAGCGGCATGGTCAGCTCGGACGCGGCAATGCGTTCGGCCCGCAAGGCTCTGCTCCAGGCCGCGCTGCCCGGAAAACGGTGCAGCGCCAGCGTGGTGTCGCAACCCGCCGCATTCAGGAAGCGCGCCTCCTGCGCCATGCGCAATTCCATGCCGCCCAGGGCGCCTGAGTAGCCGGTAATCAGCACCCGCCGCCCGCCGACCGGCGGCCCGCGCCACGCCTCCCGGATATATCCGCGCAAATAGGCGCTCTCCCAACGCCGGAGGAATTGCTGGTCGGCATCGCCCCGCAGCAGCGCCAGCGCCAGGCCGCCGCTCTCCAGCAGCAGCCGCTTCCACATCCAGCGCGGCACACGCAACAGATAAGGATACGGCCCGCGTCCGGCCTGGATGTCCTGCCGGCACTTGCCGCGTCCGAAACTCCAGGCCCGCTGCAGGATATGCCCGGCCTCGGTCTGGTGCGCGCGGATGTGGTGAGCCACGCGCGCCGCCGGACAAAACCACGGCAGATAGCCGGCGCTGCTCAAGCGCCGCGTCAGCTGGGTTTCGCTGCCCATCGCATAGGCCCCGCCATTCGGCCCCACCTGCTCGTCGAAACGGTAGCCCGCCTCGAACACCGCGCGCCGCACCGCCATATTGGCGCCCCAGACCAGGCCCGGAAACACCGGCCCTTCCGGCAGGCTGGGCGAGGTGATGCCAAAGGTCATGCCCAGTGGCGCCAGGCGCAGCACCCACTCCGGCGGCGGCTCCGCCCAGTCCGCCACAATACTGCCGCCGAAGACCGCGTATCCCGGCTGCGCCTGGGCCGTCTCCGCCAGCCGCAGCAGCCAGTCGGACGCGGGCGTGGCATCGTCGTCGCTGAAGACGAACAGTCCGCCTTGCGGCTCCGCCAGTTCGAGCGCCGCCGCCAGGGCACGGTTCAGCGCCACGTTTTTGCCCGGTCTGGGCTCGTGCAGGCAACGCAGCGGCAAGCGCCCGGCGTAGCTGTCGAGTATGGCGCGGGTACTGTCCGTGCTGCCATTGTCGACCACCAGCATGCGCCAGCCTTGCGCCGGCTGCGCCAGGCCGCAGTAGGCCTCCAGCACGCGCGGCAACGTGGCGGCGCCATTGCGGCTTGCGATGATTACAGTGAGCACGGCGCGTCTCCTCGGCGGATGGTGTCCTCCAGTCTAATAAGGGGCCGCCCGACGCTTCTTGACCTTTCTCAAGCACCTGCTTGCGCCATCGCAATGTCCAGTCCTGCGGGACGGGTTCAAATGGACTGATGAGCATAGCCATGCCGCCCTTGTCCAACCCAAGCTTGCCGACTCGCCATGAAACCCAATACCGCCATCCTGCTTGCCTCCGGCCTTGCCCTGCTGGTCCTCGTCACCGCTGCCGCACCGGCCCGTGCCGACTGCCCGCCCTATCTCAAAACCGTGGTCGGCGGCGACTACAACGACGCCGAGGACCGCCAGGGCCTGGCCCTGATCGAGCCCCACCACTTCACGCCGGACGTGGAAAACCTCAGACACGGCAACAAGAGCTATCTGGGCGGCGACTTGTCCTATACTTTGGAGCACTACCCCAACCACCACCGTGCGCTCAGCTCCATGGCCAAGCTGGTCCTGCGCGACAAGAACGTCAAGCCCACCGGCGCGAAGTTCAACATCGAGTGCTACTTCCAGCGCGCGCTGGGCTACCGTCCCAAGGACGCCAAAGTCCACGCCATCTACGCCGGCTTCCTGCTTGCTCAGAATCAGTTGGACCTGGCGCGCGAGCACCTGGCCACGGCCGTTCAGCTCGAACCGGACAATGCCACCAGCCACTACAACCTGGGCCTGCTGTACATCAAGAACAAGGACTACGCCGCCGCGCGCGAATCAGCCCAGCGCGCCTACGCGCTGGGTTTCCCGCTGCCCGGCCTGCGCAACAAGCTGCAGCAAGCCGGCCAGTGGCAGCAATGACTTACTTGATGCCGTGATGGCTCATCAGATCGTATAGCGTCGGCCGGCTCACCCCCAGCAGTTCGGCCGCCCGCAGGATATTTCCGTCCACGCGCGCCAGCGCCTTGATCATCACCTTGTATTCGGCCGCGTCGCGCGCCTGGCGCAGATCGATATTCTCCACCGCCTGCGCCTCCACCTCCGGCAGGCCCAGGTCCTCCAGCGCAATCTGCGAGCCCTCCGCCATGATCACGGCGCGCTTGATGCAGTTTTCCATCTCGCGCACATTGCCCGGCCAGGTGTAGGCATCGATGGCGGCCAGCGCCTCCGGGCGGAAATGCAGCGCCTGCCGGTGTTCGCTGACGCAGAAACGGTTCTTGAAATGCTGCGCCAGCAGCACCCGGTCGCCCACCCGCTCGCGCAGCGGCGGGATGGCCAGCACAATCTCGCTCAGGCGGTAATACAAGTCCTCGCGGAACTGCCCCTGTTCAGCCAGGGTTTTCAGATTGCGGTGCGTGGCGCACACCACGCGCACGTCCACCGCGATCTCGCTGCGGCCGCCCACCCGCTCTATCACCCGCTCCTGCAAAAAGCGCAGCAGCTTGGCCTGCAGCGGCGGCGCCATGTCGCCTATCTCGTCGAGAAAGAAGGTGCCGCCGTGCGCCAGCTCGATTTTGCCCAGCGTCTGCCGCGCCGCCCCGGTGAAGGCGCCCTTCTCGTAGCCGAACAGCTCGCTCTCCAGCAGATGCTCGGGGATGGCGGCGCAATTGATGGCGACAAAACGCCGTTCGCGCCGCGCGCTGAGCCGGTGCAGGCCGCGCGCCACCAGCTCCTTGCCGCAACCGGAATCGCCCAGCAGCATCACGCTGGCCGACGACGGCGCCACCTTCTCCACACTGCGGCACATCTTCAGCATGCCCGGGTCGCGGCTGATAATGCCGGACAGCGGCGAATCGGCCTCGATCTGCAGCATGCGCCGGTTGTCCTGCTGCACCCCGTGCAAAAAGAAGGCGCGCTGTATCACCAGCCGCAGCAGGTCCGCATCCAGCGGCTTTTGCTGGAAGTCATAGGCTCCCATGGCTACCGCCTTCAGCACATTGCCCCGGTCCTGGTTGCCGGACAGGACGATCACCTTGGTCTCCGGCGCGGCGGTCACGATGTCGCGCAGCAGCGCCAAGCCTTCGGAAGCGCCGTCCGGATCGGGCGGCAAGCCCAGGTCCATGGTCACCACGCAGGGCTGGTGGCGCCGCAGCTGGGCCAGCGCCTGCTCGCGCCGCTCGGCGATCAGCACGTCGTACTCGTCCAGGCCCCAGCGCAACTGCTTCTGCAAGCCGGGATCGTCCTCCACCACCAGCAGCTTCTTTTTAGGCATCGCTCCTCCGG
Organism: Pseudoduganella aquatica; assembly: GCF_009857595.1. Taxonomy (GTDB): domain Bacteria; phylum Pseudomonadota; class Gammaproteobacteria; order Burkholderiales; family Burkholderiaceae_D; genus Rugamonas; species Rugamonas aquatica_A. The sequence goes on along the minus strand of NZ_WWCU01000020.1, from coordinate 100,749 downwards.
TTGATTGCGTTCAGGCGGCCGCAGCGGCGGCATGCAGCGGCAGCGTGATGCGGAAAGTGGTGCCACGTCCGCACTCGCTGCTCACTTCCAGCCGCCCGCCTATGCCGTCCAGGTATGCGCGGCTCTCGAACACGCCTATGCCCATGCCTGCGGCCTTGGTTGTATCGAAAGGCTTGAACAGGCGTTCGCGGATGAATTGCTCGCTCATGCCGGCGCCGCTGTCGGCCAGCTCCACCACGGCGCTGGGGCCATCGCGCCGCAGCAGCAGCGCCACCGTGCCGTCCGGCGGCGTGGCCTCGATGGCGTTCAGTATCAGATGGCCCAGCACGCGCTCCAGGCGATGCCAGTCCGCCACCACCAGCAGGCCGGGATCGCGCACCGTCAGCTGCGGCCGGGGCCGCGCGGCCGCGCGCGCCTGCACCGCCTGCGCCAGCACCTGCTCCAGCGGCAGCGCCGTATTGCGCTCCGGCGCCTCGCCCCGGCTCAGCTTTTGCAGCAGCAGCGTCATCTTGCGCACCGAATGGGCCAGGGTTTCCAGCATGTCCTGCTGGAACTGGGGATTGCCCTGGTGGCGCTCGGCGTTCGCCAGCAGCAAGGACAGCTGCGACACCAGGTTCTTCAGGTCATGCACGATAAAGGCCGACATCCGGTTCAGCGACTCGAACTGGCGCGCCACCGCCAGCGCGTCCGACGACTGCTGGTGCGCCAGATAGCTGGCAGCCTGGCTGCCCGCGATCTTGAGCAGGTCGCGCACCTCCCAGTTCAGCGCGATGGCCGTGCGCGGCTGCGTCAGCGCCACCACGCCTTGCAGGCGGCCATGCAGCATCAGCGGCACGAGCAGCCACAGCTGGGGCACGCCGTGCAGCCACAGCGGCAGCTCCAGGCCAACGTAGCGTTCCGGCTGCGCCAGGCTTTCCGGCACGTCCAGCACCCACTGGCGCTCCTCCAGGAAGCGGCAGAAAGCAGTGCTGGCCGCCCCGTGCTGCGGGGCCAAGTTCCAGCTGGCGGCCGGCTCGCAGCGGCAGCCCGCCGCGTCGTCGCGGCACAGCCACAGCGCGCCCGCCGGGCTTTCCACCAGGCCGGCCAGCGCCTGCACCACCCGCAAGCCCAGGTCCGGTCCGTCCATCGACAGCGTGAGGGTGATGCGCTGCCATTCGTCGCGGTAGTCGAAACCGGTCTGGTAAAAGTGTTTGCTGACAAACACCTTGGCATAAGCCCGCACCGAACCGGAAAACAGCACGCCCGCCAGCACGATGGCCGCGCCGGCCAGCCAGGCCACTTGCATCAGCGGCCCCCAGGCGCCGCCGAAGCTGCGCAGATACCAGCCGCAAGCCGCCATGCCCAGCAGATACAGCGCGCTGCCGATCAGCGCCGCCGAGCGGAACAGCATCTGGCGCGACAGCGCCAGCCCCACCGTCCAGCGCGGATTGCGCACCGCCGACACAGCCAGCAGCGGCGCGCCCAGCGCGCACACCAGCCCGCGCGCGGCCCACAGCTCGCCGCTCATGCGGCGGAACAGCAAGGCGTCGCTGTACAGATAAAAATCGTAGGCGAACAGCAGGCCGATGCCCAGGCAGGCGAACTTGATGCTCCAGCGCTCGTGCGGCGGCGTGCCGCGGTACAGCTGCTCCAGCAGCAGCAGCCCGGCAACGGCCAGCATCAGGCGGCACGCCATCGGCAAGGCGGCGTCCCGCTCGGCCAGCCAGCCCAGCTCTTCGGACACCAGCGGCAGCAGCGCCAGCGCCACGGCCGCGCCCAGCAGCCAGCTGCGGCTATGTCCCGCGCGGCCCAGCAAGGACAGCAGGAACACCAGCCAGGCCACCGTGCGCGCCGCTTCCAGCGCTTCGCTGTATTGCGCCGCCCACTGTTCCACCCAGCCTGCGGAATGGACCGCCGCAGCGGCAGCCCAGGCGGCGGTCAGGCCGCAGGCCGCCAGCAGCGCCGTGGAATGGCGTCCCTTGCGCCAGCCCGGCAGCAGCAGCGCCGCCAGCAGCAGATAGGCCACGGCCGCCAGTCCATGGCTGGCCACGGCCGCAGAAAGTGGCGCGTCCGGGAACGCCATCAGCGGCTCCCCTTGCCCAGCAGCACCACCCGCACCGTGTCTATCAGTATCAGCAAGTCCAGGAACAGGCTGTTGTTTTTTACATAATACAAATCGTATTGCAGCTTGCGCACCGCATCATTCACCGAGGCGCCATACTGATAGCGCACCTGCGCCAGCCCCGTGACGCCCGGCTTGATGCTGTGCCGCACGTTGTAGTACGGCACATCCTGCCCCAGCCGCTCAACGAAATACGCCCGTTCCGGCCTGGGGCCGACAAAACTCATCTCGCCTCGGAACACGTTCAGCATCTGCGGCAGTTCGTCGATGCGCAGCTTGCGTATCCAGCGGCCCACGCGCGTCACGCGCGGATCGTCCTCGGCCGCCCAGCGCGGCTTGCCGTCGCCCTCCGCGTCGCTGCGCATGCTGCGGAACTTCAGCACCCTGAACAGCCGTCCGTCCTTGCCCACCCGTTCCTGCTGGTAAAACACCGGCCCGCCGTCCTCGGCCGCAATGCACAGCGCCGCCAGCAGCATCACCGGCAGCGCCGCCACGCAGATCGCCGCGCTGGCCGCCAGGTCGAAGGTCCGCTTTACGCTGGCGCGCAGGAAACTCTGGTCAAAGCCGCCGCCAAAGATCAGATAGCTCGGCTGCAGCGTGTCGATGCGGATCTGGCAGGCCTCGCGCTCGAAGAAGGCCGACGCATCCACCACCCGTACCCCGCCCAGCACGCACTCCAGCAGTTGCCGCACCGGATAAGCGCCGCCGCGCCGGTCGCCCAGCGACACCACCACCTCGCCGGCGCCGTGCGTGCGCGCCAGCTCCAGCAACGATTGCCCGCCCGGCAGCAGATCCGGCAGCAGACAGGACGCCGCCACCTGCCGCCGCTCGCCCGCCACCGGCACGCAGCCCACAATATGAAAGCGCTGGAAACCCTGCTTGCTGACCGCCAGCTCCATGCACTCCTGCGCCAGCGCGCCGTCGCCCAGCAATATCAGCCGCTCGGTCATGCGCTCGGTGCGCACCGTGGAAAACAGCAGCAGCCGGGTCAGCAGCACGGCGCCGCCGCCCATCAGGAATGTCCAGTTCCCCACCTGCGCGGCGTGCAGGCCGGGCAGCGCGTGCACCAGCAGGTTGTGCAGGCAGAACGCCAGCAGCAGCGCCGGCACGATGCGCACCAGCGTCTGGCGCAGCGCGTCGCCGGGATGCAGGCGGAAGTCGGACTGGTACATGCCCAGCGTGCCCATGCTCAGCACGGTCAGCAGCGCAAACAGCAGCGCGCTCCAGTACCCACCGCCCGGGTGCAGCGCATGCCGCGCCTCGGCCAGCGAAGCCAGCCCGGCGCTGGCCAGCAGCAGCGCCACCTCCATCAGCAGCAGGATGAAGGCCATGCGCGGAACATAATGGTTGAAGATGCGGATCACAGTTCGCTCCCGCGCCCTCGGAGTGGGCAGCAGTGGTTCAGCCATGATGCCGCGCACAATCAGCAGGCGTGTTGAGGCGAAACAAGCCCAGCGCGCAGGGAAGCCGCGCCAGATCAACATCTTGCGCGAAAATGACCGGCGCATGACAGCCCGGCGCCAAATGGTCTATAGTCTTGCTTCCTTACACAGCAATTGTGAACCGAACACCATGAAATTTGATGTTGCGATTGTCGGCAGTGGCCTGGCCGGCCTGTCGGTGGCTTTGCATCTGGCGGAAACGCGCAAAGTGGCCATTATTTCCAAACGCGAACTGCTGGACGGCGCCAGCAACTGGGCCCAGGGCGGCATCGCCGCCGTGCTGGACTCCGGCGACAGCCACGACCAGCACATCGCCGACACCCTGGTGGCCGGCGGCGGCCTGTGCGACGCCGACGCCACCCGCTTCATCGTCGAAAACGGGCGCGCCGCCATCGAATGGCTGATCGAGCAAGGCGTGCCCTTCACGCGCGACGACAAGGCCGAACTGGGCTTCCACCTGACCCGTGAAGGCGGCCACAGCCAGCGCCGCATCATCCACGCGGCCGACGCCACCGGCCACGCGGTGCAGGTCACGCTGGAACAGAAGGTGCGCGCGCACCCCAACATCAGCCTGTTCGAGCACCACTGCGCCATCGACCTGATCACGTCGGACAAGCTGGACGGCAAAGTCCCGCACGGCAACAAGCAGCCCAAGTGCCACGGCCTCTACGTGCAGGACGTGCGCAGCGGCGAAGTGCACACCGTGGCTGCCGAGCACACGGTGATGGCCACCGGCGGCGCCGGCAAGGTCTACCTCTACACCACCAATCCGGACACCGCCAGCGGCGACGGCATCGCCATGGCCTGGCGTGCGGGCTGCCGCGTGTCGAATATGGAATTCATCCAGTTCCACCCGACCTGCTTGTACCATCCCTACGCCAAGTCCTTCCTGATCACCGAAGCGATACGCGGCGAAGGCGGCCTGCTCAAGCTGCCGCCAGAAGCCGGCCCGGCGGCGGGCATGCGCTTTATGCTGGTGCACGACGAGCGCGCCGAACTGGCCCCGCGCGACGTGGTGGCGCGCGCCATCGACTTCGAAATCAAGAAGCGCGGCCTGGACTATGTGCACCTGGACATCAGCCACAAGCCGGCCGAATGGCTGATCGAGCACTTCCCCACCATCTACGCGCGCTGCCTGGAGCTGGGCATCGACATCACCAAGGAACCCATCCCCATCGTGCCGGCAGCGCACTACACTTGCGGCGGCGTGGTGACCGACCTGCACGGCCGCACCGACCTGCCCGGCCTGTACGCCGTGGGCGAAACCGCCTGCACCGGCCTGCACGGCGCCAACCGCCTGGCCTCGAACTCGCTGCTGGAATGCGTGGTGATCGGCCGCGCCTGCGCGCAGGACATCGAAAGCAAGGAACGCGTCGGCGCCCCCTATCTGCCGGACTGGGACGAAAGCCGCGTCACCGACGCCGACGAGGAAGTGGTGATCGCCCACAACTGGGACGAGCTGCGCCGCTTCATGTGGAATTACGTCGGCATCGTGCGCACCACCAAGCGCCTGGAACGGGCGCAGCACCGCATCGCCCTGCTGAAAGAGGAAATCGACGAGTACTACCGGAACTTCCGCATCACCAGCGACCTGCTGGAACTGCGCAACCTGGTGGACGTGGCCGGCCTCATCGTCAACAGCGCCCTGCAGCGCCGCGAGAGCCGGGGCCTGCACTTCAGCCGCGACTACCCGGAAACGCTGCCGAAGGCGCTGCCCAGCATCCTCACGCCCAACCGCCGCTGAAGCGGCCCCGTCTCAGGGGATATCAACGTCGTAGCGCTGGCCAAGGCGCTTCAGCTCGCCGCTTTCGGCCAGCAGCTCGAAGGCGGCGTCGAAGCGGCTGCGGATCTCGTCGTGCGTGGCCCGCTTGGGGAAGGCGAAGTAGCCGTCCTGCACCTCGATCACCTGCGGCAGCGCCACCACCTGCCCGCCCAGCTTCAGCGCCGCCAGCACCGGTTCTGTGTTGCGGCGGTTGCTGGCGAACAGCGCCACGTGCTTGTGGGTCAGCATCAGGACGCCGTTTTCCACATTGTTCGCCACGCTCACGCGCAGGCGCGGCCGGGCCGCGTCAAAGCTGGCGCCGTAGGTCCAGCCATTCATCACCACGATGGATTTGCCTTCCAGCGCCGCATAGTCGCCCTGCCAGCCGGCGCCCGCGCCCGCCAAGGTGTAGAACACCATATCGTCGCGGTAAAACGCCGCCCGCGAAAACGCCATGCGCTCCAGCCTTTCCGGCGACTTGTACGGGCCCACCAGGACATCGGCCAGCCCCTGCGCCACCATGGCCTGCGCGCGCGCCCAGGGATAGAGCGCGAAGCGCACGGTGTCCTTGTTGCGGCGCGCCACCATGCGCACGATGTCCGGCCCCATGCCGGTGAATTCTCCGTCGGCCCGGCGTTCGAACACGCGCTCGAAATGCGCCCCCACCACCAGCAGCTCACGCGCCGCCGCGCCGCTGCACAGGCAAGCGAGCAACAGGGCCAGGGCAGGCCGGGGAAGTTTCAGCACGGAATCTCCTAGAGTATGTGGCTATCATACCTAGAGGCGTAGACTAGTCAAAAGAATTGCTTTACCGTATGGCCATATGACGACATCACAGACGGACCACAAGCTGCTGCGCGCCGCCCGCATGGACGATGTGCCGCGCATGGAAGAGCTGATCGCCCGTTCCGGCATCGCGCTGAGCGAAGGTTTCTACACGCCCGAGCAGGCGCAGGCCGTCACCCGCCACGTGTTCGGCGTGGACACCCAGCTGGTCGAGGACGGCACTTATTTCATCATCGAGCGCGACGGCCAGTTGCTGGCCTGCGGCGGCTGGAGCAAGCGCGCCACGCTGTTCGGCGCCGACCGCACCAAGACCGGCCCGGACCGCTTGCTGGACCCGGCCACCGAAGCCGGCCGCATCCGCGCCTTCTTCGTGGCGCCGTCCGCCGCGCGCCAGGGCCTGGGCAGCATGCTGATGGCGCACTGCCAGCAGGAAGCGGCGGCACAGGGCTTCCGGACGCTGGAACTGGCCGCCACCATGCCCGGCGTGCCCCTGTATCTGGCCAGCGGCTTCGAAGTGACCGAACCCTTCGAGCTGCCGCTGCCGGGCGGCGTCAATGTTCCGCTGGCGCGCATGCGCAAGCGGATCTGAAGACTACTTGTTCGCTTGACGGCGGCGGCCGGCCAGGCCCGCCATCGCCAGTCCCGTCATAAAGATCGCCATCGACGCCGGCTCCGGCACCGCGCTGACCGAGGAACTGGTGAATTCGGCGCGCAAGCCGGTTGGATTGCCGCCGTTTTGAGCAAAGTTGCGCACCACGAAGTCCACCCTGTTCAGGCCTGGATTGAAACCGGTGTTGGCGGCAAAAGTGCTCCATTCCGTAAAGCTGCTGCCGCTGGCCAGCAGATTGCCGTTCAGGAATACCTGGGCCGCATTGTCGGCCATAAACCGGCCCGTGAACTTGGCGCTGGACGCCGCGTAGCCGCCCAGGTCGAACGTCAGGCTGTAGCGGTACAGGCCTTCCTGAACCGGATCATACGACTGGGCCTGGTCGCGGCTGGGCGTAATCCATTTTGAGAACTCGCCGTTCGCCATCCAGGGCGAAATCGGCCATACGCCATTCGACGTGGCGTATGCCATTGCGTCGGACAGGACGGTGCTGCCTTGCGTAACGGTGAGATTGTAGTGCGTGTCCTTGGTGCCGGAAGCGAATCCCTGACCGGTGTTGTACAGGCCGGTGATGGTGGACGCGCCTGCGGAGGCGGAGATCAGTGCAGTTGCGAGAGCGCAGACAGTAACGATGAATTTCATGCAATACCCCAAAGTCAAAGTGGAAGTCGATGCAGGCAAACTGGCCTGCGCAAACTGTTCCTCAACCGTTTTTTAGGGCTGTTGAAACGAAAATTTTTGTGACGTTTGTACTACTCAGCGGCGCAGCCGGGCAACGGCGACGGCGCCAAAAATGGCCAGGATGCCCAGAATGGGCGGCGGCGTCTCGGGTTCATGCGGCTGTTGCTGCTGCACATGCGGATGCAATTCGGCATGGTGCGCACTGATGCTGGCTGAGCCAGCGGGCGCGGAGAAGGTGGAGATCGCCGCGATAACGCAGGCAAAGAAGAACGTTTTCATGTAAAGCCCTGATCTGGGTGAAGTTAGTGCAGGCAAATTGGCCTGCAGGAACTGTCTCTCAACCGTTGTTTAGGGCTAACGAAACGAGCGTGCTTTAATTTTACCGCAGTTTACAAAATAGTGCGCAAGGAGAACTCAAATTACTTTCTAACAATGCCGGGGACGGCTGGCGCCCCGGGCACTGTTCAAAGGCCCGGCATCAGCCGTTAAAGCCCTTGCCCTCGGCAGCCAGCTTCACCAGCAGCGGTGCCGGTTTCCAGGCCTCGCCGTGGCGTCCGCGCGACATGCGTTCTATGCTGCCCAGCACATTCGGCAGGCCCACCGTGTCGGCGTAGAACATCGGGCCGCCGCGATGCAGCGGGAAGCCGTAGCCGGTGAGGTAGACCATGTCGATGTCCGAAGCGCGCATCGCAATGCCCTCCTCCAGTATCAGCGCTCCCTCGTTCACCAGGGCAAACACCAGGCGCTCGACAATTTCCTGGTCGCTGATCTTGCGGCGCACTACGCCGATGTCCTCCGAATGCTTGACGATCATGGCGTTGACTTCCTCGTTCGGGTAAGCCTTGCGGTCGCCCGCCTTGTAGTCATACCAGCCGCCGCCTGTCTTCTGGCCGTAGCGGCCCATTTCGCACAGCAGGTCGGCAGTCTTCGAGTACGTGATTTCCGGCGATTCCACGTAGCGGCGCTTGCGGATATACCAGCCGATATCGTTGCCGGCCAGGTCGCCCATGCGGAACGGTCCCATGGCGAAGCCGAATTTCTCCACCGCCTTGTCCACCTGCTCCGGCAGGCAGCCTTCTTCCAGCAGGAAGCCGGCCTGGCGGCTGTATTGCTCGATCATGCGGTTGCCGATAAAGCCGTCGCATACGCCGGACACCACGCCGGTTTTCTTCAGCTTCTTCGACAGCGCCAGTGTGGTGGCCAGCACGTCCTTGCCGGTTGCCTTGCCGCGCACGATTTCCAGCAGCTTCATCACATTGGCCGGGCTGAAGAAGTGGGTGCCGATCACGTCCTGCGGACGCTTGGTGAAGGCGGCGATCTTGTCCACATCCAGGGTCGACGTGTTGGACGCCAGGATGGCGCCCTGCTTCATCACCTCGTCCAGCTTGCGGAACACGGTTTCCTTCACGCCCATGTCCTCGAACACGGCTTCCACCACGATGTCGGCGTCGCCGATTTCCTCGTAGTTCATGGTGCCGGTGATCAGGGCGACGCGCTGCTCGAATTTCTCCTGCGTCAGCTTGCCCTTCTTGAGCGTGTTTTCGTAGTTCTTGCGGATGGTGGCCAGGCCCTTCTCCAGCGCCTCGGCCTTCATCTCCAGGATGGTGACCGGGATGCCGGCATTGGCGAAGTTCATGGCAATGCCGCCGCCCATGGTGCCGGCGCCGATCACGGCCGCTTTCTTGATCGCGCGGGTAGGCGTGTCCGCCGGCACGTCCGGCACTTTGCTGGCCTGGCGCTCGCTGAAGAAGGCATGGCGCAGCGATTTCGATTCGGTGGTCTGGATCAGCTTGAGGAAGCGATCGCGCTCGAACTTCAGGCCGTCCTCGAACTTCATGGTCACGGACGCGGCCACGCACTCCACGCACTCCAGCGGCGCCGGGAACGGACCCGACATGGCCTTGACGGTGTTGCGGGAGAATTGCAGGAAGGCTTCGTGGTTAGGGTAGTCCACCTTGCGGTCGCGCACTTTCGGCAGCGGACGCGCAGCGGCGACTTTATTGGCGAAAGCGACGGCCGCCTCCAGCAAATTGGCGTCGGCGGCGAATACCTCGTCAAAGATGGCGGTCTTGGCCAGCTTCTCGGACGGCACCGGGGTGCCGGACACGATCATATTCAGTGCCATTTCCAGGCCCAGCACGCGCGGCAGGCGCTGCGTGCCGCCGGCGCCGGGCAGCAGGCCCAGTTTTACTTCCGGCAAGGCGATCTGCGCACCGGGCATGGCCACGCGGTAGTTGCAGCCCAGCGCCAGTTCCAGCCCGCCGCCCATGCAGACGGTGTGGATCGCCGCCACCACCGGCTTGGTCGACTCTTCCACCGTGCGGATCAGCGTATGCAAGCTCGGTTCAGCCAGCGCTTTCGGCGAGTTGAATTCCTTGATGTCCGCACCGCCGGAGAACGCCTTGCCGGCGCCGGTGATAACAATGGCTTGCACCGCGTCGTCCGCCAGCGCCTGCTGCATGCCCTGCACCGCGGCGCTGCGGGTGGCGTGGCCCAGGCCGTTGACCGGCGGATTGTTCAGCGTGATAACGGCTACGGAACCGTGAACTTGGTATTCGGCACTCATGTCTCTTCCTTCTTGTCAGTGTAAATGTCAGTGAGGGTCGGCTGCAAACCTCACTATACCTCAAAAAAACGAACGATCGTGTTATTTTTTGCCAGGTGCGCAAGAGAAGCCTCGTCACCCGTAGCAACTTGCAAATCGTTTCGCATGAAACAGACACCGCTATTGAGAATTCTCAATACACCGCTTGCCTTTATGGATTACCGGGAAAATAATGATGGTGATTATTTTATGCGGCACCGCATTATAAATTCTCACCAAATATAACACTTCGCCGTTATTCATTTCTATTTTATCAATACGACTTACATTTAAGGAAACGCCATGGATATGAATGCCCCTAGCCAGATCCAAGATCAAGACCTGGACCTGCAAGCAATCAATACGGCGCTTAACCGGGTGCAAGCCGTGATTGAATTCGATCTGGAAGGCAATATCCTGCACGCGAACGACAACTTCCTGCGCACGCTAGGGTATACGCTGGACGAAGTGCAAGGCAAGCACCATTCCATGTTCTGCGAACCGGAGTACGTGAAGACGGCCGAGTACCGCAACTTCTGGCTGCGCCTGGCGAATGGCGAATTCGAGCAGGCCGACTACAAGCGCCTGGGCAAAGGCGGCCGCGAAATCTGGATCAGCGCCTCCTACAACCCCATCCTCGACGGCAGCGGCAAGCCCTACAAGGTGATCAAGTTCGCCACCGATATCACCGCCGCGCGCCAGCGCAGCACCGAGTGCGAAAGCAAAGTCACCGCCATCGGCAAGGCCCAGGCGGTGATCGAATTTGATACCGATGGTTGCGTTTTGGAAGCTAACGAAAACTTCCTCAAAGTAATGGGATACACGCTGGAGGATATAAAGGGCGCGCATCACCGCATGTTTTGCGAACCTGACTACACCAATAGCCTGGAATACAAGAAATTCTGGCAAAAGTTAAATCGGGGCGAATTCGACTGCGGCCGTTATAAACGAATTGGCAATAATGGCAAAACAATATGGATACAAGCCACTTATAACCCGATACTCGATTTAAATGGCAAGCCTTATAAGATCGTGAAATTCGCCATCGACATCACCGAGCAGGTGGAACTGGAGCAAAGCAGCAAGATCAAGGCGGAGTCCGATGGCCGCAAGGTGGAACTGCTGCTGACCTCGGTGGCCAAGGCCGCGCAGGGCGATCTGAGCTGCAACGTGGTGGCTGAAGGCGACGAACCGCTGGACGAACTGGGCCGCGGCATCGGCAAGATGATTACCGACCTGCGCGGCGTGATCGGCAACGTGGTCACCTCGGCCAGCGGCTTCGCGCAAGCCTCGCTGGCCATCGCCGAGCGCTCCAGCGGCGTGGCCACCGGCACCCAGGCGCTGGGCGCCACCGTCGAACAGATGAACGCCTCCATCGACGGCCTGACCCACTCCATCAACTCCATTGCCGAAAACACCAGCAACGCCGACAACCTGGCCAAAGCCACCCAGCTGGAGGCCGAAGCCGGCGCCAAGGCCGTGGCCAAGTCGATCGAGGCCATGGAACTGATCAACCGGTCGTCGGAAGACATCGGCGAAATCGTCAAGGTCATCAGCGAGATTGCCAACCAGACCAATATGCTGGCCTTCAACGCCGCCATCGAAGCGGCGCGCGCGGGCGAGCACGGGTTGGGCTTCTCGGTGGTGGCGGACGAAGTGCGCAAGCTGGCCGAGCGCTCCTCCCAGGCCACCAAGGAAATTTCCAAGCTGATCAACGAGTCGGTCAAGCGCGTCACGGCCGGCAGCGAAATCTCGCGCCAGGCCAGCGACGCCTTCGACAAGATTGTCAGCGGCGTTTCGCGCACCACGCTGGCCATCTCGGACATCGCCATGTCGGCCAACGAGCAGCTGCTCACGGCCAAGGAAGTGAGCACCGCCATCCAGTACATCGCCGAGGAGACGGAAAAATCGGCCGCCAACTGCGACAGCATCGCCCGCTCGACGGACAGCCTGAACCAGAGCGCCACCGACCTCAACAAGATCGTTTCGGGCTTCGTGGTGTAAGCCATGGGCAGTGTTGCGGAGCTCAACCCGGCTACGCTGGCGGCGCTGATCGCGCTGGTGCGCAAGCACACCGGCATCGCCATGACCGAGCGTAAGAGCGTGTTGCTGGAACGCCGCCTGCGCCCGCGCATGGACGCGCTGGCGCTGGGCAGCTACCAGGCCTATATGGACCGGGTGGAGAGCGACCGCAGCGAAATTCCGCATTTTATCGACCTGGTCACCACCAACGACACCCAGTTCTTCCGCACCCCGCAGATCTGGGACTATATCGCCAAGCGCTTCCTGCCCGAGTGGCAGCGCAGCCATCCCGGCGCCTGCCTGAACATCTGGTCGGCCGCCTCCGCCAGCGGCGAGGAGCTGTATTCGGCCGCCATGCTGTGCGAGGAATTCAAGCTCCAGCACGGCCCGCTGCCCTACCGCATCCTGGCCACCGACATTTCGCAGCAGATGCTGGAACTGGCCGCCGCCGGCAGCTACGCCGGCCGCTCGGTGGAACGGCTGCGCGCCTCCCACCCGGCGCTGGCGGCGCGCTACTTCGTGGCCGACGGCGCCGGCGTGCGCGTCAAGGACGAACTGAAGCGCAACGTCAGCTTCGCGCGCCACAACCTGCTGCAGCCGCTGCGCCCGGCCCAGCAGTTCGACCTGATCCTTCTGCGCAACGTGCTGATCTACTTCGACGCCGAACACCAGCAGGCCGTGATCGACTGCGCCCGACCCAGCATGAAACCGCACGCACGCCTGATCCTCGGCGAATCGGAAAGCATACAGCGGCTGGCGTCCGAATACAGCTTCGAGGCGCCCATGATTTACGCCTTGCGGGAGAGCCAGCCATGAACGGCGCCGCCATCGACGACAAGCTGCTCCAGGTCGGCATCGGCCAGCTAAAGGTCGCCGGACGCAGCGGCCATCTGCAAGCGGTGCTCGGCTCCTGCATCGGCATCGGCTTCATCTGGGAGAAAGGCGGCCGCTGTGGCCTGGCGCACTGCCTGCTGCCCGAGCCGCGCGACGCCTGCGAGGCGGCCAGCTGCCAGATGCAGGCCAGCGCCCGCTACGTCAGCCAGGCCGTGCCCTCGCTGCTGCGCCTGATGGGCGCGCGCGAGGCCGATTATCCCGACATCACCGTGGTGCTGGCCGGCGGCGCCAGCATGTTCAGCTCCAAGCGCCTGTGCGTGGGCCAGGACAACGCCGCCGCCGCGCGCAAATACCTGGGCGAGTGCGGCCTCAGCGTGCGCTATTGCGAACTGGGCGGCAAATACGGCCGCCAGCTGGTCATCGACTGCGCGCACCATAGCTACAGCATCAAGGAAATCACCCCATCCAGGCAGGACACCCTCCATGCACACCATTGAAAACCTCAGTATTTCCCTGCCCGGCCCGGCCGCGGACGACAGTCCCATGAGCGAGCCGGCCAGCGCCGCCGCGAATGCCGCCACCGTGGCCGCCTCCGCCGTCAAGGCCGCGTCCGCGTCCGCCGCCGCCACCGAGCTGTACGGCTCCTTCTTCCTGGGACCGGACGAATTCGCCCTGCCCGCAGTCTGCATCCGCGAAGTGGTCAACCTGCCGGCCAAGATCACCACCCTGCCGCTGTCGCCCGCCCACCTGGAAGGCATGTTCACGCTGCGCGGCACCGTCATTCCCATCGTCAACCTCGGACGCCTGTTCAACCCGGCCGCCGGGCCTGCCGTGCCGGGCAACAAGGTGGCCATCATCGAGCACCAGGACGTGCTGGTGGGCATGCTGTTCGACGACACCGGCGAAATCCTGCGCGTGCGCCCCGAACAGCGCAGCGTGCTGCAATACGCGCCCGGCGCCACGCCCGGCGTCATCGCCGGCACCATCCTGCTCGACCAGGGCAACCGCCTGCTGCAGGTGCTGGACGCCAACCAGCTGATCCGCATAGAAAACGTGCCGCAAGTACTGTCGCTGCGCGCCAGCGGCCAGCAGCGGCTGCAGCGCGCGCAGGCGCAGGGCGAGCGCCGCCGCTGCGTGAGCTTCCGCTCGGCAGGCACCAGCTTCGCCTTTGAAATGGCGGCCATCCAGGAAATCGTACGGGTGCCGGAGCTGCAGCCGTCCGTGCTGGCCGGCAAGCTCTGCCTCGGACGCATGAATTTCCGTGGCAGCCCGGTGGCCGTGGTGGACTTCACCGCGCTGCTGAGCGCCGGCGCGGCCGCGCGCCCGGTGGACGCCGCCGACCAGGACCAGCGCGTGATGGTGGCCCGCATCGGCGACGCCACCATCGCCTTCCTGGTCGACTCGGTCGACAGCATCATCCATTTCTACAATGACGACGTGCTGCCCATCCCCCTGCTCAGCAAGGCGCGCGCCGGCATGTTCGGCGGCTGCATTTCCCGGCCAGAGCAGGGCGACGTGATACTGCTCGACCACAGCGGCATTTTCTCCCACAAGGAAATCGCCGAGATGCGCCAGGGCCACGCCAAGCTGTATCCGCTCGACGGCCAGCAAGCCGCGGCGGGCAAGGAGAGCCGCCACGGCGCGCGCAAGGTCTACCTCACCTTCCGCTTGGAGCAAGCCTTCGCGGTCGAAATCAAGCAGGTGCGCGAGATTATCAAGTTCTCCGACAACATCACCCGCCCGCCCGGCACGCCCCACTACATGCGCGGCGTGCTCAACCTGCGCCAGATGATGGTCAGCGTGATCGACATGCGCAGCCTGTACGGCATGCCGGAACAGGCGCCCGGCGAGCTGTCGCGCATCCTGATTATCGAGCGCGGCGAGGAGCGCTACGGCCTGCTGGTGGACGGCGTGGAAGACATCATCACGGTATTGGACAGCCAGCGCTACGCCGCGCCGCGCCTGATGCGCAACCAGGCCGCCGGCGCCGGCATGCAAAGCGAAGCGGCCGAAGTCATCGACATGGAGAAGGACGACGGCAACCGCCAGTCCTTCAGCGTGTTCGACTGCGGCAGCCTGATCGACAAGCTGGCCAACCTGCTGCCGCCGCAAGCCCAGCCCTAAACCTCCAGCCACTCCTTGCGCACCGCAGCGTCGGCGCGCAAGGCAGCCGGCGTGCCCTCAAACACGATGGCGCCGTGCCCCATCACATAGACGCGCTGCGAAATCTCCATCGCGATCGCCAGCTTCTGCTCCACCAGCAGCACCGAAATGCCGCGCTCGCGCAGCGCCGTCAGGTAGTCCGCCACCAGGGCCACGATCTTCGGCGCCAGGCCCTCGGTGGGCTCGTCTATCATGATCAGGTCCGGGTCGCCCATCAGCGTGCGGCACAGCGTCAGCATCTGCTGCTCGCCGCCGGACAGCACGCCCGCCGCCACCGCGCGCCGCTCCTGCAGGCGCGGAAACATGCGGTACATATCGTCCAGGCTCCAGCGTCCCGACGCACCAGCGTTCTTCTGCCCCAGCACCAGGTTCTGCTCCACCGTCAGCGTGGGGAACACGTCGCGGTTCTCCGGCACATAGCCCAGGCCCTGGTGCGCAATCTGGTAGGCCTTCAGGCCCAGGATCTCGCGCCCCTTCAGCTTGACCGTGCCGGTAGCGCTGACCTGGCCCATGGCCGCCTTCACCAGCGTCGAACGGCCCGCGCCGTTGCGGCCCAGCAGGCTGACGATTTCGCCCGGTTCAACGTGCAGATCAACGCCGTGCAGCACATGGCTCTTGCCGTAATAAGCGTGCAGATTGCAGATGTCCAGCATGCGTTCCCCCATTATGCCGCCTCCTCGTGGCCGCCCAGATAGGCCGCTTGCACCGCGGCGTTGCCGCGTATCCGGTCCGGCGTGTCGCAGGCGATCACTTCGCCGTACACCAGCACGGCGATCTTGTCGGCCAGGCCGAACACCACGCTCATGTCATGCTCCACCATCACCAGCGTCTTGCCCACCGTGACCTTGCGGATCAGCTCCACCGCCGCGTCCGACTCGGAACGGCTCATGCCCGCCGTCGGCTCGTCCAGCAGGATCACGTCCGCCCCGCCCGCGATGGTGATGCCGATTTCCAGCGCGCGCTGCTCGGCATAGGTCAGCACGCCGGCCGCCACATTGCGCTGGCGCTGCAGGCCGATCTCCTCCAGCACCTGCTCGGCCCGCTCATGCGCGTCGCGCAGCTTCGCCAGCCGGTGCCAGAAGGAGTACTTATAGCCCAGCGACCACAGCACTGCGCAACGCAAATTCTCGTACACCGACAGGTTGACGAACAGATTGCTGATCTGGAAGCTGCGCGACAAGCCCAGCCGGTTGATCTGGTAGGGCTTGCGGCCGCTGATGCGCTGGCCGTTCAGCCGGATCTCGCCGCTGCTCAGCGGGAAGCGTCCCGAGATCAGATTGAACAGCGTGGACTTGCCCGCGCCGTTCGGCCCTATCACCGCGCAGCGCTCGCCCTGTTCTATGCCCAAGTTGGCGCCCCGGATAATCTCGGACTTGCCGAAGCTCTTGCGCACGTCCACCAATTCCAATGCCTTCATCGCGCGCTCCTGGTTTGCACTGCAATCTCCGCGCAGGAAGCACTCCACGCGTCCGCGAACACCGGCTGCGCCTTGCGCCACGCCACGATGCTGGCCAGCAGCAAGCCGCCCGCCAGCGACCACGGCAGCGCCGAGCGCGTATCGACCGCCATGCCGAACAGCTGCTTCACGCTGCCGTTGGCCGCCTCCAATGTCAGGTGGTACAGCATCTCCACGCCGGCCACAAAGCCGGCCAGCCCCGGCAGCACCGCCAGGCACACCCAGCCCAGCGGCTTGCCGATGCGGCCGAAGTGGCCGAACCTGGCCGCCCGCAGCAACAGCATGAT
Source organism: Pseudoduganella aquatica (assembly GCF_009857595.1). Taxonomy (GTDB): domain Bacteria; phylum Pseudomonadota; class Gammaproteobacteria; order Burkholderiales; family Burkholderiaceae_D; genus Rugamonas; species Rugamonas aquatica_A. The sequence goes on along the minus strand of NZ_WWCU01000020.1, from coordinate 84,024 downwards.
GAGGCTGCCCATGCCGCCCGGCGCGTAGCGCACCAGCAGCACAAAGAACAGGCCCAGGTAGAGCTGCCAGGCCGGCGTGTAGTCCGACAGCAGCACCGAGAACAGGATGCCGACGATGGCGCCGAGCAGTGGCCCGAAGAAGAAACCTATGCCGCCGATAAAGGTGAACAGCAAAATGCTGCCGGAGCGGATGGCGCTGACGTTCTCCGCGCTGACGATCTCGAAATTGATCGCCGACAGCCCGCCCGCAATGCCCGCAAAGAAGGACGACAGTATCACCACGAGGTAGCGCACCCATTGCGTGTCGTAGCCGATGAACTCCACGCGCTCGGGATTGTCCCGCACCGCGTTGATGATGCGGCCCAGCGGCGTCTGCGTATAGGCGTACACGGCGGCCGTGCAGACGAACAGCCAGAACGCGATCAGGTAATACACCTGGATCTGCGGCCCGTAAGTAATGCCCAGCACCGCGCCGCCGATCACGCGGTTGGTGGTCACGCCGCCCTCGCCGCCGAAGAAGCCGGGGAACATCAGCGAACTGGCGAATACCAGTTCCACCAGTCCCAGCGTAATCATGGCGAAGGTGGTGCCCGCCTTGCGTGTGGTGACGTAGCCGAACAGCAGCCCGAAGCCCAGTCCGGCCAGGCCGCCCACCAGCGGAATCAGGCTGGTAGGGATGGGCAACTGGCCCGCGCCGGCCATATTCATGGCGTGGATGGCGAAGAACGCTCCCAGGCCGGAATACACGGCATGGCCGAAGGACAGCATGCCGCCCTGCCCCAGCAGCATGTTGTAGGACAGGCCGAAAATCATGACGGTGCCCATCTGCGACAGCAGCGTCAGCCCGCCGCCCTTGCTGAACACCAGCGGAGCGATCAGCAGGATCAGCGCGTAGCCGCCCCACAGCAGCCAGCGGCCCAGATTGAGCGGGGTATAGCGTAGTTCTTTCATTCGCGTGTCCCCATCAAGCCCTTAGGGCGGAAAATCAGGATCAGCACCAGCAGCAGATACGGCAGGATCGCCGAGCTCTGCGCAATGGTGACGTTCAGCAGCGCATACGCGGGCGTGGCGGGCGTAACGGCAAGGCCCAGCTTGCCCAGCAGATGCGCCAGCGAATAATCCAGCGCCACCGCCGTGGTCTGCATGATGCCGATCAGCAGCGATGCAGCGAAAGCCCCCGCCAGCGACCCCATACCGCCCACCACCACGACCACGAAGATAATGCTGCCCACGGTGGCCGCCATGGCGGGCTCGGTAACGAAGGCATTGCCGCCGATAACGCCGGCCAGCCCCGCCAGCGCGCAGCCGCCGCCAAACACCCACATAAAGATGCGCGGCACGTTATGGCCCAAGGCCTCGGCCGCCTCCGGATGCGTGAGCGCGGCCTGGATCACGAGGCCCACGCGGGTGCGTGTCAGCACCAGCCAGATCGCGCCCAGCATGGCCAGCGCCACCAGCATCATGAAGGCGCGGTAGGCCGGGAAGCTGGTGGAGAACAGCGTGAACAGCGGGCCATCGAGCTGCTTGGGAATGGCGTACTGCACCGCCGCGCGGCCCCAGATGAGCTGCACCAGCTCAACAATAAGAAACGACAATCCGAACGTGAACAGCAGCTCCGGAATATGGCCGAATTTGTGCAGCGGCCGCAGTCCATAGCGTTCCACCAGCGCGCCCAGCAGGCCCACCGCGACGGGCGCCAGCACCAGCGCCGGCCAGAAACCCACCACGCTGCTGATGGTGTAGGCGATATATGCGCCCAGCATATAAAAAGACGCGTGCGCAAAGTTCAGCACGCCCATCATGCTGAAGATCAGCGTCAGTCCGGACGACAGCATGAACAGCAGCAGTCCATAACTGATGCCGTTAAGCATAGTAAACAGGGTGAATTCCATGGGGGCTCCGGTACGCAAAGACGTAGGGCGGGTTAGCGCAGCGTAAGCCGCCAAGGGCCGCCTACGGCTCCGGCGGGTTACGGCGTTTCGCCTAACCCGCCCTACGGATTGCAATTTCAGACGATGGACTTGCTCAGCCCGGCCGCTTCATCTGGCACGAGGTTGGCTGGCCGGCCACGTAGGCGTCGATCTTCTTGTCCATGCGCCAGCCGTAGCCGGTGTTTTCCTGGTCGTACTTGACGTCCTTGCCATTGACCTTGGTCCAGGTGCCGATATACAGCGGCTGCTGCAGCTGGTGGTCCTGCTTCTGCATCATCACGCCGCCGTTGAGGGACTGCGCCTTCATGCCCTCCAGCGCGAAGGCCACCTTGACCGGGTCCGGCGTCTTCGCCGCCTTGATGGCCTGCGACAGCATGGTGATGATGCTGTGCGTCTGCGCCGCGTAGTAGTCGTCGTTGTACTTGGCCTTGAAGGCTTCCACCACTTCCTTGCCGGCGAAGCTCTCGTTGTTGATCATCCAGTTGCCGATGATCTTGGTGTGCTCGGCGCCCGCCGCGCCCATCGCCGTCGGCACGCCGGTGGTGATGCCGTAGTAGGTGTAGAAGTTGGCCTTCAGGTCGGCGTCCTTGGCGGCGCGCACCAGCAGCGCCAGGTCGGCGCCCCAGTTTCCGGTGATGACGGAGTCCGCGCCGGATGCCTTGATCTTGGCGATATAGGGCGAGAAGTCCTTCACCTGCCCGATGGGGTGCAGGTCGTCGCCGGCGATCTTGATGTCCGGCCGCTTGCGCGCCAGGTATTCCTTGGCCGCCCGGCTCACCGCCTGGCCGAAGGCGTAGTTCTGGCCGATGATGTAGACCGACTTGATGTTCTTGTCCGGCGCCATATAGCTGGTCAGCGCCTCCATCTTCATGTCGGAGTTGGCGTCGAAGCGGAAATGCCAGAAGCTGCATTTGCTGTTGGTCATGTCCGGATCGATGGCCGCGTAGTTCAGGTAGACGATTTCCTTGCCCGGGTTGCGCTCGTTGTGCTTGTTCACCGCGTCCAGCAGCGCCAGGCCCACGCCGGAGCCGTTGCCTTGCGTGATGTAGCGGTAGCCCTGGTCGATGACGGCCTTGAGCTGGGTCAGCGATTCCTGCGGGCTGCCCTTGTTGTCGAAGCCGTTCACTTCGATCTTGTGCTCGCCCGCCCATTTGCCCTTGGTGGCCATGTCGGCGATGAGCTGGAAGCTTTTCAGCTGGTTCTGTCCGACCGGCGCGAACGGGCCGGACAGCGGGTCGATGAAGGCGATTTTCACGGTCTCGGCCAGGGCGGCCGTGGACAACAGGGTAAGGCTGACAGCAACTGCGAGCGTGCGGTAGGTCATAGTCTCCATCCTTCTTTTAGTTGTGGTTGTCCTGCGTGCTGCTTGTCGTGCTGCCTGCTCATGCCGTGGGCAGTTTGTACTCCTTGTATTGTTCGCGCAATTTGTTCTTCTGCACCTTGCCGGTGCCGCCCAGCGGCAGCGCGTCGGCAAAGACCACGTCGTCCGGCAGCCACCATTTGGCGATCTTGCCCTCGTAGAAGGCCAGCAGCTCCTCGCGGCTGACATCCATGCCCGGCCTGCGCACGATGACCAGCAGCGGGCGCTCGTCCCATTTCGGGTGCGCAATGCCGATGCAGGCGGCCTGCATCACGGCCGGGTGCGAGACGGCGATGTTCTCCAGGTCGATGGTGCCTATCCACTCGCCGCCGGACTTGATCACGTCCTTGCTGCGGTCGGTAATCTGCATATAGCCGTCGGCATCGATGGTGGCCACATCGCCGGTCGGGAACCAGCCGTTTTGCAGCGGATCGCCGCCCTCGTCCTTGTAGTAGGCCGAGATCACCCACGGCCCTTTCACCAGCAGGTGGCCATAGCTGCTGCCGTCCCACGGCAGTTCCTTGCCGTCGTCGTCGACGATCTTCATGTCCACGCCGTACACCGCATGGCCCTGCTTGAGCAGTATCTTGCGCTGCTCGTCCTGCGGCAGCTCGCGGTGCTTACCCATCAGCACGCCGGCCGTGCCCAGCGGCGACATTTCCGTCATGCCCCACGCGTGGATCACTTCCACGCCGAATTCGTCCATCAGGGTGTTCATCATGGCCGGCGAGCAGGCTGAACCGCCGATGACCGTGCGGCGGAAGCTGCTGAATTTCAGCTTGTTTTGCAGCATGAAGTTGATCAGGCCCAGCCAGACGGTGGGCACGCCGGCCGAGAACGTCACCTGCTCGGCCTCGAACAAGTCATACAGCGACTTGCCGTCCAGCGCCGCGCCGGGGAAGACCATCTTGGCGCCGCTCAGCGGCACCGAGTACGGCAGGCCCCAGGCGTTCACATGGAACATGGGCACCACCGGCAGCACGGCGTCGCGCGAGGTCACGTTGAGGGCGTTGGGCAGCGCCGAGCCGTAGGCGTGCAGCACGGTCGAGCGGTGCGAGTACAGCGCGCCCTTGGGGTTGCCCGTGGTGCCGGAGGTGTAGCACAGCGTGCAGGCCGAGTTTTCGTCGAATTGCGGCCATTCGTAGTCGTCCGAATGGGAGGCGATCAGGTCTTCGTAGCACAGCAGGCCCGGGATTTTGCTTTCCGCCGGCATGCGGTCGCGGTCGCACATCAGCACATAGTGCTTCACTTGCTTGCAGATGGCGGACATGGCTTCCACCGCGGGCAGGAAAGTCAGGTCGAACAGCAGCACCTGGTCTTCCGCGTGGTTGACGATGTAGGCGATCTGCTCCGGGTGCAGCCGAGGATTAATGGTGTGCAGCACGGCGCCGGAACCGGATACCGCATAATAGGCTTCCAGGTGGCGGTAGCCGTTCCAGGCCAGCGTGGCGACGCGGTCGCCCAGCGCAACACCCATGCCGTGCAGCGCGTTGGCCAGGCGGCGGGCGCGCTGGTGGCAGTCGCGGTAGGTGTAGCGGTGGATGTCGCCTTCGACACGGCGCGACACAATCTGGCTATCGCCAAAATGGCGGGCAGCGAACTCAATGATGCCGGATACAAGCAGGGGCTGATTCATCATCTGCCCCATGAGCGGGCTCTGCGGAAGCGTCATTGCATCTCCTAAGTAACTTTGTTTTTATTTCATGATTTAACCCATATTCGAACACACGTGCTATTTTCGTCAAACAGTTTTCATGCTGCGGCGCAGCAAACACCACAACCCAAGTAGTTACCAAGTGTAACGTCCATCGCAAAGTGGACGCCACCGCCTAGAATCGGCAGCGTGCGTTAAAATCTGGACTTCACCCATCGCCACTGGAACCGCCATCAATAAGCTCCCTCTGGACAACTCGTTCGCGAGTCTCCCGCCCTCTTTCTACACCCGATTAATGCCCACTCCGCTGCCCGCGCCCTATCTGGTCGCCGTGAGCGAAGCGGCAGCGGGCCTGATCGGCCTGGACGCCGCCGCGCTGGCTGAACAGCAGTCGCTCGACATCCTGGCCGGCAACGCCGTGCCCGCCAGCGCGCAGCCGCTGGCGGCCGTGTATTCGGGCCACCAATTCGGCGTGTGGGCCGGCCAGCTGGGCGACGGCCGCGCCATCCTGCTGGGCGACGTGGCCACCGCCAGCGGACCCATGGAACTGCAGCTGAAAGGCGCCGGCCTGACGCCCTACTCCCGCATGGGCGACGGCCGCGCCGTGCTGCGCTCGTCCATCCGCGAATTCCTGTGTTCGGAAGCGATGGCGGCGCTGGGCATCCCCACCTCACGCGCACTCTCGATAGCCGGCTCGGACCAGGGCGTCATGCGCGAAACCGTGGAAACGTCGGCCGTTGTGCTGCGTATGGCGCCCAGTTTCATCCGCTTCGGCTCCTTCGAGCACTGGTCCAGCCGCCAGAAACCGGTCGAGCTGAAAGTCCTGGCTGACTACGTGATCGACCGCTTTTACCCGCAGTTGCGCGCTGAAGCCAACCCATACGCGGCATTTCTGGCCGAAGTCACGCGCCGCACCGCCGTGCTCATGGCGCACTGGCAGGCGGTGGGCTTTATGCATGGCGTGATGAACACCGATAACATGTCCATCCTCGGCGATACACTCGATTACGGGCCGTTCGGCTTTATGGAAGCCTTTGACAGCAAGCACATCTGCAACCACACCGACCAGCAAGGCCGCTATTCCTACGGCATGCAACCGCAGATCGGCCACTGGAACTGCTACGCGCTGGGCCAGGCCCTGCTGCCGCTGATAGAAGAGATTCCCGCCGCCCAGGCCGCGCTGGACGTTTATCAGCCCGCCTTTGCCGCCAAGATGAACGAACTGCTGCGCGCCAAACTGGGTCTGGCCACCGAGCAGGAAGGCGATCCGGAACTGATGGACGCCATGTTCTCGCTGCTGCAGGAAAACCACAGCGATTTCACGCAATTCTTCCGCACCCTGAGCAATCTCAAGACGGATACCGATGAGCCGGACCATGATTTGCGGGATGAATTCGTCCAGCGCGACGCGTTCGACGCCTGGGCCGCGCGCTACCGCACCCGCCTGCGCGCCGAAAACAGCAATGATGCGGAACGCAAGCTGGCAATGGATAAAGTGAATCCCAAATATGTGCTGCGCAATTACCTCGCACAAATTGCAATTGAGAAAGCACAAAATAAAGACTTTACGGAAATAGCCCGTTTGCTGTCAGTTTTGCAGCGCCCATACGACGAACAGCCAGAGCACGAACAATACGCGGCTTTGCCTCCGGACTGGGCCAGCCATCTCGAAGTCAGCTGTTCTTCTTAAGAAAGTTTTAAATCATGACTGATAAAGTAATCAAATCCGACGCCGAATGGCGCGCCCAACTTGACGCCATGGAATACCAGGTCACCCGCCACGCCGCCACTGAGCGCGCCTTCACCGGCAAGTTCTGGGATCACCATGAGCACGGCATTTACACCTGCGTGTGCTGCAACACGCCGCTGTTCGCGTCCGACACCAAATTCGACTCCGGCTGCGGCTGGCCCAGCTACTTCAAGGCGCTGGACCCGGCCAACGTAACGGAGGTGGTGGACCGCTCCCATGGTATGCTGCGCACAGAGATTATTTGCGCCGTCTGCGACGCCCACCTGGGCCACGTCTTCCCGGACGGCCCGCCCCCTACCGGCTTACGCTACTGCATTAATTCCGCCTCGCTGCGTTTCGATCCACAAGACTAAAAAACCAACGGCCTCACCATGAAAATCCTGTTCGACTTCCTTCCGCTGCTGGTCTTTTTCGCCTGCTACAAACTGGGCGGCATGCACCCGGAAGCGGCGCAAGCCTTCGTCAACACGTATATGAGCGGCATGCTGTCGGGCGGGTCCGTCACGCCCGACCAGGCCCCCATGGTGATCGCCACGCTGGCCGGCATCCTGGCCAATGCCGGCCAGATCGTCTACCTGAAGCTGCGCGGCCTCAAGGTCGACTTCATGCTGTGGCTGTCGCTGTTCCTGTTTGTGGTGTTCGGCGGCCTGACCATCTACTTCCACGACGAGATCTTTATCAAGTGGAAGCCGACCATGATCTATTGGTGCTTCGCAGTCGGCCTGCTGGCGGCGCGCTACTGGTTCAAGAACAACCTGATCCGCAAAGCCATGGGCTCGCAGCTGACCTTGCCGGACGAGGTGTGGGAAAAGCTCAACCTGTCGTGGACCGCTTTCTTTGCCGCGCTGGGCTTTATCAACCTGTTCGTAGCCTTCGTGCTGTTCAAGTCCGACACCGCCTCCTGGGTCAGCTTCAAAGCCTTCGGCACCACCGGTTTGACATTCGTCTTCATTATCGGCCAGACTATTTACCTCGCTAAATATATGAAGGACGAAGCATGACCGACCCGCGCATTGCCAAGATAGAAGAGCGCCTGCGCGCCGCCCTGCAGCCATCGCAATTGCTGCTGGAAGACGAGTCCGCGCTGCACGCCGGCCACGCCGGCGCAGCCTCCGGCGGCAGCCATTACCAGCTGCGTATCGTTTCCGATAAATTCGAAGGCCTTAAACTCGTCACAAGACATCGACTCGTGTATGATTCCGTGCACGATATGATGCGTGGGGAAATACACGCATTGGCCATTACCGCACTGGCACCGTCTGAAGTATGATAAGCGCGGAGATTTGGAAACAATGAGAGACAACGCGATCACACAAAATCCGCCTCTCCGCAATTAAGAACTTTACCCCTTAGGATTTGAAATAATGAATTTGAAGCCAGCCCGTCTGCTGATCGCACTTATCGCTGCTGTTGCGGCCCCCGCTTTTGCCCAGAACCTGGCCGTTGTGAACGGCAAGGCCATCCCGTCGTCGCGCGTGGATGCCGTGGTCAAGCAAGTTGTTGCTCAAGGCCAGCAACCGGATTCCCCACAGCTGCGTGAAGCCATCAAGAAAGAAATGATCGGCCGCGAAGTGCTGATGCAGGAAGCGGAAAAGCAAGGCTACGCCAAGAACGCCGACGTCAAAGCCGCGCTGGACAACGCGCGCCAGGCCATCTTCATCAACGCCCTGGTTGGCGAATACGTGAAGAAGAACCCGGTCAACGACGCCGACATCAAGGCTGAGTACGACAAATTCGTCGCTCAAACCGGCAACAAGGAATACCACGTGCGCCACATCCTGGTGGAAACCGCCGCTGAGGCAGACGCGGTCATCGCCAAGATCAAGGGCGGCGCCAAGTTCGAAGAACTGGCCAAGACCTCGAAAGACACCGGCTCGGCAGCCAACGGCGGCGACCTGGACTGGGCTACCCCATCGTCCTTCCCTAAAGTGTTCTCGGACGCTTTCGTGAACCTGCAAAAAGGCCAGGTTACCGAAAAGGCAGTTCAAACCCCGAACGGCTTCCACATCATCAAAGTTGACGATGTGCGCGAAGCCAAGCTGCCTACCCTGGAAGAAGTGAAGCCGCAAATTTCGGACGCACTGACCCAGAAGAAGCTGCAGGCTTACCAGGAAGAACTGGTCAAGAAAGCCAAAGTACAGTAATCAATCAGCAGTAAGGAACGGCGCCCTCGTGGCGCCGCTATTATTTGGGCCATGCGCACTGCGCTCCCGTGTTTTTTATAGGATGTGATAATGATTTTGAAGCCAGCCCGCCTGTTGTTAGCCCTGATCGCTGTAGCCGCCGCACCGGCATTCGCGCAAAACGCCGCGACCGTGAACGGCAAAGCCATTCCAGCCTCGAAAGTGGAAGCCATCGTCAAGCAAGTGGTTGCTCAAGGCAAACAAGCTGATTCCCCGCAACTGCGCGAAGCCATCAAGAAAGACCTGATCGGCCGCGAAGTGCTGATCCAGGAAGCCGACAAACAAGGCGTAGGCACCCGTGCCGAAGTCAAAGCGGCCCTGGAAAACACCCGTCAAAGCATCATCATCAACGCCATGCTGGCGGACTACGTGAAGAAAAATCCGGTGTCGGACGCTGAAATCAAGGCCGAGTACGACAAGTACAAGGCGCAGGTCGGCGACAAGGAATACCACGCCCGCCACATCCTGGTTGAGACCGAACAGCAAGCCAAGGACATCATCGCCAAGCTGAAAGCCGGCGGCAAGTTCGAAGAACTGGCCAAGGTCTCGAAAGACGGCTCCGCCAACAACGGCGGCGACCTGGACTGGGCAGCCCCATCGTCCTACGTCAAGCCTTTCTCCGACGCCATGGTGGCCCTGAAGGACGGCCAGATCACCGAAACCCCGGTGAAATCGCAGTTCGGCTACCACGTGATCAAGCTGGAAGGCTCGCGCGCTGCCAAGCTGCCGTCGCTGGATGAAGTCAAAGGCCAGGTTGCCGAAGCGCTGACCCAGAAGAAGGTTGCCGCCTACCGCGAAGACCTGATCAAAAAAGCTAAAATCCAGTAATCCCCCGCTCAGGGAGTTGAACCAAAATGGCACTTGCACCAAAGTGCCATTTTTTATTTGTGAAACCCGGTCTACTATTGACGTACAGAAATAGTTAATCGGGAGAATTCATGAATTTAAGATCAAAAATGACGTTGTGCATGGGGCTGGTGTGCCTGTTCTTTGTCTGCGCACTGGGCGTCGCCCTGCAAGGGATGCAGTCCGCCAAGAACCGCTTCCAGGGCTTCCTGGAGCAGGACCAGGCCCTGCTGATGACGGCCACCAATATGTACGCCCAAGGCCTGCAAATGGGCCAGGCGCTGCGCAACGTGGTGCTCGACCCGGCCAACAAGACCGGCTACAAAAACCTCGAGGACGCCGGTTCGGCCTTCAAGGAGCACAGCACCACGGCGCTGGAGCTGTCGCGCGACACGCCCGCCACCCTGCAAATCTTTCAGAAAGTCGCTGAGCTGCGCGACAAGCAAGCCGGCCTGCAAGCCAAGGTCGCCACGCTGGCCAAGGTAGACCAGCCCGCCGCCATCGTCGCCCTGAACAAGGAAGAGACGCCGGTATGGCGCGAAATGCGCACCCAGCTGCTCGATTTCATCAAGCAAAAGAACGCCGAGGTCAAAGAGACCAAGGCGGCCGTGGTCGAATCCACCCACCGCATGCTGCTCATCAGCATCTCGCTCGGCGCACTGGCCGTGGCGATAGGCGTCGGCATCGCCATCTGGATGGCGCGCGACGTCATGCGCCAGCTGGGCGGCGAACCCGCTTATGCCGCGCAAATCGCCCACCGGATAGCCGAGGGCGATTTCTCCGCCAGGATAATCACCGCGCACGGCGATAATGGCAGCCTGCTGTATGAGATTAAGAAAATCCAGGACCATCTGGCCGCCATGGTGCAACAAATCCGCACCGGCACCGATACCATCGCCCTCGCCTCGCAGGAAATTGCATCCGGCAATCTGGATTTATCCAACCGCACCGAAGAACAGGCCGGCTCCCTGGGCCGCACCGCTTCCTCGATGAATCAAATTACTTCGACGGTAAAACAAAATGCCGATAATGCGCGCCAGGCAAATGGTCTCGCCGCGTCCGCATCGGAAGTCGCCGTAAAAGGCGGCGACGTGGTCAATGAAGTCGTTAAAACCATGAGCTCCATTAACGACTCCTCGCGCAAGATTGTCGATATTATCGGCGTTATCGACGGCATCGCATTCCAGACCAATATTCTCGCCTTGAATGCCGCCGTGGAAGCAGCGCGTGCAGGCGAACAAGGGCGCGGCTTTGCCGTGGTGGCGTCTGAAGTCCGCAATCTGGCCCAGCGTTCCGCTGCGGCGGCCCGAGAAATTAAAGGACTGATTGACGACTCGGTTCAAAAAGTGGACGAAGGCAGCCGCCTGGTGGATCAAGCCGGCCTCACCATGCAGGAAATTGTGAATAGCGTAAAGCGGGTAACGGATATTATGGCCGAGATCAGCCACGCAAGCCAGGAGCAGACCGCCGGCATTGAGCAGGTTAATATCGCCATCGGCCAAATGGACCAGGTGACCCAACAGAATGCTGCGCTGGTCGAGGAAGCTGCTGCGGCGGCGGCATCCATGCAGGACGAATCGGCCAATCTCGCGCAAGTGGTAGCCCGCTTTAAACTGTAATCTCCCAATGGTAATTCGGGCGCTCCGCGGAGCGCCTTTTTTTTCGCCTGAAGACTGCCAGTTTTGAGCATGAATGCGCCATATTCTGGCATACTTCGGCAATATGAAGACCAACCTCCTCCAGCAACTGCAGGGCGAACTGCAAGCGCTAGCCGATCCGGAACGCGCAAGCGGGATGCGGGCCTATATGCGCGATCAGTTTGATTATCTTGGCATTCCCACGCCAGCGCGCCGTGCAGCAATAAGGCCGCTTCTTAAACCTTTAAAAGGCAGCGGCTCCGCCCAGTTGATCGGCTTGGCAAATGAATTATGGGAACGGCCCGAGCGCGAATACCAATACGCCGCGCTGGATCTATTGAATATGCATAGCAAAGAGCTGGGCTTTGCGGATATTCCCGCCCTGCTTTCGCTCGTGCAGCGAAAATCGTGGTGGGACTCCGTGGATGCACTGGCCACGATAATAGGCGACGTATTGCAAGGACAGCACGACTATATGGATGAAGCGCTAGCGCACGATAATTTCTGGATGCGCCGGATAGCGTTATTGCATCAACTAGGTTGGCGCGGAAAAACAGACCACGTCCGGCTTTATTCCTATTGCATCGCCCTGGCACACGAAAAGGAATTCTTTATACAGAAAGCCATTGGATGGGCCTTGAGGGATTATGCGCGGCACGCGCCGGACGACGTCCGCCAATTCACCCAGCAGAATAAAAGCGTCCTGTCCGCCCTCAGCTACCGCGAAGCCAATAAACACCTGTAGGTAAGTATATGCCCACGCGCATGGCAGCCATCGCTACGGCTGCACAAACGCCGACCGGACAGTATGCTAATCTGTTCGAATGGACAAGCTATCTACCTCAGCCAGGTGCGCAATTGCGCCAGCCGGCATCACCAGCCCCGCCGAATGGCAAACCCGAATTGACCTCGCCGCCTGCTACCAGCTATGCGCCCAATTCGGCTGGGACGACGGAATATATACCCACATCTCCGCCGCCGTTCCCGGCGAACCCGGCCGGTATTTAATCAACCCGTTCGGATTCCGTTTCGACGAAATCCGCGCCTCGAATCTGGTCAAAGTCGACTGCGACGGCAATATCGTCTGCCGCTCCCAGCACGCCATCAACAAAGCCGGCTTCGCCCTGCACGGCGCCGTACACACGGCCCGGCCGGACGCGGCCTGCGTCATGCATCTGCACAACCCCAACGCCATCGCGGTCGGCATGCAAGGCCCCGGCCTGCTGCCGCTGTCGCCCTACGCCCTGCGCTTCCACGGCGAAATGGCCTACCACGACTACGAAGGCCTGGACATGACGGCGGCCGAGCAAGCCCGCCTTACCGCCAGCCTCGCCCAGCACCCCGCCATGCTGCTGCGCAACCACGGCAGCCTCACGGTCGGCCGCACGATAGCCGAAGCCTTCGTGCTGATGCAGACGCTGGACCAGGCCTGCAAGCTGCAGTTGCTGGCCCAATCCGCCTGCATGCCGCTGCGCCAGCCCAGCGAAGCGGTCTGCATCAAGGCGCACCGCGAGCTGGTTGGCGACGGCGCGCCCGAAGGCCGCCTCGAATGGCCCGCTTTGCTGCGCCAGCTCGACGCCACCAATCCCACCTACCGCACCTGAGGAGTTTTATGCCCACCATCAACGTCCAACTCTTCGAAGGGCGCACGCCGGAACAGAAGCGCGCCTTCGTCAAAGCCATCACCGAAGCCACCTGCGCCACGCTGGACGCCACGCCCGAATCGGTGGACATCATCCTCCACGAGATCAAGAAAGAGCACTGGGCCACCGCCGGCCGCCTCTGGTCGGAGGAATAGAAAAAGGGGTCAGGGTTAATTAATTTGGAAATATTTCCAAATTAATTAACCCTGACCCCTTTTGAGGTTGGGAACAAGCCGGGCGGAGCCGGCTTTTGGTTTTAGCCGATGAACTTGCGGGCGTTGCGGAACATGCGCATCCATGGGGAGTCTTCGCCCCACGATTCAGGGTGCCACGATTGCTGCACGCTGCGGAATACGCGCTCGGCGTGCGGCATCATTACCGTGAAGCGGCCGTCGGCTGTCGTTACCGAGGTCAGGCCTTGCGGCGAGCCGTTCGGGTTGTACGGGTAGGCTTCGGTGGCGGCGCCCTTGTTGTCGATGAAACGCAGCGCGGCTATGGCTTCGCCGATGTCGCCGGTCTGCGAGAAGTCGGCGTAGCCTTCGCCGTGGGCGATGGCGATGGCGGTTTGCGTGCCAGCCATGCCCTGGAAGAAGATCGACGGCGAGTCCAGCACTTCCACCATCGAGAAGCGTGCTTCGAACTTCTCGGATTTGTTGGTGGTGAACTTCGGCCATGCATGCGCGCCTGGAATGATGGATTTCAGGTTGCTCATCATCTGGCAGCCGTTGCACACGCCCAGGCCGAAGGTGTCGCCACGGCCGAAGAAGCGCGCGAACTGCTCCGCCATTGCCGGGTTGAACAGGATGGACTTGGCCCAGCCTTCGCCCGCGCCCAGCACGTCGCCGTAGGAGAAGCCGCCCACGGCGATCACGCCCTGGAAGTCGTCCAGCTTGACGCGGCCGGCGATCAGGTCGCTCATGTGCACGTCCACCGCGGCAAAGCCGGCCTGGTGCATGACCCATGCGGTCTCGATATGCGAATTGACGCCCTGCTCGCGCAGGATGGCCACGCGCGGACGCACGCCGGTCGCCAGGAACGGCGCGGCGACGTTCTCGGACGGATCGAAGGTCAGCTTCGGCGTAATGCCTGGGTCCGTCAGGTCCAGCAGGCGGTCGTATTCGGCGTCCGCCGTGGCTGGGTTTTCGCGCATGCGTGAGATGCGCCAGCTGGTGTCGCTCCACAGGCGGTGCAGTTCGAAGCGCGGCTGGTTGTAGATCAGCTTGGCGTCGCGGGTGAATTCGATCACGCCACGGTCGTTCGGCTTGCCGATGATGTGGCTGCAGGCGCCCAGGTTGAACGAGCGCAGCACGTCCATGACCAGCGATTTCTCGTCGGCGCGCACTTGCACCACCGCGCCCAGTTCCTCGTTGAACAGCGCCTTGAGGGTCTGCTCGTTGCGGCGTTCGGCGATCTGGCCGGCCCAGTTCTTGGCGTCGCCCTGGTCGGCGCCGTGGCCTGCGTCCAGCGTCAGGATGTCGAGGTTGATCGACAGGCCGGCGCGGCCGGCGAAGGCCATTTCGGCCAGCGTGCCGAACAGGCCGCCGTCGGAACGGTCGTGGTAGGCCAGCAGCTTGCCGTCCTGGTTCAGTTGCTGGATGGCGGTGAAGAAGGCTTTCAGGTCTTCGGCGCTGTCGACGTCCGGCGCTTCATTGCCCAGCTGGCCCATCACCTGCGCCAGCGCGGAGGCGCCCATGCGGTTCTTGCCGCGGCCCAGGTCGATCAGGATCATGACGGTGTCGCCCGCGTCCGTGCGGATCTGCGGGGTCAGCGACTTGCGCACGTCGTACACCGGCGCGAAGCCGGACACGATCAGCGATACCGGCGACATCACGGCCTTGCTTTCGCCTTCGTCCTTCCAGGTGGTGCGCATGGACAGCGAGTCCTTGCCCACCGGGATGGAGATGCCCAGCGCCGGGCACAGTTCCATGCCCACGGCCTGCACGGTGTCGTACAGGGCGGCGTCCTGGCCCGGCTGGCCGCAGGCAGCCATCCAGTTGGCGGACAGTTTGATGTCTTCGATGGAGAGGATAGGCGCGGCGGCCAGGTTGGTGACGGTCTCGCCCACGGCCATGCGGCCCGAGGCCGGCGCGTTGATCACGGCCAGCGGCGTGCGCTCGCCCATGGCCATCGCTTCGCCCAGGTAGCCTTCGTAGCTCATGGCGGTCACGGCGCAGTCCGCAACCGGCACCTGCCACGGGCCAACCATCTGGTCGCGCACGGACATGCCGCCCACGGTGCGGTCGCCGATGGTGATCAGGAAGGATTTGTCGCCCACGGTAGGCAGCAGCAGCACGCGCTTGGCGGCTTCTTCCAGGCTGATGCCGGTCAGGTCGATGGCCGGGTAGTCGTTCTGCACATGGTGCACGTCGCGCTGCATCTTGGGCGGCTTGCCCAGCAGCACGTCCATCGGCATATCGACCGGGCTGTTGCCCATGTCGTTGTCGATCAGTTTGAGTTGGCGTTCTTCGGTGGCGGTGCCCACCACGGCGAACGGGCAGCGCTCGCGGTCGCACATGGCCTTGAAGGCAGGCAGGTCGTTCGGCGCGATGGCCAGCACGTAGCGTTCCTGCGATTCGTTGGACCAGATCTCTTTCGGCGCCATGCCGGACTCTTCCAGCGGAATCTTGCGCAGGTCAAACAGCGCGCCGCGCTTGGCGTCGTTGGTGATCTCGGGGAAAGCGTTCGACAGGCCGCCCGCGCCCACGTCGTGGATGGAGATAATCGGGTTGTTCGCGCCCAGCTGCCAGCAGCCGTTGATGACTTCCTGCGCGCGGCGTTCCATTTCCGGGTTGCCGCGCTGGACCGAGTCGAAGTCCAGGTCGGCGGTGTTGGTGCCGGTGGCCATCGAGGAAGCGGCCGAGCCGCCCATGCCGATGCGCATGCCGGGACCGCCCAGCTGGATCAGCAGGCTGCCGACAGGAATGTCGTTCTTGTGCGTATGCTGGCCCGAGATGTTGCCGATACCGCCGGCGATCATGATGGGCTTGTGGTAGCCGTACACGGTGTCCGCCACGCCCGCCACTTGCGCGCCCACGTTCTGCTCGTAGGTGCGGAAGTAGCCGCCCAGCACAGGACGGCCGAATTCGTTCGAGAACGCGGCGCCGCCCAGCGGGCCGTCGATCATGATCTGCAGCGGCGAGGCGATGCGGTCCGGCTTGCCGTAGGCTTCGGCGTTGCCGCGCTGCGCATACGGCGCGGTGACCGAGGCGGCGTTTTCCCAGGCCTGCACGGCGCCGGGGATCATCAGGTTGGACACGGTGAAGCCGCACAGGCCGGCCTTAGGCTTGGCGCCGCGGCCGGTCGCGCCCTCGTCGCGGATTTCGCCGCCCGCGCCGGTGGAGGCGCCAGGGAACGGCGAGATCGCGGTCGGGTGGTTGTGGGTCTCCACCTTCATCAGCGTGTGGGTCAGCTCGGTGGTGGCCGCGTATTCCTGGCCGGCGCCTTGCGGGAAGAAGCGCGAAACCACGGCGCCTTCCATGATGGACGAGTTGTCGCTGTAAGCCACGATGGTGCCTTTAGGCTGCTTCTCGTGGGTGTTCTTGATCATCTTGAACAGCGACTTGTCCTTCGCCTCGCCGTCGATGGTCCAGTCGGCGTTGAAGATCTTGTGGCGGCAGTGTTCGCTGTTGGCCTGCGCGAACATCATCAGTTCCACGTCGGTCGGGTTGCGCTTGGCCTTGGTGAAAGCTTCGTGCAGATAGTCCACTTCATCTTCCGACATGGCCAGGCCGAGGTCGGTATTGGCCTTGTCCAGCGCCTGCTTGCCCGCGCCCAGCACGTCCACCGATTCCAGCGGCTTGGCGTCCAGCGTGCGGAACAGGCCGGCAGCCTCGTCCGCGTGGCGCAGCACCGAATCCGTCATGCGGTCGTGCAACAGCGCGGCGACGGCCTCGGCCTGCTCGGCCGACATCTTGCCCGCGCCTATGCTGCTGCCCAGGAAACCGGCTTTCAGGTGGATGCGGTAGGCCACGCCGCGCTCGACGCGCTTGATGTGGGCCATGCCGCAGTTGTGCACGATATCGGTGGCTTTCGATGCCCATGGCGAAATGGTGCCGAAACGCGGTATCACGACAAATTCTTCGACCGCGCCGCCGTCGGCCAGGTCGGCCTGGGCGGGTTCGCCGTAGGTCAGCAGCCCTTGCAGGCGGCTGGTGTCGTCGCTCGAAAGCGGCGCGGCAGCGTCGATGAAGTGCAGGTGGCGCGCTTGCACGGCCGTAATGGCGGGCAGCACGGCTTGCAGTTGAGTGAGAAGGCGTTGGCTACGGAATGCAGACAGGGCGTTAGAACCCGGCAAAATCAACATGGTTGGGAGGTGGTTGAGCAGCGTGGCTGCGGATTAAAGAAGAAATCTGTGCGGCTAAAATCCTTTGCCCGGCATTATACCCTGTTAGCCCCTGCCCGGGCAGGGTCTGCTAGACAGCTTTGTCCATCGCAGAACGAGGGGATCGTGCCCTTGATGCAACATTTGGGGCGCTTTTGTACGTAAACGCGGGCCTCCAATGGGGAAAAGTGCTGCGATGCACGTAAAATTGCCTATCCTTGGAGTATGCTGGACAAAAAGCCTGCCCGGCCTGAGAGAAAGAAGATGCCAGACTATAGCAACCTGTCGGTACTGATCGTCGACCCCAACCAGGGCATGCGCGCCAGCGTGCACAATATGCTGACCCAGGTGAACATCACCAAGGTGGAACACGCCGTGAGCGCGGGCACCGCGATCCGGGCCTTGAACAAGAAAAATTTCGACGTCATCCTGTGCGAGTACGACCTGGGCAGCGCCGGCGGCAACGAGGCGGGCCAGGACGGCCAGCAGTTGCTGGAGGACTTGCGCCTGCACCGCATCATCAGCCAGTGGGCCATCTTCATCATGCTCACGTCCGAAGGCGTGTACAGCAAGGTGGTCAGCGCCGCCGAACTGCTGCCGACCGACTACATCCTGAAACCGTTCACCGTGGACGTGCTGTCGCAGCGCATCGGCCGCGCGCTGGAGCGCCGCGCCACTTTCCTGCCGGTGTACCAGATGATAGGCCAGGGCAAGGCGCGCGAGGCCATCGCCGCCTGCCTGAGTAACGAGACCTCGCAGCCGCGCTACGCCACCGACTACGCCCGCCTGCGCGCCGAGCTGCTGGTCAACCTGGACCGCCTGCCCGAAGCCGAGCAAGCCTACACCGCCATCGTCGCCAGCAAGCCGCTGGGCTGGGCGCAGCTGGGCCGCGCGCGCTGCGCCTTCGCGCTGAAACGCTATCCGGACGCGCAAGCGCAGCTGGAAGCCCTGGTGGCGGAAAACCCCAAGCTGATGGCAGCCTACGACCTGCTGGCCCAGGTGCTGCGCGCCCAGCGCAAGGACGAGGAAGCCAAAAAAGTACTGGAAGACGCCATCGCCATCTCGCCCCACATGGTCACGCGTTTGCGCAACCTGGGCGACGTGGCCTACGCCACCGGCGACATCGAGGGGGCCGAAAAGGCCTTCAAGCAGGTGGTGGCCAAGGCCAAATATTCCGAATTCCGCGACCCGGCCGACCATGTGAACCTGGTTCGCACCCTGGTCAAGAAAGGCGACGCCGCCGGCGCCGCCGGCGTGATACGCGACATGGAACGCTCGCTGCGCAGCGGGCCGGACGTGGAAGTCTGCCGCGCTTACTCCTCGGCCATGCTGCAAGAACTGAACGGCAAGCCGGAAGCGGCGGCCGCCGAGCTGGCCAAGGCCATGGCCCTGCTGTCGGAAGCGACCGGCATGTCCAGCAACATCAAACTGGGACTGGCGCACAGCTGCCTGGTCAACCGCATGGACGAACAGGCGGCCGTGCTGTTCGGCGAGCTGACCAAGGACCCCGACAGCGGCGTGAGCGAAGCCGACGTGGTGGCCCTGTGCAGCCAGGCCGGCCGCGAAGACATCGCGCGCAGCTATGACCAGCAGCTCGACTCCGAAGTGGACGCCATGGTGCGCCAGGCCGCCGAAAAAAGCCGCAACGCCGACCTGGCCGGCGCGGTGGAAGTGCTGCAACTGGCGCTGCGCAAGCGCCCGGACCACAAAGGCCTGTGGACCGTGGCCGCCACCGCCATGCTGCGCCAGATCATGGACCTCGGCTGGGACGCCACCGTGGCCGTGCAATGCACCGCCCTGCTGCGCCGCATCCGCGACGACAATCCGGCCCATCCCCTGCTGCCGGGCCTGATCGCCCAGTACACGGCCGTGCGCCAGAAATATGCGCCCCCCGCCGCCACCCCAACCGCGCCCGCCCCCGCGCAGGCCGCCGCCGAGACGCGCTGATGCAGGACTATGCCGAACTGACCGTCCTGCTGGTGGACCCCAATCCCGGCATGCGCGCCAGCCTGCGCAATATGCTGAACCAGTCCGGCATCACCCGCATCGACGACGCGGTCAGCTCCGGCACGGCCATCCGCCAGCTGGGCAAGAAAAATTTCGACCTGGTGCTGTGCGAATACGACCTGGGCAGCGGCAGCGGCGACAACGGCCAGGACGGCCAGCAGCTGCTGGAAGACTTGCGCCTGCACAAGCTGATCGGCCCCTGGACCATCTTCATCATGCTCACCTCGGAAGGCGTGTACGGCAAGGTCGTCAGCGCCGCAGAGCTGCTGCCGGCCGACTACATCCTGAAACCGTTCACGGTGGAAGTGCTGATGCAGCGCATCGCCAAGGCCGTGGGGCGGCGCACCGCCTTCCTGCCGATCTACGAGCACATCGGTCAGGGCAATGTGCGCGAAGCCATCGCCGCCTCCACCACGGCCGAGGCCAACCACCCGCGCCACGCCACCGACTTCGCCCGCGTGCGCGCCGAGCTGCACTTTGGCGCCGGCCAGCTGGCCGAGGCCGAGCTGGCCTACCACACCATTTTGGCCGGACGTCCCATCGGCTGGGCGCACCTGGGCCTGGCGCGCTGCCAGTTCGCCGCCCAGCGCTACGACGACGCCCTGGCCACGCTGGACAAGCTGCTGGCGCAAAATCCCAAATACATGGCCGCCTACGACCTGCTGGCGCGCACCCACGAAGCGCTGGGCCAGGCCGTGCAAGCCAAGAAAGTGCTGGAAGACGCCGTCGCCATTTCACCGCACATGGTGAGCCGCCTGCGCCACCTGGGCACGGTGGCGTATGAGACGGGCGATATCGGCATGGCCGAAAAAGCCTTCAAGCAGGTGGTGGCCAAGGCCAAATACTCCGAGTTCCGCGACCCGGAAGACCACGTCAACCTGGTCAAGACGCTGGTGAAAAAAGGCGACGCCAACCAGGCCAGCGGCGTGATCCGCGACCTGGAACGCTCGCTGCGCGGCAACACCAACACCGAAGCCTGCCGCGCCATCTCGGCCGCCCTGCTGCTCGACCTGAGCGGCAACGACACCGCCGCCGCCAACGAACTTAGCAACGCCGTGGCCGCCGTGGGCCTGGCCAAGGGCCTGTCCAACGGCCTCAAGCTCGGCCTCGTGCAAAGCTGCCTCAAGCACAAGCTGGACAAGGACGCCGCCCATGTCGTCATCGACATGATGGGCGACACCGAAAGCGGCCTGTCGATGGAGCAGGCGGTGGGCGTATTCGAACACGCCGGCCGGCACGACATCGCCCGCAGCATAGGCGAGCAGATCACGCACCAGGTGGAAGAACTGCTGGAAAGCGCCGCCAGCCACCTCGACCAGGGCGACCACCGCGCGGCCGTCACCACGCTGGGCATGGCGCTGCGCAAGAACCCCAGCAACCTGCCGGTGCTGTACGCCACCATCAGCGCCATGCTGCGCCAGCTGGACGAACTGGGCTGGGAAGCGCCGCTGGCCGAACAGGCCGGCCTTCTGCTCGAACGGCTGCGGCGCATCGACAGCGGCAACCCCGAATTCGACACCCTGCTCCAGCAGCACAGCGCCACCCAGCGCAAATACGGCATCTCCACCACGGCATAGCGCCGGCACACCAAGCAAGGAATTTAGCTGCCGTAGCCGCCGCCGCCGGGGGTTTCGATGATGAAGACGTCGCCCGGCGCCATGTCGGTCTTGCCGATGTGGCCGAGCTGCTCCACGCTGCCGTCCGCGCGCTGGACCAGGTTGCGCCCGACTTCTCCCGGCTGCCCGCCCGCCATGCCGAACGGCGCGTGCAGACGGTTGTTGGACAGGATGGCGGCCGTCATCGCCTCGAGGAAGCGCACCTTGCGCACGCCGCCGTTGCCGCCGCGCCAGCGGCCCGCGCCGCCGGAGCCGGGGCGGATCTCGTAGCTGTCCAGCCGCACGGGGAAGCGGAACTCGAGTATCTCGGGGTCGGTCAAGCGGGAGTTGGTCATATTGGTCTGCACCGCGGACGTGCCGTCGAAGCCCTCGCCTGCTCCCGAGCCGCCGCTGATGGTCTCGTAGTACTGGTAGCGGGCGTTCCCGAAGGTGAAGTTGTTCATCGTGCCCTGCGACGCGGCCAGCACGCCCAGCGCGCCGTACAGGGCGTTGGTGATGCAGGTGGAGGTCTCGACGTTGCCCGATACGACCGACGCCGGGTAGTGCGGATTGAGCATGGAGCCCGGCGGGATCAGCACCCGCAGCGGCTTGAGGCAGCCCGCGTTGAGCGGGATCTCGTCGTCCACCAGCGTGCGGAAGACGTACAGCACCGCCGCCATGCACACGGCGGACGGCGCGTTGAAGTTGTTGTCCAGCTGCGCGGAAGTGCCGGTAAAGTCGATTTCGGCGCTGCGCCCCGCCTGGTCGACGCGCACCGCCACCTGGATTTGCGCGCCGTTGTCCAGCTTGAGCGTGTAGCTGCCGTCGCTCAGTGCGCCGATCACGCGCCGCACCGCTTCCTCGGCGTTGTCCTGCACGTGGCCCATGTAGGCGCGCACCACGTCGAGCCCGAAGTGCGCCACCATCTTGCGCAGCTCGTCCACGCCTTTCTGGTTGGCGGCCACCTGCGCGCGCAGGTCGGCCATGTTCTGGTCGGGATTGCGCGCCGGGTAGGTGGCCGACGCCAGCAGCGCGCGCGTTTCGGCGTCGCGCAGCTGGCCTCCGGCGGCGCCGTCGACCAGCTTGAAGTTGTTGATCAATACGCCCTCTTCCTCAATGCTGCGCGAATCCGGCGGCATGGAGCCGGGCGTGGTGCCGCCTATGTCCGCATGGTGGCCGCGCGAGCCGACGTAGAACAGGATCTCGCTTCCCGCTTCGTCGAACACGGGCGAGATCACCGTCACATCCGGCAGGTGGGTGCCGCCGTTGTAGGGATCGTTGAGCATATAGACGTCGCCCGCGTGCATCTTGCCCGCGTTCTCGCGCATCACGGTCTTGATGCTCTCGCCCATGGAACCCAGGTGCACCGGCATGTGCGGCGCGTTGGCGATCAGGTTGCCGTCGGCGTCGAAGATGGCGCAGCTGAAGTCCAGGCGCTCCTTGATGTTGACCGAGTAGGCGGTGTTCTGCAGCCGCAGCCCCATTTGCTCGGCGATGGACATGAACAGGTTGTTGAAGATCTCCAGCATCACCGGGTCCGCCGTGGTGCCGATGGCGCGGCGTTCGGGCAGCGCTTCAACGCGGGTCAGCACGAGATGGTCCTGCGGCGTGACGGCCGCCTCCCAGCCCGGCTCCACCACCGTCGTGGCATTCGCTTCGGCGATGATGGCGGGGCCGTGGATAATGTCGCCAATGCGGGTGTCCTCGCGCTTGTAGAGCGGCGTGTCGCGCCAGGCGCCGGCGGCGAACATGGGGACGGTGGCCGATGGCGCCAGCGTGGCGGCAGCGCGCAGCGCTTGCTGCGGCGCCGCTTCGGCCGGCGCGTCGGATGCGCCTATGGCTTCCACCGACACCGCTTCAACGATCAGCGGCTTGTGCTGCATCAGGAAGGAGAAGCGCTTTTTATAGGCCGCTTCGAACTGCGCCTTCATGCTGTCCACGCTGTCGTGCAGCACGATGAGCGCGGAGTCCGTGCCTTCGTAGCGCAGGTGCACGCGGCGTACCAGCGAGATCCGTCCGGCCGCAACGCCCTGCCGCAGCAGCTCGCCGCGCGCCTCCTCGCCCAGCGCATCCAGCCGCGCCAGCAGGTCTGCTTCGCCGCCGTCGGCCAGCCTGGTTTCGACAGCGGCCTCGCGCATCGCGGTCTGGTCGGCCAGGCCCATGCCGTAGGCAGACAGCACGCCGGCCAGGGAATGGATGAATACTGTTTTCATGCCCAGCGCGTCGGCCACCAGGCAGGCGTGCTGGCCGCCCGCGCCGCCGAAGCTGGTGAGCGTGTATTCGGTCACGTCGTGCCCGCGCTGCACCGAAATCTGCTTGATGGCGTTGGCCATATTGCCGACGGCGATTTCGATAAAGCCCGCCGCCACCTGCTCAGGCGACACCTGCGCCGCACCTGCGCCCGCCGCGTCGTTGATCTCGCCGGCCAGCGCGGCGAAGCGCTCGCGCACGGCGGCGGCGTCCAGCGCCTGCTTGCCGTCCGCTCCGAACAGTTTGGGGAAGTGCTCCGGCTGTATCTTGCCCAGCATGACGTTGCAGTCCGTGACCGCGAGCGGGCCGCCGCGCCGGTAGCTGGCCGGGCCGGGATTGGCGCCCGCGCTGTCCGGCCCCACGCGGAAGCGGCTGCCGTCGAAGTGCAGGATGGAGCCGCCGCCCGCCGCCACCGTGTGGATGCTCATCATCGGCGCGCGCATGCGCACGCCCGCAACCTGGGTTTCGAACACGCGCTCAAAGTCGCCCGAGTAGTGCGAAACGTCGGTCGACGTGCCGCCCATGTCGAAGCCGATAATCCGCTCGAAGCCCGCCAGCCTGCTGGCACGCACCATGCCGACGATGCCGCCCGCCGGGCCGCTCAGTATGCTGTCCTTGCCCTGGAAGGCGCGCGCGTCGGTCAGGCCGCCGTTGGACTGCATGAACTGCAGATTCACGCCCGGCAGCTCGCTCGCCACCTGGTCCACATAGCGCCGCAATATCGGCGACAAGTACGCATCCACCACCGTGGTGTCGCCGCGCGCGACCAGCTTCATCATCGGGCTGACCTGGTGCGATACAGAGACCTGCGTAAAGCCTATCTCCCGCGCGATGGCGGCGACCGCGGCCTCGTGCGCGCTGTAGCGGTAGCCGTGCATGAAAACGATGGCCAGCGAACGCAAGCCCTTGTCGTAAGCCGCTTGCAGTCGGGCGCGCGCGCCGTCCACGTCCAGCGCCTGGACCACGTCTCCGTGCGCGCCCATGCGCTCGCCGATTTCCACCACATGGCTGTACAGCAGTTCCGGCAGCACGATATGGCGGTCAAACAGGCGCGGACGGTTCTGGTAGGCGATGCGCAGCGCGTCGCGGAAGCCGCGCGTAATGGCCAGCGCGGTGGGCTCGCCCTTGCGCTCCAGGAGCGCGTTGGTGGCCACCGTGGTGCCCATCTTCACGGCTTCAATGCTGGTGGCGGGCAATGGCTCGCCTGCAGCCACGCCCAGCAGATGGCGTATGCCTGCAATGGCCGCGTCGCGGTACTGTTCGGGATTCTCGGACAGCAGCTTGTGGGTGCGCAGCCGGCCGTCGGGCATGCGCGCCACGATGTCGGTAAATGTGCCGCCGCGATCTATCCAGAACTGCCAGTCCATATACCACCTCCAGCTATGCGAGAAGCGCTTATTGTAGTGCGCGCGCCGCCGCTTTGGGGGACGATAGGCCCAGACCGGGCCACGGTCCGGAAAATTAACATCAATGCTAGAATGACATCACCCCCACTGCTATGGCTGGCCATGAATCCACTCTACACCGTCGCCGAGATCCGCCTGATAGAACACACCGCCGCGCAACGCCTTCCGCCGGGGGCGCTGATGCAGCGCGCCGGGCAGGCCGGGGCCAATGCGGCGCTGGATCTGCTGCCATTCTCCACCAGCCGCGCACGCGTGCTGGTCCTGGCCGGGCCGGGTAACAACGGCGGCGACGCGCTCGAGGCGGCGGCCCACCTGGCCTATGCCGGTGCCCAGGTCACCATCCTGCATATCGACAGCGGCGCGCCCTCCTCGGCCGAGCGCGGGCACGCGCTGCAAAGGGCGCGCAGCAGCGCGGCGGTCTTTGCGGAACTGAACCTGGAGGCCATCGCCGGCATTGAATGGAACCTGGTGGTGGACGGCCTGTTCGGCATCGGCCTGAAACGCCCACTGGAAGGCCAGCTGCGCGAACTGGTGGAAGCGGTGAACGCCATGCCCTGCTCGCGGCTGGCGCTGGACGTGCCGAGCGGCCTGGATGCGGACACCGGCGCCATCGTCGGAGTCGATGGCGTCGCGGTGCACGCCACGCACACGGTCACCTTCATTGGCGACAAGCCCGGCCTGCACACCTGCGATGGCCGCGACCATGCGGGCCTGGTGCAGATTGCGCGGCTCGATATCGAGTCCGCCGCATTTCAGCCCTCGCGCCAGCATCTCAACGATGTGAAATTTTTCGCGCGCCATCTACGCGGGCGGCGGCACAACACGCACAAAGGCAGCTACGGCAGCGTGGCGGTGCTGGGCGGCGCCAGCGGCATGGCCGGTGCGCCGATACTGGCCGCGCGCGCAGCGCTGCTGACCGGCGCGGGGCGGGTCTATGCCTGCTTTGCGGATCAGGCGCCCGCATACGACAGCGCTTATCCGGAGCTGATGTGCCGCCAGGCTGCCGGTTTCGACTTCGACGCGGCCACCGTGGTGGCAGGCCCCGGCCTGGGCGCGGAGCGCCGCGCGCACGAGCTGCTGGCGCAGGCCATCGGCAGCGCCAGCCCGCTGGTGCTGGATGCCGATGCGCTCAACCTGCTGGCTGCGGACCCGCCGCTGCAGGCGGCGCTGGCCGAGCGCGCAAGCGCTGCCGCTGCGGCGGGCCGCACCGTGCTGACCCCGCATCCGCTGGAGGCGGCGCGCATGCTGGGCATCTCCGTGTCCGAGGTGCAGGCCGACCGGCCTGCGGCCGCGCGCACGCTGGCTGCGCGCACGCGGGCGGTGGTGGTACTGAAAGGCTCAGGCACCGTGCTGGCCGAGCCGCAAGGCCATGTGGTCATCAACACCACTGGCAATCCCTCGCTGGCCACGGCGGGCACCGGCGACGTGCTGGCGGGCCTGTGCGGCAGCCTGCTGGCGCAGGGCTGGCCCGCGTGGGAAGCCGCGCTGGCTGCAGTCTGGCTGCACGGCATGGCGGCGGACGTGATGGTAACCGAGGGCATGGGGCCGATCGGCCTGACTGCGGGCGAGCTGATACCGGCCATCCGCACCGCGCTGAACCGCATGGTGCAGCACCACGGGCGCGGAATCTAGACGAGACTAGACGATGCGCCCGGCCGCGATCGTGATAACGCGGCCGCAGCGGGCCGCTATCGACGGATCGTGCGTCACCAGCACCAGCGTGGAGCCGTGTTCACGGTTCAGCTCAAACATCAGCTGGATGACCGCCTCGCCGGTGGCCGCGTCCAGCGAGCCGGTGGGCTCGTCTGCAAACAGCAGCGGCGGTTCGCCGACAAAAGCCCGCGCCAGCGCCACGCGCTGCTGCTCGCCGCCGGACAGATACTTGGGATAGTGCTTCAAGCGGCTGGACAGCCCCACCCGGCCCAGCATCGCCTCGGCCTTGGCGCGCGCATCCGCATCGCCCGCCAGTTCCAGCGGCAGCATCACATTCTCCACCGCCGTCAGGTGCGCCAGCAGCTGGAAGGACTGGAACACAAAACCCAGCTTCTCCTTGCGCACGGCGGCGCGGCCGTCCTCGTCCAGCGCATAGATATCGCTGCCGTCCAGGTGCACGCTGCCGGTGCTGGGCGAGTCCAGCCCGGCCAGCAAGCCCAGCAAAGTCGACTTGCCCGAACCGGAAGCCCCAACGATGGCAAGCGTCTCGGCCTTTTGCACGGTAAAATCCACGCTGTGCAGGATGGTCAGCTCGCCGCTGGCATCGGCCACGCGCTTGCTCAGCCCCGCCACCACGATGGCCGCCTGGGCGGGCACGCTGGCCTGCACCTTGCCGCCGCCCGACATGGACGGCGAATCCGGAATGAAATTGCTGGACGCTTTAGGAAATTCAGGCATGGTCTTCTTGAAAAAAATACGTGAGGCTTTGTGGCTGCCGGTGGTGGCGCTGTTCTTGTTCAGCGCCGCCGCGAACGCCTATTCTGCACCAAAAACCATACTGGTGGTAGGCGACAGCTTGTCCGCCGAATACGGCCTGGCGCGCGGCGCCGGCTGGGTGGCGCTGCTGGAGCAAAAGCTGCAGGCCCAGAAGATAGACGCGCGCATCGTCAACGCCAGCGTAAGCGGCGAGACCACCAGCGGCGGCCGCACCCGCCTGCCCGCGCTGCTGAGCAAGCACCAGCCATCCATCGTGGTGATCGAACTGGGCGCCAACGACGGCCTGCGCGGCCTGCCCGTGCCGGCGGCGGAAGCCAACCTGCGCGCCATGGTCAAGGACGCGCGTGGCGCCGGCGCGCAGGTGCTGCTGGTGGGCATGCGCATGCCGCCCAACTACGGCCGCGACTACGCCGACAAATTCTTCGCCATGTTCGGCCTGCTGAGCAAGGACGTGAAAGCCCCGCTGGCCCCCTTCATGCTCGACGGCGTGGCCGACAAGAGCGAACTGTTCCAGCCCGACCGCCTGCACCCGCTGGCGGCCGCGCACCCCATCATCCTGGGCAATATCTGGCCGCATTTGCAGCCGCTGCTGAAAGCGAAATAAACACACAATGAAATACCCTGAAATCCTGCGCTTCGCCGACCTCGCCCACCGCCTGGACCAGTTCGACGCCATCATCGACGCGCGCAGCCCGTCCGAATACGCGCTCGACCACCTGCCCGGCGCCATCAACTGCCCGGTGCTGGACGACGAAGAGCGCATCCAGGTCGGCACCACGTACAAGCAAGTCAGCTCCTTCGAAGCGCGCAAAATGGGCGCCGCCATGGTGGCCCGCAACATCAGCAAGCATATCGACGCGCTCTGGCTGGACAAGCCGCGCGAATGGACGCCGCTGGTGTACTGCTGGCGCGGCGGCAACCGCAGCGGCTCGCTGGCCCACATCCTGGCCAAGATAGGCTGGCCGGTGGTGCAGCTGGAAGGCGGCTACAAGGACTTCCGCCAGTACGTCAGCACCGCGCTGGAGCAGCCGCCCGCGTTGGACTACCGCGTGGTGTGCGGCACCACCGGCAGCGGCAAGAGCCGCCTGCTGCAGACGCTGGACGCGATAGGCGCGCAAGTGCTGGACCTGGAACAGCTGGCCGCCCACCGCGGCTCCGTGCTGGGCGGCCTGCCCAGCCAGCCGCAGCCCTCGCAGAAAGCCTTCGAGACCGCCATCTGGGAGCGGCTGCACCGCTTCGACCCGGCCAAGCCGGTCTTCGTGGAATCCGAAAGCAAGAAAGTCGGCGCGCTGCGCGTGCCGGGTGCGCTGATGGAGCAGATCCGCGCCGCCGGCTGCATCTCGCTGCAGCTGTCGCGCGCGCACCGCGTGCAGCTGCTGATGGAAGACTACCAGCACTACATCCAGGACGCCGGCCCGCTCAACGAGCAGCTGGGCTACCTGGCGACCTTGCACGGCCGTGAAAAGATCAGCAACTGGCAAGCCCTGGCCAGCGCAGGCCGCATGGCCGAGCTGGTGGACGCCCTGCTGGCCGAGCACTACGACCCCGCCTACACCCGCTCCATCGCCCGCAACTTCCCCCGCATCGCCGACGCCCTGGTGCTCGAGCTCCCCGGCATCGCCCCGGACGACCTGCTCGCCGCCGCCCGCCAGCTCCACCCCGCCGGATAGTTTCCAAACCTCAAAAAAGCAAAAAAAGGGGTCAGGGTTAATTATTTAAATAATTAACCCTGACCCCTTTTTGGGTCTTTTTACGTCATGGCAATAAAAAATGCCGCCCGGGGGCGGCATCTGGTTTATTTGGCCTCGTCGGTTTTTGCCGTCTCGGCCTTGGCCAGGATCTTGACCTTGGATTTTTGCTTGATCGCGTCAATGTAGGCTGCCATCTCTTGCTCGGCGACGATGCTGGTGATCTGCTCCTGCTCGCTCTTGCGGCGCGCTTCGTCTTGTGCGGCGGGCTGCTGCACTTTTCCGATGCGGTAGACGCCGTAGCCTGCGCCCGGCACGTCCACGCCCACGTAGGCCGGCAGCTTGCTGGTGTCGGCCTTCATCACTTCGGCCAGCACGACAGGGCTCAGGCCCTTGCCGTCGGCGCGCGAGACGATCTGCGCAGGGCCGTAGCCTTCGGCACTGCCGCTGGCTTTGGCGGCGGCCATCTTGGCTTCGCCTTCCTTGTGCGCCAGCTTGACGGCTTCTTCGGCCGTCACGCGCTGGCGGATCGCTGCGTCGACTTCAGCCAGCGGGCGCTTGGCCGCAGGCTTGAATTCGACGATGCGGCCAGCGACCAGCGTTGCCGGCGCCACTTCCACCGCTTCGGTGTTGCGCTTGTTTTTCAGCGATTCGGACGAGAACAGCGCGGTCAGGAACTTGGCGTTGTTGTACGGCGCCGTGCCCAGTGCCGGCGATGGGTTGCGCGTGATGTGCTCGGCGGTTTCCACTTTCAGCTTGAGCTTGTCGGCGGCCGGTTTCAGGCTGTCGGACTGCTCGTACACGGTGTTGGTGAAGGACTCGGCCATTTCCGAGTACTGCTTGCCGGCTTTCTGCTTTTTCAGGTCGGCGGCAATGCTGTCTTTCACTTCATCCAGCGGCTTGGTGGCGACCGGCTTGAGCGCGGTGATGGTGATGACGTGGTAGCCGAACTCGGTTTCCACAGGACCGGCGATCTCGCCCTGCTTCATGCTGAAGGCTTTGTCTTCCAGCGCTTTCGGCAGCGAGCCTTTTTCCAGTTCGTTCAGGTCGCCGCCCTGCTCGGCCGACGATGGATCCTGCGACTTGGCCTTGGCGATCTTGGCGAAGTCGGCCGGGTTCTTTTTCACGTCGGCCAGGATGGCTTCGGCTTTGGCTTTGGCGGCTGCCTTGTCGGCGGCGCTGGCGTCCTTGCCCACGGTGACCAGGATGTGGCTGGCGCGGCGCGATTCGGCGCTGCTGAAGCGGGCCTTGTTGGCTTCGTAGTAGGCTGCCACTTCGGCGTCGCTGACGGTGACCTGGTCGGCCACGGCGGCGGCGCTGAACACCACGTATTCGATCTTGGCCTGCTCAGGCACTTCGAACAGCTTGCTGTTCTTGTCGTAGAAGGCTTTCACCATCTCGTCGGTGACTTTGACTTGCGCCAGGTATTGCGCGGCCGGGAACAGCTGTTCCTGCACTTCGCGTTCCTGGGCGCCGAAATCGGAGATCTGCTTGGCGACGGCGCGCGGCACGATGCCGGTTTCCTGCACGGCGCCCAGCAGCTGCTGCATGGACATCTCGCGGCGGCGCTGGGCGTCGTACGCGGCCGGCGACAGGCCTTGCGCGGCCAGCAGCGCCTTGTAGCGCTCCATGTCGAAGCTGCCGTCTTCCTTGCGCAGGGCCGGGTTTTCCAGGTTCTGCTTCTGCAGCACGCTGTCGGCCACGGTCAGGTGGCTGCGCACCATTTCGGCGGCGATGGCGCGCTCGGCCACCAGGCGCTCGAGCACGTTCTGTTTGAACTCGGGGGTGTCGATCAGCTTCTGGTCGAACTGCGCGCCCATACGCTGGCGCAGGCTGTCGAGCTGGCTGCGCTGCGCGGACTCCCATTCCTGGCGGCTAATCGACTGGTCGCCGACCTTGGCCACGATATTGGCCTGGTCGCCGGAGTTGTTGTAGCCGGCCACGCCGACGAACACAAACGACGGCACGATCAGGAGCGCCAGTAAAATCTGCATCAGCTTTTGATGCGTGCGTATAAATTCAAACATGGTCCGCCAATTCTTAGAGAGGAAATATTCCGTCGCGATTTTACAGCGCCGTGCCGCTCTATAGCAAGGCACAGTTTTGAGAAAACGGCAAGCATGGCAAAAATGAAAAAGCCCCTGCAACTTTTCAGCTGCAGGGGCTTCCATATTCTTGGCGGAGCGGACGGGACTCGAACCCGCGACCCCCGGCGTGACAGGCCGGTATTCTAACCAACTGAACTACCGCTCCTGGTCAGATGTTTATATGTATTTGTTGGCGGAGCGGACGGGACTCGAACCCGCGACCCCCGGCGTGACAGGCCGGTATTCTAACCAACTGAACTACCGCTCCAGCAAATACAGGTACAGCATCACTGTTACTGCGCTTGGCTTGACTGGTGGGCGCTGAGAGGCTCGAACTCCCGACCTAAGCCTTGTAAGGGCTCCGCTCTACCAACTGAGCTAAGCGCCCAATCAAACCGCTCCAGTGAGCCAGCGGCTCACCGAAGTCCGTTAGTTTACTGCATCCTTCAAAGCTTTGCCAGCTTTAAATTTAGGAACTTTAGCTGCTTCGATCACGATTTCTTCTTTCGTGCGCGGATTGCGGCCGGTGCGGGCAGCGCGTTCGCTCACGGAGAAAGTGCCAAAGCCGACCAGGGTGACGCTGTCGTTCTTAGCCAGAGTAGTAGTTACGCCATCGATCACCGCATCCAGTGCGCGCGCAGCAGCCGCTTTCGAGATGTCAGCGGAAGTGGCAATATGGTCGATCAATTCAGTCTTGTTCACAAGCTTCCCCGTCACAAAGGTTTATATCGTTTATACCGTTTTTATACGGCAGAGAAAATCTCAGGCCGTATTAAACAAGCCGTTGCAACCTTGTGTCAAGGGAAACACAGTACAAAACCACAGTAAAAATTGAAACAGGCGCCATTTCGGCGCCTGTTTATGGTCAAACGGACAATTTATGCGAGCCGGGCTTAGTGCTTGACCACTTCGCCCTGGCCGTCAACCTTGGCTGCCGCCGCCGCCACCGCCTCCACCGGAGGGGTTTCCACGATGGCTTCCGGCTGGCGCTCGAGTGCGATTTCCAGCACTTTGTCGATCCAGCGCACCGGCACGATTTCCAGCTTGTTCTTCACGTTGTCCGGAATTTCGGCCAGGTCCTTCACGTTCTGCTCGGGGATCAGCACCGTCTTGATGCCGCCGCGATGCGCCGCCAGCAGCTTCTCCTTCAGGCCGCCGATCGGCAGCACTTCGCCGCGCAGCGTGATTTCGCCCGTCATCGCCACGTCTGCGCGCACCGGGATGCCCGTGAAGATGGACACCAGCGCGGTCGTCATGCCGATGCCTGCGGAAGGACCGTCCTTCGGCGTCGCGCCTTCCGGCACGTGGATGTGGATATCGCTCTTCTCGAACACCTCGGACTTGATGCCCAGGCGGCTGGCACGGCTGCGCACCACGGTGCGCGCCGCTTCGATCGACTCCTTCATCACGTCGCCCAGCGTGCCGGTGCGGATCACGTTGCCCTTGCCCGGCATGGTCATGGCCTCGATGGTCAGCAGATCGCCGCCCACCTCGGTCCATGCCAGACCGACCACCTGGCCCACCTGGTTTTCCTTCTCGGCCACGCCGAAGTCGTAGCGGCGCACGCCCAGGAACTTGTCCAGGTTTTTCGGCGTCACGGCGACCTTCTTCTCGGTCTTCTTCAGCAGCAGCATCTTCACTACCTTGCGGCAGATCTTGGACACTTCGCGTTCCAGCGAGCGCACGCCGGCTTCGCGGGTGTAGTAGCGGATGATGTCGCGCAGCGCGGCTTCCGATACCGAGATCTCTTCTTCCTTCAGACCGTTGTTCTTGATCTGTTTCGGCAGCAGGTAGCGCTGCGAGATGTTGGTTTTCTCGTCTTCCGTGTAGCCCGACAGGCGTATCACTTCCATGCGGTCCAGCAGGGCCGGCGGGATGTTGTACGAGTTCGAGGTCGCCACGAACATCACGTCGCTCAGGTCGAAGTCCACTTCGATGTAGTGGTCCGAGAAGGTGTGGTTCTGCTCAGGGTCCAGCACCTCCAGCAGGGCCGACGACGGATCGCCGCGGAAGTCCGCGCCCATCTTGTCGATTTCGTCCAGCAGGAACAGCGGATTGCGCACGCCGACTTTCGCCAGCGACTGCAGCACCTTGCCCGGCATGGAGCCGATGTAGGTACGGCGGTGGCCGCGTATCTCGGCTTCGTCGCGCACGCCGCCCAGGGCCATGCGCACGAACTTGCGGTTCGTGGCGCGGGCGATGGACTGGCCCAGCGAGGTCTTGCCCACGCCCGGAGGCCCGACGAAGCACAGGATGGGCGCCTTCAGCTTGTCCACGCGCTGCTGCACCGCGAGGTATTCCAGGATGCGTTCTTTGACCTTGTCCAGGCCGTAGTGGTCGCCCTCGAGCACTTTCTCGGCGTTCGCCAGGTCGTTGTTGACCTTGGATTTCTTCTTCCAGGGCAGGCCGACCAGGGTGTCGATGTAGTTGCGCACCACGGTGGCTTCGGCCGACATCGGCGACATCAGCTTGAGCTTTTTCAGCTCGGCGTTGGCCTTGTCCAGCGCCTCTTTCGGCATCTTGGCGGCAGCGACTTTCTTTTCCAGCTCGTCCAGGTCCGCGCCGTCTTCGCCCTCGCCCAGTTCCTTCTGGATGGCTTTGACCTGCTCGTTCAGGTAGTACTCGCGCTGCGACTTCTCCATCTGGCGCTTGACGCGGCCACGGATGCGCTTTTCCACCTGCAGGATATCGAGCTCGCCTTCCAGCTGGCCGAGCAGGTGCTCCAGGCGCTTGGCGACGTTGAAGATCTCCAGGATCACCTGCTTCTGCTCAAGCTTGAGCGGCAGGTGGGCAGCCACGGTGTCGGCCAGGCGGCCGGCGTCGTCGATGCCGGACAGCGAAGCCAGGATCTCCGGTGGAATCTTTTTGTTCAGTTTGACGTACTGGTCGAACTGCTGGACGATGGCGCGGCGCATCGCTTCGATTTCCGAATCGTCGCCCACCTCGGAATCGAGCGGGGTCAGGTCGGCCACGAAGTGCGTCGGCGTGTCGGTGATTTTGTTGATACGGGCGCGCTGGGCGCCCTCGACCAGCACCTTGACGGTGCCGTCCGGCAGTTTCAGCATCTGCAGGATGTTGGCCACGCAACCGATTTCATAAATATCGGAAGCAGAAGGTTCGTCCTTGGCGGCAGCTTTCTGGGCGGCGAGCATGATGCTCTTGCCCTGCTCCATCGCGGCTTCCAGCGCCTTGATCGACTTGGGGCGACCTACAAACAGCGGTATCACCATATGCGGGAAAACTACAACATCCCGCAGCGGCAATAACGGCAGTTGAGTTTGCTCAGTTAATTTGGAAGTTGTCATGGCGTACCTTATGTGAAAGCGTGTTGCAGATATTGGCGCAAAGATGCCAAATCACAAGACCCGGCAGATAATAATTCTTAACAATTCAGCTGAGAATCCTGCCGTGCTATAAAAATATGCAAACTCAAATAAAAAAGCCACGCGCGACGCAGGCATCGCGTGTGGCTTTCCGAATGAAGCCTGCATTCTCTTATTGATTTAAATTGTACCGCCTTGCCCCATGGATGCAAAACGAATTTTGCGCATGTGTGCAGTACTTATTTAATTTTCACCAGAGGCTTTTGGGCTTTCCTGATAAATGAGCAAGGGTTTCGCGCCGCTGGTGATGGTATTTTCATCAATCACCACTTTGCTCACATTCTGCTCATTTGGCAGTTCATACATCACGTCCAGCAATGCGTGTTCCAGGATGGAGCGCAGGCCGCGCGCGCCGGTCTTGCGGGCCAGCGCCTTCTTGGCGATGGCGTGCAGTGCGGCCGGGCGGATCTCCAGCTCGGAGCCTTCCATGTCCAGCAGCTTGCTGTACTGCTTGACCAGGGCGTTCTTCGGCTCGACCAGGATCTGGATCAGCGCTTCCTCGGTCAGCTCGGCCAGCGTAGCCACCACAGGCAGACGGCCCACCAGCTCGGGGATCAGGCCGAACTTGATCAGGTCTTCCGGTTCCGCTTCCATCAGGATCTCGGAGGCAGCGCGCTGCTCCTTGCTCTTGACGGTGGCCGAGAAGCCGATGCCGCTCTTCTCCGAACGGTTGGAGATGATCTTGGCCAGGCCGTCGAAGGCGCCGCCGCAGATGAACATGATGTTGGTGGTGTCGATCTGCACGAAGTCCTGGTTCGGGTGCTTGCGGCCGCCCTGCGGAGGCACCGAGGCCATGGTGCCCTCGATCAGCTTCAGCAGCGCCTGCTGCACGCCCTCGCCCGACACGTCGCGCGTGATGGACGGATTGTCGGACTTGCGCGAAATCTTGTCGATCTCGTCGATGTAGACGATGCCGCGCTGGGCCTTTTCCACATCGTAGTTGCAGCTTTGCAGCAGCTTCTGGATGATGTTCTCGACGTCTTCGCCCACGTAGCCGGCTTCGGTCAGGGTGGTGGCGTCGGCGATCACGAACGGCACGTTGAGCATGCGGGCCAGGGTCTGCGCCAGCAGGGTCTTGCCCGAGCCGGTAGGACCGACCAGCAAGATGTTGCTCTTGGCCAGTTCGATGTCATCCTTCTTGCCCAGGTGCTTCAGACGCTTGTAATGGTTGTACACCGCAACCGACAGGATGCGCTTGGCGGTCTGCTGGCCGATGACGTACTGGTCCAGCAATTCCTTGATTTCGTGCGGGGTCGGCAGGTCGGACTTGGCGCCGGTGACCGACTCGATGCTGGACGTCTCGTCACGGATGATGTCGTTGCACAAGTCGATGCATTCGTCGCAGATGAAGACGGACGGGCCGGCGATCAGCTTCTTGACCTCGTGCTGGCTCTTGCCGCAGAACGAGCAGTAGAGGAGTTTTTCGCCGCTGGAGGATTTTTTCTCGGACATGGGACTTGTTTAAGTAGTTGCAATATTGGTGCTGCTGCATGCCGCGAAGCAAACTCTGCGGCGGCGTACATAGCACATGCTACCTGAAATAAAAAAGAAACGCCCGGAACGTTGTAGCGTCCGGGCGTCTTTTTTGGTTCTCAGCGCTGAGGACGCATTAGCCGCGGCTGGTCAACACTTTGTCGATCAGGCCGTATTCGGTGGCCTCCTCGGCGGACAGGAATCGGTCGCGGTCGGTGTCCTTGGCGATCTGTTCCACCGTCTGGCCGGTGCGTTCGGCCATGATCGAGTTCAGGCGATGGCGCAGGTAGAGGATTTCCTTGGCCTGGATTTCGATGTCCGAAGCCATGCCCTGCGAGCCGCCGGAAGGCTGGTGAATCATGATGCGCGAGTTAGGCAGCGAGAAACGCTTGCCCTTCGCGCCTGCCGCCAGCAGGAAGGCGCCCATCGACGCCGCCATGCCGGTGCACAGGGTGGACACGTCCGGCTTGATGAACTGCATCGTGTCGTAGATCGCCAGGCCGGCCGAAACCGAACCGCCAGGAGAGTTGATGTAGAGCGAGATATCCTTGTCCGGATTTTCGCTTTCCAGGAACAGCAGCTGGGCAACGATCAGATTGGCCATCTGGTCGTTGACGGGACCTACCATGAAAATCACGCGCTCCTTCAGCAGGCGCGAGTAAATATCATACGAGCGCTCGCCTCGGCCGCTTTGTTCAATCACCATCGGCACCAGGCCGAGCATTTCGGTGTCGAGTGCCGGATTACGGTTCATCATGCTTTATTCCTTTGATGCAGCTTCTCTGAAGCTGGATTACGCTTGCGCGTTGCTTCCCATCAGCTCGTCGAAGGCAACAGCTTTCGACGTGGTTTTCGACAGGCCCAGAACGAAGTTAACGACGTTTTCTTCTAATACAAGGGCTTCGACTTCAGCCAGACGGCGGCGGTCGCTGTAGTAGTACTTCAGCACTTCGCGCGGGTCTTCGTAGCTTTGGGCGAAATCTTCCACTTGCGCTTTGACTTGCTCAGGCAGCGCTTGCAGTTTGTTCTCGTTGACCAGCTGCGACAGGATCAGGCCCAGGCGCACGCGGCGCTCGGCCTTGTCGGCGAACAGTTCCGGCGGGAATGGCACGTCTTTGACGTTCATGCCGCGCTGAGCCATGTCCTGGCGGGTCATTTCGGCCAGGCGCTCGGTGTCCTGGGCGATCAGGGCTTGCGGCACGTC
This sequence comes from Pseudoduganella aquatica, assembly GCF_009857595.1. GTDB lineage: Bacteria > Pseudomonadota > Gammaproteobacteria > Burkholderiales > Burkholderiaceae_D > Rugamonas > Rugamonas aquatica_A. The sequence goes on along the minus strand of NZ_WWCU01000020.1, from coordinate 47,176 downwards.
CAGGGTGGCGGACTTGACCAGCGCATCCATCACGGCTTCCTTGTTGCGTGCTTTCACACGGCCGGTCACTTCGCGTTCCAGGTTGACTTTGATGTCTTCGCGCATTTTGGCCAGGTCGCCGTCGGCTACGCCCAGCGATTTGGCGAATTCAGCGTCGACTTCCGGCAGGTGCGCCCATTCCAGCTGTTTCAGGGTGATGGTGAACTGGGCGGTTTTGCCGGCCACGTCCTTGCCATGGTAATCCTCTGGGAAAGCCAGGTCGAAGGTCTTGGATTCGCCGACTTTCAGGCCTACGGTTGCGGCTTCGAACTCAGGCAGCATGCGGCCTTCGCCCAGCACGAACGGGTAGTCTTCAGCTTTGCCGCCTGGGAATTCCACGCCGTCGATCGAGCCGACGAAGTCCACGGTCACTTTGTCGCCATTGGCTGCGATAGGAGCACCGCCGTCGCCGTGTTCGCCGGCTTCGCCTTTGGTGTGGAAGTGCACGCGCTGCTTGCGCAGGATTTCGATGGTCTTGTCGATTTCCGCGTCCGACACTTCGGCTTTCACGGTTTCGATTTCAACGGTGGACAGGTCGCCGATGACGACTTCCGGGTACACTTCGAACGTTGCGTCGAAGGCCAGCTGGCCTTCAGGCGAATCGTTCTTCGGTTCGATGCGCGGGTAGCCTGCTACGCGCAGTTCCGCTGCGTTGGCGGCGTCGTTGAAGGCGCGGCCGACCTTATCGTTCAGCACTTCGGTTTCGATCTGATAACCGAATTGTGCGGCGACCATTTTCATGGGCACTTTGCCAGGACGGAAGCCTGGTGCCTTAGCCGACTTGGCTTGCACTTTCAGGCGCTTCTCAACTTCCGTGCGGACTTCGCTCAGCGGGAAGGAGATCGTGATACGACGTTCGAGTTTGCCCAGGGTTTCGACTGCAGTTGCCATGTAAAAATCGTCCAAAAAATATAAAGAATACTGTGGTGCGAGGAGGGGGACTCGAACCCCCACACCATTGCTGGCGTCAGGACCTAAACCTGGTGCGTCTACCAATTTCGCCATCCTCGCGGCGTATTTGTACAAAAGCAAAGGGCGGGCCGTTTTCAATAAAGGTCCATTGAAAAGGGGCCGCCCCACCCCGCCTCAGCAGGGGCTTTCAACTTCAACGCGGTATTTTACTGTTTTTTTCCGAGTACGGAAGGGTTTTTTAACTCAAACACAACATTAAAAATGTAATGCCTTGATTCCTCTGCAATTTGCACGCATTGGCGGCGGGTTACGGCGTGCCGCCTAACCCGCCCTATGACATTTCGAGGTCCGCGATTGGCACGTAGGGCGGGTTAGCGCGCGAGCGCGTAACCCGCCGGCGTCACGTTTGCGCAGGCTTTTTGACGCGGAACCATGCCGCATACAGCGCCGGCAGGAACAGCAGCGTCAGCGCCGTGGCCAGTATCAGCCCGCCCATGATGGCCACCGCCATCGGCCCCCAGAACACGGAACGCGACAGCGGTATCATGGCCAGCGCCGCTGCGGCCGCCGTCAGGATAATCGGCCGGCAGCGCCGCACCGCCGATTCCACGATGGCGTCCCACGGCGCAACGCCGGACTTGATGTCCTGCTCGATCTGGTCCACCAGGATCACCGAATTGCGGATGATCATGCCGAACAGCGCAATAATGCCCAGGTTCGCCACAAAGCCCAGCGGACGCCCCAGCAGCAGCAAGGCCGCCGCCGCGCCGGCCACACCCAGCGGGCCGGTGAGGAAGACCAGCAGCGCGCGCGAGAAACTGTGCAGTTGCAGCATCAGCAGCGTGAAGATGATAAAGATCGCCAGCGGCAGGTTGGCCGAAATCGACGCCTCCGCCTCGCTGCTGTCGGACGCCGCGCCCTTGACGTCGATGCGGTAGCCGGCCGGCAGGTTCTTGCGCAGCTCGTTCAGCCTGGGATCGATCTGGCCGGTCACGGTGGGGCCTTGTATTCCTTCCGCAACATCCGACTGCACGGTAATCGCCCATTCGCGGCCTTCGCGCCACACCACGCCCGGCTCCCACACGAAATGCACGCGCGCCAGCTGGCCTATGGTGACCGACTTGCCGCTCGGCGTAGGAATATTGGTGTCGTTCAGGATGGAGATGGTGTTGCGCTCCTCCAGCGGCTGGCGCACCTGGATGTCGATCAGCTTGATGCCGTCGCGGAACTGGCCCACCGTGGTGCCGGACAGGATGGTGTTCGCCGCGCGCATCACCGTTTGCGAGGTCACGCCCAGCGCGCGCATCTTGTCCTGGTCCAGGTCCATGCGCAGCACTTTCACGGATTCGTTCCAGTTGTCGTTCACGCCCAGCGTGTTCGGATTGGTGCGCATGATGTCCTTCACCTGGTCGGCAATGGCGCGCACTTTCTCCACTTCGCCGCCGCTCACGCGGAACTGCACCGGATACGGCACGGGCGGGCCGTTAGGCAGCAGCTTCACGCGGCCGCGCACTTCGGGGAAGTCCACCTTGAACAGCTCGGTGATCTTCTGGCGCAGCGCCTCGCGCGCTTTCAGATCCTTGGGCAGCACCACGAATTGCGACACGTTCGTTTGCGGGAAGATCTGGTCCAGCGGCAGGTAGAAACGCGGGCTGCCGGTGCCGACGTAGCTGGTCACGCTGACCACGCCTTCCTGCTTCTGGATATAGGCTTCGAATTTCTTGACCTGCTTTTCATTGGCGGCGAAGGACGTCCCCTCCGGCATCCAGATCTCGACCATCAACTCGGGGCGGCTGGAGTCCGGGAAGAACTGCTTCTCGATAAAGCCGAAGCCGTACACGCCCAGGAAGAAGATGGCAAGGGTGGCGGCGATGGTGGTCTTGCGCCAGTCCACGCACCAGTTCACCACGGCGCGGAATTTGCGGTAGCCGGGGGTATCGAACAGCTCGTGGTGGCCGTCGCCATGGGGCTGCACCTTCAGCAGCAGGTAGCCGATGTAGGGCGTGAAGATCACCGCCACGAACCAGGAAATGATCAGCGCCAGCGCGTTCACCGAAAACAGCGTGAAGGTGTACTCGCCCGCCGCCGATTTGGCCAGGCCGATGGGCAGGAAGCCCGCCACGGTAATCAGCGTGCCGGTCAGCATGGGCAGCGCGGTGGACGTGTAGGCGAAGGTGGCCGCGTCGAAGCGCGAGAAGCCCTCCTCCATTTTGCGCACCATCATTTCCACGGCGATGATGGCGTCATCCACCAGCAGGCCGAGGGCGATAATCAGCGCGCCCAGCGAAATCTTGTGCAGGTCGATGGAAAGCATGCGCATGAACAGGAAGGTCACGGCCAGCACCAGCGGTATGGTCAGCGCCACCACCAGGCCGGGACGCGCATCCAGGCGGAACTTGGGCTTGGTGTGCATGCCCAGCGAGACGAAGCTCACCGCCAGCACGATCAGCACCGCCTCGATCAGCGTATGCACGAACTCACCCACCGAGGCCTTGACCGCCTCCGGCTGATCGGACACGCGCTGCAGCTCGATACCGACCGGCAGCTTGGCCTTCATCTCGGCCACGGTCTTCTCCATGCTCTGGCCCATCTTGATGATGTTGCCGCCCTTCTCCATCGACACGCCCAGGCCTATCACTTCCTTGCCGTTGAAGCGCATCTTCTCGGTCGGAGGGTCGTCGTATTCGCGCTTGATGGTGGCGAAGTCGCCCAGGCGGAAGGTGGTGCCGTTGGCGCGCAGTTCCAGCTCCTCGAGATCCTTGACGGTCTTGAAGGCGCCGCTGACGCGCACTTGCAGGTTGTCGGTCGGCGTCACCAGCACGCCGGACGATTCGACCGTGTTCTGCGCGGCGATCTGGCTGACGATGGCCTCGAAAGGTATGCCCAGCTGGGCAAACTTCTTGTGCGAGAACTCGATATTGACCTTTTCGTCCTGCACGCCGAACAGTTCGACCTTGGACACCTGCGACACGCCCAGCAACTGCTGGCGAACGAAGTCCGCGTAGTCCTTCATTTCGGCGTAGGTGAAGCCGTCGCCGGACAGGGCGAAGATGGAACCGTAGGTGTCGCCGAATTCGTCGTTGAAGAACGGCCCCTGCACGCCTTGCGGCAAAGTGCCCTTGATGTCGCCTATCTTCTTGCGCACCTGGTACCAGGCCTCGGCCGTCTCGCTCGGCGGCGCGGACTCGCGCAGCTTCACCATGATCAGCGTTTCGCCGGGCTTGGAGTAGCTGCTGATTTCGTCGATATGCGGCGTTTCCTGGAGCTTCTTTTCCAGCTTGTCGGTCACCTGCTGCGCCATCTGCAGCGAGGTCGCGCCCGGCCAGAAAGCGCGCACCACCATCACGCGGAAGGTGAACGGCGGGTCTTCGTCCTGGCCCAGGTTGGCGTAGCTCAGCATGCCGCCCAGCAGCAGCACAGCCATCAGGTAGCGCGTCAGCGGAATGTGCTCAAGCGCCCAGCGTGAGAGGTTGAAGCCGTCCTTCATTTGGAAGCTCCGGCGGCCGCATTGGCCGCTACGGGCTTGCTCAACTCAGGCTTGCTCAATTCGTCGCCCAGTATCCGGACCTTCTGGCCCGGCTTGAGCACGTTCACACCCGCCGTCACCACGGTCTGGCCGGCCTTCACGCCGGAAGCCAGCACAATGTCGTTGCCCGCCACGCCGGCCGGTACCACCGGCACCAGCTTCACTGCGCCGTTCTCCACCACCCACACCGAGGTGGTGGATTTTTCATAATGCAGCGCCGTCAGCGGCACCTTGATCTGCGGTTGCGCGGTCTTGGAGGCGAATTGCACCACGGCGGTCATGCCCAGCTTGGCCTCGCCCAAGCTGGCGGGGATGGTGACTTTGACGGCGTAAGTGCGGGTGGCAGGGTCGGCGGCCGGCGAAATCTCGCGGATCTTGCCGGGCACCGCGTGCTGCGGGCTGGCCCACAAGCGCACCTGCACATCCGAAATGGCTTTCAGCGCATCGACCTTGTCTTCGGGGATGCCGATGACGATTTCCTTGTCGCCCGACTTCGCCACGCGCACAACCGGCGTGCCGGCCGCCACCACCTGGCCCGCTTCCGCGTCCACCGCCGTCACCACGCCGTCCACGTCGGACACCAGCGCTGCGTAGCCGGCCTGGTTGGCCTGCGCGCGGTACGCAGCCTGGGCCGCGTCGACATTGGCCTGGGCCGATTTATACGCCGAGTCCTTGCCGTCCAAAATGGTCTGGGCGACGAAATTCTGCGCCTTCAGGTCCTGGTAGCGCTTCAGCTCCGCCTTGGCGAAGTCGCGCGAGGTTTCCGCCGCCCGCAGCGCGGCCAGCGCCTGCGCCTGCGACAGCTTCAAATCCTGCGGGTCCAGCTGCATCAGCTGCTGGCCCTTCTTCACCACCGAACCCACGTCCACGCTGCGCGACACAATCTTGCCCGGCACGCGGAAGCCCAGGCGCGACTCCACGCGCGCCCTCACCTCGCCGGAAAACTCGGCGTTCACATCGATGTCGCTGCTTTGCAGCACAATGGCGCGCACCGGGCGGATGTCTTCGGTCTTTTCGGCCGGCTTGCCACAGCCTGCCAGCAGGACGGCGGCGGCGCACAACGTGAGCCCGGCAAGGGCGTGGGAGGGACGCAATTTTTTCAGGGAGTACACAATAATTCCTTTTGCTGTGGATTGCGGTGATAGCACTTTGCCACTATGATGGTTCCGGCCAGAAAGTAAATGACTTTCCGTTAATTAAAATTATAAGCCGTGACACAATCTTTGCAAATGACTTTGGCGTCATTTACTTGAATATCCCACTATGTCAGTAGACCATTACGAGAACTTCCCCGTTGCATCCATCCTGCTGCCGCGCCGCCTGGCGCCGGCGGTGGAGGCGATTTACGCCTTCGCGCGCAGCGCCGACGACATCGCCGACGAAGGCGACGCCACGCCCGAACAGCGCCTGGCCGCGCTGGACGCCTACGAGCAGGCGCTGGACCGCATCGAGGCCGGGGAAGCCCATACCGACCCGATGTTCACCCGCCTGGCCGCGACCATCGCCCAGCACGACCTGCCGCTGCGGCCCTTCCGCGACCTGCTTTCCGCCTTCAAGCAGGACGTGAGCGTGACCCGCTACGCCACCTACGACAGCCTGCTGGACTATTGCGCCCGCTCGGCCAACCCGGTCGGCCTGCTGATGCTGTCGCTGTACGGCCAGGCGGACGAGGACAATGTGCGCGATTCGAACGCCATCTGTTCAGCATTACAGATTATCAACTTTTTGCAGGACGTGGCCATCGATCTGCATAAAGAGCGTATTTATTTGCCCATGGAAGACCTGGCGCGCTACGCGGTGTCGCCCGCCGCGCTGGACCACCCCGGCGGCACCGCCAAGTGGCGCGCGCTGATGAAGTTCGAGGTGACGCGCGCGCGCGCCCTGATGCTGTCCGGCGCGCCGCTGGCCGTGCGCCTGCGCGGCCGCATAGGCCTGGAGCTGCGCATGGTGGTGCAAGGCGGCTTGCGCATCCTGGAGTCGATCGAGGAAGTGGACTACGACGTGTTCCGCCGCCGCCCCAAGCTCACCCGCAAGGACTGGATGAAGGTGATCTGGCGCGGCCTGCGGATGAAGGCGCGCATGAAAGCGGCCATGAAAAGCCCCCCGGCTGCGGCGCTTCCCTTAGAATAGCGGCTTCGATCGCCTCACCCTTGCTTTTTTGACCATGTCACCAGACGAATACTGCCAGCAAAAAGCCGCCGCCAGCGGGTCCAGTTTCTACTACAGCTTCCTGTTCCTGCCGCAGGAACGGCGCCGCGCCATCATGGCGCTGTACGCTTTCTGCCGCGAAGTGGACGACACGGTGGACGAATGCACCGACGAATCCGTTGCGCGCGTGAAGCTGGCCTGGTGGCGCAAGGAGATCTCCGGCATGTACGAGGGCAAGCAGGCGCACCCGGTCACGCAGGCATTGCAGCCGCACCTGGCCACCTACAATCTGAAGCAGGAGCATCTGCAGGCCATTATCGATGGCATGGAGATGGACCTGAACCAGACCCGCTACCTTGATTACGTGGGCATGTCCAAATATTGCTGGCACGTGGCCAGCGTGGTCGGCATCCTGTCGGCCAGCATTTTCGGCATGAGCAATCCGCAGACCTTGCAGTTCGCCGAGAAGCTGGGCCATGCCTTCCAGCTGACCAACATCATCCGCGACGTGGGCGAAGACGCGCGCAAAGGCCGCATCTACCTGCCGGTGAACGAGCTGCAGCAGTTCAACGTGACCGCCGCCGACCTGCTCAATGCGCGCCATAGCGAGAACTTCGAGAACCTGATGAAGTTCCAGATCGCCCGCGCGCAAAAGGCATACGACGAGGCATTCGCCTTGCTGCCGAAAGAAGACCGCCGCGCCCAGCGCCCCGGCCTGATGATGGCGGCCATCTACCGCACCCTGCTGACGGAGATCGAGAACGACGGCTACCATGTGCTGACCCAGCGCATCTCGCTGACGCCGCTGCGCAAGCTGTGGCTGGCCTGGAAAACCTACATCCGTGGGTAAAAAGTGAAGGCGCGCAGGGTTGCCGTCGCCGGTGGCGGCTGGGCTGGATGCGCAGCGGCCGTGGAGCTGGCGCGCGCCGGCTGCGATGTGACGCTGCTGGAGTCCGCGCGCACCCTGGGCGGCCGCGCGCGCCGCGTGGAGCTGGATGGACGGCAGCTGGACAACGGCCAGCACATCATGCTGGGCGCGTATTCCGAATCGCTGCGCGTGATGAAACTGGCCGGCGTGGACATCCAGTCCGCCGTGCTGTCGCTGCCGCTGCAGATGCGCTATGCGCCCGGCGCTGGCGGCATGGACTTCCTGGCGCCACGCCTGCCCGCGCCGCTGCATCTCCTGGGCGCGCTGCTGCGCGCATCCGGCCTCGCACGCGAGGACAAGATGGCGCTGGCGCGCTTTTCCACCACGGCGCGCTGGATGGACTGGCGCCTGAACACCGATTGCAGCGTGGACGAACTGCTGGCGCGCTTCGACCAGACGCCGCGCCTGATCCAGCTCATGTGGCGCCCGCTGTGCCTCGCCGCGCTGAACACCCCCACCGAGCGCGCCTCGGCGCAGGTATTCCTGAACGTGCTGCGCGACAGCCTGGGCTCGCGCCGCAAAGCGTCCGACATGCTGATACCCCGCGCCGACCTGAGCGCCCTGTTCCCAGACGCCGCAGCCGCCTGCATCGCGCGTCACGGCGGCGCTGTGCACACCGGCGCCAAAGTCACCGGCCTGGCGCCCCTGCCCGGCCAGCGCTGGCAGCTCACCGCTACCGGCAGCGCGCTTGGCGGCGCGCCCGCCGGCGCCGCCCAGTCCCCACGCGGCGCGCCCTGGACCGCCGAATTCGACGCTGTCGTCCTGGCCCATGGCGCGCCCGCAACCACCGCCCTGCTGCGTACCTTGCAGCTGGACGCGGCGGGCGAGCAGCTGGCAACGCAGCTGGAAGCGTTCACACCGGAAGCCATCACCACCTGCTATCTGCAATACGGCGCCGATGTGCGGCTCGATATTCCGTTTTACGCCCTGCTGGACAACCCGGCCACCGGGCACTGGGGCCAGTTCGTCTTCGACCGCGGCCAGCTGGACGCGAAGCAGGCTGGCCTGCTGGCAGTCGTCATCAGCGCCTCCGGCGCGGCGGCGGAGCTGGGCCAGGCAGCGCTGAGCGCGGCCATCGCCGCGCAACTGGCCGCCGTGCTGCGCCGCCCGGAACTGGCGCAGCCGTCCTGGAGCCGCGTCATCACCGAAAAGCGCGCCACCTATGCCTGCAGCCCCGGCCTGGCCCGCCCGGCCAACGCCCTGCCCGGCCAGAGCAGCCTGGCCGGCCTGTACCTGGCGGGCGACTACACCGCAGGCGACTACCCCGCCACGCTGGAAAGCGCCGTGCGCAGCGGCGTGGCAGCCGCCAAAACCTTGCTCGCCAGCAAACATGCCTGATTTGAAGCCAGTCCCCGGCTATCCCCGCATTGCGTCGTCTGCCCCGTCATTTATGCATCCTGTCGCACACCAGTGGTCTGTACAAGTTCGTTTGCGTACAGTTGCATCATCGGTAGTGACTCAATATGGAGCAGGAAATGACAATCGGACTGACTTTGAAAACCCTGGCAATCGTGGCGTTGGTAGCCGCCAGCACGGTCATCATCGTGCTGAACGAACATGCCGGCATGGCAATTTCCCTGTCGCAACACGCCGCGTTTTAACCGCAGGAGTTTTTAATGGATAAGCAGGCCTACCTGGACGCGCTGCACAAGGCCCTGGCGGGACTCCCGCCGGAGACGATCGCCAAGACGCTGGCCTACTACGAGCAGCGCTTTGTCGACGGCGTGATGAGCGGACGCACCGAGCAGGAGATCGCCTCCGAGCTGGGCGAGCCGCGCAAAATCGCGATGACGCTGCGCGCCAACGTCCACATGTCCGCCTTCGAGCAGAAGAAAACCCCGGTCAATGCCGCGCGGATGGCCGTGTCGCTGGTCGGCCTGGCCATCTTCAACCTGTTCATGGTGGTGCCGGCCATGGTCTACGCCGCGCTGCTGGGCACCATCTACGTGTGCGCCTTCGCCTTCTACCTGAGCGGCATCGTGATCACCGCCAGCGGCCTGTCGGGCACCAATGAACTGGTGCTGGACGGCCCTCTGCGCGAGATGATCCAGTTCGACCACGACGATCACGACGGCCAGCGCACCCAGACCAAAGTCGCCATCGGCCACGACGGCATCCAGGTCTACCAGGAACCAATGGACGGCTACAATGCTCCGCCTACCGCCGACAACGCCGGCGAAGACCAGGACAACGGCGACGGCTCCAGCAGCCGCTCCGGCAAGATTATCGAGAAAGCCGAGCGCATGGCCAGCAGCACGGTGCACATCACCACGGAGCTGGACGGCGAATCGCGCACCACCCAGTCGGTGCTGGGCATGACGCTGGTGATCGTCGGCATCCTGCTAAGCCTGATCAGCCTGGTAGTCACCAAGTACACCATCATGGGCGTCAAGCGCTACATCCAGATGAACTTTTCCCTGTTGCGGGGCCGCTAAGGCGGACGGGAGCAAAACATGAAAGCCTTGTTCAAAGTCGGTATCAGCATGTTCCTGATGGCGTGCGTGCTGATCGCCATTTCCTACAGCATGCTGCGGGCGCACGGCGCCACCAACCCCTCCAGCGCGCAAGGCCGCGCGCCGGCCAGCGAAACGCGCGACATCGGCAACGGCATCACGTCGGTGGAGCTGAGCGGACCGATAGACCTGACCCTGCGCCAGGGCGATAAACCCTCCCTCAAAGTGCGCGGCGAGCAGCGCCTGCTGGGCAACGTGGAGACCGAGCAGGAAGGCGACACGCTGCACATCGGCACCAAGGGCATGCTGTTCCACCATCGCCGCCCCTTGCAGGTGGAGCTGGTGCTGCCATCGCTGTCCGGTATCGAAGTGCATGGCAGCGGCGACAGCACGGTGAACGGTTTTAGCGGCGAGAAGCTGTCGGTGCAGATACACGGGCCGGGCAATCTGAATTTCAACGGCCGCTTCAAGAAAGTCGAAGCCGGGGTGCATGGCAGCGGCGACCTGACGCTGAACACCGGCGCCAGCGAGATTGTGACGCTGGAGATGGTGGGCTCGGGCCAGATCAAGAGCAGCGGCAGCTGCAAGACCCTGAACGCCGAGCTGTCCGGTTCGGGCGACCTGGATGCGCAGCATCTCGCGTCGGATCAGGTGGTAGTGAGTCTGCGCGGCTCGGGCACCACCAATGTGTTTGCCCGCAAATCGGCCGAGCTCACGCTGAACGGCAGCGGCGACATCCGCGTGTTCGGCAACCCGGACAACCGCAACGTGAGCCGCACCGGGTCAGGCGAAGTAAGCTGGGATCATTGAGGCGGCCGAGCGAGCCAGCGCAGCACATCCTCGCCCGCCTCCTGCCCGCTCGCCAGGCAAGCCGTCAGCAGATACCCGCCGGTGGGCGCCTCCCAATCCACCATCTCCCCCGCCACAAACACACCCGGCTTCGCCGCCAGCATCATCCCCTGCATGGCCTCAAACCGCACGCCGCCGCCGGTGCTGATGGCCTCGTCCACCGGCCTGGGCGCACGCAGGCGCACCGGCAGCATCTTCAGCACTTCCGCCAAACGCGCAGGATCTGCATACTGCTCCGCGCTGGCGCATTCTCGCAGCAACCCCGCCTTTACGCCCTTGATGCCCAAACGGCTTTGCAGATGGCTGGCCATGGAACGCGAACCGCGCGGCCGGCTGAGCTCATCCAGCACCCGCTCGGCGCTCAGGTCCGGCAGCAGATCCAGGTAAATCACCGCGCTGCCATCGGCCGCGATCTGATCGCGCAAGGCTGCGGACAGCGCATAAATCAGGCTGCCCTCGACCCCGCTCGCCGTCACCACAAACTGCCCCTGTTTGCGGAACGGCAGTCCGTCCGCGCCGGTGGAAGTAATGGCCACGGTAGTCAGCGGCTCGCCCGCATGCTTTGCGCTGAAATGCGCGCTCCAGTCCACGTCGAAGCCGCAATTGGCGGCCACCAGCGGCGCCACTTCCACACCCTGCCCCTCCAGCACCGGCACCCACGCACCGTCCGAGCCCAGACGTGCCCAGCTGGCCCCGCCCAGCGCCAGAATGGTGGCGTCGGCCTGCACGGCCAGTTCGCCGTCGGGCGTATCGAGCAGCAGCGCACCGTCCGCGCGCCAGCCGGTCCAGCGGTGCCGCTGGTGGAACTGCACGCCCAGCTCGCGCAGGCGGTGCAGCCAGGCGCGCAGCAGTGGCGCAGCCTTCATCTCGGTTGGGAACACGCGGCCCGAAGTACCGACAAAGGTTTCTATGCCCAGGCCACGCACCCAGTCGCGCACGTGCTGCGGGCCGAATGCATCCAGCATGGGACGCAGCTCGGCGGCGCGCTTGCCGTAGCGCGTGACGAAAGTCTCGTATGGTTCGGCGTGGGTGATGTTCATGCCTCCGCGGCCGGCGAGCAGGAATTTGCGGCCCACCGAAGGCATGGCGTCGTAGACGTCGACCTGCAAGGTACTGTTGGCGGCGGCGTGCTGGGCCAGCGTCTGCGCGGCCATCAGGCCGGCCGGTCCGCCGCCGATGACGGCGACGCGGAAGCTATTTTTATTCTGAGACTGCATGGGGAATCCGGGTGAAATATTGAGGCAATCCGGCATTCTAGGGCATACTGGCACGCATAGACCAATTTGGGAGGCAGTCATGGGCGCAGCATTCTGGATCAAGCGGTATTTGCTGGCGGCGGTGCCGCTGTTCGCCATCCTGGCGATCGTGGAATACGTGAAGGGATCGACCGCAACGGCGGACTTCCTGAGCGCGGCCTTGTGGGCCGCGATTGCTGCCGGGATTTTTGTGTTCACGCAGTTCCGGCGCTACCGCAAGGGCCTGGAATGCGCGGCTTGCGATGCGGTGGGCAAAAACGCCAAGCAGCCTTAGAGGCGAACTGGCGGGTTACGCCTACGGCTAACCCGCCCTACGGCCTGCGGCATTGACATTTCGTAGGGCGGGTTAGCGCGCAGCGCGTAACCCGCCAAACATCAACCGCCAGTCACCGGCGGAAAGAACGCCACCTCCGCACCATCCTGCACCGCAGTCTCCGGCTGGCACATCACCTGATTGCAGGCCATGCGCAAGGCACGGCCCTCGCCCAGCGCCTGCGCCCAGGCGCCGCCGCGCGCGACGAGCAGCGCGCGTATCGCCGCCACCGTCGCCACGCCTGCCGGCAATTCCAGCACTTCGGTGGAAGTACCCACCGCTTCGCGCACACTGGCGAAGAATTTCAGCGTTACATTCATATCGTCAAACCAATTCGGAAAACGGAATAAAGCGCACGACGTCGCCAGCCTGGATGGCCTGGCCGGGCGGATTGTCTATCAGCCCATCGCCCCAGACGGTGGACGTCAGCACGCCGGAGCTCTGGTTGCTGAACAGCTCCAGCCCGCCCTGCTGGTTCAGCCGCGCGCGCAGGAACTCATTGCGGCGGTCGGCCTTCGGCCAGTTGAAGTCGGCGCGCAGCTGGTAGGCCTTGGGCGCCAGCGCGGCCGGGTCGCCCACGCCTTGCAGGCGCAGGATAAACGGCCGCACGAACAGCAGGAAGGTGACAAAGCTCGACACCGGATTGCCCGGCAGTCCAAGGAAGAAAGCGTCCTTCACTTCGCCGAAGGCCAGCGGCTTGCCCGGCTTGACGGCGATCTGCCACATATTCAGCTTGCCCTCCGCCTCCACCGCAGGCTTGATATGGTCTTCCTCGCCGACGGACACGCCACCGGAGGTGATGATCAGGTCATTGCCCTCGGCGGCCTCGCGCAGCACCGAGCGGGTGGCGTCCAGCGAGTCCGGCACGATGCCGAAGTCGCTGATCTCGCAGCCCAGGTTTTCCAGCAGCGCGCGGATCGTGAAACGGTTGGAGTTGTAGATGGCGCCGGGCGCCAGCGGCTCGCCCGGCATGGCCAGTTCGTCGCCGGTGAAGAACACGGCCACGCGCAGCTTGCGCCGCACCGGCAGTTCGGCCAGGCCGACCGATGCGGCCAGGCCCAGCTCCTGGCTGCGCAGGCGCGTGCCTGCCGGCAGTATCACGCTGCCGCTGGTAATGTCCTCGCCCGCGCGGCGTATCCACTCACCCGGCTTGGGCGCGTGCTTGACGGTGACAACGGTGCCGGCCAGTTCGCACTGCTCCTGCATCACCACCGCGTCCGCGCCCTCGGGGATCAGGGCGCCGGTGAAGATGCGCGCCGCCGTGCCGGGCAACAGCGGCTGGCCGACATGGCCGGCCGGAATCCGCTGCGACACCGTCAGCGTGGCCGCGCCGCTGGCGCAGTCGGCTGCGCGCACGGCGTAGCCGTCCATCTGGGTGTTGTCGTGCGTCGGCACGTTCATGCCGGACACCTGAGCCTGCGCCAGCACGCGGCCATTGGCCGCCAGCGTGGACAGCGTTTCAACCTCCGCCACGGGACGCGCGGCGGCCAGCATGAAGTCCAGCGCCTCGCGCACCGGCATGAGAGGTTTCATGGCTTACAGTCCCGTGTTGGTGGCGATGTAATCCTTCATCTTCGCCACGTCGGACGACATGACGACGAAACGCTGCGGCAGCGCTTCGATGTTCTCGAAACCGGCCGGACGCTCGGCGTCCTCGCCCAGCGCTTCCAGAATGGTTTCGTTGAACTTGGCCGCCAGCGCCGTTTCCAGCACGATCATGGTCACGCCCGGCTCCAGGTTCTCGCGCGCCACCTTGATGCCGTCGGCGGTGTGGGTGTCGATCACGATGCCATAGTCGTCGGCCACGTCGCGGATGGTGTCGAGGCGGTCCTGGTGGGTGGACTTGCCGGACTTGAAGCCGTACTGCGCCACCTTGGTGAACTCGTCGCCGTCGCTGCCGGGGTAGCCGGACAGGTCGAAGCCGCCGTGGGTTTCCACCTTGGTGAACAGCGCGCGCGTGCGCTCCGCGTCGCGGCCCACCAGGTCGTAGATGAAGCGCTCGAAGTTGGAGGCCTTGGAAATGTCCATCGACGGGCTGCTGGTGTGGTAGGTCTCGGCGGACTTGCGCACGCGGTACACGCCGGTGCGGAAGAACTCGTCCAGCACGTCGTTTTCATTGGTGGCGGCCACCAGTTTCGCGATCGGCAGGCCCATCATGCGGGCGATATGGCCGGCGCAGATATTGCCGAAATTGCCAGACGGGACGGTGAACGACACTTTCTGGTCGTTGCTGGTGGTGGCGGCCAGGTAGCCGCGGAAGTAGTACACCACCTGCGCCACGACGCGCGCCCAGTTGATGGAGTTGACGGTGCCGATCTTCTGTTTGGCCTTGAACGGCAGGTCGTTGGAGACGGCTTTGACCATGTCCTGGCAGTCGTCGAACACGCCTTCGACGGCGATGTTGAGGATGTTCGGATCCTGCAGGCTGAACATCTGCGCGGTCTGGAAGGCGCTCATCTTCTTGTGCGGCGACAGCATGAAGACGCGGATGCCCTTCTTGCCGCGCATGGCGTATTCGGCGGCGCTGCCGGTGTCGCCCGAGGTGGCGCCGAAAATGTTCAGTTCAGCGTCCTTCTTGGCCAGCGCGTATTCAAACAGGTTGCCCAGCAATTGCATGGCCATGTCCTTGAAGGCCAGCGTGGGACCGTTCGACAGCGCCTGCAGCACCAGCTTCTTGCCCTTGGACTCTTCCAGCACGCGCAGCGGCGTGATGTCGGCAGCGGCTTCGCCTTCGCGCGCGTTGCGGTACACATCGGCGGTATAGGTCTTGGCGGTGAGCGCCTTCAGGTCCGCTTCCGGAATGTCGGTGGCGAACTTCTTCAGGATCTCGAAAGCCAGTTCCGCATAGGACAGCTTGCGCCATGCATCCAGCTCGGCGCCCGTCACTTGCGGGTATTCGGTGGGCAGATACAGGCCGCCGTCGGGGGCGAGGCCGCCCAGCAGGATATCGGAGAACTGTTGTGGAGACTGCGATGCGGCCGACGCTGCGGCGCGGGTAGACACATATTGCATAGATGAGAAAGTCCGGTTGGCGTGCGAAATCGAGCGTCTATTATAGTGCGGCTCGGGTATCGGTGTTATATCGCATTGTTTTATGTATATTTCGAATATAGGCGGCTCAGCGGGCGCTTGGCAAAAAGACCATCTGCTATGATCGGTTTTTGCAGCCGAATGCGGCCCGATTCCATGAACAAGCGCGCGCCCCTGAGCACTTTTGCCGGAGATTTCCACCCCGCCGTGGCGGCGTGGTTCGGCGCGGCCTTTCCGGCCGCCACCGAGGCGCAGCTGCGCGCCTGGCCGCTGATCCAGTCCGGCCGGCCCACGCTGGTGGCCGCCCCCACCGGCTCGGGCAAGACGCTGACCGCCTTCCTGGCCGCCATCGACGCGCTGGTGCGCGAAAGCAGCGCGGGGCCGCTGCCGGATGAAACCCGGGTGCTGTACGTGTCGCCGCTGAAGGCGCTATCGAACGATATCCGCCTGAACCTGGAGGCGCCGCTCGAAGGCATAGGCGGGCAACTGGCGGCCATGGGCATGCCGCCGCACGGCATCCGCGCCGCCGTGCGCACCGGCGACACCACGCAGGCCGAACGCAACGCCATGCGCAAGCGGGCGCCGCACATTCTCGTCACCACGCCCGAATCGCTGTATGTGTTGCTCGGGTCGGACAGCGGGCGCGCCATGCTGGCCAGCGTGCGCACCGTGATCGTGGACGAGATCCACGCCGTAGCGGGCGGCAAGCGGGGCAGCCATCTTGCCCTCAGCCTGGAACGGCTGGACGCCTTGTGCGCGCAGCCGCCTGTGCGGGTAGGTTTGTCGGCAACGCAGAAGCCCTTGTCCGCCGTTGCGGATTTCCTGGTCGGAGGCGGTGGCAAAGCCGGCGGCGCCGAATGCGCCGTAGTGGACGTGGGCCACGTTCGGGCGCGCGACCTCGCGCTGGAGCTGCCGCCAGTGCCGCTGGAAGCCGTGATGGCGAACGAGGTGTGGGACCGCGTTTACGACCGCATGGCCGAACTGGTGGTGCTGCACCGGACCACCCTCATTTTCGTCAACACGCGCCGCCTGTCCGAGCGCATTGCGCGCCACCTGGGCGACCGGCTCGGCGCGGAACATGTGGCCGCACACCACGGCAGCCTGGCCAAGGAATACCGCCTGGCCGCCGAACAGCGCCTCAAGAACGGCGAGCTGCGGGTGCTGATCGCCACCGCATCGCTGGAGCTGGGCATAGACATAGGCGACGTGGACCTGGTGTGCCAGGTGGGTTCGCCGCGCAATATCGCGGCACTGCTGCAGCGCGTGGGGCGCTCCGGCCACCATGTGGGCGGCGTGCCCAAGGGCCGCTTGTTCCCGACGTCGCGCGACGACCTGATTGAATGCGCGGCCTTGCTCGACTGCGTGCGGCGCGGAGAACTCGATGCGCTGCGCATACCGGTGGCGCCGCTGGACGTGCTGGCGCAGCAGATCGTGGCCGAGGTGGCGAGCCGGGAATGGGGCGAGGACGAGCTGTTTGCGCTGGTGCGCCGCGCGCAGCCCTACGCGCAGCTGGAGCGCAGCCGCTACGACGAGGTGCTGCGCATGCTGGCCGAGGGCTATACCACGCGCAACGGCGCGCGCGGCTCGTATCTGCACCGCGACGCGGCCAGCCGTTCGCTGCGCGGGCGGCGCGGCGGCAAGCTGGCCGCCGTCACATCGGGCGGCACCATACCGGACAACGCGGACTACACCGTGCTGCTTGAGCCGCAGGGGCAATCCGTGGGCACCGTCAATGAGGACTTCGCGGTCGAGAGCCTGGCGGGGGACGTTTTCCAGCTTGGGAATACCTCCTACCGCATAATCAGGATCGAGGCGGGCAAAGTGCGAGTGGAGGATGCGCACGGCGCGGCGCCCAATATCCCGTTCTGGCTGGGCGAGGCGCCCGGCCGAAGCGATGAGCTGTCAGCCGGCGTGGCGCGGCTGCGCGGCGAGATAGGCAGGCAGTTGGCGGGGCCGGCCAATGCGGATGGCGAGGCTGGCGGGGATGGAGCCTTGGCGTTGGACCGCGCCGTGGCCTGGCTGGAGGAACATCTGGGCATGCACGATGCCGCCGCGCGCCAGATCGTGGACTATCTGGCGGTCGCGCGCGCCTCCCTGGGCGAGCTGCCGACGCAGGACACGCTGGTGATGGAGCGTTTCTTCGACGAGTCGGGCGGCATGCAGCTGGTCATCCACTCGCCCTACGGCAGCCGCGTGAACCGCGCCTGGGGGCTCGCGCTGCGCAAGCGCTTCTGCCGCACCTTCAACTTCGAGCTTCAGGCGGCAGCCACCGAGGACGCCATCATCCTCTCCCTATCCACCAGCCACAGCTTCCCGCTGGACGAAGTCTGGCGCTATCTGCGTTCGGCCACCGCCGAGCCGATACTTGTGCAAGCCTTGCTGGACGCGCCGCTGTTCAATGTGCGCTGGCGCTGGAACGCCACCACCGCGCTGGCCCTGCCGCGCTTCACCGGCGGCCGCAAAGTCGCGCCGCAGCTGCAGCGAATGAAAAGCGACGACCTGCTCGCATCCGTATTCCCGGACCAGGCGGCCTGCCTGGAAAACATCGTCGGCGAGCGCGAGCTGCCCAGCCACCCGCTGGTGGACCAGACCCTGGACGACTGCCTGCACGACGCAATGGACAGCGAAGGCTGGCTGGCGCTGCTGCGGCGCATGGAGGCGGGCGAAGTAAAGCTCATCGAGCGCGACCTGCCCGCGCCCTCGCCGCTCGCCATGGAAATCCTCAACGCGCGTCCCTACGCCTTCCTCGACGACGCGCCGCTGGAAGAGCGCCGCACGCAGGCCGTGATGGCGCGCCGCTGGACCGATCCCGCCTCCGCCGGCGATCTGGGAGCGCTCGACGCGGACGCCATCGCCGGCGTGGCCGATGAAGCCTGGCCCACCGCGCGCAACGAGGACGAACTGCAGGAAGCACTGGTGGCCCTGGCCTGCCTGAGCAACGAGGAAGCGCTGCGGCAGGAAGGCTGGCCCGCAATGCTCGCCGCGCTGGCCAAGCAAGGCCGCGCCACCCGCCTGCATGCTGGCGGCGCCGACATCTGGGTCGCGCTGGAGCGCCTGGACTGCCTGCAAGCGGCCTACCCCGGCGCCTCGGCATCCCCAGTCCTGACCATCCCCGACAGCCATCGGGGCAACGGCGCGGAAGACTGGACGCGCGACGCCGCGCTGACCGAACTGCTGCGCGCCCGCCTCACCGGCTTCGGCCCGCAGCCGCTGTCCGCCATCGCCCAGCCGCTGGCGCTGTCCGAAAGCACTGCCGCCATCGCCCTGGCGCAGCTGGAAAGCGAAGGCTACGTCATGCGCGGCCACTTCACGCCCGGCGTGGCGGACGAGGAATGGTGCGAACGCCACCTGCTGGCCCGCATCCACCGCTACACCATCAAACGCCTGCGGCGCGAGATCGAGCCCGTCGAACAGCAGGACTTCATGCGTTTCCTGTTCGACTGGCAGCACCTCACGGAAGACACGCAGTTGCAAGGCCAGGAGGCGCTGCCGCAAGTCCTGGCCCAGCTCGAAGGCTACGAGGCCGCTGCGGGCGCCTGGGAAAGCGACCTGCTGGCGCTGAGGATGCGCGACTACTCCATCCTGTGGCTGGACGACCTGTGCCGCGCGGGCAAAACGGTCTGGACCCGCGTGGGCGCCCCGCGCTCGGCGGCCAGCGGCCCTGTGCGCAGCACGCCCATCGTGCTGCTGCCGCGCAGGCAGACCGCGTTATGGCACGAGCTGGCCCCCGATACGGGCGCGCCCGAAATCTCCCCGCGCGCCGCCGACGTGCTGGCGCTGCTGCAGCGCCACGGCGCCATGTTCTTCGACGAATTGCAGCACGACGTGCGCATGCTGCCGGTGGAACTGGAGAATGCGCTGGGCGAGCTGGTGGCAACAGGCCTGGTCAATGCGGACAGCTTTGCCGGCATGCGCGCCATGCTGCTGCCCGCATCCAAGCGCGCCAGCAACGACAAGCGCCGCCGCCGTGGCGCCGGTCCCACCATGGAAGAAGCCGGACGATGGGCGCTGGTGCGGCGCGGCAGTGCCGAACCGGCCAGCCCGCCAGTTCCGGCCCCGGCATCCGGCAAACCAGCCCGCAAGCCGCGCACCGATCCGGCCACGCTGGAGCACGTCGCCATGACGCTGCTGCGCCGCTACGGGGTGATGTTCTGGCGCTTGCTGGAGCGTGAAGCGGCATGGCTACCGTCGTGGCGGGAGCTGCTGCCGGTCTACCACCGGCTCGAAGCCCGTGGGGAGATTCGCGGCGGGCGCTTCGTAGCGGGCTATTCGGGCGAGCAATTCGCCCTGCCCGAAGCCATTCCCCTGCTGCGTGAAGTGCGGCGCCGTCCGCACGGCGGCAGCCTCGTGTGCATTTCCGGTGTCGATCCGCTCAATCTGTGCGGCACGCTCCTGCCCGGCATCAAGGTGCCCGCGGTGGCTGGCAACCGCATCCTGTTCCGCGAAGGAGCCCCGGCCGCCACCATCGTCGCGGGCGAAATCAGCTACCTTTTCCCGCCCGGGGCCGAGCGCGAGCTACTGCACGGACGTCTCGTCGGCAGATACCAGGGGCAGCTTTCATCATAGTAGTGTTGCAAGAAAGGCCAGTTTTATTGGGAATACAGCCATGCTTGTAGCCAAGATGCTAGAATCCGCCGTCGAAGTTTGATGTCATTTTTACATCTGGAGGCATGCATGCGCCGTCAACTCTTGGCACTTCCCCTGTTGAGCGTACTGGGCATTGCTCCAGTACACGCTACCCCCACCCAAACCAGTTTTGCCGCAGACGGCTACTCCTCGACCTGGGACTGCCGCTACAGGGCGGACATGTCGCGGTGCAATCCCGTCAACCCAACGCTCAACGGCTCCACCACGCACTGGCCGGGCGGCGCCAGTTCCAGCGCCACCAGCGCGCGCGGCGAAGCCTGGTCGCTGGCGGTAGCGGACCCGGGCGCATACTTGCCGATCCTGAAAACCTACGCGTCCAGCAACCCGAACTATGTACCAGCCGCGCCGAATGGCGACACGTCCATGGCCGACGCCAACATTTGGGGCGTGCAAGGTTACCGCTACACCGGCGCGACGCCATTCGAACTGACGGTGAGCGTAACGCTGGACTCGCAGTTTTCGCCTGCCGTTTCGGGAGCCGGCTACAACCACTCGTTCTTCGCGGTGAGCCTGTTCGACACCGAGGGCTACACCTTCGACTACAACCTGAATGCACAAAGCGGCAGCAGTTGCCCCATCCTGCGAACCGCATCGGGACCGGGCTGCGCGAACCTGCCCGAGATCTTTGCGCGCGACCAGAGGTTCCTGTATGACACCGGTTCCGTGACCACCACGGTGTCGTACATGCTCAACCCCGGCCAGACCTTCTATGTCGGAGCTTACCTGGATGCGAACGTATGCTGCGGCGGCGTGGTGGATTCGTCGCATACACTGACCATGCGCTTCAACGACGCGGCCATGCTGGACAGTTTCGCAGTCGCCATGGTGCCGGAGCCCGGCCAATGGGCGCTGATGCTCACCGGCCTGGCGCTGCTCTCGGGCTTCGCCAGGCGCCCCCGCATTGTCAGCAGGCCGCGTGGTTGACGGTCACCACGTGGATGGCGAGGCCGCCTAGCGAGGTTTCCTTGTATTTGGCCTGCATGTCCGCGCCGGTCTGGCGCATGGTTTCGATCACTTCGTCCAGGCTGACGAAATGGGTGCCGTCGCCTTTCAGCGCCAGCGACGCGGCGGTAATGGCCTTGACCGCGCCCATGCCGTTGCGCTCGATGCAGGGAATCTGCACCAGCCCGCCGATAGGATCGCACGTCATGCCGAGGTGGTGCTCGATGCCGATTTCCGCCGCGTTCTCGATCTGCAGATTGCTGCCGCCCAGCGCGGCCACCAGGCCCGCCGCAGCCATGGCACAAGCCACTCCCACTTCGCCCTGGCAACCGATTTCCGCACCCGAGATCGATGCGTTGCGCTTGCACAGCATGCCGATGGCGGCCGCCGTCAGCATGAATTCGCGCACGCCTTTTACCGGGTCGCTGGGGTGGCAATCCTCGGCGTAGTAGCGCAGCACTGCGGGGATAATGCCCGCCGCGCCATTGGTCGGCGCCGTCACAACGCGGCCGCCGGCGGCGTTTTCCTCATTGACCGCCATCGCGTACAGGCTCACCTGGTGCAGGGCGTCATGCGGCAATTCGTTGCTGCGGTCGCCGCCCTTGGCCTGGCGCCACAGGTCGGCCGCGCGGCGCTTTACTTTCAGGCCGCCCGGCAGCTGTCCCGCCGTTTCAAGACCGTGCGTGATGCAGTCGCGCATGACCTGCCAGATGCGGTCCACGCCTTCGTTCAGCTCTTCCTCCGATACGCGCATCAGCTCATTTGCGCGCAGCATTTGCGGAATGGTGAGGCCGGTGCGCTTGCCGTGTTCCAGCAGCTGCGCCATCGTGTCGAAGGGATACGGCATTTCAACCGGCGTCTTGCCCGCGATACCGCCGGTTTCGCCCTCTTCGCGGATAAAGCCGCCGCCGATGGAGTAGTACACCTTGCTGAGCATCGTTCCGTCGGCGCGCTTGAGCGTGAAGCGCATGCCGTTCGGGTGCTCGGGCAGCGTTTCGCTTTTGAAGAACAGCAGATTCGCGGCTGCGGTGAACGGAACGGCGTGCGTGCCGAGCAGCTTCAGTTCCTTCTTGTCCTCGGCCGCAGCCAGCATGGCGTCCACCTGCGTGGGGACCACATGCTGCGGCGTTTCGCCCATCAGGCCCAGGATCACCGCCTTGTCGGTGGCGTGGCCAACGCCGGTCAGCGCCAGCGAGCCATACAGCGCGGCTTCCACGCCCACCACGTCATCCAGCGAACCGGCTTCGACCAGGAAACGGCGGGCCGCCACCATCGGTCCCACCGTGTGGGAACTGGATGGCCCTATGCCGATTTTAAACAGGTCGAAAACGCTCATGTCCATTGGATGTCTCTTTCTTTTTTATGTGGCGCAGGCTTGTGCCCTGCTTGATTGGCTATTTATGCTGCCTGGCCCAGGCTGACGTCGATGTTCGCCAGCATGTCCTTGACCATCTCTTCGGTATTGATGCGCGCCCTCCAGCCCCAGTCCGCCGTCGCGTGACAATCGTCCAGGCTGTGCGGCCAGGTGTCGGCAATCGCCTGGCGGCTGTCCGGCTTGTATTCGATTTTAAAGCCCGGCACGGCGCGCGTGATCGCTTCCGCCAGTTGCTCGGGATTGAACGACACGCCGGCCACATTGTACGAGGAACGCACTTTGATCTGCGAAGCAGGCGCTTCCATCAGTTCCACCGTGGCGCGGATGGCGTCCGGCATATAGATCATCGGCAGCGTGCTCTTCGGACCGAGGAAGCACTGGTAGGTCTCGCCGCGCAGCGCCGCGTGGAAGATGGCGATGGCGTAGTCGGTGGTACCGCCGCCCGGAGGCGACTTGTAGCTGATGATGCCGGGGTAGCGGATGCTGCGCACGTCCACGCCGTACTTCAGGAAGTAGTACTCGCACAGGCGCTCGCCGGCCAGCTTGCTGATGCCGTAGATGGTGGTCGGGTCCATGACGGTCAGCTGCGGCGTGTCGTGCGCAGGCGTGTTGGGGCCGAAGGCGGCAATCGAGGATGGCCAGAACACGCGCAGCGGCTTGCCTTGCTCGCCGCGCACACGCGCCACCTCGAGGATGTTCAGCAGGCCGTCCATGTTCAGCGTCCAGGCTTTCAGCGGCGCCGCTTCGCCGGTGGCCGACAGCATGGCCGCCAGCTGGTACACCTGGGTGATGTTTTCGGAAGCGACCAGGGTCTCCAGGGCTTCCTTGTCCAATACGTTGAGCACCTGGTAGCGCGCTGCGTTGTAGACATTCTTGGCGCCGATGTCGGTGGCGATGACGTTTTGGGCGCCGTGTTTCTGCGCCAGCGCGTCCACCAGTTCACTGCCGATCTGGCCGTTGGCGCCAATTACTAAGATGCGTTCCATGCTGTTCTTTCAGTTCTATGATTTAGTTCTTCAGCAAGCCAAGTTCACGGCCTGCCTGCTCGAATGCTGCGAGTACGGTGTCCAGCTGTTCGCGGGTGTGGGCGGCGGAGAGCTGCACACGGACGCGGGCCTGGCCCATCGGTACTACCGGGTAGAAGAAGCCGCTGAGCAAAACGCCCAGCTCATACATTCGTGCAGCGAACTTCTGCGCCACGGGCGCGTCGAACAGCATGACCGGCACCACAGGATGGGTGCCCGGTTTGATGGTGAAACCGATACGCTCGATCTCCTTGCGGAAGTGGGCGGTGTTTTCGTGCAGGCGGTCGCGCAGCTCGGTGGACGCGGACAGGCGCTTGAGCACTTCCAGCGATGCGCCGGCAATCGACGGCGCCAGCGTGTTGGAGAACAGATAAGGACGCGACTTCTGGCGCAGCGTGTCGATCACTTCCTTGCGGCCGGAGGTGAAGCCGCCCATGGCGCCGCCCAGGGCCTTGCCCAGCGTGCCGGTGATGATGTCGATCTTGCCCACTACATTGTGGTGTTCGTGCGTGCCGCGGCCGGTCTTGCCCATGAAGCCGGAGGCGTGGCATTCGTCGATCATCACCAGCGCGCCGTACTGCTCGGCCAGCGCCACGATCTTGTCCAGCTGGGCGATGGTGCCGTCCATGGAGAACACGCCGTCGGTCACGATGATCTTGTTGCGTTTGCCGGATGCGTCCTGCAGCTGCTTTTCCAGGTCGGTCATGTCGTTGTGGGCGTAGCGGAAGCGAGCGGCCTTGCACAGGCGGATGCCGTCGATGATGGAGGCGTGGTTCAGCGCGTCGGAGATGATGGCGTCGTTCTCGTCGAACAGGGGCTCGAACACGCCGCCGTTGGCGTCGAAAGCGGCCGCGTACAGGATCGTGTCTTCGGTGCCGAGGAAGGCGGAAATGGCTTGCTCCAGCTCTTTGTGCACCGTTTGCGTACCGCAGATGAAGCGCACCGAGGACAGGCCGTAGCCGTATTTTTCGGTCGCAGCGATGGAAGCCTGGGCTACCCACTCTTCGCCGGACAGGCCCAGATAATTATTGGCGCACATATTAATCAGCGTGCGGCCGTCCTGCGCCACCACTTCGGCGCCCTGGCGGGAAGCAATCACGCGCTCCGGCTTGTACAGGCCTTGCTCGCGCAGGCTGTCCAGATTCTGCTGCAGGCCGGTGTAGAAAGCGTTTTTTGCTTGGTCGCTCATGATCTTCCTCTTTTGGTGGTGTAGGGTTATGCTGTGAGTGTCTTGGAGTTTACTCCACTTTTTTCACCGCACCACTCGAATCCGCTATTTCGAACTCAAGTTCAATATATCGAATCCTACCGGACTCCATTGAACATTGCAACACTTTGCACTATATCGAAGAATGAAAAACGCATGAAAGCAGCCTCCACGAATAACGCCCCGCCGGAAGTCGGCGCCGCCCTGCAACGCCTGCGCCTGGCGCGCGGGCTGACACTGGAAGACCTGTCGCGCATAGCGGGCGTGTCCAAGTCCATGCTGTCGCAGATAGAGCGCGAGAAGGCCAATCCCACCATCGCCATCACCTGGCGCCTGGCCAACGCGCTGGGCGTGCCGATCGGCGAGCTGCTGGACGAACCGGGGAAAACCGTCGAAACGATACGCGTGCTGGACGCGCACGAAACCCCCACCCTGCCCGGCGCGCACGCCGGCTACACGATGCGCATCCTGGGGCCGATGGAGCTGGCGGGGAAATACGAGTGGTATGAATTGACGCTGGCGCCGGGCGGCGAGCTGGTGTCGCAGGCGCACGACCCGGGCACCACCGAGCATTTGACGGTGCTGCACGGCTCCATGGAGCTGGAAGTGGGCGGCACCAAGAAGAAGGTCAAGCTGGGCGGCACCGCCCGCTACCCGGGCGACCTCGATCACGCCATCCGCAACGCGGGCAAGACCGAGGCCAAGGCGCTGCTGGTCGTGATCCACCGTTAAAGGGCAGCCACGGCCAGGCGCGCCCTATTTCGCGCTGAGGCGCATCAAAGACTGGTAGAACGCGATCAGCTCACCGTAATTGGCAATCGAGATGCGTTCGTCCGTTCCGTGGATGCGGGCAATGTCGGGCGGCGTCATGCGCACCGGCAGGAAGCGGTAGGCGGCGTCGCTCACACGGCTGTAGTGGCGGCTGTCAGTGCCGGCCACCACCAGGCCCGGCGTCACCAGGGCTTCCGGCGCCACCGTTGCCAGCGCGGCTGAAATCAACTGGTAGCCGGGGCCATTGCGGTCCGCCACCGGGGACGCCTCGGTCGCCGTGGCGCCATCGACCGCCACCTTCACCAGCGGGTCCGCAATCGCCTGCACCACGTGGGCCTGCACCTTGGCTACCGTGTCGCCCGGCGCGAGCCGGAAGTTCACCACAGCCTTGGCGTCGGCAGGCAGCACGTTGTCCTTCACGCCGCCGGAGATCATGGTCGGCGCGGTGGTGGTGCGTATCATGGCGTTGGTGGTATTGCTGGCAGCCAGCTGCCGCACCAGGACCGGTTCCAGCAGCCAGCTATTGGCCAGCCCCGCCCGCATGCTGAAAGGCAGCGCCGGCGCCAATGCCAGCAGGCCGGCGCCGCCCGGACCATCCAGGCTGGCGGCCATGGGCTGCTCCTCCAGGCGCGCCACCGCCCGGCTGACACGCCCCACCGCCGTGTAAGGCGGCGGCATGGACGAGTGGCCGCCGGCGGCGGTGGCGGTCAGTTGCAAGCTCACATAGCCTTTTTCCGACAGGCCGATGGGCGCCACCGGGCGCGCCATGCCGGGCACCAGCCCGTCCACGATCAGGGAGCCCTCGTCCAGCGAGAACCGCGCACGCACCTTGCGCTGCTCGAGCAAGTCCGCAATGCGCGCGGCGCCGTGGTGGCCGCCCAGCTCCTCGTCGTGCCCGAAGGCCAGCAAGATGGTCCGCTTGGGACGGAAACCGGCCGCCAGCAAATGCTCCACGCCTTCAAAGGTGGCCATGACCGCATGCTTCATGTCCAGCGTGCCCCTGCCCCAGACATAGCCGTCCGCGATATCGCCTGCGAACGGCGCGTGGCGCCATTTGTCCTCGGTGCCGGGTTCCACCGGCACCACGTCCATGTGCGCCGTCAGCAGTACCGGCTGCAAGGAAGGGTCGCTGCCCTGCCAGGTGTACAGCAGGCTGCTCCCGTCCACCACTTCGCGCCGCAACTGCGCATGGGTACGCGGAAAGCTGGTTTCCAGCAAGCGGTGCAGCTCGGGGAAACGGTTCACCGCTGCTTCGCCGCCTTCGCTGCCTTCGCCGCCGGACACGGTGGCAATCCGCACCGCCGCAGCCAAGCGCTCGCTGGCGGCGGCCAAGTCCGCAGGCGCGGCGGCGGTGACTTTGCCAACCGGCGGCAGCGACGGCACCCGCAGAACGTTCACCAGCATCGCCATGATCAGCAACAGCAGTAGAACGGCAACGCCGGCCAGCACGGCCCACAACAATTTGAGTTTATTGCGCATTAAAATCCCCGCCTCACAGTTTGACGCGCAGTTCCAGCGCCAGCGAACGCGGCCGCGTTACATAGACGTAGGGTGAGCCCACCGCCTCGCCCAGCGTGCTGACGTTGACATATTGCTTGTCCATCAGGTTGTTCGCCACCAGCCCCACTCCCCAGCGGCCGGACGGCGCCGTCCAGCCCAGGCGCAGGTCTACCCGCTCCTGCGCCTTGCCCGCGCCTACCGCGCTGTCGGGGCGGCACAGGCCCTGCTTGTAAGTATCGTCGTTGCAGCGGCGCTTGCCCATGTAGCCGTATTGCACGCTGAAATCGGCGTTGCCGTCCAGAGCCTGCCATTTCGCCGCCGCGCCCAGCGCTGCGCTGAAGTAAGGCGTGCCCGCCGCCTGGCCGCTGATATTCACACCAGTTGGCGAGACGTATTTGTCATAGGTCTGGTCGATGTATTCCAGCGAGCCGGTCAGGCGCCAGGTGCGGTTGATCTTCCATTGCACGTCCAGGTCCAGGCCGGTGGCGCCCTGGTCGCTGTTGGCGACCTGGTAGGACGGAATGCCGGTGGCGGCACTGTTCGGCACCAGCGTCAGGCTTTGCAGATTGGTGAAGTCGTAGTGGAACAGCGCCGCGCCGTAGGTCAATCCGGCCGCGCGCCATTCACCCTTGGCCCCCAGCTCCATGCTGGTAACCAGTTCTTCCTCGTAGTGGCCATTCACGCCCACCGCGTCGAAGCCGCCGGCCTGGTAGCCTTTGCTCCACGAGGCGTACACCATGTGGTCCGTGCCCAGGTGCTTGTCGAGCAGGACGCGCGGGCTGAAGTTGCTCCAGCTCTTGGACACGGCGTAAGGCGCGCTGGTCGAGCCCGGATTGTTGAACTGCACATTGCTCTGCACCAGCTTTTGCAGCAGGCCGGACTGCTGCGCGGTCAGCAGCTTCAGCGCCGTCGCGGTGGGGAAGAACTGGGCCTGGTTCAAGGCGGCCAGTTGCGCGTCCAGCGCGCTGGCGGTGCGGGCCGGGTTGTACCAGTTGAAAGCCTTGTGGTCCGCCGTGTAGCGGCCGCCCAGCGTCAGATTGGTGTCGTTGGCAGCGTGCCAGATCACGTCGCCATAAATAGCGAAGGCGCGGTAGCCGCCCACGTCGTTGATGCTCTCCTGCCACGGCAGGCCGGTCAGCTTCATGCCTTGCAGCGCCGTGTTGCCGGTGGCCTTGCCTATGCCCTGCGCAAGCTGCGTCAGCGTGGCGTATGGCGACAGGCCGGCCGCGTGCTGGAACAGCGTGTCCAGCGAGGTGGTGGTGACATTCACCTCCTGCCTTTGCGTGGCGCGCTCGCGGAAGGCGCTGGCGCCGGCCACCCAGTCCAGCGGCCCGCTCTGGCCGTTGAGCTTGAATTCCTGTTGCCAGGTGCTGTTCGACTCCACATTGCCGATAGCCAGGTAGGCGGCGGGATTCGAGGTGCCGTCCATGTCCTGCCAGTTCTGGGTATTGAAATGGCGGTAGGCGGTGGTGCTGGTCAGCGTGGCGAACGGCAGCGTGCGCTCCACGCGCAGCGTCACGCCGTCGAAGGTGCGCGACTGGCGGTTGGTGGCGGCGTCGTTGCTGAGCGGAATATTCAGCGGCGCGGTCCACACGTCCGGGCCGCCGAAGTTGACCTTGCCGCCGGTGACGGAATACGTGGCCGGGCCGGGGCCGCGCATTTTTTCGTGTTCCCAGCTCAGCACGGCGGAGGTATTGTCATCCTGCCAGCGCAGGGCGGCGCGGCCGCCGCTGTCACGGTCGCCGCCGGCGCGGCTGCCGTCGAAAGCGTTGCGGGTCCAGCCGTGGCTGCCCTGGTCCACTGCGGAAATACGGAAGGCGAGATTGTCGGTGAGCGGCGTGTTGTACATCAGCTCCTCGTGGCGCAGGCCGTTTTCGCCCAGGCGCACCAGGCCGCTGCCTTCCACCCGGCCCACCGGATCGTTGCTGACGATGGAGATCGCGCCTGCCGCCGCGTTGCGGCCGAACAGGGTGCCCTGCGGCCCTTTCAGCACCTCGATGCGCTTGATGTCGTTAAAGTTGAGCAGCGAACCGCCGGTCTTGCCGGTGTACACGCCATCGGTGTAAATGCCCACCGGCGAATCGGTGCCGATGCCGAAGTCCAGCGTGCCCACGCCGCGCAGGAAGATGTTTGGGCGGGTCGGCTGGGAGGTGTCGATCGACAGGCCGGGCACGAAGGAATCGATATCGCTCAGATTGGCCGCGCCCTGGTCCTTCAGCTGCTGGCCGGACATGGCGGTGACCGCGATGGGCACGCTCTGGATCTGCTGGCTGCGGCTTTGCGCGGTGACGATCACCTGGGCGGTGTCGGCCGGCAGCGCCTCCGGTTGCGGACCGGGCTCGGCGGCGTGGGCGGCTGGAAGGGCAAGGCTGGCGAGGGCAAGGCTGACAGCGTGGGCAGCAAGACGGCGGCGCGGACGGGGTACGGACTGGCTCAAAATGATCTCCGGATGAATGTTTTTATTGAAAAAACGCATGAGCGTTCAAAAACATTCTACGGCTTGCCAGATCGTCAAAATATAGCCATTATCGCCATCATGATTACCGATATCGCCACCATTTCTCCGCTCCACATAGAGATACTGTGCCCGCCAGAGGCGGCCATGGGCACGGTCTTCAGCACGGTGGACGTGCTGCGTTCGGCCACCAACCTGTTGCGCGCGCGCTACCCTGAGCAGCCCTCCCCGCTCACCTGGGATATCTACGTGCCGGAAGAATGTGGTCCGCTGTTCGACGCTTCCGCGCCCGGATTATCAGCCTCGACGCAGCGCCCGCGCGCAGGCACACGCACCCTGCTGATGGCGCCCACGCTGATCGCCAGCACGGTGCCGGAACTGATGGAAATTGCGCAGCGCTATCCCTCCCTGCTGCACAAGCTGAAGGCCCATGTGGACGCAGGCGGTATGGTGGCCGCGTCCGCATCCGGGCTGATCTACCCTTCGATGATGGGCATGCTGGACGGCCTGCGGCTCGATACGCTCTGGGTGTCCAAACCGCTGTTCACGCGGATGCATCCGGCGTGCGATTTTTCCGCCACCGAGGCCATGAATTTTAACGAGCGGCTGTACACCTGCGTTGCGCCCAGTCAACAGATCGAGTTCACGGCGGCCATTCTGAAACGGCTGCTCGATGCCAGCATAGGCGAGAGCTGCGCCCAGCTGCTGCAATACCAGCCCGAACGGCAGCGGCTGGGCTACCAGCTGATTGAAGACGGCCAGATGCATCCCACCACGGACAGCCCTGTCTACCGCGTGCAGCAATGGCTGAAAGCCCATTTGCAGCAGCCCTACCGGCTCGACGAGCTGGCCGTGGTGGCGTCCACCAGCAGCCGTACGCTGCTGCGCCACTTCCAGACCGCAGTCGGCATGACGCCGCTGGACTATCTGCACCGCGTGCGCGTGGATCGCGCCAAGGTGCTGCTGGAGGTCACGCAGCACAACCTGCACGCCATTGCGCTGGCCTGCGGCTACAGCGACGCCAGCTCGTTCAGCCGCATGTTCAGCAAGATCGCGGGCATCAGCCCCGGCGTGTACCGGCAGCGCTTCACCATGCGCAGCAAGCGCGTGCGCTGGCGCGCCGAGCCGCCGGAATCACCAGTTTGACTCGCGCTCCGGCGTGGAAGTGATGCGGTGCACCGACAGGTCGGCGCCCTGGAACTCCTGCTCGGGGTCCAGGCGCAGGCCCATGGTGGCCCTCAGCGCGCCGTAGATGGCGAAGCCCGAGGCGCCGGCGACGGCCACGCCCAGCAAGGTGCCCAACAGCTGCGGCATGAAGGCCACGCCGCCCATGCCGCCCAGCCCTTTCAGCCCGAAGATGCCCGCCGCGATGCCGCCCCACGCGCCGCACAAGCCATGCAGCGGCCAGACGCCCAGCACGTCGTCAATCTTCCATTTGTTCTGCGCCAGCGTGAACATCCATACGAAGATGGCGCCCGCGATACCGCCGGTAACCAGCGCGCCCAGCGGATGCATCAGGTCGGAGCCGGCGCACACCGCCACCAGGCCGGCCAGCGGGCCGTTGTAGGCGAAGCCGGGATCGTTCTTACCCATCAGCACCGCCACCAGGGTGCCGCCCACCATGGCCATCAGCGAGTTCACGGCCACCAGGCCGTTCATCTTGTCCAGCGCCTGCGCGCTCATCACGTTGAAGCCGAACCAGCCCACGGTCAGTATCCACGCACCCAGCGCCAGGAAAGGAATCGACGAAGGCGGATGTGCGGCGATGGCACCGTTCTTCATATAACGGCCACGGCGCGCGCCCAGCAGCAGCACGGCGGGCAGCGCAATCCATCCGCCCATGGCGTGCACCACCACGGAACCTGCGAAGTCATGGAACTCGGCGCCAAAGCTGTGCAGCAGCCAGTCCTGGAAGCCGAAGCGGTGGTTCCAGACCATGCCTTCAAAGAAGGGATAAACAAAGCCCACCAGCAGCGCAGTGGCGATCAGCTGCGGATAAAACCGTGCGCGCTCGGCGATGCCACCGGAAATGATGGCCGGGATGGCTGCGGCGAACGTCAGCAGAAAGAAGAACTTCACCAGCTCGTAGCCGTTTTTGGCAGCCAGCACGTCCGCGCTGGAAAAGAAATGCACGCCGTAGGCTATGCCATAGCCGATGAAGAAATATGCGATGGTCGAGACCGCGAAGTCCACCAGGATTTTCACCAGCGCGTTGACCTGGTTTTTCTTGCGCACCGTACCCAGCTCAAGAAACGCAAACCCCGCATGCATCGCCAAAATCATGATGGCGCCAAGCAGGATAAACAGCGCGTCTGCACCAGAATTGTTACCAGCCATACCAGCCACTCCCCAAAAAGATGCATAGTCAAATAAAGAATATGCATACAAGCAAAACTCGTACCAATTTGGTGCGTTACGCTAAGTGCATGATTTGTATGATATATGGCTACCACTAGCGAATCACCAGCGTGGTGCAATCGCACTTAATTAGTGCGGCCGGGAGTGACTATCATCATTGATATATCAACAATCTTTTATTCTTGCTACTATGGACTGACCAGAAATCTTAGGAGCAATTTATGATGGGGAAATTTCCGTATTACCGCCGCGTGGCGGCAACACTCCTCGTGCCAGCTGTGCTCGCCGGATGTGGCAGCTCAGACAGCGCGCCAGCGCCACCGGTTATCCAGCCTCCCGCGATCGTGACGCAGCCGGCCAGCGTCACGGTTATCGCCGGCGGTCCGGCTAATTTCGCGGTGGCGGCTAGCGGCACGAATCTTACTTATCAATGGAAGCGCAACGGCGCGGACATACAGGGAGCGAATGCGGCAAGCTACGCGTTGGCAACAACGCAGCTCGGTGATACGAAGAGCAAATTCAGCGTCGTCGTCAGTAACACCGCAGGCAGCGTGAACAGTACCGAGGCGGCGCTGACCGTCACGGGCGTTGCTGTGGTCGCCGGGTCGCTGACGGAAAAGGGATCTGCTGACGGCACCGGAAGCGCGGCCAGAATGTCGGGGCCTGCCTGCCTGACGCTAGACGGCGCCGGCAACGCTTATATTTGCGACCAAGATAACTACAGCGTCCGAAAAGTGACGCCGGCAGGCGTTGTCAGCACTTACGCGGGCCAGACACCAGCTGATCAGTCGGGCTTCCCGCAACCAACAACCGGACCAGCCGACACCGTACGAATCTATGCCAACTCCATACTTGCCGACAATATTGGCAATGTATATTTCGGTTCCGGCACGCAGCTCCTCCGAATTACTCCAGCCCGAAATGTAGAACTGACCTATGACTTCCCTATTAGTTCGCTCGATGGGCGAGCGATAGGCGCGCTTATCCCCTACGGCCTGGCCATCGATGGCGCGAGCACCCTCTACCTGGCCAACCAGCTCAGCCTTCGGAAGCTATCTCCCGCAGGCAAGGTCAGCATGCTGGAAGGTAAAGAAGTCGCATCCGCTCAGTTTGGCACAGTGGCTCCATACCGCACTGGACTGGCAGTCGATGGTGCCGGCAACATTTATTCTGTGTACAAGGGGAAGCTACGCAAGCTGGCGCCGGACGGGACGTCATTTGACTTCGCGGGCAGCAGCGACACGGGCACGGCCGTAGACGGCAGAGGCACGGCGGCCCGCTTCAGCAACAGCCTGTGGGTGTCGCTTGCGATTGATCCATCCGGCATTCTGTACATGCCTGACTATGAGAACAGCACGATCCGGAAGATTACGCCACAAGGCGACGTCACCACCGTCACTGCCGCCGGGCCACTGCCCGGCAAACCCATGGGCATAGCCATCGACGGCAGCGGCAACTTGTACACGCTCATAGGCAATGCGCTGGTCAAGATACAGCTGCAATAAACGCAAACGCGCCCCTGCGGGCGCGGCTTGCTGAGCTAAGGTGACGGTCGCGACCAAACGCGGCATACTTGGCGCTCTGCAATCAAATGGAGCATCTTGCCGCCATGGGACCTCTCGCTTACACGCTTTGCCAAAAATCCGTCATCGGCGTGGGCATGTTTGTCACCGGCCTTTGCGCCTTCCCGCCGCTGATTCCGGACACGCCCCTGCCCCTCTCCACTGCCGCGCCCACGGTCACGGTGCCGTTCACGGTGCCGGTGGATAAGAGCTACGAGTTCGACCTGCGCTTCACACCGCAGGCGAAGGAAGACCTGCAGCGCATAGGCCAGGTAGCGGGAACGCATTACGACGGCGAATACTGCGAGGGCAAGACCAGCTACGAAAACATCCCGCTGGCGCGGCGCGAAGGACTGGGGCAGCCCATACCGGTGCGGGTGGTGGTGCGGAGCCGGCCGGGCGGCGCGGTGGTGGTGGACCAGACCTTCATCTCGCTATGCAAGTTCGCCGCAGGCGGCGCCGACATGGCGGTACTGCGCAAGATAGGCCGCATCGACCTGGTGCGCGGCGACTACAGCGCCGAAGTATCCAGCCCCGGCACCGTGCCGGAACTGGCCGGCATCAAGACCTCATTCATGCTCGTATCCGGCCACGGAAAATAAGCGCAACTTACCTCAAAGACAAATCAACCCTGACCCCATTTTTCTTCCAAAGAAAAAGGGGTCAGGGTTGATTTTGCGGTGGGGATTAGGGCTTATTGGCTGCCGCCGGAGACAGGGGCGGCTGGGGCGCCCATGTTCAGGGCGCGGGTCAGGAAGCCCCAGCGGTCGGCCACTTCTTCGATCTGTTTCGCGGTCGGCTTGCCGGCGCCGTGGCCGGCTTTGGTGTCGATGCGGATCAGGATGGGGTTGGCGCCCGCTTGCGCGGCTTGCGCTGCGGCGGCGAACTTGAAGCTGTGGGCCGGGACCACGCGGTCGTCATGGTCGGCGGTGGTGACCATGGTGGCCGGGTAGCAGCCGCCCGCTTTCAGGTTGTGCAGCGGCGAGTATTTGACCAGGGCCTTGAACTCTTCCGGATTGTCCGATGAGCCGTAGTCCGAGGTCCAGGCCCAGCCGATGGTGAACTTCTGGAAGCGCAGCATGTCCATCACGCCCACCGCCGGCAGGGCCGCAGCGAACAGTTCGGGGCGCTGCGTCATCGCCGCGCCCACCAGCAGGCCGCCGTTGCTGCCGCCGCCTATCGAGAGCTTGGCCGGCGAGGTGACCTTGTTGGCCACCAGCCATTCGGCCGCGCCGATGAAGTCGTCGAACACGTTCTGCTTCTGCAGCTTGGTGCCGGCCTTGTGCCAGGCTTCGCCGTATTCGCCGCCGCCGCGCAGGTTGGCCAGCACGTACACGCCGCCCATTTCCAGCCACGCCAGGTTGGCCACCGAGAACGACGGCGTCATGGAGGCGTTGAAGCCGCCGTAGCCGTACAGATAGGTCGGGTTGCTGCCGTCCAGCTTGATGCCTTTCTTGGCCACGATGAACATCGGCACCTTGGTGCCGTCGCGGCTGGTGTAGAACTGCTGGCGGGTCTCATACGCGGCCGGGTCGAAGTCGACTTTCGGCTGGCGGTACACGCTGCTCTTGCCGGACTTCATATCGTAGCGGTAAATGGTGGCCGGGGTGGTGAAGCTGGTGTAGGAGTAGAAGGTCTCCGCATCCGTAGCCTTGCCTAGGAAGCCGCTGGCCGAGCCGATGCCCGGCAGGTCCAGCGTGCGCACGGGCTTGCCTTTCAGGTCGAAAATCTTCACGGCGCTGTGCGCGTCGGTCAGGTAGTTCAGCACCAGTTGCTTGTTGATGATGTTGGCGGAGGTCAGCGTCTCGGCCGCTTCCGGCACCAATTCTTTCCACTGGTCCGGCGCAGGCTTGCGGATGTCGATGGCGATGATGCGCGACTTGGGCGCATTCTTGTCGGTGCGGAAGTAGAACACCGGGCCTTCGTTGGCGATGAAGTCGTAGGCCGCGTCGAACTGCTCCAGCAGGCCGACCACTTTGCCGTCCTTGCTGGCCAGGTCTTTGACGAAGACGCGGTTCTTGCGCTCGGTGCCATGGCTGCCGTTGATGATCAGGTAGCGGCCGTCGTCGGTCACTTCGGCGCCGAAGCCCCACTCCTTCTGGTCGGGACGGTCGTACACCAGCGTGTCCGCGCTTTGCGGCGTGCCGATCTTGTGGAAGTACAGCTTCTGGAAGTAATTCACGCCGGCCAGCTTGGTCGCTTCGGTCGGCTCGTCGTAGCGGCTATAGTAGAAGCCGCTGCCATCGTGGTTCCAGGCGGTGCGGGAGAATTTGACCCACTTGATATGGTCTTCGGTGTCCTTGCCGCTGTCGATGGCGCGCACCTTGATCTCGTTCCAGTCCGAGCCGGAGGCGGCGGTGCTGTAGGCCAGCAGCTTGCCGTTCGGGCTGACGGCCGCGCCGGCCAGCGCCACGGTGCCGTCGGACGACAGGGTGTTCGGGTCCAGCAGCACGCGCGGCGTGTCGGCCAGGGTTTTCATGGTGTACAGCACGGACTGGTTCTGCAGGCCGTCGTTGCGGCTGTAGAAGTAGCGGCCTCCTTCTTTGTACGGCACGCCGTAGCGCTCGAAGTTCCACAGCTTGGTCAGGCGGGCCTTGATGGCCTCGCGCGCCGGGATCTGGCCCAGGTAGCCTTGCGTCAGCTTGTTCTGCGCGTCCACCCATTCCTTGGTCTCGGCGCTGTTGGCGTCTTCCAGCCAGCGGTAAGGATCGGCCACCGTGGTGCCGTGGTAGTTGTCCTGCTGGTCGACCTTTTTGCTGAGCGGGTAGCTCACTACCGCACCATTACCGGGGCAGGTTTGCGCCAGCGCAGTGCCGCTGAATGCGGCGGCCAGTGCGAAGATCAGGGAAGCACGTCGTAATTGCATAGATTCGTCTCGTCCGGTTATTTGGGAAGGGCGCGGATGTGCCGCGCCTCTGACGATCATAGCGTGGAATATGACAAATTTGAAATGTTCCGAAACGCGGCGCAGCGCTTTTTATTCGGCCAGCGTGCTCTCGGCCACCACTGCGGGCGCCCCCGGCGGCTGCCATTTCTCCAGCCAGCCGGCCAGCTGCTCGGCCGGCATGGGGCGGCTCATGAAGTAGCCCTGGCCCTGGTCGCAGCCCATGCGCGCCAGCAATCGCCACACGGCTTCGCTTTCTATGCCCTCGGCCACCACGCGCAGGCCCATGTTGTGGCCCAGGTCGATGGTGGAGCGCACGATCTTGCTGTCGCCGATGTCGTTCTCCATGTTCAGCACGAAGGACTTGTCGATCTTCAGCTCGTCCACCGGCAGCCGCTTCAAATAGGCCAGCGAGGAATAGCCGGTGCCGAAATCGTCGATGGACAGTTCCATGCCCATGCCGTGCAGCCGCTCCAGCGTGTTCTGGGCCCGCACCGGGTCGTCCATGATGGCGCTTTCGGTA
The DNA here is from genome assembly GCF_009857595.1 of Pseudoduganella aquatica. Lineage (GTDB taxonomy): Bacteria > Pseudomonadota > Gammaproteobacteria > Burkholderiales > Burkholderiaceae_D > Rugamonas > Rugamonas aquatica_A. The sequence goes on along the minus strand of NZ_WWCU01000020.1, from coordinate 10,473 downwards.
ATCTCCAGGCAGAAGGCGGACGGCTCGAGTTCGTGCCGCGCCAGCAGCTCGGCGAATTTCACCGGCAGGTCCTGGTCCATCAGGTCGCGCGTGGACAGGTTGACGGAAATCTTCAGCTTGATGTCCTGCGCGGCCAGCTGGCGGCACAGCACCGCCGACTGCTCCATCACCCAGCGCGTCAGCACGCGGATAAAGCCGGTCTGTTCGGCGAAGGGAATGAACTGGTCGGGGAAGACATTGCCGCGCTCGGGATGGACCCAGCGCACCAGCGCCTCGGCCCCCACAGCCTTGCCGCTGCCCAGCATGATCTTGGGTTGCACGAACAGGCGGAATTCGTTGCGTTCGACCGCGTTGCGCAGCTCGGTCAGCAGCGACAGGCTTTGCTCGCTGCTCTTGTCGATGGCCGCGTCGTACACCACGGCGCCGTCGTTGCGCTGCTTGGCCGTGTACATGGCCACCTCGGCCGCGCTCAGCAAGGACTCGGCGTTGTCGCCGTGCAGCGGGTAGCCGGCGATACCCAGGCCCGCGCCGATGTCCACCATCTGCTCGTCCAGCGAGAGCGGCGTTTCCAGCGCCGTCAGCACTTCGCGCGCGATCACCTGCGCCTGCTCCAGCGTGGTATCCGGCAGCAGCACCACGAATTCGTCACCGCCCAGGCGCGCCACCTGGGCCGAGGTGTTGCGGCGGTTGGCCAGCTGCACCTGCAGGCGCCCCGCCACCTGGCGCAGCAGCGCGTCGCCGAAGCTGTGGCCCATGACGTCGTTCACGTGCTTGAAGCGGTCCAGGTCCATCATCAGCACAAACACCGGCGTTTCGCGCTTGCGCGCCTCGGCGATGGAGTCGTTCAGGTGCAGCACGAACTGGGCGCGGTTGGGCAGGCCGGTCAGCGTGTCCCAGTACGCGAGGCGGCGGATTTCCTGCTCGCGCTTGGCGATACCGTCGCGCATGCTGTCGAAGGCCTGCGCCAGCGCGCCGATCTCATCCTCGCGCTTGAATTCAATCTGGCCCTTGTAGTCGCCGCGCTCGAGGCGCTTGGCGGTGTCGGCCAGCAGGGTCAGCGGCTGGGCGATGCGCTTGGCGGTGAACACGCTGGCGGCGGCCGAGATCAGGATGCCGGCCACGGCCAGGCCCAGCAGCCAGCGCTCCAGCCGCGCATATTCGGCGATGGCCTCGTCGATGGAGCGCACCAGCAGCACGCTCACGGCCTGCCCGGCGTCCTCGCCCAGCAGCAGCTGGCGCACGCTGTAGCGCGCGTCCTGCACCGTCACGTCGAATGACGCGTCCAGCCGCGCCGGCATGGTCTCGATGCTGTGCGTCAGGGCGGCAATCACCGGCGCCGGGAAAGTCGAAGCCACCGGCAGCAGCCCGCCTTGCCGGTCCCGCGTCAGGATGGACGTGTGCAGTCCGCTCACGCTTTGCATTTCGCCGGCCAGCTGGCCGTCGATCGGGAAGGTCATGACGATGTAGCCGATGACGATGGGCGCCTTCACCGGCATCACCACCACCTGGTAGGGATAGCGGTCCACCATGGCGATGCCGTTGGCGCCGTCCGACGCTTCGGCCTGGTCCAGCATGCTCATGACCAGCTTTTCCAGGCCGGCCGACTGGCTTTCGCTGGTGGTGGCGGTAATCTTGCGTTCGGCCGACACCAGCATGGACGCGGTGGCCTTGATGCGGCGGCCGCTGTTGGCCAGCGCGGATTCGATGGTGGCGCGGTCGGACTCGTCGTTGTTGCCGATGGCGGCCACGAAGGCGGTGTCGCGCGCCAGCAGGCGGGCGCCGAAGCGCAGGCTCTGCGCATTCTGCTCCAACAGGCGGCGGAACACCTTGGCGCCGTTGCCCAGTTCAACGCTGATGGAAGCGCGCGCATTGCTGTCGATGCCGCGCTGGATCAGCAGCAGCCCGGCCACCTGCACCGCGACGATCAGCAGCAGGAACAGCGTGACGATGCGGCTCTCCAGGCTGCGGAAGTGGAAGCGCATGCGGGCTCCTACAGCGCGTCGCCGCTGACGGGCGGCTTCATGGGCAGGCGGAAGCTGGCGGTGCCCAGTGCGTCGCCGGCCTTGACCACCACCGCCTGCTCGGCGGGCTGTCCGCCGGCCATATTGAAATGCCAGACCTTGAGCACGTACTTGCCGGCCGGCGCGTCGATGCGGCCCACGCCGGCCGCGTCGCCCTTCACAAAGTAAGGCGTATCGACGATGCGCACATAGGCCACCATCTTGTCGTGGATGTTGCATCCCAGCACAACAATGCCGGGTTTGTCGAAGATTTGCGGCGTGGCCGTGGTGCCCGAATACAGCTTCTGGTCGAACTTGTGCGCCGGCGAGAAGGAGTAGATGTGGTGGCGCACCTTGTCGTTGTTCGGGAAGTCGATGCGGGTGCCGGTCTGCACCACGGTCACCAACGGCATGAATTTCAAGCTCTTCTGCTCGATCTCGGCGGTTTTCAGCGCGCCCTTGGACACGGCCTGCCCGGCCTCGGCCTCCAGCCAGGCCACAGCGTCGGCCAGCGGCGTCCCGGTGCTGTCGTGCACCGCCACGGCAACGCCGGACGCGCGGGCGCCAGCCGCCAGCAAACAGAGGGTAGCGACGGCGGCCAGGCGGGGGAACGGTTTCGGCATCGGTGCGGGCATGAGTGCTGATAGAGGAAATCCTATTGTAGCGCCAGCAGCGGACAGCGTTAAGTAGTTTCCTGAATTCATCAACCTGTCACATTCCCTGCTTACCATCACACACTTGCTACTTCTTGCCTGCTTACCATGAACAATGTGGCCTATCTGCGCCCCGCACCCGACGACGACGCCTTGCTTCGCATGCAACTGAACGACATCATCGAGCGGCGCCAGCTGAACGCCCTGTTCCAGCCCATCGCCCGCATGCAGGATGGCGACATCATTGCCTACGAGGGACTGATACGCGGCCCGTCCGACAGCCCCCTGCACTCGCCGCTGAACCTGTTCAAGGCGGCCCGCGTGTGCGGACGCACGGTGGAGGTGGAGCATCTGTGCCGGCGCGTGGTGCTGGAGCGCTTCGCCGAACTCAAGCTGCCGGGCAAGCTCTTCCTCAACGTCAGCCCCGAATGCCTGCTGCTGCAGCCGGACGGCACGCGCGGCGAAACTTTGCAATACATACAACAGCTCGGCATCAATCCGGAGCGCGTGATTATCGAACTGACCGAAAATCAGCCCACCTATGATTACGAACTGATGCGCGAAGCGGTGCTGCATTATCGCAACATGGGCTTCCAGATCGCCATCGACGACCTGGGCGAAGGCTTCTCCAGCCTGCGCCTGTGGTCGGAACTGCGGCCCGAGTATGTCAAGATCGACATGCATTTCATCCAGGGCATCAACCACGACCCGGTGAAACTGCAGTTCGTGCGCTCCATCCAGGAGATCGCCGACAAGTCCGACACGCTGGTCATCGCCGAGGGCATAGAAACCCAGGCCGAGCTGCTGGTGCTGCGCGATATCGGCGTGGCCTACGGCCAGGGCTACCACCTTGGCCGGCCGCATCACGCGCCGGCGCGCGCCCTGCCAGCCGAAGTGGCCAAGGCGCTCAGCCGCAACGGCGTGGCCGTGTATCCGCAGCGCGGCGCCGAAAAGCAGGCCGCCAGCATCGCCAAGCTGCTGCACGAGGTGGCGGCGGTGCCGCCGTCCATGAGCAACAACGAGGTCTATGAGATCTTCATGGCGGAACCCAAGCTGATGATTATCCCGGTGGTGGACGGCGGCGAGCCGCTCGGCCTGATCAGCCGTTTCGACATGATCGACCACTTTGCGCGCCCCTACCAGCGCGAGCTGTACGGCAAGAAGTCCTGCAAGGTCTTCATGGACCCCAAGCCGCTGATCGCCGACAAGGACACCAGCCTGCAGGACCTGTCCTACCGCATGGTGGAGTCGGCCGCGCACCACCTGTTCAACGGCTTCATCATCACCGAGCACGGGCGCTACCTGGGCATGGGCACCGGCCACGACCTGATGCGCGAAATCACGCAGATGCAGATCCACGCGGCGCGCTACGCCAACCCGCTGACCCAGCTGCCGGGCAACGTGCCCATCAACGAACATATCGACCGCCTGCTCGAAAGCGGCACGCGCTTCTGGGTCTGCTATTGCGACCTGGACCACTTCAAGCCCTTCAACGACGTGTACGGCTACCGCCGGGGCGACGACGTGATCCAGATGACGGCCCGCATCCTCAGCGGCCATTGCGATCCCGACCGCGACTTTATCGGCCATATCGGCGGCGACGACTTCATGCTGCTGTTCCAGAGCGAGGACTGGGAAACGCGCTGCCGCGCCATCCTGGCCGATTTCGAGAGCAGCGTGCTGGACTTCTACAGCCTGGAGGACCGCGACCGCGGTGGCTATATCAGCGAGGACAGGCAGGGGAAAAAAGTGTTCTATTCGCTGATGAGCCTGTCTCTAGGCACGATACGCGTGGAGCCGCACCAGTACTATTCCCACCACCAGATCGCCACCCAGGCTTCGGACGCCAAGAAGCAGGCCAAGAAGATCCACGGCAACAGCCTGTTCGCGGACCGCCGCCAGCACGTCCAGCCCGGCTAGGCGCCCGCCTGCTGGCAGGCCGGCTGTTCGCCGCTGGCGGGAAATTGCTCGGCCAGCGCGCACGCGGCGGCCAGCGCACCGGCCAGCTCGGCCTCGCTCAGTTTTCCGCGCATCTGCTCGCGCTGCGCCGCCGCGCAGGCGTTGCCGCCGGCGGCCGACACGGCAATCCAGATATACGCTTGCACCGGATCGCGCGCCACCCCGCGTCCGCTGTGATACATGCCGCCCAGGTTGTACTGCGCCAGCACATGGCCCTTGGCGGCGGCCTGGCGGTAGCAGGCCACCGCCGCCTCGTCGTCGCGCGCCACGCCCTGGCCGTTGGCGTACATCACCCCCAGGTTGTTCAGCGCGCTGGCGTCGCCCTGGGCCGCCGCAGCCTGGTACCAGGCCACGGCGCGCACCTCGTCGCGCTCCACGCCGTGGCCGTTGGCATACATGACTGCCGCGTTGAACTGGGCAGTGACGACGCCCTGCTCGGCCGCCTGGCAATACCACTCCAGCGCGCGCGCCGCGTCGGCGGCCACGCCGCGTCCCTGCGCATACATGGCGGCCAGCTTGGACTGCGCCTGCGCGTGGCCGGACTCGGCGGCGCGGCGATACCAGATCAGGGCCTCCGGCTCGTCGCGTTCCACGCCGTAGCCATTGGCCAGCAGCACGGCCAGGCTGAACTGGGCGTCGACGTCGTCCTGCGCGGCGGCGCGCGCCAGCCAGCTGTAGGCGCGGCGCTGGTCGGGCGCCACCCCGCGCCCCTCGGCGTAGGCGATGCCGACCAGACGCTGCGCGACCGCGTGGCCCTGCGCGGCGGCCTGCCGGAACCAGGCCAGCGCGGCGGCTTCGCTGGGCGGCACGCCCTGGCCGCGCTGGTGCATCCGGCCCAGGTTGAGCTGGGCGTCCGCGTCGCCCTGCAAGGCCGCCTTGCGCAGCCAGGCCAGCGCCAGCGGATCGCTGCGCCGCGTGCCCAGCCCCAGCAGATAAGCCTCGCCCACCAGCGCCTGCGCACTGGCCACGCCCTGCGCGGCGGCGCGGCTGAACCAGGCCAGCGCGGTGTCATCGCTGCGGGCCACGCCGCGCCCCTTGCGGTACATCTGGCCCAGGTTCTGCTGCGCGGAAGCTTCGCCCTGCTCGGCGGCCAGGCGGAACCAGAAGGCGGCCTCGGCGTCGCGGCAGGCCGTGCCGCGACCGTTGTAGTACATGGCGCCAAGATGATTTTGCGCAAACGCCAAGCCTTGCAGCGCGGCGAGGCGCATCCAGATGAAGGCCTTTTCGTCGTCGCGGCGCACGCCCTGGCCCTTCTTGTACAGCAGGGCCAGGTTGAACTGGGCGTAGGGATTGCCGCGCGCTGCAGCATCGCGGTACCAGGAGAAGATAGTGCTGTCGGCGGGGGAATAGCGATGGTCCATGATGACTCTTTGCGACGCGTGTGCACAAAGTTTAGTCAGTCAGGCCAGCATCCTTTTGATCGCGCTCAATCATGATTGCGAATTGATAGCCAGGCGGAAATTTTCGGCTAGCGGACCATCCGGCTCCTACTTGCCGGTCTGCTTGAGCAGATAAGCATGCACCTTGGCCGCCGCCAGCTTGTTTACCGACAGCAGCAGTTCCGGCTCAACCTGGGCAAGGCCGTAGGTATCGCCCAGGTGGCGTGCGATATGCAGCAGCACTTGCGCCGCCACTTCCGCGTCCGACTCGGCCCGGTGGGCCGCGCTCTTGAAGCGGATGCCGAGCTGGCCGGACAGCTGGCCCAGCTTATAGCAGCCCAGCGCGGGAAACACGCGCCGCGCCAGCTTCAGCGAACAGACCGTGCCCTGGTGCGCCGGCGCCAGGCCAAAGCGGCCCGCTTCCGCGCGCAAGAACTTCTCATCGAAGCTGGCGTTGTGCGCGGCCAGCGCGTCGGAACCGATAAAGTCCAGCAGCTCGGGCACCACCTCGTCCACCGGCGGCGCGCTGTCCACCATCTGCTGGGTGATGCCGGTGAGGCCGGTGATAAAGCTGGGTATGCGCACGCCGCAATTGATCAGCGAGACATAACGGTCGGTGATACGGCCGTCTTCGATGCGCAGCGCAGCCACCTCCGTGATGCGGTCGCCCATGTCCGGCGACAGCCCCGTGGTCTCGAAGTCGATCATCACGATGGGCTTGCTGTACACCGTCATTACGCGCCCCCGAACTTGCGCACCGCGTCCAGCGCCAGGCCGGCGCCGATGCTGCCGAACAGGTCGCCTTCCACCTTGCGCGCGGCAGGCAGCACCGCGCCGATGCGTTCGCGCAGCGACAGCACGCCGCTCGAGCCGCCGGTGAAGAACACCGTGTCCACCTGCTCCGGCTTGACGCCCGCGTCCGCCAGCATCTTCTGCACGGTCTGCTCGACCGAGCCGACCAGGTGGCCGATAGCGCTGTCGAAGCTGCTGCGGCTCAGGTCCAGCGTGACGGCGGGCGACAATCGGTCCAGCTCCAGCGCCACGTGCTCGGCGCCGGACAGGGCGATCTTGCCCTCCTCCACCTTCATCGCCAGCCAGTGGCCGGCGCGCTGGTCGATCAGCTTTTGCAGGCGGCTCAGCTTGTCCTGCTCGCGCGCGTCGCGCACCAGCTCCGACAGCTGCGTCCACATCTTCTTGGTGTAAGCCAGGTTGATGGTGTGCCAGGTGGCCAGGTTGAAGAAGTAGCTGGACGGCACTTCGCTATTGTTGTTCAGCTGGGTGCCGTAACCCAGCAGCGGCATCACCGCCGACAGGCTCAGGTATTTATCAAAGTCCGTTCCGCCGATGTGCACGCCGCCGGTGGCCAGGATGTCGTCGCGGCGCTCGGCCTTCCTGGCGCGCTCGGGCGACAGGCGCACCAGCGAGAAGTCCGACGTACCGCCGCCGATGTCGGCGATCAGCACCAGCTCTTCGCGGTCGATCTGCGACTCGTAGTCGAAAGCGGCGGCGATGGGCTCGAACTGGAACGCGATATCCTTGAAGCCCACCGAACGGGCGATCTCGGCCAGCGTATCCTCGGCCAGCTGGTCATTGGCGGCGTTATCGTCGATAAAGTGCACCGGGCGGCCGAACACGGCCGAGGTGAACTGGCGGCCGGATGCCTGCTCGGCGCGCTTCTTGACTTCGCCGATGAAGTTGGCCAGCAGCATGCGGAACGGCAGCGCGCGGCCACCCACTTCGGTCTGGCCGTCGATCAGGCTGGTGCCCAGCAGGCTTTTCAGCGAGCGCATCAGCCGGCCTTCGTAGCCGGCCAGGTATTCGCTCAGCGCGGCGCGGCCGAACGTGACTTCCTCGTCTTCGGCGTTGTAGAACACCACCGAGGGCAAGGTGGTTTTGCCGTCCTCCAGGGCCAGCATGGTGCCGTGGCCGGGACGCACCCAGCCCACCGTGGAATTGGACGTGCCAAAATCGACTCCGCAAGCTATGGCCATGTCTATCTTCCAGTAAATTCTAAGGGGCGGTAGTTTAGCAGAAACGGCCTGCCCTGCGCCTATTTAACGACACTTGCCAGCATTATTATCGCAGACTATTGCCATACGGTAAGACAATAAGATATCCTCAGGAAATAACTATAAACATGCAATGCCTGGCCCAACAGAGATGAGACCTACGAAAAACGCGCCGGCACCGAGCGCTGCGGAACACAAGGCAGCCATACTGCGCGACAACCGGCGCGTGACGTCCTACGACGTGGCGCTGGTGGCGGGCGTGTCGCAATCGGCCGTGTCGCGCTGCTTCAAACCGGGCGCCAGCGTGTCCAAGGACACGTTCAAGCGCGTGATGGAAGCGGCCAGCAGCCTGGAATACATCCCCAATGCAGCGGCGCGCAGCCTGATTACGCGGCGCAGCAACATGGTGGCGGTCATCATCTCCAACGCAGCCAATCTCTTCTACCCCGAAGCGCTGTCCGAACTGAGCAAGCAACTGGCGCGGCGCGGCAAGCGCGTGCTGCTGTTCACGCTGAACCGCGAAAGCGAGCTGGACGGCGTGATGAACGACGTCTGGCAATACCAGGTGGACGGTGTGATCGCCGCCGCCACGCTGAGCGAGGCGCAAGTGGCCGAGTTCGAGCGCCGCCGGGTGCCGCTGGTGGTCTTCAACCGCAACCTGCGCGGCCAGGCCGCCAACACCGTGGCCTGCGATCAGTACGAAGCGGGCCGCGCGCTGGCCTCGCGGCTGGCTGCGGCCGGGCACCGCGTGTTCGGCATCATCGACGGCGCGCAGGACAACGCCGTGGCCAGCGAACGCCGGCGCGGCGTCTGCGAACGGCTCGCCGAGCTCATGCTGCCGGAACCGCTGATCGTGCGCGGCAATTTCGACTACACCAGCGGCAAGCTGGGCCTGCGCGAAATCATCGCGCGCAGCAACGGCCGGGTACCGGACGCCGTCATCTGCGGCACCGACGTCATGGCCATAGGCTGCCTGGACTGCGCGCGCCACGAACTCGGGCTGAACGTGCCGGAGCAGCTGTCCGTGGCCGGCTTTGATGCGGTCGAGGCCTCCGAGTGGCTCAGCTACAACCTGACCACCCTGCGCCACCCCATGCAGCAAATGGCGGCAGCGGCGGCCGACCTGCTGCACAACCTAATCGACAACCCCGGTGGCGCCGCCGAGAAGCGCATGTTCGCCCCGCACTTCATCGAAGGCGCCACCGCCCGCCTCGCCCCGCTCGCGTCCGTTTCACTCGCTGCCTAAGGCGGTGCGCTCAGGCCTGGTTGACAGGGCCACCACCGCAGCACCGGCTATCACGATCAGCGCATCCTCAATCAGCCCGCTCCGGGTTTGCCCGATCTGCGCCATGGCCCGCTTGCGGGCAGCGAGCGTCGCGTAGGCAAGCGGCACGGCAGTTGCCACTGCGACTACAGCGCCAGCCTGCTCCCGGCCCTTGGGCGCCAGCGCCGCGCCGGCAATCCCGGCACTCAACACGCGCGCCAGCAGCCCAAGAAAGACAGTCCGGTCAGGTGCGGACTTCATCTTGTCACCGGCCAGCTCTCCGAGCCCCATGGCGAGCGCACCGTACTTGAACACCGGCCGATCCAGCAGGACCAGCTCTCCGCTTGTTTGGCGCTGCGCAAGGCGCGCCGCCGCGAGCGTGGCCATCGGCGTCATGGACCGCGCGCTGGCGACGGCGCCGATCAGAGTGGAAGAAATCAGGCTGCGAGTATTCATCTGTACTACCCCTATGCGAGTGGACGTGTAAGACTCCACCTTAGGGACTATTTCGCATTCCATCTGTTAGATGGGGCATACAAACGCTAGTCCAGCTCAGCCAGCCGGGCGCGCACGAAGTCTTTCACCAAGCCCTCGTCCATACTCCAGTCAACCGGGATATGAAAACAATTCTTAAAAACAACAAGACCCTGGAGCCTCGGCTTGAAAGTCTCCATCACGGAGGCGCTCCATGGAGCAATTGTCAGATGATTTTTGTAAGCAGCCAAGCCGGCCAGATACTTGCCGTTCCAGTGGATGTGCGGGACATTCCAGGCAAGCTTGGCTTTCAGCTCAGGAAACTCGCTGAGCACAAAAGTGATAATGGTGCGAAGTGTTTTCGCCTTTACACTATCCAATGACCCCAAATACTCCTCTACCGACGCAAACGCTTGTGTACCCAATTTGTGCTTTCCTCTACTGAAATCAACACCTCGCCTACCCCTAGGGAGATACAGTGGAATATGCCGTTTAGGCCAGGCTTTCGCCCCGAAGCTAACCATCACGTGGTTCAATATATCGGTGCGACTTGTCTGTGCGTTGCTGAGCAAGCCGACAAAAACCCTGAGCTACCACTTCGTTTGGGACGGTGTTCTCAAAGACCAAGTGCAACACCTTTTGCTGTAAGGTGCCGCCATGGCGAGAATCTACAAACATTTGACAACCCAGGAGCGCGCTGTCGTCATGACCATGCGCGACGACCAGTGCTCCACC
>NZ_WWCU01000001.1 GCF_009857595.1 Pseudoduganella aquatica | reverse complement strand
CTTGCAGCGCGTTCATCGCGGCGAACTGGTGCGAGCCCAGCGCGACAACCTGGTTGCTCTTCAGGCCATTGGCGATACCTTGGGTGCTCAGCGCGCCGATGGCGGCCGAGTTCAAGGACGCAACCTGGTCGGTCGACAGCGCGGTGATCTGCGTCGAGCTCAGGGTCGAGATGATGCTGGTGCCGATGGCGGCCAGGTCACGCGTTTCGATAGCGCGGATGGCGTCGGTGCCCAGGCCGACAGTTTGGCTGCTGACCAGGGCAGCCACTTGCGTGGTGCTCAGGGCGACAATCTGGTCGGTGGTCAGTGCGCCAACCTGGCTGCTGCTCAGCGCGCGGATGGCGGCGGTTTTCAGCGCGGCCAGATCAGCCGTTTCCAGCGCGGCCACGTTGGCGGTGCTCAGCGCGGCGGCTTGCGCGCTGCTCAGGGCGGCGGCGGCGTCGGTGGTCAGCGCGACGACCTGGTGGGTTTTCAGACCTTGCGCAACGGCGGCCGTGGTCAGCGCGGCAACTTGCGTGGCCGACAGGTTGGCCACCTGGTCGGTAGTCAGCACGGCGACTTGCGCGGTGCGCAGGCCGGCGATGGCGGCGGTCGTGAGGCCGCGCAGGTCGTTGGTTTCAATGGCGGCAATGCCGTCGGTGCTCAGCGCCGCCACCTGCAGCGCATTCATCGCGGCGAACTGATGCGACGCCAGCGCAACGACCTGGTTGGTTTTCAGGCCGTTGGCGATGCTCAGCGTGCTCAGGGCGCCGACAGCAGCCGTGTTCAGGGACGCAACCTGGTCGGTGGTCAGTGCGCCAACCTGGGTCGAGCTCAGCGTCGAGATGATGCTGGTGCCGATGGCGGCCAGGTCACGCGTTTCGATGGCGCGGATGGCGTCCGTGCCCAAGCCGACAGCCTGGCTGGTCACCAGGGCAGCCACTTGCGTGGTACTCAGGGCGACAACCTGGTCGGTGGTCAGCGCGCCAACCTGGGCGCTGCTCAGGGCGCGCACGGCAGCGGTGCTCAGCACGGCCAGATCGGAAGTTTCCAGCGCCGCGACGCTGGCGGTGCTCAGCGCGCCGGCTTGAGCCGAGCTCAGCGCACGAGCGGCATCGGTGGTCAAAGCCACCACTTGCTGGGTTTTCAGGGCACTGACCTGGGCGGTGGTCAAGCCGAGGATGGCACTCGTTTTCAACACGGCAACGTCATCCGTGGAGAGTGCCGCGACGCTGGCTGTGGTCAGGGCGCCAAGCTGGGAGGAACTCAGCACCGCTGCCTGGTTGCTGTTCAGACCGGCCACCTGGGTGGTGCCCAGGGCACGCAGCATCGCGGTGCTAAAGAAGGGGATATGGGCCGATGTAAAGGCACCGAACTGCGCAGAAGTCAGCGCTGAGATGTCCTCGGAAGGAATCGTACCGATCTGATCGGTGCCCAGACCGGCGATTTGATCGGTATTTAATAGATTGATAAAGCCCATTCCCACTCTCCTTGTATTGCGCTGTAGACAAAAACAGGCGCTTACAAGGCAGAGCCTGTAGCACCAGCGTTTTTATTTGTGTTGTTCTGTGGCGGTGGCCACGGCTATGCAAAAAACCAGTTGTTACATGATTATAAATGAGCTACTTGCTGCCTAGAAGCAATTGATTAACAGCTGTTGCTTTTAGGATAGCGAAAAAAAAAGCGGCAAGACCGAAGTCTTGCCGCTCTCAGATCTTACTTACTTCGGTGCTGCCAGGAAGCCCTGGCCGGTGCCGTGCAGCGCTTTGAGGCGCAGATCTTCACCAGCCGGCGCCAGTCCTGCGGCTCCGTTCAGCTTGGTCGCGTCGAACTGTTTCAGCGCGTCGGCCAGGTTGGCAACGCTGCTGGCCACGTTCTGGCTGCCGCCATCCAGTTTCAGCGTGCCGCCCGTTGCCGGTGCGTCGCTGCTGCTGAAGGAAGACATCGCTTGCACCAGGCCGTTGACGCTGCCGCGCAGATCCGCCGCGCCCGGCGCCACGTTGCTGCCGGCGAACCAGACGTCGGCTGCGGCGTGGCTCTGGCCGTCGGCGGTTTCGTAGGTCGAGGTCAGACCGACGATGTTGCCGTTGTTCAGAGACACATCCTGCTTGGCGCCCAGGTTCAGCTTGGTGATGTTCAGCTCGGCCAGCGATTTCAGCTCGCTTGCCTGGCTGACGCCGTCCGCATTGCCATCCACCCAGACGCGCAGGTCGCCGAAGGCACTGTCAGCACTGGTCAGCGCGCCATCCTTGTTGCTATCCAGTTCAGCCATCGCTTCGTAGCCGGTCTTCGCCTTCTGGCCGTTGGCCAGCGTGGTGCCTGCGCCGAACAGCTCGGTGCCGTCGTTGATCATGCCGTCGCCGTTGCGGTCCAGGGCCAGCAGGCCGTCGTTGCCGCGTACCCAGCCGGTATTGACCGCGGTGCCGGTGCCCAGCACATCGAACTTGACGCCGTCGCCAAACGCCAGGGTGTCGATGCCGTTACCGTCCAGATCCAGCACGATAGGCGTGTAGAACGGGCTGACGAAGGCGTTGATCTGGTCGGTGGTCATGGCCTGGATCTGGTTCGAGGTCAGGGCGCAGACTTGCGAGCTGGTCAGCGTGTGAACCTGGGTCGTCGTCAGGCTGCGCAGCTGGTCGGTCGACATGGCGCGGATGGCCGCCGTGCGCAGGGCACGCATGTCGTTCGTTTCCAGCGAAGCCACCTGGTCGGTCGACAGACCGGCGATCTGCGTGCTGATCAGCGCGCTGAACTGGCCGGTGGTCATCGCCACCAGCTGGTCGGTCGTCAGCGCGGCGATGTGGCTGGAGTTCAGCGCCGAGATCGAAGCCGATTTCAGCACGGCCAGATCGTTGGTCTCCATGGCCTTGATGCCGTCGGTGGTCAGCGCCGCAGCTTGCGCGCTGTTCAGCGCGGCAACCTGGCTGGTGCCCAGGCCCACCACTTGATCCGTGGTCAGCACAGCGATCTGCGCGGTTTTCAGGCCGGCGATCGCTACCGTGCGCAGCGCAGCCAGATCTTCGGTCTGCAGGGCGGCGATGGCGTCGGTGGTGAAGGCAGCCACCTGGCTCGAGCTCAGTGCCGATGCTTGCACGCTGTTCAGAGCGACCACTTGGTCGGTGCTCAGCGCGGCGGCGATGGCGCTGGTGGTCAGGGCGGCGACCTGGCTGCTGGTCAGGTTGTTGACCTGGTCAGTCGTCAGGGCGGCAACCTGATTGGTTTTCAGCGCGGCGATCACGGTCGATTTCAGGCCGACGATGTCGTTGGTCTCGATGGCTTTGATCGAATCGGTCGTCAGCGCCACAAACTGGGTGGTGGTGAACGCGCCGAACTGGGCCGAGTTCATGGCCACGATCTGGTCGGTGGTCAGGCCCGAAGCGATCTGCGTGGTGCTCAGGGCGCTGAACTGGCCGGAGGACATGGCGCCGATCTGGTCGGTCGTCAGCACCGAGATCTGGTCGGTTTTCAGGCCGGCGATGGCAGCCGATTTCAGCGCGGCCAGGTCGTTGGTCTCCATGGCCTTGATGCCGTCGGTGGTCAGGGCGCCAGCTTGGGCGCTGGTCAGCGCGGCAACCTGATTGGTGCCCAGGCCAACCACCTGGTCGGTGGTCAGCGCAGCCATTTGCGCGGTTTTCAGGCCGGCGATGGCCGAGGTTTTCAGCGCGGCCAGGTCTTCGGTCTGCAGAGCCTTGATCGCGTCGGTGGTGAAGGCGGCCACCTGGCTCGAGCTCAGCGCCGAGGCTTGCAGGCTGTTCAGCGCCACAACCTGGTCGGTGCTCAGGGACGCGGCGATCGCGCTGGTGGTCAGGGCGGCGACCTGGCTGCTGGTCAGGTTGTTGACCTGGTCCGTCGTCAGGGCGGCGATCTGGTTGGTTTTCAGCGCGGCGATCACGGTCGATTTCAGGCCGACGATGTCGTTGGTCTCGATGGCTTTGATCGAGTCGGTCGACAGCGCGCCGAACTGGGTGGTGGTGAACGCGCCGAACTGGGCCGAGTTCATGGCCACGATCTGGTCGGTCGTCAGGCCCGAAGCGATCTGGGTGGTGCTCAGGGCGCTGAACTGGCCGGAGGTCATGGCGCCGATCTGGTCGGTCGTCAGCACCGAGATCTGGTCGGTTTTCAGGCCGGCGATGGCAGCCGACTTCAGCGCGGCCAGATCGTTGGTCTCCATGGCCTTGATGCCGTCGGTGGTCAGCGCGCCAGCCTGGGCGCTGGTCAGCGCGGCAACCTGGTTGGTGCCCAGGCCAACCACCTGGTCGGTGGTCAGCGCGGCCACTTGCGCGGTCTTCAGGCCGGCGATGGCGGCGGTTTTCAGCGCGGCCAGGTCTTCGGTCTGCAGAGCCTTGATCGCGTCGGTGGTGAAGGCAGCCACTTGCAGCGAGCTCAGGGCCGATGCTTGTACGCTGTTCAGGGCCACGACCTGGTCGGTGCTCAGCGCGGTGGCGATGGCGGTGGTGGTCAGCGCGGCGACCTGGCTGCTCGTCAGGCTGTTCACCTGGTCGGTCGTCAGGGCGGCGATCTGGTTGGTTTTCAGCGCGGCGATCACGGTCGATTTCAGGCCGACGATGTCGTTGGTCTCGATGGCTTTGATCGAGTCGGTCGACAGCGCGTTGAACTGGCTGGTGGTGAACGCGCCGAACTGGGCCGAGTTCATGGCCACGATCTGGTCGGTGTTCAGGCCGGCGGCGATCTGGGTGGTGCTCAGGGCGCTGAACTGGCCGGAGGACATGGCGCCGATCTGGTCGGTGGTCAGCACCGAGATCTGGGCAGTGTTCAGGCCGGCGATGGCAGCCGACTTCAGCACGGCCAGGTCATTGGTCTCCATGGCCTTGATGCCGTCGGTGGTCAGCGCGCCAGCCTGGGCGCTGGTCAGCGCGGCAACCTGGTTGGTGCCCAGGCCCACGACCTGGTCAGTGCTCAGCGCGGCCACTTGCGCTGTTTTCAGGCCGGCGATGGCGGCGGTTTTCAGCGCGGCCAGGTCTTCGGTCTGCAGGGCGGCGATGGCGTCGGTGGTGAAGGCGGCAACCTGGCTCGAGCTCAGCGCCGATGCTTGCACGCTGTTCAGGGCGACAACCTGGTCGGTGCTCAGCGCGGTGGCGATGGCGGTGGTGGTCAGCGCGGCGACCTGGCTGCTGGTCAGGCTGTTCACCTGGTCGGTCGTCAGGGCGGCGATCTGGTTGGTTTTCAGCGCGGCGATCACGGTCGATTTCAGGCCGACGATGTCGTTGGTCTCGATGGCTTTGATCGAGTCGGTCGACAGGGCGTTGAACTGGCTGGTGGTGAACGCGCCGAACTGGGCCGAGTTCATGGCCACGATCTGGTCGGTGTTCAGGCCGGCGGCGATCTGGGTGGTGCTCAGGGCGCTGAACTGGCCGGAGGACATAGCGCCGATCTGGTCGGTGGTCAGCACCGAGATCTGGGCCGTGTTCAGGCCGGCGATGGCAGCCGACTTCAGGGCGGCCAGGTCGTTGGTCTCCATGGCCTTGATGCCGTCGGTGGTCAGCGCGCCAGCCTGGGCGCTGGTCAGCGCGGCAACCTGGTTGGTGCCCAAGCCCACGACCTGATCAGTGCTCAGCGCGGCCACTTGCGCGGTTTTCAGGCCGGCGATGGCGGCGGTTTTCAGCGCGGCCAGATCTTCGGTCTGCAGGGCGGCGATGGCGTCGGTGGTGAAGGCGGCAACCTGGCTCGAGCTCAGCGCCGATGCTTGCACGCTGTTCAGGGCCACGACCTGGTCGGTGCTCAGCGCGGTGGCGATGGCGGTGGTGGTCAGGGCGGCGACCTGGCTGCTGGTCAGGCTGTTCACCTGGTCGGTCGTCAGGGCGGCGATCTGGTTGGTTTTCAGCGCGGCGATCACGGTCGATTTCAGGCCGACGATGTCGTTGGTCTCGATGGCTTTGATCGAGTCGGTCGACAGCGCGCCGAACTGGGTGGTGGTGAACGCGCCGAACTGGGCGGAGTTCATGGCCACGATCTGGTCGGTGGTCAGGCCGGCGCCGATCTGGGTGACGCTCAGGGCGCTGAACTGGCCGGAGGACATGGCGCCGATCTGGTCGGTCGTCAGCACCGAGATCTGGGCAGTGCTCAGGCCAGCGATGGCGGCTGATTTCAGCACGGCCAGGTCGTTGGTCTCCATGGCCTTGATGCCGTCGGTGGTCAGCGCGCCAGCCTGGGCGCTGGTCAGCGCGGCAACCTGGTTGGTGCCCAGGCCCACCACCTGGTCGGTGCTCAGTGCGGCCATTTGCGCAGTCTTCAGGCCGGCGATGGCCGACGTTTTCAGCGCGGCCAGGTCTTCGGTCTGCAGGGCGGCGATGGCGTCGGTGGTGAAGGCAGCCACTTGCAGCGAGCTCAGCGCCGATGCTTGCACGCTGTTCAGCGCCACGACCTGGTCGGTGCTCAGCGCGCTGGCGATGGCGGTGGTGGTCAGGGCGGCGACCTGGCTGCTGGTCAGGTTGTTGACCTGGTCCGTCGTCAGGGCGGCGACCTGGTTGGTCTTCAGCGCGGCAATCACGGTCGATTTCAGGCCGACGATGTCGTTGGTCTCGATGGCTTTGATCGAGTCGGTCGACAGGGCGCTGAACTGGGTGGTGGTGAACGCGCCGAACTGGGCCGAGTTCATGGCCACGATCTGGTCGGTGGTCAGGCCCGCAGCGATCTGGGTGGTGCTCAGGGCGCTGAACTGGCCGGAGGACATGGCGCCGATCTGGTCGGTGGTCAGCACCGAGATCTGGGCAGTGTTCAGGCCGGCGATGGCAGCCGATTTCAGCACGGCCAGGTCATTGGTCTCCATGGCCTTGATGCCGTCGGTGGTCAGCGCGCCAGCCTGGGTGCTGGTCAGCGCGGCAACCTGGTTGGTGCCCAGGCCCACCACCTGGTCGGTGGTCAGCGCGGCCATTTGCGACGACTTCAGGCCGGCGATGGCCGACGTTTTCAGCGCGGCCAGGTCTTCGGTCTGCAGCGCGGCAATGGCGTCGGTGGTGAAGGCAGCCACTTGCAGCGAGCTCAGGGCCGATGCTTGTACGCTGTTCAGGGCAACCACCTGGTCGGTGCTCAGCGCGGTGGCGATGGCGGTGGTGGTCAGCGCGGCGACCTGGCTGCTGGTCAGGCTGTTCACCTGGTCGGTCGTCAGGGCGGCGATCTGGTTGGTTTTCAGCGCGGCGATCACGGTCGATTTCAGGCCGACGATGTCGTTGGTCTCGATGGCTTTGATCGAGTCGGTCGACAGGGCGTTGAACTGGGTGGTGGTGAACGCGCCGAACTGGGCGGAGTTCATGGCCACGATCTGGTCGGTGGTCAGGCCGGCGCCGATCTGGGTGACGCTCAGGGCGGCAAACTGGCCGGAGGTCATGGCGCCGATCTGGTCGGTGGTCAGCACCGAAATCTGGGCGGTGCTCAGGCCGGCGATGGCAGCCGATTTCAGCACGGCCAGGTCACTGGTCTCCATGGCCTTGATGCCGTCGGTGGTCAGGGCGCCAGCTTGGGCGCTGGTCAGCGCGGCAACCTGGTTGGTACCCAGGCCAACAACCTGGTCGGTGGTCAGTGCGGCCACTTGCGCGGTGCGCAGGCCGGCGATGGCGGCGGTCTTCAGCGCGGCCAGGTCTTCGGTTTGCAGCGCGGCGATGCCGTCGGTGGTGAAGGCGGCCACCTGGCTCGAGCTCAGGGCGCCGGCTTGCTGGCTATTCAGGGCGACAACCTGGTCGGTACTCAGCGCGGTCGCGATGGCGGTGGTCGTCAGCGCGGCAACCTGGCTGCTCGACAGGTTGTTGACCTGGTCGGTGGTCAGGGCGGCGATCTGGTTGGTTTTCAGGGCGGCGATCACGGTCGACTTCAGGGCCACCAGATCATTGGTTTCGATGGCCTTGATGGCGTCGGTGGTGAAGGCGGCGACCTGGGCGGTGCTCAGCACGCCGATCTGCGCCGAGTTCATGGCGACAACCTGGTCGGTCGTCAGGCCGGCGCCGATCTGGGTGACGCTCAGCGCGGCGAACTGGCCGGTGGTCATGGCGCCGATCTGGTCGGTCGTCAGCGCAGCGATCTGGGCGGTGTTCAAGCCGGCGAGGGCGGACGACTTCAGGGCGGCCAGGTCGCTGGTTTCCATGGCTTTGATGCCATCGGTGGTCAGCGCGCCGGCTTGGGCGCTGGTCAGCGCGGCAACCTGGTTGGTGCCCAGGCCGACGACCTGGTCGGTGGTCAGCGCGGCCAGCTGAGTGGACTTCAGGCCGGCGATGGCGACGGTGCGCAGCGCGGCCAGGTCTTCGGTCTGCATGGCGGCGATGCCGTCGGTGCTGAAGGCAGCGACTTGAGCCGAGCTCAGCACGGCGGTATGGTTGGTGCCCAGGGCGACGATCTGGTCGGTCGTCAGGCCGGCGGCGATCGCGTTGGTGGTCAGCGCGGCGGCCTGGCCGCTGGTCAGCGCGCCGATCTGGTCGGAGCCCAGCACCGCGACTTGGTTCGTTTTCAGTGCAGCAATGGAGGCGGTCTTCAGCGCGGCGATGTCGTTGGACTCGATGGCTTTCATCGCGTCGGTCGACAGCGCGGCGACCTGGCCGCTGGTCAGGGAAGCGAACTGCGCGGACGTCAGCGCAACGGTCTGGTCCGTGGTCAGCGCGCCGGCCAGCTGGCTGGTGGTGAACGACGGAATTTGGGCGCTGGTGAACACGCCCATCTGGTCGGTCGTCAGCGCCCGGAACTGGTCGGAGGAAAGGCCAGCGATATCAGCTGTCGCCAGACCCGCAATCTGCGCGGTCGAAAGTGAGGCAATTTGGTCTGTGGACAAGCTGGTTACGATACTCATTTCCATTCTCCTTGGGGCACTACTCGAATCTGACTGGGCACGAACTGGAGCCTGTGGGCTATTCCCGGGGCTCCAATCGCTAATCTGTGGCACAGCGCCCTATAAAAAGAGCGCGCTTTTCATTCTTAACGTCAACAGTTCGCTTAACTTTAGTAAACAAAAGTGACAGGAATGTTACTTACCGGTCAACTTTTACTCGCCGTCATCGAACTGACGCAACACCGCAACGCAAAACTACGCTTCGTTACAAAGCGACCGCAGCGGTGCTTTCATTAAGTAAACTTGTTAACTTGGGGCAATTTCATAGGGAGGCTGCTACTCCCCCTCTCTGATGCCGCCAGAAATGCAGGCAGCAAATAGACATTACCGGCAAGTATAGCGGATTTACTTGCCATGCAGCACTTATTTAATTTCCTGTCGCCATCAAACAACTCGAGTAAACGACAACTTTTCCATAGTGAAAAGACAAGCGCACAAGCTTTATTCTAGGGCGGCAAGGAGGATGCCTATCTGACAAACAAGCTGATTTCCTGCTATCAATTCACTGACTGTGGGACGAAAAAAAGCCCGGCGCAGCGGCCGGGCTTGTCCTGAACACAGGCAAGCTTGCCTGTTCAACCTTTTTGCGCCAGCAGCGCCTGGATCGCCGCCTCGGTCTGGCCGTACTGCCCCTCGCCGAAGTGGGTATAGACCACCTTGCCGTTGCGGTCGATCAAATACAGCGCCGGCCAGTACTGGTTGCGGTAGGCGCTCCAGGTGGCGTAGCGGTTGTCCTGCGCCACCGGATAGCGGATATCGAAGCGCTTGATGGCGGTCTGCACATTGGCGGTGCTGCGCTCGAAGGGGAATTCGGGCGTGTGCACCCCGACCACCACCAGGCCCTGGTCCTTATACTTCTCGTACCAGGACTTGACGTGCGGCAGCACGTTGATGCAATTAATGCACGTGTAGGTCCAGAAATCCACCAGCACCACCTTGCCGCGCAGCTGCTGCACGGTGAGCGGCTCGCTGTTCAGCCATTTCTCGATGCCGGTGAACTCCGGCGCGGCGGCCGGGTTCTTCAACGGACCGGCGGCGGCCAGGCCGGAGGCCAGGGCCAGGGCGGCGGCGGCCGCAGCTGTGCGTGTCAAAAACATATCAGAGTCCTTTCAGGGAGGGGAAGAAGGCAGCCAGCCTGGAATAGGCCAGGATGTCGTACTGCATATATATAGCGAAGGCGGTGGCCATCACGAGCACGCCGAACACCTGCTGCAGGCGCCCGGCATGGCGCGCCAGCACGCGCACCCGCGCGCCGGCGTACTGGCCGCCGTACAGGATGGCCAGCATGGGTATGGCGGCGCCGGCGGCGTACAGCGTGATCAGCAGCGCCGACCAGCCCAGGTCTTGCGCCTTCACCACCAGCGCCAGGATGGAGGCCAGCACGGGACCGGCGCACGGCGTCCACACCGCGCCCAGCGACATGCCCAGCACAAAGCCGCCCAGGTTGCCGCCCCGCGCGCCGGCCGGCCCCGCGCCGCCGCCCATGCCGGGCAGGGCCCGCTGCACCCCGGCCACCAGCCAGTCATAGGGACGGGGCCACAGGCGCAGCAGGCCGGACAGCGCCAGCAGCGCGATGGCGGCGTTGCGCAGCGCCTCCTGCGCCGCCTGCACCACGGACGACACCGCGCCCAGCAGCATGGCGAAGGACGCGAACGTGAGGATGAAGCCGGCGATGATGTACAGCGGCCGGCGGCGGTCCAGGCCGGCCGGCTGGCCGGCGCCGCCTGCGGTGGCCGCGGCGCTGCCCAGCAGGATGGGCATCACCGGCAGCACGCACGGCGAGGCGATGGTGAAGACGCCGGCCAGCAGGGCCAGCAGCGTTTCGAGCAGGTTGTGCATGGGGCGCTCCGCCTAACAGGATAAAAGAAGGATAGAAGACGCCATTGGACCGCGCCCAGGTATCCCGCTTGTGTCGGCCGAACGGCGGCGCTGCAATGTAGTGTGTATGCCGGCGCGGGGGATACATGGGGATACAAACATGCAAATGCGCTGGGGTATCATGGCTGCATGGACACTAACGACCACGTATTGATCGTCGACGACGACAGAGGCATCCGCGAACTGCTGGCGGCCTACCTTGAAAAGAACGGCATGCGCGTCTCGCTGGCCGCCAACGGACGCCAGATGCGCGCCGTGCTGGAACAGGGCGAGCCGGACCTGATCGTGCTGGACCTGATGCTGCCCGGCGAGGACGGCCTGCTGCTGTGCCGCGAGCTGCGGGCCGGCAAGCACCGCACGGTGCCGGTGCTGATGCTGACCGCGCTGGCCGAGGAGGCCGACCGCATCGTCGGCCTGGAGATGGGCGCCGACGACTACCTGGCCAAGCCCTTCGCCTCGCGCGAGCTGCTGGCGCGCATCCGCGCCGTGCTGCGCCGCGCGCGCATGCTGCCCAAGAATATGCAGGTGACCGAAGCGGCCCACATGCTGGGCTTCGGCGACTGGAAGCTGGACACGGTGGCGCGCCACCTGCTGGACGCCGACGGCACCATGGTGGCGCTCAGCGGCGCCGAGTACCGGCTGCTGCGCGTCTTCCTCGACCACCCGCAGCGGGTGCTCACGCGCGACCAGCTGCTGAACCTGACCCAGGGCCGCCAGGCCGACGCCTTCGACCGCTCCATCGACCTGCTGGTGAGCCGCTTGCGCCAGACGCTGAAGGACGTGGCGCGCGAGCCGCGCTATATCAAGACGCTGCGCAGCGAAGGCTATGTGTTCTCGTCCGCCGTGACGGTGCTGGAAGGGCGCGACTGATGGCAGCTGGCCCCTTGCGCTGGCCGCGCTCGCTGTTCGCGCGCCTGGCGCTGATCCTGTTCATCGGCCTGGCCGCCGCCAACGCCACCTCCTTCTGGCTCACCATGACGGAGCGCAACCAGGCCACCATGAACGTGATGATGGGCTATATCGAGCGCGAAGTGGCCAGCTCGGTGGCCCTGCTGGACCGCCTGCCCGCCGCCGAGCGCCCCGCCTGGCTGCCCCGGCTGGCGCGCCGCAGCTACCACTTCATGCTCGAGCCCGGCGTGGCCGGCGTGGCGCCGGACGCCACGCTGTCGGCCCGGGTGGCGGCCTCGATCGCCGACGGCATCGGCACCAGCTACGAACTGACGGCCAACGCCGTGCCCGGCGAGCGCGAGCGGCTGCAAGTGCATTTGCGCCTGAGCGACGGCGCGCCGCTGACCATAGACATCACGCCCATGCACGGCATTCCCCTGTCGCGCTGGCTGCCGCTGCTGCTGGCGCTGCAGCTGGCGCTGCTGGCGGCCTGCTGCTGGTACGCGGTGCGCCAGGCCACGCGGCCGCTGCACCAGCTGGCCCAGGCGGCCGACGCGCTGGGGCCGGACCTGAAGGCCGAGCGCCTGGCAGAGGACGGCCCGTCCGAGGTGGCGCGCGCGGCGCGCGCCTTCAACGCCATGCAGGACCGCATCGCCGGCTATATGACCGAGCGCCTGCAGATCCTGGCCGCCATCTCGCACGACCTGCAGACCCCGATCACGCGCATGCGCCTGCGGGTGGACATGATGGACGACGACACGCCGCAGCACGCCAAGCTGCAGCAGGACCTGCAGGAGATGGAAACCCTGGTCAAGGAAGGCGTGGCCTATGCGCGCACGCTGCACGGCGCGGCCGAAACGCCGCTGCGCATCGATCCCGACGCCCTGCTCGACAGCATGCTGGCCGACTACCGCGACGGCGGCCACGACGTGAGCCTGCAAGGCAAGGCCGGTGCGGCGCTGGTGGCGCGCCCGCAGGCGCTGCGCCGGGTGCTGGGCAACCTGGTCGACAACGCGCTGAAATTCGGCGGCGCGGCCGAGATCGTGATCGACGCCGCGCACGCCGGCACCGGCCTGCTGGCGATCAGCGTGCTCGACCGTGGCCCCGGCATTCCGGCCGAATCGCTGGACGCCGTGTTCGAACCTTTCGTGCGGATTGAAACTTCGCGCAACCGCAATACCGGCGGCACCGGCCTCGGCCTGGCCATCGCGCGCCAATTGACGCGGGCCATGGACGCCAGCCTCACCCTGCACAACCGTCCCGGTGGCGGACTGGAGGCCAGGCTGGTGCTGAAGCGCTGACGCCGGCATGGCCTGGCGCTCGACGAACTCAGCGGCGTGTCTGTATCATTTTCCAGCCGTTGCCAGATGGATCGCGGAAGCCGGCGTCCACGGTGCCGTAACGGTCGACCGGCTCCTGCGTGAACTCCACACCGAGTTCCCGCATGGTGTGCCAGGCGGCGCGGCAATCGTCCACCACCAGCACCAGGGGCGGCATGGCGCCCTTGGCCACCATCGCGGACAGCGTCTGCGCGGTCGCCGCATCGTGGGTGGGCGGCCCCGGCACATACAGGCCCAGCTGGAACGACGGCTGCTCCGGATGCTGGACCGTAAGCCAGCGATACTCGCCGTTGCGCACGTCCGTGTGGACGCGGAAGCCCAGCTTGTCCACGTAGAACGCGAGTGCTTCATCCTGGTCGCGGACATACAGTCCGGCTACTTCGATACCTTGAGTCATAGGGTCTCCTTTGTTTGAGTCCCCAGTATAGGTTCGGCCATCCGGCGCCGCTTCTCCGAAACTGCCATGGTGAGGTGGGGCCGGTGCGCAGCGCCAAGCACACAGGCGGGCACGCGGCCCGGCTGCCCCGCCGCCGCCCGCTCGCGCTCGCGGATTTCGCCTGGATTTTCTCCGGTGATATCGCGGAAGGTGCGCCCGAACGTGCCCAGGCTGCGCCAACCGGTGCGGAAGGCGATTTCAGTGATGGGCAGATCGGTTTCGCGCAGCAGCGCCTTGGCGCGCTCGATGCGGCGCGAGAGCAGGTAGCGGTGCGGCGGCAGGCCGAAGGCCACCTTGAAGGAGCGCGCGAAGTGCGCCGCCGAGACGCAGCTCACCTGCGCCAGGCGCGCCACCGGCCACTCCTCTTCGGAGGCGGCATCCATCCGGTCTTTTGCACGCAGCAGGCGGCGCAGCAGTTCCGGACTCTGGCTGGCCGCAGCTGCGCCCATGCGGATCTCCTGTAAAAAAAAGGCCCGGATACGAGGTATCCGGGCCGTTTCAGTTGGTCGTTGCGTGCATTCCTTAGAACGGAATATCGTCGTCCATGTCCGAGAAGTTCGGCGCCGGGCGCGGGGCCGGACGCGGTGCGGGGGCCGGGGCTGGCGCGGGGCGCGGAGCCGGGGCCTGGCGCGGGGCCGGGGCGTCGTAGCTGCCGCCGTCGTCCATGCCGCCGCCGTCACCCATGCCTTGACGGCCGCCCAGCATTTGCATCTGCTCGGCGATGATGTCGGTTGCGTATTTCTCTACGCCGTCCTTGTCGGTGTACTTGCGGGTCTGCAGGCGGCCTTCCACGTAGACCGAGGAACCTTTTTTCAGGTACTGGCCGACGATTTCAGCCAGGCGGCCGAAGAAGGAAATGCGGTGCCACTCGGTTTGCTCTTTTTGCTCGCCGGTGTTGCGGTCCTTCGACTTGTACGAGGTCGCAACAGCAATGTTGGCGATCGCATCACCGCTGGGCATGTAGCGAATTTCCGGATCGCGGCCCAGATTGCCGACGATGATGACTTTGTTGACTGATGCCATGTATAAACTCCTGTTGAACTGCGGCCGCGCGCGGCGGGCTGTCATTTGCTTAAACGACGATTATAAGCGAAGGCAAGGCCCTGCCCATTTTTAAGAATACTGGTATTATATACAGTATATTGAACCGTGCGCCTTGATCTGCATCAAACAGCGCGAGGCGGCGCGGATCAAACCCGGCTATAGTAGCGGGTTCACCCCGTTCGCCCTCCTTTATCCAAGGCTCAGACAATGGAACAGATCCGCATCCGCGGCGCACGCACGCATAACCTCAAGAACATCAACCTCGATCTGCCGCGCAACAAGCTGATCGTGATTACCGGCCTGTCCGGTTCCGGCAAGTCCTCGCTGGCGTTCGACACGCTGTACGCGGAAGGCCAGCGCCGCTACGTGGAATCGCTGTCGGCCTATGCGCGCCAGTTCCTGCAGCTGATGGAAAAACCGGACGTGGACCTGATCGAGGGCCTGTCGCCGGCCATCTCCATCGAGCAGAAGGCCACCTCGCACAATCCGCGCTCCACGGTGGGCACGGTGACCGAGATCCACGACTACCTGCGCCTGCTGTTCGCGCGCGTGGGCACGCCCTACTGCATCAACCACCCGACCCACGCGCTGGCCGCGCAGACCGTGTCGCAGATGGTGGACGCGGTGCTGGCCATGCCCGAGGGCACCAAGCTGATGATCCTGGCGCCGGTGGTGGCCAACCGCAAGGGCGAGCATGTGGACCTGTTCGAGCAGATGCAGGCCCAGGGCTTCGTGAGGTTCCGCGTGCAAAGCGGTACGCATGACGCAAAAATCTACGAAGTGGACGACCTGCCCAAACTGAAGAAGACCGAAAAGCACACCATAGCCGTGGTGATCGACCGCGTGAAGGTGAACCCGGAAATCAAGCAGCGCCTGGCCGAGAGCTTCGAGACCGCGCTGCGCCTGGCCGATGGCCGCGCCGTGGCGTATGAGATGGATACCGCGCAGGAGCATGTGTACTCCAATAAATTCGCCTGCACCGAATGCGGCTACTCGCTGCAGGAGCTGGAACCGCGCCTGTTCTCGTTCAACAATCCGATGGGCGCCTGCCCCGAGTGCGATGGCCTGGGCCATATCGAATTCTTCGATCCGAAGCGCATCGTGGCCTTCCCCAACCTGTCGCTGGCCTCCGGCGCCGTGAAGGGCTGGGACCGCCGCAACCAGTTCTACTTCCAGATGCTGACCGCGCTGGCGGAATACTACGAATTCGACCTCGACACGCCGTTCGAGCAGCTGCCGAAGAACGCGCAGGAAGCCGTGCTGCACGGCTCCGGCAAGCAGTCGATTCCGTTCGCCTACATCAATGAGCGCGGCCGCACCGTGGTCAAGGAACACACCTTCGAAGGCGTGGTGAACAACCTGTCGCGCCGCTACCGCGAAACCGATTCGATGGCGGTAAAGGAAGAACTGGCCAAGTTCATCAACGAGAAGGAATGCCCGGCCTGCGCCGGCGCGCGCCTGCGCACGGAAGCGCGCTATGTGAAGGTGGGCAGCGGCAAGCAGCAGCGCGCCATCTTCGAGCTGTCGCGCAAGCCGCTGCGCGATTCGCTGGAGTATTTCGAGCAGCTGGAGCTAACCGGCGCCAAGCGCGAGATCGCCGACCGCGTGGTGAAGGAAATCATCTCGCGCCTGAAGTTCCTGAACAACGTGGGCCTGGACTATTTGTCGCTGGACCGCAGCGCCGACACGCTGTCCGGCGGCGAAGCGCAGCGCATCCGCCTGGCTTCGCAGATCGGTTCCGGCCTGACCGGCGTGATGTACGTGCTGGACGAGCCGTCCATCGGCCTGCACCAGCGCGACAATGACCGCCTGATCGAAACCCTGAAGCACCTGCGCGACATCGGCAACAGCGTGCTGGTGGTGGAGCACGACGAGGACGCGATCCGCACCGCCGACTATATCGTCGACATGGGCAAGGGCGCGGGCGTGCACGGCGGCGACGTGATCGCCTCCGGCTCGCTGAAGGACATCCTGAAGAACAAGGAGTCGCTGACGTCGCAGTACCTGAGCGGCGCCAAGAAAATCGAAGTGCCGAAGAAGCGCCACCAGTTCGACGAGGAGCGCCAGCTGGTGATCACCGGCGCCACCGGCAACAACCTGAAGAACGTCACGCTGCAGCTGCCGGTCGGCCTGATGACCTGCATTACCGGCGTGTCCGGCTCGGGCAAGTCCTCGCTGATCAACGACACGCTCTACCCGGCCCTGTCGCGCCACCTGTACGGTTCACAGACCGAGCCTTCGCCGCACGACACCATCAGCGGCCTGGAACACTTCGACAAGGTGATCGCCGTGGACCAGGCGCCCATCGGCCGCACGCCGCGCTCGAACCCGGCCACCTATACCGGCCTGTTCACGCCCATCCGCGACCTGTTCGCCACCGTGCCCACTTCCAAGGAGCGCGGCTACAGCGCGGGCCGTTTCTCCTTCAACGTGAAGGGCGGTCGCTGCGAAGCCTGCCAGGGCGACGGCGTGATCAAGGTGGAGATGCATTTCCTGCCGGACGTGTACGTGCCGTGCGACGTCTGCCACGGCAAGCGCTACAACCGCGAAACGCTGGAAGTTCACTACAAGGGCAAGAACATCACCGAAGTGCTGGACATGACGGTGGAAGACGCGCACGAATTCTTCAAGCCGGTGCCTGTCATCGCGCGCAAGCTGCACACGCTGCTGGACGTGGGCCTGGGCTACATCAAGCTGGGGCAGAGCGCCACTACGCTGTCGGGCGGCGAGGCGCAGCGCGTCAAGCTGTCGCTGGAGCTGTCCAAGCGCGACACGGGGCGCACGCTGTACATCCTGGACGAGCCGACCACCGGCCTGCACTTCCACGACATCGACCTGCTGCTCAAGGTAATCCACCGCCTGCGCGACCAGGGCAACACGCTGGCCATCATCGAACACAACCTGGACGTCATCAAGACGGCGGACTGGATTGTGGACCTGGGGCCGGAAGGCGGCGCGGGCGGCGGCCAGATTATCGCCGCCGGTTCGCCGGAAGACGTGGCGGCCAACCCGGCCAGCGTGACGGGCAAATACCTGGTCCCGCTGCTCAAGCCGGCCAAGAAGAAGTAAAGCGCCATGGACAGGGACGCGCCGGACCGGCTGGGGCGCATGATCGCCATCGTGCAGCAACTGCTGCCGCACGATGGCCGCGCCGAAACGGCGGTGCCCTTCCTGTCCCTGCTGCGTTCCTCGCAGCCCACGCCCATCACGCGCGGCGTGCTCAAGCCCTCGTGCTGCGTGATCCTGCAAGGGAACAAGCGCGTGCACCTGGCCAGCGAAGTGCTGGACTACGGGCCCGGCCAGTACCTCGCCGTGTCGGTCGACATGCCCGCTTCCGGCCACGTGGTCAACGCCACCCCGGAGCAGCCCTACCTGTTATTGAATATCGAATTCGACCCGGCGGAAATCGCCGCCGTTGTGCTGGAGGCGCGCATCGATCTGCATGACGGCGCGCAGCCGGTGCGCGGCGCCTTCGTCGGCGAAACCGATGCGGCGTTGCAGGAGGCCTTGTGCCAGCTGGTGCGCTTGCTGGATATGCCAAATGCACCGCCGCAGGAAGCGGCTTTTCTGGCCGTGGGACTGAAACGGGAAATCATCTACCGGCTGCTGACCGGCCCGCACGGCCGCCAGCTTTATCAGAACGTGGTGCTGGACCAGCAGGACCGTGGCATCAGCAAGGCCATTGCCTGGCTCAAGGAGCGCTACAACCAGCCGGTGCTGGTGGAGGAGCTGGCGCAGGCCACCAATATGAGCGTGTCCAGCCTGCACCACCGGTTCAAGGCCGTCACCACCATGGGGCCGATGCAGTACCAGAAGCAGCTGCGCCTGCAGCAGGCGCGCACGCTGCTGCTCAATGGCTGCGCCGACGCCGCCACGGCGGCCTACCAGGTGGGCTACGAGAGCCCGTCCCAGTTCAGCCGCGAGTACCGGCGCCTGTTCGGGGCGCCGCCGATGCAGGATGTGAAGCGATTGCGATCAGCGGTGTGACAGTGGTGACGCATGCTTGGCGGGTTACGCGCGACGCGCTAACCCGCCCTACCCTGCTACGCGCGTGGCGCCCTTCTTCTCCGTTTCCACCCATTCCTTGATGTGCGACTCCAGCACGTCCATCGGCAGAGCGCCTGCGCCCAGCACCTGGTCGTGGAATTTGCGGATGTCGAACTGGCTGCCCAGCTCCTTCTTCGCGTAGTCGCGCAGCGACAGGATTTTCAGCTGGCCGATCTTGTAGCCCAGGGCCTGGCCCGGCCAGACGATGTAGCGGTCGGTCTCGCTCTGCACGTCCACTTCCTCGATGCCCGAATGGTCGTGGAAGAAGTCCACCACCTGCTGGCGGTTCCATTTCTTGTAGTGCAGGCCGGTGTCCACCACCAGGCGGATGGCGCGCAGCATTTCATCCTGCAGGTGCCCGTAGTAGCTGTAAGGGTCTTTGAAGAAGCCCAGTTCTTCGCCCAGGCGTTCCGAGTACAGCGCCCAGCCTTCGGCATATGCCGTGTAGTTGCCCTGCTGGCGGAAGCTCGGCAGCGCTTCGATCTCCTGCGCGATGGCGATCTGCATGTGGTGGCCCGGCACGCCTTCGTGCAGCGCCGTGGTTTCAATGCCGATGATGGAGCGCTTGGCAAAGTCGCCGGTGTTGACCATTACGCGGCCGGCGCGCTTGCCGTCCGGCGAACCCTGCATGTAGGAAGCGGCGGCTTCGCCCTTTTCGCGGAACTGCTCCACCTGGCGGATTTCGACTTTGCCCTTGGGCAGGATGCCGAACTGCTGCGGCAGCTGGGTGTACATCTGGTCCGTGTATTTCTGGTACAGGTCCACGATCTCCTGGCGCGATTTCGGGTGCAGCTTGGGATTCGCGGCCAGGGCCTTGTTGAAGGCCTTCAGGTCGTGGAAGCCCTGCTTCTGCGCGACGCCCAGCATCTGCGCTTCGATGCGCGCCACTTCGGCCAGGCCAAGCTGGTGGATCTCCTCCGGCTGCATGGCCGTGGTGGTGGAGGACTTGGCCTTGAAGCTGTAGCGCGCAGCGCCGTCCGGCAGCGACCACATGCCCACCTCCTTGCGGCCGTGCGGCAGATACTGGGTCTTCACGTAACCGGCCAGCTTCTTGTAGGCAGGCGCCACGTCCTTCTGCACGGCCGCCAGGATCTCCTTGCCGAGGCGCGCCTTGTCGGCGCTGGAGAACTCTTTCGGGAATTTTTTCAGCGGCTCGGCAAACGGCGAAGCGGCGGCCTTCATCGCGGCCACGTCCTCGCACTGCTTGACGATTTTCGGGATCAGGAACTTGGGCGGCATCAGGCCGTCGCGCACGCCGTTCTCCATCTGCACGCGGGTGTCGTCGAACAGCTTGGGCAGCGTGTGCAGGCGCTTGATATAGTCCTCGTAGTCCTTCACGGTTTCAAACGGCAGCGCGGAGACGATTTGCGGCAGGTCGATGTGGATGCCGGAGTTCTGCGCCAGCGGCATTTCCCAATCCTTGAAGCGCGCAGCTTCGGCACTCTCCCGCAACTGCCGCAGCATCAACTCATGATTCAGCTTCTCCTGCAGCGGAAAACCCGAGCTGTCGACCGCCTCGAAGCGTTTCAGGAATTCCAGCGTGGCTTTGGCGTCGGCGTCGATGCCCGCTTGCGAAAAATCGGACCACTTGTCGTTGTAGCGCTTGTCGCCCAGCAGCGAAGCCCACTCGGGGCTGTTGCGCATGCTGTACTCCCACTGCTCCTTGATCAGGCTGTTCAGGGCAGCGCGGCGGGCTTCCAGGTCCGGGGCCGGGGTCTGCGCATGCGCGGCGCCCAGCATCAGGGAAAACAGCAGCGCGCTGGCGGCGCCGATGCGAGTCATTTTTGTCATGGTGGCTTAACGATAAAGATTGGTGAGCATGCACTGTATGCGAACACCATGCGCGGCGGGGCGCGATTCCGACGAAACGTAAAAAGCCGGGCTTGAATTGCAACATGGGCGGACAAGCAGAATCAGGCAAACATGCGGCAGGAACGCATCTGTTGCGGCAGCGCCGCGCTTTTTAGAATGGCTGCACCTTACTTCAGGAGCAAACAGCATGCGCATCATCGACCAGATCTACATCAATGGCCAGTTCACCACGCCGCACGGCAGCGAGCTGGGGGACCTGATCAACCCCACCACAGGCGAACTGACGGGCCAGGTTCGCCTGGGCGACGTGGAAGACACGCGGCGCGCCATTGCCGCCGCCAAAGCGGCATTCCCCGCCTTCTCCCGCAGCACCATTGCGCAGCGCGGCATGTATTTGGAACGCCTGCACGACGCGGTGCTGGCGCGCGCCGATGAAGCCGCCGCCGCCCTGATGGAGGAATACGGCGGCACCTACGCCGGCAGCATTGCGCGCTCGCAGTACACGGCGAAGATGTTCCTGGACGTGAAGAAGGTGATGGAGGAACACGCCTTCGTTAAAACCGTGGGCAAATCCAAAGTGGTGCTGGAGCCGGTGGGCGTGGTGGGCGTTATCACGCCGTGGAATTCCAGCGCCTGGTTCGTGGCCAACAAACTCGCCACCGCGATCGCGGCCGGCTGCACGCTGGTGATCAAGCCCAGTGAACTGAGCGCGCTGCAAACGCAGATACTGGCCGAGTGCCTGCACGAGGCTGGCCTGCCGCCGGGTGTGTTCAACATCGTCAACGGGCGCGGCGACGTGGTGGGCGCGGAAATCAGTGCGCATCCGGACATCAACAAGATTTCCTTCACCGGCTCCACGGCGGTGGGCAAGGCCATCGCGCGCGCGGCGGTCGACAGCATGAAGCGCGTGACACTGGAGCTGGGCGGCAAGAGCGCCAACGTGCTGCTGGACGACGCGGACTTCGAGAAGGCCGTGCCGATGGCGATCCAGGCCTGCTATATGAACAACGGCCAGGCCTGCATCGCCGGCACGCGCCTGCTGGTACCCGCGCACCGGCTGGAACAGGTGAAGCAGCTGGCCAAAGCCGCGGCGGAAGCGGTGGTGGTGGGCGATCCGCGCAACCCCGCCGTCACGCTGGGTCCCATGGTCACGCGCAAGCAGTTCGAGCGCGTGCAACACTACATCCGCACCGGCATCGCCGAAGGCGCCGAACTGCTGACGGGCGGCCTCGGACAGCCTGCGGGCCTGGAGCAAGGCTGGTTCGTCCAGCCCACCGTGTTCGCCAATGTGACGCCGGACATGACCATCGCCCGCGAGGAGATTTTCGGACCGGTGCTGTCCATCCTCAGCTACGAAACCGAGGAGGAGGCGGTGGCGATGGCCAACGACACGCCTTACGGGCTGCAGGCCTACGTCAGCTCGACCGATCTGGCGCGGGCCGGCCGCGTGGCCTCGCAGCTGGTGGCCGGACGCGTCCATATCAACGGCATCCACGACGATCTGATCGCGCCGTTCGGCGGCTTCAAGCAGTCCGGCATAGGCCGCGAGTTCGGGCCGTATGGGCTGGACAGCTATCTGGAACCGAAAGCCATCCTGGGCGAATCGGCGCAATACGCCTGAGCGTCCGGCGTTTCAGGCGCCCGCCACGCGCGGCGCCGTGCGGTGGCCCAGGCTGGAGACTATCCTGGGCTTGCGCGCCCAATAGCTCCAGGACACGCCGCCGCCGGCCAGCCACGCTTCCAGCTGGCCGAAGCGGTCGAAGCCCCAGAACGGCTCCTTGTCCGCGATCACGAAGGGCGAACCGAACACGCCGCGCGCCATGGCGTCCGAGGTTTCCTGTTTCAGCAGCTCCTTCACTTCGCGCGAGCGGATGGCCGCCAGCACCGCGTCCGCCGGTATGCCCAGGCCGGCCGCGATACCGCCCAGCACTTCGTCGTCCGCCAGGTCCACGCGGTCGGCGAAATAGGCGTGCATGCAGCGCTTGGCATAGCGCACTGCCTGTTCTTCACCGTACTGCTGCCGTATCCAGAGCATGGCGCGCGGCGCGCCGAGCAGCAATTGCGGGAAAGTGGCGGGCTGGCGGTAGGCGATGCCGTGCTGGCGCGCCGTGCGGTCTATATCGTGCAGCACGTAGTGGCCCTTGATGGGCACCATGGGCAGGGGCATGCCGCCGGTTTCCTGGAACACCGCCGCCATCATGATGGGATGCCAGCGCACCTGGCGCCGGTGGCGCGCCGCCAACTCGTCGATGCAGGTGGCGGCGAAATAGCCGTAGGGCGAGGCAAAGTCGAAATAAAAGTCGATAGCGTCCATGGCGGCGCTCCGTTCAGATGACGCCGAAATCGTCGTTGCGGTCCGGCAGCGCGCGCAGCGTCTGCGCCAGGCCGGGACTGAGCAGCAGGGCGCAGGCCAGCGCCAGCAGGAAAAGTGCTTTGGTCATGATGATCTCCTTCGTCAACTTTCGCACAGGTGTGCGAAATTAGTTCCAAAAAAATACCGCGCGCGGCGGCGGCCCACACTGCCCTAGCCCTGGTAGCTAAAGCTTCTGTACGTCGAAATCAGCCGGCTGAAGGCAATCTGCATGCGCTGGACCGAGGTGGGGTCGCGCATGAAGCGCGCGTCGTGCAGCAGGCCCACGATCAGGCAGTAAATCTCGAACACCAGCTGCTGCGGATCGGTATCCGGACGCAGATGGCCCAGCTCCACCGCCTGCAGCACCGTCTTGCGCAGCGACGCGCGCCAGCGCTCCACGCCCTGCTGCAAACGCTCGCGCAGCGGGCTGTCGCCCAGGTCGTCGAACTCGAAGGCGCCCGCCGTGTACAGGCAGCCGGTGCGCGGACCCAGCGTGCAGGAGCGCTGCAGCCACAGGTTCACCTGCGCCATCAGGCGCGGCAGGCCTTGCGGCAATTGCAGCGATGGCATGAATACTTCGGCGGCGAAGCGGCGGTCGTACTCGTCCATCACCGCGCCTTGCAAGGCCTCGAGCGAGCCGACGCGGGAAAACACGCCGCTCTTGCTCAGGTCCAGCCGCTTGGCGATCTCGCCCAGCGACAGCTTGCCGATGCCGTCCGCCAGCGCCATGTCCAGCGCGGTTTCGATGATGGCGGCGTAGGTGGCTTCGCTTTTTGCGGTGAGAGTATCCATGGACTTACTTTAGCACACCTGTGCGAAATGTCCATTAAAAAATGGCGCGCCGTCGGGCGCGCCATTTTTTTGGAAGGCTGCCAGCTTAGTTGGCCAGGCGCTTCTCGATTTCAGCCTTGGTGGCGACCAGCTCTTGCGGCAGGTGGTAGGCCAGCTTCTCGAACAGCTCGGCGTGCAGCTTCAGTTCTTCGTTCCAGGCCGCCTTGTCGATCGAGGTGATCTGCTGGAACTGCTCCGGCGTGAAGTCCAGGCCGTCCCAGTTCAGGTCCTTGAACTCGGGGGTGAGGCCGAACACGTTCTCTACGCCGCTGGCGGTGCCTTCGATACGCTCGAGCATCCACTTCAGCACGCGCATATTGTCGCCGAAGCCAGGCCAGACGAACTTGCCTTCCGCGTCGGTGCGGAACCAGTTCACGCAGTAGATCTTGGGCGCGTTGGCGGCGCCGATCTTCTGGCCCAGGTTCAGCCAGTGCTGGAAGTAGTCGCTCATGTTGTAGCCGATGAAGGGCAGCATGGCGAACGGATCGCGGCGCACCACGCCCATCTGGCCGGCTGCGGCGGCGGTGGTTTCGGAGCCCATGGTGGCGGCCATGTACACGCCCTCCACCCAGTTGCGGGCCTCGGTCACCAGCGGCACGGTGGTCGAACGGCGGCCGCCGAAGATGAAGGCCGAGATCGGCACGCCGGCCGGATCGTCCCAGGCCGAATCGATGACCGGATTCTGGGTCGCGGCCACGGTGAAGCGCGCGTTCGGGTGGGCGGCCTTGGTGCCGGACGCCGGGGTCCAGTCCTTGCCCTGCCAGTCGATCAGGTGCGCAGGCGCTTCCTTGGTCAGGCCCTCCCACCACACGTCGCCTTCGTCGGTCAGCGCGACGTTGGTGAAGATGGTGTTCTCGCCCAGGCAGGCCATGCAGTTCGAGTTGGTCTTGGTGTTGGTGCCGGGGGCCACGCCGAAGTAGCCCGCTTCCGGGTTGATGGCGTACAGGCGGCCGTCCGCGCCCGGCTTGATCCAGGCGATGTCGTCGCCGATGGTGGTCACTTTCCAGCCGTTGAAGCTCTTCGGCGGGATCAGCATGGCGAAGTTGGTCTTGCCGCAGGCCGACGGGAAGGCGGCCGCCACGTAGTGCTTCTTGCCTTCCGGCGATTCCACGCCCAGGATCAGCATGTGCTCGGCCAGCCAGCCGGCGCCCTGGCCGGACTGCGCTTCCTGGAAGCCCATGTTCGAGGCGATGCGCAGCGCGAAGCATTTTTTGCCCAGCAGCGCGTTGCCGCCGTAGCCGGAGCCGTAGGACCAGATTTCGCGCGTTTCAGGGAAGTGCACGATGTATTTGGTGGCGTTGCACGGCCAGGCCACGTCCTGCTGGCCTTCGGCCAGCGGCGCGCCCACGGTGTGGATGGCGGGCACGAAGTCGCCGTCGGCGCCCAGCACGTCGTACACGGCCTTGCCCATGCGCGTCATGATGCGCATGTTGACGGCCACGTAAGGCGAATCGGACAGCTCGACGCCGATATGGGCGATCGGCGAACCGAGCGGGCCCATCGAGAACGGCACCACGTACAGGGTGCGGCCGGCCATGCAGCCGTCGAACAGGCCGTTCAGGGTGGTGCGCATTTCAGCGGGCGCCATCCAGTTGTTGGTCGGGCCGGCTTCCTCTTTGGTTTTCGAGCAGATAAAGGTGCGGTCCTCCACGCGGGCCACGTCGGTCGGGTCCGAGCAGGCCAGGTAGGAATTCGGACGCAGGTCCTGGTTCAGCTTTTTCATCGTGCCGGCCGCCACCATCTCGGCGCACAGGCGGTCATACTCTTCTTGCGAGCCGTCGCACCAGTAGATGCGGGCCGGACGGGTCAACGCGGCTACTTCCGCCACCCAGTCGATGAGTTTCTGGTGTTTGATGTAAGCTGGGACGTTCAGGGCTGCAACGCCAGTCATAACGGGCTGATTCATGTTACCTCCAATGCCAATAAAGAATTCTTGTCTTGTCCCGGCACGGCAGATCGTCGTCAGCTTATGGCTTGCGCTCGGAAAGGCATTCTTTAATGCTTCGGCGGTACGGCGGTCATGTCGGTGCACCCGTTGGCCGGGCGCGCAGCATCTATCATGTAACAGTGCTGATGGAACGTATTGCGGAAACCCACTGTCGGGCTTCAAAGTGCTGGGGATTGTACACCCGGGCTCCCGCGGTTTCGGCAAAATTGTAGGAAAATTGGTTGAGTAAAGTAGTAAGCTATTCCCGGATTTAGCAAAGCCGTTATTTCGCTACGAAACCCTGTCAAAATTACTTGGTACATTATGAAGATAGCAATCTTGGACGACTACCAGGACGCCACCCGCGGCCTGGATTGCTTCCGCCTGCTCGACGGGCATGAAGTCAAAATATTCAACAATTCCAGCCGCGGCACGGGCCAGCTGGCGACGCGGCTGGCGCCGTTCGACGCGGTGGTGCTGATACGCGAGCGCACCGAATTGACGCGGGCGCTGCTGGCCAGGCTGCCCAATCTGAAGCTGATTTCGCAGACCGGCAAGGTCAGCGGCCACATCGACGTGGCGGCCGCCACCGAGCTGGGCATCGCCATCGCCGAGGGCGTGGGCTCGCCCACCGCCCCGGCCGAGCTGACCTGGGCGCTGATCATGGCGGCGCAGCGCAAGATCGTGCCCTACGCGGCCAATCTGCGCGGCGGGCTGTGGCAGACGGTGTCCAATTTGCCGCAATACAACACCCTTGGCACGGTGCTCAAGGGCCGCACCTTGGCGATCTGGAGCTACGGCAAGATCGGCAAGCTGATCGCGGGCTACGGCAAGGCCTTCGGCATGAAGGTCATCGTGTGGGGCGGCCAGGCCAGCCGCGACGCGGCGGTGGCGGACGGCTACGCGGCGGCGGCGTCGCGGGAGCAGTTCTTCGCCGAGGCGGACGTGCTCAGCCTGCATTTGCGGCTGGCCGAAGCGACGCGCGGCGTGGTTACGGCGGCCGATCTGGCGCGGATGAAGCCGACGGCGCTGCTGGTCAACACCAGCCGGGCCGAGCTGATCGCCGAGGGTGCGCTGGAAGCGGCGCTGCAGCTGGGCGCGCCCGGCGCGGCCGCGCTCGACGTGTTCACCAGCGAGCCGCTGGCGCCGGACAGCCCGCTGCTGCGCATGCCCAACGTGCTGGCCACGCCCCACCTGGGCTACGTGGAAAAAGACAGCTACGAGCTGTACTTCCGCCATGCCTTCCAGAACCTGGCCGACTTCGCGAACGGCGCCTGCACCACCATCCTCAACCCCGGCTACACCGCCCACCAGCGCCAGGCAGACTGAGCCGCACTTCCCCAGTTCGGGGTCAGACCCCGAATGTCAGAAAATGCGGCTCAGGTCGTCTGTGGGAAAAGTCCGGAATACGCCGGAGTCTGCGCTGCCGGCAAATTCCAAACACTGACCCGGCCCCGCAAATCTACGGGGAGCAAAGCGGGCTGAGCCGCAATTTGATGCCTTCGGGGTCAGACCCCGGGGGAAGGAAAATGCGGCTCAGGCTGCTTGTAGGGGGAGTCTGCGGCGTGTCAGAGTTCGGGGATGCCGGTGAAGTTGGGACGGGGCGTGGGCGGGGCGTGGACTTTGCTCCATAGGCCGGCCCAGCCGGGTGGCCAGGCGATGTCGGGACCGCTGTACGGGGGCAGCGTGGCGCGCACCGGGATCACCGGCACCGGCGGCATCGCCGTCAGCGGGCCGCCGTCCGGACGCGCCATGTCCAGGCTGTACATATAGCCGGGCAGCAACTGCTCGCAGACCTGCTCGAACCAGGCCGTGTGGTCCTCGTCCCGGCCCAGCGCCTGCGCCAGCCCTTGCGGATCGAAGCGCGCCAGCGCGTCGATCAGCTCGCCCGTCCCGGCGCCCGGCATGTCGCCCCAGCCCATCACCGGGTTGACGTTGTAGTCGGCGCCCGAGCCATACCAGCCTTCGCGCCAGGAACGCTGCATCCAGTCGCGCTGGCCGGTGAACAAATGCCAGCGCCAGTGCAGCCCGGACGGCTTGGGCCAGGCGTACAGGTACAGCTTCTGATAGCCGGCCCGGTGCAGCTCGCGCACCATCGCCATCAGCCGCGCATGCGGCATGCGGTCCGGCGGCGCGCGCCGGAACAGGATCGCTTCGCCATCGGCGAACTGCACTTCGTCGGTGGACAGGTTCAGGTCCAGCGTGCGCGACTCGCTGCCAAAGCGCGCCGCGATCCAGCCGGTCAGCAAATTGACGGCCGTTATCACGCCATAGCCGCGATGGCGGTGGAAAATCACAGTACCGGGAGCGAGCGCTTTCATCTTGGGGGCCGGGCAAAAGAAACCAGTGTAGTAGCAGTATGCCGAAGTTTCCAGATGAGTGTGTCCATTCCTTCCGCGCGCGCGACACGTTATCATGCGCTGTTTCGGCGTTTTTCTGCTGTTTTTTCCACTGCTTACGCCTTCCCCACTTTACCGGATTCCATCATGACCCTGCGCATCATCGCCACCGGCGGCACCTTCGACAAGCATTACAACGAACTGAACGGCACCCTGGCCTTCGCCGACAGCCACCTGCCGCAAGCCATCGCCCGCTCGCGCATGACC
The DNA here is from genome assembly GCF_009857595.1 of Pseudoduganella aquatica. Lineage (GTDB taxonomy): Bacteria > Pseudomonadota > Gammaproteobacteria > Burkholderiales > Burkholderiaceae_D > Rugamonas > Rugamonas aquatica_A. The sequence continues at coordinate 388,523 of NZ_WWCU01000001.1, read as the reverse complement.
ATAGGCGCCACCCTGGAGCAGCTGCCCCTGCTCGACTCGCTCGACATGCAGGACGCCGACCGCGAGCGCGTGCTGGCGTCCTGCCGCGCCGCCGCCGAAAAAGCCATCGTCATCGTGCACGGCACCGACACCATGAAGGAAACCGCCGCCGTGCTGGGCGCCGCCGCGCTGGACCAGACCATCGTGCTGACCGGCGCCATGATCCCCTACGAGATCGCCAACTCGGACGCGCTGTTCAACCTCGGCTTCGCCTGCGGCGTGGCGCAGACCCTGCCGGCCGGCGTCTACGTGGCCATGAACGGCCGCATCTTCAGCTGGGACAATGTGCAGAAGAACCGTGCCGCCGGCGTGTTCCAGCCTCTGTAAAATACCCCATCTACCCTATCACCCAGGAGCCCGAATGTCTGAATGGTCCGCCGGCTATGTAGCCGATATCGGTTACACCTATGGCCTCTACCCTGAACTGAATCCGCTGCGCATCAAGCTGGCCTTCCTGCACGCCGGCCTGGCCTGCCCGGAAGTGGGCACCGCCTGCGAACTGGGCTTCGGCCAGGGCATCAGCGTCAACATGCATGCCGCCGCCTCCGTCACGGAATGGCACGGGACCGACTTCAACCCATCCCAGGCCGCCTTCGCCCAGGAACTGGCCACCGCCTCCGACGCCCACGCCCAGCTGCACGACCAGGCCTTCGAGGAATTCTGTAGCCGCCCCGGCCTGCCCGATTTCGACTTTATCGGCCTGCACGGCATCTGGAGCTGGATCTCGGACGCCAACCGCGCCGTCATCGTCGACTTTGTGCGCCGCAAGCTGAAGCCGGGCGGCGTGCTCTACATCAGCTACAACACCCAGCCGGGCTGGGCCGCGATGGCGCCGGTGCGCGACCTGCTCACCGAGCACAGCCAGGTGATGGCCACGCCCGGCAAGGGCATCGTGCCGCGCATCGACGAATCGCTGGCCTTCGTCGAAAAACTGTTTGCCACCAAGCCGGGCTTTATCACCGCCAACCCGGGCGTCAGCGCGCGGATCGAGCGGATGAAAGGCATGAACCGCAACTATCTGGCGCACGAATACTTCAACCGCGACTGGGTGCCGATGTCCTTCGCGGCCATGGCCGACCAATTGGCCGATGCCAAGCTCAGCTTCGCCTGCTCCGCGCATTACCTGGACCACATCGACGTGGTCAACCTGAGCGCCGAGCAGCAGGCCCTGCTGGCCGAGATACCGGACGCAATGTTCCGCCAGACCGTGCGCGACTTCATGGTCAATCAGCAGTTCCGCAAGGACTACTGGGTGCGCGGACCGCGCCAGCTATCGCCGGCGGCGCAGCAGGATCTGTTGCGCAAGCAAAAAGTCGTTCTGGCGCTGCCGCGCAGCAAGGTCGAACTGACGCTGGCCAGCCCGCTGGGCGACGTCACCTTGCAGGAGGCGGTGTACAAGCCGGTGCTCGACTTCCTGGCCGACCACCAGCACCGCAGCATCGCCGAGATCGAGGCGGCTTGCCGGCCGCAGGGGCTGGCGTCGGCGCAAGTCATTCAGGCAGTGTTCATCCTGACCGGCGCCGGCAGCCTGGCCGCAGTCCAGGACGACCATGCCATCGCCGGCGCACGGCCGCAGACGGAGCGCCTGAACCGCCACTTGTGCCAGCTCGCCCGGACCGGCACGGAGGTAAACTACCTGGCCTCGCCGGTGACCGGCAGCGGCATGCAGCTGGACCGCTTCAACCAGCTGTTCCTGCTGGCTCAGATGCAGGGCAAGCGTCAGCCAGCCGACTGGGCGGCATTCGTGGCCGACATCCTCGATAGCCAGAGCCAGCGTCTTCAGAAGGAAGGCAAAGCGCTCGACAGCGAAGCGCAGCAGGCCGAATTGCAACGCTTGGCCGGCATCTTTGCCGAGCAAGTCCTGCCCCTCCTGAAAGCCCTGGGCATCGCCGCCTGAAGCACGGCCAAGTAAAAAAAACCCCGCCCGGCGCAAACCGGGCGGGGTTTTTTATTCCCGATGGGACATCAGGCTTTCGCTTCGCCGCCCAGGGCTTCGACCACGTCGGCCATCATCTTGCTCAGCTCGCCGGTCATCAGCATGAAGTCGCCGTCGAAGCGCTCGTCGTCGTTGCGGGTGCTCGATTCGGTTTCCTTCAGCACGTCCAGCGGCTTGATGCCTTTCAGCGCCAGCGACTCGGTCAGCGTGAAGGAGATCTTGCTTTCCCAGGTCATGGCCAGGCGGGTGCACTGCTTGCCGGCGGCGATGTGGCGGCGCACTTCGTCCGCTTCCAGCGTGTGGCGCACGTAGCGCACGGCGGCCTTGCTCTCGCCGGTGGCGCGCAGCTCGGTGTCCATGTCGACCGTGAAGCCGGACGGGGAATCGTCGGCCTGCAGCCATTCGGTCATCACGCCCACCGGCGAGCGCTGCACGCGCAGGCTTTCCAGCGGCATGCGGTCGACCGCCTTCAGCAGCAGCTTGATCACTTCGTCGGCCTTGGCCGGGCTGGCGGCGTCCACCACCAGCCAGCCGTTGACCGGGTCGATCCAGGTCCATACATTGCCGCGGATCGAGAAGGCGCGCGGCAGCAGCTCGTCGGCCACGCGTTCCTTCAGTTCTTTCATGGCTTTCTTGCCGGGAGCGAAACCTTGCGCTTCTTCCATCTCGGCGGCGCGGGCCTTGGCCACCTGGTTGATCACGGTGGCCGGCAGCAGCTTTTTCTCGGTGCCCAGCAGGATCAGCATCTGATTGTTCACCACGTGCACCAGGCCGCCGTTCGGGCGCGGCTTGTCCCAGCCCTGGCGCAGCAATTCATTGCTGCTGGCCGGCGAAAAAGCGTTGGTGCTCAGCGCTGCTTCGAGTTGTTCAGGAGTAAATGCCCAGGGCGCGGGCAGACGGTAGATTTGCAGATTCTTGAACCACATATTTGAGTTTGCCTTTGTTCAACTAAATTCTGGGGGAACGACATTTTACACGCGCGCGTTACAGGTCCGCGAAAAGTTCGCCCTGCCTGGGCCGGGGTGTTGCGGATAGGTCCAGTCCGGGGTCGTCCATGCTGGACAGCGCGCTGATTTTCACCCCCAGCAGGCGCAGGCGCTGGTCCAGCGGCACCCGCCGCAGGCATTCCCCGGCGGCGCGCCGGATGGCGGCCGCGTCGGCCGTGGGCAGCGGCAGCGTCACGTCGCGCGTGGCGCGGCTGAAATCCGAATAGCGCAGCTTGATGCCCACCGTGCGGCCCACGTAGCGCTTGCGCGCCAGGTCCTCGCCCAGGCGCTGGCACAGCCGGGTGAAGATTTCCGACAGCGCCACCCGGTCGTGCTTCGCGTGCAGGTCGCGCTCGAAGGTGGTTTCGCGGCTGATGGACTTGGGCTCGTGGCTGGTGACCACGGCGCGCTCGTCCTGCCCGTGCGCCACGCGCTTGAGCCAGCTGGCGTAGTTCAGGCCGAAGTGCTCCTGCAGCAGCGCCTCGTCGGCGGCGGCCACCTGGCCCACCGTGGTGATGCCGAGCGCGGCCAGCTTGGCGTCCGCCTTGGGGCCGATGCCGTTTACCTTGCGCACCGCCAGCGGCCAGACCCGGCTGGGGATGTCCTCGTACGACACGATGGTCACCCCGTCCGGCTTGTCCAGTTCGGAGCAGATCTTGGCCAGCAGCTTGTTGGGCGCCACGCCGATCGAGCAGGACAGCCCGGTGGCGTCGCGCACCGCCTGCTTGATGCGCAGCGCCAGCGCGCGCGTCTCCTCCGGGTGCTCGCTCAGGTCGATGTAGATTTCATCGATGCCGCGATCTTCGATATGGGGCGCGATCTCGGCCACGGCGGCCTTGAACAGGCGCGACAGGCGGCGGTAGGAATCGAAGTCGGTCGGCAGCAGCACCGCGTCCGGCGCCAGCGCGGCCGCCTTCATGGTGCCCATGGCGGAAAACACGCCCAGCGCGCGCGCCTCGTAGGTGGAGGTGGTGACCACGCCACGGCCCACGTAGTCGCGCAGGCGCGAAAACTGGCGCGTGCCGTCCGGCAATAGCACCGGCTGGTGGCGCGCGCCGCCGCCTATCACCACGGCCTGTCCGCGCAGTTCCGGATAGCGCAGCAGCTCCACGGACGCGTAGAAGGCGTCCATGTCGAGGTGGGCAATGCGGCGCGTTTCGGCCATGGCGGAACGGGACAGATATAACGATACTGTAATTATATACAGTATCCAGCGCCATTGCCACAGCGGCCGGGTTCGTGTTCTCATGGGGTTCTCTTGCCAACTTTCCAAAAGGGCTGGACCACATGAAACGTACTCTGCTGTTACTGACCCTGGCGCTGCTGCCCTTCCTTTCCCGCGCCGCCGATACGGCGGACCGGCAGGCGGTAGAACGAGCGGTGCTGGACTATATCGAATCGCAGCACAAGGCGGACCCGGCGTTGATGGCGCGCGGCCTGGACGAGCAGCTGGCCAAGCGCACCTACTGGCAGGCGGCGGACGGGACGGAATTCGTCATGCAGACGGACTATGCGACCATGCTGAAAGTGGCCAGGACCTTTAACAAGGACGGCAATAAATTCCCGCAGCCGCCACGCGTGGAAATCAAGATCCTGGACATCGACAAGCGGGTCGCCACCGTGAAGCTGACCGCCGACGAGTGGATAGACTATATGCACCTGTACAAGAACCAGCGCAGCGAATGGAAGATCATCAACGTGCTGTGGCAGTACCACGATGAAAAGCGGCAGACCAGCCGCAAGTAAGGCAAATGCACTAGATTCGTGACGGGCGCCGCACGCAGGCCAGCACCAGCACGCCGCCCGCCGCCAGGCTGGCGGCCACCAGGTAGATGCCGATGGCGGGGCTGCCGGTGGCGTCCTTCACCGCGCCCACCAGGTAGGGGCTGGCGAAGCCGGCCAGGTTGCCCACCGAGTTGATCAGCGCAATGCCGGCCGCCGCCGCCGCGCCGCCCAGCATGCCGGTGGGCAGGCTCCAGAAAATGGGGAAGGTGCTCAGGATGCCGGCCGTGGCCAGGCTCAGCGCCAGCAGGGCCGGCAGCGTGTCGTGGCCGTACCAGGTGCACAGCGCCAGACCGGCCGCGCCCAGGAAGGCGGCGATGGCGGCGTGCCGGCGGCGCTCGCCGCTGCGGTCCGAATGGCGCGCGGCCAGCACCATGGCCACCGCCGCCACGCCATAGGGGACGGCGGTGAGCAGGCCGATCTGGAACACGTCCTGCACGCCGGTGTTGCGCACCAGCTGCGGCAGCCAGAAGCTCACGCCGTACAAGCCCATCACGAACAGAAAGTACACCAGCGCCAGCAGCCACACGGCGCCGCTGGCGAACAGCCGGCGCAGCGGCAAGTGCTGCCGTTCGCCGCCGTCCGCCGCGACGGCCGCTTCCAGGTATTGCTTCTCGCCTTCGCTGAGCCAGCGCGCGCCGCGGATGCCGTCGTCCAGGTAGAACAGCGTCCACACGCCCAGCAGCACCGAGGGCACGCCTTCGAGCAGGAACAGCCACTGCCAGCCTTTCAGGCCGAGGTCGCCGTCGAAGGCGCGCATGATCCAGCCCGACAGCGGCCCGCCCACCACGCCCGCCACCGCCACCCCGCTCATGAACAGCGCCACGATGCGGGCACGGCGGCCGGCCGGATACCAGTAGGTCAGGTAGAGGATGATGCCGGGGAAGAAGCCGGCCTCCGCCACGCCCAGCAGGAAGCGCAGCACGTAGAAGCTGGCCGGCGTGGCGGCGAACATCAGCGCGGCCGAGATCAGGCCCCAGCTGACCATGATGCGGGCGATCCAGATGCGCGCGCCCACCTTCGCCATCAGCAGGTTGGACGGCACCTCGAACAGGAAGTAGCCGATGAAGAAGATGCCGGCGCCCAGGCCGTACACGGTGTCCGAATACTGCAGGTCGGCCTGCATGCCCAGCTTGGCGAAGCCGACGTTCACGCGGTCCAGGTAGGCGGCCACGTAGCACAGGAACAGGAAGGGGATCAGGCGGCGGCTGATCTTGCCGTACAGGGTGTCGGGGTTGATTTTATCCATGAGCAATGATTGCATACTGCGGGCCATTTCGCGATATTGCAGCAAGTCAGCGTGGCGCTGTTGTGCCTGCTTCCGGTCTAGCATCGGCATGCCGGACGTCCGTCCGGCGCCAACTCCATCCGCTACGAGGCTGACCATGCAACTATCAAAAAGATTGCTGCTGCTATTGCTTTGCCCCATGCTGTCCGCGCCCGCGCTGGCCGCCGCGCCGCACTACAAATTCACCCTGCTCGGCAGCGGCAACACCAGCACCACCCGCATCAACAACGACGGCCTGGTGGTGGGCGTGCTGCAGGACCCCGTCGACAATACGCTGCGCAGCTATCTGTGGAAGGAAGGCGCCTACACCATGCTGGACACGCCCATCAACCGCGTGGGCGCCATCAGCGCCGACGGCAAGATCGCCGGCGAGGTCATCGACTTCAGCCCCGAAAGCTACCTGGCGCGGCCGGCCGTGTACGCCAGCGGCGCCACCACCATGGTGCCGGCGCCGATCGCGCCGCTGGACAAATACAACTACCTGAGCGGCATCAACAATGCAGGCAAGGTGGCGGGCACCCAGTACATCAACAGCGAAGGCTATGCCTACACCTCGTTCAACGGCGTCACCACGCTGCTGGGCGCGCTGGGCGGCACCCACAGCTACGTCGGCGGCATGAACGAGGCCGGCGTGGTGGCGGGCTCGGCGCAAGTGGCCAACGGCGACTTCCACCTGTTCCGCCACGACGGCAGCGGCATGGTGGACTTGGGCGCCCTCAGCGACGGCCGCTATATCAACGCCAACGACATCAACGACGCCGGCGTGGTGGTCGGCTCCGACGAGGTGGGCGAGGGTTCGGCCGCACACTACCGCGCCATTATTTACCAGGACGGCGTGATGCAGCCCCTGGGCACCTTCGCGCCCGGCCTGAACAGCTGGGCCATGGCCGTCAACAATGCGGGCCAGGTGATAGGCAACGGCAGCTTCAGCTTCCTGGTCAGCGAGGGCGTCACCTACAACCTGAACAGCCTGCTGCCAGCCAATAGCGGCTTTTACGTGAGCGCGGTGTACGACATCAACGACAGCGGCCAGATCACCGGCACCGCCTGCGGAGCGGGCCAGGGCTGCTTCGGCATGCTGCTCAGCCCGGTCCCCGAGCCGGGCGCCGGGCTGATGCTGCTGGCCGGCCTGGGCCTGCTTTACCGCTTACGCGGGAGGACGCGCTCCGTGTAGAATCATTGCACAAATAACCATAAAGGAGTGACCTTGAAACTGTCCCGCATCCTGCCGGCCTGCGCGCTTGCCGCAGTCCCGGCCTTTGCCGCCGATGTGGCGCCCGTTGCCGCCAAGACCCCATGGCAGGAAACGCGCCACGGCGAAGTCGTGACCGACGACTACCGCTGGCTGCAAAAGAAGGAAGACCCGGCCGTCATCGCCTACCTGAACGCCGAGAACAGCTACACCGAGGCGGCCACCGCCGCCAGCAAGCCGCTGGCGGACAAGCTGTACGCGGAAATCAAGGGCCGCATGCAGCCGGCGGACCTGTCGGTGCCTACCCGGCGCGGCAATTACTACTACTATTCGCGCATCGAGGCGGGCAAGCAGTACCAGCTCAACTGCCGCCGCCGCGCGGGCGCGGACATGGCCTACGACGAGAAGGCGCCGGAAGAAATCCTGCTGGACCAGAACGAGATGGCGCAGGACAAGAAGTACTTCGCCGTGGGCGCCATGGTGGTCAGCCCGGACGAGCGCCTGATGGCCTACACCACGGACGTGACCGGTTTCCGCCAGTACGAAATGCACGTCAAGGACCTGCAAACCGGCAAGCTGCTGCCGGCCACCATGCCGCGCGCCACGTCCATCGCCTGGGCCAGCGACAACAAGACGCTGTTCGTGACCCAGGAAGACGCCACCACCAAGCGCTCGGACCGCCTGTTCACCCTGGCCGTGGGCGGCGGCGCCCCGGTGCAGCGCTATCACGAGCCGGTGGAGCAGTTCGACATCCAGGTCAACCGCGACCGCGACGGCAAGCACCTGCTGCTGTCCATGCGCAGCACCGACACCACCGAGGTGCGCCTGCTGGACGCGGCCAAGCCCAACGGCACCTTCCGCGCCGTGCTGCCGCGCGAGAAAGGCCACCGCTACAGCGTCAGCCACCGCAACGGCATGCTCTACATCCGCACCGACAAGGACGCGAAAAACTTCCGCATCGTGGTGGCCCCGCTGGCCGCGCCGCAGCAGAAGAACTGGGTCGAGCTGGTGCCGCACGACAAGGACGTGCTGATCAACTCGGCCGACGTGTTCCAGCAGCACCTGGTGGTGAACGAAAAATCGCGCGCGCTGGCGCGCATCCGCCTGTACAGCTTCGCCAGCAAGACCTGGAAAACGGTGCAGTTCGACGACGCCGTGTACGCCGCCACCAATGCCGGCACGCCCGAGTTCACCGCGCGCCAGTTCCGCATTTCCTACCAGTCGCCGATCACGCCGCCGCAAGTGCTGGACGTGGACATGGACAGCGGCAAGCGCACCCTGCTCAAGCAGCAGCAGATCGTGGGCGGCTTCGACTTCAGCCAATACGAAAGCCGCCGCCTGTGGGCCACGGCGCGCGACGGCGTGCAGGTGCCGCTGTGGATCGTCTACAAGAAAGGCACGCCGCTCGACGGCAAGGCGCCGCTGCTGCTGTACGGCTACGGCTCCTACGGCGTGCCGAACGAAGCCGGCTTCTCGCTGGCCCGCCTGAGCCTGCTTGAACGCGGCGTCATCTACGCCGGCGCGCAGATTCGCGGCGGCAACGACCTGGGCGAGGACTGGCACAAGGACGGCATGCTGATGAAGAAGAAAAACACCTTCACCGACTTCATCGACAGCGCCGAATACCTGGTGCGCGAAAAATGGACCAGCCCCGAGCGCCTGGTGATCGACGGCCGCAGCGCCGGCGGCCTGCTGATGGGCGCGGTGCTGAATATGCGCCCCGAGCTGTTCCGCGCGGCCCACGTGGGCGTGCCCTTCGTGGACGTGATGAACACCATGATGGACGCCAGCCTGCCGCTGACCACCGGCGAATACCTGGAATGGGGCGACCCGAACCAGAAGGCGGCCTACGACTACATGCGCAGCTACTCGCCCTACGACAATATCGAGCGCAAGGCCTACCCGTCCATGCTGGTGACCACCGGCCTGAACGACAGCCAGGTGATGTACTGGGAGCCGGCCAAATACGTGGCCAAGCTGCGCGCGCACAAGACCGGCGACCAGCCGCTGCTGCTCAAAACCAATATGGGCGCCGGCCACGGCGGCGCGTCCGGACGCTTCAACGCCATCGGCGAAACGGCCTTCCTGCAGGCCTGGATGCTGTCGCAATGGGGTATCGCCGAGTGAGGAAATAAAAAAAATCTTGCGCAATAAAAAAGAGGCGTCTATAATTCGGCCTCCTTCAGACGTACTGACAAACGTCGGAGTGTTCCAGATGGGCGCTTAGCTCAGTTGGTAGAGCGGAGCCCTTACAAGGCTTAGGTCGGGAGTTCGAGCCTCTCAGCGCCCACCATCAAGAACACGGAAATGAAGCCAAGTTGCGCAAGCACGGAGCGGTAGTTCAGTTGGTTAGAATACCGGCCTGTCACGCCGGGGGTCGCGGGTTCGAGTCCCGTCCGCTCCGCCAGTTTTAGAAGTAAAGCGATATGCTGACACATATCGAGCATGGTCCAGATGGGCGCTTAGCTCAGTTGGTAGAGCGGAGCCCTTACAAGGCTTAGGTCGGGAGTTCGAGCCTCTCAGCGCCCACCATCGACGGACATGCGAAAAGCCAGTTGCGTAAGCAACGGAGCGGTAGTTCAGTTGGTTAGAATACCGGCCTGTCACGCCGGGGGTCGCGGGTTCGAGTCCCGTCCGCTCCGCCAGCATCCTGAAAAAGGCCTGATTCGTCAGGCCTTTTTCTATTTCCGCGCCCGTCCGGGTCCGCGATGTGTTTCCTTAACAACAAGCAGCAGCAGTCTGTCAGCCGCCGGCGGTCAAACCGGGCGACAATGTTGCTTTGCAATGTATGCCCCACGGAGCACCGCCCGATGTTCGGCTTCCTCAAAACCCACACCATGTCCCCGCGCCTGCACCGGCTGAAGCAGTCGGCGCTGTTCGCCACGCTCACGCCGCTGGAGCTCAAGATCGTGGACGATATGCTGCACGAGCGGCGCTACCTGGCCGACGAGATCATCTTCGACGAGGGCGAGGAAGGCCAAGCCCTGTACCTGGTGACGGCCGGCCGCGTGCTGATCACGCGCGCGCTCGACAGCGGCATGGAAGTCGTGGCCGAGATCGCGCCCGGCTCCTTCTTCGGCGACCTGGCCCTGCTCGACAATTCGCCCCGCAACGCCCAGGCCCGCGCGCTCGACAATTGCGAACTGGCGGTGTTCTTCCGCGCCGACTTCATGGGCCTGATGGAAACCGACGCCGTGGTGGGCTACAAGATCTCGCTCGCGCTGGCGCGCCACATTGCGCACCGGCTGCGCGAATGGATGGCGGGCAAGCCGCAGATCGAGGCGCTGTGATGCAGGCCTACGGCGGCGCCCCGCAGCAAGCCTCCGGCCCGGTGGTGTGGAGCGGCATTATCGCCGCCACCTGCGCCCTGCTGCTGATGCTGCAGCACACGCTGTGGCTGGCCATCCCCTTCCTGCTGGCCATCATCCTGTACTACCTGCTGATGCCGCCCATGCAGCGCCTGCTGCGCCTGGGCATGGGCCAGGGCCTGGCCGCGCTGCTGGTGGGCAGCAGCTTCCTGGTGGCCGTGGGGCTGGGCACACTGCTGCTCAACCTGTGGATGGCGGGGCCGTCCGAGCCCTGGCAAGACCTGCTGGCGCGCTACCTGAACGGCGGCCTGGGCTTCGTGCGCGGGCTGCTCGCTGCGCTCGAGGAGCGCTTCCCCATCCTGCGCGACATGCACCTGAGCCAGGCCGTGAACGCCCAGTTCGCCGCCTACAGCGAAGACTTCATGCAGCGCCACCTGACCGCCATCGTGGTGTCGGTGGCGGGCTGGCTGCCGGCCCTGCTGCTGGCGCCCTTCCTCACCTTCTTCTTCCTGCGCGACGGCCACCTGTTCAAGAAATTCCTGGCGCGCGCCGTGCCCAACGCCTTCTTTGAACGCACGCTGTGCCTGCTGCACGAGGTGGACCAGACCGCGCACCGCTACTTCCAGGGCATGCTCAAGCTCACCGTGCTCGACACGGCGGTGCTGGCCTTCGGCCTGTGGGCCATCGGCGTGTCCTCGCCGGTGCTGCTGGGGCTGATCGCGGCCATGCTGGCCTGGGTGCCCTATGTGGGCTCCATCGTCGGCTGCTGCATGGTGGTGATGGTGGCCTCCACCGACGCGCCGGGCGATCCGCTGGTGGCCTACAGCGCCATCGGCGTGTTCATCCTGGTGCGCCTGCTGGACGACTTCGTGTTCATGCCGCTGACCCTGGGGCGCAGCCTGCACATCCATCCGCTGATTACGGTGCTGATGATTTTTATCGGCGGCTCGGTGGCCGGGGTGGCGGGACTGATGCTGGTGTTGCCGCTGCTGGGCGTGGTGATGGTGGTGGGCGAAACGGTGGGCCGTCTGGTGACCAACCCGCGCCTGCGCGCCCGCCACCGCAACGCCAGGGCGCTGCGGGAAAAACAGGCCAGCGCCGACCTGGTGGTGTAAAAGGCCGGGGTCGGACCCAGTGGGTCCGACCCCAGGTTTGCCTTACGCTGCCACCGCGACCGGCGCAGCCACTTCCTCTTCGTCGCCCGAGCGTATCAGGTGGTCGAAGGCCGACAGCGCCGCCTTCGCGCCTTCGCCGGTGGCGATGATGATCTGCTTGTACGGTACCGTCGTCACGTCGCCGGCGGCAAACACGCCGGGGATGGAGGTCTGGCCGCGCGCATCGACTTCGATCTCGCCGTGCTTGGACAGGCTGACCGTGCCTTTCAGCCACTCGGTGTTGGGCACCAGGCCGATCTGCACGAACACGCCTTCCAGGTCCACGCGCTTGGCTTCACCGCTGACGCGGTCCTTGTAGCTCAGGCCGTTGACGATCTTGCCGTCGCCGTGGATCTCGGTGGTCTGCGCCGAGACGATCACGGTCACGTTGGCCAGGCTGCGCAGCTTGCGCTGCAGCACCGCGTCGGCGCGCAGTTCCGCGCCGAACTCGATCAAGGTCACGTGCTTGACCAGGCCGGCCAGGTCGATCGCCGCTTCCACGCCGGAGTTGCCGCCGCCGATCACCGCCACGCGCTTGCCCTTGAACAGCGGGCCGTCGCAGTGCGGGCAGTAGGCCACGCCGTGGTTGCGGTATTCCTTCTCGCCCGGCACATTGATTTCGCGCCAGCGGGCGCCGGTGGCCAGGATCACGGTTTTGCTCTTGAGCACGGCGCCACTGGCGGTGGTCACTTCCACCAGCTTGCCCGCGCTCAGCTGCGCGGCGCGCTGGGTGTTCATGATGTCCACGTCGTAGGCTTTCACGTGCTGCTCCAGCGCCACGGCGAATTTCGGGCCGTCGGTTTCGGTCACCGAGATGAAGTTCTCGATCGCCAGCGTGTCCAGCACCTGGCCGCCGAAGCGTTCCGACAGCACGCCGGTCTTGATGCCTTTGCGGGCGGCGTAGATGGCCGCTGCCGCGCCGGCGGGGCCGCCGCCGACGATGAGCACGTCGAACACGTCTTTCTTGCTCAGCTCTTCAGCCTGGCGGGCGCCGGCGTTGGTGTCCAGCTTGGCGAGGATCTCTTCCACGCTGGTGCGGCCCTGGCCGAAATGCGCGCCGTTCAGGAACATCATGGGCACGGCCATGATCTGGCGTTCCTCGACTTCTTTAGGGAACACGCCGCCGTCGATGGTGGTGACCTTGATGCGCGGGTTGATGACCGACATCGCGTTCAGCGCCTGCACCACTTCCGGGCAGTTGTGGCAGGTCAGCGAGATAAAGGTCTCGAAGTGGAAATCGCCTTCGAGGTTGCGGATCTGTTCGATCACGGCCTCGTCGAATTTGATGGTGTGGCCGCCCACCTGCAGCAGCGCCAGCACCAGCGAAGTGAATTCATGGCCCATCGGGATGCCGGCGAAAGTCACGGCGATATCGGTCCCGGGGCGGGTAATGGCGAACGAAGGCTTGCGCACGTCGCCGTCGGTCTTTTCGACCAGGGTGATCTTGTCGCTCAGCACGACGATGTCGGCGAGCAGTGCCTGCATTTCGCGGGCTTTGGCGGAATCATCCAGCGTCGCAACGATCTCAATCGGCTGCACGACCTTTTCCAAATAGGTTTTCAACTGGGTTTTGAGGGCTGCGTCCAACATGGTGTTTTCCTTTTTTTCGGTTGGCGCCGGGCAAATGCGCCGGCGCCTTACTACTCAGCTTAATGCTTGATGCTTAGATCTTGCCGACCAGGTCCAGCGACGGGGTCAGGGTTGCAGCGCCTTCGGTCCATTTTGCCGGGCAAACCTGGCCTGGGTGCTCGGCCACGTATTTGGCGGCTTTGACTTTGCGCAGCAGTTCGGAAGCGTCGCGGCCGATGCCGTTGTCGTGCACTTCCATCACTTTGATCTGGCCTTCAGGATTGATGACGAAGGTGCCGCGCAGTGCCAGGCCTTCTTCTTCGATCATGACTTCGAAGTTGCGCGACAGGGTGCCGGTTGGGTCGCCGATCAGCGGGTAGTTCACTTTCTTGATCGCGTCCGAGGTGTCGTGCCATGCTTTGTGGGCGAAGTGGGTGTCGGTCGAAATGCCGTACACGTCCACGCCCAGTTTGGCGAATTCAGGCTGGAAGTCAGCCAGGTCTTCCAGTTCGGTTGGGCACACGAAGGTGAAGTCGGCTGGGTAGAACATGAAGACGGACCACTTGCCTTTCAGCGACTCTTCGCTCAGGTCAATGAACTTGCCAGCGTGGTAAGCGGTTGCCTTGAATGGTTTTACTTGGGTATTGATCAGAGACATTGTGGTTTCCTCGTGAGGTTGTGTATCAGTGAGATGCCAGTTTAAGGCCAGCGCTGTCATTTGAAAAATTGATTGTTCCAATTATTCCAATTGACTTTGGCTATCGCCAGGCGATTGCCAGACCATTATTATCCCCGTTCCCGGGAAGATGCGTTGTCGCTTCGGCAGGGTTGCGTATCGGCGCCGTGAGATAACGCAAACTCAGGCGGCGACGGACTGGGCGCGCAGCAGCGCGTCGAACTCGGCGGCGGGGAGGGGGCGGGCGAACAGGTAGCCCTGGCCGTAGTCGCAACCGGCGGCGGCCAGCAGGGCGCGCTGCTCGGGGGTTTCCACGCCTTCGGCAATGACGCGCAGGCCCAGCTTGTGGGCCATGACGATGATGGCGTCCGACAGCGCCATGTCGCTCGAGTCCGGCGCCAGGTTGCGGGTGAAGCTGCGGTCTATCTTCAGGTAGTCGATGTCGAATTTCTTCAGGTAGGACAGCGAGGAGTAGCCGGTGCCGAAGTCGTCCAGCGCCACCTGGATGCCGCCGTCGCGCAGCTGCAGCAGCTGGTCGGTGACGCTGCTGCTGGCGTCGAGCAGCAGGCCCTCGGTGATCTCGATCACCACCGATTGGCCCGGCAGGCCCAGCTCGCCCAGCAGCGCCAGCCAGCTGTCGTAGCCGCCCTCGCGCTGGAACTCCAGCGGCGACTGGTTCACGCTGAGCTGGAACTCCGGATGCACTGCGCTGCGCCAGCGCTGCAGCCAGTGCGCCGATTCGCGGAACACCCAGCCGCCGATCTCGATAATGAGGCCGCTGGCCTCGGCCAGCGGTATGAATTCCAGCGGGCTGACCAGGCCGCGCACCGGGTGGCGCCAGCGCAGCAGCGCCTCGGCCTTGTGGATGCGGCCCGTCTTCAGGTGCACGATGGGCTGGAAGTACAGCTCCAGCTGCTGGCCCTTGACGGCGCCGCGCAGGTCGTTGGTCAGGCGCATGCGGTTCAGCGCCGCCACCTGCAGCGCCGGCGTGAAGTAGCTGAAGCGGTTGCGGCCCGCGCCCTTGGCCGCGTACATGGCCTGGTCGGCGTGCTTGAGCAGGTCCTCGATGGAGGCGGCGTCGTCCGGATACAGGGTGATGCCTATGCTGGCCGACACGAAGGCCTGCTCGCCGCCCAGCGGGAAGGGCGCGCGCAGGCTGTCGAGTATGGTCTGGGCGATGGTTTCCACCCGGCCCAGGTCGGCGGCGGCCAGCTCGCTCAGGATGACGGTGAATTCGTCGCCGCCCAGGCGCGCCACGGTGTCGCACTCGCGCACGCAGGCGCCGATGCGGTGCGCCGCGTCCACCAGCAGCACGTCGCCCTGGTGGTGGCCCAGCGTGTCGTTGACTTCCTTGAAGTGGTCCAGGTCGATGAACAGGATGGCGATGCGGCTGCCGTCGCGCCGGCACTTGACGATGGCCTGCTCCAGCCGGTTCTGGAACATGCGCCGGTTCGGCAGCTGGGTCAGGGTGTCGAAATTGGCCTGCTGCCACACCAGCGCCTCGGTCTGCTTCTTGTCGGTGATGTCCTCTATCATGCAGAGGTGGTGCGGCTGGCCGCCGGCGCCGCCCGCGTCCAGCGCGGTGATGGAGGCGTCCACCCACACCACCGAGCCGTCCGGCCGCAGCAATCGCTTGGCCAGCTTGAAGCCGGCGATGCGGCGCGCCGCCAGCTGCGCCACCTGCTCCTGCTCGGCCGGCACGTCGTCCGGGTGGCTGATGTCGCGCCAGCTGCTGGCCTTCATCTGCTCCAGCGTGCGGCCGGCGATCTCCAGGTAGCGCGGGTTGATGTCGCGGAACTGGCCGCTGGCGGTGTCGATCAGCGCGATGCCCATGGGCGCCGCCTCGAACATGGTGCGGAAGCGCGCCTCGCCTTCGCGAATGGCTTGCTGGGCGCGGCCGCGCTCGCGCGCCAGCAGCGCCATGTGCACGCCCGCCCCCAGCAGCAGCAGCACGCCGCCGGCCGCCAGCGCGCGGTACAGCCAGGCCAGCGCGCGGCCGCCGTCGGCCTGGTACAGGAAGCCGTCGAAGCCGGCGCCGCGCTCGATCAGGCCCAGTTCGGTGTACACGTCGGCGATATGCTGCCAGCGGTCCGGGTTCATATAGCCCACTTCCACCAGCACCGGCTGCACCAGCGCCACCATGGCGCGCGCCTCGTACAGCAGGTGGCGGCGGTCGTTGCGGCGCGAATACTTGTTCAGGATGAGGTCGGCGGTTTCCTCCTGGTGGCTCATGGCGTACTGCCAGCCGCGCATGCTGGCGGCGCGGAAAGCCTTGACCCGTTCCGGATGGGCTTTGAGTTCCTGCTCGCTGGTGAACAGATTGTCGCCGTAGAAATCGATGCCGGCGTTGCGCGGGCTGTACAGGTCGTAGGGAAAGCCGGCCCGGTCCAGCAGGTCCGGCTCGTTGGTGACGTAGACCGACATGGCGTCGACCTTGCCCGAGATGAGGTCGTCCGGGTTGTAGCTGTGCTCCAGGCGCCGCAGGCTGCCCGGCGCGATGCCCTCCTTGCGCAGGTAGGCCATCAGCTCGTCGGCCTGGTTCAGGTCGTCGGACAGCGAGCCTATCATCACGCGCTTGCCGGCCACCCGGTGCACGTCCGGCGCGCCCGCGCCTTGCGCCATCGCCAGCGCATACGGGGAATGCTGGAACACCACGCCCAGCACCACCACCGGCTTGCCGGCCAGGCGCGCCAGCAGCAGGCTGCTGTCGCCCACGCCGTAGTCGGCCTGCCCTGCCAGCACCCGGCGCTCGGGCTCGCGGCCGCCCGTGCCTTCGCGGATCTGCACGTCCAGTCCCGCTTCGCGGTAATAGCCCTGCTCCAGCGCCGCGTAATAGCCGGCGAACTGGAACTGGTGGCTATGCTTGAGCTGAAGCACCACCCGCTCCTGGGCCAGCGCCAGCGCGGGCAGCACGCAGCAGGCGCAGACCGCCGCCAGGCGGGCCAGCAGGCGAGGCAGTGCGGTCAGGCGGCGCGGCAAGGCGGGTCCGGTTCAGCGCGGGGACGGTGGCTGCGGTCCCTACTGCACCACCAGCACGGGGACGGGCTGGTCGGTGTTCTGGCCGTTGCCCAGCTGGCCGTCGGCGTTCAGGCCCCAGGTCCACAGGGTATTGTCGAGCAGCATGCCCATGCTGTGGGCGGTGCCGGCCGAGGCCGAGGTCCAGCCGTTGGACGTGCCGATCTGCACCGGCGCGGTCTGGTCCACCAGGGTGTTGTTGCCAACCTGGCCGTTGCCGTTGGCCCCCCAGGCCCACAAGGTGCCGTCGGTGCGGATGGCCACCGTGTGCTTCAGGCCGGCCGACACCACGGACCAGTTGTTGGCCGTGCCCGCCAGCAGCACCTGCACCGGCACGGAGGAATTGGTGGTGGTGCTCAGGCCCAGCTGGCCGGCGGCGTTGTCGCCCCAGGTCCACAGGGTGCCGTCGGTGCGGATCGCTGCCGAATGGCCGCCGCCGGCCGAGACGCTGGCCCAGCTTTGCGTGCCGATCTTCACCGGCGCGGTGACGGCGGTGGCGCTGGCCGAGCCGTTGCCGAGCTGGCCGGTGGTATTGCCGCCCCAGGCCATCAGCGAGCCGTCGCTGCGGCGGCCCAGGGAATGGATGTCGCCGGCCGCCACAGCGGTCCAGGTGTCGGTGCCGATCTTCACCGGCGCCAGGCGCGGCAGCACGGTGCCGTCGCCCAGCTGGCCGTTGAAGTTGCGGCCCCAGGCCCACAGCGCGCCCTTGTCGTCGATGCCCAGGCTGTGCGCCTTGCCGGCCGCCACGTAGAGCCACTTGCCGGTGCCGATCTTGGTCGGCACCAGCTTGTCCACCGAGGTGCCGTCGCCCAGCTGGCCGTTCTGGTTGAAGCCCCAGGCCCACAGCGAGCCGTCGGCGCGCAGCGCCAGCGTGTGGAACTCACCCGCCGCGATCTGCTTCCAGGTGGTATTGGCGCCCGCAACCAGCGCCGGCTTGCTGCGGCCTATGGTGGTGTTGTCGCCCAGCTGGCCTTGCAGATTGGCGCCCCAGGCGTACAGATTCCCGTCCTG
The DNA here is from genome assembly GCF_009857595.1 of Pseudoduganella aquatica. Classification (GTDB taxonomy): domain Bacteria; phylum Pseudomonadota; class Gammaproteobacteria; order Burkholderiales; family Burkholderiaceae_D; genus Rugamonas; species Rugamonas aquatica_A. Next base: position 370,567 of record NZ_WWCU01000001.1, on the reverse strand, counting down.
GTGGCGCACCACATTGTGCTTGCCGCCAGCGACGGCCGCGGCCCACTGGCCCTTCACCGTCACATTGACGCTGCCGGTGACCGTGCCGACGGTGGCGGTCACGGTGTCGGTGCCGACTTCCTTGGCGGTGACCAGGCCGCTGCCCGCCACCACGCTCAGCGCCGGGCCTTTGACGGTCCAGGTGACGCCGGTGGCCACGGCGGCGCTCTTGCCGTCCGAATAGGTGCCGGTGGCGACCATTTGCTGGGTTGCGCCTATCGCCAGCGTGGCGGTGGCCGGCGTGACCGCGAGCGACACCAGCGTCGGGGTAGTGGGCGTGGTGGGCGTGGTCGGGGTGGTGCTGCCGCCACCGCCGCCGCCGCAGGCGGCCAGCAGCGCCAGCACGGGCGCCAGGACCAGTTTTTTCAAGCTGAGGGTGTTTTTCATTTTCTTCCAGTCAGTGTCGCGAATGCAGGGGCGCGAGTCTGCCGCCAGTGTAGCCGCATCCCGCGCGCCGCGATCAGGGGAGCTGGGCAGAATTATCCATGCTATTGGGGAAAATGAGGGGATAAAACAACACCGCCCCTGGCAGGGGCGGTGTTGTTGGAGGAGGCTGGCTTATTTGCGGCCGCGCGGTGCGGCCGGAGGACGGCCGCCCTTGGCCGGCGCCGCCGGCGCTGCGGCCGGCTTGGCTTTCACCTTGATGGTGTCCAGGATGGACGGACGCACCTTGGTCTCCGTGCTTTCACGCGCGGTCAGCGAACCGGTCAGCGCATTGGCGCGGGCGCCGCGGCCCACCACGCCCATCGCTTCGCGGCCGCTGCGCGTGCCCGGCACGCCGGCGCGCGGCTTGGCCGCCGTCTTGGCGCCCGGCGCCGCCATCGGCATGGCGCGCTTGCCTTCCGGCGCGGCCTTGAAGTTCTCCTCGCCGGCCTGCCAGAACGGGATCAGATGCTTCTCGCCGTTGCCGATCAGGTCGCCGCGTCCCATGCGCCGCAGCGCGTCGCGCAGGATGGGCCAGTTCTTCGGATCGTAGTAGCGCAGGAAAGCCTTGTGCGCGGTGCGCTGCTTCTGGTTGCGCGGAGTTTCCACCACTTCCGAATCCTCGGTCACCTTGTGCAGCGGATTCTTGCGCGAATGGTACATGGCGCTGGCCATGGCCATCGGGGTCGGCATGAAGGTCTGCACCTGGTCCAGGCGGAAGTTGTTCTTCTTCAGCCACAGCGCCAGGTTCAGCATGTCCTCGTCCGTCGTGCCCGGGTGGGCCGCGATGAAGTAAGGAATCAGGTACTGCTTCTTGCCGGCCTCGATCGAGTATTTCTCGAACATGGCCTTGAACTCGTCGTAGGCGCCGATGCCGGGCTTCATCATCTTGCTCAGCACGCCGCTTTCGGTGTGCTCGGGCGCGATCTTCAGCAGGCCGCCCACGTGGTGGGTCACCAGCTCCTTGACGTACTCGGGCGAACGCACGGCCAGGTCGTAGCGCAGGCCGGACTGGATCAGGATCTTCTTCACGCCCTTGATCTCGCGCGCCTTGCGGTACAGCTGGGTCAGCTTGTTGTGGTTGGTGTTCAGGTTGACGCAGATCGACGGGTACACGCACGACAGGCGGCGGCAGCTCTCCTCGATGGCCTTGTCCTTGCACGTCAGGCGGTACATATTGGCGGTCGGGCCGCCCAGGTCGGAGATGATGCCGGTGAAGCCCTTGGTCTTGTCGCGGATGTGCTCGATCTCGCGCAGGATGGACGGCTCCGAGCGGCTCTGGATGATGCGGCCTTCGTGCTCGGTGATCGAGCAGAAGGTGCAGCCGCCGAAGCAGCCGCGCATGATGTTGACCGAGAAGCGTATCATTTCCCAGGCCGGGATATTGGCGTTGCCGTAGCTCGGGTGCGGGGCGCGCGTGTATTCCATGTCGTAGACGTTGTCCATCTCGTCCATGGCCAGCGGCAGCGGCGGCGGGTTCATCCACACGTCGCGGTCACCGTGCTGCTGCACCAGCGCGCGCGCATTGCCGGGATTCGATTCCAGGTGGAACACGCGCGAGGCGTGCGCGTACATCACCGGGTCGTCCTTGACCACGTCGTAGCTCGGCAGGCGCACCACGGTGCGGTTGTGCTTTTCCTTGGCCATGGCCTGGCGCTCTTCGCGCGTCATGATGCGGATAGGCTTGACGGTCGGCTCCGGCGCCGCGTTCTCGGTGGCGCACTCCTTCTTGTCTTCCTTGGCCATCGCATACGGGTCCGGATGCGGGTCGATGCGGCCCGGCACGTCCACGCGGGTGGAGTTGTGCACGCCCCAGTCCTCGCCCGGCATCCAGCCCAGCGGCACCAGGAAGGCGGTGCCGCGCAGGTCCTTGATGTCCTTGATGTTTTCACCGGCGTCCATGCGGCGCGTCATGTCGACCAGCGCGCGCTCGGCGTTGCCGAAGATCAGCAGGTCGGCCTTGGATTCGGTCAGCACCGACTTGCGCACCTTGTCCGACCAGTAGTCGTAGTGGGCGATGCGGCGCAGCGACGCTTCGATCGAGCCGATCACCACCGGCGTGCCGGGATAGGCTTCGCGCGCGCGCTGGGCGTACACGGTGACGGCGCGGTCCGGGCGCTTGTTCGGCGCGCCGTCCGGCGTGTAGGCGTCGTCCGAGCGCGGCTTGCGGTCGGCCGTGTAGCGGTTGACCATGGAGTCCATATTGCCGGCGGTGATGCCGAAGTACAGGCGCGGCTTGCCCAGCGCCCGGAACGGGTCCACCGACAGCCAGTCCGGCTGGCTGATGATGCCGACCTTGTAGCCCTGCGCCTCCAGCAGGCGGCCGACCAGGGCCATGCCGAAGCTCGGATGGTCGATATAGGCGTCGCCGGTGACGAGGATCACGTCGCACTGGTCCCATCCCAGCGCGTCCATCTCGGCGCGGGACATGGGCAGGAAAGGCGCGCTGGCAGCGCGGGCAGACCGCTTGGGAACGGCCGCAAATAAATTGGTAGGGGTCATAGGGACAGGATTGTACCGGAAATGCGCCCCGCCTGCTCAAGCGATAGGCACAATCAATTGGAAATTCTTTTAATTTTCAATAACTTGTGAATCATGGGCAAGCGTGACACCCAGACAAAAAATTAAGGGCAATGCATTGCCTTTGCTGTCAATTTTGCTATAACGAGAAGAACACACCTAGGAGATCACCATGCGACGCCGCCTCTATTTTGTGCTACCGGACATCCCCAGCGCCCGCGCCATGCTCGATGAAATGCTGCTGGCCCGTATCGAAGAACGCCACATGAAGTTCATGGCCAAGGAGGGCACGCTGCCGGACGACATGCCCGATTGCAGCTTCCTGCAGCGCACGGACCTGGTGCACGGCGCCCAGCTGGGCATGGTGATCGGCGGCATTGTCGGCCTGGCGGCGGCGGTGTTCCTGACCGTGTTCCCTCCCGACGGCATCACCCTGCGCACCGCCGCCATCCTGCTGGTGGCGCTGGGCGGCGCCATATTCGGCGGCTGGGCCTCCGGCATGAACGCGGCGGCCGTGCCGAACAAGAAACTGGAACAGTTCGCGCCCGCCATCGAGCGCGGGCAGGTATTGATGATCGTGGACGTGCCGCCCCGGCGCGTGCTCGAAGTGGAGGAGATGATCGCCAAGCGGCATCCCGAAATCAGCTTTGGCGGTATTGAACCGCCCATGCTGGCGTTTCCGTAACGCTGGCTGCCCGGGAGCCGGTCCCAGCAAGGCCGGCGGCCCCGGGTACCTCTCAGTGGCAAGGCAGCGGGCGGCGCTACGGCGCCGTCCGCTTTTTATATGCCCATATTGCCCAGGATGCGCCCCAGTTCGCGCAGCGCCGGCTCCAGCGTGGGATGCTTGACGGCGAATTTGGCGGAAATTTCCTGGGTGCGCTCGGCCAGGCCGTAGGTGGTGGTGGCGTCCGCACCGGCCAGGCCAGCATCCTGCTGCGCCACGCGGCGCTCCAGCAATTGCTTGATATCGCCGTCGAGCTGCGTCAGCAAATCCAGCAGCTCCTCGTCCACCGGCCCCGGCGCGCTGGCCAGTTCGGCGTGCACAGTCTTCAACGATGCCTTCAGATTGCTGTCCATGGTCCGTCCCTTAAGTTGTCGTCCTAGTGGATTTATACACCCAATTGACCCGGCCAGCTATGACCTGGATCCACGCAGCCATTCGGCATGGGCGCAGGATGGAAAGGCGTCGGCAAAGGCGGCGCGCAGCGTGCCCAGCGAAGGCCAGTCGCGCGACAGGCCGTCGATCTGCTCGACGCTGACCGAATTGACGTGATCCATCATATTGAGTTCGCCCAGCTCGCCCATGGCGAAGATCTCGGCCAGTTCCTCCAGCTCGGCCTGGCCCAGCTGGCGCAGCGGGCCGGGCGGCACGCCCACCACCAGGTCGGCCATGCCGTCGATGGCGCGCAGCTGCCAGCCCAGCAGTTCGCCGTCTATGGCCAGCACCTCGTCGCCGGCCTGCGCTTCGAGGTAGATGGGGGCATTGCGCGGCGGCACGCCGATGTCGATCAGCCAGCCCTCGCCCCGCACCGGCAGGGCGCCGGACGCGGCGGCCCGCTCGCGGAACTCGGGCGCATTGCGCACCGCCAGGCTCAGGCGCAGCAGCTTGCCGTCGACCGGGTCCGGCCCCAGCTCCCAGCCCAGGTCCGGGTAGTCCTCCAGCGCCTCGCCCACCAGGGCGACGAATTCCTCCTGGCCCAGGCTGTCCAGTTGATTCATGGCTTGCGCCAGCTTATCCAGCAATTGCTTCATCATGCTCTCCGAGTAATGCTCACAGCGACATGATAACCCTGCGCAGCACGGCGCTGCGCAGGGCGGGGACTTGCTTCCTGCTTCGACGTTGCTAAATTGTTACTTTCCGCTCAGGCCACGGCGCTCCAGCAGCGGCTCTATCCTGGCGTCGCGGCCGCGGAAGTTGCGGAACAGTTCCAGCGCGTCCGCCGTGCCGCCGCGCGACAGCAGGGTCTTGCGGAACCAGTCGCCGTTCTTGCGCTGCAGGCCGCCGTTTTCCTTGAACCATTCCACCGTGTCCGCGTCCAGCTTTTCGCTCCACAGATAGGCATAGTAGCCGGCCGCGTAGCCGCCCGAGAAGGTGTGCGAGAAATAGGTGGTGCGGTAGCGCGGCGGCACCGGCGCGTAGGCGACGCCGGCGTCCTTCAGCGCGGCCGCTTCGAAGGCCAGCACGTCGGCCGGCATCTGCGCGGCGGTCAGCTGGTGCCAGCGCTGGTCCACCAGCGACGAGGCCAGGTACTCGGTGGTGGCGAAGCCCTGGTTGAATTTCTTCGATGCCGCCACTTTTTCCAGCAGTTCCTTCGGCATCGCCTCGCCGGTCTTGTAGTGGCGCGCGTAGTTGGCCAGCACTTCCGGCTGCACCATCCACATCTCGTTCACCTGCGACGGGTATTCCACGAAGTCGCGCGGCACGCTGGTGCCGGAGAAGCGCGGGTACTTCACGTTGGAGAACATGCCGTGCAGCGCGTGGCCGAATTCGTGGAAGGCGGTCTTCACCTCGTCCACCGTCAGCAGGGTGGGCTCGCCGACCGGCGGCTTGGGAATGTTCAGGTGGTTGGCCACCACGGACTTGGTGCCCATCAGCGCGGACTGCGACACGTATTCATTCATCCAGGCGCCGCCCTGCTTCGATGGGCGCGCGTACATGTCGGCCAGGAAGATGGCCAGCTGCTTGCCGTCGGCGTCGAACACATCGTACACCTTGACGTCCGGATGGTAGACCGGCAGATCCTTGCGCTCCTTGAACGACAGACCGTACAGCTTGCCCGCCGCGAAGAACACGCCCTTCTCCAGCACATTGTTGAGTTCGAAATAAGGCTTCAGCTGGTTGCCGTCAAAGCTGAAGCGCTGGGCGCGCACCTTGTCGGTGTAGTAGGACCAGTCGGCGGCGCCGATCTGCAGGCCGGCTTTTTCCGCGTCGGCCACCGCCTGCAGGTCGGCCGCTTCCTTGCGCGCATTGCTCACGGCCGGCTTGGCCAGCTCGGCCAGCAGGGTGTTGACGGCGCTGGTGGACTTGGCGGTCTGGTCTTCCAGCGAATAGGCCGCGTAGTTCGGGTAGCCCAGCAGCGCGGCCTTGTCGGCGCGCAGCCTGGCGATCTTCAGCACATTGGCGCGGTTGTCGAAGTCGCCGCCGTGGCTGCCGCGCGCCAGCGACAAGTCCATCATGCGCTTGCGGGTGGCCGGGTTGGTCAGCACGGACAGCGCCGCCTGGCCGGTGGTGTTGGTCAGCGCGACGGCGAACTTGCCGTCCAGGCTGCGCGCCTTGGCGGCGGCGGCGGCCGCGTCGATGGCGGCTTCGGACATGCCGGCCAGCTCGGCGCGGCTGTCCACCACCAGCGCGCTGGCGTTGATTTCCTTCAGCACGTTTTGCTGGAAGGCGGTCTGCAGCGTGGCCAGCTCGCCGTTCAGCACTTTCAGTTTTTCCTTGTCGGCGGCGGACAGCCTGGCGCCGGCGCGCACGAAATCGGTGTGGTAGCGTTCCAGCAGGTGCTTGGATTCGGCGTCCAAGCCCAGCTTGGCGCGCCGCTCGTACAACGATTTCACGCGCGCGTACAGCTTGGGATTCAGGTAGATGGCGTCGTTGTGCGCGGCCAGCTTGGGCGACATCTCGGTGTCGATCGCGTCCAGCTGGGCATTGGTGTTGGCGCCCTGCAGATTGCTGAAGGTGGTGGACACGCGCGTCAGCAGCTGGCCGGAGCGCTCCATGGCCACAACGGTATTGTCGAAGGTGGCGGGCTTGGCGTTGTTCGCGATGGCCTCGATTTCCTTCAGCTGCTGCGCCATGCCTTCAGCGTACGCCGGCGCGAAATGCTCGTCCTTGATCAAGTCGAACTGCGGATAGTGGAAGGGCAGCGGGCTGAGCTTGAAGAAAGGATTGCCGGCCTGGGCCACGGCGGCGGCCGGAGCAGCGGCCGCTTCGGCGGCGTAGGCGAACGGGGTCAGCGCCAGGCCGAGGCTGGCTGCGAGTACGAGCATCTGGGGACGGGACATAGCATCTTTCATGAAGTGGACCAGGGACGGAAGCCAACGATCATAGCAGGTGGTCTATACAACGTCACCCGCAATCCATGGTGCACTGCACGCTACGATCCCCACATACCGGCGCTGCCGCCGCGCTGGCCCTGCCCCGCCGCGCCGTGCTTGAGGCGTTCGACAAACCAGCGCCCGGCCGGCCCCGGCGGGTGGTCGCGCAGGTGGATGGCGTGCATGGAAAAACCCGCGCCCAGCCCGGTAATGCCCTCCAGGTCCAGGCGCACCAGCCGCCCGGCATCCAGGTCGTCCTGCACCATGTGCAGCGGCATATGGCCCCAGCCCAGGCCGGCTTTCAGGAAAGCATGCTTGGCGCCCATGTCCGCCAGGCGCCAGGCTTGCGCCGCCAGCACGCCGAAGTTGCGGCCCTCGGTCAGCGGGGAGCGGTCCGTCAGCACCAGCTGGACGTGTTCGGCGGCGCTTGAGCGCAGCACCATGCCATCGATGGCCGCCAGCGGATGCTCCGGCGCCGCCACCGTCACGGCAGGCACGCTGAGCAGGTATTGGGACGCGCAGCCGGGCGGCACTTCCGGCAAGGAGCCGATCACGGCAATGCGGCACTGCCCCGACAACAGCGGCTGCACCACTGCGCCCAGGGCCTCCACGAACAAGCGCAGCGGCGTGCCGGGAAATTGCCGGTGGAAAGCCTGCACCGCCGCTGTCAGCGTGGCGATGGGATACATCACGTCCACCGCCACCGCCAACTCCGGTTCCAGCCCCTCGGCCAGGGTGCGCGCCTTGGCCTTGAACGCGTCCATGCCCAGCACGGCAGAGCGCGCCTGCTCCAGCAGCGCACTGCCCTGCTCGGTCAGCCTGGGATAGCGGCCGCTGCGGTCGAACAGCGCGAACCCCACCTGCAGCTCCAGCTTGGCCAGGGTGGTGCTGACCACCGACTGCGCGCGGCGCAGCTTGCGCCCGGCGGCCGAAAAACTCCCCTCGTCCGCTGCGGCGATAAAGGTGCGCAGCTGGTCCAGCGACATGGCGTCAAGCATCCATCTACTCCACAGATAGCATCCATCGAATTATATAGGCTTCCGCGATGGCTCATGGCGGCCTAACATGGCATCCATACCGAACACACACCGAAAGGAAACGCAGATGAACCAGGCTATCCAGCCCGCTCAACTGGCCCCGGCCACCGGACGCGGCATCGTGGCACGCACCCAAGGGCGCGGCCATCGCGGCATCACCCGCCTCGTCAGCCCCGGCGACCTGGGCGAACTGATCAAACCCTTCGTGTTCCTGGACCTGTTCCGCATGGGCGCCAGCAACGGCATGAAAGGCATGGGCATGCACCCGCACTCGGGCATCGCCACCGTCACCGTGGTGATGGAGGGCGCGGTCACATACCGCGAAACCACTGGCCAGCAAGGCGTGCTCAGCGCGGGCGGCGTGGAATTCATGAACGCCGGCGGCGGCGTATGGCACGGCGGCGGCCCGCACGGCGACGCCGGCGTGGCCGGTTTCCAGCTGTGGCTGGCCCTGCCCGAGCAGGACGAAAACGGCCCGGCGCACAGCCAGTATCTGGCGCCGGAACAAGTGCAGTCCAGCGGACCGGCGCGCGTGATTATCGGCAACTATGAAGGCGTTGCCAGCCTGATCCAGCCGCGCGCGCCTATCAGCTATCTGCACGTGAAACTGCGCGGCGGCGAACAGTGGACCTACACCCCGCCGGAAGGGCATGACGTGGCTTGGGCGGCGGTGGGCAGCGGCACGCTGGCCGTGGACGACGCGCTGCTGGAAAGCGAAGTGGCGGTATTCGACGAAGGCGGCGGCGCGCTGCAGTTCACGGCGCGCGGCGACACCGAATTCGTGCTCGGCTCGGCAGCGAAGCATCCCTATCCGCTGGTGACGGGCATGTACTCGGTGCACACCAGCGCAGCGGCCCTGGTCCAGGGCGAGAACGAAATCAGCCGTATCGGCAACCAGTTGCACACCGCAGAATTACTCTGATTTTTTTGAAAGGAATCGCCATGAACACCAATAACACTTCAGCTGTGCCTGTCATCGGCCGCATCCTGCTGGCTGCCATTTTCGTCATGAGCGGCATCGGCAAGCTGATGGCGCCCGCCGCCGCCATAGGCTACATCCAGGCCATGGGCCTGCCGTTGGCCGGCGCAGGGCAGGCAGGGCGCGTAGGGCGGGTTAGCGAAGCGTAACCCGCCATAGTCCGCTCAGCCAAACAACTTATTAGCCGTCTTCGCAATCAATCCACCCTGAAAGCGCGCGCCGTCCAGCTCCAGCTGGCTCGGCTGCCGCTGCCCCTGGCCGCCGGCAATGGTGGTGGCCCCATACGGGCTGCCGCCCACGATCTCATCGAGCGTCATCTGCGCCTGATAGCTGTAGGGCAGCCCCACGATCGTCATCCCGAAGTGCATCAGGTTGGTGATGATGGAAAACAGCGTCACCTCCTGCCCGCCGTGCTGCGTGGCGGTGGACGTGAAGGCGCCGCCCACCTTGCCGTTCAGCGCGCCGCTCATCCACAGGCCGCCGGCCTGGTCCAGGAAGGCCGCCATCTGCGACGGCATGCGGCCGAAGCGCGTCGGTGCGCCGACGATAATGGCGTCATAGTTGGCCAGCTCGGCCACGGTCGCCACCGGTGCCCCTTGCTGCAGCTTGAAATGCGACTTGGTGGCCACTTCCTCCGGCACGGTTTCCGGCACGCGTTTGATGTCCACCGTGGCGCCTTCCGCGCGCGCGCCATCCGCCATGGCTTCCGCCATCGATTCAATGTGGCCGTACGACGAGTAATACAGAACAAGTACCTTCGACATAACTTTCTCCAAGTGAATAACTAATCGGGCACGCGGCAGCACAGCGTGAACCGTTAGCATAAAGCCATTTGGAGGCGCCGGGGCGCGGCGGAGAAGGACTAGGACTTTAGGAAGAGAGCCGGATCTCGATTCGGCGGTCCGGAATAAACCACAAGAGCGCCACCGCCACGTACAGGCTCACGCTCAGCCACGGGTGCAGCACAGAGACGGCGATGCCCAGCACATAGATGGCCAGCGACAGCCACAGCTTGCGCTCCTTGCCCACCGCCAGCGCCAGCGCCGAATTGGCGCCGTGCAGCCTGATCAGCACTTTCTCCAGCAGCATATAAGCCAGCGCGCTCATGGTGAGCACCACGCCGTAGATCGCGGCCGGGATGGCGCTGAAATGGTTCTCGCCCATCCAGCCGGTGACGAAGGGGATCAGCGACAGCCAGAACAGCAGATGCAGATTGGCCCACAGCACGCCGCCATTCACCTTGCTGACGGCGTGCATCATGTGGTGGTGGTTGTTCCAGTAGATGCCCACGTAGACAAAGCTCAGCACATAGCTCAGCATCACCGGCGCCAGCGGCAGCAGCGTGTCCCACGTCGCCCCATGCGGCACCTTCAGTTCCAGCACCATGATGGTGATGATGATGGCGATCACGCCATCGCTAAATGCTTCCAGCCTGCCTTTGCCCATCTGTTCCATTCTCCTGATAAGTAATTCAACGAGCTTGCTTCTACCCGTTCGGTGTCCTTCACTCGCGCTGCCTCTGTCAGTATGCCGGTTCGTGTAAAATTTCCCAACCACCCCAAGAGAGCGTTGCGCAATGAGTGTTCAGGCATTACATGGTATTACTTTAGAATCGGTACTGACCCGGCTGGTTTCACATTACGGCTGGGACGGGCTTGCCCGCCGAATCGACATCAACTGTTTCATTAACGAGCCGAGCATCAAGTCGAGCCTGAAATTCCTGCGCCGGGCTCCATGGGCGCGGGATCAGGTCGAGCAGCTATACCTCGAGACCAGGTTCACCGAGTAGGGAGAGCGCCTTCCGGCACCCGCAGTTCCAACAACGTTCCTTGCAGTTCGCCGGCGGTTTCCGGCAGCACTGCGGCCGACGCTGTTCCATGATTGTGAACAGGATGGCGATGACTCTCCAGCAGGGCGAGCCGCAGCAAAATGAGCGCAGGCCGATCAGCTTTTCAGAGCAGCATTCCAGGAACGCCCAACGTTTGCGCTGCAGCCGCCATGCCACGATCCAAAGTATAGACTGTAGCCCTGTGGGCGGCCGCTATCGCAAGATGCAAAGCATCTCCTGCGCGCAGCGCAGTTCTCCAGCCTTTCAACAAAATGATCACTTGACGATGGTCGGCCTCATCGATTTCCAGGCGCGTGAAGTTGGGAGCGACCAAGCGGTTGTAGCTGTCTATCACATCACAGGCCCCAGCCATGTCCAGCCGGCCTGTTCGAAGCTTGATGCCCAGTGCAGATAGCAGCTCGGCCTCGGTCCAACTGCTGATTGCCAACGGCTCCCCGGAGCTGAGCATGAACTGTTCCGCTGCCGCGCTACCGGGCTCCGGTATTAAATACGCGATCAGAACGCTGGTATCAACATAGCGCATCAATAACGGTCACTGTTGCGCACCATACGCATGAACTCCCCAGCCGGCTCCGTCTGCTGCGGCAGTCTTGCACGCAACTCGGCCAAGCTGGGCATTTGCTTGCGGGACGGAGCGCTGGGAACCAGGCGCGCTACAGCGTGGCCGCGCTTGGTAATGGTCACGTCTTCCCCAGCCTCGACCATTGCTATCAAGCGGCTGAGCTGGGCCTTTGCCTCGGCCAAGGTAAATGTGTGCATGATTCCCCTCATGACTATCCAGATAGTCATCTTATCCTAGCAGAGGCGCAGCAAGATTCAATGCCTGGCGCAGCCACTCGAAGAATTCAACATTCCAGATAGTTATTTCGAGAGCGCGCGAAGCAAGGGCTTCCGATATTCCTCATCCTTTTCGTTTCAGAAATGAGCTTGTTCTCGAATTTTCACATGAACACAGCGCACCATCGTCATTGTCCTAGCCGAACGGGCGCACGCCGATCAGCGGGCCGTGCAGCCAGAAGGCGAAGGCGGCCCAGGCAAGGAGCCCGGCCACCACCGTGATGGCGGTGCCGGATGCGGTGCCGGGCGGGTAGACGGTGCCGGTGGCGCGGTCGCGGCGGCGGCAGGAGGCGAAGCAGACGATGGCCCATGCGAGGAAGCCGCCGAACAGCAGCACGTCCGCCACCGTGCCGTTGGCCAGCAGGTGCGCCAGCGCCCAGGTTTTTACGCCCAGCAGCATGGGGTGGTGCAGCCTGGCCTTGATGCCGTTGCGCGGCACGTAGGCGGCGGCCAGGAAGATGAAGGCGACCAGCACCAGCAGCGCGGCCAGGTGGCGCATGCCGGTGGGCGGCGTCCACAGCACGGCCGGCGCCTGCCGCGCCTGGCCGTAGCCCCACACCAGCAGCGCGAAGCCCGCCAGCGCCAGCACGGAATACATGCCTTTCCACGCGTTCTCGCCCAGCCGCGCGCGCATGGCCGTGCGCCACGGGTCGGCGACGATGCGCACGGAATGGACACCCAGGAAAATCAGCAAACCCAGCACCAGAATAGCCATCGCATCGCTCCATCTTAAGGATGCATGGACGATAGATCAAAATGGCCAAAACAGCAATCAGGCAAGCGAAAAGCCGCGCAAAACCGGCACGCGCCGCGTGCTACCATCAGTCATGGCCAACTCATCCCCCATCCGGTACGACGCCATCGTGGCTGGCAGCGGCCCCGGCGGCGCCAGCGTGGCGCGCGCCATGGCGCTGCGGGGCATGCGCGTGCTGGTGCTGGAACAGGGCAGCGCCGCGCCGCTGACGGGCACGCTGGGCCAGATGGCGGCCATCGCCGCCATTCCCGGCAAGGGCGCCTTCATCCACGGCGACGCGTCGCTGCTGGTGCGCGGGCTGGTGGCGGGCGGCAGTTCGGCCATCAACTTCGCCACGGCCGCGCCGCCGCCGCAAGCCATGTTCGCCGCGCACGGCATCGACCTGGAACCGCAGCTGGCGGCCTTGCGCGCCGAGCTGCCGCTGGCGCCGCTGCCCGACAACCTGGTCGGCCCGATGGCCGCGCGCATCATGCAGGCGGCGCGCTCGCAGGGACTGGACTGGCACAAGCTGGACAAGATGATACGGCCGCAGATCTGCCGCAGCGGCTGCTGGCGTTGCGTGTACGGCTGCCCCTACGGCGCGAAGTGGACCGCGCGCGATTTCCTGGACCAGGCCTGCGCCCACGGCGCCGTGCTGGCGGCCGATGCGCGCGTGACGCGCGTGCTGCTGCGCGGCGGCCGCGCGGACGGCGTGGAGGCGGTGGTGGGCGGCGAGCTGCGCACGCTGCTGGCCGATACGGTGGTGCTGGCGGCCGGCGGCATCGGCAGCCCGCGCCTGCTGCACAGCTCGGGCCTGGCGCCGCGCTGCGCCCCCTTCTTCAGCGACCCGGTGGTGGCCGTGATGGGCAGCGTGGACGACCTGGACGCGCCCCACCCCGGCGCCGAAGTGCCGATGGCGGCGGGCATGCAGCTGTACGATGAGGGTATTGCGCTGGCCGACCTGACCCTGCCCAAACCCATGTACCAGGCCTTCGCCCTGCAGGCGGGGCGCTTTGGCCGCGTGGGAGCGCATGCGCGCACGCTGAGCATCATGGTGAAAATACGCGACGAGATCGGCGGCGGCATCGGGCCGCACTGGGTGGACAAGCGGCTGCAGCAGGCGGACCGCAGGAAGCTGGATCAGGGAGAGGAGATGGCGCGCGCCATCCTGGCGGCGGCGGGCGCCAGACAGGTGTTCCGCAGCCGGCATTTCGCCGCCCATCCCGGCGGCAGCGTGCGCATCGGCGAGGGCGTGGACAGCGATTTGCAGACCGGCACGCCGGGCCTGTATGTGTGCGACGCGTCGGTGATACCGGGGCCGTGGGGCTTGCCGCCCACGCTCACGCTGCTGTGCCTGGGCCAGCGCCTCGGCGCGCATATCGCGTGCGGAGCGTCGGCAGCGATTGCGGCGGCCGCTGCGGCCCGCCAGCAGGGCATGCCCATGCTGATCGCAGCATCCGGCCCGGCCATCGGCGCGGGCAGCACCGGCAGCGCGGTCAGTAGTGCGGCGGACGCTCGTTGAGCGGCCCCTGCCCGCCCTGAGGATTGTCGCGCACGTGCTGCGCCAGCGCGTGCAGCATCTGCTCCAGCTTGTCGATCTGCTTCTGCTGCTCGTAGATGCGCTGGTTCAGCGACTCCACCATGTCTTCCTGGTGGGCGATCTTGATTTCTATATCGACAAAACGGTCTTCGGTGCTCACTGCTTACTCCCGGCGGTAAAGCAGCATTGTACCGCCCGCCGGGAGCCGCCCTGTTTTACTTCTTGCCCAGGTCGCGGTAGGCGGCGGGCACGTTCAGCGACGGGTGCACCCAGCCGAACAGCGCGTAGCCGCTGAACTCCGGCATGGCGGTGCGCTGCACGGTCTGCTCCAGCGTCAGGCCCTCATCGACCGCCGCCTGCACCTGCTTGCGCACGGTGTCGAGGTAGCGGATATGCCATTGCAGGTCTTCGCGGCCGATGGCCACGCCGTGGCCGGGCACGATGCGCGCGTCCGGCGGCAGGAAGGCGTACACGCGCTTGAGCGTTTCCAGCGTGGCCACCAGGTGGCCGTCCAGCAGCCACGGCAGCGCAGGCTTGGCGGCGATGACGGGGTTGCCGGCCCAGATCACCTTGGCCTGCGGATCCCACACCCACAGGTCGCCGCCGGTCTGGGCGAAGCCGAAGTCGATGATGTCGACGCGCTTGCCACCCAGGTCCAGGCTGACGGTGGCGCCCGGCCCGACCAGGATGTCGCCCGTGCGCGCCTTGATGGGTTCGATGCCGCGCCCGCTGCCGAAGTGCTGCAGCATAAAGGCCTTGTCGTCCTCCAGGTGCTGTTCGATATAGCTGCGCGTGGCGGCGTGCTGCACCACCTTCACCGACACGGGCAAATACATATTGCCGTAGGAATGGTCGCCGTGCGAGCTGGTGTTGACCGCGTACAGCAGCGGCTTGCCGCCGCCCAGCTTGCGGCTCAGGTCCTGCACCTGGCGGTTGAGGCGCTGGTTGAGCATGGTGTCGATCAGCAGCGCGCCCTTGCTGCCGACGATGAGGCCGCCGCTGGTGGCGGATGCGCCGCCCTTGGCGTTGAGTTCGCGCGCATTCTCGGGATAGTAGGCGTAGACGCCGTCGGCGAGTTTTTCGCTGACCATGCGGACGGTGTTGCCGTCCCAGATGGGTTCGGCGGCGTGCACGGCGGAGGTGCTGAGCAGGACGGCGAATGCGGCGGAAAGCAAAGTCTTCATCTGTATCTCCTTTCGATGAGGGAACAACAAACTTTTTGCTGCGCGGCGCGCCGCCGGCCCTTGGCCGCTATTAGGCGCTATGAACCGCCATTCGGATTCGGCCTCGGCGCGGCCAGCAGTTCCTTCATGCGCGCCAGGCGTTCGCGCGGGCTGATGATTTCGGATTCCTTGGGCACGGCGTCGCCCACGTCCAGTTCCATCTCCTTGATGAAACGCGACTGGTCGCAATGCACCTGCTCGCCTGCGCGCTTGCGCTTCTTGCACCAGGTGATCTGCAGGGTGCGCTTGGCGCGCGTGATGCCCACGTACATGAGGCGGCGCTCTTCCTCGATGCGCTGCGCCAGCGTTTCCACCGGCGCGTCCGGATCGCCCTTGTGCGGCAGGATGCCCTCCTCGCAGCCGACCAGGAACACGTGCGGATATTCCAGCCCTTTCGACGCGTGCAAGGTGGACATGCGGATCGCATCCGGCTCCTCGTCCTTGCCTTCGAGCATGGACATCAGCGCCACCATCTGCGTCAGCTCCAGCACGTTCTTTTCCTCGCCGTCGCGGTCCTTGCCGCCCCGGCCCCGGTCCTTCAGCCAGTTGACGAATTCCATCACGTTCTGGAACTTGCCCTGCGCGGCGCGCTCCTCGAAGCTGTCGTACAGATAGGATTCGTAGTGGATGGCTTCCATCAAGTCGTCCAGCACCTGGGCGGCGTTGTCGCCCGAGCCGGCCGCGCCGGGACGGCTGGCGCGCGCCTCCAGGTTGTTGATGAAGTTGCAGAACTCGCGCAGCGGCAGCAGCTGGCGGTCCGGCAGCTTGGCCTCGATGCCGCCCTTGAACACGGCCTCGAACAGCGAGCACTGCCACTGGCCCGAGAAGGCGCCCAGCACTTCCAGCGTGGACTGGCCTATGCCCCGGCGCGGCGTGGTGACGGCGCGGATAAAGGCCGGGTCGTCGTCCTGGTTGGCCAGCAGGCGCAGGTAGGCGATGATGTCCTTGATCTCGGCCTTGTCGAAGAAGCTCTGCCCGCCCGAAATCGTGTACGGGATGCGCTGGTTGCGCAGCGCCTGCTCGATGATGCGGGCCTGGTGGTTGCCCCGGTACAGGATGGCGTAATCGGTCCACTGGTTCTTGCGCTCGAAATGGTCGGCCGAGATCATGATGGCCACCTGCTCGGCCTCCTGCTCGTCGTTCGGCATGGCGTGCACCTTGATGGGCTCGCCCAGGCCGTGCTCGGACCACAGCGACTTCTCGAACAGCTTGGGATTGTTGCCGATCACCGCGTTGGCCGCCTGCAGGATGCGGGTGGTGGAGCGGTAGTTCTGCTCCAGCTTGATCAGCTTGAGGTCCGGGAAGTCCACCTTCAGGTTGGCCAGGTTTTCCACCGTGGCGCCGCGCCAGGCGTAGATGGCCTGGTCGTCGTCGCCCACGGCGGTGAACATGGGCTTCTTGCCTATGCCCGTCACCATCAGCTTGACCAGCTCGTACTGGCAGGTGTTGGTGTCCTGGTATTCGTCCACCAGCAGGTAGCGCAGGCGGCGCTGCCATTTGTCGCGCACGGCGCCGTTGTCGCGGAACAGCTCCACCGGCAGGCGGATCAGATCGTCGAAGTCCACCGCCTGGTAGGCCGCCAGCGTGGACACATAGCTGGCGTAGATGCGCGCCGACTGCGCCTCGTCCTCGTCCTTGGCGTCGCGCAGCGCGTGCGCGGGCTCGACCAGGCCGTTTTTCCACAACGAAATATCGTTCTGGATGCCGCGGATAATGTGCTTGTCGGTGGTGATGGCCAGGTCCTGCACCAGGGCGTAGCAGTCGTCGCTGTCCATGATGGAGAAGCGGTCCTTCAGGCCCAGGTGGTTGGCCTCCTGGCGCAGGATTTTCACGCCCAGCGAGTGGAAGGTGGACACCGTCAGCAGCTTGGCCTGGCGCGGCTGCTTGAGCAGCTTGCCGACCCGCTCCTGCATCTCCAGCGCGGCCTTGTTGGTGAAGGTCAGCGCGGCGATGGTGCGCGGATCGTAGCCCCGGTCCTCGATCAGATGGGTGATTTTCTGCGTGATGACGCGCGTTTTCCCCGAGCCCGCGCCGGCCAGCACCAGGCAGGGGCCGTCCAGGTAGAGCACGGCTTCGCTTTGCGGAGCATTGAGACCGAACTGTGGTGCGTTAGACATGATTTCCAGGCGGGAGGGGCAAAACAAGCCGATCATTGTAGCAGCGCAGGCATTGATAATTCAGGCTGCGGCAGAATATAGTGTCATTGATCCCTTACCTTTTTAGGCAGCATCATGAAATTTGAACATCTGATCGAAATCAACGATCCGCTGAACCCGCTGATCGACGAACTCAGCCACGAACAGCTGTGGCGCGGCCTGGTGCTGCGCGCCGAATCGCCCAAGCTCTTCGTGCCGCACCTGGATGACTGCCAGATCGAAGACCGCCGCGAGCTCAGCTTCAAGCGCACGCTGCGCTACGGCGAGCTGGTGATCGCCGACCGCGTGCTGCTCGAGCCCATGCACCGCGTGCGCTACGAAGTGGCGCCGCAGCAGGACATCAGCGCCTCCAGCCTGACCATGACCATCGAGACGCCGGAACCGGGCACGCTGTGGGTGCGCTTCGAATACGATGACGGCCACGACGCGGCCACCGACCAGGCCAACGCCATGTATGACGAGTTCCGCAAGTCGGCCTACCAGGCCTCGGACATCGACACCATCAGCGTGCTGCGCAACCTGGCCGAGCAGGGCCGGCTCGACTCGCTGCTCAATTGATCACAGGGCCGCCGCGCGGCCCCACACCTGTTCCATGCGGAACGCCAGTCCCGCGCGGTCCAGCTCGTCAAGCTGCAGCACTTCGCGGATGGCGTGGAGTTCGTTGCGCGTGTCGCGCTGCACGGGCGGGGACAGCGGCGCGCAAGCCGGGCCTGGCCCCAGCAGCGACGCCACCCACGGCGAAGTGGAATTCAAGCCCTTGCGCATGACCACGCCCATCTCCCCGTTCAGCAGGCGCACGCAGGTGCCGATAGGATAAATCCCCAGTTCGCGTATCAGCACCGCCGGCAGCAGGCCGTCCAGGGTGTTGCGCGCCTCCAGCAGCAGGTCGCGCAGGGCCGCGTTGGGCGTCATGCCGGGCCGGTAGCGGCGCCGCGCCAGGCGGGCGCAATAGCGGTCGGCCAGCGCCAGCAGCTTGGCCGACTCCGGCACATAGGGGCCGGCCTTGCCGCCGGGATAGCCGGTGCCGTCCTCGTTCTCGTGGTGGGCCAGCACGCAGGCCAGCCAGCCCGCGTGGATGATGCCGGCCTGGCGCAGCAGCACCACGCCCGCTTGCGGATGGGCTTGCACCAGGCGGTAGTCGTCCTCGTTCAGGGGGCCGCTGAACATCTGCAGCCGGTCGTGCGCGGCCAGCATGCCCACGTTCATGGTCAGCGCCGCCAGGGTGATGGTCTGGATGTCCTGGTCCGGCTTCTTCAGCGCCAGCGCCAGCAGCTGCGCCACCACCGCCGTATCCACGCTGTGGCGCACCGCATAGGACACGCCGGACTGGCCGTGCAGGATGCAGGCCACGGCCACGTCCGCGTTCAGCTGCACCGCCGCCGTGACCAGGGCTGCGATATCCTCCAGCATGCGCTGCGCATTGCCGAAAGGCACGCCGGTGGCGATCTGCCGCAGCACCGACTGCAGCTCCAGCTGCGCCCCGCTCAGCAGGCGCGCCACCGACTGCGGCGCGCGCGACTGCGGCAGCGCCTCGCTCCAGTCCTCGACCACGCCGCGCTCGGCCAGGCTGTCGAGCTGGCCGCTGTCGGCGATCAGGTGCCCTTTGCGCGCCAGCAAGCCGCCGCCGTCCCCGTACACATCCCAGGGCAGCAGTTGGCCAACGTACAGTTCGCCGCGGCCGATCTTCCGTATCTTCATGCGCGCATTCTACATTGTTGCCGTACGTCAAGTACGACCAGGCTCGATCAAGTGCCCGGCGTGCAGTCCGGGCAGGGCTGGGGCGAGGGCGGCTCCTTGGCCAGCTGCACGGCCAGGTCGCGCAGCGCGGTGCGCACGCCCTCCTCCACCACCGGATGGTAGAAGGGCATGTCCAGCATGGCGTCCACGGTCAGCCCCGCCTGGCAGGCCCAGGACAGCAGATGGCCGAGGTGCTCGGCGCGCGGGCCTATCATCTCGGCGCCCAGGAAGCGGCCGCTGCCGAACTCGCCGTACACGCGCAGCATGCCGTGGTTCTGCCGCATCACGCGGCTGCGTCCCTGGTTGCTGAAGGACACCATGCCGACCGCGAAGCGGCCGCTGTGGCTGGCGCACAAGGCCTGGTAGCCCGCGCCCAGGGTGGCGATCTGCGGCTCGCAGAAAGCCACCGTCAGCGGCGTGCGGCGCAGGCCGGGCTGCACGGCCGGGAAGCGCGCCGCGTTGGCGCCGGCGATCTTGCCCTGGTCGGCCGCCTCCGCCAGCAGCGGCAGCTCGTCGTCCGCGTCGCCGGCGATAAAGATGGCGCTGCTGCCGCACTGCATGGTGTGGCGGTCGTACAGCGGAATGCCGCGCCGGTCCAGCGCGATCTGCGCCAGCTCCAGGTTCAGCGCATGCACATTCGGCTTGCGGCCGATGGCCGACAGCACATAGTCGTAGCGCTCCCGGCGCTCCTGGCCGGCGGCGTCGCGGCTGGTGAGCAGCAGTTCCTCGCCGTCCGGCTGGATATGCGCCACCTGGGTCTGGAAGCGGATGTCCAGCTCGGCGCCCAGCACGCGGGCGGCCTCGGCCAGCACCTGCGGATCGCCCAGCTGCGCCACGCTGCCGCCGCGCGCGTAAATGGCCACGCGCACGCCCAGCCGGTGCAGCGCCTGGCCCAGCTCCAGGCCGATCACGCCGGTGCCCACCACGGCCACCGAGCGCGGCAGATCCGTCCAGTCGAACACCGCGTCGCTGGTGATGACGCGCGGGCCGGCCAGCTGCCACTCCTGCGGCACCATGGGGCTGGAGCCGGTGGCGATGACGATGCGCTCGGCCTGCACCACGGTGTGCTCGTCCACCTGCAGCTCGCGCGGGCCGGTGAAGCGGGCGTGGCCGCGCAGCTTGTCCTCCTCGGGGATATGCTCCATGCCCTCCAGCACAAAGCCGACAAAACGGTCGCGTTCACTGCACACGCGCGCCATCACGGCCTCGCCATCGATGCGGACCTGGCCCGGATGCACGCCGAAAGCGGGCGCGGCGGCCAGCGCGTGGGCCGCCTCGGCCGCCGCGATCAGCAGCTTGCTGGGCATGCAGCCGACCCGCGCGCAGGTGGTGCCGTAAGGCCCGCTCTCGATCAGCACCGCCCGCTTGCCGCCGGCGCGCGCGGCGCGGTAGGCGCTCAGCCCGGCGCTGCCGGCGCCGATCACGGCCACATCCGTCCGTATGGTCTTCATACACTTCTCCAATATTCACATCCAGAAATACTACTCTGTTGCGAAATTTTAAGCATGAATGCCGGAAACGCATTAGTATTACTTATCGTTTTAGATTTTTATAAGCCACACTTATGGGAAATCTGGATTACAAGGCGCTGGCCGTGCTGGACGCCGTGGCCAGCCACGGCAGTTTTGAAAAAGCCGCCAGCGCGCTGGGCATCAGCCAGTCCGCCGTGTCGCAGCGCATCAAGGCGCTGGAGGACAGCAGCGGCCGCCTGCTGGTGGTGCGCGGCGTGCCCTGCGTGCCCACCGGCCTGGGCCAGCGCCTGATTTCCCACCACCGCAACGTGCGGCTGATGGAAGCATCGCTGGACATCGACCTGGGGAACCGGGTCAGCATGCCGGAAATTTCGCTCGCGGTGGACGCGGCCAGCCTGGCCACCTGGTTCCCGCTGGCCCTGCCGCCGCTGCTGACGCCGCCGCGCTGCCAGCTCGACGTGCGCCAGGCCGGGCGCGAGCGGGCGCTGCACATGGTGCAGGAAGGCAGCGTGTTCGGCGCCGTGGCCGCGCGCTGGGACGGCGCCGGCAAGGGCGAAGGCACGGCCGGCCTGAACGGCCCGGCCACGGTGCCGCTGGGCGTGATGCGCTACCTGTGCGTGGCCACGCCGGCGTTCGCCGGGCACTGGTTCGGCGACGGCTTCTCGGCCGAGGCGGTGCAGCTGGCGCCGGCGGTGGTCAGCGAGCGGGCCGCCATGGCGCGCTTCCTGGCCGGCGCGGTGGGCGAGCAGGGCAGCTTCCCGCACCACACGCTGCCGGTCTCGCCGGCGCTCTACGAATGCATCTACGGCGGCCTGGCCTACGGCCTGCTGCCGCAGCTGCACGCGGCCGGCGCCATCGACAGCGAGCGCCTGGTCGACGTCGCCCCCGGCCACGTGCTCGACGTCCCGCTCGACTGGCACGCCTGGAACCTCGACACCCCGTTCACGCGCGCCCTGTCCGAGCAAATCACCTCCAGCGCCCGGCGCTACCTCCTACAACCCTAGTCCTCCCCCTACAAGCAGCCTGAGCCGCATTCCCCCCATCCGGGGTCTGACCCCAAATTGGAGAAAATGCGGCTCAGGCTGCTTGACTAGATGTCGAGGGGGTCGACTTCGAGCGACCATTTGACGCGGGTTTTGAGGCTGCGCAGGGCGTCCATCCATTCTTTCAGGAACAGCTGCAGGTTGGGCCGCGAGGGCGATTCGACCAGCAACTGGGCGCGGTCGACGTTGTGGATCCGCGTCATCGTCATCGGTATCGGGTCGTTGATGGTGATGCCGGGGTGTAGCACGCAGCCGCGCGCGATGTCGAGGAACTCGATGGCCGTCGCCAGCTCGGCCGCTTCGGCCCGCAGCAGGGCCTGGAACAGATAGGGCGGCAGCCCGGCCTGCTTGCGCTCCTCCAGCAATGCCGTGGCGAAATGGTCGTAGTCGTGGTTGACCACCGCCGAGTACAGCGGGTGCTGGGTGTAGCGGGTCTGTATCAGCACCTCGGCCGCGCTGCCGCCTTCGGTCTGCGCGGCGCGTCCGGCCCGCCCCGCCACCTGCATCAGCTGCGCGAACAGGCGCTCGCTGGCGCGGTAGTCCTGCGAGAACAGCGCCGTGTCCGGGTTCATGATGCCGACCAGGGTGAGCTTTTTGAAGTCGTGCCCCTTGGCCACCATCTGGGTGCCGATCAAAATATCGACCTCGCCCCGGTGCACGGTATCGAACGCTTCCTGCGCGCTGCCCTTCTTGCGCGTGCTGTCGGCGTCGATGCGCAGGATGCGCGCCTCGGGGAACAGCGCCTGCAGTCCCTCTTCCACCCGCTGCGTGCCGCGCCCGACCGGCTGCAGGTCGACGTTGCCGCACGTGGGGCAGTGGTGCGGGATGCGCATCTCCAGGCTGCAATGGTGGCAGCGCAGCCGGTGCTCGGGCTTGTGCAGCACCATGAAGGAGGTGCAACGGGTGCAGTCGCTGATCCAGCCGCACGACTCGCAGCAGATCACGGGCGCATAGCCGCGCCGGTTCAGGAACAGCAGCGACTGCTCGCCGCGCTCCATGCGCAGCTTGAGCGCGGCCACCAGGGCGCTGGTGAGGCCGTCGCGCGGCTTGTCGCGCTCCATGTCGACCAGCTTGACCGCCGGCAGCACGGCGGCCTTCACGGCCCGCTCGCGCAGCTCCAGCAGCTTGTAGCGCCCGCCCTGGGCGTGGTGCCAGCTTTCCAGCGAGGGCGTGGCCGAGCCGAGCACGATGGGGATCTTCAGCTGCCAGGCGCGCCACACGGCCAGGTCGCGCGCGGAGTAGCGCAGGCCTTCCTGCTGCTTGTAGGAGGGGTCGTGCTCCTCGTCGATGACGATCAGCTTCAGCTTCGGCAGCGAGGACAGGATGGCCAGCCGCGTGCCCAGCACGATGCGGGCCTGGCCCTGGTGCGCGGCCAGCCAGTGCAGCATGCGCTCGCCTTCGGACAGGCTGCTGTGCAGCGTGGCCAGCATGACGCCCGGGAAGCGCGCGCGGATATTGCCTTCCAGCTGGGGAGTGAGGTTGATCTCCGGCACCATGATCAGGATCTGGCCCTGCGGTTCGCGCGCCAGCACCTGGGCGCAGGCCTGCAGGTAGACCTCGGTCTTGCCGCTGCCGGTCACGCCGTACAGCAGCGCCGGCTGGTAGCCCTGCGCACCGCCGATGAAGTCGGCCGCCGTCTGCTGCTCGGGGTTGAGCTGCGGCATGTTGAGCGGGGTATGGTCGTGGCTGTCTTCCAGCTTGCCCAGTTTCTTGATGGCGCGGTCCAGCGCCACCGTGGTCAGCACGCGCAGGTTCTTCGGCAGCCCGGGCAACGCCACTTCGCCCAGCGGACGCTGGTAGTAGTCGGCCGCGAAGCCGGCCAGCGCCAGCCATTGGGCGGACAGGGGCGCCAGCTGGTGGCGCACGGCCAGCGCGTCCTTCAGTTTTTCCGCCGGCACGTCGCTGTGCTCGGCCAGGCCGACGATCAGCCCCATCACTTCACGGCGCGCAAACGGCACCAGCGCCAGCTGGCCAACTTGCGGGCGCGCGCCTTGCCCGCCGCTGTCCTCGCCATCCTGGTACTGCCAGCGGTAGTCGAAGACTGCGTTCAAGGGGGTGTCGAGCGCGATTTTCAGTATGCACTGCGCCATCTGGTCCTATTTAGGTCAAAAATGGCCCGAAACTGCTTCAGTTTTCAGACCAAAATAATTATCCACTTGTTTGTGGATAACTTTGTGAACAACGGATACTTAATTTCAGGAAACCGATAACCCCTGCCGGAAATCCTCTTGCGGCATCTCAAAGAGCGGTTTTTTTACTCTTTAAAATCAATGACTTACAAAAACACTCCCAGAGGGACGAAAAACCATACCACTTTTCCCCTTGCTGTGCATAAGTGAAGTATTTAGGGCCGGGTTTTCTGTTGAAATCAAGTGATTTTTGCGGATCGGTCAGGCCACCCGGCGCCTGCTGCGGTACAGCATGCAAGCCGGGGATAGCGACCGGCGCATTCTACACATTCTGCCATGCCTCATTTTGTCAAAACACAATGACTTTGTTGCAAGAAAAAGCCCATTCAATATCGTGCGCCGCAACATTTCTTCAACAGAAATCTTAGCAATGTGACTAAGTCACGGTTTACTAAGTACTTTTCGTTTTTATCCACAGTTTTTGTGGATAACTTTGTGGAGAATGCAGCAATAAGACCACTTTCACCTTGGGATAAAGTTTACTTATGCCTCACACCCTCTCTATGCGGTGGAAAATAAAGTCTTTCTAATCAGTCACTTGGAAGCTTGTCCCGGGCCAGGAAAAAATCGCTGCCTGTTATTTCCGCAGCAAAAAAAATTGTGCATAAGTCGGTCTGCTGGAATGCGTGCAGGCAAGAAAAAAGGGCGCGCTTCCGAGGAAACGCGCCCTTTGTCCCCAGACTACATCAGGCTGCGCGCAGCGTGCGGCTATGCGCGTGTACAGCATCGACCATGGCCGCGACCGATTCCGGCGGGGTGAACTGGGAGATGCCGTGGCCCAGGTTGAAGACGTGGCCGGTGTCGTGCTTGCCGTAGGCGTCCAGCACCTTGACCACCTCGGCGCGGATCTGGTCCGGGCTGGCGAACAGGATGGCGGGGTCCAGATTGCCCTGCAGAGCCACTTTATCGCCCACCAGGGCGCGTATCTTGCTCAGGTTGGCGGTCCAGTCCAGGCCGATGGCGTCGGCGCCGATGGCGGCGATTTCCTCGGCCCAGTGGCCGCCGCCCTTGGTGAAGACGATGGCGGGGATCTTCACGCCGTCTTTTTCGCGTTTCAGCAGGGACACCACTTTGCGCATGTAGTGCAGCGAGAATTCCTGGAAGGCGCCGTCGGCCAGCGCGCCGCCCCAGGAGTCGAACACCATCACGGCCTGCGCGCCTGCGTCGATCTGGGCGTTCAAGTAGTCGGCCACCGACACGGCGTTGATGTCCAGGATGCGGTGCATCAGGTCGGGACGGCCGTACAGCATCTTTTTAATGGTGTGGAACTCGCGCGAGCCCTGGCCTTCCACCATGTAGCAGGCCAGCGTCCACGGGCTGCCGGAGAAGCCGATCAGCGGCACGCGGCCGTTCAGCTCGGTGCGGATCTGGGTCACGGCCTTGAACACATAGTCCAGCGAACCGGGCTCCGGGGCGCGCAGGGCCAGCACGTCGGCTTCCGTTTTCAGCGGGCGCTCGAATTTCGGGCCTTCGTTTTCCACGAAGTGCAGGCCCAGGCCCATGGCGTCCGGCACGGTCAGGATGTCCGAGAACAGGATGGCCGCGTCCAGCGGGTAGCGGTCGATAGGCTGCAGCGTGACCTCGGTGGCCAGGTCGGGATTGGTGGCCAGGCCCATGAAGGAGCCGCCCTTGGCGCGCGTGGCGCGGTATTCCGGCAGATATCGCCCGGCCTGGCGCATCAGCCACACGGGCGTGTACTCGGTCGGCTGGCGCAGCAGCGCGCGCAGGAAGGTGTCGTTCTTCAGGGGGGCGAATTGTGGCATGGAATGCAATCAAAAGGCGGAGGAAAGGGGCTATTATCGCATCCCCTGCCGCCTTTTTTGCGCATGCCCTTACGGCTGTCTGTATCATTCGGCAGATATTTACGGAGCAAAGCTATGTCCACCACGCCGCAGTCCCCTGCCAGCCTGGCGCCATTCGGCGCCTGGGCCTCCCCGATCAGCGCCGCCCTGGTGGCGGCCGGCGCCACGCCGCTGTCTTCCCTGGCCCTGGGCGCGGACGGCGATATTCATTGGCTGGCGGGCCGCGCCAGCGAGGCGGGACGCCAGACCTTGCAGCGCCGCCACGGCGGGCGCACCGATGAAATCACGCCGCTGCCGCTGAATGTGCGCAGCCGCGTGCACGAATATGGCGGCGGCGCCTATGCGGTGCGTGGCGATACCATCTATTTTTCGCATTTTGCGGACAACCGGCTGTATTGCCGCAGCGGCGAGGCTGAGGCGGCGCCATTCACGGCGCCGGGCCGCCAGCGTTTCGCCGATTTCGTGGTGGATGCGGCGCGCGCGCGCCTGATCGCGGTGCGTGAACAGCATCCGGACGATTCCGGCGCCCCGGGCTTGCCGCGCGCGCAGCCTGTCAACACTTTGTGCGCCGTGGGGCTGCCGGGCAGCGCCGCAGCGGGCGCGGAGACCGTGCTGGCCTCGGGCCACGATTTCTACTCCTCGCCGCGCCTGTCGCCGGACGGCAGCCTGCTGGCCTGGCTGACCTGGGACCATCCGCGCATGCCGTGGCAGGGCACGGAACTGTGGCTGGCCGCCGTGCTGGCCGACGGCACGCTGGGCACGCCCTTGCTGGTGGCCGGCGGCGCGGACGAATCGGTGTGCCAGCCTGAGTGGGCGCCGGACGGCCGCCTGTATTTCGTGTCCGACCGCAGCGGCTACTGGAACCTGTACCGCCACAATGGCGACGCCGGCGCGGCGGCCATCTGTCCCATGGAGGCGGAATTCGCCACGCCGCACTGGACCTTCGGCAATGCGATGTATGGCTTTGCCGGCGCCGGCGAAATCGTCTGCACCTATATAGACAAGGGCGTGAGCCGGCTGGCGCGGCTCGATATCGCCAGCGGCGAACTGGCGGCCATCGCCAATCCTTACGAAGAAATCCGCGAGCTGAAAGTCGGCGGCGGCTTTATTGCGCTGCTGGGCGGCGGCCCCACCATCCCGCTGGAGCTGGCGCGCATCGACCTGTCCAGCGGCGAGCTGGAAGTGCTGGCGCATTCGATTGCGGACACGCCGGACCTCGGCTATCTGTCTGTCCCGCTGAGCATCAGCTACGCCAGCGCGGGCGGCCGCACCTCGCACGCCTTCTTCTACCCGCCCGCCAACAAGGACATGCAGGCACCGGCGGGCAGCAAGCCGCCCGTCATCGTCATCAGCCACGGCGGCCCCACCGGCATGACGGTCAACACCCTCAAGCTGGCCACGCAGTACTGGACCAGCCGAGGCTTCGGCGTGCTGGACGTGAACTACGGCGGAAGCACCGGCTTCGGCCGCGCCTACCGCGACGCGCTCAAGGGCCAGTGGGGCGTGGTCGATGTGGAAGACTGCATCGCCGGCGCGCAGTATCTGGTCGAACATGGCATGGCGGACGGCGAGCGCCTCATCATCCGGGGCGGCAGCGCCGGCGGCCTGACGACCTTGTGCGCCCTCACCTTCCACGACGTTTTCAAGCTTGGCGCCAGCTACTACGGCGTGTCCGACCTGAAGGGCCTGGACCAGGACTCGCACAAGTTCGAATCGCACTACAACGAATATCTGATCGCCGCCGCGCCGCAGGCGGAAGCCTTGTACCAGGCGCGTTCGCCCATCAACCACACGGACCGCCTGGCGCGCCCCATGATCTTCTTCCAGGGCCTGGACGACAAGGTGGTGCCGCCGCAGCAGTCCGTAGCCATGGTGCAGGCGCTCAGGCAGCGCGGCGTGCCGGTGGCCTACGTGCCGCTGGAGGGCGAAGGCCACGGCTTCCGCAAGGCCGAGAACATCGTCCGCACGCTGGAGGCGGAGCTGTACTTCTATCAGCGCATGTTCGGCCTGCCGACGGCCGGGGCGCAAGCCGCGGTCGAGATCCACAACCTGTAAAGCACCATGACGGACCAGCAACTGCTCGCGGAATTCGAGGCGCTCAGCCTCGACGAAAAAATGATATTGGCGCTGCTTGCCCTGATCGGCGACGCCACCGGCCGCACGGCCATCCTGGACCTGCTGAACAAGGCCGGCGTGCGCGACGCGCGCGGCTTCATGTTCAACGTGGACACGCTGGACGAGCCGCTGCGCAAGCTGGAGCGCCTGGCCTTCACCACCGTGGTCACCGCGCGCGGCTACATCTGCAACGCCAAGCTGCGCTGGCCCGCCATCCGCGCCGCCATTGGCGCGCACACGCTGGCCGACCTGTGCACCGCCTACGAAACGCTGAACCCCATGCGCCAGGGCTGGAACGGCGCGCTGGAGGCGCGCAGCTATCGCCAGGCAGTGGCGCGCCTGCGCATGGCGCTACTGCGCGGCCAGGCGCCGCAGCAGGTGCTGCCGCTGCTGCAGGCCTGCATGGTGTGCTACGAGGCGGCCCAGCTGCATCCGGTGGTGGACATCTTCACCAAGCCGCTGGAAGCGGGCATGCTGATCCTGGTCCATCCGCTGCTGGTGGACGACGTGTTCACACTGCTGCTGCAGCACTGCCAGCGCGATCCGTCGCTGGCGCCCACCGTGCGCGGCCTGACCGGGCGCCACGTGCAGCGCCGCCTGGCCAAGAACGAGTACATCACCGAGACCTTCCGCATGGCGCTGGCGGAGGACGCCATCCTGTGCGGCGAAATGAAGCAGGCCGCCATTTACCTGGAAGGCCTGGACGGCGCGCTGCCGCAGTTCCTGCTCAGCGTAATCCTGCTGCTGCGCGGCGACCTGGATAAATCGCTGCAGGGCTTCGAGGCGGCGCTGAAGTCGCTGCGGCGCGAATCGGGCAAGCGCAAGCTGCTGTTCCAAGGCATGGGCGGCCACCTGTACGTGCTGGCCATGCTGCGCAGCGCCGACCCGAAAATGCAGAAGGCCGCCGAAAGCTACCTGGAGCTGGCCATCCACGCGCAGGCCAATCCGGACAGCGCGGTGTACACGCAACTGAGCATGCTGCGCCAGATCCGCGCCGGCACCATGCAGACCGACGTGGTGCTGTCGCGCAGCTGGGAAAGCGCGATGCAGCCGCAGATGTTCCAGGCGCTGCTGTGGTTCTGGCTGGCGCTGCCGCAGCTGGAAGGCAAGCGCGAACAGCTGCACGCATTGGCACAGCAGGCGGAAACGCTGGGCTACAAATTCATCGCCGCGCAAACGGCCAGCCTGCTGGGCCACCACGGCGACGCGGACATGGCCACGCACGCGGCCGCGCTGCGCGAGCGCGGCGGCTTCACCGACATGAGCGGCTGGTTCGAGCGGCAGGAAGCCTGGCAGCGCCAGCTCTCCGCGCTGATCAACCTGCAGCAGGGCGCACCGGATACCGCCAGCGGCGAGGCGCGCCTGGTCTGGATGATTACCTTCGATCCGCGCCACGGCATTACCGAGATCGAGCCGCGCGAACAGAAGCGCGACGCGAAAGGCGCCTGGGGCAAGGGCCGTCCCCTGGCATTGAAGCGCCTGCGCGAGGACGCGGCGCAGATGGAGTTCCTGACGCCGCAGGACATCCGCATCAGCAGCACCATTGCCCCTTCGCGCCAGGCTTATTCGTCCGGCCTGCGCTACGACATCGACCATGAGCAGGCGGCGCTCGCGCTGGTGGGCCACCCGCACGCCTACTGGCTCGAAGCGCCGGACACGCGCGTGGAGCTGCTGGCCGGCACGCCGGAACTGCTGATACGCAAGCAGCGCGGCAATCTGCGCCTGACCTTGCAGCCCGCGCTGACCAATATCAACGCCAGCGTGATGGTGGTGCAGGAAACGCCAACCCGCCTGCGCGTGGTGAGCATAGAAGACGAGCACCGCCGCATTGCCGCCATCGTGGCCGACGGACTGGAAGTGCCGGCCAGCGCGGAGGAACAGGTGCTGCAGGCCATAGGCGCGGTGTCGGCCATCGTCACCGTGCAGTCGGACATCGGCGGCGGCACGGGCAATGCGGAGCAGGTGGAGGCCGACACGCGTTTGCACGTGCTGCTGCTGCCCTACCAGCACGGCCTGAAGATGCAGATCATGGTGCGCCCTCTGGCGGGCGGCGCCTACTACACGCCGGGCAGCGGCGCCGAGAGCATGAACGCGGAAGCCGAGGGCAAGCCGGTACAGACGCGCCGCAGCCTGAGCGGCGAGCGCGATGCGGAACGCCGCCTGATAGGCAAATGCCTGGTGCTGGAACAGGCGGAGCAGGAGCACGGCGAATGGCTGCTCGGCCAGCCGGCGCTGTGCTTGCAGCTGCTGTCCGAGCTGCAGGAGCTGGCGCCGGAATTCGTGGTGGTGGCGTGGCCGGAGGGCGAGAAGTTCCGCGTCAGCCAGCGCGTGAGCGGCAAGCAGTTCCGCCTGAATATCAAGACCGAGAAGGACTGGTTCGCCGCCAGCGGCCAGCTGCAGATCGACGAAGACAAGGTGATGGATCTGCGCGCGCTGCTGGAGCTGATGCAGGCGAACAAAAGCCGCTTCGTGGAGCTGGGCGACAACCACTACCTGGCGCTGACCGAGGAGCTGCACCGCCGCCTGCACGAGCTGCAGGCCTACGGCGACATCAGCGCGGACGGCATCCACATCCACCCGCTCGCGGCCTTCGCGCTGGAGGACCTGGCGGCGGAAGCGGGCGAGGTCAGCGCCGATCCGGCCTGGCGCGCGCACCTGCAGCGCATGGAGGCCAGCACCGCCTTTGCGCCGCAGCTGCCCAGCACCTTGCAGGCGGAGCTGCGCGACTACCAGCGCGACGGCTACGACTGGCTGGCGCGCCTTGCGCACTGGGGCGTGGGCGCCTGCCTGGCGGACGATATGGGCCTGGGCAAGACGCTGCAGGCGCTGGCGCTGATCCTGTCGCGCGCGCCGCAAGGGCCAACGCTGGTGATCGCGCCAACCTCGGTGTGCCTGAACTGGGTGAGCGAGGCTGCGCGCTTCGCGCCCACGCTGAACGTGAAGGTGTTCGGCAGCGGCGACCGCGCGGAGATGGTGTCCAGTGCCGGCGCCTTCGACCTGGTGGTGTGCAGCTACGGCCTGCTGCAGCAGGAGGCCGAGCGCTTCGCGGCCAGGCAGTGGCACACCATCGTGCTGGACGAGGCGCAAGCCATCAAGAACGGCGCCACCAAGCGCTCGCAGGCCGTGATGGCGCTGAAGGGCGACTTCCGCATGGTGGCCACCGGCACGCCGCTGGAGAACCACCTCGGCGAGCTGTGGAACCTGTTCCGCTTTATCAATCCGGGCCTGCTGGGCAGCATAGAGCAGTTCAACCTGCGCTTCGCGGGACCGATAGAGAAGCAGCAGGACCACCGCGCCGAAGTGGGCGCGCGCAACCGCCTGCGGCGCCTGATCGGCCCCTTCATCCTGCGCCGCACCAAGACGCAGGTGCTGACGGAACTGCCGTCCCGCACGGAGATCGTGCTGGAAGTCGATTTGTCGAAAGAGGAAACGGCGCTGTACGAGTCGCTGCGGCGCGAGGCGCTGGAGAACCTGGCGGCGGTGGAAGGCCCGGCCGAGAAGAAGTCGATCCAGATCCTGGCCGAGATCATGAAGCTGCGCCGCGCCTGCTGCAATCCCAACCTGGTGGCGCCGGGCTTGAAGCTCCCGAGCAGCAAGCTGGCGGCCTTTGCGCACCTGCTTTCCGGCCTGCTGGAGAACCGCCACAAGGTGCTGGTGTTCAGCCAATTCGTGGACCACCTGACGCTGATACGCGAGCACCTGGAGCGCCAGGGCGTGGCTTACCAGTACCTGGACGGCTCCACCCCCATGGCGGCGCGCAAGCAGCGCGTGGACGCCTTCCAGGCCGGCGAGGGCGATGTCTTCCTCATCAGCCTGAAGGCGGGCGGCATGGGCATCAACCTGACGGCGGCGGACTACGTGATCCACATGGACCCGTGGTGGAACCCGGCGGTGGAAGACCAGGCCTCGGACCGCGCGCACCGCATGGGCCAGCTGCGCCCCGTCACCATCTACCGCCTGGTTGCACGGCATACTATCGAAGAAGGCATCGTCGACCTGCACCAGCACAAGCGCGACCTGGCCGACAGCCTGCTCGACGGCAGCGACATGGCCGCGCGCATGTCTGCCAGCGAGATGCTGGCGATGCTGCAGGAAGGCCTGAAGATTTAAAGGAGAACACATGGAAGAAGACAACGCATCCCGCCCCGCCGGCCATGGCACGCTGCTGTGCGTGAAATCCTGGACCGCCTACCTGAACACGCTGCTGCTCGCGCTGCTGCTGTTCGGCTTCGCGCTGCCGCTCGCGTTCCGCTACAGCGAACTGATTGCCGCCGGTGTGATGGTATTCGCCGTGGTGGTGGTAGGCTACCGCATCCTGGTGATACGCAGCGTGCAGCTGTATTACGACGATGTGGGCGTGTGGCTGTATTCCGGCATCCTGCCGTGGTCCAAGGGCGTGCAGGGCGTGAAGTGGCGCGACATGGACGAAGCCACTTTCGTGCAGTCGTTCTGGAGCTGGCTGTTCCGCTCCTATTCGATCCGCATCGGCCACCGCTACACCAAGGGCAGCGAGATCATGCTGACGCGCATGGCGCGCGGCAAAGACGCCGTGGCGGCGCTGAACGCGCACCACCAGTCACTGATACGCAGCAATGCGATCAACTGAATACACTAGCAAAGGCATACCCCTCATGATGAAAACCAAAATCGCGCTGGCCGCAGTGCTGGCCTGCCTGGCCCTGACGCCCGCCATGGCCGCCCAGGCGCCGCAAAAAGCCAAGTCCAGCAAGACCACGAAGTCGTCCTCGAAGTCCTCTTCCAAGCAGGGCAAGGGTTCCAAGAGCAGCAAGGGCGCTGCCAAGAAAGGCGCCGTAGCAGCGGCGGCGGCAGCCACGCCGATGATCAAGCAGGCGCCGTCCGAACGCAGCCAGGACAAGCGCATGGATGCGCAGTCCACCCAGTTCCTGGGCGCGCTGTGGAAGATCGATCCCGAGACCGCGATCTCGGTGGGCAAGTACGACACCGCCGCCACCATGACCATCCCGGACGCCACCACCCGCGCCAGCCAGCTGGCCTTTATCGACGACTGGCTGGGCCGCCTGGGCAAGATCGACGCGCGCCAGCTGTCCGCCAAGCAGCGCACCGACCTGGCGCTGCTGCTCAACAAGCTCAATTCGGACCGCTGGTACCTGGCCACCTTCCGCGAATTCGAATGGAACCCGGCGCTGTACAACATCGCCAGCCCGATCGACTTCATCCTCAACACCGAATACGCGGCCAAGCCGCAGCGCCTGCGCACCCTGCTCAAGCGCATCGCCAGCGTGCCGGCCTATTACGACGCGGCGCGCGCCAGCATCAGCAACCCTACCCGCGAGCACACCCAGCTTGCCATCGCGCAGGCGCCGGGCGTGACCGCGCTGCTGGCGGACCTGGACAAGCAGGCGCAGGCCTCCATCCTCTCGCCCATCGAGAAGCAGCTGTTTGCGCAGCGCGTGAGCCTGGCGAAAGCGGCGGTGGACGGCTATGCGGCCTGGCTGGCTGAGCTGGACAAGACCATGGCGCAGAACGGCGGCGGCCGCTCCTTCCGCATCGGCAAGGAGCTGTACGAGGCCAAGTTCAGCTTCGACATCCAGGCTGGCAGCACCGGCGAGCAGACCTACAACAAGGCGCTGGCCGCGCGCGAGCAGCTGCTGGCGAATATGGAGCGCCTGTCGGACGAACTGTGGCCCAAGTATATGAACGGCGCCGCCAAGCCGGCCGACCGTACCGCCAAGATCGGCATGATGAT
Source organism: Pseudoduganella aquatica (assembly GCF_009857595.1). Taxonomy (GTDB): domain Bacteria; phylum Pseudomonadota; class Gammaproteobacteria; order Burkholderiales; family Burkholderiaceae_D; genus Rugamonas; species Rugamonas aquatica_A. The sequence continues at coordinate 337,110 of NZ_WWCU01000001.1, read as the reverse complement.
AGACACGCTGTCGGCCAACCACGTGAAGCGCGAGGACTTCTTCCCCGAGATCCGCCGCCAGATTCCTGTCCTGCAGGACTGGGTGATCCAGAAGAACCTGCTGACGCTGGACCCGAACAAGCCGCTGGAAGTGCGCGAAACGCCGGCCTACCAGCGCGGCGTTGCCGGCGCCAGCATCGAGGCGCCCGGCCCATACCGCCCGCAGGACCGCACCTATTACAACGTGACGCCGCTCGACGGCGAATCCGCCGAACAGGCCGAAAGCAGCCTGCGCGAATACAACCACTGGATACTGCAGATCCTCAACATCCACGAGGCGATACCCGGGCACTACGCGCAGCTGGTGTACGCCAACAAATCGCCGTCCATCGTCAAGTCCATCTTCGGCAACGGCGCCATGGTGGAAGGCTGGGCGGTGTACGGCGAACGCATGATGCTGGAGTCCGGCTATGGCGACAACGCGCCCGAGATGTGGCTGATGTATTCGAAATGGAATCTGCGCAGCGTGACCAACACCATCCTCGACTACAGCATCCATGTGCTGGGCATGCAGCAGGCCGAGGCGATGGACCTGCTGACGCGCCAGGCCTTCCAGACGCAGCGCGAAGCGGCCGAGAAATGGCGCCGCGCGCAGCTGTCGTCGGTGCAGCTGGCCAGCTACTTCAGCGGCTACAGCGAGATCATGGAGCTGCGCGAGGAGCGCAAGCAGGCGCTGGGCAGCAAGTTCGTGCTGAAGGACTTCAACGAGAAATTCCTCAGCTACGGCAGCGCGCCGGTGCGCGTGATCCGCGAGCTGATGGCGCAGTAAAAGCTTTGCGCGGCCTCAAGGCGCCGCGCACGCGACCAGGTACCATGGAGACGGGGGCAGTGCCCCCGCTTCTGCTACTATGAACCTGGGAGCGATCATGACCATGCCCATCCGGATTGACAAGCTGAAATACGCCCAGTTATTGAAGGAGGGAGGTCTGCCCGCAGAGCAGGCTGAGCTGCACGCAGAATCGCTCAGCGCGATACTGGACGAATGCCACGTGGCCGTCGAGTCCGATCTGGTGATACAGCGCAGCGAGCTGCTGGCGCGGATGGACCTGCTCAAGCAGGAAATATTCGGCCAGATGGACCTGCTCAAGCAGGACATGCTCAATCAGATGAACCTGATCAGGCAGGAAATGCTCAGCAAAATCCATGAGGTCGAGCTGGCCCTATCGATCCGGATGGATGGCCTGGAGCGGCGGATGGCCGGGATCGAAACCAGGTTCTACCTGCTGTTCGGCATCCAGTTTGTGGTGGATGCCGTGATCCTGTTCAAGCTCTACGCTTAAACAGGCTCTTCCGGCGCCTGCGTCGCCTTGACGAACACCGGCGCCACCAGCAGGCCCAGCTCGTACAGCAGCCACATCGGAATCGCCAGCGAGAACTGGCTGACCACGTCCGGCGGCGTGACGATGGCGGCGATCACGAAGGCGCCCACGATCACATAGGCCCGCACTTCCTTCAGCTTGGCCACCGACACGATCCCCATGCGCACCAGCACCACCACCACCACCGGCACCTCGAAGGTGGCGCCGAAGGCCAGGCACATGGACATGACGAAATCGAGATAGTTCTCAATGTCCGGCGTCACTGCGATCGACGACGGCGAAAAGTCCGAAATGAAGTGGAACACGCGGCCGAACACGAAGAAGTAGCAGAACGCCACGCCGGCCGCGAACAGCACCGAGGACGAGATCACCAGCGGCGCGATCAGGCGCTTCTCGTGCGCGTACAAGCCGGGCGCGATAAAGGCCCACAGCTGGTACAGCACCCACGGCAAGGCCAGGATGAAGGCGATCAGCAGGGTCACCTTCATCGGCACCAGGAAGGGCGAGATCACGCCGGTGGCGATCATCTTCGAGCCGGCGGGCAGCGAAGCGAGCATGGGGGCGGCGATGATGTCGTAGATGGCCGCCGGCCCCGGCCAGAACATCAGCGCGGCGCACACGATGGCAATACCGATCGAGGCTTTGACCAGGCGGTCGCGCAGCTCGATCAGGTGGGAGATGAAGGTCTCCTCAACCGGGGTTTCTTCACTCATTTAGTAGAACGATGCTGGAGGTTTGCTGCTGGGGCGGAAGCGCGCAACCCGCGCGGCGCCGGACGTGACATGCATGCGCGTGCCGTGCTGCTGCTTGTACCAGGCCGGCAGCGCCGAGGTGCGCACCAGGCGCTTGCGGCGGAATTCCTTGGCCTTGCGCGCCAGGTGTTCGGCGCTGGGCGGCACTTGCCCATAATCGTGGCCGGAACTGTCCTGCCAGGCGTTCTGCACCTCGGCCACGCTTTCGGAAATGGACTGCTCCACGCCCTGCTTGATCGACTGCGCGGTGTCCTGCACTTCCTTTTGCAGGTTGCGCAGTTCCTCCAGCTCGATTTCGCGGCTGACTTCGGATTTGACTTCGTGCAGATAGCGCTGCGCGCGGCCGTACAGCGTCCCGGCCATGCGCGCCACCTTGGGCAGCTTCTCAGGACCGATGACGATCAGCGCGACCACGCCGATGATGGCTAGTTTGGAAAGACCGAGATCGATCATAAGCGCTTAACCACGCATTACAGCTTGTTTTTCTCTTTGGCTTCCACGTCGATGGTGGACTTGTCGGCAACCTGCTGGGTCGAGCCGGTCGCGCCGGGAGCCTTGTTCTCTTCTTCGCTGCCCTTCACGCCGTCCTTGAAGCCTTTGACAGCCTTGCCCACGTCCGAGCCGATATTGCCCAGTTTTTTGGTGCCGAAGACCAGCATGATAATTACCAGTACCACCAGCCAGTGCCAGATGCTCATCGAACCCATCATATTCCCCTTGCGGAACGCAACGCGCCCCAAAAAATTGCGGTTAGTGCGGACAGTATACGCGAAGCGCGCCTGTCATGTGCTTGTCATGAAGAAGTAGCAATATTTCTTGCTACCAGTATAGCGCCCTCAGCGCTCGGTGCGCCACGGGTGCGGGCCGCCGATGATGTGCAGGTGCAGGTGGTAGATCTCCTGGCCGCCGTCCGGGCCGCTGTTGATCAGCGTCTTGTAGCCGCGCTGCGGCGCGCCGTCCTCGTCGTAGCCCACGGCCACGCCGTGCTCTTCGGCCAGGCGGGGCGCCAGCGCCAGCATCTTGCCCAGCAGCGGCGCGTGGCCGGCGTTGCAGTCGGACAAGGTGCTGATGTGGGTTTTCGGTATCACCAGCAGGTGCACCGGCGCGTGCGGATGAATATCCTTGAAGGCGAGCAATTCCTCGTCTTCATACACGATGGTCGATGGAATTTGTTTCTTAGCAATTTTGCAGAACAGGCAGTTTTCCACAACAACTCCAGTAGATTTATTCTTTGCGGGACGCTTTTTCCTCGATGCCGGACACGCCTTCGCGGCGCGCCAGCTCGTCGAGCACCTGTTGCGGCGTCAAACCGAACTGGGCCAGCATCACCATCGAATGGAACCACAAGTCGGCGCATTCGTACAGCACTTTGGAGGCATCGCCGCCGTGGCGCGCGTCTTTCGACGCCATCACGAACTCGGTGGCCTCCTCGCCGACCTTTTTCAGGATGGCGTCGTCGCCCTTGGCGAACAGCTTGGCCACATAGGAGGTGGCCGGGTCGCCGCCGTTGACCGGCTTGCGCGATTCGATGGTGGCCGCCACGCGGTCCAGGATGGTGCTCATTTGCTTTTCGCTTCCGTGTAAATCGTGTCCGGGTCTTTCAGCACCGGCTCGCTGGCCTGCCAGTCGCCGTCCTTGGCGTCGCCGTCGAACTTGTTGAAGAAGCAGGAATGGCGGCCGGTGTGGCAGGCGATGCCGCCGGCCTGCTCGATCTTCAGCAGCACCACGTCCTCGTCGCAGTCCAGGCGCATTTCCAGCACCTTCTGCACATGGCCGGACTCCTCGCCCTTGTGCCACAGCTTCTTGCGCGAACGGCTCCAGTACACCGCTTCGCCCAGCTCCACGGTTTTATACAGCGCGTCGCGGTTCATCCAGGCGAACATCAGCACGTCGTTGCTGCCCGCCTCCTGGGCGATCACCGGCACCAGGCCGTGTTCGTCCCACTTGATCTTGTTCAGCCATTTGGCTTTCGCCACGCTGGGCGTCTGGGTCGGCATCATGATGAGATTTTCCTTATGTGTAAGCAGCGGGCCTCAGGCCAGGCGCATTGGAATGCCCTGCTGCGCCATGAAGCGCTTGGCTTCCTGCACGGTGTGCTGGCCGTAGTGGAAGATGCTGGCCGCCAGCACCGCGTCCGCGCGGCCCAGCTTGACGCCGTCGGCCAGGTCCTGCAGGCCGCCTACGCCGCCCGAGGCGATCACCGGGATGCCCACCGCGTCCGACACGGCGCGGGTCAGGCCCAGGTCGAAGCCGGACTTGGTGCCGTCGCGGTCCATGCTGGTGAGCAGCAGCTCGCCCGCGCCCAACGATTCCATTTTCCTGGCCCACTCGACCGCGTCCAGGCCGGTGGCCTTGCGGCCGCCGTGCGTGAACACTTCCCAGCGGCCCGGCTGCACCTGCTTGGCGTCGATCGCCACCACGATGCACTGCGAACCGTGCTTCTGCGAGGCGTCGAACACCAGCTGCGGATTGGTCACGGCCGAGGTGTTCATGCTGACCTTGTCGGCGCCGGCGTTGAGCAGGCGGCGCACATCGGCCACCTCGCGCACGCCGCCGCCCACCGTCAGCGGAATGAAGACCTGGGACGCCACCGCCTCGATGATGTCGAGGATCAGGCCGCGGTTGTCGGACGAGGCCGTGATGTCGAGGAAGGTCAGCTCGTCGGCGCCCTGCTCGTCGTAGCGGCGGGCGATTTCCACCGGGTCGCCGGCGTCGCGCAGCTCGGTGAAGTTGACGCCTTTGACGACGCGGCCATCGGTCACGTCCAGGCAAGGAATGATGCGTTTTGCAAGCATGGTGGGATCAGTCTTCCAGACTGCCTTCCGTCAGTTCGTCGGCGCGCAGCTGGGCCGAGTTCAGGTCCAGCGTGCCTTCGTAGATCGAGCGGCCGCAGATCACGCCTTCAATGCCTTCGTCCTGCACCGCGCACAGCGCTTCCACGTCGGCCAGGTTGTGCAGGCCGCCGGAGGCGATCACGGGTATCTTCACCGCCTGCGCCAGTTTCACCGTCGCTTCGATGTTCACGCCGCCCATCATGCCGTCGCGGCCGATGTCGGTGTAGATAATGGATTCCACGCCGTAGGCTTCGAATTTCTGCGCCAGGTCGATCACCTCGTGGCCGGACATCTTGCTCCAGCCGTCGGTGGCGACCTTGCCGTCCTTGGCGTCCAGGCCGACGATGATGTGGCCGGGGAAGGCGCCGCAGGCGTCATGCAGGAAGCCCGGCTCTTTCACGGCGGCGGTGCCGATGATGACGTAGCTGATGCCGGCGTCCAGGTAGCGCTCGATGGTGTCGAGGTCGCGGATGCCGCCGCCCAGCTGCACGGGGATCTCGTCGATGTCGTTCTCTTCGGCGAACTCCTGCACCACTTTCAGGATGGCCTTGATCGCGCCTTCGTTTTTCGGCTTGCCGGCGAAGGCGCCGTTCAGGTCCACCAGGTGCAGGCGGCGCGCGCCCTGCTTCAGCCAGTGCAGCGCCATGTCGGCCGGGTTGTCGGAAAATACGGTGGCAAGTTCCATGTCGCCTTGTTTCAGGCGCACGCAGTGACCGTCTTTGAGGTCGATGGCAGGAATGAGCAGCATAGTCAGTGTAGGTGAGGTGAGTTTAAGGTTGGGATGGGCTTAAGGTTGCCAATGCACGAAATTCTTATACAGCTGCAGGCCCACGGCGGCGCTTTTCTCCGGGTGGAACTGGGTGGCGAACACGTTCTCGCGCGCCACGGCGCAGCAGAAAGGCGTGCCGTACACGGTTTCGCCCACGCTGTGCGCGGCGTCGCCCGGCTGCACGTAATAGCTGTGTACAAAATAAAAGTAGCTGTTGTCCGGAATGCCGGCCCACATGGCATGAGACGCGCGCTGGCGCACTTGGTTCCAGCCCATTTGCGGCACTTTGAAGCGCGAGCCGTCTTCCTGCAGCTGGCCGTCCAGCTGGAAGCGCACGACTTTGCCCGGCAGCAAGCCCAGGCCTTGCGCGTCGCCCTCTTCGGACGAGTCGAACAGCATCTGCTCGCCGATGCACACGCCCATCAGCGGCTTGGTCTCGGCCGCGCGCAGCAGCGCGTCCTGCACGCCGGATTCGCGCAGGCTGCGCATGCAGTCCGGCATGGCGCCCTGGCCGGGCAGCACGATGCGGTCGGCATTCTCGATGTCGGCCACTTGCCCGGAGATGACGATGTCGGCTTCCGGCGCCACGGCGCGCAGGGCTTGCGCCACCGAGCGCAGATTGCCCATGCCGTAATCCACAACAACAATTTTCTTCATAATGCCATTCAAGCAGAGACAGCGCGGCCCGCGCAAGGGCAATCCGCGCTGCGATTGATTACAAGCTACCTTTGGTCGACGGTATGGTGCCGGCGGCGCGTTCGTCCAGCGTGGTGGCCATGCGCAGCGCGCGGCCGAAGGCCTTGAACACGGTTTCGCATTGATGGTGCGCATTGGTGCCGCGCAAGTTGTCGATATGCAAGGTCACCAGCGCGTGGTTGACGAAGCCGCGGAAGAATTCCAGCGTCAGGTCCACGTCGAAGCCGCCTATCATGGCGCGCGTGAACGGGATGTGGTATTCGATGCCTGGGCGGCCGGAAAAATCGATCACCACGCGCGACAGCGCCTCGTCCAGCGGCACATAGGAGTGGCCGTAGCGAACGATGCCCTTCTTGTCGCCGATGGCCTTGGCGAAGGCCATGCCCAGCGTGATGCCCACGTCTTCCACCGTGTGGTGGTTGTCGATATGGATGTCGCCGGTGGCTTCCACTTCCAGGTCGAACAGGCCGTGGCGGGCGATCTGGTCCAGCATATGGTCCAGGAAAGGAACGCCCGTGTTCAGCTTCTGCACGCCGGTGCCATCCAGGTTGATGGCGACACGGATCTGGGTCTCGTTGGTGTTGCGGGTGATTTCTGCGGTGCGGTTCATGGAAAGCTCTACGTTGGTCTTAGGCTGCCTGCGAGGCTTTAAATGCTTCGAGGAAAGCGGCGTTCTCGTCCGGGGTACTGACCGTGATGCGCAGGCAATTGGCCAGCACACTGTGCATTTTACCCACATTTTTGACCAGCACCTTGCGTGACAGCAGATAGGCATTGGCCGCGTCGGCGTCGGGCACCCGGACGAGGATGAAGTTGGCGGCGGAGGGGAACACTTGCACGCCGGGTACGGCGGCCAAGGCCTCGGCCAGCAGGGCGCGTTGTTCGCGCAGGATGGCGGCTTGCTGGTTGAGCACGTCGATGTTGTCGAGTGCAAATTCGGCGGCGACTTGCGTCAGCACGTTCACATTATACGGCGGACGGACCTTGTCGAACTGCTCCAGCAGTTTCGGCGCGGCCGACATATAGCCGAGGCGGATGCCGGCCAGGCCCAGCTTGGACACGGTGCGCATCACCACCAGGTTGTCGAACTCGGGCAGGCGGCCCATGAAGCTCTGCTGGGCGAAGGGCTCGTAGGCCTCGTCCACCACGGCAAGGCCGGTGTCGCCCAGCGCCTCGATGATGGCAACCACGTCTTGCTCGCTGAACAGGTTGCCGGTGGGGTTGTTCGGATACGACAGGTAGACCAGCGCCGGCTTGTGCTGGGCGATGGCGGCCAGCATGGCGGGCAGGTCCAGCGTCAGGTCGTCCTTCAGCGGCACGCCGACGAAGTCCATGCCGGCGAATTGCGCCGAGCGGGCGTACATGACGAAGGTGGGCAGCGGCGCCAGCACCACGGCGCGGCGATCCTGGCGGGCGCAGGCCATGTCCAGGATGGAGATCAGCTCATCGGAGCCATTGCCCAGCAGGACGTCGTAGCCGGCCGGCACGCCGAGCTGCTTGCAGATGCGCTCTTTCACGCTGGCGTAGGAGGCCACGGGGTAGCGGTTCAGCGCCACGTTGGCCAGGCGGGTGGCCAACTCGGTGGCCAGATGCTCGGGCAGCGGGTAAGGATTTTCCATCGCGTCCAGTTTGATAAAACCGCTTGCATCTGCCACGTGGTAGCCGGGAATGGCCAATACGTCGGAACGGATGGTGTTGCGGATGAGACTGTCGATGGACATCTTGCTGCACTCCTTAAGTTAAATGGTAACTTCTTCGGGGGGCGCCTTTTTTATGGCGCGTGATCGTTTCGGCGCCGCCGGCTTGGGCGCGGCGGCTTTCTTGGCTGCGGGTTTCTTTTTCGGCGCGGCGGCCTTGGCCTTGGCCTTGGCCTTGGCCTTCGGCTTGGCCTTGGGCTTGGCCGGCGCATCGGGCGCGGCAGCCAGCGCCAGCGCCTCGATGGTTTCCAACGCCGCCAGCCGCTCGCCGATGATGGCGCAGTATTCCGGGTTCAGCTCGAAGCCGACAAACTGGCGCCCGCAGCGGCGCGCGGCCAGCGCGGTGGTGCCGCTGCCCATGAACAGGTCCAGCACCACGCCGCCCGGCGGGCAAGAGGCCTTGACCATGCGCTCGATAATCTCGAGCGGCTTCTGCGTCGGGTGGTTGGCGCGCTCCGGATGCTCGCGGTGCAGGCGCGACACGCTCCACACGTCCTTCGGGTTGTAGCCCACTTCCAGCCACTTGGCGCCGATGAAGATGGAGCGCGAGCGCGCCTTCTTGGTTTCGGCGTCGTAGGGAATGCGCACTGCGTCCAGGTCGAAGTAGTAGTCCTTGCGGCCGACGAAGAAGCCCACCGTGTCGTGCACCGACGAGTAGCTGCGCACGCTGCCGCCCATGGACGGCACGCGGCGGTCCCAGATGATTTCATTCATCATCGTCATGCGCTGCTTCAGCATGACGAAAATTTCCGGCGAAAAGCGCCAGGTCAAAAAGATGTACAGGCTGCCGTTGGGCTTGAGCTTGGGCAGCGCCGCGTCTATCCACTGCTCGGTCCAGCGCAGGTATTCCTCCACCGTTTGCTGGTCCGACGCATTGCCGTAGTCCTTGCCCAGGTTGTAGGGCGGATCGGTCAGGATCAGATCGACGGAACCGTCCGGGATGCGCGCCAGTCCGGCCAGCGCATCCTCGCAGAAGACCTGGTTGAGCCAGTCGCTCATCAGTCTTTGATCCTCAGTTCCGCGCTGCGGGCGTGCGCCTGCAGGCCTTCGCCGTAGGCCAGTTCGGCCGCGACCTTGCCCAGCGTTTGCGCGCCGGCTTCGGACACGTAGATGATGGACGAGCGCTTCTGGAAGTCGTACACGCCCAGCGGCGACGAGAAGCGCGCGGTGCGCGAAGTCGGCAGCACGTGGTTCGGGCCGCAGCAGTAGTCGCCCAGCGATTCGGACGAGTAGCGGCCCAGGAACATGGCGCCCGCGTGGCGGATCTTGTCGGCCCATTGCTGCGGCTCGGCGGCGGAGATCTCCAGGTGCTCGGCGGCGATGCCGTTGGCGATGGCGCAGGCTTCGTCCATGTCGCGCACCTTTACCAGCGCGCCGCGGTCGTTCAGCGAGGTGCGTATCACTTCCTGGCGCGGCATCTGGGGCAGTAACTTTGCTATGCTGGCCTCCACTTGCGCGATGTAGTCCGCGTCCGGGCAGAGGAGGATGGCCTGGGCCAGCTCGTCGTGCTCGGCCTGCGAGAACAGGTCCATGGCCACCCAGTCCGGGTCCGTGGTGCCGTCGCACACGATCAGGATCTCGGACGGACCGGCGATCATGTCGATGCCGACGGTGCCGAACACGCGGCGCTTGGCGGCGGCCACGTAGGCGTTGCCGGGGCCGACGATCTTGTCCACGGCGGCGATGGTCTCGGTGCCGTAGGCCAGCGCGCCGACTGCCTGCGCGCCGCCGATGGTGATGACGCGGGTAACGCCTGCCAGCGCGGCGGCGGCCAGCACCATCTGGTTCTTCACGCCGTCCGGCGTGGGCACCACCATGATGATTTCGCCCACGCCCGCCACTTGCGCGGGAATCGCGTTCATCAGCACGGACGATGGGTAGGCGGCCTTGCCGCCCGGGACGTAGATGCCCACGCGGTCCAGCGGCGTGATGCGCTGGCCCAGAACGGTGCCGTCAGGCTCGGTGTAGGTGAAGCCTTGCAGCTCCTGCTTCTGGCGCTCGTGGAATACGCGGATGCGGTCAGCCGCCACTTGCAGCGCGGCGCGCTGGCTTGCGGGCAGCACGTCCAGCGCGGCTTGCAGTTCGGCCTGCGGCAGGTCCAGCGTGTCCACCGAGGCGGCGCCGCCATTGGGCAGGCGGTCGAAGCGGTTGGTGTATTCCAGCACGGCGGCGTTGCCGCGCGCCTTCACGTCGGCCAGGATCTTGGCGACAGCGGTTTCGATGGCGTCGTCGGTGGATGCTTCAAAGGCCAGCAGCGCGTCCAGGGTCGCTTTAAAATCAATGGCGGACGAATCGAGTTTGCGGATCTGTATCGTCATTGCTTCACCTTTTTCGAGGCACGCTCAAAGGCTTCGATAATCGGTTGGAGACGCTGGCGCTTGAGCTTGAGCGCCGCCTGGTTCACCACCAGGCGCGAGGAGATGTCCATGATCTCTTCGACTTCCACCAGGTTGTTGGCGCGCAGCGTGCTGCCGGTCGACACCAGGTCGACGATGGCGTCCGACAGGCCCACCAGCGGCGCCAGCTCCATCGAGCCGTACAGCTTGATCAGGTCCACGTGCACGCCCTTGGCGGCGAAGTGCTCGCGCGCGGTGGTGGTGAACTTGGTGGCCACGCGCAGGCGCGCGCCCTGGCGCACGGCAGCTTCGTAGTCGAAGCCGGATTTCACAGCGACCGACATGCGGCACTGCGCGATGTTCAAATCCACGGGCTGGTACAAGCCCTCGCCGCCGTGCTCGATCAGCACGTCCTTGCCGGCCACGCCGAAGTCCGCCGCGCCGTGCTGCACATAGGTCGGCACGTCGGTGGCGCGCACAATCAGCACGCGCACATTGGGGTCGTTGGTGGCCAGGATCAGCTTGCGCGAAGTTTCCGGATTCTCGGTGACGGTGATGCCGGCTGCTTCCAGCAGCGGCAAGGTGTCTTCGAAAATACGGCCCTTCGACAGCGCAAGGATCAGCTGGGAATTGGCGTCGCTGTTAAATCCGCTCATGATGGTCTCTTTACTTGATTCGGCTGATGTTGGCGCCGATCGCCTGCAGCTTCACTTCCATGCGGTCGTAGCCGCGGTCGAGGTGGTAGATGCGGTCGATCAGCGTTTCGCCCTTGGCGGCCAGGCCTGCGATCACCAGCGAAGCCGAAGCGCGCAGGTCGGTCGCCATCACGGGCGCGCCCACCAGCTGATCCACGCCTTTGATAAAGGCCGTGTTGCCGTCGGTTTCAATTGCCGCGCCCAGGCGGTTCATCTCCTGGACGTGCATGAAGCGGTTCTCGAAAATGGTTTCGGTCACGCGGCTGGGGCCATTGGCGATGGTGTTCACCGCCATGAATTGGGCCTGCATATCGGTCGGGAAGCCAGGGTATTCGGTGGTACGGAAAGTCACCGGGTTCGGGCGCGCATCCATTTGCGCGCGGATGGTGTCTTTGCCTATGGTCATTTGCAGGCCGACTTCGCGCAGCTTGTCGAGCGCCGCGTCCATGATGTCGGTGCGGGTGTTGCGCAGCGTGATGTCGCCGCCGGTGGCCGCGACGGCGCACAGGAAGGTGGCCGCTTCGATGCGGTCCGAGATCACGGAGTGCGATGCGCCGTGCAGTTCCGGCACGCCCTGGATCACCAGGCGGTCGGTGCCGATGCCTTCGATCCTGGCGCCCATGGCCACCAGCAGGTTGGCCAGGTCGGTCACTTCCGGCTCGCGCGCGGCGTTTTCCAGGATGGTCTCGCCTTCGGCCAGGGTGGCGGCCATCAGCAGGTTCTCGGTGCCGGTCACCGTGATCATGTCGGTGACGATGCGGGCGCCCTTCAGTTTTTTGCACTTGGCGTAGATATAGCCGGCGTCGATGGTGATCTCGGCGCCCAGCGCCTGCAGGCCCTTGATGTGCTGGTCCACCGGACGCGAACCGATGGCGCAGCCGCCCGGCAGCGACACCTTCGCTTCGCCGAAGCGCGCCAGCAGCGGACCCAGTACCAGGATGGAGGCGCGCATGGTTTTCACCAGCTCGTACGGCGCTTCCAGCTTGTCGATGGCGCTGCCGTTCAGCGTGACCTTCTCGCCGTCCTGCGCCACTTTCAGGCCAGTCTGGCCCAGCAGCTTGAGCATGGTGGCCACGTCGTGCAGATGCGGCACATTGTCCAGCACCACGTCGCCCGAAGTGAGCAGGCCGGCGCACAGGATGGGCAGCGCCGCGTTCTTGGCGCCGGAGATGGTGACGTCGCCGACCAGGCGCTTGCCGCCCGTGATGAGGAGTTTGTCCATGGTGTGTGTCCTTAGCCTTTGTATTCTTCCGGGGTCAGCGTTTTCATCGACAGCGCGTGGATTTCTTCGCGCATGCGGTCGCCCAGCGCCGCGTACACCAGCTGGTGGCGCTGGATGGGGCGCTTGCCGGCAAACGCCGGCGAGACGATCACGGCCTGGAAGTGCTGGCCGTCGCCCTCCACTTCGAGGTGGGTGCATTCGAGGCCGGCCTTGATGTAGCCGTGGATTGCTTCTGGAGTCGTGGTCATGGTGTTGGTCCTATCAGTGGCGCAGGCGGTAACCGCTGCTCAATAAACGTATAGCCAGCATCGACAGCACGGCCAGGAAGGCGCCGACGATGCCGAGGCTGATGAAGGGGTTGACGTCGCTCTGGCCGAAGAAGCCGTGGCGGAAGCCGTCTATCATGTAGAAGAACGGGTTCAGGTGCGACACGGTGAGCCAGAACGGCGGCAGCGAGTGGATCGAGTAGAACACGCCGGACAGGAAGGTCAGCGGCATGATCAGGAAGTTCTGGAACGCGGCCAGCTGGTCGAATTTCTCGGCCCAGATGCCGGCGATCAGGCCCATGGTGCCCAGGATGGCGGCGCCCAGCAGCGCGAACACCAGTATCCACAGCGGCGCCACGAAGCTCATATTGGCGAACCAGGCGGTGACGATGAACACGCCCGCGCCCACCACGATGCCGCGCACCATGGCCGCGATCACGTAGGCCGAGAAGATCTCCCAGTGCGACAGGGGCGTGAGCAGCACAAACACCAGGTTGCCGGTGATCTTGGACTGGATCAGCGAGGACGAGGAGTTGGCGAAGGCGTTCTGCAGCACGCTCATCATCACCAGGCCGGGAATCAGGAAGGCCGTGTAGCTCACGCCCGGATACACCTGCACGCGGCCTTCGAGCACATGGCCGAAGATCAGCAGGTAAAGCATGGCGGTGAGGATGGGCGCGGCCACGGTTTGCGTGGCGACCTTGTAGAAGCGCAGCGTCTCTTTATAAACGAGGGTGCGGAAGCCGGTCGAAATCATAGTGCGCCCTTGTCCATAATTTGCAGGAAGATGTCTTCCAGGTCGGCGTTCTGCAGCTGCATCTCGTCGATGGCGGCGCCGCTCTCGCGCACGCGCGCCAGGATGGGCTCCACTTCGCTCACTTCGTTGATGCGCAGGCTGTACTTGCCCAGAGCCGCTTCTTCAGGGTGCGTGACCAGGTGGCGCAAGTCTTCCGGCAGCGTGCCGTTTTTCAGGTGCAGGATCAGCGAGGAGCCGGAAATGCGGCGTATCAGCGCGGACATGGTGTCCAGCGCCACCACCTTGCCGGTCTTCAGCATGGCGACGCGCTTGCACATGGCCTGCGCCTCTTCCAGGTAGTGGGTGGTGAGCACCACGGTGTGGCCTTCGCGGTTCAGGCGCGAGATGAATTTCCACAGCGTCTGGCGCAGTTCCACGTCCACGCCGGCGGTCGGCTCGTCGAGCACGATGACGGGCGGCTTGTGCACCAGCGCCTGCGCCACCAGCACGCGGCGCTTCATGCCGCCGGACAGGGCGCGCATATTCACGTCGGCCTTGCCGGTCAGGTCGAGGTTTTCCATCACCTCGTCGATCCACTTGTCGTTGTTCGGCAGGCCGAAGTAGCCGGACTGCAGGCGCAGCGTTTCGCGCACGGTGAAGAAGGGGTCGAACACCAGTTCCTGCGGCACCACGCCGAGCTTCTTGCGCGCGGCGCGGAAGTCGCCCGTGACGTCGTGGCCGTGGATGCTGACCTTGCCCGCGTCGGGACGGATCAGGCCCGCGATGATGGAGATAAGTGTGGTTTTTCCGGCACCATTGGGGCCGAGCAGGCCGAAGAATTCGCCCTCCTCGATGGTGAGGGAGACGCCGCCCAGTGCCTGCAGCGACTTGTAGCGCTTTTCGACATTGCTGATTTGGATTGCTGTCATGCTTGGCTTTATGTTTTGGCTACGGCACGGTGACCGTCGCGGGAAGGGCACGAGACCCGGAGGTGCGATATGCCGTGGCACTCAGGCAACGGCAACGGTCAATTATATTGGAAAATGGACTCGGCCACGACGGACCGGGAAACTGCTGATACGGGTGCTGCGGTACTGCGCGGGGGTATGGCGGGGGTCAATGATGGTGGTGATGCTGCGGCACGTCGGCCGCCGGGCTGCTGCTTGGGCCGCATTCGGCCAGCGAGGGCGATACCAGCGCGCACACGCCGTACAGCTTGGTGAGGCTTTTCAGGTTGGCCGGCAGGTTTTTCAGCTCGAGCGCCAGGCCCGCTTCCTGCGCGGCGCGCTGCCACGCCAGCAGCACCGACACGGCGGCCGAATCGACCGCCTCCACCTTGCTCAGGTCGAACACGGCCTGGCCGGCGCGGATCGCCGCCACGCCCTGCTCCAGCGCCACGGTGGCGTTGGACACGGTCAGGGACGTGAGGGATTGCATGGTGTCGGTGGATGCGGACATGGTTTTTCGGTCGATTATTTAGCGGAAGCAGCCTTGATCGGGCGGCTGGCCAGCTTCTTGTTCTTTTCGGACAAGGTCTTGATCAGGCCGTCGATGCCGCCCTTGGTGATTTCCGAGGCGAAGGTGCTCTTGTAGGTCTCGACCAGCCACGCGCCCAGCACGTTGATGTCGTAGATCTTCCAGCCGGTAGGCGACTTGGCCACGCGGTAGTTCAGCGGAATCGGCTCGCCACGGGCCACGTTGACCTGGGAACGCACTTCCACTTCGGTGTCGCTAGGATCGGCGCGCAGGGGCTTGAATTCGATGGTTTCGTTTTTCACCTGGGACAGGGCGCCCGAGTAGGTGAAGATCAGCAGCGAACGGAACTCGGTGGACAGCTGCTTCTGCTGTTCCGGGCTCGCTTCGCGCCAGTAGCGGCCGGCGGCCAGCGAAGTCATGCGCTGGAAGTCGACGTAAGGCAGGATCTTGGTTTCCACCAGGTCCATCACGCGCTTCTGGTTGCCGGCCTGGATTTCCTTGTCGGCCTTGGCGGTGTCCAGCACGTCCTGGCTGATGCGCTTGACCAGCACGTCCGGCGCTTCATTGCCGGCCGGGGCGGCCGCGGGCGCAGCGGCGGCGAAGGCCGCGGACGCGAAAGCGACCGTGGCGAAGGCGAAAAGTTGTTTAATCAATTTCATCTCTGTTTAACCTTATAGTGTTTGCTTCGGGCTCACAGGCTGGCGTTCTTATCCGCAGCCGGTGCCGCCATTATAGCCTCGCCAGTGGCAGGCGCCGCTTCGTTGCCGTTTTCGGCATCGGCGGCGGCCGGCTTGGCCTTGTCCTTATCCTTGCCGCCGCGCGGACCGTCGCCGTCGTTGACCTTGCTTTCACGTGCCTGCAGGAAACTATCACGCACGAACTCATAGCGGTCCAGCGCGGCTTCTTCCATCAGGCTGGTGGCATCCAGCAGGCTGGCGCGCTTGTCGATCACGCGGGTAACGCTGCCGATGTTGCGCACGTTGACAGGATCTTTGTAGCCCCATGGGTCGGCCTTGATGTCCAGCGGCAGCGCCACGGTGTCGCGCACGGTGGACGGACCCAGCAGCGGCAGCATCAGGTAGGGACCGGATTGCACGCCCCAGTAGCCCAGGGTCTGGCCGAAATCTTCGTTATGCTTCTTCAGGCCCGCTTCGGAAGCGATGTCGAGCACGCCCAGCAGCCCGAAGGTGGAGTTCAGCGCCACGCGCATCACGTCCGACATGCCCTGCTCGCCCTTGCCTTGCATAAAGCCGTTGGCGGCGGTCCACACGTCCGACAGATTGCCGAAGAAGTTGCTCACGCCGGTCTGCACGAAGGACGGCAGCACGTTCTTGTAGGCGGTGGCGGCCGGTTTCAGCGCGGCCTGGTCCACCGTGTCGTTGAACTTGAACATGCTGCGGTTGAAGCCCTCGTAGGGGTCGCGCGGGTTGGGGCCGGCGCAGCCGGTCAGCACTGCGGCAGCCGCTACAGTCAATGCCAGGTGACGGAACTTGGTCGATGCGCTCATATTATTTGCCATCCTTTCCTTCAGCTGCTTTGCTGTAGATGAATTGGTTGATCAGGTCTTCCAGCACGGCGGCCGACTGGGTGCGCGCGATCTTGTCGCCCGCCACCAGGTTGTTGGTGTCGCCGCCGGCTTCGATGCCGATATATTGCTCGCCCAGCAGGCCGGCCGTCAGGATCTTGGCCGAGCTGTCTTTCGGGAAGGCGTAGCCGGTTTCCATATTCAGGGTCACCAGCGCTTTATAGGACTTGTCGTCGAAGCGGATGCGGGCCACGCGGCCCACCACCACGCCGGACGCCTTGACTGCGGCCTGCTCGCGCAGGCTGCCGATATTGTCGAACTTGGCGGTCACTTCATATGTCGGGGCGAACGACAGCGAACTCGCATTGCCGGCCTTGAGCGCCAGGAAGGCCAGTGCGGCCACGCCCAGCACGACAAACAAACCCACCCACAGATCCAGAGATTTACGTTGCATAACACTATCCTAACTTGTTTTTATTTCTTCGGCGCACGGTGCCGTTATTTGCTAAACATCAAAGCCGTCAGCATGAAGTCCAGCCACCAGATCATCAGGGACGAAATCACCACGGTGCGGGTGGTGGCGCCGGCCACGTCTTCCGGCGTGGGGCGGGCCTCATAGCCCTGGTACAGCGAAATGAAGGTGATGGCCACGCCAAACACGATGCTCTTGGCGAAACCGTTGAACACGTCTTTCCAGATATCCACGCCGCCCTGCATTTGCGACCAGAACGCGCCTTCGTCCACGCCGATCAGCTGCACGCCGACCAGGTAGCCGCCGAAGATGCCCACGGCGCTGAAAATGGACGCCAGCACCGGCACGGCGATCACGCCGGCCCAGAAACGGGGCGCCAGCACGCGCTGCACGGGGTTGACCGCCATCATTTCCATGGCCGACAGCTGCTCGCCGGCCTTCATCAGGCCGATCTCCGCCGTCAGCGAGGTGCCGGCGCGGCCGGCGAACAGCAGCGCGGTGATGACCGGCCCCAGTTCGCGCGTCAGGCCCAGCGCCACCAGCAGGCCGAGCGACTGCTCGGCGCCGTATTTGTTCAGCGTGTAATAGCCCTGCAGGCCCAGCACCATGCCGACGAAGAGGCCGGACAGCGTGATGATGAGCATGGAATAATTGCCGATGAAGTGCAATTGCTCGATGATGAGGCGCGGACGGCGCAGCAGGCCGGGCGACACGCCCAGCATGTAGAAGAAGGTGCGTGTCGCGTAGCCGACGCCTTCGATGTGTTCGCGTACCCAGATGCCCAGGCGCTCCAGCAGGCCGGCGATCATGCGCGCTCCTTCAGGCCGAGATCGGCCGCCAGGGACTTGCCCGGGTAGTGGAAGGGCACGGGGCCGTCGGCCTCGGCGTGCACGAACTGCTTCACGTAGGGGTCGGAGGAGGCCATCATCTCGTCCGGCGTGCCGTGCGCGACGATTTTGCCTTGCGACAGGAAATACACGTGGTCGGCGATGTGGAAGGATTCCTTCACGTCGTGCGAGACCAGGATGGTGGTCGAGCCGAGCGCGTCGTTCAGGTTGCGGATCAGGTTGGCGGTCACGCCCATCGATATCGGGTCCAGGCCGGCGAACGGCTCATCGTACATAATCAGTTGCGGGTCCAGCGCGATGGAGCGCGCCAGGGCCACGCGGCGCGCCATGCCGCCGGAGATCTCGCCCGGCTTGAGCTTGGCGGCGTTGCGCAGGCCCACGGCGTGCAGCTTCATCAGCACCAGGTCGCGTATCAGTTCTTCCGGCAGGTCGGTGTGCTCGCGCAGCGGGAAGGCCACGTTTTCGTACACGGAAAGGTCGGTAAACAGCGCGCCGTGCTGGAACAGCATGCCCATTTTGCGGCGCAGCAGATACAGGTCGTCGGTCTTCAGTTTGTGAACAATCTGGCCGTCCACCGACACGTGGCCCTTGGACGGGCGGATCTGGCCGCCGATCAGGCGCAGCACCGTGGTTTTGCCGCTGCCGGAGCCGCCCATCACCGCCACCACCTTCCCGCGCGGGAAGTCCATCTGGAGGCCCGACAGGATGGACCTTTTTCCATAGGAGAAGTGTAAATCACGGATTTCGACTAGATTCGGCACGACCACGCTCACTTTTTTGAATCCCGTATTGTAGTGCAGAAACGCCAACCTCTGCTGAGAGCTCCTCCGGGAGAGGGAGACAAGAGGCAAATAATACAACATTAATAACCAGAAAGTCAGCAACACATCTGGAAAGGCATGTGAATTGCTGCAACGCAGCAACAGCGAGCGCTGTTTGATCTCGCTGCGGCCATGGCCTACACTGAAGTATCTACATCTGTTTCTACAGGAGCGATGCCATGGCAAGGCAAGTACTCAAGAAGTGGGGCAACAGCACGGCGGTCCGGTTGCCCGCAGCGGTGATGGAAGCCGCCAATCTGGCAGTCGACCAAGCCGTTGACGTGCGCGCTGAGCATGGGCGCGTCATTATCGAAGCGGCGGCGCCCATCTATCTGCTTGATGACCTGCTTGAAGGCATCACGCCGGAAAACCGCCACGGCGAGGTCGATACCGGCGCGCCGCAAGGCAAAGAGCTGCTGTGACCGGCACCGCCTACGTCCCGGACGAAGGCGACATCGTCTGGATGAACTTCACCCCGCAAAGCGGCCACGAACAGGCCGGCCGCCGCCCTGCCGTCGTCCTGTCGCCAAAATCCTACAATCTGCGCGCCGGCTTGCTGGTCTGCGTGCCGGTCACCAGTCAAATCAAAGGCTATCCATTTGAAGTCGCCCTGACCGGCATGGGCGCAACCGGCGCCGCACTGGCGGACCAGGTAAAAAACGTGGACTGGCAGACCCGCAAGGCGGAACATAAAGGCAAGGCCAGCGCCGCCGAGATGGGCCAGATCCGCGCCAAAATCAAAACCCTGCTGCGGCTATAAAAAAAACCGGAGCCAACGAGGATCGCCCGTCGTGCTCCGGTGGGAGTGAAAACCACTACTTGGGAATCAGCGCGGCAGGTCGGACGAGCCCATCAGGAATTCGTCGACTGCGCGGGCGCACTGGCGGCCTTCGCGGATGGCCCAGACCACCAGGGACTGGCCACGGCGCATGTCGCCCGCTGCGAACACTTTCGGGACCGAGGTCTTGTAGCTGTTGTCGCCCTCGGTGGCGGCCTTGGCGTTGCCGCGCGCATCCTTGTCGACGCTGAAGGCGTCCAGGATGTTCTGCACCGGCGACACGAAGCCCATGGCCAGGAACACCAGGTCGGCCTTCATTTCAAATTCGGAATTCGGCACTTCGGTCATCTTGCCGTCCTTCCACTCCACACGGCAGGCGATCAGCTTCTCGACCTTGCCGCCCTTGCCTTCCAGGCGCTTGGTGGCCACCGCCCAGTCGCGCTCGCAGCCTTCGTCGTGCGAGGACGAGGTGCGCAGCTTGGTCGGCCAGTATGGCCAGACCAGGGGCTTGTTTTCCTGCTCGGGCGGCATGGGCATCAGCTCGAACTGGTTCACCGAGGCTGCGCCCTGGCGGTTGGAGGTGCCCACGCAATCGGAACCGGTGTCGCCGCCGCCGATCACCACCACGTGCTTGCCGGTGGCCTTGATCTGGTCTTTCACCTTGTCGCCGGCGTTGACCTTGTTCTGCTGCGGCAGGAAGTCCATGGCGAAATGCACGCCCTTGAGCTCGCGGCCAGGCACCGGCAGGTCGCGCGGCTGCTCCGCGCCGCCGGCCAGGATGACGGCGTCGAATTCTTTTTCCAGGTCTTCAGGGAAGATGGTTTCCTTGGCCCAGTTGTTGACGTTGGCCGGGAAGTCCTTGCCGATCAGCACGCTGGTGCGGAAGGTCACGCCTTCGGCTTGCATCTGCTCGACGCGGCGGTCGATATGCGACTTTTCCATCTTGAAGTCGGGAATGCCGTAGCGCAGCAGGCCGCCGATGCGGTCGCTCTTTTCGAACACCGTCACGGCATGGCCCACGCGCGCCAGCTGCTGGGCAGCGGCCAGGCCGGCAGGACCGGAACCGACCACGGCCACCTTCTTGCCGGTCTTGAAGCCGGCCGGCTGGGGAACAACCCAGCCGTGCGCCCAGCCTTCGTCGATGATCTTGTGCTCGATCGACTTGATGCCGACCGGATCGTCGCTGATGCCCAGGGTACAGGCCGATTCGCACGGCGCCGGGCAGATGCGGCCGGTGAACTCGGGGAAGTTGTTGGTCGAGTGCAGCACGTCCAGCGCGTCGCGGTAGTTGCCGCGATAAACCAGGTCATTCCAGTCCGGAATGATGTTGTTGACCGGGCAGCCGTTGTTGCAGAACGGGATGCCGCAGTCCATGCAGCGCGCGCCCTGCACTTTGGCCTGGTCGTTGCTCAGGTGGAGCACGAATTCCTTGTAGTTTTTCAGGCGCGCCTCGGGAGCCAGATAGCTCTCTTCCTGACGCTTGAATTCCATGAAGCCGGTGATTTTACCCACGATGTTTCCTTATTCTTGTCCAGATCAGGCAGCGATGGCCTGGGTTTCCATTTCCAGGGCTGCGTTCTCAGCCATCTCGATCAGCGCGCGCTTGTACTCGTTCGGGAACACTTTCACGAACTTGGCGCGGCCTTCGGCCCAGTTGTCGAGCAACAGGCGGGCACGGGTGCTGCCGGTGTGCTTGAAGTGGCGCTCGATCAGGCGCTTGAGGATGACCTCGTCCGCCTCGGCCTCGCCGTCGCGGTGCTGCGCGTGCCAGGTCTTCTGGTCCAGCTTCTGCTCGGAGGCAGGCAGCACGGCTTCCAGGCTGACCATGGACGGGTTGCACTTCTGCGCGAAATCGCCGTCCGGATCGTACACATAGGCGATGCCGCCCGACATGCCCGCCGCGAAGTTGCGGCCGGTGGCGCCCAGCACCACCACGGTGCCGCCGGTCATGTATTCGCAGCCGTGGTCGCCCACGCCTTCGACCACCGTGGTGGCGCCGGAGTTGCGCACCGCGAAGCGTTCACCGGCCACGCCGTTGAAGAAGGCTTCGCCGGCAATCGCGCCGTACAGCACGGTGTTGCCAATGATGATGTTGTTCACGGCCCAGCCGCGGAACTCGGTGTTTGGACGCACGATGATGCGGCCGCCCGACAAGCCCTTGCCCACGTAGTCGTTGCCCTCGCCCACCAGGTCCAGCGTAATGCCGTGCGCCAGGAAGGCGGCGGCGGACTGGCCGGCCGTGCCTTGCAGCTGGATGTGGATGGTGTCGTCCGGCAGGCCGGCGTGGCCGTAGCGCTTGGCCACTTCGCCCGACAGCATGGTGCCCACGGTGCGGTTCAGGTTCTTCACCGGCGAGATGAAGGACACGCGTTCGCCCTTCTCCAGCGCGGCCTTGGCTTGCGCGATCAGCTTGTGGTCCAGCGCCTTGTCCAGGCCGTGGTCCTGGTCTTCCACGTGGCGGATGGCCTGGTTGTTCTGCACTTGCGGCTGGTAGAAGATGTTGCTGAAGTCCAGGCCCTGCGCCTTCCAGTGCGTGATGGCTTTGGACTTGTCCAGCAGGTCGACGCGGCCGATCAGCTCGTCGTAGCTGCGGATGCCCAGCTG
Source organism: Pseudoduganella aquatica (assembly GCF_009857595.1). Lineage (GTDB taxonomy): Bacteria > Pseudomonadota > Gammaproteobacteria > Burkholderiales > Burkholderiaceae_D > Rugamonas > Rugamonas aquatica_A. The sequence continues at coordinate 315,225 of NZ_WWCU01000001.1, read as the reverse complement.
GGCCATCAGCTGGCGCGCTTCTTCGGCAACGAAGAAGAAGTAGTTCACCACGTACTCGGGCTTGCCCTGGAACTTGGCGCGCAGCACGGGATCCTGCGTGGCCACGCCCACCGGGCAGGTGTTCAGGTGGCATTTGCGCATCATGATGCAGCCTTCCACCACCAGCGGCGCGGTGGCGAAGCCGATCTCGTCGGCGCCCAGCATGGCGGCGATGACCACGTCGCGGCCGGTACGCATCTGGCCGTCGGCCTGGACGCGGATGCGGCTGCGCAGGCCGTTCAGCACCAGCGTCTGCTGGGTTTCAGCCAGGCCCAGCTCCCATGGGGTGCCGGCGTGCTTGACCGAGGACAGCGGCGAAGCGCCGGTGCCGCCGTCATGGCCAGCGACGACCACGTGGTCGGCCTTGGCCTTGGTCACGCCCGCGGCAACGGTGCCGATACCGACTTCCGACACCAGCTTGACCGAGATCGACGCGCGCGGATTGACGTTCTTCAGGTCGTGGATCAGCTGTGCCAGATCTTCGATCGAGTAGATGTCGTGGTGCGGCGGCGGCGAAATCAGGCCCACGCCCGGCACCGAGAAGCGCAGCTGGGCGATGTATTCCGACACTTTATGGCCCGGCAGCTGGCCGCCCTCGCCCGGCTTGGCGCCCTGCGCCATCTTGATCTGGATCTGGTCGGCCGAGTTCAGGTACTCGGCGGTAACGCCGAAGCGGCCCGACGCCACCTGCTTGATGCGCGAACGCATGGAGTCGCCTTCCTGCAGCGGAATGTCGACCACGATCTGCTCTTTGCCCACCACGGACGCCATGGTTTCGCCCTGCTTGATCGGGATGCCCTTCAGTTCGCGGGTGTAGCGCGCCGGATCCTCGCCGCCTTCGCCGGTGTTCGACTTGCCGCCGATGCGGTTCATCGCCACGGCCAGCGTGGCGTGCGCTTCGGTCGAGATCGAGCCCAGCGACATGGCGCCGGTGGCGAAGCGCTTGACGATTTCCTTGGCCGGCTCCACTTCGTCCAGCGGGATGGCTTTGGTCGGGTCCAGCTTGAACTCGAACAGGCCGCGCAGCGTCAGGTGGCGCTTGGTCTGGTCGTTGATGATTTGCGCGTACTCTTTATAGGTCGAGTAGCTGTTCGAGCGGGTCGAGTGCTGCAGCTTGGCGATCGCGTCCGGGGTCCACAGGTGGTCTTCGCCGCGGATGCGGAAGGCGTATTCGCCGCCCGCGTCCAGCGCTTCCTTCAGCAGCGGATCGTTGCCGAAGGCCAGGTTGTGCAGGCGCAGCGCTTCTTCCGCCACTTCGAACACGCCGATGCCTTCCACGTTGGAGGCGGTGCCCTTGAAGTATTTGTCCACCAGCGACTTGTTCAGGCCGATAGCCTCGAAGATCTGCGCGCCGCAGTAGGACATATAGGTCGAGATGCCCATCTTGGACATGACCTTCATCAGGCCCTTGCCGATGGCCTTGGTGTAGTTGTAGATGGCTTGCTCGCCGGACAGGTCGCCCGACATTTCGTGCGCCAGCTCCATCAGCGTTTCCATCGCCAGGTAGGGATGGACGGCTTCCGCGCCGTAGCCTGCCAGCAGCGCGAAGTGGTGGGTCTCGCGGGCCGAGCCGGTTTCCACCACCAGGCCGGTCGAGGCGCGCAGGCCTTTCGACACCAGGTGCTGATGGATGGTGGAGGTGGCCAGCAGCGCCGGGATCGCCACGCGGTCCGGGCCGACGGAGCGGTCCGACACGATGAGGATGTTGTGGCCGGATTTCACCGCGTCCACGGCTTCCGCGCACAGCGAGGCCAGGCAGGCTTCCACGCCTTCCTTGCCCCAGGCCAGCGGATAGCAGATGTTCAGCTCATAGGACTTGAACTTGCCGCCGGTATGCAGGGAGATGCCGCGCAGGCGGGCCATGTCGTCGAAGCCCAGGATGGGCTGCGACACTTCCAGGCGCATGGGCGGGTTCACGTTGTTGGTGTCCAGCAGGTTCGGTTTCGGGCCGATGAAGGACACCAGCGACATCACCATGGCTTCGCGGATCGGGTCGATCGGCGGGTTGGTCACCTGAGCGAACAGCTGCTTGAAGTAGTTGTACAGCGGCTTGAGCTTGTTGGACATGACGGCCAGCGGCGAGTCATTGCCCATGGAGCCGGTGGCTTCCTCGCCGGCGGCGGCCATGGGCGCCATCAGGAAGCGCAGGTCTTCCTGGGTGTAGCCGAAGGCTTGCTGGCGGTCCAGCACGGACGCGACGGCCTTCTCGCCCGGCGCGGCGCTGTACTTGATGCGGTTGTGCGCCTGCTGGCTTTCGCTCAGCTTGATTTCATTGAGCTTGATGCGCACCGCGTTGATCCAGGCTTTGTAGGGCTTGGCGTTGGCGTAGGTGTCTTTCAGCTCTTTGTCGTCGATGATGCGGCCGGCTTCCAGGTCGATCAGGAACATCTTGCCCGGCTGCAAACGCCATTTCTGGATGATTTTCGACTCGGGAATCGGCAGCACGCCGGATTCCGAAGCCATGACCACCAGATCGTCGTCGGTGATGATGTAGCGCGCAGGACGCAGGCCATTCCGGTCCAGCGTGCCGCCGATGTAGCGGCCGTCGGTGAAGGCCATGGCGGCCGGGCCGTCCCATGGTTCCATCATGGCCGCGTGGTATTCGTAGAAGGCCTTGCGGTTGTCGTCCATCAGGGTGTGGTTTTCCCACGCCTCGGGGATCATCATCATCATCGCTTGCGCCAGCGGGTAGCCCGCCATCAGCAGCAGTTCCAGCGCGTTGTCGAAGCAGGCGGTGTCCGACTGGCCTTCATAGATCAGCGGGAACAGCTTCTGCAGGTCTTCGCCCAGCACGGCCGACTTCATCACGCCTTCGCGGGCGCGCATCCAGTTGAAGTTGCCCTTGACGGTGTTGATCTCGCCGTTGTGGGCGATCAGGCGGTAAGGGTGGGCCAGCGGCCATTCCGGGAAGGTGTTGGTGGAGAAACGCTGGTGCACCAGCGCCAGCGCCGAGATGCAGCGCGGATCCTGCAGGTCTTTATAGTAGACGCCCACCTGGTCGGCCAGCAGCAGGCCTTTGTAGACCACGGTGCGGGCCGACATCGACGGCACGAAGAATTCCTTGCCGTGGATCAGTTTCAGCGCCTGGATGGCGTGGCCGGACGATTTGCGGATCACATACAGTTTGCGCTCCAGCGCGTCGGTGACCATGATGTCCGGGCCGCGGCCGATGAAGATCTGGCGGATGATGGGTTCCTTGGCGCGCACGGTGGGCGACATCGGCATGTCGTAGTCCACCGGCACATTGCGCCAGCCCAGCACGACCTGGCCTTCGATGCGCACGGCGCGCTCGATTTCCTGTTCGCAAGCGATGCGGGACGCGTTTTCCTTGGGCAGGAAGACCATGCCCACGCCGTATTCGCCTGGCGGCGGCAGTTCCACGCCCTGCTTGGCCATTTCGTCGCGGTAGTACTGGTCCGGGATCTGGATCAGGATGCCGGCGCCGTCGCCCATCAGCGCATCCGCGCCGACCGCACCCCGGTGGTCCAGGTTCTTCAGGATCAGCAGACCCTGTTCCACGATCGAGTGGCTCTTATTGCCCTTGATGTGGGCGACAAAACCGACGCCGCAGGCATCATGTTCATTGGCTGGGTCGTACAAACCTTGCGAAATCATGCGTTTCTCCACTGCTGATAACTATCGAAAGCTCAGAGTAGTGCAATGCACAAAAAAACTCAACAAGAACAATTAGGGTCGGAGTCGAATTAAATTACCATGCCTTCTTTTAAAAATTAATTAGGGACACAGTCAATCCTCGCTCTCGGCAGGCACGGTTTTCTTGAACGGGCGGCCGCGCTTGGCGGGCAATACCTGGCGTTTGACGCGGTTTTGCAGCTCGGTCTTGAAGCGCTCCGAACCCAGCGGCCAGCCTTTGAGCACGGCCCCCTCCACAATGGCGATCTGCTCGGCCGACAGGTCGGCGCCCGCCAGCTCCCGGTAGGCGGCTTCGCGCTGGAAGGGGGTATTTCCCAGCGCCCAGTACAGGGCATGGTCGGTCACCACCGGATCGGAGCGCACGCCGGTGTGGTGGGCGTAGCTGGACCAGGGATAGTCCTCCGGCCGCCCCGCCAGCCCGCAGCGCACCGGCAGGAACTCGATATAGCGGCTATTGCTCATCAAATAGGTCTCGGCGTCGATGACCGAGGTTTTGTAGCGGCCCTGCCACAGCGTGCCGGAGCGGCCGTATTTCTGGTTGAAGTAGGGCACGTAGTAGCGGCCTATCCACTGCATCATCAGGCCCAGGCCGTCCTCGTCGCAGGGCGTGAGCAGGAAATGCAGCTCGTTCGGCGTCAATACATAGGCGTGCACGGCCACTTTCCAGTTTTTGGCGGCGCTGCGCAGCCAGCCGAGGAAGGCCGTGTAGTCGTCGGCGTCCTGGAACATGGCCTGGCCGTTCAGGCCGCGCTGGACCACGTGGTGGGGCTGGAAAGGGACGATAAGGCGGGGTAAGCGGGCCATAACAAGCAGGAAGGTAGTATTGGAAGCCCGATACTACCGCATTCCCTCCACTATGTCCCCATTTATTCCGCCACGCGGAAAAATCGGCTCGACTCTGTCCCTTTTTATGAAGGCACGGCCAGGGCGCGCTGGCGGGACGGCTGCCCGGCCAGCCGGAACACGCTCACGGCATAGGCCAGCGCCTGGCTCTGGTCCTGCAGGGCGGCGGCGGCGGCGGCGGCTTCCTCGACCAGGGCGGCGTTCTGCTGCGTCACCTGGTCCATTTGCGAAATGGCGCGGTTGATCTGCTCGATGCCGCTGGTCTGCTCCACACTGGCGGCCGTGATCTCGCCGATGATGTCGCTCACGCGCTGCACGTTGACCACGATTTCCTCCATGGTGCTGCCGGCCTGGTTCACCAGCCGCGCCCCGGTGGACACTTTTTCCACCGAATCGCCTATCAGCACCTTGATTTCGCGCGCCGCCGCCGCGCTGCGCTGGGCCAGATTGCGCACCTCGGAGGCCACCACGGCGAAGCCGCGGCCCTGCTCGCCGGCGCGGGCCGCTTCCACCGCCGCGTTCAAGGCCAGGATATTGGTCTGGAAAGCGATGCCGTCGATGACGGCGATGATGTCGACGATTTTGTGCGCGGACGCGTTGATCAAGCCCATGGTGTCGACCACCTGGCTGACCACTGCGCCGCCGCGCTGCGCCACGTCCGAGGCGGACAGCGCCAGCGTGTGGGCCTGGCGCGAATTGTCGCCGTTCTGCTTGACGGTGGCGGTCAGCTCCTCCATGGAGGAAGCGGTCTGCTGCAGCGAACTGGCTTGCTGCTCGGTGCGCGCCGACAGGTCCAGGTTGCCGCTGGCGATCTCGCCGGACGCGGTGGCGATGGTCTCGGTGCCGCCGCGCACCTGGCCGACGATGCGCACCAGGCTGGCGTTCATGTCCTTCAGCGCCTGCAGCAACTGGCCGGTTTCGTCGCGGCTGGCGACCGCGATATCGCTGCTCAGGTCGCCGGCCGCCACGGTTTGCGCCACGCGCACCGCCTGCCCCAGCGGCGCCGTGATCGAACGCGTCAGCATGACGGCGAACCAGCTGCCCAGCAGCAGCACGCCGCCGGCCGTGACCAGCAGGAACAGGCGGCCGTCGCGGAACTGCTGCTGCACCTGGGCCGCCAGCACGCGGCCGACCCCGGCCTCGTGCTGGCCGATGCGCTCGACGGCCTCCTGGTAAGCCGCGAACTGCGGCTCCAGCTGGCTCTCGACCATGCTGCGGGCGCCGTCGGCGTCGCCGCCCTTTTTAAGGGCGAACACCGCGTCGCGGGTGGCGGCGTAGCGCTTGCGCACCACCGCCACGGCCTCGAGCAGGCGCAATTCCTCGCCGCTGGACAGCAGGGGCTCCAATTGCTTCTGGATGGCGTTGACGCGCGCGCGGGTGGCGGCGGCCTTATCGGCTTCGGCCTTCGATTCCACCTGCTCGGTATTGCGCGCAAAGGCGATGACGCGCACGCCGCTGACGCTGATCAGGTTGTGCCACTCGGCGGTCAGGCGCTCCTTGAGCATGGCGCTGCCGACCATCTCCTCGCTCAGCTGCCCCACCGTCTGCAGGCGCCAGATGCCCGCCGCCGCCATCAACAGCATCATCAGCATGACGACGCCAAAGCCGCCGCCGAGGCGCGTACCGATTTTCAGATTCCGTAGTTTCATCACACCCGTCTCCCGTGAGGACGCGCCGCAACCACACCCGGACCACAGGCGGCGCCTGGAAACCCATAGTAGATGAAAAGTGACTACTGGAAACTATCGAAATGTCACGCCGCGCATCGGCGGCGTCACATACTCAGGAGAGATTGAAGCTGGCGGACAAGCTGTAGCCTTCGCCGTAGGCGCTGCGCAGGGGCAGGTCCTCGCCCAGGCCGCTGCGCGCCTTCTTGCGCAGGCGGTACACCAGCATGTCCACGCGGCGGCCGGCGTCCGGATCGTCGCCGCCTATGCCGGCCACGATGACCTGGCGCGGCACCGGACGGGTGTTAATCGTCAGCAGGTGCAGGAAGTTGCACTCTTTTTCAGTCAGCGTGATGGCCTGGCCCTGCAGCTCCAGCAGGCGGGCGCTGACTTTCAGCGTCCACTTGTTGATCACGGGCGCGGGCTCTTGCGGGCCGACGCGGCGGTCCAGCGCCTCGATATGGGCGGCCAGTTCCGGGAACTTGATGGGCTTGGTCAGATAATGGTCGGCGCCCAGGCGCAGGCCCAGGATGCGGTTGTCGAAGGCCACGCGGCCGGTCAGCACCAGCAGGCCGATGTGCGGGTATAGCTGGCGCATGCGCGGAATGACGTTGAAGCCGTCCTCGTCGGGCAGGCCCAGGTCGAGCACCACCACGCCAACGTTGCCTTGGCTGAGGGCCGACCACATGTCGCCGGCGTTGTTGGTGATGTGGACTTCGTGTTCAAGCTCAGTCAGGAACTCCGCCATTTCTTCGGCGTAGTCCAGATTGTCTTCCACGATCAGTATTTGCGTCATTGATGCGCCAATCTCAAAATGGTTGCAAGCCGAAGCTTGCGTGCGAGAATTATCACGGTTGCAATCGCGCGGCGCAAGGTTTTTCCCGGCTCACGCCGGTACAGGCAGCCAAATCCGAAATTTCTTGCCGCTTTCAGCAAAATTTTCCACTGTCAGCGTGCCGCCATGGACTTCCACCACCGCGCGCGCCATGTACAAGCCCAGGCCGGAGCCCGGCGTGCCGGCGGCGTCACGGCCACGGAAGCCCTTCTCGAACAGCTTACCGACTTCGTCCTCCGGTATGCCAGCCCCCAGGTCCGATACCGACAACTCTATGCCGCCTTCTGTTGCTTTTTTGCCGACAAGCGTTATCTCGCAGCCATCTTCCGTGTATTTAATAGCATTGTCGAGCAAGATATCGAGCACCAGGCGCATGCCGGCGGGATCGCAGCGCATCCACTGCGGCAGGCCCTGGTCCACCACGCGGACGGTGGCGCGGCGCGGACTGGCCTGCTCGGCGGCATTCTCCAGCAGCGCCAGCGGCGACACCTCGTTCGGCTGGCGTTTGCGGCCTATGCTGGCCATGCGCTCGGGCGACAGGTATTCGTCCAGCATGCCCAGCAGGCGGTCGACCGCCGACTGGATCTTGGTGTAGCGCTTGCGGGTGGCCTCGTCGTGGTGCGCGCCCGTCATCTCCAGGCGCTGGATGGCGCCGTCTATGGTGGACAGCGGGGTGCGGAACTCGTGCGACAGCATGGAGGCGAACTTCTTCTGCTGCGCCTGCCAGTCCCGGCGCTCGCTCACGTCGCGCACCGAGCCGGCCAGCGCGATGGGGCTGCCGACCGGGTCCAGCACCAGCGCGGACTCGATTTCCACCGGGATCAGATGGCCGTCCGCGTGCGGCAGGTCCAGCTCGCGCGTGACGCGCACGCGGCTGCGCTCGCCGGCGGCAAAGCGCTCCAGGCGCAGCGGCAGGTCGTGCACCAGCTGGTCCGACAGCGCCTGTACCTGCTCGAGCGTGTAGCCGAAGCGGCGCCCGGCCGCCGGACTCAGGTACTGGATGCGGCCGTGGCTGCCGTCCCGCAGGTCCAGCAGGAAGTGGACTTCGCTGCTGTGGTCGAGTATGAGTTTGTGCAGTTCGCCGGCGCTGTCCATGGCCTAGTCCGCCAGCGGTGCGAAGATCTGCTGCAGGTCTTCCTGCGTCAGCGCCATCTTCTGCGATTCGCCCTCGGCCAGGATGGATTGCGCCAGGTCGGACTTTTTCTGCTGCAGCACCTGGATCTTCTCCTCCAGCGTGCCTTTGGCGATCAGCTTGTACACGAACACCGGCTTGTCCTGCCCGATGCGCCAGGCGCGGTCGGTGGCCTGGTTCTCGGCCGCCGGGTTCCACCACGGGTCGTAGTGGATAACGGTGTCGGCCGCCGTCAGGTTCAGGCCCACGCCGCCGGCTTTCAGGCTGATCAGGAAGATCGGCACCGCGCCCTGCTGGAAGGCGGCCACCTGGGCGCTGCGGTCCTTGGTCTCGCCGGTCAGCAGCGCATACGGGATGTCGCGCAGCTCGAGCTCCTCCTCGATCAGCTCCAGCATCGAGGTGAACTGCGAAAACACCAGGATCTTGCGGTCTTCTTCCAGCAAATCCTCCACCATCTGCATCAAATCGGTCAGCTTGGCCGAACCGGCGGTCTGCTTTTTCGACGGCAGCGACTTCACCAGGCGCGGGTCGCAGCACACCTGGCGCAGCTTGAGCAGCGCTTCCAAAATGACGATCTGGCTGCGCGCCACGCCCTTGCGGTCGATTTCCTCGCGCACTTTCTGGTCCATGGCCAGGCGCACGGTCTCGTACAGGTCGCGCTGGGCGCCGGTCAGCTCCACCTTGCGCACCATCTCGGTCTTGGCCGGCAGTTCCTTGGCCACATTGTCCTTGGTACGGCGCAGCAGGAAAGGCTTGATGCGGCGGTTCAGCAGCGCGCGGCGCTGCGGATCGTCCTGGCGCTCGATGGGGTGGCGGAACTGGGCGTTGAACGATTTCTCGTCGCCCAGCAGGCCTGGCAGCAGGAAATGGAATTGCGACCACAGCTCGCCCAGGTGGTTCTCCAGCGGCGTGCCGGACAGGCACAGCCGGTGCCTGGCCTTCAGCAGGCCGGCGCTCTGGGCCGCCTTGGAGCGGGTGTTCTTGATGTAGTGCGACTCGTCCAGGATCACCATGTGGAATTCCTGCTCGCGCAGCTTTTCCTCGTCGCGCGGCAGCAGCGCGTAGGTGGTCAGCACCAGGTCGGACTGCTGGATCTGCTCGAACTGCTGCATGCGGTCCTTGCCTTGCAGCAGCAGCACGCGCAGGTCCGGCGCGAAGCGCGCGGCCTCGTCCTGCCAGTTGCCCATCAGGCTGGTCGGCGCGATGACCAGCACCGGATGCGTCAGCCGGCCGGCCTCTTTTTCCACCAGGATGTGGGCCAGGGTCTGCACCGTCTTGCCCAGGCCCATGTCGTCGGCCAGGATGCCGGCCAGGTTGTATTCGCGCAGGAACTGCATCCATGCCAGGCCGTCGGCCTGGTAATCGCGCAGCGTGGCGCGCAGTCCAGCCGGAGTGGGCACTCGCTTCACCGTGGTGAACTGGTTCAGCTTGCGGCCCATGTCGCGCAATTCCTCGCCGCCGGTCCACTCGAAGTCGACGCTGCGGGCCAGCTCGTCCAGGCGGGCCGCGTCCAGCGTGGCCATGTGGACGGCATGCTTGATCTTGTCGTTGAAGTACAGCTCGCCCAGCGTTGCCAGGATGGGCTTGACCCGGTTCCACGGCAGCGCCACGCGGGTGCCGTCGGGCAGCGTGGCCAGCATCTGGTCTTCCTCGGCATGGCCGGCCAGCGTCTTCAGGCTGAAGTCCAGCGGGGCGTTGCGTATCATGTGCACCAGCACCGGCAGCAGCGGAATGCGCTCGCCGTCGACCGTGATGCCCAGTTCCAGGTCGAACCAGGCGTTGCCGCCGTCGGCCTCGTCCGGCTCCACCTCGGCGTACCAGCCGTCCACCGCGCTCACGTCATAGCGGTACTTGGCCGATTTTTCCACCTGCCAGCCCTGGGCCAGCAACTCGTCCACGCCGTCGGCGGCGAAGCGCAGCCAGTCGGCCTGGCCGGCCAGCAACAGGCCGCCGCGCACGCTCGACAGCGGCAGCGCGCCGGGCTTGCGGAAGCCGAGCGCGTTCAAGGTGGCCAGGGCGTCCGCCTCGGCCTGCTCGTCGCGCTGTATCACCTCGGTGACCTCGCCGCGCTGGCGCACCACGCGCTGCGAGGGGTCGAAGGAGACGCGCTCGCCGTCGTAGTCATAGGACAGCACCGCGTAGTCGTGCCAGCGCTGGGTGCTGCCGTCCGACAGCATGGCCGCGTCCAGCACCAGGATGGGGCGCGGCTTGACGTCCTGGCGGATGCGCTGCGGCAGCGGCTGCGGCAGCGGCATCAGCTGCTGCAGGCCGTGGGCCAGCAGCAGCTGGGACACGCGCAGTTTGTCGTTACTGGTGAGCAATGGCGCCTGCGCCACCAGCGCCTGCAGCTCGGCCAGCGGAATCTCGGCGCCGCCCTGGTTCAGGAACAGCTCGCCGCACGACAGGTTGTCGATATACCACGGCGGTTCGGTCGGCAGCATGTAGTCGATCTGGTCGGCGCCGTGGTGGCGCGCGCCCTCGGGCGGCTCCACCGCCCAGCCCAGGCGCAGGCCCTTGCCCTCCTCGCGCCACGCCAGGTTGGCCTGGCGCAGGGGGCCGAACTTCATCGGATAGACCAGGCCGTTGCCCACGTCGGCCCAGGAATTGGCCCACAGCAGCTTGTCCTGCTCGGCCAGCATGGTCAGCAGGGCCGCGCCTATCTTGCCGCGCGGCTCGGTGGCGGTGCCGGTCTGGGAATTCGGGCCGCTGCGCATGGCAACGAAGAAACGTATCAAATCGTCATCGCCGGCCGCCAGGAAGCTGGGCGGGGCCGACAGCAGCGAGAACACTTCGCTCACCGGGGTGGCGGCGGCCACGTCGCCGTTAGGCCGCAGGCGCGCCTTGTACAGGCACAGCGCCACGTGGCGGCCGCCGCTGGTGGGCGCCAGCACGTAAATCAGTTTGTACTGGGGCTGCGCCTGCTTGGGATCGGGTTCGGCGGCCAGCAGCTTGGCTTTCGGATGCGCAGCAGCGTCCACCCGCTGCAGCCAGGTGGCCACGGCATAGGGCAGCTGCGGAGCAGGCGCCGATGCCGGAGCGGGGGCCGGGGCGGGAGCGGTGGGGGTTTCGCGGGTTTCGTCGCGGGTCAAATCCATAGTGCGCATTATCTGTACAAATATTACTGATCGATGACGGTTTGAAGGCGGTTCAAAAACTGCAACATGCAATATTATCCGGTTTAGCCGAACTCTTGTTTGTGTTTCTTCCAACATAGGGCGTAGCATTTGGCGCATGGGCCGGGTTTGAGTATGATTCCGGCCTGGTCACCACAGGAATCCGCTCATGCTGCCTACCATCGAACAACGCCTTGCCATCGAACTGGCCGCCAAGCCGGCCCAGGTTGCCGCCGCCGTCGCCCTGCTGGACGAAGGCGCCACCGTGCCCTTTATCGCGCGCTACCGCAAGGAAGCCACCGGCGGCCTGGACGATATCCAGCTGCGCCTGCTGGAGGAGCGCCTGCGCTATCTGCGCGAGCTGGAGGACCGCCGCGCCGCCATCGTGGCCTCGATCACCGAGCAGAACAAAATGACGCCGGCCCTGCTGGACGCCGTCATGCACGCCGAGGACAAGACCCGCCTGGAAGACTTGTATCTTCCCTACAAGCAAAAACGCCGCACCAAGGCCCAGATCGCCATCGAAGCGGGCCTGATGCCGCTGGCCGACGCCCTGCTGGCCAACCCGGAACTGACGCCTGAAACGGAAGCCGCCGCCTATCTGCGCGAGCCGTTCACCACGCCGGACGGCAACAATCCGGGCGTGGCCGACACCAAGGCGGCGCTGGACGGCGCGCGCCAGGTGCTGATGGAGCGCTTCGCCGAGGACGCCACGCTGCTGCAGTCGCTGCGCGAATATGTGACCGATCACGGTATAGTTGAGTCCAAAGTCGTGGAAGGCAAGCAGGAGGAAGGCGAAAAATTCGCCGATTACTTCGACTACTCGGAAACCATAGGCACCGTGCCCTCGCACCGCGCCCTGGCGCTGCTGCGCGGCCGCCGCGAAGGCATTCTGGATGTGACCCTGCGCCTGGACACGGAAGCCGAGAAACCGAAGTGGGACGCGCCGCACAATCCCTGCGAAAGCCGCATCTCGGCCCGTTTCGGCATCAAGAACGCCGGCCGCCCGGCCGACAAATGGCTGGCCGACACGGCGCGCTGGACCTGGCGCGTGAAGAGCTTTATGCACCTGGAAAGCGAACTGATGGGCGCGCTGCGCGAACGTGCCGAGACCGACGCCATCAATGTCTTCGCCACCAACCTGAAAGCCCTGCTGCTGGCGGCCCCGGCCGGCCAGCGCGCCACCATGGGCCTGGACCCCGGCCTGCGCACCGGCGTGAAGGTGGCCGTGGTCGATTCCACCGGCAAAGTCGTCGAACATGCCACCATCTACCCGCATCAGCCGCGCAACGACTGGGATGGCGCCTTGCATACGCTGAGCAAGCTGGCCGCCAAGCACAATGTGTCGCTGATCTCCATCGGCAACGGCACCGCCTCGCGCGAAACCGACAAATTGGCGCAGGATCTGATCAAGATGCTGCCGGAACAGAAGCTGACCAAGATCGTCGTGTCCGAAGCGGGCGCGTCGGTGTACTCGGCCTCCGAATTCGCCTCGCGCGAGCTGCCGGACCTGGACGTGTCCATCCGCGGCGCCGTGTCGATTGCGCGCCGACTGCAGGACCCGCTGGCCGAGCTGGTGAAGATCGACCCGAAATCCATCGGCGTGGGCCAGTACCAGCACGACGTGAGCCAGTCCCAGCTGGCGCGCTCGCTGGACGCCGTGGTGGAGGACTGCGTGAACGCGGTGGGCGTGGACGTCAACACGGCCTCGGCGCCGCTGCTGGCGCGCGTGTCCGGCCTGTCGGCCAGCGTGGCGCAAAGCATCGTCACCTACCGCGACAGCAAGGGCGCTTTCACCTCGCGCGCCGGCCTGAAGAACGTGCCGCGCCTGGGCGACAAGACCTTTGAACAGGCGGCCGGCTTCCTGCGCGTGGTGGGCGGCGACAACCCGCTGGACGCCTCGGCGGTGCACCCGGAATCCTACCCGCTGGTGGAAAAAATCCTGGGCGATATCAAGAAAGACATCAAGGGCGTGATCGGCGACAGCGGCCTGATCAAGTCGCTGAACCCGGCCAAGTACGCGGACGACAAATTCGGCGTGCCGACCGTGACCGACATCCTGAAGGAACTGGAAAAGCCCGGCCGCGACCCGCGCCCCGAGTTCACCACCGCCACCTTTAAAGACGGCGTGGAGGAAATCAGCGATCTGCGTCCGGATATGATTTTGGAAGGCGTGGTCACCAACGTGGCCGCCTTCGGCGCCTTCGTCGACATCGGCGTGCACCAGGACGGCCTGGTGCACATCTCCGCGCTGTCCAACACCTTCGTGAAAGACCCGCACACGGTGGTGAAAGCCGGCCAGGTGGTGAAGGTGAAAGTGCTGGAAGTCGACCCCAAGCGCAAGCGCATCGCGCTGACCATGCGGCTGAGCGACAGCGCGCCGGCCGCCGGCAGCAAGCCCGAGCAGCGCGCCGACCGCGGCGACCGCCGCGCCATGGGGCAGCAGCAGAAGAACCAAAGCCGCGAACCGGCGATCGCCGGCTCCATGGCCGCCGCCTTCGCCAAGCTGCGCGGCTAGGCGCTTTACAGGCGCTTGAGCGCAGCCATGCGCAGGCCGAGCTTGATGCAGCCGAACAGGCATAGCAGCGCGGCGGCGGCGCCCACCCACAGCGCCGCCAGGGCGGTGCCCTGGAAGGCGGCGTCCTGGCCGGCCAGCGCCGCCAGATAGTTGCGGTGGGAAGCGATCATCGGCACTTGCGCAATCAGCGCCAGGCCCAGCGGCAGCAGGATGCGGCCGTTCCTGGCCAGCTTGCCGGCCGTGTCGGTGAAGATTTCGGGCGTCGCGCCCGGCTGGCGCGCCTTGCGCCAGCAGTGCCAGCCCACCGTGCTGGCCACGTGCTCCCAGCCCGCGTCTCGGAACAGCTGCAGGTAGTCCGGCGTGCCCTTCCGCACGTCCCAGCGGTAGACCATGTCGGCCGGCGCGCCGCGCACAAAGGTGTGCATGCCGATGGCGTTGGTGTCGCGCAGGTGCAGGCCCTCGCGCGCCATCTGCTCCAGCCACTGCTGGTGCTCCTCGTCCTGCCACACGAACCACAGTTTGTACTTCCGTACGATGCTTGCGCTCATTTCGTCTCCCCAGCCGCGTCCAGCAATGCGCGTGCATTGCCCACCATGATTTCCAGGCGCCGCACCTGCTCCGCCAGCACGGCCCTGCCCAGTTCCGTCAGCGCGTACACCTTGCGCCGCTCCTCCTCCGCCACCTTGACGATCAGCGCCTGCTTTTCCAGGGTGCCGAACACGCCGTACAGCGTGCCCGGCCCCAGCGTGACGCTGCCGCCGCTCATCGCTTCCACCTTCTGCATGATGGCGTAGCCGTGCAAAGGTTCGTTGAGCGCCAGCATCACGTAGAAAGTCGCTTCCGACAGGGGCAGATACTTCGAATAATGAATGTCCGGCATCGCCAGTCCTTGTATCGTATTTCGCTATATCGACTATCGATATAGCGATTAACGACATAATAGCGCGGAATTTCGCCGTGTCAAGCACGCGGGGGCCGCATTTCTTATAAAATGTCGGCATCTATTCAATTTCCCCCGAGGCAGCAATGAGCGACGTACAAACCTGGATCAAAGAAACCGTGACCAACACGCCTGTGGTCCTGTTCATGAAGGGCACCGCCCAGTTCCCGCAGTGCGGCTTTTCCGGCCGCGCCATCCAGATCCTGAAAGCTTGCGGCGTGGAGAATATCGCCACCGTGAACGTGCTGGACGATCCTGAAGTCCGCCAGGGCATCAAGGAATACTCGAACTGGCCTACCATTCCGCAGCTCTACGTGAAGGGCGAGTTCATCGGCGGTTCGGACATCATGAACGAGATGTTTGAGTCGGGCGAACTGAAGGCCCTGCTGGATGCCTGATCGCCGGCGGCGGCTGGTCATCGCCATCACCGGCGCCACGGGCGCCGTGTATGGGGTGCGGCTGCTGCAAGTGTTGAAGGAATTGCCCCAGGTGGAGTCCCACCTGGTGGTATCGGACGCGGCCGTGCTGACCCTGCACCAGGAAACCGGCTTGCAGCGCAAGGAAGTGGAGGCGCTGGCCGACGTGGTGCACAAGCAGCACAATATCGGCGCGTCCATCGCCAGCGGGTCTTTCCAGTCGGATGGGATGATAGTCGCGCCATGCTCGATGAAGACGCTGGCGTCGGTGGCGCACGGCCTGTCGGACAATCTGATCGCGCGCGCGGCGGACGTGGTGCTCAAGGAGCGCCGCCGCCTGGTGCTGATGGTGCGCGAAACGCCGTTCAACCTGGCGCACCTGCGCAATATGACGGCCGTCACTGAAATGGGCGGCATTATCTTCCCGCCCCTGCCCAGTTTCTATCACCAGCCGCAGAGCATCGCCGACATGGTGGACCACACGGTGGCCCGCGTGCTCGACCTGTTCGGCCTGGAACACCAGCTGGCGCCGCGCTGGGGCGGCTTGAGCTAGCCTGCTTTAACTCTTCTCGAAGCTGCCGCTGGCACGCTTCAATTCCCTCGCTTCTTCCAGCATGCGCCGCTGCGCGATGCGCTTACGCATCAGTTCGGCATGGCGGGCGGCCGTCATCGGCGGGGCGGTCATCAGGTCTTTCAGCTGCGCTACATTGCTGTAGTTGTTTCTCATCAAGCGGCTCAATCCGGACTCCTGAAATAGCGCGTGCATTGCGCAGCCCTATTGTGCACCAATTCCGTTTCGAAACTGTGACAATTCGCTATCGGAGCCCGAACATTCGGTGGAAACGCACGGATACGCTTGATTGTGGCACACTCGTTCTTTAATTTATGAATCTATCAAGAACGGCGCGCCGTTTTGTTACTTTTGGTAGTTCACCCGCACCAGCATGCGAATAAATTCACGCGCGATCTGGCGGTGATGCTCGTCCAGGCGCTGCAAATCGGCGATCAGTTTCACGTCGGCCGACTCGAAACGGGACAGGCCGCTGCCGCTGTCGCTGGCGGGGGCCGCCGCTTCCGGGCCGCCGAAACGCAGCCAGTCGGCCGGCACACCCAGCCATTGGGCGATCATGCGCAGCTTTTCCTGAGTGGGGATGGCTTCGCCAACCAGCCATTTGCGCGCTGCGTGCACCGTTATGGGGCGTCCGTCAAAACGAATGTTAAATTCGCGGGCCAGACGGGTTGGGCTGTCGGGAGAGTAGTGGGCGTTTTTCAGAGCCTGCTGCAAGCGCTGGCTAAAACTTTCGCGTTCGTTAGAAGAATTCATAGTTGCACTATTTCATATCATGCAATGAAAGTCAGTCTCTCGACATGTCAGACGAACTGTGTCAACAGAGAACTTGAAATTTAACATTGCTCATTCATTGGCGCCAGGGGCGCCCGCATATTGTCCAAATTTAATTTGTGATAACGAATGATACGGCAAATTGAATTTAGACGTTGAATTTATAGATTGAACGTTCGTTCGACACGGATCTTACCCGGTCTTGGCGCTTGCTTTGTAACATATCATGACGACACGCGATTTAGGCCGTCGCACGATACGCCATAAGCAGTCGTCAATTGCCACCGACTGTACGTGCCGCGATGGGCTACAATGTATTTGACGTTACGTAAACGGAAGTTGAAGCCGATTTTATTAAAATGCCAACCTACACCATCACCGAACTGGCCCGCGAATTCGACATCACGGCGCGCGCCATCCGCTTTTACGAAGACCAGGGCCTGCTGAGCCCCTCGCGCGAAGGCGCCGGCGGCCGCAACCGCGTCTACACGCCGCGCGACCGCACCCGCCTCAAGCTGACGCTGCGCGGCAAGCGCCTCGGCCTGTCGCTGTCCGAAATCAAGAGCCTGGTCGACATGTATGAGTCGCCCAAGGACACCAGCGCCCAGATGCACCGTTTCCTGGGCGTGCTGAACCAGCACCGCGTGACGCTGGAACAGCAGCGCGAGGACATCGAAATGGCGCTGTCCGAGCTGACCGCCCACGAGGACGAATGCCGGCGCCTGCTGGCCGCCATCACGGAACCCCAGGCCACTTGACGTTTACGTTAACGTCACATCGGCGTATCATGGGCGCTTCACCACTCCAACCAGAAGAATGAGGACGACATGCTCCATCTCCCAGGCCTGACCTTTGACCACGGCGAAGACATCGCCGCCCTGCGCTCCGCCGTGCAGGAGTTCGCCGCCGCCGAAATCGCGCCGCGCGCCGCCGAGATCGACCGCAGCGACCAGTTCCCCATGGACCTGTGGCGCAAGATGGGCGACCTGGGCCTGCTGGGCATCACCGTGGGCGAGGAATACGGCGGCGCCAATATGGGCTACCTGGCCCATATCGTGGCGATGGAGGAGATTTCGCGCGCGTCCGCCTCGGTGGGCCTGTCCTACGGCGCGCATTCCAATCTGTGCGTGAACCAGATCAAGCGCAACGGCACCGAAGAGCAGAAGCAGAAATACCTGCCCAGGCTGATCTCGGGCGAGCACGTGGGCGCGCTGGCCATGTCCGAGCCGAACGCCGGTTCCGACGTGGTGAGCATGAAACTGCGCGCCGACTGGAAGGGCGACCGCTGGGTGCTGAACGGCACCAAGATGTGGATCACCAACGGCCCCGACGCGGACGTGCTGGTGGTGTACGCCAAGAACGACCTGGAAGCCGGCCCGCGCGGCATGACGGCCTTCCTGATCGAAAAAGGCTTCAAGGGCTTCTCGGTGGCGCAGAAACTGGACAAGCTGGGCATGCGCGGTTCGCACACCGGCGAGCTGGTGTTCGAGGACTGCGAAGTGCCGGCCGAGAACGTGCTGGGCGGCCTGGGCAAGGGCGTGAACGTGCTGATGTCCGGCCTGGACTTCGAGCGCACCGTGCTGTCCGGCGGCCCGCTGGGCATCATGCAGGCCTGCATGGACGCCGTCGTGCCCTACATCCACGACCGCAAGCAGTTCGGCCAGCCTATCGGCGAATTCCAGCTGATGCAGGGCAAGCTCGCCGATATGTACTCGACCATGATGGCCTGCAAGGCCTATGTCTACGCCGTGGGCCAGGCCTGCGACCGCGCCAAGTCGCCGGAAGCGGTGCGCCAGCTGCGCAAGGACGCCGCCGGCGCCATCCTGTACAGCGCCGAGAAAGCCACCTGGATGGCCGGCGAGGCGATCCAGACCCTGGGCGGCAACGGCTACATCAACGAGTATCCGGTCGGCCGTTTGTGGCGCGACGCCAAGCTGTACGAGATCGGCGCGGGCACCAGCGAAATCCGCCGCATGCTGATCGGCCGCGAACTGTTCGCGGAAACCAAGTAAGCTGCCAGAGCGCGATGTTGCCGGCCCGTCCATGATGAACCAGGCTGCATTCCCGAAACTGCTGTCTTCCCAGATAGCGTTCGACATCGCGCTCACCATCCGCGACGGCTTCGACAAGCATTACCGCCTGTTCCGCGCCACCAGCCAGCAGGCCAAGCTGCATTTCGAGCGCGGCGAATGGAAAGTGGCGCAGCAGGCGGCGCGCGAGCGCATCGGCTTCTACGACAAGCGGGTGCAGGAGTGCGTGCACATGCTGGAGGACGAGTACGCGCCGGAAGACCTGACCGACGAGGTGTGGCGCGAATGCAAGCTGCACTTTATCGGCCTGCTGTCCGGCCACAAGCAGCCGGAGCTGGCCGAGACCTTCTTCAACTCGGTGTGCTGCAACATCCTGCACCGCAGCTATTTCCACAACGAGTTCATCTTTGTGCGGCCGGTGGTGTCCACCGAGTACATCGAAACCGAGGAAGCGGCGCCCACCTACCGCATGTACTACCCCGGCACGGACGGCCTGAGCGGCACGCTGCGGCGCATCGTCACCGACTTCAGCCTGGACGCGCGCTTCGCCAACCTGGACCGCGACGTGGAACAGGTCGAAGCCCGCCTGCGCCAGCTGTTCGGCGCCGAGGCGCTGGAGCCCAACCACCAGATCCAGGTGCTGTCCAAGCTGTTCTTCCGCAACAAGGGCGCCTACATCGTCGGCAAGGGCATCAACGGGGCGCGCGAATATCCCTTCGTGGTGCCCATCCTGCACAACCGCAACGGCGAGCTGATACTGGACACCGTGCTGTTCGACCAGGAGCAGATCATCATCCTGTTCTCGTTCACGCGCGCCTACTTCATGGTGGACATGGAAGTGCCGTCGGCCTATGTGCAGTTCATCCGCACCCTGCTGCCGCGCAAGCCGCGCAGCGAGATCTACACCATCCTCGGCCTGCAGAAGCAGGGCAAGACGCTGTTCTACCGCGACTACCTGCAGCACCTCAAGCATTCGTCCGACCAGTTCGGCGCGGCGCCCGGCATACGCGGCCTGGTGATGCTGGTGTTCGCGCTGCCGTCCTTCCCCTATGTGTTCAAGCTGATCAAGGATTTCTTCCCGGCGCCCAAGGACACCACGCGCGCGCTGGTGAAGGAAAAATACCTGCTGGTGAAGCACCACGACCGCGTGGGCCGCATGGCCGACACGCTGGAGTACTCCAACGTGGCCTTCCCGCGCCACCGCATGAAGGAGGAGCTGATCGCCGAGATCCGCCAGCACGCGCCGTCGCTGCTGGAGGAGGACGGTAACAACATCGTCATCAAGCACCTGTACATCGAGCGCCGCATGGTGCCGCTCAATATCTGGCTGACGCACGCCGAGCAGCAGGGCGACGACGCCCGCATCGAGCACGGCGTGCTGGAATACGGCAACGCCATCAAGGAGCTGGTGGCGGCCAATATCTTCCCCGGCGACATGCTGTACAAGAACTTCGGCGTGACCCGCCACAAGCGCGTGGTGTTCTACGATTACGACGAAATCGAGTACATCACCGACTGCAATTTCCGCGACATCCCCGAGGCCCGCACCGAGGAGGAGGAGATGGCGGCCGAGCCGTGGTACCACGTCGGCCCGCACGACGTGTTCCCCGAGCAGTTCGGCCGCTTCTTGCTGGGCAACGCGAAGATCCGCAAGTATTTCATGCTGCACCACGCCGACCTGTTCACGCGCGAGTTCTGGCAGCGGCGCAAGGAGCGCATCCAGGCCGGCATCGTGGAAGACGTATTCCCCTATCCGCAGCACATCCGTTTTTCTTATCAGGGCACCCCTGCCATCCCATCCGCGGCGCATGTTGCGCCGACCTTACTGGAGACCAGTGAAAATGAATGATTCTATCGTTATCGTGGGCGCAGCCCGCACCCCCATGGGCGCCTTCCAGGGCGACTTCTCGGCCAAGAGCGCGCACGACCTGGGCGCGGTCGCCATCCAGGCCGCCGTCGAGCGTTCCGGCGTGGCGCCTGCCGCCGTCGAACACGTCTACTTCGGCAACTGCCTGATGGCGGGCCAGGGCCAGGCGCCTGCGCGCCAGGCGCTGCTGAAAGCGGGCCTGCCCACGTCCACCGGCGCGGTCACGCTGTCGAAAATGTGCGGCTCGGCCATGCAGGCCGCCATCTACGCCTATGACGCGCTGGCGGCCGGCAGCGCCGACGTGATCGTGGCGGGCGGCATGGAGTCCATGACCAACGCGCCCTACCTCATTCCCAAGGCGCGCGGCGGCTACCGCATCGGCCACGGCATGATGTTCGACCACATGATGTACGACGGCCTGGAAGACGCCTACTCGCGCAACGACAAGACCGGCGAAGGCCGCTCCATGGGCACTTTCGCCGAAGAGTGCTCGGCCAAGTACCAGTTCTCGCGCGAAGAGCAGGACGCCTTCGCCATCGAATCGGTCAAGCGCGCGCAGGCCGCCACCAATGAGGGCTGGTTCAAGTGGGAAATGGCGCCGGTCACCGTGACCAGCCGCGCAGGCGACACCGTGATTGAAAAAGACGAAGGTCCGCTGAAAGCCAAGATCGACAAGATCCCGACGCTGCGCACCGCCTTCAAGAAGGACGGCACCATCACCGCCGCCTCGTCCTCGTCCATCAACGACGGCGCCGCCGCGCTGGTGATGATGCGCGAATCGACCGCCAAGGCGCAGGGCCTGACCCCGATCGCCAAGGTGCTGGGCCACGCCACCAACGCGCTGGCGCCGGACCAGTTCACGGTGGCCCCGATCGGCGCCATCGAGAAGCTGTTCAAGAAGACCGGCTGGAGCGCCAGGGACGTGGACCTGTTCGAGATCAACGAAGCCTTCGCGGCCGTGCCCATGGCCGCCATGCGCGACCTGGACATCCCGCACAGCAAGGTGAACGTGCACGGCGGCGCCTGCGCGCTGGGCCACCCTATCGGCGCTTCCGGCGCGCGCATCGTGGTCACGCTGATCGGCGCGCTCAAGCGCACCGGCGGCAAGCGCGGCGTGGCGGCGCTGTGCATAGGCGGCGGCGAAGCCACCGCCATGGCCATCGAGCTGGTGTAAGCATGCCGGCCGTACTCATTATCGGCGCTTCGCGCGGCATAGGCCACGAGCTGGCGCGCCAGTACCTGGCGGACGGCTGGCGCGTGATCGCCACCGCCCGCAAGCCGGACGACGTCGCGGAGCTGTCCGGCATGGGTGCGGAAACGCACACGCTGGACGTGACCGATGTGGAAGCGGTGGCCGGCCTGGGCTGGAAGCTGGACGGCGAGCAGCTGGACGTGGCCATCCTGAACGCGGGCGTGTACGGCCCGCGCCATGACGGCTTTCCGGTCCAGACCGACTTCGACATGGTGATGCACACCAATGTGCTGGCGGCGATGTGGCTGCTGCCCATCCTGGCGCCGCTGGTGTGCGCCGCAGGGAAGCGAACTGCGGGCAAGCCGGCCGGCGGCAAGCTGGCGGTGCTGTCCTCGCGCATGGGCTCCCTGGCGGAACGCGGCAGCGCGGGCGGCTCGCTGTACCGCGCCAGCAAGGCGGCGCTGAACTCCGTGCTGATCGACACCGCGCTCACCTTCGGCAACAAGGGCTGCACCTGCGTGGCCCTGCATCCGGGCTGGGTGCGCACCGAGATGGGCGGCGGCGGCGCGGACATCGCCGTTGAAGAAAGCGCCAGCGGCATCCGCCACACGCTCGATACGCTGCAGGGCTCCACGCAAGCCGTGTTCCGCAATTACGATGGCACGCCTATCGCCTGGTAGCACGCATGGCGGGTTACGGCGTGCCGCCTAACCCGCCCTACGCTTTCTCCACATTCAACAACCAATATGTAGGGCGGGTTAGCGCGCAGCGCGTAACCCGCCAACAACGAAAGCACAGAATGATACTGAGCGAAGAACACCAAATGATACGAGACGCCCTGCGCAGCTTTTCGCAGGAACGCCTGGCGCCCAACGCGGCGCGCTGGGACAAGGAGCACCACTTTCCGAAAGAGGAACTGAAGGAGCTGGCGGCGCTGGGCGCCTTCGGCGTGGCGGTGCCCGAAGAACTGGGCGGCGCGGGACTGGACTACGTGTCCCTGGCCCTGGTGCTGGAGGAAATCGCGGCCGGCGACGGCGGCACGTCCACCGTCATCTCGGTCAACAACTGCCCGGTGTGCAGCATCGCCATGATGTACGCCAACGAGCAGCAGAAGCAGCAGTGGCTGCGGCCCCTGGCGCAAGGCGACATGCTGGGCGCGTTCTGCCTGACCGAACCGCACACCGGCTCGGACGCGGCGGCGCTGCGCACCACGGCCACGCGCGACGGCGACGAGTACGTGATCAACGGCGTGAAGCAGTTCATCACCAGCGGCAAATACGCCGACGTGGCCATCGTCATGGCCGTCACCGACAAGGCGGCCGGCAAAAAGGGCATCAGCGCCTTCTGGGTGCCGACCAGCGCGCCCGGCTACATCGTCGCGGGCCTGGAGCAGAAGATGGGCCAGCACTCCTCGGACACGGCGCAGATCCTGTTCGAGAATTGCCGCATCCCGGCCGCGAACCTGATCGGCGAGGAGGGCATGGGCTACAAGATCGCCCTGTCCGGCCTGGAGGGCGGCCGCATCGGCATCGCTTCGCAGTCGGTGGGCATGGCGCGCGCGGCCTACGAGGCGGCGCTGAAGTATGCGCGCGAACGCGAGACCTTCGGCAAGACCATCTTCGAGCACCAGTCGGTGCAGTTCAAGCTGGCCGACATGGCGACCCGGATCGAAGCGGCGCGCCAGCTGATCCTGCACGCGGCCTCGCTCAAGGACGCCGGCCAGCCCTGCCTGAAAGAGGCGGCCATGGCCAAACTGTTCGCCTCCGAAATGGCGGAGCGCGTGTGCTCGGATGCGATCCAGGTGCACGGCGGCTACGGCTATGTGTCCGACTTCCCGGTCGAGCGCATCTACCGCGATGTGCGCGTGTGCCAGATCTACGAAGGCACCAGCGACATCCAGAAGCTGCTGATCGCGCGGGCGCTGTAATGGCGACGCGGCTGCTGCTGGTGGAGGACGACGCGCGCCTGTCGTCCCTCGTGGCGGAGTACCTGGCCGCGTATGAGTTCGAGGTGGAGGTGGTGGCGCGCGGCGACCAGGCGCTGCCGCGCTTCCACGCCTTCGCGCCCGACATCGTGGTGCTGGACCTGATGTTGCCCGGCATGGACGGCGCCGACGTGTGCCGCCAGCTGCGCGCACTGGGCGCCACGCCCATCCTGGTGCTGACGGCGCGCGAGGATGACTACGACCAGGTGGCGCTGCTGGAACACGGCGCCGACGATTTCATCAACAAGCCGGTGCAGCCGCGCGTGCTGCTGGCGCGCCTGCGCGCGCTGCTGCGGCGCGCCGGGTCTGCGGCCAACGGCGTTGGCGCGGCGCTGCCAGCCGCCGCGCCGGGCACGCTGCAATTCGGCGCGCTGTGCATCGCCACCAGCGACCGCGAGGTGCGCTGGCGCGGCACGCCGGTGCTGCTGAGCGGGAGCGAATACAAGCTGCTGCTGGTGCTGGCCGAGGCGGCGGGCACGGTGCTGTCGCGCGACGCGCTGCTGAAAAAACTGCGCGGCCTGGAGTTCGACGGCATGGACCGCAGCATAGACAACAGCATCTCCAAGCTGCGCCGCCGCTTCGACGACCACGACGCGGAAAGAATCAAGACGGTGCGCGGCGAGGGCTATCTGTTCTCGCCGTCCGCCTGGATCTAGCTACTGGTACAGCGGCACGATCGCCAGCGGCGCGCTGGCGCTGACCACCTGGCCCTGGGCCGGCGCCGCATCGAAGCGGTAGTTGACGACGCTGAAGCCGGCGCCGGCTTCGTCGGGGAATGCCGGGCCGTCGCTCACCGGCAGCGGTGCGCTGTCCTGCGCGCCTTGCCGCAGCCGCAATTGCGCCTCGCCCTTGCGCGCAAAAACAAACCTCACCCCCACGCACTGCCCGCCGCGGAACGCAGCGTCCGTGGCGCGCTGGTAGGCCTGCGCCTGCTCGCAGGCGGCGCGCAGGTCTGCCGCTTCGTAGACGCCGTCCGCACGCACCACGATGGAGACGCGCGGCCGCAGCACATAGCCGGACAGCTTGCGGTTCAGCACCAGCACCGCGTTGTCGTCATAGGCCGCCTTCAGCAGCGGAAACACGGTGCGCCCGAGCGGGTCCAGCGGCAGATTGAGCTGGCTGCCCCTGGCGTTCAGCGTCAGGCGCAGGCCGTCCAGCGTGCCGGCGCCGTCCCTGGGACTAATCTGGAAGTGGTTTTGCAGGAAGTGCTTGGGCTTGCCGTACTTCTCGAACACCACCATGCTGCGGTAGGCGTCGCGGTAGCTGAACCATTCGCCGTCCGGCACTTGCGCCGCCAGCCAGGCCGGCAGCAGCAGCGCGCACACGCACAGGAGTCGCCTGGGGTTCATATTCAGAAGCGGTAGGCCAGCGCCGACCACACCGTGACGGTGGCGGGACGCTCAACCACGGGGCTGGCTTTGGCGTCGCCCGTCAGCCGCACGGCATGCGCGCCGCTGGTGAGCATCCAGGACGGCGCCAGCGCCCAGTTCCAGCGCACGCCGGCATGGACGTCCTTGACGCCGCCGCCCGGCGCATAGGCCGGCCGCGTCAGCGCCGTGGTGGCCAGCGCTTGCGCCGGGCTGACGCCGAACAGCGCGCGGTTGTAGCTGGCGTCCGCCAGCGTGACGCCGGCGGTGAAGGACAGCGTGTGGTAGGGCGCGACGGTGGTGGCGATGCGCTGCACGTCCAGCGTGGCGCGCAGGCCGTCGCGCTCCTGGCCGGCGCCGTACAGCACGCTGTTGGCCAGGCGCCACTCGGGCGACAGATACCAGGTGAGGAAAGCGCCCGCCTCCAGCCGCCTCGGCACGTCCGGCATGCCGCTCAGGCGCGTGAGGCGGCCGTCCGGCCCCATGGCCAGCGGCGGCAGGGCGGTGTTGCTGCCGGAGCCGCTCAAGCCGCCCCCGGTGAGCGCGCGTCCCCGCTCGCTGCGGCCCGGATGCAGCGACAGCAGCGGCCCGTATTCCAGGCCGGCGCGGTCCGACCAGTGCATGCCGGCGGTGGCGCCGGAAATGAACACGCCGTTGCTCCATTCCGCCTGCAGCACCGGCATCAGCATCAGGTGGCGGCTCGTGCCGCCCTCGTAGCGGCTGGCGCTTTGCAGGCCCAGGCCCACATACATGTCCCGGCTGCCGTCCGGCATGGGATTGGCGACAGGCGTTTGCGCGGCCGCGCCGCTGCAAACACAGGCGGCCAGCATGGCTGCCGAGATCAGGGTGGGGGAAATGGACGCGTGCATGCCGCCATTCTATATGGTCGGTGCGGGCAGGCGCTTGCTGATGAACACCACCGGCTCGTCGCTGCGGTCCACCGTGACTGCGGCGCCGCGCGCGGTGAAAGCGGCGATGCACAGCACGGCGGGGCCCGGCGGCGTGTAGGTGCTGGTGACGTACAGCTTGCCGTTCACGCGCGAGACGTCCTCCAGCTGGTTGCCGTCGCAGCCGCTCTCCACGCCGTAGAAGGCGAACAGCACCATGGACTTGCCGAAGTCCACCGGCGGCAGCGGCGTGCCGGGTACGCTGTAGCGCGTCCACAGCTGGGTCCAGGCTGCGGCGTCCTTCACCACCACGGTGGTCGGCTGGCGGTCCGTCACGGCCGGGTTCAGGCTGAGCGCGATGCGGCTGTTGACCAGCGGCTGCGGCTCGATGCGGGTGAACTGCACCTTGGCGCTGGCGGGCGCGTCGCTGCGGTCCAGCACGGCGAGCACGCCTGGGCTGGTGAACTCCGGCTTGCACAGCGCGATGGTCACCAGGCGACCCAGGTCGTATTCCACCGCCAGTTTGCCGTCCGCCAGCGCGGTACGGCTGATGGTGACGGAGCGGCAGCCGTTCTGCTGCTTGCCGGTGAACACGCCGACCACCACCTTGCGGCTGAAATCGATCTTCGGCGGCGGGTGCAGGCTGCTCAGGTTCCTGTGCCCTTCGTTCCACAGCGCTTCGAAGGAGGCCGTGTCGGAGAGCACCACGGTGCGTTCGTCGTCGATGGCGGTAAAGGCGTTCTGCCACAGGATTTCAAAACCGAGGCTGGCGGAGGGCGCCGGTTCGCCCACGGCGATGGGGGCGGTCTGGCCGGCGGCCGGGGCGCCTTCCGCGCCGCCGCTGCCGCTGCCGCACGCGGCCAGCAGGACTGCGCCCAGGGCAACGACGGCTGTGCTCAACAATTTGTTCATGGTGGCTCCTTGATTGGTAATAATGCCATCTTAGGCAAGCCGCCGGTTTGCTTCCTCCTTGCCATGTCGGTCAATTGTCATCAATTTGTAAGCACGCGGGCTGCGTCGCGGCATTGCCTATAAACTAAGACCATGAACCGCCTGTTCTTCCGCTTCTTCGTGCTGGTCATGCTGGCCATCACGGCGGCGACCTTTGCCATCTATTTCGCGATCAGCCGCCTGTACGGCGATCCGCTGGAGGACATCGCCCGGCGCCAGGCGGCGGCCGAGGTATTCCTGCTGGAGCACTATATCGACCAGGCCCCGGCCGACGAATGGCTGGTGAGGCTGAACAAGGTGCGCGAGGTGTCCACGGTGCGCTACGAACTGCTGCCGCTGGACGACGCGAGCGCGGCGCTGTCGTCCGCAGAGGCGGCCCTGCTGCAGCGTGGCGGCATGGTGTTCCGGGTGGCGGACAAGGCCTTCCTGCGCCGCGTGGACCTGGCCGGCGCGCGCTACATCGGCAGCGAGGCGGACGTGCTGCGCGCCGAGGGCCTGCCGATCAATATCGCGCAGGCCTTGCAGCAGGAGGCGCTGCGCTACGCCATCGTGGCGCTGGCCTTGCTGGTGCCGATTGCGCTGTGGTCGCGCGCGCACTGGCGCGGCATGCAGGCGCTGGCGCGCGTGGCGGACGACTTCGGCGCCGGCCAGCTGTCGGCGCGGGCGCGCATGCCGGCCAGCGCCAGCATCTATCCGCTGGCCGAACGCATGGATTTGATGGCGGACCGCATCGAGCAGCTGATGGAGGCGCAGCGCGCGCTGCTGCATTCGGTGTCGCACGAGGTGCGCACGCCCATCGCGCGGCTGGAATTCGGCCTGGAGCTGCTGCGCGCGGCGGCGGATGATCCGGCGCTGGAGCCGCGCATCGCCGCCATGGAGCTGGATCTGCGGGAACTGAACGCGCTGATCGGCGAGCTGCTCGGCATGGCCAGGCTGGACAGCGGCCAGGCCATGCAGCGCCAGCCCTTCGAACTGGCGCCCGCACTGCGCAGCTGCGTGGCCGCCCAGCCGGACAGCGCGCGCATTGCCCTGCGCATCAGCGACGACAGCCTGGGCCAGCTCGACGGCGACAGCCGCCTGCTGCTGCGCGCGGTGGCGAACCTGCTCGCCAACGCGGCCAAATACGGCGCCGGCCAGGTGCGGCTCAGCGCCGCGCGCGAAGGCGGCGCCATCGTCATTGCGGTGGAGGACGACGGCCCCGGCATACCCGTGGCCGAACGCGAGCGCGTGTTCGAGCCCTTCTACCGGCTGGACCGCAGCCGCGGCCGCGCCAGCGGCGGCTTCGGCCTGGGCCTGGCCATCGCGCGCAAGGCCGTGGCTTTGCATGGCGGCGCGGTGCGCGTCGAGGACAGCGAACTGGGCGGCGCCCGCTTCCTTATTTGCCTGCCGGCCTGAAGGTGCGCAGCGGCCGCTCCGCCTCGTCCTGCTCGTTGCGCCCGACCCGCTCGAATTCCGAAATCACCTGGGCGCCGAACAGCAGCAGCGCGGCGGCAATCTCCAGGCTGAACATGACGACGATGGCGGTCGTCAGCGAGCCGTACACGATATTGACCTGGGACAGGGTGCTGAAGTACCAGACCAGCACATGGCGCGCCGCTTCCCACAGCAGCGCAGCCGTCACGCCGCCGATCAGCGCATGCGCATAGGACAGGCGGCCCACCGGCATCACCAGGTAGATCGAGCTGAGCATCAGCACTTCGCCGATCACGCCCAGCATATAGAGCAGCACGCCGGACACGCCGTGCAGCGACCAGCGGTAGCCGAGGAACTGCAGCTCCTCCTCGCCTATCACCTGCAGGCTGCCGGCCACCAGCGTGACCAGCAAAATGCCGATGCCCAGCGACAGGATGTAGCAGTAGGGCAGGATGGCGGAGATGAGGAAATGGCGGCGCCGCACCGCCACCCGGTGCAGGAAGATCACGCACATGGCGTTTTCCAGCACCGTGAAGGCCAGCGAGCTGAAGAACAGCATGGTAAGCGCCAGCAGCCAGCCGATCACGCTGCGCTGCGCCAGGAACTGGCCCACTTCCGCCACGATGGCGCGCGACTGGCCGGGCACCAGCCATTCGAGGTAGTGGCCTATGGTGTCGAGCAGTTCGGCCGGGTCCAGCCAGTGCGACAGCACCACCACCACCAGCATCAGCAGCGGTACGATGGACAGCAGGGAGTAATAGGCGACGGCGCCCGCCAGCAGCAGCCCCTGGTTGGCGCGGAAGCCACGGATGCATTGCAGCGCGAAGTCCAGGGGATGGCTGGCCACCCAGGCGGCGGCCTTGCTTGTGAGGATGCGCATGGGGCCATTCTACGCACGAGCTGCAATGGCTGGCGCGCAACAGCGGCGGCGCGGCGGCGGGTTACGGCGCCATGCGCCTAACCCGCCCTACGAACAAGGCGGCAGCCGTAGGGCGGGTTAGGCGCGGAGCACCGTAACCCGCCATCTCAGCTGACCGCCGGCTCCAGCAGGGTCAGCGTCTGCTGCTCCGCGTCCAGCGTGGCGCGCACGCCCATGGGGATGGTGAACTGGTGGCGGATGTGGCCGAAGGAATAGCCGGCCACGGCGGTCTGCTCCAGCGGCAGCAAATGCTGGTCCACCGTCTCGTTGAGCGTGAGCGAAATATCGTCGTCCTGGTTTTCGCAGTTCTCGAAGATGCCCAGCATCACGCCGGCGGTGTTCTTCAGGCCCTGGCTCAGCTGCAACTGCATCAGCATGCGGTCGATGCGGTAGGGCGCTTCGTTCACTTCTTCCAGGAACAGGATGCTGCCCTTGATGTCGGCCGCATACGGCGTGCCTTCCAGCGCCGTCACCAGGCACATATTGCCGCCGGTGAGATGGCCGGTGCACTGGCCGCCGTGCACCGTGCGCACCGTGTACTGCGGCTCGGCCACCGCCTTGTGGGCGTTGTCCTGCGACATGGAGATGGTGTAGCGCTGGTGCGGCGTCATCAGCACGTTTTTCAGCTGCGTCACCGCGTATTCGGAGAAGGTGGACGAGGCCACAGGCCCGTGGAAAGTCACCAGCCCGGCATGCTTGTTGATGGCCAGGTGCAGGGCGGTAATGTCGGAATAGCCGATCAGCACCTTGGGATTGGCGCGTATCAGCTGGTAGTCGATATGGGGCAGCAGCGAAATGCAGCCCGAGCCGCCGCGGATGGCCCAGATGGCGTTCACTTGCGGGTCGGCGAACATGCCGTGCAGGTCTTCCAGGCGCTGCTCCACCGTGCCGCCGTAGTTGCCGTGCACCGCGTTGATGTGCTCGCCCAGCTTGACGCGCAGGCCCAGCGACTCGATGTTGCGCACGGCTTTTTCTATGGACTTGGGACTGGTGTGGCCGCCTGGCGCGATGATGCCGACCAGGTCGCCCGGCTCCAGGCGCGGCGGCTTGGTCAGCTGCGGCTTGGTCATGGCGTTGTTTCCTTGCGAGGGGGGGCGGCGGCGGGTAGCCGCCGTGGCGGGGAGCGACACGGCGGCAAAAGCGGCCCCGGCGGCCGAGGCCACCAGGCCGCCAAAGCGGCGCCGGCTGAGGGAGGAATTAGTCGGCACCGCTATGCACTTACATGAACTTGTACTTGAGGTTGACCGACAGGGAACGGCCGCGTGCATCCGCCACGCGTGGATCCCAGCCTGCGCCCACTACTTCATCCACGTTGTGCGCGGTGAACGGCGGAGTCTTGTCAAACAGGTTCAAGATGCCCACCGTGATGGTGGTGTTCTTGTAGCCGGTGTAGGTGCCGCTCAGGTCATACTTCTCGTAGTGCTTCACGCGCGGCACGAAGCCGGCCGGCGGGGTGCCCTTGCCGCCGTTCGGTACCTGGTCGTTGTAGCCGGTGGAGAAGTTCTGCGTGAACAGCGCGCTCCAGTCGCCCTTCGCTACGCTGATGCTGGCGTTGTGCTTCCAGCGCAGGTAGATGTCGCGGCTGTTGAAGATGCCGACGTTCTCCTTGAACGGCTGGCCTTCGAACTCGGCGAACTTGAAGCTCTTCATGTAGGTGCCGTCCAGCTTGGCAACCCATTTGTAGCCGTCGTATTTGCCGTCGGCCTGCAGGCCCAGGTCGGCGCCGCGGGTTTTCAGGCCGGCAGCGTTGATCCAGCCCGCTTCCACGTGGTCGATCACGCCGGCCGAGTTGCGGATGATGTACTCAGGCAGATATTGCCAGTTGGCCAGCACCACTTGCGGCGTACGGTTCAGGATACGGTCCTGGATGTTGATGGCCCAGAAGTCCAGCGAGGCCGAGAAGCCGCGCACCGGTTCCACCACGATACCCAGGGTACCCTGTTTGGAGGTTTCCGGTTTCAGGTTCGGATTGCCGCCGGTGTTGTAGTTCAGGCGAGGAATCGCGCAGAACAGCGGATTGCCCGGATTCTTGGCGCAGCCTTCCTGGTCGATAATGCCGTTCGGCAGTTCCTGCGACAGGCGGCCGGCGTACAGCTGGGTGAAGCTCGGCGCCAGGAAGCCCTTGTTGGCCGAACCGCGCAGCACCAGGTTGCTGGTCGGCTGGTAGCGGAACGACACTTTCGGGTTGGTGGTGGCGCCGATCACGCTGTAATCGTCGCGGCGCACGGCCAGCTGCACTTCCAGGTCCTTCATCACCGGCACCAGCATCTCGGCGTAGAAAGCGCGCACGTCGCGCGAGGCGCCGCTCAGCGCGGCATTGCCCGGCGACAGCAGGATCTTGGTGGCGTCCACGTCCTGGCCGAAGTCATAGGTTTCCTTGCGCAGGTCGAAGCCGGCCGCCATCGACACGGCGCCGGTGGGCAGCTGGAAGATTTCACCCGAGACCGAGCCGTCGAACTGGGTCATGGTGGTCTTGCCGTGCTGGAAGGCGCCGATGTACTTGGTCGACTCGATCAGCTGCATGGCTTCGGCGGTCTGGCTCTGGCCAGGCGCCAGCCATGGGTTGATCTTGCCGGTGCCCAGGGCTGCGTAGATCTTGTCGGTGTAGCCGTAGCCGTCGATCAGCGCGGTCTTGGTGGTGCTCTCGGCGCGCGACAGGCCCAGCTTGTAGTCCCACTTGCCCATGATCTGGCCTTCGGCGGCCAGCAGCACGCGGAAGTTTTCCGTCACGTTGTTCTGGGTGCGGTCGCCCCACGGGGTGCTGCGCCATTTGTAGATGATGGGCTTGGTCTTGTCGTAGGTCGGAATGTACTGCGACAGGTCCTGGTAGTACGGGCCGTTGACCGGGTAGGCGTTGCCGTTGGCCAGGCTGGTGGAGATCTGCACCGGGGTCAGCGAGGCGGTGGCTTCGGTGCGCGAACCCAGCACTTCGAAGAAGACCTTGTGGTCGTCGTTGATCTTCAGCGTGCCGCGCGACACGGCGTTGGTGCGCTCGACCGGGAAGCTGATCACGTAGTCGGCGCCGTAGTCGTAGGCGCAGGAATACTTGGAGCGGGTGACGGCGGTAACGTCCTTCCACAGGTCGCTCTGGTACTGCGACATGCCGGGAATGGAATCGCACTTGCCTTGCAGGCTCAGCAGGCCGGCCTGCAGATAGGTGGTGGCGTCGCCCGGCATTTTGAAGCCGGTGCCCAGCGCGGTGCCGGCGCCGGTCAGGATGTTGGCGAACGGGGTGCCGGTGGTGTCCGGAGACAGGCCGCGCGATGGCTGGAAGCCGTTGGCGAAGTCGCGCTGCTTGGAGCTCAGCTTGTCGTTGTTGTCGTGCGTGGCGGACACCATGATGTTCCAGCCGTCTTTTTGCAGGTCGCCCAGGCCGCCCAGCGCGGAGACGCGGCGGTTCATGCCGCCGCCGTGCTCGGTGCCGTTCAGGGTGGTGGACAGTTCCAGGCCCTTGTAGTCGGTGCGCAGGATGAAGTTGACCACGCCGCCGATGGCGTCGGTGCCGTAGATGGCCGAGGCGCCGTCTTTCAGGATTTCCACGCGCTGGATGGCGCCCAGCGGGATCGAGTTCAGGTCGACCGCCTTGCCCGAGGCGCCGTGGTTGCCCACGCGGCGGCCGTTCAGCAGCACCAGCGTGGCGTTCGGGCCGAGGCCGCGCAGCGAGGCGAAGGAAGCGCCGCCGGAGACGCGGTCGGCGTCGGCGCCGAACACGTTATTACCGGAAGTCATATTGTCGGCGCCGGTGCCGCTGGCCGAAATGGTGCGCAGCAGCTGCTCGGTATCGGTGATGCCGGCTTTTTCAATCGCGTCGTAAGTCAGCACCTGCACCGGCAGCGCGCCTTCCTTGGCCACGCGCTTGATGCTGGAGCCGGTGATTTCCACCCGCTGGATTTGCTGCGGGGCAGCTTCCTGAGCCATCACAGGGCCTACTACACCTATCAGCGCAATCATCTGCGCGAGTTTTTTAACCTTCACCGTACTCTCCCTATTTAAACAAACTCTTGACCGCCCGCACCGGGCACGGCGTCTTGCGCGCCGCATTGAAAATTCAGAGTAGCGCTTTGCACTCCACGCTATCCAATGAAAATACCTCACTTAACCATAACTTTTAGGAATGAATAAGATATTTTCAATCAGGGCGCCATTTTAGTGAGCTGATTCCGCTCTGCAATGTCCAAATCCACATAACGCCAATTTGTGAACTCCACCGGGTGGCGCTTGTAGTTTTTTAGCCACGGTTGCTGGATATCGGCCGAAATCGGATGGGTCAGCAGCACCCAGGGGTTATAGGCGTGGATCAGCTGGTTCATCTCGCGGTACAGCACGCGGCGCTCCGGCGTGTCACCCAGCTTGCGCGCCTGCTCGTAGCGGCGGTTGTAGTCCGGCAGGTTGAAGCGGGCATAATTCGCGCGGCCACTGTTGGGGCCGTACAACAATTGCAAGTAGTTGTCGCCATCGGGGAAGTCGGCGATCCAGTTGGTTTCGAACATCATCACCTTGCCCAGGCGCGAAGCCTTGATGATCTCGGTCTTCTTGTCGCTCTTGAACTGCACCTGCAGGCCGATGGCGTTCAGGCTCTTGCGCCACAGCTCGTCGCGCAGCCGGCCCACCATGGACGGCTCGGAATGCATGGTCAGCAGCAGCGGCTGGCCGCCGGGCAGGGTGCGGTAGCCGTTCTTGCCGGTGCGGTAGCCGTAGCGGTCCAGCAGCGCGCGCGCCAGGGCCGGGTTGTAACTGATGGGACTGCGGTAATTGGGGTCATAGCCCAGCACATTGGGCGGCAGCGGCGACTGGGCCGGCAGCGCCAGCCCTTTCTTCAGCAGCGCCACGTCCTCCGGACTGTTGTAGCTCAGCGCAATGGCGCGCCGCAGCGCCACCTTGTCCTTGCTGTAGCCGCCGATGACCGGGTCTTCCATATTCATCCACATGTAGTAGGTCTGCAGCACCGGGAAGGGCGACAGCTGCATGCCTTTTTTCGCCAGCTCGGGCTTGAGCGCGGGCGCGGTGGAGTCCGCGCGCAGCACCATGTCCTTCATCGACTCCGGCACTTGCTCGATATAGTCGAATTCGCCGTTCAGGAAGCCCAGCACGCGCGACTGGTACTCCTCCATGATCTTCACTTCTATGCGGTCCACCAGCGGCAGGCGCTTGCCTTCCAGCGCGGCGGCGGTGGCGCGGAACTCGGGCGCCACTTCGGGACCGGCGTGGAAAACGGTAGCGCGGAAGTCCGGGTTGGCCTGCAGGGTGATCTTGTCGCTGCGCTTCCACTCGCCCACCACGAAGGGGCCGGTGCCGACCGGGTGGTTGCCCATCTGGGCGCCATAGGCTTCGGCCACTTCGCGCGCCACCACGGCGGTGGCGGGCATGGCGAGGTAGTAGAGGAAATTGGGGTCGGGCGCGCTCAGGCGGATGCGCAGGGTGTATTTGTCCACCGCCTGCAGGCCGGGAATGGCGGTGGCGTAGCTGAATTTGGCTTTCAGGGCCTCGTCGCCCGCCAGCTTGCCTTCCAGCAGGAACAACCAGGGCGACTTCAGTTCCGGGTCGTACAGGCGCTTCAGGCTGTAGACGTAGTCCTCGGCGGTGACTTCGCGCTGCTTGCCCTTGAAGGCGGGGTCGGGCGTGAAGTGGATGCCGGGGATGAGCTGGAAGGTGTAGGTCAGGCCGGCGGCGTCCACCTGCGGCATGGCGCGCAGGGTGTTGGGCTGCAGCTTGACGGGGCGGGCCAGGTAGTCGTAGCGCAGCAAGGGGTCGTACAGGTTTTCCAGCAGGGCCAGGGTGGCGATGTCGGACGCGACGGCCGGGTCCAGGCCGGTTTCGCCGGTGGACAAAAAGGCGTGCAGCACCTTGGGCTCGCCGGCCGCGCCGGGTGCAGCGGCACCGGCGGCGCCAGCCAGCGCCAGCATCACGGCGCCCAGCGCCAGTTTCCATTTACCCGTCATGTATTCCCTCGTTCCTGGTGATTCCCTGGGTGATTCCCCGTTCGGCCACAGGATACGGCATCGCACGGCTGGCTGACCATGAAATCGGACCCGCCGCTTATAACTTTTTTGCATGCGCGGCGTGCATTCTTTCATCGCAGCATAATGCCGTAGCTCTATACTTTGCCTGCAAAATCATCCTGTTACCTTGTTATCGGAAATATCGCCCATGTCGCTTAATTACATCTGGTCCGGCTTCTTTTTGGTGGGCTTTGCCGCCGCCCTGGCGCAGTGGCTGTTTTTGGGCGATAACGAGATCTTCAAGAAAGTCATCGACGGCACCTTCGACTCGGCCAAGATGGGCGTGATGGACATCGCCCTGCCGCTGGCCGGCGTGATGACGCTGTGGCTGGGCATTATGAACATCGGCGAAAAAGCCGGCGTGGTGGGCTGGCTGGCGAAAGTGATCGCGCCCTTCTTCTCGCGCATCTTCCCGGAAGTGCCGAAAGACCACCCGGCCAACGGCCACATGGTGATGAATTTTTCCGCCAACCTGCTGGGCCTGGACAACGCCGCCACGCCCTTCGGCCTGAAGGCCATGGAAAGCCTGCAGACGCTCAACCCCAGCAAGGACGAGCCGACCAACGCGCAGATCATGTTCCTGGTGCTGCACACCTCCGGCCTGACCCTGATCCCGCTGGCCATCATGGCGCAGCGCTCCATCCTCGGCGCGGCGGACGCGGCCGACATCTTTATTCCCTGCATGATCGCAACCTATGTGGCCACGGTGGCGGGCATTATCGCCGTGTCCATCCGCCAGCGCATCAACCTGTTCGACAGCGTGGTGCTGTCCTGGCTGGGCGGCATGACCTCGGCCATCGTCGCGCTGATCTGGTACTTCACGCAGTATCTGAGCAAGGCCGAGATCGCCACCGTCTCCAAGGTGGTGAGCAACGCCGTGCTGATCGGGGTCATCACCATCTTCATCGTCGGCGCGCTGCGCAAGAAGGTGAATGTGTACGAAGCCTTTATCGAGGGCGCCAAGGGCGGCATCCAGACCTCGCTCACCGTGATTCCCTACCTGGTGGGCATGCTGGTGGCCATCAGCGTGATCCGCAACGCGGGCGTGTTCGGCTTTGTCATGAGCGGCTTCAACTGGATCTTCAGCGCCATCGGCGTCAACACCGACTTCGTGCCGGCGCTGCCCACCGCGCTGATGAAACCGCTCAGCGGCAGCGGCTCGAAAGCCATGATGATAGACGCCATGAACACCTACGGCGTGGACTCCTTCGTCGGCCGCCTGGCCTGCGTGTTCCAGGGCTCGGCCGACACCACCTTCTACATCGTGGCGCTGTACTTCGGCTCGGTTGGCATCCGCAAGACGCGCTATGCTATTTCCTGCGGCCTGATTGCCGACCTGGCCGGTGTGCTCACCGCCATCGGCGTGTCTTACGTATTCTTCCATCAAGGATAATTATGTTACGTCGCCTGATCCTGGTTTCCCTGCTGGCCGCCGCCGGCGCTGTCCACGCCCAGCTGCCGGAGCCGGTGGCGCGCGCGCTGCAGGCAGCCGGCATTCCCGAGAGCGCGATGGGCGCCATTGTGCTGCGCGGCGGCACGCCGCTGGTGTCGCACAACCCGGACCGCCCCATGCAGCCGGCCTCCACCATGAAGCTGGTCACCACCATGGTGGGCCTGGACCAGCTGGGGCCGGTGTTCAAGGCGCGCACCGAACTGCGCAGCAGCGCGGAGGTGGTGAACGGCGTGCTGCAAGGCGACCTCTATTTGCGCGGCGGCGCCGACCCGGATTTCAACGAGGACGTGCTGGTGCACATGCTGGAGAAGCTGCGCACCCAGGGCATCCGCAAGATCCGGGGTGACCTGGTGCTGGACCGCCAGCTGTTCCAGCCGGCCCGCACGGACCTGGGCGTGGCGCCGTTCGACGAATCGCCCGAGGCCTACTACAACATCATCCCGGACGCGCTGCTGCTGAACATGAATCTGCTGCGCGTGGACATGACGTCCACCGGCGGCAAGCTCAAGCTGGGCATGCTGCCGCAGCTCGAACGCGTCACGATTGAATCGGACATGACGCTGATCGACGCCGACTGCGCCAAGTGGGAGGACGGCTGGAAGCTGCCGGATACCACGCGCAAGGGCGGCAAGCTCACTGTGCGCCTGCACGGCACCTTCCCGAAAAATTGCAGCAAGACCACCGTGATCAACGTGCTCGAGCGCAACGACTACACCGAGCGCCTGTTCCGCAGCACCTGGGCGCGCCTGGGCGGCACCTTCACCGGCACCGCGCGCGAAGCTGCGGCCGGCGCATCGGCTAGCGCACCGCAAGCCGCCACCCGCCTGCTGGCCGAGCATGTCTCGCGTCCGCTGGCCGAAGTGCTGCGCGACATCAACAAGCCGTCCGACAACGGCCTGGCGCGCACGCTGTTCCTCACCCTGGGTGCGCTGGAGCCGGACCCGGTGCTGGGCAGCCGCCCGATTCCCGCGCTGCGCCTGTCCAGCACGCCGGTCGCCAGCCCCGCCGTGCTGCCGGGCGAATCGCTGAGCAGCGACGCCGTTGCGCCGCCGCCCGCCGATGCGGCGCCCGTCCGCAGCGCCATGGTCCCCGGCGGCGGCGAGGCCGCCACCTCTGCCGCAAGCGCCAACCCGACGGCGGCCCGCGCCGAACAAATCATCCGCGCCTGGATGCAGGGCCACGGCATAGACGACACCGGCCTGGTGCTGGAAAACGGTTCCGGCCTGTCGCGCAGCGAGCGTGTGCGCCCGGCGCAGATGGCCGGCCTGCTGCAGGCGGCGCAAAAGAGTTTATGGATGCCGGAGTTCCTGACCAGCCTGCCGATCGCGGCGGTGGACGGCACCATGAAGCGCCGCCTGAAAGACAGCCCCGCCGCCGCGCGCGCACGCGTGAAAACCGGCACGCTGAAGAACGTGGTCGCCATCGCCGGCTATGTGCCGGATGCAAATGGCGAACTGTGCATTGTGGTGGCCATGATCAACGACGACCGGACCGGCAACGGCAACGGCCGCAAGGCCATCGACGCGCTGCTGGACTGGGTGGCCAGCAGCGGGAAATAGACCGGGCTGCGCGCGAACGACGTGCGCCGGTGGCATGGGCTCATGGCCCGGGGTGGGTATTGTCGGGCAGGGATGGAATCGCTCGCAGGAATTCATAGATCGCGGCCAGGTCGCGGTCGGTCTTCTTGCCGAACACGGGCCAGGGCATGACTTGAACGATGGTGCCGGGCGGATCTTTCGGATTGTGGCCCGTCCGCATCATCTGGACAAACTCGCTCCGCGTCAGTCCCGCCGGTTTGCCGGCGTGGTCCGGGGTGATGTTTGCGGCCGTAATGGTGGGGCCGAAGGTCCGCCCACCTGACAGGTATTCCTCCGCATTCATTCTCTCCGGCTCGCCCTTGAACGGGTCGCTGCCCGGCGAGTAGGCCGGATGGCTGTGGCAGTCGATACAGCCGCTGGTATTGACGATGTAACTGCCCAGCCCGACCAGCGCGCGATTCTTGCCCATCAAATTCAGCTTCACGCCCGGCGGGACAATGTCAAAGCCGCGCTTCACCTGGCTTTCGTCCTCGTCGTCGTGCTCCCTGTACCTGTCCGACGCCGACACCGACAAGGCCGTCGCCGCGATGAACGCAACGGCCAAGCCGGAACGACGGTCCAATCCAAATAATTTCTTCATTTTTACGCCCCTCATCACGAGATTTCGATGGCGAGCCGCGCAGGCCGGTCCATGGCGGCTGCCATTCTGGAAGTCTAATCGGCGCGCAGGGACTTGGCGCTTCGTCGGACCATGGTTTGATCCTGATCAAATGGGAGGGGCGCTGGCGCGCAGCGGCCCAGGCCGCTGCGCACTTCAGGCCTTGCGGCGGCGGCGGGCCACCATGGCACCCACCATGCCCAGGCCCATCAGGGCCAGCGAGGCCGGTTCCGGCACGGCGCGCACCACCACATTGTCCAGCACGCCATCCTGGCTGTTGGTGGGGTTGTTGTTCAGGTCCTGGAAGCGCAGCGTTGCCTGGCTGCCATCGGCCACGAAGTTGAACGTGAAATGGGCCAGAAGGCCAGCCGTGTTGTCATTGACCACATTGTTGATCAGGTCCGTGCTGTTGGCGCCCAGCACCGTCGCGCGCATGCCTTGCGCGCCGCCGGTGGTCACGCCGTAATCGAATTCCCAGCGATAGGTCTGCCCGGCGACAGTGGCAAAGGTCTGCATCAGACGGCCGTTGGTGGGGCCGTCCCCGCTATTGAACACCGCCAGGTAATTGCCGTCGGCAGCGATGCTGCCCGCGCCGAAGTAGCTTCCGGACGCGGCAATACTGGTGGCGACCACGTTGCCGCTGGTGCTCCAGCCGGCCAGGCCGCTTTCAAAATTACCATTGGTGATAAGGCCTGCCTGTGCGGCGTTGGCGGCCAGCAGTGCAACCGTAGCGATCAGCGATTTGATGGTCATGATATTGCCCTTAGTTAATGTGCATTAACTACTTGCAACAATCATGCCCGAGAGAACAATATCCTATTAATCAAATAGTTACCGACAAAAAAAATGTAGTTCTTTGGAGAACTGTAAAGATTCCCGACAGTCGATTGTGAAACGGCGAACAGCAGGCGTCACAGAACGCGGGTGAAGCTGGCGCGTACCTGGACGCGGTCGCCGCAGTCGAAGTGCCACCATTCGCTGTTGATGCCGACGAAGCCGGCCTGGAACATGGCGCCGCGCAGCAGTTCGCGGTTGGCGATCTGCCCGGCGTTAAGCGCGCCGCTCGCCAGCATGGCCGGCTCCAGCGCGGGGTGGGACAGCTCGGTCAGGTCGTCGAAGCCGGTGCCCATGTCCAGCTCGCGGCCCTGCTCGTCCAGGATGGTGATGTCCACCGCCATGCCGTAGGAATGGATGGAGCCGCGCGCCGGGTCGGCCAGGTACATCAGCAGTTCCGTGCCCTGCAGCGCGGCCCACAATTCCTCCTGCACCCGCTGCGGACGCAGCGCGTCGAGCACCAGCAGCTTGCAGCCGGGACGGCGCTCCGCCAGCCAGGCCACGGCCCGCTCCAGCGCGGCCGCCGCGTCGCGGTGCAGCCAGGCGCAGTCGTGCGGGGAATACAAATCGCGGCCGACGAAGTTGTCCGGCGTGGCGTAGCGCAAGTCGATGGCGATGCCGGCGATGCTGCTCAGATGCCGGTAGTCCGGGCTGGACGGCACATCTTCGTTGCGGATGGTCTTCATTGCTAGGCTTTCTTTTCCAGGCAGGCGCGCGCGGCGGTGGCGATGCAGCCGGCCAGCTGGCGCGCGCCGTGCGACAGCGGCGCATGGCCTGCCGTCAACAAATACAGTTGCACGGGAATGGCCGGCGCCCACGGGCGGCGCTGCACCAGCGCGCTGGACGCGGACGCGGCCGTGAACGGGTCGACCACGGCCATGCCGCCGCCCGCTTCCACCAGCGAACGGGCGATCTGGTAGGTCTGCACCACCGTGTGGAACACCGGATGCAGGCCTTGCGCTTCGCACGCGGCCACCACCATTTCGCCCAGCGGGTCGTTGTCGGCGTGGCCGATCAGTTCGCCCACCAGGCCGGGCGCGGCCAGCGGCGTGGCGCAGTCGGCCGCGCTCCAGGTGCCGGCCGGGGCGATCACCGTCATCACGCCCTGCGCCAGCGGCTCGGCGACGATGCCGGGGTGGCGCGGGTCCTGCAGCGACAGGGCCAGGTCGGCTTCGCCCAGGCGCAGCGTGTTGACGATTTCACTGGTGTGGTGGGTGGCCAGCTCGCAGCGCGCGCCGGGGAATTCCCGGCGCCAGGCGCTCACGGCCAGCGGCAGCACGCTGAGCGCCACGGTGGGCGTGGAGACCAGGCGTATGGTTTCCAGCGCGCGCCCCTTGAGGCTGGCCGCCAGGCGGCGTATGCCTTGCAGGTCGCGGTTCAGCTTTTCGGTTTCGGCGAACAGGCGGTGCGCTTCCGGCTTGGGATACAGCTTGCCGCGCACCCGCTCGAACAGGGGCATGCCCAGTTGCAATTCGCAGTGCTGGAGGACCTTGGTCACGGCGGGCTGCGAGATATGCAGCACCTGGGCGGCGCCGCTGATGGTGCCGACCTGCATGATGGCGTGGAACACTTCTATATGGCGCAGCCGCATTGCTCTATCCTCGATCCAGCGCCGCAGAGCCCTCCCTGCGGAATCCGTGCAGGATAGGGGAAAGCAGGGTGCGGCGCAATGGCATTACAGCTTGCAGATTAGCGCACTTCGGCAGGCTGGGCGGCGGGAGCCGGCGCGGCGGGCGCAACAGGCGCGACAGGCGCTACCGGCTTGGGCGCAGCCGTGGGCGCCAGCACTTCCAGGATGGCGGCCGATTCGGCGTCCGGGTTGCCGTCGAAACGGGCCGGACGGTATTTCGACTGGAAGGCGAACATCACGTTGCGGGTGGCTTCGTCCAGCACGCCCGTTTGCGGCACGGCGTAGCCATGCTGGGCCAGCTTCTTCTGGAACCATGCCACGTCCGGCAGCTGGGTTTCAAACACGGCGCGCTGGGCCGCCACCTGGGCGGCGTCCGGCCAGGTGATCAGGCCGGCGGCGGCCAGCTGGTGCCAGGGGAACAGCGGACCCGGATCCTGCTTGCGCTGCGGCGCGATGTCGCTGTGGCCGAGGATGTTTTGCGGCGGAATATTGTGGCGGGCCACGATCTGCTTGAGCAGCGGGATCAGCTGGTCGATCTGGGCCTGGGTGAAGGGACACCAGACGCGGCCTTCCGGCGTTTCCTTGAAACCGCAGTTGACGATTTCGATGCCGACCGACATGGGGTTGAGGTTGCTATACGTCTTCCAGCTGCTCACGCCGGCGTGGTTGGACATGCGCGACTCGTCCACCAGGGTGTAGAACTTCGGCTCGGCCTCGTCGGTCAGCAGATAGTGACTGCTCACTTCCTGCTCGGTGAGGATCTTGATCGAGCGCGGCAGGTCGGACACGGTGTAGTGGATCACGATGAACTTGACGCGGCTGCTCTGGCTGCGCGCGGACAGGCTGTTGTCCAGGCGCGGCGGGGCGGATGCGCAACCGGCCAGCAGGGCGGCCAGGATGATGAGCAGGAATTTATTCAAGGAAGTCTCCGGGTGGCAGTTTTTAATGCTGGGGTTGCGCCGCCATGCGGGCGGCGGCGAAATGGGCCTGGGCGGTCTTGCGGCGCAGCGGCACCTCGGGCGACAGCGTGGCGCGCATGGTTTCCGCGATCAAAGGATGCAGTTCGGCGGCGCGGCCCGCCAGCACCACCGGGCGCACGCCGAAGCGCGACACCAGGGCCGCAGCCAGCCGCGCCAGTTCGCGCCCCGCTTGCTGCAGGATCAGGCGGGCGGCCTGGTCGTGCTCGGCGCTCGCGGCCACCGCCAGCGCCAGCTTGCCCACCTCGCCGCGCTCGCGGCCGTAGATGAACTGGCGCGAGTAGGACCAGTCGCTGCCGCCCACGTAGTCGAACACGGCGCGCGCCATGGCGGAGTCCTGCCAGGCGCCCGGCTCCTCGTCTTCGCGGCGCCAGATGCGGCGCAGCGCTTCGCGCGCGACCCAGAAGCCGCCGCCGCCGTCGTCCAGCGTAACGCCCCGGCCGCCGGCGCGGTGGAACTCGCCGCCCTGGTCGATATAGGCGGCGATGGAGCCGGTGCCGGCGTAGACCAGGTAGCCTTCGCCGGGCTGGAAGCTGTCCAGGTAGGCGATTTCAATGTCGTTGGAAATAATGATGGCGGCCGGGGCGATGCCCAGCAGCTCGGCCAGCCAGGCGGCCAGCAGTTCGCTGTCGCCGCCAAAGCCGGTCAGCCCGGCGCACACGCGCTGCGGGCGGCCACTGGCAAGCACGTCGCCGGCCAGCGCGGCAAAGGTGGCGCGCACGGCGCTACGGCCCGCTTCATTGGCCATTTGCAAAGCCGACAAGCCGGCCACGCTGCCTTCGGCGACGATGGCGCCGGCCGGGTCGGCCAGCGCCCAGCGCGTCTGCGTGCCCCCGGCGTCTATGCCGAGGCCCAGCGTGGTGTCATTGTCGGTTGTAGCCATCAGGACAGTTTATGTGAAAAGCCGCCGCGATTTAATGAAACCTTGGCCGCACACCATACCCGCAGGTTATAGCTGCGCATTGACCTTCACGCTCACGCGTTCGCTCTCGTTGCCCAGGCGGTCGACCGCGCTGACCACCACCGCGCCGGCCTGCACGCCCGCCTCGTCGGCCAGCGTGACTTCGCCGCGCGCGGCCGGGGCCACGGTGAAGCGCCACTCCTCGCCGTAGCGCGCCCAGATGGCGTACAGGGTGGCGTTCTTGCCCGCGCTCAGCTTGAGATCCAGCCCGGCCGCGCCGCGCCGCGCGCCCGCCTTGGGCGCGCCCGGCGCTTCCGAGCCCAGCCAGGGCGAAGCGGGCGCCAGGGCGGCGCTCTGGTAGCTCACGGCCTTGAGCTGGTCGCTGATGCCCTTGCGGTTCTGCATCAGCGCGGCAATGCTGAAGTGGACGTGGCCGTTGGCGCCGGCGCGGCTGCGCGTCACGCCGATCTGCTTGACGATTTCCTCCGGCTCGAAGGACTTCACGCTGCCGTCGATGCGGCTGGTGTACAGGCCGGCCCAGACGTGGCGGCCGTGCGTGTTTTCACGCAGCCAGTAGTCGAGCAGCACGTCGAAGGCCTGCGGCGGCGGCGCGATCGGCCAGTACAGCTGGGGCGCCAGATAGTCCAGCCAGCCGTTTTTCAGCCACAGCTCGGCGTCCGCGTACAGCTTGTCGTACTGGCTGAAGCCGACGATGCCGGGCGGACGGCGGTCCGGACGGCCGATGCCGAAGGGGCTGATGCCGAAACGCACCCACGATTTTTCGCGGTGGATGCCGGTGTAGATCGCTTCGATCAGCTGGTTCACGTTCTGGCGGCGCCAGGAAGCGCGGTCAAGCTGGCCGCCGCCGGCCTGATAACGCTGCCAGGCGGGCTGGTCGGGGAAGTCCAGTTCGGGACGCGGCACGTTGCCATTCGCGCCCGGCGCGCCGGCTTCCAGCGCTGCCGCTTCGCCCGCCGCGCCCGGCGCTTCGATCGGGTAGGGATAGAAATAATCGTCGATGTGCACGCCGTCGACGTCGTAGCGCTTCACCACGTCCAGGATTACGTCCAGCGTGTGTTTGGACGCCTCGGCCTCGCCCGGGTCCATCCACTGGTAGCGGCCATAGGTTTTCACCGTCTGCGGCTTGGTCATGGAAATGTGGTCGCGCGAATTGGCGGACTTGGCGGTGGCGTGGCGCGCGCGGTAGGGATTGAACCAGGCGTGCAGTTCCAGGCCGCGCGCATGCGCCTGGTCGATCCAGAATTTGAGCGGATCGTACATGGGCGAGGGCGCCTTGCCCTGCTGGCCGCTCAGGTATTCGCTCCACGGCTCGAGTTCGGACGGGTAGATCGCGTCCGCGCTCGGGCGCACCTGCAGCACGATGGCGTTCAGGTTGAGCGCGCTGGCGCGGTCCAGTATGGCGATGGCTTCGGCCTGCTGTTTGGCCACCGGCAGGCCGGTGCGGCTGGGCCAGTCGATATTGGCGACGGTGGACACCCAGGCGGCGCGGAACTCGCGCGGCGCGGGCGGCGGCACCGG
Source organism: Pseudoduganella aquatica (assembly GCF_009857595.1). GTDB lineage: Bacteria > Pseudomonadota > Gammaproteobacteria > Burkholderiales > Burkholderiaceae_D > Rugamonas > Rugamonas aquatica_A. The sequence continues at coordinate 270,587 of NZ_WWCU01000001.1, read as the reverse complement.
CCCTGTCAGGCTGGGCACGGCGCCCGGCGCGGCGGGCGCTATCGGGCCGCTGTCTGGAACCGGCGTGAGCGGCGTGGTGGTGCAGGCGGCCAGGAATGCGGCCACTGCCGCTGCTGCGCCGGCGGCCAGGGTCTGCCGCTTTTTCGGGTTAAAAGCCAAGTCCGTATCCTCGATTTAATTAGTGCGCGGTATTGTAATGTCCATCAGTCTTTGCCGAAGGACGGATCCACCTTGATCAGCGCGGTCATGATAAATGCCGGTATCGTGGCCAGGCACACCCACATGAAGAAGTGCTGGTAGCCCAGCTGCTGCTGGATCCAGCCGCTGGCCATTTGCGGCAGCATCATGCCCAGCGCCATGAAGCCGGTGCAGATGGCGTAGTGCGCGGTCTTGTGCGGGCCGTCCGCCACCATGATCATGTACAGCATGTAGGAAGTGAAGCCGAAGCCGTAGCCGAACTGCTCGACCGCCATGGCCACCGAGATCAGGTAGATATTTTCCGGCAGCGCGCTCGACAGGTAGACGAACACCAGGTCCGGCAGGTGCACGGCAAAGGCCATCGGCCACAGGCAGCGCTTGAGCCCGAAGCGCGAGATCACCACGCCGCCGGCCAGGCCGCCCAGCGTGAGCGCGACAATGCCGATGGTGCCGTACACCAGGCCCACTTCCTGGTTGCTCAAGCCCAGGCCGCCCTTGTCCAGCGGGTCCAGCAGGAAGGGCACGGCCAGCTTGAGCAGCTGCGCTTCGCCCAGGCGGAACAGCAACAGGAAGCCCAGCGTGACGGCGATGCCCTCCTTGCGGAAGAAGGCGGCGAAGGTGGCGAAGAAGTCGCGGAACAGGTCGCCGCCGGCCGGCGCGCGCACGTCGGCGGCGGGCTTGGGCAGCAGGAAGAAGTGGTACACGCCCAGCACGCCGAACATTGCCGCCAGCACGAACATCACGATGGACCAGGCCACGTGCGGGTCGCCCAGGGAGTCGGTCAGCTGGCCGGCCAGCCACAGCAGGCCGCCCTGTCCGGCGATCATGGCCAGGCGGTAGAAGGTGGAGCGCACGCCGACGAAGGCGGCCTGCTGCTGCTGGCGCAAGCCCAGCATGTAGAAGCCGTCGGCCGCGATGTCGTGCGTGGCCGAACTGAAGGCCATCAGCCACAGCACGGCCAGGCTGGCGCGGAAGAAATCGGGCAGCTTGGTGGTGAAGGCCACCCCGGCCAGCGCCGCGCCGATAACCAGCTGCAGCGCGATAATCCACTTGCGCTTGGTGCCCAGCAGCTCCACCACGGGCGACCACAGCGGCTTGATCACCCAGGGCAGGTACAGCCAGCCGGTGTAGAGCGCGATATCGGTATTGGAAATGCCGGTGTTTTTGTACATCGCCACCGACAGCGTCATCACTACGACATACGGAATGCCCTGGCCGAAGTACAAACTGGGGATCCACCACCAGGGGCTACGTTGAAGCGCGTCTTTCATTCCGTCCTTTGATGTCTCGTGTTATTGCTTTAGCGCCGCCCTCACACTGCCTTGGGCCAGATCCAGCGCGGCGCGCGCCTGGTCCACCGTCTGCCGGTTGAGCAGCGCCACGATGGCGACCTTGACGTGGAAGTTGCACTGCTCCAGCGTGGCGCGGGCGGCGGCTTCATCCACGCCGGTGGCGTGCATGGTCAGGCGCACGGAGCGCTGCACCAGCTTGGCGTTGGTGGGCTTCAAGTCTACCATCAGGTTGCCGTAGACCTTGTGCAGGCGCACCATCAAGGCGCTGGAGATGGTATTGAGCGCGATCTTCTGCGAAGTACCCGCCTTCAGGCGCGTACTGCCGGAAATGACTTCCTCGCCGGTGTCCAGGGTGATGCCGATCTCGGCTTCCAGCGCCACCGGCGCGTCCGGATTGTTGGCCAGGCCCACCGTCAGCGCGCCGGCTTCGCGCGCCGCGTGCAGCGCGCCCAGCACGTAGGGCGTGCCGCCCGAGGCGGCCAGCAGGAAGACCACGTCGTTCGGGCCGGGCGCCAGCGCCAGCAGGTCGGCCGCGCCTTGCGCGCGGTCGTCCTCGGCGCCTTCCACGGCCTTGAACATGGCGCCGTTGCCGCCGGCCAGCAGGGCCAAGGCGCGTTCATTGGGCCAGGAGAAGGTGGGGTGCAGTTCCACACTGTCGAGCACGCCAAGGCGGCCCGAGGTGCCGGCGCCCGCGTAGATCAGGCGTCCGCCGGCCTGCATGCGCGGCACGGCGGCGGCGACGGCGGCGGCGATGCGGGGCGCGGCCGCTTGCACGGCGCGCACGGCGTTGAACTGGTCTTCAACGAAGGCGGACACCAGGTCGATGTCCAGGTACTGGTCCAGCTGCGCGTGCTGCTGGCTAGGGGTTTCGGTTTTTAACATCGTCATCTGTCTGTGGGTGATACGATGAGACCAGTGTAATACCAAAACTAGCCGCCCTGCCCATGAAAGCTCGATGCGCTGGCATGCCGAAAAGTTATGATGCGCCCGGCGTGCCGCTTAAACCGGCGAGCGCCGCATTTCCGCCACGAAGTCGTAATGGTCGCTGCGGCAGTAGGAATGGGTCAGCTCCACCGCCTCGCCGGACTCCAGGTAGGCGATGCGGGTGATAAACAGCACGGCCTGGCCTTCCGGCACGTCCAGCTGGCGCGCCAGCTCGCCCGAGGCGTTCATGGCGCGGATGTGCTGCAGCGCGCGGGCCGGCGCCTTGCCGGACGCGTCCAGGAATTCATACAGGGAGTCGCCTATCGCTTCGGGGCGCGGCACCACGCTTTGCGGCAGCACGCTGACCTCGTAGGCCATCACCACATCGTCGGCCAGGCGCAAACGCTCCAGGCGAGCCACCTTGCTGTTGGGCGAAAGGGCCAGGCTCATCTGCTCGTCCGCGCTGGCGCTGACGATGGCGCGCTTCAGCCAGCGCGAGCCCGGCTTGTAGCCGCGCTGCTGCAGCTGCTCCGAAAAACTGGTGAGATTGGACAGCGGCTGTTCGATGCGCGGGGCAATATAGTTGCCCGATCCACGGCGGCGCACCACCAGGCCCTGGTCGACCAGCTGGTCGATGGCCTTGCGGGCGGTGACGCGGGACACGTTCAGCAATTCGGACAGCGTGCGTTCGGACGGCAGCGCCTGGTCGACCTGGTAGCGCCCATTGCGCACATCATCGCTCAATTTGCGCGCAATCTGCATATACAGCGGCGAATTGTCCTTTGCATCCGCTTGAAATTCAACGCTGGTCTGGCTCATATGGTATCTCCTAAGGCGTCTAGTGTAATAGCCAGGGCCAATTTGCGCTCATTTTTGGTTGCATGAAAATATACCGGCAACGCATAGCGCCAAGTTATGCGCGAATGAAACGATTTCATTAGGCGCGGCTATGCGCCGCCCGTATGCTCATTCAAACAACTATGCAACGAGGGACAGGCAATGAAACTGGGCATGCGCGCACTGCTGGGATGGGCACTGATGGGAAGCGGAATGATGCAGGCCATGGCCGAGGCTCCGGCCCCGGCCTCGGTACAGCTGGACCGCGAGCTGGCCGCCGTCGTCAACGACGCGCAGCATCCGCTGTCCGGCCTGTCGGTGCTGGCCATCCGCGACGGCAAGGTGGCCTATCAGCAGCAGTTCGGCTTGCGCCGCATCGACACGGCGGGCACCGGCGTGACCGCGCCCGTCACGGCCGCCACCATGTTCCGCATCGCCTCCATCTCCAAGATGATGACCACCTTCGGCCTGATGAAGCTGGTGGAGGAAGGCAAGCTCGACCTCGACGCCGACGTGTCCACCTATCTCGGTTTTCCTCTGCGCAATCCGAACGCGCCCGGCAGCGCCATCACGCTGCGCCACCTGCTGAGCCACACCTCCTCGCTGCGCGACGACGCCGGCTATTCCTGGGGTACGGACACCAAACTGGCCGACGTGCTGCAGCCCGGCGGCGGCAAATACGGCGCCGGCGCCATGTGGGCGCAGGGCAGGAACGCGGCGCCCGGCGCCTACTTCACCTACTGCAACCTGAACTGGGGCGTCATCGGCACCATCATGGAGCGGGTGAGCGGCGAACGCTTCGACCGCCTGATGAAGCGCCTGCTGCTGGCGCCGATGGGCTTGCGCGGCGGCTACAACACCTCCGAATTCTCGCCCGCCGAAGTGGCGGACACGGCCACGCTGTACCGCAAGCGCACCACCGACACCGAAATCTGGAATCCGGCCGGGCCGTGGATCGCCCAGGTGGACAACTACGGCGTGGTGGCGCCGGCCGCCCCGGCGGGCATCGCCAGCTATGTGATCGGCAGCAACGCCACGCTGTTCAGTCCCACCGGCGGCATGCGCATCTCGGCGCCGGACATGGGCAAGATCATGCTGATGCTGATTAACGGCGGCCGCCACGAAGGCAAGCAGATACTCAAGCCCGAGACCATTAAACTGATGTTCAGCGAACAGTGGACCTACAAGGAAAACGGCGGCGGCAACGGCGACACCCTGCGCGGCCTGTACCACAGCTGGGGCCTGGGCGCGCAGCGCTTCGCCGACACGCCGGGCGCCGGCAACCGCCTGGTGCAGGGCGGCGGCTTCAGCGCCGTGGGCCACCTGGGCGAAGCCTACGGCCTGGTGTCCACCTTCGCGGTCGACCTGGCCGGGCGCAACGGCCTGGTGTCGCTGATAGGCGGCTTCGGCACCGACCCGGAACAGTATCCGGGCCGCTATTCGGCCCTGGTGCGCTCGGAGGAATTGATACTGACGGCGCTGTACCGGCGCGCGGTACTGGGCAAAACGGACTAAGGCGCATCACCCAAGGTTATGGCCTGCGCATGACGATTCATTGGCTAGAAGCAGAGCCTGCCGCCACACTTTGAAACATCTAAATTAAACGGTTCTCCAGATGCAGCAAGGTACACAGCAAGACGCACAGCAGGTAGTTGTCATCGGCGGCGGCGTGGTGGGGCTGGCATCCGCCTGGTGGCTGCTGGAAGCCGGCTACCGCGTCACGCTGCTGGAACGCGCGCCCACCATGGGCAGCGCCTCGAGCTACCGCAACGGCGGTCAGCTCAGCTACCGCTATGTGGCCCCGCTGGCGGACGCCGGCGTGCCGCTGAAAGCGGTGCAATGGCTGTTCCAGGAGGACGGCCCGCTGCGCTTCCGTCCCGAAGCGGACATGCGCCAATGGCGCTGGCTGGCCAGCTTCCTGGCCAACTGCAACGCCGCCAGCAACCGCCGCACCACGGCCAAGCTGCTGGAACTCGGCGAACTGAGCCGCAATGCCATGGCGCAGCTGGAACTGGTGCTGCCGCTGTCCGAATTCAACTGGCGCGACGCGGGCAAGCTGGTGGTGTACCGCTCCAAAAAGATCTTCGACGCCGCCGTGGCGCGTCCGGACGCCGAAGGCAACCGCCAGGTGCTGACGGCGGCCGACACCGCGCGCATGGAACCGGCGCTGGCCGAGCTGAGCCCGCAGCTGGCCGGCGGCATCTACAACAAGGGCGAAGCGGTGGCCGACTGCCACGCCTTCTGCCTGGCGCTGGAGCAGCGTTTGCGCGCGCATCCGCGTTTCCAGGGCGTGATCCACGCCGAAGCGCGCGGCATCTTCGCCGAAAATGGCCGCATCTCCGCGATCGACACCAGCGAAGGCTGGATTTCGGCGGACCAGTTCGTGCTGGCCGCCGGCATCCAGAGCCGCGACCTGGCCGCCAGCGCCGGCATCTACCTGCCGCTGTACCCGCTGAAAGGCTACAGCCTGACCGCGCCCATCCGCGAACAGGACTGCGCGCCGGAGATCAGCGTGACGGACTTCGAGCGCAAAGTGCTGTATGCGCGCATCGGCGACAGCCTGCGCATCGCCGCCATGGTGGACATGGTGGGCGAAGACACCAGCCTGGACCAGGACCGCGTGGCCGGCCTGAAACGCCTGGCGCGCGCCGCCATGCCGACGGCGGCCGACTACAGCCGTGCCGAAGCCTGGGCCGGCCTGCGTCCCGCCACGCCCAACAGCGCCCCCATCATCGGCGCCACGCGCTATCCGAACTTGTGGCTGAACGTAGGCCACGGCCCGCTCGGCTTCACCTTCGCCTGCGGCACCGCCACCCTGCTGGCCGACCTGATGCGCGGCAAATCCACCCCCTTCGCCCTCGACGGCCTGACCCTCGCTGCCTGAGCCCGCTCGCTTATTTCAACTTCGCGCCTAAACTAAAATAAGATTGAATCTTAATTTAGTAAGTTAAATAGCGAAGCGGCCATATGCAGCGAGGCCTGACAGGTGAATACATGTCCAGCATAGCCGGCGGCGTTGCTTGCGAGGGACAACGGGCCTGGCAGCCGCCACTATAGGCAAAGTGCTCGGCACGCTGGTGGAGCACTTCGGAATCGTGAGCGAACTATCTGGCCAAAAACGCAACCGCATCTACGCCTACACCGCCTACATCGATATCCTGAACCGCGATGAAAGCATACCGCCATGAGGCGGCATGCCCCGTTATGGCGGATAATTGCGGGATGTCCAAGTCCAAATCCCCAGCGGCCTGCCCATGCGGCGGGCCATCGCTTGCCGCCTGCTGCGGCCCATATATAGACGGCGCGGCGCTGCCGCAGACGGCCGAGGCGCTGATGCGCTCGCGCTACAGCGCCTACAGCCTCGGCATCGAGCCCTATCTGCAAGCGACCTGGCATCCCAGCACCCGCCCACAGGAAGCCATCATCCGCAGCGATGAAAAATTGCAATGGCTGGGACTTGAGGTAAAATCTGCTTTACGTTTACGTCAACGTAAAGTGGAGAACGAAGACTTTGTTGAATTTGTGGCACGCTTCCGCGTCAATGGGCGCGGCCAGCGCCTGCACGAAGTCAGCCGCTTTCTGCGCGAACCCTCCCCCGAGGGCCTGCGCTGGTTTTACGTAGACGGTACTTTCCCCGAATAGACAGCACGCGCCGGAGACAGCGCGACCAGAACAAGAGGAATCCGAATGCCGCACATCGAAAGCAAACTCAATCCGCGCAGCGAGGACTTCAAGTCCAACGCGTCGGCCATGCAAGCCCTGGTCGACGACCTGCGCGACAAGGTGGCGAAGATTGCCCAGGGTGGCGGCGAGGCGGCCAGCGCCAAGCACGTTGCGCGCGGCAAGCTGCTGCCGCGCGACCGCGTGCAGATGCTGCTCGATCCGGGCACGCCCTTCCTCGAATTCTCGCAAATGGCCGCCTACGGCATGTACCAGGACGCCAAGGGCGTGGACGCCGCGCCGGCGGCCGGCATCATCACCGGCATCGGCCGTGTGTCCGGCCAGGAGTGCGTGATCGTCTGCAACGACGCCACCGTCAAGGGCGGCACCTACTACCCGGTCACGGTGAAAAAGCACCTGCGCGCGCAGGAGATCGCAGACCAGAACAACCTGCCCTGCATCTACCTGGTGGATTCCGGCGGCGCCAACCTGCCCAACCAGGACGACGTGTTCCCGGACCGCGACCACTTCGGCCGCATCTTCTACAACCAGGCCAATATGTCGGCCAAGGGCATCCCGCAGATCGCGGTGGTGATGGGTTCCTGCACCGCCGGCGGCGCCTACGTGCCGGCCATGAGCGACGAGTCCATCATCGTCAAGGAACAGGGCACCATCTTCCTGGGCGGCCCGCCGCTGGTGAAGGCGGCCACCGGCGAAGTGGTGACGGCGGAAGACCTGGGCGGCGGCGACGTGCACACGCGCTTGTCCGGCGTGGCCGACCACCTGGCGCAGAACGATTTGCACGCGCTGTCGCTGGCGCGCACCATCGTCTCGAATCTGAACCGCACCAAGCCGCAGCAGATGGCCTTGCGCGAGTCCGTGGAGCCGAAGTACCCGACGCAGGAACTGTACGGCGTCATCCCGGTCGATACCCGCAAGCCTTTCGACATCCGCGAGGTGATCGCGCGCATCGTGGACGGCAGCGACTTCGATGAATTCAAGGCGCGCTACGGCGCCACGCTGGTGTGCGGCTTCGCCCATATCTACGGCATGAAGGTGGGCATTATCGCCAACAACGGCATCCTGTTCTCCGAGTCCGCGCTGAAGGGCGCGCACTTCATCGAGCTGTGCGCGCAGCGCAAGATCCCGCTGGTGTTCCTGCAAAATATCACCGGCTTCATGGTGGGCCGCAAATACGAAAACGAAGGCATCGCCCGCAACGGCGCCAAGATGGTGACGGCCGTGGCCACCGCCGCCGTGCCGAAGTTCACCGTCATCATCGGCGGCAGCTTCGGCGCCGGCAACTACGGCATGTGCGGCCGCGCCTACTCGCCGCGCTTCATGTGGATGTGGCCGAACGCGCGCATCTCGGTAATGGGCGGCGACCAGGCCGCGTCGGTGCTGGCCACCGTCAAGCGCGACGGCATCGAATCGAAAGGCGGCCAGTGGAGCGCCGACGAGGAAGCCGCCTTCAAGCAGCCGATCAAGGACCAGTACGAGCACCAGGGCCACCCCTACTACGCCACCGCGCGCCTTTGGGACGACGGCGTGATCGACCCTGCCGACACCCGCATGGTGCTGGGCCTGGGCCTGTCCGCCGCGCTCAATGCGGAAATCCCGGACACGAAGTTCGGCGTATTCCGCATGTAAGGGGACATATATGGCATACGAAACCCTGGAAGTGACAATCGCGGGTACACTGGCGACCGTTACGCTGAACCGCCCGGACGTGCGCAACGCGTTCAACGAGAAGACCATCAACGAGCTGACGCTGGCTTTCGATGAGCTGGGCCGCAATGAACTGGTGCGCGCGGTGCTGCTGGCCGCGAACGGCGCAGCCTTCTGCGCGGGCGGCGATTTGAACTGGATGAAGGCAATGGCGGGCTATACGCACGCCGAGAACAATGCAGACGCCATGCAGCTGGCGCAAATGCTGCGCACCATCTATCTGTGCCCCAAGCCCGTGGTGGCCAGGGTGCACGGCGACTGCTACGCCGGCGGCATGGGCCTGGTGGCCGCGTGCGACGTGGTGGTGGTGGCCGATGTGGCCAATTTCTGCCTGAGCGAAGTGAAGCTGGGACTGATCCCGGCCACCATTTCACCTTATGTAATCAAAGCCATGGGCGAGCAGGCTTCGCGCCGCTACTTCCTGACCGCCGAGCGCTTTGGCGCGGCGGAAGCCTACCGCATCGGTTTCGCCCACGAGGTGGTGCCGGCGGACGGTCTCGACGCGAAAGTCGCGGAGATCGTCAAGGCGCTGCTGGGGAATAGCCCGAACGCAGTGAAGGAAGCCAAGACGCTGGTGCGCGACGTGGCCGCACAGCCGGTCACCGACGCGCTGCTGGCCGACACGGCGCTGCGCATCGCGCATATCCGCGCGTCGGAGCAGGGCCGTGAAGGCGTTGCGTCCTTCCTGGAGAAGCGCAAGCCCGGATGGCTAAACTAATGGAGTATGTTTGGAATCGACTCAAACAAGTGATTGGGTAGCACGCAGCCTGCGCAGTGTATGGCACCCGTGCACCCAGATGCAGCACCACGAGACTGTACCGCTGATCCCGGTGAAGTACGGCCGCGGCGCGTGGCTGTACGACCATGAAGGCCGCCGCTACCTGGACGCGATCAGCTCCTGGTGGGTGAACCTGTTCGGCCACGCCAACCCGCGCATCAACGCCGCGCTGAAAGACCAGTTGGACTCGCTGGAGCACGCCATGCTGGCCGGCTTCACGCACGAGCCGGTGATCGAACTGTCCGAGCGCCTGGCCGCGCTGACGGGCCACAATCTGGGCCACGCGTTCTACGCATCGGACGGCGCATCCGCCGTCGAAATCGCTTTGAAGATGAGCTTCCACTCCTGGCGCAACAAGGGCCAGGCCGACAAGCAGGAATTCGTCTGCCTCAAGGGCAGCTACCACGGCGAGACCATAGGCGCCTTGGCCGTCACCGACGTGGCGCTGTTCAAGGACGCCTACGGCCCGCTGCTGCGCGCCACGCAAACGGTGATGTCGCCGGATGCGCGCCAGGCTGCCGAAGGCGAAACGGCACAGGAGCGCGCGGAAAATGCGGCACGCCGCGCCGCCGCCGACGTGGAACGCCTGTTCAACGAGCGCGGGGACAAGATCGCCGCCATCATCATCGAGCCGCTGGTGCAATGCGCCACCGGCATGGCGATGCACGACCCGCTCTACCTGCAACTGGTGCGCGCGCTGTGCGACCGGCATTCCGTGCACCTGATCCTGGACGAAATCGCCGTCGGCTGCGGCCGCACCGGCACCTTCTTCGCCTGCGAGCAGGCGGGCGTGTGGCCTGACTTCCTGTGCCTGTCCAAGGGCATCAGCGGCGGCTACCTGCCCTTGTCGCTGGTGCTGTCGCGCGACGAGATCTACCAGGCCTTCTACAGCGCCGACGTCACGCGCGGCTTCCTGCACTCGCACTCCTACACCGGCAACCCGCTGGCTTGCCGCGCGGCCCTGGCCACGCTAGACATCTTCGAGCAGGACAATGTGCTGGCCGCGAACAAGGTCCGCGCCGAACGCCTGACGAAAGCACTGGCGCCGCTGGCGAACCACGAGCGCATCAAGGACGCCCGCCAGCAGGGCATGATCTGGGCCTTCGACGCCATCGACGCGGGACCGGCGTTCTCGCGCCGCTACTTCGCCGAAGCCACGCGCCAGGAACTGCTGCTGCGCCCCATCGGTTCGACCATCTACCTGATGCCGCCCTACATCCTCGACGACGAGGAAATCGACGGCCTGGCGGCGCGCACGCTTTCCGTGTTCGAAGCCACGCTGGCCGGAGCGGGGGCATGATGGAGCTGCTGACCAAACTCCAGTCCCGGCTCGACGTGCTCGAAGAACGCAGCCTGATACGCAAGCGCCGCACGGTGGACTCGCCCACCGGCCCGCGCCTGACCGTGGACGGCCGCGAAGTGCTGTGCTTCAGCAGCAACGACTACCTGAGCCTGGCCAGCCATCCGCGCGTGATGGCGGCGCTGCAGGAAGGCGTGGCGCTGTACGGCGCAGGCAGCGGCGCCTCGCACCTGATCAGCGGCCATAGCCGCGCCCACGCGCAGCTGGAAGAGCGCCTGGCCGAATTCGTCGGCACGCATATCGCGTCGGCGCGCGCGCTGTACTTCTGCACCGGCTACATGGCCAACCTGGCGGTGCTGACCGGCCTGGCGGCGGGCGACAAGGACACCGAGTTCTTCTCCGAATCGCTGAACCACGCCTCGCTGATCGACGGCGCGCGCCTGTCGCGCACCACGATCAAGGTCTATGGCCACGCGGACGTGGAGGCGCTGGCAGGCCTGCTGGCCGCCAGCACCGCCGCCAACAAGATCGTCGTCACCGATTCCGTGTTCAGCATGGACGGCGACCTGGCCCCGCTGCCGGCACTGCTGGCGCTGTGCGAACAGCACGGCGCCTGGCTGGTGGTGGACGACGCGCACGGCTTCGGCACGCTGGGCGAGAACGGACGCGGCGCGCTGGAGCACTTCAACCTGCGCTCGCCCTGCCTGGTCTACATGGGCACGCTGGGCAAGGCCGCCGGCGTGGGCGGCGCCTTCGTCGCCGCGCATGAAGTCGTGATCGAAACCCTGATCCAGACGGCCCGTCCCTACATCTTCACCACCGCCGCACCGCCCGCGCTGGCGCACGCGCTGCTGACCAGCGTGGACATCATCGCCGGCGAAGAAGGCCGCGCGCGCCGCGCCAACGTGCAAAGCCTGGTGAAGCAGCTGCGCACCGGCCTGCGGCTGGAACGCTGGCAGCACATGCCGTCCGACACGGCGGTGCAGCCCATCATCATCGGCGAGAACCCGGAGACCATGCGCGCGGCAGCAGCCCTGTACGCGCAAGGCCTGTGGGTAGGCGGCATCCGCCCGCCCACGGTCCCGCAAGGCACGTCGCGCTTGCGCGTGACGCTGGCGGCAGGCCACACCGCTGCCGAAGTGGACCAGCTCATCGCAGCACTGAACGCACTGGAAAGGACCAGCCATGAGCGTTGAAAACTCGGGCATCGCGCCCACCGCCGACGCGCCGGACGTGGTTGTGGCCGCGCCGGATACCGATGTCGCAGTCGGCCTCGCAACGCCGGCGGCGGATGCCGCCGCCGCGAAGGAAAGCAGCGCCTCGGCGGCGCCCGCCGTTGCAGGCCTGCCGCCGCGCTTCTCCTGCTTCGTCACCGGCACGGATACCGAAATCGGCAAGACGCTCACTTCCTCGGCGCTGCTGCACGCGCTGGTGAAGCAGGGCGTGCGCGCCTGCGGAATGAAACCCGTGGCTGCCGGCGCCGAACTGCGCGACGGCGAACTGCATAATGAAGATGCGGACCAGCTGATCGCCGCCGGCAACGTCACCATGCTGCAGTCGCTGACCACGCCCTACATGCTGAAAGAGCCGGCGGCGCCCCACATCGCCGCCGCGCTGGAAGGCGTGACCATCGACCCTGTGCCCATCCTGGCGGCCTACCTCGAAATCGCCGCCGCCACCGACGCGGTGGTGGTGGAAGGCGTGGGCGGCTTCCGCGTGCCCCTGAACGACAGCTTCGACACCGCCGATCTGGCGCAGCAGCTGGACCTGCCGGTGATCCTGGTGGTGGGCCTGCGGCTGGGCTGCATCAGCCACGCGCTGCTGACCGCCGAGGCCATCGCCGCGCGCGGCCTGAAGCTGGTGGGCTGGGTGGCCAACGAGCTGCAGGCCGACATGGCTTACGCCGACGAGAACATCGAGGCGCTGGCCGACCGCATCCCGGCGCCGCTGCTGGGCCGCGTGCCGCGCCTCGAACAGCCGACTGCCGCCGCTGCAGCCGCGCACCTGAATTTTACGGGCCTGCCGAACTGGCCGGCCCGCCGCAACAATACCTGAACGTGAAGGAAACATGATGTCCCTGCAAGAACCAAAGACCGTAGAACTGCACCGCCCAAGCCCTGCCATCAAGCTGCCGGAAGCGGCCACCTGGCCGCTGGACGACGTGATGGCGCTGTTCGAGCTGCCGTTCAATGAACTGATGTTCCGCGCCCAGGAAACCCACCGTGCCAACTTCCCGGCGGGCGACGTGGAACTGGCCACGCTGCTGTCGATCAAGACCGGCGGCTGCGAGGAAGACTGCGGCTACTGCCCGCAGGCGGCGCGCTACGACACCGGCGTGGAAGCCAAGAAGATCCTCGGCATCGACACCGTGCTGGAAGCGGCGCGCCAGGCCAAGGAAAACGGCGCCACCCGTTTCTGCATGGGCGCCGCATGGCGCAGCCCGAAGGACCGCGACATGGACAAGGTTGAGGAAATGGTGCGCGAAGTGAAGGCCCTGGGCCTGGAGACCTGCGCCACGCTGGGCATGCTGGAAGAGCAGCAGGCCGAGCGCCTGAAGGCCGCCGGCCTGGACTACTACAACCACAACCTGGACACCGCGCCCGAGTTCTACAACAACGTGATCTCCACCCGCGAATACCAGGACCGCCTGGACACGCTGGGCCACGTGCGCAACGCGGGCCTGAAGGTTTGCTGCGGCGGCATCGTGGGCATGGGCGAAACGCGTTTGCAGCGCGCAGGGCTGATCGCGCAGCTGGCCAACCTGAATCCGTATCCGGAGTCGGTGCCGGTCAACCACCTGGTGCAGGTGGAAGGCACGCCGCTGCACGGCATGGACCCGCTGGACCCATTCGAATTCGTGCGCACCATCGCCGTGGCCCGCATCACCATGCCGAAGGCGCGCGTGCGCCTGTCCGCAGGCCGCCGCCAGATGGGCGAAGCGGTGCAAGCCATGTGCTTCCTGGCCGGCGCCAATTCCATCTTCTACGGCGACAAGCTGCTCACCACCGACAACCCGGAAGCGAACGACGACCGCGCGCTGCTGGCCAAGCTGGGCCTGACCACCCGCGCCAACACGCTGGAGTCGGTGCAGAAGGAAAGCTGCGCCTGCTAACCCGCCGAGCGCCGCCAAGAAAAAAATCTAAGGCCACGAGCTGATAGAGAGAGACCACATGTTCAAGAAAATCCTGATTGCCAACCGTGGTGAAATTGCCTGCCGCGTCGCCGCTACCGCGCGCCGCCTGGGCATCAAGACCGTTGCCGTATATTCGGAAGCGGACGCCAACGCCAAGCACGTCGCCGTGTGCGACGAAGCGGTGCTGATCGGCCCTGCCGCCGCCAAGGAAAGCTATCTGCGCGGCGACAAGATCATCGCCGTGGCGAAAGCCACCGGCGCGCAAGCCATCCACCCCGGCTACGGCTTCCTGTCCGAGAACGCCGAGTTCGCGGACGCGTGCGCCGAAGCGGGCCTGGTGTTCATTGGCCCGCCGGCTTCTGCGATGCGCGCGATGGGCTCCAAGTCCGCCGCCAAGTCGCTGATGGAAAAGGCCGCCGTACCCCTGGTGCCCGGCTACCACGGCGACAATCAGGACGCCGATTTCCTGAACCGGGAGGCCGACCGCATCGGCTACCCCGTGCTGCTGAAAGCTTCCGCCGGCGGCGGCGGCAAAGGCATGCGCGTGGTTGAAAATTCGGCTGCATTCAAGGACGCGCTGGCCTCGTGCAAGCGCGAAGCCATCAGCTCCTTTGGCGACGACAAAGTGCTGGCGGAGAAATACCTGCAGCGTCCGCGCCATATCGAAATCCAGGTGTTCGCGGACACGCTGGGCAACTGCATCTACCTGTTCGAGCGCGACTGCTCGGTGCAGCGCCGCCACCAGAAAGTGCTGGAAGAAGCGCCTGCGCCCAACATGAGCGCCGAACGCCGTGCCGCCATGGGCGAGGCGGCAGTGGCCGCTGCCAAAGCGGTGGGCTACGTGGGCGCCGGCACGGTGGAGTTCATCGCCAACCAGGACGGCTCGTTCTACTTCATGGAGATGAACACCCGCCTGCAGGTGGAGCATCCGGTCACCGAAATGATCACCGGCACCGACCTGGTGGAATGGCAGCTGCGCGTAGCCGCCGGCGAGCCGCTGCCGAAGAAACAGGACGAGCTGCGCATCCACGGCCACGCCATCGAAGCGCGCATCTACGCGGAGAATCCGGAGAAGGGCTTCCTGCCGTCGATCGGCACCTTGCGCCACCTGGCGACGCCGGACGCGGTCAATTTCGAACTGGGCGGCATTCCGGGCCATCCGTCCGGCGTGCGCATCGACTCCGGCGTGCGTGAAGGCGACGCCATCTCGCCGTTCTACGACCCCATGATCGCCAAACTGATCGTCTGGGGCGCGGACCGCAAGCAGGCGCTGGCCCGCATGTCGCAGGCGCTGGCGCAGTACCAGATCGTGGGCCTTGCGGCCAACATCGCCTTCCTGAAACGCCTGGTGGAAGGCGAAGCCTTCGCCACGGCGGACCTGGACACCGGCCTGATCGAGCGCCATCACGACACGCTGTTCCCGGCCGCGCAGCCCGCGGCGCAAGGCGCGCTGGCGCTGGCCGCCGTGGCGCTGATCGAAGCGGAGAAGCAGGCATCGGCCGCGCAATCCGGCGCCAACGCAGGCGACCCGTGGGGATCGGCGCTGGGCTGGCGCATGAACACCGCCTACACGCGCAGCCTGTCCTTCACGGACGACTACGCGGCTGCCCTGCCGGCCAAGGCTTATAACGTGCAGGTCACCTATCGCGACGCGGACTGGCTGTTCAACCTGCCGTCCTGTCCGGACGCGCAGCCCGAACGCCTTAGCCTGATGTCGCAGCAGGGCGCGGACTTCAGCATCAAGCTGGGCGACACCGCCTGGCACGGCAGCGTGCGCCGCGACGGCGATACCTTCCACGTCTTCACCGGCGGCGCGCACTACGCGCTGGCCTACAACGATCCGATGGCGCACGCCGGCGAAACCGAAGCCGAAGGCGGCCGCCTGACCGCGCCCATGCCGGGCAAGGTGGTGGCGGTGCTGGCCGAAAAAGGCCAGGCCGTGAAGAAGGGCGACGCGCTGGTCATCATGGAAGCGATGAAGATGGAGCACACCATCTCCGCGCCGCACGACGGCGTGGTGGAGGAAGTGCTGTACGCGGTGGGCGACCAGGTGACGGACGGCGCGCCGCTGCTGGCCTTCAAGGCCGCCTGAGGAGGACCGGCATGCGTATCCTGCTGCACAGGGCGGACGGCCAGACGGAACCCTGGATCAAGGACTTCGCGCGGCATTTGCCGGGGGCGGAAGTGGTGGTGTGGCAGGGGGAGCAAACCGCGCCGCCCTGCGACTACGCCATTACCTGGGCGCCGCCGGAGGCCATGCTGCGCGACCTGGCTGAAGTGAAGGCCGTGTTCCTGACCGGCGCCGGCGCGGACGGCATACTGAAGTTCGACGCGGCGCTGCCGCGCAACGTGCCCATCGTGCGCCTCGGCGACGCGGGCATGGGCGTGCAGATGGCCGAATACGTCACGCACGCGGTACTGCGCTACTACCGCCGTTTCGACGAATACGAGGCGCAGGCGCGCGCCGGGCAGTGGTCGCCGCTGCCGCAGTACAACCGCGAGGATTTCGCGGTCGGTGTGCTGGGCATGGGCGTGCTGGGCAAGCGCGTGCTGGAGGCGCTGAAGGAATTCGGCTTCCCGCTGCGCGCCTGGAGCCGCAGCGCCAAGACCATGGAAGGCGTGCAGTGCTTCCACGGCGAGGAGGGGCTGGACACCTTCCTGCGCGGCGCGCGCGTGGCCGTGTGCCTGCTGCCGCTCACGCCGGACACCGCCAACATCCTGAACCGCACCAATATGAGCAAGCTGCCGCAAGGCGCCTACCTGATCAATGTGGCGCGCGGCGCGCACGTGGCCGAACCGGACTTGCTCACGCTGGTCAAGTCCGGCCACATCGCTGCCGCCACGCTGGACGTGTTCCGCAACGAGCCGCTGCCGGTGCAGCATCCGTTCTGGCAGGAGCCGCGCATCACCATCACGCCGCATATCTCGGCCCTCACGCTGCGGCGCGAAAGCGTGCAGCAGATCGCCGGCAAAATCCGCCAGATGGAGCGCGGCGAGCCGGTGGCCGATGTCATCAATCGAGAACATGGATACTGACCCAAGGATACCGAAATGAACGCACTGCCCAAACAAGTCAAAATCGTTGAAGTCGGTCCGCGCGACGGCCTGCAGAACGAGAAGGAAACCATCTCCGCCGAGGTGAAGACGGAGCTGGTGAACCGCCTGGCCAGCGCCGGCTTCGCCAATATCGAAGCGGCGTCCTTCGTGTCGCCCAAGTGGGTGCCACAGATGGCCACCAGCAAAGAGGTGATGGCCGCCATTGCGCGCAGGCCGGGCACCATCTACTCCGCGCTCACGCCGAATATGCAGGGCTTTGAAGCTGCGCTGGCAGCCAAGGCGGACGAGGTGGTGATCTTCGGCTCGGCCTCGGAGGCGTTCTCGCAAAAGAACATCAACTGCTCCATCGCCGAATCCATCGCGCGCTTTGTGGACGTGGCCAAGGCGGCCAAGGACAACGGCCTGCGCCTGCGCGGCTCCATCAGTTGCTCCTTCGGCTGCCCCTACCAGGGCGAAGTGCCGCTGGACGCCGTGGCCGACGTGGTGGGCCGCATGCGCGACCTGGGCTGCGACGAGATCGACATCGCCGACACCATCGGCGTAGCCACGCCGCGCAAGACGCAGGCGGTGATGCAAACGGCGATCAGCGCGTTCCGGCTGGACGGCTTGTCCGGCCACTTCCACGACACTTACGGCCAGGCGCTGGCCAACATCTACGCCAGCCTGGAGCTGGGCATCTCGATCTTCCACTCGTCGGTATCGGGCCTGGGCGGCTGCCCCTACGCCAAGGGCGCCACCGGCAACGTGGCGACGGAGGACGTGCTGTACATGATGAACGGGCTGGGCATCCATACCGGCATCGATCTGGACATCGTGGTGGACGCGGGGCAGTACATCTCGCAGGTACTGGGCCGCAAAGGCTCCAGCCGCGCCGGCAACGCCATCGCGGCGAAGCGCGCAGGCTGACAGCCTTGGGGTCGGACCCGATGGGTCCGACCCCAGGTTTTTAAATTGGTTTGCCAATAGAAAAAACCCGCTTGATGTTGCCATCAAGCGGGTTTTTAAATTTTGGTCGGAGTACAAGGATTCGAACCTTGGACCCCCTGGTCCCAAACCAGGTGCGCTACCGGGCTGCGCTACACTCCGAAGAAGCAAGATAATACAAGCTGGGTTTTCTTCGGTCAAGGGCAGGGACGAAAAAACTTTAGAAATGCAGGTTTTTCTTCAATATGGGACACTGGCTGCATACGAATTAAGCAAAACATCATGCGCCTGCACACTTCCTACGCAGCGGAGCGGTATGGCTCGCCGGGCGGCATTGCCGTCGGCGTGTCGATTTCCATCGTGCTGCACGTGATGCTGCTGTATCAGTCCCGTTTCGGCTGGACGCCGCCGGCGCCCGTGCTGCCGCCGCGGGAAACCATCACGGTCTGGCTGCGCCCGGCGCCTGTCGCGCCGCCCATGCTGCAGCCACTGCCGCCGCCGCGCGCAGCGCTGACGGTGCAAGCCGAACCGCCGCCGCCAAAAAGGGACACCCGCAAGGAACGCACCGCGCGCAAACCAGCGCCAGCAACCAGCCCTGAGGCCGCGCCGGCGGCCGAAGCGCCGGGCATGACCTGGGTGGCGCCTGCGCCCGCGTCGGAAGCACCGGCGGCGCGGGCTGATCCGTTCGCGGAGCCGGCGCAGGCCGAGGCGGCGCCAAAATTCGATATGGATGCGGCGCGGCGCTCGGCGCGCAAGGTGGCGAACGAGCGCGATCCGGCCAGGGCGGGCACGGCGGTGGGGCAGATCCCGGAGAAGCCGCTGGCCAGTGAGACGCCGCTGGCGCGCAAGATGTCGCGGGCGGCGCGCGCCGACTGCAAGGACGGCATCCCGGGCGGCCTGCTGGCGCCGCTACTGCTGGCCATGGACAAAAAGGACCACGGTTGCAAGTGGTAGCGCCTGCCTGCCGGCGCCTTCATCCCATGCGCACGAAGAATTGCGTGGACTTGGCGGACAAAGCCTTATGGACCTGGACGTGGCAAATGCCTCCCGGCAGGCCGCTGGCCGTCTTGTAAAACTCAGTGGTCAACAGAAAGCGGAAATCCATTCCCTCCTCGGATCGCATATTTTGCCGCGCCAAATCCGACAGATCGCATAGATAGTTCAGCAAAGCGGTAGCCGCCTTGAGCAGGGCAACGCTGGCTTTGATCTGCGACTTGAACAACTCTTTTCGGTTCTTGCCGCCAGCCTCTTCGGAGTTGGGCTGCAGCTTGATGAGTATGGTCGGCTGGAAGTCGACTTTGCCGGGCAGCGCAATGTCCAGTGCATCGACCAAACTACAAAGACGCACTTTACGCTGCTCGCTCAATCCCAATTTGCAACTCTGAAAATTTCCCAGATTAAGGTTCAGAAACCGCTGACACACCGCGTTATAGTCTGCCAGTATCTGGGTATTTGCGATCGCATCGTAGTACAGCGCCTGCAGCTTGGCCGCATGCGGCTGCCCCCACTTGTCCTTCATCCACGTCTCAAAATCCTCCCACGACGTGTTGGCCTTCCCCATTTGAAAAGCCTCTTTTTTTGCAGCCTTGGCAGTCAACTTGCTCAATTCTTCCGACGAGATCATAAGAGCCCCTTGTAAGAACAGCGATGGGTTACTTGCATGGCCTAATGGACAACATTAAGCATCAAACAGCCCAGTATGCTGCGAAAGCGGCCGCAAATCAATTGCCAAATCAACATCAATCCAGCGTCTATGCGCCAGCGTCGGCCTTCATCAGCAGGGCGCGCTCGTACAGCGCGTTTTTCTTGCGGCCGGTGATTTGCGCGGTGAGCGCGGCGGCCTGCTTCAACGGCAGCTCGGCCACCAGCAGGGCGAGGATGCGTTCGGCTTCGGCGTCCTGCGCGTCCTCGGCTTCGGCCACGCCTTCCACCAGCACCACGTATTCGCCTTTTTCGCGGTGCGCGTCCGCGTTCAGCCAGGCCACGGCCTCGGACAGCGGGCAGCGGTGGATTTCCTCGAACAGCTTGGTCAGCTCGCGCGCGAACACCACCTGGCGCGTGGGCTCGAACGCCGCCGCCAGCGCTGCGGCGCATTCAACGATGCGGTGCGGCGCTTCGTAGAACACCATGGTGGCGGTGACGTTGCGCAGCTGCTGCAGCATGGTGTCGCGCTGCTTGGCCTTGGACGGCAGGAAGCCGATGAAGTGGAACTGGTCGTTCAGCAGGCCGCTGGCGGAAATGGCGGCCACGGCCGCCGAGGCGCCCGGCAGCGGCACCACGCGCAGGCCGGCCGCGCGCACCGCGTCCACGATGCGCGCGCCGGGGTCGGACACGGCGGGCGTGCCCGCGTCCGATACCAGGGCGATGCGCTCGCCCGCCTGCAGCCGCGCGATCAGCGTCTCGGCCGCCTCGCGCTCGTTGTGCTGGTGGGCGGCGATCAGGGGCTTGTGCAGGCCGAAACGGGTCATCAGCTGGGCGGTGTTGCGGGTGTCTTCGCAAGCCACGGCGTCCACCAGGCTCAAAACGTGCAATGCGCGCAGACTTATATCAGTGACATTACCGATCGGGGTCGCCACTACATACAATGTTGCGATAGGATAGGTCTGGTTGGCTGTCTCGCCCAGGACGGGCAGGGTGGCGATGCTGGTTGCTTGTACTGTCATGGAGGTTGAATGCTGCCTATAAGAGTGAAATTGCTGCTGTTGTGCCTGGCAGCCAGTCTGACCAGCGCTTGCAGCACGCCTTGCGACGCGCCCGGCAAATTGTGCGCGCCTGTGACGTCAATTACAAGCCCGCCGCAGCAAGCTGCGCCGCCCGCGGCGCGGCCGGCGCCGGAACGCCCGCCCGAACCGCCGCCGCCGGCCGTGGAAACCTTTGCCGTGCCCATGCCGGGCACGGAGAACGGCACGCCCGCCGCCCTGCCGGACAATGGCGCACAAGCCGCCGCCGCCGCCGATGGCGCGCCCGGCTACCGCATCGGCCTGATGCTGCCGCTGCGCTCGGAGCCGCTGCGGGTGGCCGCCGAGGCGGTGCGCGACGGCTTTATGGCGGCCTGGGAGCGCGACCGCGCCGGCATCGCCGTCAGCGTGATTGAAACCGGCGACGCCACGCAGGACGTGCTGGCCGTCTACGCCGCCACGCTGGAGCAGCAGGACATGGTGGTGGGCCCGCTGGCCCGTTCCGCTGTCACCGCCGTGGCCGCCAGCCCGCTGGTGCTGAAGCCCACCATCGCCCTCAACCACCCGGACGGACGCGGCGAGACCACGCTGCCGGCGCAGATGATGGTGATCGGCCTGTCCATCGAGGACGAGGCGCGCCAGGCCGCCAGCTGGGCCGCGCGCGAACAGCCGGGCGCCATCGCCTACGTGCTGTCCAACCCCGCCCAGTACCAGCGCCGCAGCGCCAGCGCCTTCGCAGCCCAATGGCAGCGCCTGGGCCGCGCCGCCAAGACGGCCGACTTGACCGTGCTGAACGGCTACCTGAACGACGCCGAGCTGGTGCAATTGCGCGCGCGGCTGCAGGCCGAACCCTCGGCCCTCGTGTTTGCCGCGCTGGACACTGACCAGGCGCGCCAGCTGCGCGTGGCCCTGCAAGCGCCGCCGCTGGGCGACATTCCCGTCTACGGCACCTCCTCGCTCAATCCCGGCAAGGCCAGGCAGCTGCCCGGCCCCGAGCTGGACGGCGTGCGCCTGCTGGACCTGCCCTGGCAGATCCAGCGCGACCATCCCGCCGTGATGGTCTACCCGCAGCCGCTGGGCAAGGACGCGGACATGGAGCGCCTGTACGCGCTCGGCATCGACGCCTTCCGCGTGGCGCATGAAATCGCCCGCAACGCCCAGCGCAAGCAGCAGGCCGATTTCCAGCTGGACGGCGTGACCGGGCAGTTGAAAGTACATTTCGGCAACGGCCCGGCGGCGTTCGAGCGCCGCATGTTGCCTGCTGTCTACAAAAACGGCGTGCCCCTGCCGGCCGCCGCCGCCCAGCCCTAGGCGCCGCCATGCCCCTCACCACGCGGCAGATGCAGGGCAACGCGGGCGAGGACGAGGCGCTGGCGCATTTGCAGCGGCATGGCCTGCGGCTGGTCGAGCGCAATTTCCGCTGCAAGGGCGGCGAAATCGACCTGATCATGCGGGACGGGGCGGCGCTGGTGTTTGTCGAAGTGCGCCAGCGCGGCGGCGGCGGCTTCGGCGGGGCGCTGGCCAGCGTCACACCGGCCAAGCAGCGCCGCCTGATCCACGCCGCCCAGTTCTACCTGCTGCGCCTGAAACCCCTTCCGCCATGCCGTTTCGACCTGGTGGCGATCGATGCAGGCAAATTGAGCTGGCTTAAGAACGTTCTGGAAGCCCATGCCTGAAATGTAAGCATATTTAACAGCGCTTGTCCGGCCCGGCGGGCGACTGCACTATAATCCCACACCATGAATACTCAACGCATCCTCTCCCATTTCCACGAAAGTGCCGAAATCAAGATCCAGTCCGCCACCGTACTGGCGCAGCCGATAGGCCAGGCGATCGAACTGATGTTTTCGGCTTTGTCCAACGGTAACAAGATCCTGGCGTGCGGCAACGGCGGCTCGGCTGCCGACGCGCAGCACTTCGCCGCCGAGCTGGTGGGACGCTTCGAGCGCGAACGCTTCCCGCTGCCGGCCATTTCGCTGGCGACCGACACCTCCATCCTGACCGCCGTGGCGAACGACTACAGCTACCGCGAGATCTTCTCGAAGCAGGTGCAGGCCTTCGGCCAGGCGGGCGATATCCTGCTGGCCATTTCCACCTCGGGCAACTCGGCCAATGTGATGGCGGCCATCGAGGCGGCGCTGGAGCGCGAGATGCGCGTGATCGCGCTGACCGGCAAGGGCGGCGGCGCCATCGGCAAAATGCTGACCGACGCCGACGTGCATATCTGCGTGCCGGCCGAGCGCACCGCCCGCATCCAGGAAGTGCATCTGGTGACCATACATGCTTTGTGCGACGGCATCGACGTCGCACTATTCGGAGGAGATGTGAATGAGTAAAGCCGGCACCGTGGTACGCCGCGTAGTATTTGGCGCTGTTCTGCTGTCCTCGCTGTCCGCCTGCGTTCCGCTGGTGGTGGGCGGCGCCGTGGGCGGCACGCTGGCCGCGTCCGACCGCCGCACCTTCGGCGCGCAAACCGAAGACAAGGCCATCGCCTTCAAGGTCGAAACCAAGCTGCCCAACCTGGTGGGCGACGCCGGCCATGTGAACGTGGCCAGCTTCAACCGCCGCGTGCTGCTGACCGGCGAAGTGCGCGACCAGGCCATGAAGGACAACCTGGAGCGCGAAGTGCGCGCCGTCGAAGGCGTGCTGTCGGTGACCAATGAACTGGAAATCGCCGGCCCGGCCAGCTACACCTCGCGCTCGAACGACGCGCTGATCACCACCAAGGTGAAAGCCAGCCTGGTGGACATGAAAGACATCTCGGCCAACTCCTTCAAGGTGGTGACCGAGCGCGGCAACGTCTACCTGATGGGCCGCGTCACGCAGCGCGAAGGCACCATCGCCGCCGACGTGGCGCGCGGCGTGAGCGGCGTGTACAAGGTGGTCAAGGTTTTCGAGTATATTAGCGAAGACGAATGGAAACAGTACCAGCCTAAACCTGCAGCGAACTGATCATGTCCTCCTCCACCGCCTGGATCAAACCCGCCCTGGCCGCCGCCGTCATCGCGGGCCTGGGCGTGACCGCGTATTTCTCGCTCAGCCAGCACAGCAGCGCGCCGGACGTCACCTTCCTGGGCATCAAGGGCGAGCAGATCACGCCCGCCAGCCTGCAGGGCAAGGTGGTGATGGTGAACTTCTGGGCCACGTCCTGCGCCACCTGCGTGAAGGAAATGCCGCAGATGGTGGACACGTACAACAAGTACAAGGCGCAGGGCCTGGAGTTCGTGGCGGTGGCGATGAAGGAAGATCCGCCCAACTACGTGCTGAACTTCGCCGAAACGCGCCAGCTGCCGTTCAAGGTGGCATTGGACGTGAAGGGCGACGCGGCCAAGGCCTACGGCAACGTGGCCATGACGCCCACCACCTTCGTGATCGACAAGCAGGGCCGCATCATCAAGCGCTATGTGGGCGAGCCGGAGTTCCCGGCCCTGCACAAGCTGCTTGAAAAAGCGCTGCAAGGCTAAAACCCCGCCTCCATCCGCGTCGGAAAACTTTACAGTTTCCGCGCGGAGTTTCCACGTCAAATCGTAAGTCCTTGATTCTCAAGAATGTTTATTCGTGGCATGTAACTTGCTTTGAATTAATATATCTTACACCAAGGAATCTTACCGATGAAGCGACTGTCCCTGCTGCTGGCCCTGGCCATGCCCCTGCTGGCCCAAGCCAGCGCCATCTCGCAAGTAGCCGAAGCGAGCAAATACACGCTGGCCTACTCGCTGGCCGTGCCCAATGTCGCCAGCTTCAACTTCAACAGCATCCCTTACACGGTGGACAACCACGCCAGCATCGCCAACGGCTCGTTCAGCCGCATCGCTTACTACCTGGAACTGCAGCGCGCCGGCGGCCCGCTGATGTATGCCTACGTTTCCATGGACGCGTTCACCAATGACGCCAGCAAGATCGGCGTGCCGAATGCGGCGTCCGGCGCCTTCTTCCAGCAGAACGTGAGCAATATGAACGTGTTCTCCAACGTGGCCGGCATTGCCACCGGCACCGGCATCGGCACGGGCAATATCGAATTCTGGCAATACAACTACGGCACCGCCAACAGCGCCAACGTGCCCGGCGCGACCAACAACAACTACGATTTCGGCGACCGCTCGGACTTTGCCAACAACTACGGCTCCATGCAGATCCACAACTACGGCGCCGGCCAGTCCATCCTGGACTACAACAACTGGGGCGGCTCGAGCAACTACAGCGACATCGGCCTGGGCACCCAGGTGGGCGGATCGGGCAATCCCGACTGGACTTTCGCCTACAACGCGGGCCAGTTCACGGTGAAGAACCTGGAAGTGCTGGTGCTGAGGAATTCCGTTCCTGAGCCTGGCAGCCTGGCGCTGCTCGGCCTCGGCCTGTTCGGCCTGGCGGCAATGCGCCGCAAATCGGTACGCTAAAGGCTGGGGTCGGACCCTGGGGTCTGCCCCCAAGGTCTGACCGTCAGAAGCCTGTCTGTACGGACAAATACCAGCCCTTCTGCTTCTTCTTGTTGAACACGGTGATCTCGCCCAGATGGGCGTAGGCCGCCGTGACCGACACATTGCGCGTCGGGAACCAGGCCACAAAGGCGTCGTAATAGGCTTTTTCCGGGTCCACGCCGAGGTTGTGCGGCTTGTGCCGGTATTCGGCGCCCAGCGCCAGCTTGCGGTTGATTAAATACGCCACCGACACTTCCGGCATCAGCTTGGCGTGGTCGCCCTGGTCGCCGCCAAAGCCCAGTATGCCCATCTGGTTGGCCTTGGTGGCGCGCAGCGTGCCGTTGACCAGCAAACTCTGCTCGAACAGCACCTTGGTGGCGGACACGTAGTAGTCATAGCCGCTGTCGTCCTTGGCGCCCAGCTGCGTGACGCTGGTGACGCCCAGCGCGCCCAGGCCGCCTATGCCCTTGTTCTTCTTGTACATGATGCCCACGGCCACCTGCGGCACCCACACGTCCTGCTCGTAGACCGCGTCGCCCAGCAGGCGCACCTTGAGGCCGACGATGTCCTGCTTGATCTGCAGCGCGTTCAGCGGCGCCAGGCTGCCCTTGAAGTCCTGGCGCGCCAGCGACAATTCCAGCCGGTCGCCCACGCCGACCGCCACGCCGTAAGTGCCCAGCGAATAATCCTGCGTTTTCACGTGCGTGTAGTGGGCGTTCGCGGCCCAGCTGTCGCGCGAGCCGTAGCCGGTGATCAGCGCCCACGGCGTGAGGCCGCCGCCGCCCGCGCCTTCCAGCTGGCTCACGCCGCCGGTGGCCAGGAATTTGCCCATGTCCGGCTTGCTTTGCACGCCGGGCGAGGCGGTGACGATGTCGCGCTGCATGGGCGCCAGCTTGGCGATCAGCTTGTTCGACACGCTGCTCGGCACGCCGTGCTGCTCCATGGCGATCTGCAGGTCTTCCGCCAGCGCGTTGAACTGGGCGTTGGTGATCTTCAGGTCGATGTGCACCGACTTCATGTCGCGCACGGTGCCCACGCCGTCCATGGTCTTGTCGCGGTATTTGCCGCTGTACTTGCACGGGCCGCCGGCGAATTCGCAGAACTGCTCCTGCAGGCGCTGGTTCAGCTGCGGGATGTCGAAGTCGTTGAAGCTTTCCTTGATGCGGGGGTCGGAGGTGATCAGCGCGACGAAGGTATCGGTAATCTTCTTGATGCCCTCCTTGCCTCCCATGCCCTGGTAGGTGGAGTCTTCGGTGTACGGCGTCTGCGCGCAGGCCAGGGAGGAGGCGAGCAGCAGGCCGAGGGTGGCGGCCGTGGCGAGTTTCATCATGTGCTTGTCCTTGGAGCGATTACTTCGGGTACAAGATCATTTGCGTGCAGCGGAACAGGGCGATGGTCTTGCCCGTGTCTTTGTGCACCACGGTGGCGTCCCACACCTGCGTGGTGCGGCCCATGTGGGCGGCCTTGGCGGTCACGGTGATGACGCCCTCGCGCGCTGTGCCGAGGTGGTTCGATTTCAGTTCCAGCGTGGTGAAATTCAGGGCGCCTTCCGGCAGGCTGGCGATGCAGCCGTAGCCGCAGGCGGTGTCGGCCAGCGTGACCACCGTGCCGGCGTGCAGATAGCCGTTCGGCGCCAGGTGGTGCTGCGCCACCGTCAGTTCGGCGCTGGCCTCGCCCGGGGCGACGGCGGTGAAGTGGATGCCCATGTAGCCGGGCAGTTTTCCCGCGCCGAAGGCGTCGAGCTGTTCAATGTTAAATTTCGGTGCGTCCATTGCCTGTTCCATTTTGCCTTGTCATAGCCGAATGATAGAGAAAGGTGGCTGGATTGTCGCTATTATTACTGTCGGCTCCGCCAATTGCGTCCATATTGAAGCCTGGCCCACAACAGTAGTTTTTTGCAATCCATGGATACTCGAGCTCCCCTCCATCCCGGCGCCATCGCCGTCTTCGGCGCCGGTTCGATCGGCGCCTACGTGGGCGGCGCGCTGCTGGGCTCGGGCGCCGGCGTGACCTTGCTGGGCCGGGCGCGCATGCGCCAGCGCATCGCCGAACACGGCTTGCACCTGACCGACCTGCAGGGCCGCGAACTGCTGCTGGACGGCGCCCGCGTGCCCTATGCGGACGACCCGGCCATGCTGGCCGCGCTATCCCAACCGGCGCTGATACTGGTGACGGTCAAGAGCGCCGATACGGCCGCCGCCGCCGAGGCCATCCGCGCCCACGCCCATCCGTCGGCGCTGGTGCTCAGCCTGCAAAACGGCGTCGGCAACGCCGCCACGCTGCGCCGCCTGCTGCCCGGCTGGACCGTGCTGGCCGGCATGGTGCCCTTCAACGTGGTGCAGATGCCGGACGGCCGCCTGCACCGGGGCACGGCCGGCGAGCTGATGGTGGAAGCGTCGCCCGCGCTGGCGCCCTGGCGGGCGGCGTTCCGGGCGGCTCATTTGCCGCTGGGCGAATGCGCGGACTTCGACGCCGTCCAGTGGGGCAAGCTGCTGATTAACCTGAACAATTCCGTCAACGCCCTGTCCGGCGTGCCGCTGGTGCAGCAGCTGCGCCAGCGCGGCTACCGGCGCTCGCTGGCGCTGATGGTGGACGAGGGCCGCGCCGTGCTGGCCAGGGCGGGCATCCAGCCGGCCAAGGTGGTCAGCGTGGGGCCGCGCGCCTTCTCGCTGATCCTGCGCCTGCCGGACGCGCTGTTCACGCGCGTGGCCGCGTCCATGCTGAAAATAGATCCGGAGGCGCGCTCCTCCATGTGGGAGGACTTGCAGGCGGGCCGCAAGACCGAGGTGCACTACCTGAACGGCGCCATCACGGCGCTGGCCGCATCCGTGGGCATGGACGCCCCGGTGAACCACCGCATGACGGAACTGGTCACGGCAGCGGAGGACGGCAAGCAAACCACCTTGAGCGCCATCGAGATGTACCGCGCCCTGTCCGCCGCCAAGGCCTAGCTATTTTTGGGGCCATTGTTTGCGAAAAGTGGTTTGCAATCATCCCGGCCGGAACGATACTCTAGTAATCGCCAATCCGACTCTACGAGAAACTGATGACTGCAGGAAGCAAAAATAGCGCTGCACCTGCCGTACCGCCCGACTCCGACGCCAGCTACGACGAATGGCTGGCCGCCGAAGTGGACGATGCCATCCATGATCCTCGTCCAAGTATTCCTAACGACGAGGTAAAGCGGTATTTTGCAGCCAAGCGCGAAGTTTTGAAAAAACGCATCAAAGGCGACTAGCCTTGAGGCTGCTCTGGAGGCCAATGGCATTGGCGGACCGCGAGCGCATTATGGACTTCATCGCCAGAGACAACCCTGCAGCGGCGCTCAAGCTGGATGAACTCATCGAGAAGAAAACTGATCAGCTAACCACTCAGCCGACGCTGTACAGAATCGGCCGCAAAGCGGGCACCCGCGAAATGGTCGTCCACCCGAACTATCTCGTCATCTACCGCATCCACAAAGGCTGTATCGAAATTCTCCGCGTAAAACATGCCGCAAAGAAGAGGCCGTGACACAGCGTCCACTCAAGCCCAGCTGATCGGCGTTTGGCCCTGGGCTGCGAGGTAGCTGTTGGCGCGGGAGAAGGGTTTGCTGCCGAAGAAGCCGCGGTAGGCGGACAGCGGCGAGGGGTGGGGCGAGGTGATGATGTGGTGCTTGCTGCCGTCGATCAGGGCCTGCTTGGCGATCGCGTAGCTGCCCCACAGCATGAACACCAGGTGCTCGCGCTCCTGCGACAGGCGGCGGATGGCGCTGTCGGTGAACTGTTCCCAGCCCTTGCGCGCGTGCGAACCCGCTTCGTGGGCGCGCACCGTCAGCACGCTGTTGAGCAGGAACACGCCTTGCTCCGCCCAGTCCGACAGGTCGGTGCGGCTGCGCGCCACGCCCAGGTCCTCTCCCAACTCCTTGAAGATGTTCTGCAGGCTCGGCTGCGGGCGGTTGCCTTCCGGGATGGAGAAGCAGAAGCCCTGCGCCGCGCCGGGCGTGTGGTAAGGATCCTGCCCGAGTATCACCACCTTGACGTCGTCGAAGGGTGTCAGCTCAAAGGCGCGGAAGATGCTGGCGTCGTCCGGGCAGCATGGCCCGGCCGCGTATTCATCCTTGACGAAAGCGTTCAGGGCCGCCCAGTAGGGCTGCCCGAACTGGTCTTGCAGCTGCGCCTCCCACGAGGGCGCGAGGCGCAGCGCGGCCATGCTTACACGGCTTCCAGTACGTTATGCGCCTGTTCGTCCGCATGGTAGGAGGAACGCACCATGGCGCCCACGGCCGCGTGCTTGAAGCCCATCTTGTACGCTTCTTCCTCGAACATCTTGAACACGTCCGGGTGCACGTAGCGGCGCACCGGCAGGTGGCTGTTGGACGGCGCCAGGTACTGGCCGATGGTCAGCATGTCGATGTCGTGCTCGCGCATGTCGCGCATCACCTGCAGGATTTCCTCGTCGGTCTCGCCCAGGCCCACCATGATGCCGGACTTGGTCTTCACGCCGGGATACATGGCCTTGAAGTCCTTGAGCAGCTTCAGCGAATGCATATAGTCCGAACCCGGACGCGCTTCCTTGTACAGGCGCGGCACGGTTTCCAGGTTGTGGTTCATCACGTCCGGCAGGCCGTTGGCGAAGATGTCCAGCGCCTTCTGCAGGCGGCCGCGGAAGTCCGGCACCAGCACTTCGATCTGGGTCTTGGGCGACAGTTCCTTGGTCTTGGTGATGCACTCGACAAAGTGCTGGGCGCCGCCGTCGCGCAGGTCGTCGCGGTCCACCGAGGTGATGACCACATAGCTCAGGCGCAGCTTGGCGATGGTGTTGGCCAGGTTTTGCGGCTCGTCCACGTCCAGCGGATCCGGACGGCCGTGGCCGACGTCGCAGAACGGGCAGCGGCGGGTGCATTTGTCACCCATGATCATGAAGGTGGCCGTGCCCTTGCCGAAGCATTCGCCGATGTTCGGGCAGCTCGCCTCTTCACACACGGTCACCAGCTTGTTCTCGCGCAGGATGTCCTTGATCTCGTAGAAGCGGGTCGATGCGGAGGCGGCCTTGACGCGGATCCACTCCGGCTTTTTCAGGCGCTCGATCTGCTCGATGGGCGTGATCTTGATCGGAATGCGCGAGGTCTTGCTGGCGCCTTTTTGCTTTTCGCTTGCGTTGTAAGCTGGGGCGGCGGGGGCGGTGCTGGAAGGGGTCTCGGTGGTCATAGGCTTAAATTGATACAGTAGTTTCTTCGGCGGGAACAGCTGCTTCCAGCAGCCGCACCAGTTCGTTGGCCAGCGCCAGCTGCACGTCGGCAAGCGGCGCTTCCACTCCCATGGAGCGCATGTCGATGGTTTCCAGTCCAGAATAGCCGCAAGGGTTAATCCAGGTGAACGGGGCCAGGTCCATACCCACATTCAGCGACACCCCATGGTAGGTGCAGCCGTTGCCGCGCACTTTCAGGCCGAGCGCGGCGATTTTGGCGCCCTTTTTCGGGCCGGCGGCAATATAAATGCCGGGCGCGCCCTCGACGCGTTCACCGCCGAGATTATACGCCTGCAGCACATTGATGATGGCTTGCTCGATTTTGTACACAAACTGGCGCGCATACAGCTTGCCGCCCGGCTTGTTGCGGCGCAGGTCCATCATCAGGTAAATCACCACCTGGCCGGGGCCGTGGTAAGTGACCTCGCCGCCGCGGTCGGTCTGCACCACCGGGATGGCGGCAGCACCGGCCAGCAGGTGGCCGCGGTCCGCCCCCAGGCCCAGCGTGAACACGGGCGGGTGCTCGACGATCCACAGCTCGTCTGGGGTTTCGGGCGTGCGCGCGTCCGTGAAGGCGCGCATGGCGGCGAAGGTGGGTTCGTACTCGGCTTGTCCGAGGTGGCGTATCAGTGCCGGGGCGATAGACATGCCGCCATTATAAGTCAGTGCTGAAATACTTTCTTGCCGTGCCTATTTTTTCGGCACCAGCGCCAGCCACTCCTGCACCGGCGCGCGCTGCCACTGGGCCTCGGCGTAGTCTTTCAGCTTCTGCGGCACCTCGTCGCCGCTTTTGATCAGGCGCATCAGCATGACGGCCAGGTCGGTGTCCGCCACGCACCAGCGGGTGAACAGGCTGGGGCCGTCCACCAGCTTGCTTGCGGCGCGTACCAGCTTGTCCGCCGCCGCGCGCGCTGCGGGCGACAGCGGCTGCGTGGCCGGCTCGTAGAACACGGTGATGGTGCTGCGTTCTTGACGGATAGGCATCAGATCGCTGCGCAGCCAGGCCTGGACCTGGCGCGCCAGCGCGCGGCGCTGCGCATTGCGCGGCAGCACGGCGTGGTATTCGGGCGCAGGAAACACTTCGTCCAGGTATTCGCTGATGGCGCTGGACTCGGTGAGCACGAAGCCGTTGTGCACCAGCGCCGGCACGCGCGCGGTCAGCGCCAGGTCGCGGAAGGGCGGCACCAGGTTGGCCCCGGCGTCCAGGTCCACGGTTTTCAGTTCGAAGGGCAGGCCTTTTTCCTTCAGCGTGACGAACACGGACAGGGCATAAGGGCTGGTGAACTGGCTGTCGACGTAGAGGGTGAGGCTCATGGTGCGCTCCGGCGCGGCAGCGCCATCTGGTTACATAACGATTTTTACCATCGGGTGAGCCGACAGTTCGGTGTACAGCGCGTCCAGCTGCGGGCGGCTGGTGGCGCGCACGGTGACGGTCAGGCCGGTGTAGTTGCCCTTGGCCGACGGCCGCTCTTCCATTTTGCCTTTGTGGAAGGTCGGGTCGTGCTTGATGACGACTTCCACGATGGTCGCCGCGAAGTCGATATGGGTCGGCCCCATCACTTTGATGGGGAAATCGCTCGGGTATTCGATGAGGGACTCGCCCGGTGGGATCGCTGTTGCCATGATAATTCCAGAAAATGAATGCCAGCCGGTATTGTAACGCGGTCACAATACCGGCGGCATGCATGGCCTGATTATGCCGTGGCGGTTTTACCGGACAGGCGCTGCAGGCGGGCCAGCGCGGACTCGCCGCCGGCGGCGCCCGGGTTGCTGACGGACTTGCGGATCGCGTCCAGCTCGGCGGCCTGGTCGTGCGGGCGCTGGCCGATGTCGGCCACGATCTTCATGCCGGCCGCTTCATTGCTCACGGCCTGGGCGCGGCGGGTCAGCGCGTTCAGGGCGCTGGAATTGCCCTGCAAGCCTTTCAGGCCGTTGAGCTGCTCCTGGCGCTCGCTGCGCACCTGCTGCAGGTCGCGCTGGGCGTTGGCTTGCGCCAGCGCTTGCAACGCCTTCTTGGCGGCGGCGTCGAAGTCGGCCAGCTGCTGCGACAGCGCGTCGACGATCTTCTGCAGCTCGTTCATATACTCCTCGGCGTCGGCCTGCTCCTGGATTTCCAGCGGCAGGCGCGCCTTGTTCGACTCCAGCTCGTCGCAGAACAGGTTGATGGTCGCTTCCGAGATGCGGCCCGAGGCCAGGCGTTCGCCCAGGGTTTCGGCGGCTTTTTCGTCGTTGGCGATCAGCTCTTGCAGCTTGACCACGTCCGCATGCTCCTTTTCAAAGGAGGAACGGGCGGCGGCCAGCTTCTGGGCCGTGGCGCGCAAGGTGTCGGCCAGGCGGTCGCGGTCGGCCTCGGTTGCCGTTTCGGGATCGAAATTGGCAATCGCTTCGGAGACGCGGTCGCCCAGGGCGCCGAAGTGTTTGGTAATCAGACGCGCGGTTAAACCCCAGCCATTCGAGTTGCTCATGTTGTCCTTCCTTTCGTTAAGATGGAACTGCCGTGTGCGCGCCGCCGTCCTTACTGGATGACGACACGTTCCTGCTCAACCGGTATGCCGATGACAAAGTCGACATGGATACCGCGTTTCCCTGCATCGCCGTTCACGCTGGCGAGTATTTCCGTCGTAATCAGCAAAAACTCCCGGCCCGCGCCGTTCAGCTCGCGGACATAGGGCATCAAATACATCTGCTGCTGCAAGCCGCCCATGCCGCCGGCGTCGTCGATGCGGGTTTCGGTGCCGTTGAACGGCGCCACGAATTCCGCGTCCGGGCTGCCGGCGTCGCGCTGGTAGACCAGGCCTTCCTCGCTGCCGAAGGCCAGTTCCAGGTCGCGCGGGTCCAGGCCACAATCGCCCAGCTGCCCGCGCCACAGGGTGTAGCTGGCGTCGCCCAGGCCGTAGCCCGCTTCGCCGGTGTAGGCTTCCTGGTCCTCCACCGTTTCCGGGATCACGCGGGCCAGCTGGGTGCAGTACAGGATCTCGGCCACCTGGCCCTGCTCGTTTACATACACTTGCAGGAACTTCTCGTCGTCCGCGTCGTCGCCCTTGTCCAGGTAGTAGCGGTACAGCTTGCCGGACAGGTTCAGCTTGATGCGCGAGATGGCCAGGATGCGGGTGTCGCTGCCGTTCGGCATGCGTATCAGCGAACCGGCGGTGCTGGCGCGCAGCAGCGGCGACTGCTGCAGGTTCACCACGCTGCCGATGCGCGCGCCCAGCGGCAACTGCTGGTCGGCCGGCGCTTCGGCCAGGCCGTGCCTGGTGGCGGCGCCGCGAACGTAATCGATTGCATCTTTCCAGCCCATCTCAATCTCCCAAAGTGTAGTTGCGGCCGGCTTTAGGCTTCATCAGCCTGCCGCGCAGCAGGCGCCAGCCGACGTAGCCCAGGCCGATCAGCAGCGCCCAGCCCAACCAGCCCAGGCCGCCCGATTCCTTCTTTGCCTGCCGGGCTTGCGCTGCCTCGGCGGCGTCCATGCCGGCGGTGTTGCCCGTGGCGGTAGCCGCAGCCGTGCCCGCCGCCGAACCGTCCCCGCTGGCCGGGTCCACCGGGCCGAGGGCGCCGATATCTGCCGGCACGTTGGACGGCGCGGGTGCCTGGACCGGGGCGCGGTTGGCGTGGGCCGGCGCGGTCAGGATCGAGCCCAGCACCGCGCCCGCCGCTGCGGCGCCGGCGGTGGCCAGGCGGCCATTGCGGTCGTAACCGCGCTGGTCATAGCCCCGGTTGTCGTAGCCGCGCTGGTCGTAGCCACGGTTGTCATACTGCGGCGCCTGCTGGCCGTATTGCGGCCCTTGCGGCTGGCGCGGCACCACCGGGTCCAGCGGCGGCAAAGTGCGCTGCTGGGCTTCGCGGGCGGCGCGGCGGCTGTCCATGGCGCGCAGCGCGTTTTCCTCGGCCTGGCGCTTCGACAAGTCCTGCGACATGGCGGACTGGTTGCGCGTGCCGGCGGCGCTGTCCGGCGCGCGGCGCGACGAACCGAAGGAGCCGAACGAGGTGTTGCCGCCCCGGCTGGCCGCGCTGTCCGCGCCGCCCGATTTGTTACTTGGGGCGGTGTTATTTCTTGCAGTGCTGCTCTTTTGCGACGAAAATCCGCTCTTGAACGAGCCGGAACTCTTGGCCGGGCGCGTGTCGGCATAGGCGCCGTTCATGGCCAGGGCCATCGACAAGGCCAGCGCTATTGCAGTGCGGAGAGACTTCTTCATTTCCCCAACCTCTCTAGTTGAATGAATAACAGCATAATGACCGATGCATTTAAATGCATCGGTAAAAAAGGACACGCTTCACCATGACCCGCAAGTACTCAGACATGAACCAGCACGACGCGCTGTACACCGTGGCGCGCAGCTATCCGGGTGGAATCGACGCTTTGTCGCAAAGCATGGGGATTTCCGTGAACGTGCTGCGTAACAAATTGTCCCCGTCGATTGCATCGCATTACCCCTCCTTCGAGGAGGTGTCGGCCATCATAGAACTGTGCCAGAAAGCCGGCGTGAAGGACGCCCTGCTGCCCCTGCACGCCCTGCTGACACGGCATGGCATGGCCGCTTTCGTGGTGCCGGTGCCGGAGCAAGTGGCCAAGGACGACCTGTCGCAAACCGTGTGCAGGGTGATGAGCCAGGTGGGCGATGTGGCGGAGGCCGTTTCACAATCTTTACTAGATGGCAAGATTACACCAAGCGAGGCGGATTTGATAGAGCGCGAATTTCACGACGCGCTGTCGGCGCTGGGTGAATGGCGGGCGCGCATACGGCATCTGGCGGACGGTAAATAAAAAAAGAGCCGGCGGGTAGCCGGCTCGAAAAACTATTTTTTTATACAGCGGAAAAAAAAATAGTCGGGAACTTGTGACGAGGCCACTGTATGAAAAGTGGCCCCTAGTCGCCATCAAAATGTGATGAACTGCATAATTCGCGGCCTGGAAGTGCAAAATCCCGGCCTGAAACGCAGTGTGTTCCCGACATTATTCGCGCTGCCTGTGCTCATCCTTGTCACCGCCCCTGCGGCGGCCATTGTTGTTATCGTCGTCGCGCTGCTGCTGCGGCCTCGGCTGCGGCGCCTGCATTTGCGGCGGCGGCTGCGGACGGGGAGCCGGCTGGGCTTGCTGCGGCTGTGGCTGCGGAGGCTGGGCCACCGGCGCAGGCCGGGCGGCTTGCATATCGCGCTGTTCGCGCTGCGCCCGCTGCTGATCGCGTTGCTCCCGCTGTTCGCGCATGCGCTGCTCGGCCCCGTCGTCGCGCTGGCGGAACTGGGCCGCCGGCGACGGCGCAGCTTGCGCCGGCTGCGCAAATGGATGCTGCGCCGGTGGCTGCGGCTGGGCTTGCTGCTGCGGCTGCGGCTGGGCCTGCTGCTGCGCCTGGATCGACTGGCGGTTCCAGCGCTGGCCGGCTTCGCGGCGGTCATTCTCCTCGCGCGCCCGGCGGCGGTCCTCGTCGCCATTCCGGTCGGCCGCCTGCGGCGCGGCGGCCGGCGGCTGGGCGAACGGCATGGCCTGCTGCTGCGCCGGCGCGCGGTTCTGGCCGGGGTTGATGCTCATGCGCGGCTGGCGCTCAGCGGCGTTGTCGCGTTCATGATCGCGGTCGCGGCGGGTTTCGATCACGCGG
The DNA here is from genome assembly GCF_009857595.1 of Pseudoduganella aquatica. Classification (GTDB taxonomy): domain Bacteria; phylum Pseudomonadota; class Gammaproteobacteria; order Burkholderiales; family Burkholderiaceae_D; genus Rugamonas; species Rugamonas aquatica_A. Next base: position 234,840 of record NZ_WWCU01000001.1, on the reverse strand, counting down.
CCCGGCGTCACCGCGCCCGGCCACACGCGGTTGGCCGGCATCGGCGCGGTCGACAGCGGCACATTGCGCGCGTCGTTCGGCGCCAGCGAAATACGCGGCGCCTTGCCCACATTCACGGTGCGGCGCGCATCGAACTGCTCGCGCGGCAAGACGGTCACGCCTTCGCGGCGCACTTCGCGCTGCGGCTTCCAGTGCACGCTGTTCTGGTGGCTCCAGCCCAGGCGGCGCTCATGCTCGGCCGACACGCGGTAGTTCGGCACAAAGCGGTCGCGCGGCGTGAGCGGATACCAGCCCACGCCGGGGCCGTTGCGGCGGTCGGCAAAGGCGACGCTCCAGTTGCTGCCGCCCACCCAGCCCACCAGCGCCGGCGCCCAGACAGGACGCGAGGTGATGCGGCCCGGCGCCCAGTACCAGCGCGCGTCCAGCATCACCCAGCGGCCGTAGTGCGAGGGCGCGTAGCCCCAGGGCGCGTCGTCCACCCAGGTCCAGCCCCACGGGTCCAGCCAGGTCCAGCGGCCGTCGCGGTAGGGCGCCCAGCCCACCGGCACCGAGCGGGGCGACCACAGCGGGCCGTAGTCCTCGCTCTCGCGCCAGCTGCCGTACTGGTCCAGTTCCTCGTAGCCGGTGACGTCCGCCGTCACATAGCGCAGCGACTGCGAGTTCTCGTCGCGCTTGTCGCGAGCCAGCACCCAGTCGTCAAAGCGGTCGCGCTGCGCCTGGCCGGTGCTGACCTGCTCGCCCTGCACCACGGCGCGTTTTCCCGCGCGCAGCGTGAGGGCGGCGCCGCCGCCGTCCACGCTGGCCGCGCCGGCCAGCACCGAGATCACGCTGGTGTCCGGCTGGCGCTCGCTGTCCACGCGCACCAGGCCCGGCTCCAGCATGGTGATGCGCGCTTGCGGCGTGTTCAGTTCAAAGTCGCCCAGCAGTTCGCCGCTGCGCAGGCGCACGCTGACGCTGCCGTAGTTCAGGCGCAGGCGCAGGCTGTCATCGTCCAGCGCCTCCACTTCCAGGCTGGAGTCGCCGTCCAGGCGGATGGCCGCCGAGCCGATGCGGAACTCCAGCCGCGAACCCGGCGCGGCCGTCACGCGGCTGCCGCCCGCCACGGGCCAGTTCAGCAGGTTGCCGCTGGCCTGCTCGCCGTCGGCCTCGACCGTAACCTGGCCCTCGGCGCTGGAAATGCGGCCCACGCGGGCAGGCGGATCGTCGCCGGCCAGCGCCAGCGAACTGACGGCGACCAGCGCGGTCAACAGGATCAGGTGTACGAATTTGCGGCCCATGGCGGCACTCCAGGATGTAATGAGTCTATTTAACGCCGCAATTGCGGTTCAGACGACGGCCGTTACAAATGTTTTCACATCCGTTCCACATCAGGCGTGGGCGCCGCCGCGCTTGACGAAGAACAGCGCCGCGCCGACCGCCATCAGCAGGCCGCCGAAAACGCGGTTCTGGCGTTTGACGGACTTGGCGTCGCGGAAGAAGCGCTGCATGGACGAGGCCAGGAAGGCGTAGCTGTGCATGACCACCAGGTCGATGGTGCACATGGTGGCGGCCAAAATCAGCAGCTGCGGCACGAGCGGGTGGTCCTGGGCGATAAACTGCGGCAGCACGGCCACCATGAAAATGATGCCCTTGGGATTGGTGGCATTGGTCAGGAAGCCGGTCAACACGCGCTTTTGCAGCGAAGGCAGCACGGCCTTGGCCTGCGCGCCGTCCGCCGCCGCGTCCGCCCCGCCCGGCGCGGCCTGCACCTTGGCGCGCCACTGGCTGAAGCCGAGCCAGATCAGGTACAGCGCGCCCACGGTCTTCACCACATTGAAGGCCAGTTCGGACGCCAGCAGCAGCGAGCCCACGCCCGCGCCGGCAATGGCCAGCACCAGCAGCAAGCCCGCCTGCAGGCCGAGGATGGTGCCGCTGGCCTTGCGCACGCCGTAGGACAGGCCGTGCGACATCGACAGCACGGCGCCGGAACCGGGCGACACGGCAATGATGGAGGCGGCGATAACGAAGGTGATCCAGGTGCTGAAGGCCATGCTGAGTTCCCGAGCTGATTTTGCGAGCGGCCATTGTAGCGCGCCTGCGCGAACACTTGCTTACGGACAGTTGCTTATGAGGTAAGATTGGCGCTGCATCCACTCACACTACCGCGCCATGAACACTCCCGCTCCCGCATTCCTCGCCCCTGCCGCCCCGGAGGGCTGCTGAGATGGCCGGCACCAGTCTGCTGGCCCTGATCGACGATATCACCACCATCCTCGATGACGTGGCCGCCATGAGCAAAGTGGCGGCCAAGAAAACCGCCGGCGTGCTGGGCGACGACCTGGCGCTGAACGCCCAGCAAGTGGCGGGCGTGAACGCCGACCGCGAACTGCCGGTGGTGTGGGCGGTGGCGCTCGGTTCGATGCGGAACAAGGCCATCCTGGTGCCTGCCGCACTGGCCATCAGCGCATTCGCGCCCTGGGGCATCACGCCGCTGCTGATGGTGGGCGGCGCCTATCTGTGCTTCGAGGGCTTCGAGAAAATCGCCCACCCGCTGCTGCACGGCGGCCACGAGGACGAGCACCACCACGCCGAGCTGGCGGCCGCCCTGGCCAATCCGGCGGTGGACATGGTGGCGCTGGAAAAGGACAAGATCAAGGGCGCCGTGCGCACCGACTTCATCCTGTCGGCCGAGATCATCGTGATTGCGCTGGGCACGGTGGCCGAGGCGCCGTTCGCGCAGCAGGTGACGGTGCTGGCCGGCATCGCGGTGGCGATGACGGTGGGCGTGTACGGCATCGTGGCGGCCATCGTCAAGATGGACGACGCCGGCCTGTACCTGGCGCAGCGCCCCGGCGCGGGCGCCTTCACGGTGGGCCTGGGCCGCTTCCTGCTGTCGGCCGCGCCCAAGCTGATGAAGTTCCTGTCGGTGGCCGGCACGCTGGCCATGTTCATGGTGGGCGGCGGCATCCTGACGCACGGCATCCCCGGCGCGCACGACGTGATCCACCATGCGGCCGAGTTCATGGGCGCCACGCCGGGCGCCGGCGCGCTGCTCAAGGCGGTCACGCCGTCGCTGCTGGACGCGGTGGCCGGCGTGGTGGCCGGCGCCATCGTGCTGGCGGGCGTGACGATGGCGGGCCGTTTCTTGCGTTTGTTCAAGCGCTCGCACTGAAATTTCTGATTAGATACGGCATACCCAAGTCATACACCAGGAGGCTACATGAACAAGATTGCACCGCAACGTCCAACCGCCGCCTTCGTCGGCGCTTCGTGGGCCGCCCTGCTGGTGGGCGTGATCACCTATCTGGCCGGGCTGTGGAACGCCACCATGCAGCTCAACGAGAAGGGCTATTACTTCACGCTGCTGGCCTACGGCCTGTTCGCCGCCGTGTCGCTGCAAAAGTCGGTGCGCGACCGGCTCGAGGGCGTGCAGGTGACCAATCTGTATTTCGGCCTGTGCTGGATCTCGCTGCTGCTGGTGCTGCTGCTGTTGTCGGTGGGCCTGTGGAACGCCACGCTGGCCTCCAGCGAGAAGGGCTTCTACGCCATGTCCTTCGTGCTGAGCCTGTTCGCGGCGGTGGCGGTGCAGAAAAACGTGCGCGACAGCGCGGGCAGCGGCAGCGCCGCGCCGCAATCCGGCGACGCCTGATGGGCCAGGGCCAGGAACTAGGCTGCCTTGGCAGCCTTTTTCTTTTTCGGCGCCGGCAGCGGCAAGGCCGCCGCCGTGCGCCGCGCCAGTTCGGTGAGCCATTCGCGCTCGTCCCAGTAATCCCCCGAAATCAGAAACCAGGGCTTGGCCTGCGGGTAGGGCTGGGCCTCCTGCGGCGTGCCTATCCAGGCGCGGCTGGCCTCCACCGGCTTGATGAACAGCTGGTCGTCGCACACCAGGGCGAACATCTTGCCGTCGCAATAAATGGCGTACTCGCCGAACATCTTGCGCGCCGCCAGCGTGCCCGCGCCCGCCATCTGGTCCACCAGAAAATCCACCGTGCTTTGCTGCGACGCCATGCCGTCTTCTCCATCCCGATACTCGTGCGCCCATGCTAGCGGCTCCCGGAACTTTTTACCAGTTTCGCAGTCTCATCCTCGTAACCTGACGAGGAGGCCATCATGTCGGATTTAGACACACGTTTGGGCATGGCCATGTCGGCGGCGCATATGGCCGTCTGGGACTCGGTGCTGGCCGATGGCAGCGTGGCCGGCAGCACGGTGTACTGGTCGGCCGACGGCGCCACTCTGCTGGGTCTGCCTGAAATCAAGCTTGAGCAGCCATTCTCCGCTTTTCTGCAGTTCGTCCATCCCGCCGACCGCGACGAGCTGTTCCACCGCATGCAGGATGCCGCCGACCGCTGCACCCCCTATGAACTCGAATACCGCGTGCAATGGCCGAACGGCAGCATGCACTGGCTGGCCGCCAAGGCATGCGCGCAGTGCGACGCGCATGGCCGGGCCGTGCGCACCCTGGGCGTCGTCTGGGACGTCACCCAGGCCAAGCTGCGGGAACTGGAGGCGGCGGCGCAGCGCGAACTGGCGGAAGTGACGCTGGCCTCGATCGGCGACGGCGTGGCCACCACCGACGCGCAGGGCAATACGCGCTTTATCAACCGCGTGGCCGAGCAGCTCACCGGCTGGAGCCGCGAGCTGGCCGTCGGCAAGCCCATCGAGCAGACGCTGAAGCTGGCCTACGAGCCGCCGGTACCCGGCGTGGCGCCGCTGGCGCAAAGCCAGGTGCGCGAGCCGGCCGGCAAGGACGAGCACGCGGCCCGGCGCTGCCTGCGCCTGCGCCAGTCCATCGGCGTGAGCAACGGCGCCCAGCTGATCACGCGCGACGGGCGCCACATTCCCATCGAGGACTCGGCCTCGCCGATCTGGTCCGAAAGCGGCGAAATGCTGGGCGCGGTGCTGGTGTTCCGCGACGTGAGCCACGAGCGCAAGCTGACCCAGCAACTTTCCTGGTACGCCAGCCACGACCCGCTCACCGGCCTGATCAACCGGCGCGAGTTCGAACAGCAGATCGCCGCCGCGCTGCACACAGCCAAGCACGACGGCCACTCGCACGCGCTGCTGTACATCGACCTGGACCAGTTCAAGATCGTCAACGACACCTGCGGCCACAGCGCCGGCGACGTGCTGCTGCAGCTGCTGGCCAAGATGCTGCAGGCCCAGCTGCGCGACAGCGACGTGCTGGCCCGCCTGGGCGGCGACGAGCTGGGCGTGCTGCTGCCGCACTGTCCGCCCGACCAGGCCATGCTGGTGGCGGACCAGCTGCGCCAGTCGATCAAGAACTTCCGCTTCGTGTGGGACAGCCGCAGCTTCGACATCGGCGCCAGCATCGGCCTGGTGGAAGTGACGCACGACAGCAAATCGATGACGGAGCTGCTGATGGCGGCCGACCAGGCCTGCTACCTGGCCAAGGAGCACGGCCGCAACCGCGTGCACCTGTACATGGAATCGGACCTCAAGCTGGCCCAGCGGCAGGGCGAGATGCAGTGGGTGTCGCGCCTGAACGACGCCTTCGAGCACGACGCCTTCCGCCTGTACGCGCTGCCCATCGTGCCCCTGGCGGCGGCGCCCGGCGGCCAGCCGGACCAGCGGCGCCAGGCCGGGGAGGCGGCGCACGACGAAGTGCTGATACGCATCCAGAACGACGAAGGCGAGCTGATCCCGCCCGGCGCCTTCATCCCGGCCGCCGAGCGCTACGACTTGATGGTGGCGATCGACCGCTGGGTGATACGCGCCGTCTGCCGCTATATCCACGGCAGGCGCGTGGCCGGCCACCGAGCCGAGGCGCTCTATTCGGTCAACCTGTCCGGCTCCTCGCTCAACGACGAGGGCCTGCACGACTACATCCTCGAGCAGTTTTCCGAATTCGGCATCGATCCTGCCGCCATCTGCTTCGAAATCACGGAAACGGCCGTCATCGCCAACCTGCCGCAGGCGCAGGCCTTCATGGCGCGCCTGAAGACGCTGGGCTGCCGCTTTTCGCTGGATGACTTCGGCAGCGGCCTGTCCTCCTTCGCCTACCTGAAGGCGCTGCCGGTGGACTACCTGAAAATCGACGGCATGTTTATCCGCGACATCAAGCAGAACACCATCAACTACGCGCTGGTGAAAGCGATCAACGAGGTCGGTCACGTGATGGGCATGCTGACCGTGGCCGAATACGTGGAGGACGAGGAAACCCTGGCGCTGGTGCGCCGCCTGGGCGTGGATTACGCCCAGGGCCACGCGGTGGGCACGCTGCGTCCGCTGCCGGCCGGCGCCAATTGAATCGGATGCGATGTATAATGGGTTTTCCACCGATAAGGAAAGCCCATGGATACCGTCCCTGCCCCCGCCGCCGCCCCAGACGACCTTGCCGTCGCCGACCTGCCGCTGGCCGACTACCTGTGCTTCGCCGTGTATTCGGCCAACCTGGCGTTCGGCAAGGCCTACAAGCCCATCCTGGACGTACTGGGGCTGACCTACACCCAGTACATCACCGTGATTGCGCTGTCCGAGCAAGAGAACCAGACCGTCAGCGGCCTGGGCGAAAAGCTGTTCCTGGAGTCCAATACGCTCACCCCCATCCTGAAGAAACTGGAGGCCATGGGCTATCTGACGCGCCAGCGCGCCACCGCCGACGAGCGCCAGGTCATCGTCAACCTGACCGAGGAAGGGCGGCAGCTGCGGCGCAAGGCGGCCGAGGGCAACAACCTGTTCCAGGCCTGCGGCCTGTCGGCCCAGGAGTTTCCAAAAATGCAAAAAAGCGTGGTGGCCCTGCGCGACAGCCTGCTCAAGTCCCTACCGGGAAAGTGAGCCCGGCGCAATCCGGCCATTTTTGATCTACATCAATAAATTTGTCCGCCGCTCTCCGTACACTGGCTATATGTCTTGCGATACAGCAAGAAAAACAGCCAGCAGGAGAGCACCGTGCGCACCAATTTACCCGTCACCAACCGCGAAGTCGAACTTGCAGACGACCAGGCCATCGTCTCGAAAACCGACCTGAGCGGCAATATCGTCTACGTCAATCCCTACTTCGTCCAGATCAGCGGTTTCAGCGAGCAGGAGCTGATCGGCGCGCCGCAGAACATCGTGCGCCATCCGGACATGCCGCCGCAGGCCTTCGCCGACCTGTGGAGCTCGATCCGCGCAGGCATGCCGTGGACCGGCATGGTGAAGAACCGCTGCAAGAACGGCGACTACTACTGGGTCAAGGCGAATGTGACGCCGATCCGCGAGGACGGCCAGACGCTGGGCTATATGTCGGTGCGCACCCGCGCCACCCGCGCCCAGGTGCAGGAAGCGGAGCAGGCCTACCGCCAGATCCGCGAGGGCGGCGCCACGGCGGGCCTGACGATCAAGAACGGCCAGCTGATCCGCACCGGCGTGGCGCACTGGCTGGCGCGCCTGAGCCATTCCTCGCTGGCCACCCGCATCTGGGCCGCCACCAGCGGCGTCAACACGCTGCTGCTGTTCGTCTGCCTGGCCAGCCTGTTCGGCGAGGGCGCCTCGGCGCTGACGCGCTACAGCATCTTCGGCGCCACCTTCATCGGCCTGCTGGTCAATGTCTTCCTGTGGTACACCCTGCGCACCAGCGTGATACAGCCGCTGAAGCAGGCGCTGCAAGGCGCGCGCTCGATTGCGGCGGGCGACCTGTCGAGCACCTTTGAAACCCACGCCACCGACGAAGTGGGCCAGCTGCTGCGCGCGCTGCAGCAAATGAACAGCAACCTGATCGCCACCATCCGCGACGTTCGCGTCAATGTGGAGACCATGGCCGTGGCCACGCGCCAGATCGCCGCCGGCAACGCCGACCTGTCCGGCCGCACCGAAGCGCAGGCCGCCAGCCTGGAGCAAACCGCCTCCAGCATCGAGGAATTCGCCTCGACCGTGAAACAGAACGCCGACAACTCGGTGCAGGCCAATGAGCTGGCGCTGGCCGCCTCCAACGTGGCGGAAGAGGGCGGCGAAATCGTGGCCGACGTGATCGCCACCATGGACGACATCAACGCCTCCTCGCGCAAGATCGTGGACATTATCGGCCTGATCGAGGGCATCGCCTTCCAGACCAACATCCTGGCGCTGAACGCGGCGGTGGAAGCGGCCCGCGCCGGCGAGCAGGGACGCGGCTTCGCCGTGGTGGCGGGCGAGGTGCGCAACCTGGCGCAGCGCTCGTCGGTGGCGGCCAAGGACATCAAGCAGCTGATCGACGTTTCGGTGGGCAAGGTCAGCGCCGGCATGACGCAGGTGCACCGCGCCGGCGCCACCATGGAGCAGGTGGTCAGCTCGGTCAAGCAGGTGACGGCCATCATGCACGAGATCTCGGTGGCCTCGCGCGAACAAAGCATAGGCGTGGACCAGGTGAACCAGGCCATCGCCCATATGGACCAGGTGACGCAGCAGAACGCGGCGCTGGTGGAGGAAGCGGCGGCGGCGGCCAACAGCCTGGCGGTGGAAGCGGGCGGCCTGAAACAGGCGGTGAGCCTGTTCAAGTTCGGCAAGCGCGCGCTGCCTGAACAACGCAGCAAGGTCAGCCCGATCCGCGAGCGGAACAGCAACAAGGGCAGCGGCGCCAAGCGCCTGGCCGCATAAGCGAGGTGGAAGCCATGCCACTCACCACCGCCGCCATGCCGCTGCAGTTCGACGCCGCCACCATCACCCGGCTGAGCACCTCCGGGCCGCGCTACACCTCCTACCCGACAGCCGACCGCTTCAACCCGGACTTCGGCTACGGCAGCTACCTGGAAGCCGTGGCGGGACAGAAGATGCGCGGCGGCGGGCGCGGCCCGCTGTCGCTGTACGTGCACATTCCGTTCTGCGACACGGTCTGCTACTACTGCGGCTGCAACAAGATCGTCACCAAGGACCGCAGCAAGGCGGCCACCTACCTGAGCTATCTGAAGCAGGAAATCGGCATGCAGGGCAAGCTGTTCTCCGGCATGAACCAGCTCGCCCAGCTGCACTTCGGCGGCGGTACGCCGACCTATCTGAGCGACCGCCAGATGGAGGAGCTGATGGCCCACCTGCGCGAGAACTTCGCGTTCGCGCCGGACGAGGAGGGCGAATATTCGATCGAGATCGATCCGCGCACCGTGTCGCGCGATCGCGTGCACTCGCTGCGCGCGCAAGGCTTCAACCGGGTCAGCCTGGGCGTGCAGGACTTCGACCCCGACGTGCAGAAGGCCGTCAACCGCATCCAGCCGGAAGCGGAAACGCTGGCCGTGATGCAGGCCGCGCGCGACGCGGGCTTCCGCTCCATCAGCATAGACCTGATCTACGGCCTGCCGAAGCAGACCCTGGACACCATGCGCCAGACCATGGCCAAGGTGATCGCGGCCGGCCCGGACCGCATTGCGCTGTACAACTACGCGCACCTGCCGCACCTGTTCAAGCCGCAGCGCCGCATCCTTGATGCCGACCTGCCGCCGGCCAACGTCAAGCTGGACATGCTGGCCCTGTGCATCCGCGCACTGACCGCGGCCGGCTACGTGTATATCGGCATGGACCATTTCGCCAAGCCGGACGACGACCTGGCCGTGGCCCAGCGCCAGGGCCGTTTGCACCGCAACTTCCAGGGCTATTCCACGCACGCGGAAGCGGACCTGGTGGCGGTGGGCGTATCGGCCATCGGCTCGGTGGGCAGCACCTACAGCCAGAACGAAAAAACGCTGGACGCCTACTACGAAAAACTGGACCAGGGCAGCTTGCCCGTGGCGCGCGGCATCAAGCTCAATACGGACGACCTGCTCAGGCGCATGGTGATTCAAAAGCTGATGTGCAATTTTGAATTGTCGATCGCCTCCATCGAACTGGCCTACCCGCTGCGCTTCGCGGACTACTTCGCCGCCGAGCTGGAACAGCTGCGCGCGCTGGAGCAGGAGGGGCTGGTCTCCATCGACAGCGAATGGCTGTCGGTGACGCTGAAAGGCCGCCTGGTGGTGCGCAATATCTGCATGGTGTTCGACCGCTACCTCGGCATGCCGCGCGCGCAGGACCAGGGCGCCGCCAATGTCCAGCCGCTGCGCTACTCGAAGACCATCTGAAGCGGAAATGACACTGCCATGAACGGCTTGAACCTGCTGCCGGTATTCCTGGTCGGCCTGGCCGGCAGCGTGCATTGCGCCGGCATGTGCGGCGGCATAGTCAGCGCGCTGACCGCCATGCCGTCAGGCCGGCGCGTGATTCCCATCGCGCCCGCCGTGCACGGCACGGCGCTGCGCATGGCTGCCTACAACGCCGGGCGCATAGGCAGCTATATGCTGGCCGGCGCCGTTGCGGGCGGACTGGCCGGGGGCGCGGCCAGCCTGGCGCAAATCGCGCACTGGCAGAACGCCGCCTTCGGGCTGGCCAACCTGATGCTGGTCGCCCTCGGGCTTTACCTGATGAACGCCTGGCGCGGCCTGGCGCGCGTGGAAAGCACGGGCGGCGCATTGTGGCGGCGCATACAGCCGCTGCTGCGCCCCCTGATGCCGATGGACACGCCGCTGAAAGCCCTCTGCCTGGGCGGCCTGTGGGGCTGGGTGCCCTGCGCCATGGTCTACAGCATGCTGCTGACCGCAGCCCTGAGCGGCTCGGCCGTGCAGGGCGCCGCCGTGATGCTGGCCTTCGGCTTGGGCACCCTGCCCATGCTGACGGCGCTTGGCCTGCTGGGCGCGCAAGTGCGGCAAGGACTGCAGCGGCCAGCGGTTCGCACCGCCTGCGGCCTGCTGGTGCTCGCCTTCGGCCTACTGGGCCTGCTGCGCGCCAGCGGCGCCGCATCGCCGCTGCTGCAGGCGCTCGGCATGCCGGATGCCATCGCGGCCCACGGCTGGATGGACGCCCTGTGCGTCGGAGCCCGGCCATGACCCATCCTGTGCATGCCGCAGCGCATACCGCAACAACGGCCGCGTGGACTTCTCCCCAGCCCGCCCACTGCTACCACTGCGGCCTGCCGCTGGGTGGCGGCGAACGCTGGCCGGCGCTGATAGACGGGGTTGAGCATGATATGTGCTGCCCCGGCTGCGCCGCCGTCGCCCAGGCCATCTCCGACGCCGGCCAGTCGTCCTACTACCGCGAACGCAGCGGCTACGCAGCCACGGCCGCGCAAGCCAGCCTTGCGCCGCCCGAACTGGCCCTGTACGACAACGCCGATCCCCGCTTCGCCGCGCGCGACGGCAACCCGGCCGACTCCGAAGCAACCCTGCTGGTGGAAGGCATACGCTGCGCAGCCTGCGTGTGGCTGATCGAACGCCGCCTGATGCAGCTGCCCGGCGTGCAGCACGCCAGCATGAACGTGGCAACCGAGCGCCTGCAAGTGCGATGGCACAAGGACCGCTGCCAGCCCGCCGACATACTCGGCGCGCTGCACGCCATCGGCTACCAGGCCTGGCCCTACGACGCGGCCCGCCACAGCAGGCAATTGCAGCAGGCCGGCCGCGCGCTGGGCCGCCAACTGTTCGTGGCCGGCCTGTCCATGATGCAGGTGATGATGTACGTCGCTCCCGCCTACCTGGCCGACGACGGCACGCTGGACGACAGCATGGCCGCGCTGATGCAGTGGGCCAGCCTGCTGCTCACGCTGCCCGCCGTGTGCTACTCGGCGCTGCCCTTCTTCCGTGGCGCGTGGAACAGCCTGCGCGCCCGCGCCCTCGGCATGGACGTGCCGGTGGCGCTGGGCATCGCCGCCGCCTTTGGCGCCAGCTGCATCGCCACCTGGCGTGGACACGGCGACGTGTACTACGACTCCGTGACCATGTTCATCTTCCTGCTGCTGTGCAGCCGTTACCTGGAACTGGCCGCGCGGCGCAAGGCATCCGCCGCGCTGGAGCGCATGCAGCACGGCCTGCCCGCTTCCGCCACGCGCCTGCCGGACTGGCCGCTCGGACGCGGCAGCAGCACCGTGGCCGCCTCCGCGCTGCGCGCCGGCCATTTCATCCTGGTCAAACCCGGCGAAGCCTTTGCCGCCGACTGCGAGATCGTCGAAGGCCAGACCTCGGTCGACCTGTCGCTGCTGACCGGCGAGAGCGCGCCGCAGCACATGGCCCGGGGCGCCAGCGTGCCGGGCGGCGCCATCAACGCCAGCGCCGTGGTGGTGGCGCGCGTGGACAAGCCCGCCAGCGACAGCACGCTCTCGGGCCTGCTCAAGCTGATCGAAGGCGCGGGCGCTGAAAAGCCGCAGCTCGCGCAGTGGGCGGACCGCGCGGCCTCGCGCTTCGTGGCCGGCCTGCTGCTGTTCGCTCTGGCCGCCTTCGCCTGGTGGAGCTGGTATGACGCGGCCCGCGCCTGGCCGGTGGCGATCGCGGTGCTGGTGGTGTCCTGCCCTTGCGCGCTGTCGCTGGCCACGCCGTCCGCGCTGGCCGCCGCCACCGGCCGCCTGTTGGGCAAGGGTGTGCTCATCGTGCGCCCGCACGTGCTGGAAACGCTGCACCGCGCCACCCATATCGTGTTCGACAAGACCGGCACGCTCACGCAAGGCAGGCCCACGGTGCAGCGCATCGATGCGCTCGGCGGCACCGCCGCCAGCGCCGCGCTGCAAGTGGCCGCCGCGCTGGAAGCGAACAGCGTGCACCCGATCGGCCGCGCGCTGCTGGCGGCGGCGGGCGAAGCGGCCGTCATGGCGCGCTGGAACGCCACAGACGTGCAGGAGTTGCCGGGCCAGGGCCTGGAAGGCACGGTGCAAGGCATACGCTACCGGCTGGGCAACGCAACCTTTGTGGCCGGCATTGCGGGCGCCGCCATGCTGGCCACCCCTGGCGACAGCGACGGCGACGGCACTCCCGTGTACCTGGGCAGCGGCGGCGCGTGGATTGCGCGCTTCCTGCTCTGCGACGCGCTGCGACCGGACGCGCAAGCCACCGTCGACTATTTCCGCGCGCGGGGCAAGCAGCTGGTGCTGCTCAGCGGCGACAGCGAAGCGCTGACGCTGCGCGTGGCGCGCAGCCTGGACATCCCCTTGGCCAGCGGCGAATTCCTGCCGCAGCAAAAGCTGGCCTATGTACAGGAGCTGCAGCAGGAGGGGGCGGTGGTGGCGATGGTGGGCGACGGCATCAACGACGCCGCCGTGCTGAGCGCGGCCGATGTCTCCTTCGCCATGGGCAGCGGCGCGGCGCTGGCGCAAGCCCACGCGGACACGGTCCTGATGAACGGCCAGCTCGGCGCCGTGGCCGACACCGCGCGCACCGCCGCGCGCACCATGGCCGTGATGCGCCAGAACCTGGCCTGGGCCACGCTGTACAACCTCACGGCCATCCCGGCCGCCGCGCTGGGCTATCTGAATCCCTGGCTGTCCGGCGCGGGCATGGCCCTCAGTTCCGCCGTGGTGGTCCTCAACGCGCTGCGGCTGCGTAATGAAAAAGGATAGACTATGGAAGCCTTGTATCTGCTGGTTCCCTTGAGCGTGGCCCTGGTCTTCGGCGCGCTGTGGGTGTTTTTCAAAGCGTCCGACAGCGGCCAGTTCGACGACCTGGTCGGCCCCGGCCTGCGCGTGCTGCAGGACGACGACGCGGCGCAGGATTCCTGACCCCTCCTGGTTCGGCCAATTTTGATCCACATCAAAGTTTTTTGAAGTCCACCCACGTAACCTTTGACATACATCATCAAAGCGTTCTTGGGAGAACACAAAGTGGATCACACTCTGAACTACAACTACAAGATCGTGAAGCAATTCGCGATCGCCACGGTAGTCTGGGGCATAGTCGGCATGCTGGTTGGCGTCATCATCGCCGCCCAGCTGGCCTGGCCCAGTCTGAACCTGGACATCGCCTGGCTTACCTACGGGCGTTTGCGTCCGCTGCACACCAACGCCGTCATTTTCGCGTTCGGCATTTCCGGCCTGTTCGCCACGTCCTACTACGTGGTGCAGCGCACCTGCCAGGTGCGGCTGTTCTCGGACAAGCTGGCCGCCTTCACCTTCTGGGGCTGGCAAGCCGTGATCCTGAGCGCCGTGGTCACGCTGCCCATGGGCCTCACGCGCGGCAAGGAATACGCCGAGCTGGAATGGCCCATCACCATCCTGATCGCGCTGGTATGGATCGCCTACGCGGTAGTGTTCTTCGGCACCGTCATCAAGCGCAAGGTGGAGCACATCTACGTGGCCAACTGGTTCTTCGGCGGCTACATCCTGGCCGTGACCCTGCTGCACGTGGTGAACGGCATGAGCATGCCCGCCTCGCTGACCAAGTCCTACTCCATGTACACCGGCGTGCAGGACGCCATGATCCAGTGGTGGTACGGCCACAACGCGGTGGGCTTCATCCTGACCGCCGGCTACCTGGGCATGGTGTACTACTTCATTCCCAAGCAGGCCGAGAAGCCGGTGTACTCCTACCGCCTGTCCATCGTCCACTTCTGGGCGCTGATCTTCACCTATATGTGGGCCGGTCCGCACCACCTGCACTACACCGCGCTGCCGGACTGGACCCAGTCGCTGGGCATGGTGTTCTCGCTGATCCTGCTGGCGCCGTCGTGGGGCGGCATGATCAACGGCATGATGACGCTCTCCGGCGCATGGCACAAGCTGCGCACCGACCCTATCCTCAAGTTCATGATCGTGTCGCTGTCGTTCTACGGCATGGCCACCTTCGAAGGCCCGATGATGTCGATCAAGACCGTCAACGCGCTGTCGCACTACACCGACTGGGGCATCGCCCACGTGCACGGCGGCGCGCTGGGCTGGGTGGGCTTCATCACCATGGGCTCGATCTACTACCTGCTGCCGCGCCTGGCCGGCCGCAAGGAGATGTGGAGCGTCAAGCTGATCGACCTGCACTTCTGGGTCGCCACCATCGGCATCGTGCTGTACATCGCCGCCATGTGGATCGCCGGCGTGATGCAGGGCCTGATGTGGCGCGCGGTCAATCCCGACGGCACGCTGACCTACACCTTCGTTGAAAGCGTGAAGGCGACCTACCCCTACTACGTGGTGCGCTTCAGCGGCGGCCTGCTGTACCTGGGCGGCATGTGCGTGATGGGCTACAACACCTGGATGACGTTGCGCGGCCGCGACACCGCCACCGCCCGCATCCCCGAACTCAAAGCCGCCTGAGTTTCAGGACAACCACTACGGAGCTATCAAATGAAATTTTCGCATGAATGGATAGAGAAGAACCCCTGGCTGCTGATCGTGCTGGTGACGCTGGTGGTGTCGGTGGGCGGAGCGGTGGAGATAGTTCCGCTGTTCTTCCAGAAATCGACCACCGAACCGGTGGCGGGCCTGAAGCCATACAGCCCGCTGCGCCTGGCCGGCCGCGACGTGTACGTGCGCGAAGGCTGCTACAACTGCCACTCGCAAATGGTGCGCCCCTTCCGCGCCGAGACCGAGCGCTATGGCCACTACTCGGTGGCCGGCGAATTCGTCTACGACCGCCCCTTCCAGTGGGGTTCCAAGCGCACCGGCCCGGACCTGGCGCGCGTGGGCGGCCGCTATAGCGACGAATGGCACAAGACCCACCTGGCCAACCCGCGCGACGTGGTGCCGGAATCGAATATGCCGAACTACCCCTGGCTGGCCAAGTCCGCGCTCAAGCCGGCCGACATCGTGCCGCACCTGCGCGCGCTGCAGCGCCTGGGCGACCCGTACACGGACGCGGAAATTGCCGCCGCCCCGGCCGAGCTGGAAGGCAAGACCGAGGAAGACGCCCTGATCGCCTATCTGCAAGGCCTGGGCACCCAGATCAAGACGAGGAACTGACATGGAAAACCTGTTTGACAACGCCAGCCGCGTGATGACCGTCATCTCATTCATCACCTTCATCGGCATCGTCGCGTGGGCATACGCGCGCCGCAACCAGGCCGGCTTTGCGCAAGCGGCGCAACTGCCGTTCGCGGACGAGGAGAACGACCATGTCTGACTTCACCAGCGGCTTCTGGAACTACTACATCATCACGCTCACCATGCTTGGCGTGTTCGGCTGCGCGGTGCTGCTGTATTCGCAGTCCAAGCACAAGGTCAAGGCGCTCAAAGACGTGAACGCACCGGTCGGCACCACCGGCCATATCTGGGACGAAGACCTGACCGAGCTGAATACGCCCATGCCGCGCTGGTGGATGTGGCTGTTCTACATCACCATCGTGTTCGGCCTGGCCTATCTGTTCCTGTATCCCGGCCTGGGCGACTACGCCGGCAAGCTGGGATGGAAATCGAGCGGCCAGTACGGCGCCGAACTGAAACAGGCCGAGGCCGAATACGGACCGCTGTTCAACCAGTACCTGAAGCAGGAGCTGACGGCGGTGGCCGCCGATCCGAAAGCGCAGGCCATAGGCGAGCGCCTGTTCCTGACCTACTGCGCGCAGTGCCACGGTTCGGACGCGCGCGGCAACAAGGGCTTCCCCAACCTGACCGACAAGGACTGGCTGTACGGCGGCGCGCCGGACGTGATCAAGACCACCATCATGAACGGCCGCCACGGCGTGATGCCGCCCATGGGCGCGGCGCTCGGTTCGGACAAGGACGTGGAAAACGTGGCGCACTATGTGCTGAGCCTCTCCGGCGGCGCGGCCGATCCGATCAAGTCCGTGTTCGGCAAGAGCAAGTTCAACGCCTGCATGGGCTGCCACACCGGCGCCGGCACCGGCAACCAGGCCCTGGGCGCGCCCAACCTGACGGACAAGGTCTGGCTGTACGGCGGCAGCGCCGAAACCATCATGGAAACCATACGCAAGGGCCGCAACAACACCATGCCGGCCTTCGCGGACTTCCTCGGCGAAGGCAAGGTGCATGTACTGGCCGCCTACGTATGGGGCTTGTCGAATCAACCGGCTGTGGCAGCGGCTCCAGCACAAGGCAACAGCAATGAACGCGCCGGAACAAGTCATTAAGATGTACGCCGCCCGCGAGGAGATCTATCCTCGCGAGACGGCGGGCCGCTACGCCAGCCTGCGCTGGGTCTTCGTCTGGCTCACGCAGCTGGCCTTCTACGGCACGCCCTGGCTCACATGGAACGGCCGCCAGGCCTTGCTGTTCGACCTGGCGGCGCGCAAGTTCTACATCTTCGGCCTGGTGCTGTGGCCGCAGGACTTCATCTACCTGGCGGCGCTGCTCATCATCTGCGCCTACCTGCTGTTCCTGGCCACCGCCATCGCCGGGCGCGTGTGGTGCGGCTTCTCCTGCCCGCAGACGGTGTACACCGAAATCTTCCTGTGGATAGAGCGCAAATTCGAAGGCACGCGCAGCGCGCGCATGCGCCTGGCCAAGGAAGGCCTCACCTTCAACAAGATGTGGCGCAAGGGCGGCAAGCACCTGGCCTGGGGCACGGTGGCGCTGTGGACCGGCTACACCTTCGTCGGCTACTTCACGCCCATCAAGTCGCTGGCGCTGGAAGCGCTGCATCTGAGTTTCGGCCCGTGGGAATGGTTCTGGGTGCTGTTCTACAGCCTGGCCACCTACGGCAACGCGGGCTGGCTGCGCGAGCAGGTGTGCAAATACATGTGCCCCTACGCCCGCTTCCAAAGTTCGATGTTCGACCGCGACACGCTGATCATCACCTACAACGCGAAACGCGGCGAGCCGCGCGGCGCACTGAATAAAAACACCGGCGGCTCCTGCATCGACTGCTCCATGTGCGTGCAGGTGTGCCCGGTGGGCATCGACATCCGCAAGGGCCTGCAGTACGAGTGCATAGGCTGCGCCGCCTGCGTGGACGCCTGCGACAGCGTGATGGACAAGATAGGCCAGCCGCGCGGCCTGGTGCTGTACAGCACCGACCACGCGCTGGCGGAAGGCTACACACACAGGCAGATCCGCCAGCATGCGCTGCGGCCGCGCGTGCTGATCTACAGCGCCATCCTGCTGGCGATCATCTGCGCGGTCGGCACGGCGCTGTGGCTGCGCACGCCGCTGAAAATGGACGTGATACGCGACCGCGGCGCCATGGGACGCGAGGTGGAGGACGGCATGATAGAAAACGTCTACCGCCTGCAGATCATGAACACGTCCGAGCAGGCGCACAGCTACCGCATCCGCGTGTCCGGCATGCCGTCGCTGGAGCTGGTGACGGAGCAGCAGGTGACGCTGGCCGGCACCGAAACGCGTGCCGTGCCGGTACGCCTGCGCGCCGCCCACGGCGACGGCGCCAAGGGCTCGAACAAGATCACCATCGAGCTGACGGCGCTGGACGATCCTGCGCTGAAGGTCAGGGAAAACGCGGTGTTCATCGTGCCGCGCTCGTGAAGGAGAGGATTATGCAAAGCCATCAACTCAATCTGCCGGCGGCGCAGCCGTGGTGGTCGCAGCGCTGGCCGTGGCTGCTGATGCTGGGGCCGTGCCTGGCGCTGGTGGGCGGCCTGTACACGGGCTGGCTGGCCTTCTCGCAACCGGACTCGCTGGTGGTGGGCGACTACTACAAGCGCGGCAAGGCCATCAACCAGGACTTGCGGCGCGACCGCGCGGCCAGCGCGCTCGGGCTGTCGGCCGAGCTGCGCTACGACGTGGCGCGCGGCGTGCTGTCGGGCCGCGTGGACGGCGCGGACCAGGCCAGGCCGCCGCGCGTGCTGCTGCACCTGGCGCACGCCACGCAGCCGGAACGCGACATCAAGCTGGAACTGGCGCCGGCGGCCGACGGCAGTTTCGATGCGCCGCTGCCCATGCTGGAACGCAGCCGCTGGCAAGTGCTGCTGGAGGACGAAGGCCGCAGCTGGCGCCTGGAAGCCAGCTGGCAGTGGCCGGCGCAGCGCGAAGTGACGGTGCGGGCGGATTGAGCATGGCGGGTTACGCGCTGCCGGAGATTCGTAGGGCGGGTTAGCGGCGCAGCCGCGTAACCCGCCGCATCAGGCAATCAGATATTCGCGCGCCATCTGGCGCGCCCGGTGCAATCGGCTTTTGGCGGCGGGCACGGTCAGCGCCAGTTCCGCCGCGATTTCGGCGATGCTCATTTCAGCAAAGTCGCGCAGCAAAATCACCTGGCGGTAATCCACCGGCAGCGACTCGAGCGCGTTCACCAGGTCCGCGCGCAGTCCCGCCGTGTCCTGCGCGGCCAGCCATTGCTCGGCGCGCGCCTCGTCATACGGGTCGAAGTTGAGCGCCACCCGCCCCAGGCGGCGGCATTCGCGCTGCACCACCTTGAACAGCCAGCCGGAGAAGGCCGCCAGCACGCGCACCGCCTCGAGCCGGCGCGACAGCACCAGCAGCGCCTCCTGCACCGCGTCGTCCACGTCGCTGATCAGGCAGGAACGCTGGGCGTAGCGGCGGATATCGGGCTGGCACAGGCGCAGCAGCTGGGCCAGTGCCGCCGGATCGCCGCGGTGGGCGGCGTCCAGCACCGGCAAGTGTGTTTCAGAGAGTGCCATTCTTTTTCGCTTTGTCGAGGCGGCGGCCCACCATGGCGCACATGGGGCAGAAGCCGAACAGGCCGGAGGCGACGATCCCGCCCGCCGACGCCGCCAGCACCGCGCCCAGCACGCCGCCCACGCTCACCAGGCTGAAAGCCACCGCCAGCAGGCCGGCCACCACGCGCAGCACGCGCTCACCATTTGGTACATTTTTAACATAGAACATTTTGCTCTCCTTTTGAGTAGATTGCTAACAGATTGCCAACATGAGGAAGTCCCTCGGCTACTAAGAGGCGGGCAAACCGCATTTGGATTCGCGGATTCAAAAATATTTTGTTAGGCTACGCCACATGAGCGCCCCTAAACACCCACCCAAGCCGCCCACGCTGGACCAGCACCTGTGCTTCAAGCTGTATTCCACGTCGCTGAAAATGACGCAGCACTACAAGCCCCTGCTGGCCGCCCTCAACCTCACCTACCCGCAATACCTGGTGATGGTGGTGCTGTGGGAGCAGGAAGGGCTGGGCATCAAGGACATCGCCCAGCGCCTGCAGCAGGATTCCGGCTCCATCACGCCGCTGGTGAAGCGGCTGGAAGCGGAAGGCTATCTGCTGCGCGGGCGCGATCCGCTGGATGAGCGCAACCGCGTGCTGACCCTGACCGCCAAGGGGCGGGAGCTGCGCGCCGCCGGCCTGCGCGTGAGCGAGCAGTTCGCCCACGCCTGCGCCATCACCCACCAGGACGTGGAGCAGCTGGCGAGCGGGCTGGATAAACTGAACGGCAATCTTTCCTGAAAGACCACGCCGCGCACCTTGCCAAAACGTCACTTTGATAGGAGAATTCCCCAGCGCCCCCGTCCAAGGAAGACATGAAACCTCTCGGCATCAAAGTCAAGGTTGCACTGGCCACCAGCCTCACCTCGGTGGTCATGGTGGCGCTCGTGACCGTGGCGCAGATGCAGCGCATGGAGGCCGACTTCACGCGCGTGCTGTTCGCCCAGCAGACGGCGCTGATCAACCGCACCGCCGAGGAGCTGGACGACAAGCTGAACATGCTGCTGGGGATTATCGCCCTGTCGGCGAAAAACCAGCCGCTGGGCATCTCCCATGACCCCGCCGCGCTGCGCGCCTACTACGCCGACCGCGCCGTGCTGTCCCTGTTCGACGACGTGCTGGTGCTCGACCCGCAAGGCCATGTCATCTCCGACCTGCCGGTAGTGAGCGGCCGCGTGGGCGTGGACGCCAGCGACCGCGCCTATTTCAAGCGTGTGATGGCCACCCGCCAGCCCCTCATCGCCGAGCCGGTGGTAGGCCGCGCCGGCAAGCAGCCCATCGTGCAGATGGCCGCGCCCATCCTGGACCAGAAGGGCGAAGTGCAGGCCGTGCTGATCGGCGTGCTGCGGCTGTACAAGGACAACGTGCTGGGCCACCTGCGCACCGCCAAGGTGGGCCGCACCGGCTACTACTTCGCCGTCACGCGCGCCGAGGTGCCGCTGTACGTGCTGTATCCGGACCTGAACCGCCTGCTCAAGCCGCGCCCCGCCAATGCCAACCCGGCCACCACGCGCGCACTCAACGAAGGCTTCGAGGGCACGGTGATCAGCACCAACAGCGGGGGTATGCGCGCGCTGAACAGCTTCAAGACGCTCAAGTCGGTGGACTGGGTGCTGGCCGCTTCGCTGCCGGTGGACGAGGCCTTCGAGCCCTTCGAGGGCATGCTGCTGCGGCTGGCCGCGTGGAGCTGCCTGGCCTCGCTGGCGGCGGCCGCGCTGATAGGCTGGCTGACCATGCGTTTGATGTCGCCGCTGGCGCAGCTGCGCGGCGCCATCCAGCGCATGCACGGCAACGCCGCCGGTTTCACGCCCATCCCGGTGCGGCAGGAGGACGAGATCGGCGACCTGACGGCGGCCTTCAATAGCCTGATGCAGGAGCGCCAGGCCGCCGATGCGCGCCTGAATGATTTGATCGAGCTTGCGCCCAACGCCTATGTGGTGGTGGATGCGGACGGCCGCATCGAAACCTTCAACCGCCAGGCCGAGCGCTACTTTGGCTACCAGCGCGCGGACGTGCTGGGGCAGAAAGTGGAAGTGCTGCTGCCGTCGGCGCAGCGCGAGGAACACGGACGCCTGCGCGTGGGCTTTTCATCGACGCGGCTGACGCCCGAACCGGTGCGCATGGGCGACGGCCGCGCGCTGTTCGGCCAGCGCAAGGACGGCAGCCGCTTCCCGGTCGAGATCAACCTGAGCGCGATCCAGACCGGCGAAGGCACCAAGGTGCTGGCCATGATCTCCGACATCACCGAGCGCCACCGCCTGCAGGGCGAGGTGCAGGCGCGCGCGCTGGAGCTGGAACAGGCGCGCGACCGCGCCGAGGCGGCCAACCGCGCCAAGAGCGACTTCGTGGCCAATATGAGCCACGAAATCCGCACGCCGATGAACGCGGTGCTGGGCATGGCTTACCTGCTCGGCAATACTTCGCTGACCGCGCAGCAGCGCAAATACCTGACCATGGTGCAGGCTTCGGGCCAGACCCTGCTCGGCATCCTCAACGACGTGCTGGACTTCTCCAAGATCGAGGCGCGACGCATGGAACTGGCTCCCACCGATTTCGACCTGGGCGACGTGATCGGCACCCTGGCCACCACCATGACCATGAACGCCGGCGAGAAGGAACTGGAGTTGGCCATCGCCGTGGAGCCGGACGTGCCGCGCCTGCTGCACGGCGACGCGCTGCGGCTGCAGCAGATCCTGGTCAACCTGGCCGGCAACGCCATCAAGTTCACGCAGCAGGGCGAGGTGGTGGTGCGGGTGAGCCTGGAACAGGCCGCGGCGGACTACGCCATGCTGCGCTTCGAAGTGAGCGACACCGGCATCGGCATGGGCGAGGCGCAGCTGGGGCAGCTGTTCAGCGCCTTCTCGCAGGGCGACGAGAGCATCACGCGGCGCTTCGGCGGCACCGGCCTGGGGCTGGCCATCACCAAGCGGCTGATAGAACTCATGGGCGGCAAGATCGCCGTGCACACGGTCGAAGGCGAGGGCAGCCGCTTCTGGTTCAGCCTCCCGTTCGCGGTGCTGCCGGCGCCCGAAAAGCGCCAGCCCGCGCTCGGTCCTCAGCGCCTGCTGGTGGCGGACGACAACGGCACCACGCGCAGCCTGGTGGGCAAGCTGATACGCGCCTGGGGCTGGGAGGCGGACGAGGTGGCGTCCGGCGCCGAGGCCGTCGCGCGCTTCCGCGCGCAGCAGGAGGCTGGCCAGCCTTACAGCGTGGTGCTGGCCGACTGGCATATGCCGGGCCTGGACGGCGTGGCGGTGGCCAAGGCCATACGCGCGGCGGCAGGGCCGCAGGCGCAGCCCATCGTGGTGATGGTGAACGCCTTCGCGCGCGGCAAGCTGGAGGAGATTTCCGG
Source organism: Pseudoduganella aquatica (assembly GCF_009857595.1). Taxonomy (GTDB): domain Bacteria; phylum Pseudomonadota; class Gammaproteobacteria; order Burkholderiales; family Burkholderiaceae_D; genus Rugamonas; species Rugamonas aquatica_A. The sequence continues at coordinate 212,229 of NZ_WWCU01000001.1, read as the reverse complement.
CGCACCGGAGGCGGACGTCGTGCTGGTCAAGCCCATCACCAGTTCCAGCCTGTTCGACGCCTTGCACCAGGCGCTGGTGGCCAAGGGCGGCGATGAACACAGCGTGCAGGCGGAGGGCATCGCCAACCGCCTGAAGGGCAGGCATTTCCTGCTGGTGGAAGACAACCTGCTGAACCAGGCCGTGGCGCGCGGCATACTGGAGCTGGCCGGCGCCACGCTGGAGGTGGCGGACGACGGCCAGCAGGCGCTCAATATGCTGCGCACGGACGCCGGCCGCTACGACATCGTGCTGATGGACATGCAGATGCCGGTGCTGGACGGCTTCAGCGCCACCGCCATGCTGCGCCGCGAATTGAAGCTGGACTTGCCCGTCATCGCGATGACGGCCGGCGTGCTGGCCTCTGAGCGCGACCGCTGCCTGGAGGCGGGCATTACCGACTTCATCCCCAAGCCGGTGGTGGTGGAGGAAATGCTTGCGGTGATACAGCGCCACCTGCCGGATGGGCTCAGTGCGCAGCAGAGCGTACCACCAGCCACGCCTGAGGCCACCGTCGCATCCCCCGCCGCCGAACCGGCCGAACCGCTATTCAGCATGGACAGCCTGATGCGCGTCATGGGCCAGGATCCCAGGGGCCGCCAGGTCATGTTCAAGATGGTGCGCGGCGCGCTGGACAGCGGCATGCAGCCGCTGGACGAAGCCGATCTGGCGCTGAGCGAAGGCCGCGCCAATGAGGCGGCAAAGCTGCTACACAGCCTGCGCGGTGCCGTCGGCGTGCTGGGCGCCAAGCGCCTGGTGCGGGCCACGCTGGATGCGGAAAACGCTATCGTGCAGCAACGCACCGATGAACTGCCCGCCATCTTCGCCGGCGTGCGCGGCGTGCTCGAAGCCACGCTGCAGCAGGCGGCCGACTGGCTGGAGCGCGAGGAAAACAGCGTCTAGGCCTGCCCGCGCGCGGCGCGCTTGATGGCCTGCGGCGGCTGGCCGTAAGCGCGCAGGAAAGCGCGCCGCATGCGCTCCGGATCCGCAAAGCCGGTCTCGCGCGCCACCACGTCTATGGCATGGCCGCCCGCCTCGATCAGCGCGCGCGCCGCCTCCACCCTCAACCCCTCCACCGCGCGCGCAGGCGACTGCCCGGTCTCCATGCGGAAGGTGCGGCTGAACTGGCGCCGGCTCAGGTGCGCCGCGTCCGCCAGCTCGTCGACCGACAACGGCTTGCGCAGATTGCTCTTGGCGTAGGTCAGCGCCACCTGGATACGGTCCGACTTCGGCTCCAGCTCCAGCAGCGCGGAGAACTGCGACTGCCCGCCGCTGCGCCGGTGGTACACCACCATCTTGCGCGCCACGGCCTTCGCCAGCTCCGCGCCGTGATCCGCCTCCACCATGGCCAGGCACAGGTCTATGCAGGCCGTCATGCCGGCCGAAGTCCAGACCCGCCCGTCGTGGATATAGATGCGGTCTTCCTCCACCTTCACTTTCGGATACATGCGCTGCAGATCGCGCGCCTGGCACCAGTGCGTGGTGGCGCGGCGGCCGTCCAGCAGGCCCGCTTCCGCCAGCAGGAAGGCGCCGGTGCAGATGCTGGCCGTGCGGCGCGACAGCGCGCTGGCCGCGCGCAGAAAGCCGACGAAGCCCGGCGTCGACACGATCTGCTCCATGGCACCCGCCACCAGCACGGTGTCGAAGCTATGGCCGCCGAACGCCTGCGTCAGCACCGGCACGCCGGAGGAGCTGGATACCGCGCCGCCGTGCTCGGACAGCAGCGCCACTTCATAGCAGGCTTCGCCCTTAAGTTCATTGGCCACCTCGAACACGGTGGTGGCCACCAGGTCCAGCACCTGGAAGCGGGGGAAGAGCAGCAGGGCTATTTTGCGTGTCATGATGTCCCAAAACGAGGTATATAAGGCATACGGGACTCAATTTAGAAGCCTACACTGCTCTTGTCAACCACTTTCAAGGACAGCAAACATGAAGACCAACAACAGCACCGAGTCCGGCATCGCCCTCATCACCGGCGCTTCCACCGGCATCGGCGCGCGCTATGCGCAGCGCCTGGCCGAACGCGGCTACGACCTGATCCTGGTCGCCCGCAACCGCGAACGCCTGCAAGCGGTGGCCGACGGCGTCAGCGCCAGCACCGGCCGCAAAGTGGAGATCCTGCCCGCCGACCTGACGCAGGAAGCCGGCCTGGCGCTGGTGCAGCACCGCCTGGCGAACGACGCCGGCATCACCATGCTGGTGAATAACGCCGGCCTGGGCGCCACCGCGCCGCTGGTCGACTCGAAGCAGGAAGACCTGGACCGCATGATCTTCCTGAACGTTCACGCGCTCACCCGCCTCACGCGCGCCGTGGCGCCGGGCTTCGCAGCGCGCGGCCATGGCGCCATTATCAACATCGCCTCCATCGTGGCGGTGGCGCCGGAAGTACTGAACGGCACCTACGGCGGCACCAAGGCCTATGTGCTGGCGTTCACGCAGTCGCTGCAGCACGAGCTGGGCGCCAAGGGCGTGCGCGTGCAGGCCGTGCTGCCCGGCGCCACCGGCACCGAGTTCTGGGACCACGCCGGCGTGCCGGTGGCCCACCTGCCCAGCGAGATCGTGATGAGCGTGGACGACCTGGTCGACGCCGCGCTGGCGGGCCTGGACCTGGGCGAAGTGGTGACCATACCGTCCCTGCCGGACCGCGCCGACTGGGACAAGTTTGAAGCGGCTCGCCTGGCCATGGGCCCCAATCTGTCGCGCAGCAAGGCAGCCCCGCGCTACACGGCCTGATAGAGCGCTGTACAAAACTGCGGCGCCGCCGCAGAATCCGTCCCGCGCCTTGCCTGCTTCGTCACATGGGCAATGCGCGCTGGCGGCGGCGTCACTAGACTCGGAGCCTCGATCAACATTACAGGCTTCGAACATGAAAACGTCACGCCGTCTCACACTCTGCGCCCTGGCCGGTGCGCTGCACGCTGTTGCCTTCGCGGCCGACAATACCGCCCCGGCGGAGATGGCGCGCGTGGAGGTGAGCGGCCCCGGTGCGGACGCCCTGCGCCGCAACGACACGGCCGGCAAGCTCGTGGTGGGGCGCGACGAACTACTCCAGTACGGCGACAGCTCCCTGTCCGGCGTGCTGAAACGCCTGCCCGGCTTGTCCATGGCCGGCAGCGAAGTGCGCATGCGCGGACTGGGCACGGGCTACACGCAAATTCTCATCAACGGCGATCCTGCGCCGCCCGGCTTCGCCATCGACACGCTGGCGCCGGAGGTGATCGAACGCATAGAAATCATGCGCACCGCCTCGGCCGAATTCAGCGCGCAGGCGGTGGCGGGCAGCATCAACATCGTGCTGCGCAAGGGCGCCAGCCGTGCGCAGCGCGACCTGAAACTGCAAATCGAGCACGACCAGCGCTGGAACCCCAGCGCCACCATGCAGCTGGCCAACCGCGACGGCGCCTACTCGTACTCGGTGGCTGGCACGCTGTCGCGCACCGGCTATGACAACGGCGCGCAGATCAGCGAAATCCTCGCCAACGCCGCCGGCGCGCCCACCACGCGGCGTTTGTTCGATGAACGCTACCTCGGCGGCATCAGCAAGGCCAGCCTGGCGCCGCGCCTGAACTGGACGCTGGACGGCGGCGACACCATCGCCTGGCAAAGCCTGATCGATATCGCGCGCATCAACAACCACGGCGGCTCCCGCGAAACCACGCTGCTGGGAAGCGCCACGCCGTCGCCCATCAGCAGCTACGGCTCCCGTATCCACAACGACGCGCTGCGCAGCGACGTAAGCTGGTCGCGCAAGACCGGCGGGGACGGCAGGCTCACCGTCAAGGCGGGCGTGAACGTCAACCAGCGCGAGATAGCCTACGTCTTCAACGGCGCGGACGCGGGCGGCGCCCCCTGGCTGCGGCGCGAAGTGAATTCCAGCGCCAGCGACAACAGCGCCACCAGCAGCGGCAAATATCAAACGCCGCTGTGGCCCGGCCACGGCTTCGGCGCAGGCTGGGACGGCAGCTTTACGCGCCGCAGCGAAAACCGTTTGCAGCGCGACAGCACGCCGCAGGGCGCGCCGCTCTACACGCTGGACCAGGACTACACCGCCGACGTCAAGCGCCTGGCCCTGTATGCGCAAGACGAATGGGACGTGGCGCCCGGCCTGCAAGCCTATCTCGGCCTGCGCTGGGAAGGGCTGGTCACCGGCACCGTGGGCCGCGCCATGGACAAGGTGCAAAGCCGCTCCAGCGTGTGGAGCCCCGTGCTGCAAACGCTGTGGAAGCTGAAGGACGCCGGGCGCGAACGGGACCAGCTGCGCCTGGCCCTGTCGCGTACCTACAAGGCGCCGCTGACGCGCAACCTGGTGCCGCGCCGCTACACCATCAACAACGGCAACGGCCCCACCAATCCGGACGTGGAGGGCAATCCCTATCTGCAGCCGGAGCTGGCCTGGGGCGTGGACGCGGGCTACGAATCCTATTTCGGCAAGGGCGGCATGTTCAGCGTATCGGCCTACGCGCGCTGCATCAGCGGAGTGACGGTGCAGCGCCTGTTCCAGGACGGCGCCACGTGGGTCAGCACCTTCGCCAACGGCGGCAAGGCCAGCGCGCGCGGCGTGGAGTTCGACGCCAAATTCCCGCTGGCCGCGCTGTACGCGGGCGCACCGTCCATCGACCTGCGCGCCAACGCCAGCCGCAACTGGTCGCGCATGGACAGCGTGCCCGGCCCGCACAACCGCCTGGCCGAACAGACGCCGCTGACGGCCAACCTCGGCCTGGACTACCGCATGTCCGCCGCATGGAGCAGCGGCTTCAATTTCAACTACCTGGGCGGCGGTCCGGCCCGCATCACGGCTGCGCTGTCCAGCGATAGCGGCCCGGTGCGCACGCTGGACGCCTACGCCCTGTGGAAGACCGGCAAAGCCAGCCAGCTGCGCCTGTCAGTGGCCAACGCGCTGCGCCAGGACCGCCGCAGCGCCCAGTATTACGCCGACGCCGCCGGCAGCACCGCCCGCGGCGCCAGCGCGCCAGGCAGCCGGGGCGTGCGCCTCCAGTACGAGCAGCCGCTATAGCATAAGCATGCGCTAGAATCATGTATCGCCGATACAGGAGACGCCATGCAGAACCGCCTTGTTACGCTGCCGCCGCTCGATGCGCTGCGCGGTTTTGTCGCGGCGGCGCGGCGCATGAGCATCACCGCTGCGGCGGACGATTTGTGCCTGACGCAATCGGCCGTCAGCCGCCAGATCCAGGCGCTGGAGGAGAGGCTGGGCACGCCGCTGTTCACGCGCCGCAACCGCGCCATTGCGCTGACGCCGGCCGGCGAGCAGCTGTTCCAGCTTGCCTCGCCTTGGATGGACAAGCTGCTGGACCTGGCCGACACGCTGCGCCAGGACCGGCGCGTGCGCCCGGTGACGGTCTCCGCCAGCATAGGCGTGGCCTCGCTGTGGATGCTGCCGCGCCTGGGCGAGTTCCAGGCGGTCCATCCGCATATCGACGTGCGCGTGGCGACCAGCAACCGCCTGCTGGACCTGGAGCGGGACGGCGTCGACCTCGCCATCCGCTACAGCCCCGCCTCGCCCGCCACGCAGGGAGGGCTGAAGCTGTTCGACGAGGTGGTGGCGCCGGTGGCCAGTCCCGCGCTGGCGGCCAGCGCCTTCCGCAAACCGGCGGCGCTGCTGGAACAAGTGCTGCTGGACCTGGACGAACGCGTCGGCCCGTGGCTGCACTGGGAATACTGGCTCAAGGCGCAAGGGCTGGAGCAGACGCCCGCGCGGCGGCCCAAGGGAAGGCTGCATTTCAATCAATACGACCAGCTGATCAATGCGGCGGCCGGCGGCCACGGCGTGGCGCTGGGACGCCTGCCCCTGCTGCTGCCCATGCTCAGGGACGGCACCCTGGCCGCGCGGCTGGACCTGAGCCTGCAAGTGGATGACTACCGCTACTGGCTGATGGAGGCGCCCGGCCAGCAGCGCGCCGAAGTGGCGGCCTTCCGCGACTGGCTAATCGAGCAGGCGGCGCAGACCGCGCAAGACCTGGCGCAGGCGCTCGCCGGCGCCGCCTGAGACCGCGCCGCCGCCCACCTTGTGCAGGCTGATGCTGGCGGCCGGGCCGCTCACCTCGAACGACACCGCCTCGTTGCGGCCCACGCTGGACAGATAGCGCCGCTGCGCCGCGCACAGCTCCGCGCTGTCGCCCGCCTTCAGAACGCGGTCCTTGCTGTCGCCATGGTTGGTAATCCACAGCACGCCGGCCAGGCAATGCACGCGCACGGCGTTGCCCGGCGCCATGGTGGCGCCTTCTCTGGGTTGCAAGGTGATCTGCATGGTGTTCTCCTTCGATGGTTGACGCCTGCATTGTTGCTCCCAGGCGCGCTGCGGACAAACGTTATCCCGGCATGCTATCCATGTGCTGGACGCATGGATGCCATGCCGATTTACCGTTGGCGCGCGCCCCGCCGTCCTGGCTATGCTTGCAGCACGGACTGGCGAGGAGAACCCGATGAAATACCTGAAAACACCGTTGGCGGCCGTGCTGTGCGGCGGCATCATCATGGGCCTGGCGCTGGGCATGCGCCATGTGCAGGGCCTGTTCATGCTGCCCATGACGTCCGCGCGCGGCTGGGGCAGGGAGGAGTTCGCGTTGGCCATCGCCCTGCAAAACCTGGTCTGGGGTCTGGCCCAGCCCTTCACCGGCATGATCGCGGACCGCTACGGCTCGCGCCGCGTGCTGGCCGCAGCCTGCCTGCTGTACGCGCTCGGCCTGGTCCTGATGGCGCACGCGGCCACCAATATGCAGCTGCTGCTGACGGGCGGCCTGCTGATCGGCATGGCCTTGTCCGGCACCGCCTTCGGCACCGTGTACGGCGCGCTGAGCCGCATCGTGCCGCCGCAGCGGCGCAGCTGGGCGCTGGGGCTGGCGGGCGCGGTGGGCGGCGTGGGCCAGTTCGCCATGGTGCCCGCCGCGCAGGGACTGATTTCCGGCGCAGGCTGGATGGCCGCGCTCGCCATCATAGCGCTGCTGCTGGCGCTGGCCGCGCCGCTGGCCTTCCCCATGGACGACAGCGCCGCCGCCAGCGCGCCGCAGCAGCCCGGCCAGTCGATGCGGCGCGCGATTGCGGAGGCCTTGTCGCACCGGGGCTTCTGGCTGCTGAACCTGGGATTTTTCGCCTGCGGCTTCCAGCTGGCCTTTATCGCCGGGCATTTCCCGGCCTACCTGCTGGACCAGGGCTTTTCCGCCAACACCGGCGTGATGGCGCTGGCCATCGTGGCGCTGGCGAATGTGGCGGGCACCTACTGGTGCGGCAAGCTGGGCAATATCTACCGGCGCAAGCACCTGCTGGCCTGGCTGTACTGCGCGCGCTCGGCGGCCATGCTGCTGTTCATCGCCGCGCCCATCAGCACGGCCAGCATCTATTTGTTCTCCTGCGCCATGGGACTGACGTGGCTGGGCACGGTGCCGCTGACCAACGGGCTGGTGTCGCAGGTATTCGGCGTGAAATACATCTCCACGCTGTTCGGCCTGGTGTTCGTGGGCCACCAGCTGGGCGGCTTCCTCGGCGTGTGGCTGGGCGGCGCCGTGTTCGACGCCACGCACTCCTACGACCTGGTGTGGGCGGCGTCGGTGGGCGTGGGACTGGTGGCGGCGCTGCTGCACTGGCCCATCGACGACCGCGCCCTGGCGGCGCAGCAGATGGCGCCCGCATGAAGCCGCTGCACAACCTGCTGCTGTGGGCGGTGCTGGCGGCGGTGTGCGCCTGGTCCTGGCTGGCGCTGCTGCGGCCGGATAATGTGCTGTCCTTCGCCAGCCTGGCGGCGCTGTGCTGAAAGCTAGGCCAGCTTCAGCTCCCAGTAGCCAACGTCGACCCAGCGGCCGAACTTCATGCCGACCTCGGAAAAGTGCGCCACCTTCCTGAAGCCCATGGATTCGTGCAGCGCCACGCTGGCCTCGTTGGGCTGGGCGATACCGCCTATCACCATGTGCAGGCCGCGCGCGCGCAGCTGGTCGAGCAGCTCGCGGTACAGGCGGGTGCCCACGCCCTTGCGCGGATGCTCCGGCGACACGTAGACGCTGCTCTCCACGGAAAAGCGATAGGCGCTGCGCACACGCCAAGGGGTGGCGTAGGCGTAACCCAGGACGACGCCGTCCTGCTCGCACACCAGCCACGGCAGCTTGGCGCCCACGCTCTCGATGCGGCCCGCCATTTCCCCGGCGGAGACCGGCTCCTCCTCGAAGGAGATGGTGGTGGTGGCGACGTAGTGGTTGTAGATGGCGGCAATGGCGGGCGCATCGGCGGCGGTGGCTGGGCGGATAAGGCTCATGGCAGTGTCGGAAAATTTTACAGTGATGGAATATTTAGCATCAAATAATACATGGACTTCGCCTAAGTTATTGATCTTACATGGATGGAACAATAATTGCTTTAAGATAAAAATCAATATCAATCAACAACTTTTCGCACCCATGAAACTGATCTCCAAACTGGCAATCGCCCTCGCTACCCTGGCCACCTGCGCAGCCGTGCAAGCCACCCCGATGACCTACGCCTTCAACGGCCCGACCTTCACCTCGGTCAGCGGCCCGTACACCACGTCGGACCGCATCACCGGCTATGTGTCGTTCGATTCCAGCCTGCTGAACGCGCAAGGCACGGGCACCATCACCACCAGCTCGAACGGCATCAACAGCGGCATCAAGTGGATGTTCCAGGACGGCTACAACCACTTCGACAACGTGATCACCACCAATGCCTTCACCATCTCGATGAGCTTTACCAACTTCGCCGCCAGCGACTGGTTCATTGACGCCACGCATGGCTGGACCTCGAACGACCTGTATATCGCCGGCTCCAACACCTACGTCAGCATTTTCCAGGGTTCGTGGGCGTCCAGCCCTGGCATTACCGCCGCCAACTTCTCCCGCGTGCCGGAACCAGGCAGCCTGGCGCTGGCCGGCGTTGGCCTGCTGGGCCTGCTCGCCGCGCGCCGCCGCAAGGCCACCGGCCAGGCCTGATCAGATCTTCCCTATCTGGCGGTCGATGGCCTTGACCGCCCGTTCATTGCGCTCGCTGTAGCGGTCGGTCAGGTATGAGGTCCGGCCGCGCAGCAGCAGCGTCATCTTGAACAGCTCCTCCATCACGTCCACCACCCGCTCGTAGTAGGCTGAGGGACGCATGCGGCCATCCTCATCGAATTCCTTGTAGGCCATCGGCACCGAGGACTGGTTGGGAATGGTGAACATGCGCATCCAGCGCCCCAGCAGGCGCAGCGTGTTGACCACGTTGAACGACTGCGATCCGCCGCACACCTGCATCACCGCCAGCGTGCGCCCCTGGCTGGGCCGCAGCGCGCCCTGTTCCAGCGGGATCCAGTCGATCTGGTTCTTCATCACCGCCGTGATGGCGCCGTGGCGCTCGGGGCTGCACCATACCTGGCCTTCGGACCACAAGCTCAGTTCGCGCAGCTCCACCACCTTGGGATGCGTCTCGGGCACGCTGCCGGCCATGGGCAGCTCCATCGGATCGAATATCTTCACCTCGGCCCCAAAGTGCTCCAGGATGCGGGCCGCCTCGTAGACCAGGAAGCGGCTGAAAGAGCGCTCGCGCAGCGAGCCGTACAGCATGAGGATGCGGGGCGGATGGTCCAGCTCGCCCACCGGCGCCAGCTTGGCGAGGGTGGGGGTGTCCAACAGGTCCGGCTTGATGTTGGGCAGGTTGGGGATGCTCATAAAGACTCCTTATTCTCCGCGTACAGCCAGCGGAACAAGACGGTGGCGGCGGCCGCGCCCAGCAGCTGCGCCGCGATGAAGCCGGGCGCGTCCAGGGGACGGATGCCGGCGAAGGTGTCGCTGACGCTGCGCGCCAGCGTGACGGCGGGATTGGCGAACGAGGTGGAGGCGGTGAACCAGTAGGCGGCGGTGATATAGGCCGCCACCGCGAACGGCGTGGCGCCCGGCCGGCTGCGCGTGCAGCCGATGACGACGCCCAGCAGCCCGAAGGTGGCCACGAATTCGCTCCACCACTGGGCCGCGCCGGTGCGCGCATGGGCCGAGGCGGTGTAGGCGTCCAGCCCGAACATGGCGTGCGCGGCGGCCACGCCCGCGAAGGCGCCCGCCAGCTGCGCCGCCAGGTAGGGCAGCACTTCGCGCGCCGGATGCCGGCCCTGCCAGGCGGCCGACAGCGTCACCACGGGGTTGAAGTGCGCGCCGGAGACCGGGCCGAACATCAAAATCAGCGCCACCAGCCCGGCGCCGGTGGCCAGCGCGTTGGCCAGCAGGGCGATGGCGGCATTGCCGCCCGCCAGGCGCTCGGCCATGATGCCGGAACCCACCACCACCGCCAGCAGCAGCGCCGTGCCCAGGCCTTCGGCCACGTAGCGGCGCGCCGGGGTCATGGCAGCAGCGTGCCGATGCGGTCCAGCTCGGCTTTCAGGCGGATGGGATTGTTGACCAGCTGCTCCAGCGGCAGCGCGAAGAAGGCTTCGATGCGCGCGCGCAGCACGCGGTAGGCGTGCATGAAGGCGGCGTCGATTTCCTCCTCGGTGCCGGTGGCGTGGGCCGGGTCTTCCACGCCCCAGTGCGCGCGCATCACCGGTCCCAGGTAGGCCGGGCAGGTTTCACCCGCCGCGCTACCGCAGACGGTGATGACGATGTCCGGCGTGACCGGCAGGCTGTCCCAGGACTTGCTGTGATAACCCTCGGTGGAGATGCCTTCGCGGGCCAGCAGCGCCAGCGAACGCGGATGCACATAGCCGGCCGGCTTGCTGCCCGCGCTGACGGCGTGCCAGCCCGCCGGCGCCAGGTGGTTGAAGGTGGCTTCGCCCAGGATGGAACGGCAGGAATTGCCGGTGCACAGTACTAAAACGTTCATTCAAGCTTCCTTGGTGGTGGTGGTGGCTGGAGGGCAGCAGTCCGGGGCGGCGGGCGCGCAGGGCACGCCGCCGCAGCAGTTTTCCGTGAGGAAGGCCAGCAGGCCGTTCATGGCGCCGAAACTGGCGCTGTAGATGACGAAGCGGCCGTCCTGGCGCGCCGCGATCAGGCCGGCATGCGCCAGCTCCTTCAGGTGGAAGGACAGCGACGAGGGCGCAATGTCGAGCTGCTCGGCGATCCTGCTGGCGGCCAGGCCGTCCGGCCCGGCCTGCACCAGCAGGCGGAAGGCCGCCAGCCGGGATTCCTGCGCCAGCGCCGCCAGCGCGGCCAATGCTTGCCTGGTGTCCATTTCTGCTCCAATTCGATATTTCAACGATTATCGAAATATACTACAACATTGCCGAAATGTGTAAAACTAGCCGCCATGGACAGACGACGAGCAATTGCAGCCCTGGGAGCCACGCTGGGCGCCAGCCTGGCATGCGTCCCGGCGCAGGCGGGCGTGGCTGCGCGCATGCGCCTGGTGACCGCGCACTTGCCGCCGCTGGTGCTGGAACACGGCGGCGCCCGGCCCGGCGCGCTGATGGAGCTGGTGAACGAGCTGTGCCAGCGCATGCAGCTGGCGCCGCAGACCCGGTTCGTGCCGTGGCGGCGCGCCATCTTCCTGGCCACCACACTGCCCGCCACCGCCATCTTCCCGCTCACGCGCCAGCCCGCGCGCGAAGCGCAGTACCGCTGGCTGGCGCCGCTGTACGACGAGCACTATGTGTTCACGGCCCCGCACAGCAGCCGCTTCGATATCCGCCATCCGCTGGACATGAAGGCGCGCCGCATCGCGCTGCTGCGCGGCGCGGGCCAGGCCGCCATCCTGAAGGAACTGGGCTATGGGAACCTGGTCGAGGCCGCCAGTATCGACGAAGTCCACCGCTTCCTGCTGAAAGGCATCGCCGACGCCGCCTTCGGCGAATACAACATCATCCGCGCCTCGCTGCGCAGCCGGGGAGAGGAGGCCGATTTCGCGCTGAGCCCGCCCGTGCGCAGCACCACCGCCTGGCTGGCCGGTTCGCTGGACTTCGGCACGGACGACGTGCAGGAGTTCCAGCGCACCATGGCCGCCATCACCGCCGACGGCAGCAGCCGCCGCATCCTCGCCAAATACGGCCTGGGCTCACCAGAGAAAGCACCATGAAACCAGAAATCCTCGTGTTCGCCGCCAGCCCTTCCGCCGCCGTCATGCGGCAGCTCGACGAACAGTTCCACTGCCACCACGTCTGGCGCGTGCCGCCCGCCGAGCAGGACGCCTATGTGGACAGCGTGGCCGCCCGGGTGCGCGCCATCGTCACCACCGGGCCGCAGGGCGTGAGCGCGGCGCTGGCCGCACGCCTGCCCCGGCTGGAAATGGTGAGCCTGAACAGCGTGGGCTATGACAAGGTGGACCTGGACGCGCTGCGCGCGCGCGGCATTCCCGTCACCAACACGCCCGGCGTGCTGACCGAGGACGTGGCCGACCTGGCCCTGCTGCTGCTGCTGTCCGCCGCGCGCCGCCTGCCCGCCATGGACCGCTACGTGCGCAACGGCGACTGGAGCGCGCGCCTGCCGCTGGCGCCGTCGCGCAGCGTGCGCGGCAAGGTGGCCGGCATCTTCGGCTACGGCCGCATCGGCCAGGCGATTGCCGCGCGGCTGGCCGCGCTGGGCGTGGAGATACGCTACTACCAGCCGCGCCCGGTTCCCGGCGTGGCCGCCCAGCGCGCCGGCTCGCTGCTGGAACTTGCGCAGCAAAGCGACTACCTGGTGCTGAGCGCCCCCGCCAACGCCGCCACGCGGCACGCGGTGAACGCCGCCGTGCTGGACGCGCTGGGGCCGGAAGGCACGCTGGTGAACATCGCGCGCGGCGCGCTGGTGGACGAGCACGCGCTGATCGCGGCGCTGCAAACCGGCCAGCTGGGCGCGGCTGCGCTGGACGTGTTCGAGCACGAGCCGGAGGTGCCGCCCGCGCTGCGCGCGCTGGACAACGTGGTGCTCACGCCCCATATCGGCAGCCTGACGGTGGAAACCCGCCACGCCATGGGCCAGCTGGCGGTGGACAATCTGCTGGCCCACTTCGCCGGCCAGCCGCTGCTGACGCCGCTTCCATAGCGGACACTGTCCGGAAGCGCACACCGCCAGCGTCCGCTTCCGGACGCCTGCGCGGCAGTGCGCCATGCCGGCCACGCGGCCATGCGCCCCGGCCGCGCGTGGCATGAAAGTTGCGATTCTCCAGCCAGATCCACTACCCATCGCTCACTATGAAACTGCGGGACTTCCGTATCGGCTGGCGCACCTTGCTGCAAGACCCGGTGTATTCCTTCGTCGTCATCTCCGGCCTGGGCATAGGCCTGGCCGCCGCGCTGCTGCTGCTGGGCCTGGTGCGCCATTCCTGGCAGTACAACCGCCACGTGCCGGACGTGGACCGGGTCTACGTGGTCAAGCAGCGCTACAACGTCGACCCGAAAGCGCCGTGGTTCGACCAGGCCCCGCTGCTGCTGCGCGCCAAGGCGGCCGGCACGCCGGGCGTGGCCGCCGCCACCGGCTACCTGCCGTCGCGCGCCGAAACGCTGGGCCTGACGGTGCGCATCGCCGGCCGGCTGCACAAGGTGGACGGCCTGACCGTGCTGCCGGACTTCGCCGCCATGCTGGGCCTGCGGGCAGTGCAGGGCGACCTGGCCGCCGCGCTGGAGCGCCCGGACAGCTTCGCCATCACCGAGGAGGCCGCGCAGCGCCTGTTCGGCACCGCCAACGCGCTGGGACTGACCATGCTGGCCGAGGGCAAGCTGCTGCGCGTGGGCGCGGTGCTGCGCACGCCGCCGGCCAGCAGCACCATCCCGTTTGAAACCCTGCTCGGCATCCGCTCGGCGCTGGTGGAGCCCGAGGTGCGCGACGAACTGGTGACCGGCTCGCGCGGCTGGTGGGGCAAGATGCTGCTGCGCGTGCAGCCGGGCGCCTCCCTGCCCGCCATTACGGCCGCGCTGCAGCGCGCCGTGGACAGCACGCCCGGCCTGCAGGAGCAGCCGCCCGAAGTGCGCCAGCGCCTGGCCGGGCGCAAGGTGATGGACGTGACGCTGGCGCCCCTGAAGGACGCCTATTTCGACCAGGACGTGGCGCAGAATTTCGTGGCCGCGCCCGGTCCGCGCGCCCATCCGGCCGTGATTGCCGGGCTGGGCGGCGTGGCGCTGCTGATACTGCTGCTGGCCGCCGTGAACTACGTCAACCTGGCGGCGGTGCGGGTGCTGCGGCGCCAGCGCGAAGTGGCCATGCGCAAGGTGCTGGGCGCCGGCGCGCGCCAGATTGCGCTGCAGCTGCTGGCCGAGTCCATGCTGGTGGCGCTGCTGGCCACCGCCATCGGCCTGCTGCTGGCCTGGCTGGCGCTGCCGCTGTTCTCCGAGCTGGTCAACCGCAAGCTCGACAGCGTGCTCTCGCCCGGCCACGTGGCGGCGGCGCTGCTGCTGGGCTGCCTGCTGGGTGTGGCCACGGCGGTCTACCCGGCCTGGATTGCGCTGCGCGTGCGGCCCGGCCAGGTGCTGGCAGGGCGGGGCGGCACGGAATCCGCCGGCGGCCTGCGCATGCGGCGCGTGCTGACGGTGCTGCAAGTGGCCACTGCCATGGGCCTGGCCAGCGTGGCCGTGGCCATCGCCTGGCAAACCGCCTTCGCCATGCGCGCCTCGCCCGGCTTCGACCCGGCGCCGCTGCTGATCGTGGACCTGCCCGAACCGGTGCGCATGAGTCCGGCGGCGCAAAGTTTCGTGGCCGCGCTGAAAGCCCAGCCCGGCGTGGCGGGCGTGGCCATTTCCGAGGACGCGGTGGGGCGCAGCAATGTGTCCTGGTTCCGCGACCTGAAGCGCCTGGACGGCCGCAGCGCCGCCACCGAAATCAAATCCGTGAGCGCGAATTTCTTCGAGCAGTACCGCATCCCGGCGCTGGCGGGACGGGTGTTCGACCCGCGCCAGGACAAGGAGGACGACCCGGTGCCGCTGGTGCTGAACGCCATCGCCGCGCGCGAGCTGGGCTTTGCCGATCCAGCCGCCGCCATCGGCCAGGTCCTGCTGTTCAGCGGCTTCGACAACAAGGTGATCCAGCGCCGCGTGGTGGGCATCGCGCCCGAGCTGCGCTTCCACTCGCTGCGCGCGGCGCCGCGCGCGGTGGCCTATGAATTGTGGACCGCCGGCATCACCCTCAGCGTGCGCGCCGCAGGCGAGGACACGCCGGCCGCCGTGCTGGAGCCCACGGTGCGCGCGCTGTGGCCCAAGTACTTTCCGGACGCGATACTGAAAACCCGCTCCGCCGCCGACATCCTGGCCGTCAACTATGCGGACGACGCGCGCATGGCCCGTTTGCTGGCGCTGGCCACCGGCATTGCGCTGGCGATCGCCGCCTTCGGCACCTATGTGCTGTCGGCGCACACGGTGCAGCGGCGCGCGCGCGAGATCGTGCTGCGCAAACTGTACGGCGCGGGCCGCAGCGCCATCGGCGTGCTGGTGGTGAAGGAAATCGGCGCGCTGGCGCTGCTGGCCGCGCTGATCGGCCTGCCGCCGGCGGCGCTCGCCATCCAGCGCTACCTGGCCGGCTATGTGGAGCACGCGCCGATCGGCGGCTGGACCCTGCTGCTGGCGCTGGCCGCCACGCTGGCCATCGCCGCCGGAGCCGTGGCCCGCCATGCCTGGCTGGCCATGCGCATGAAGCCGGCGGACGCGCTGCGCAGCCAGGCCTAGATGATTGCGCTCAGGCCTGCGGCGGGGTGGCGTCCGGGTCCATATACACCAGCTCCCACAGGTGGCCGTCGAGGTCGGAGAAGCCGTGGCTGTACATGAAGCCCATGTCCTGCGGCTCGCGCAGCGGGGCGCCGCCTGCGGCCAGCGCCTTGGCCACGGTGGCGTCCACTTCCTCGCGGCTCTCGCAGGACAGGCAGTTGATCACCTGCGCCGATTCGTGCGCTGACGACATGGGACGGTTCAGGAAGCCCTTGAAGAAGTCCTCGGTCAGCAGCATGGTGAAAATGTTTTCCGAAATCACCATGCAAGCCGCCAGCTCATTGGTGAACTGCGGGTTGAAGCTGTAGCCCAGGGCGGCGAAAAAGTCTTTCGAGCGCGGCAGGTCTTTGACGGGCAGGTTGACGAAAATTTGCTTGTTCATAATGTCTCCGGATAAGAAGGTTGGGTGGCTTGCTGTACTACGACGGCTGGCGCCGCCGCGCTTCGACACTTCCTGCAAAATATTTTTTTGGCGGCGGATCAACTGCGTGAGTGATTGGGCGGCGCGGGTGCTGCGCGGCGGCAAGGCGGTTTACCATGGAAAAAACTCTCTGGAGACCGCCTTGCCCCGCCATCCACATCATCCGAATGCACGCCGCCACCTCCTGCTGGCCGGACTGGCCCTGGCCGCCACCGGCTGCGCCCCGCTGCCGCGCGCGGCACAGCAGCGCCAGCTGCCCCAGGAGCGCGTGCGCGCCGCCGCGCCCTTCCCCATGCCGGACATCAGCGTACCCGATTTTTCGGCCAGCCAGCGCTTCCCCATCACCGATTTCGGCGCCGACCAGGGCGACCAGCGGAAAACCAGCAGCGCCATCGCCCAGGCCATTGCGGCGGCCAACGCGGCCGGGGGCGGCGTGGTGGTGGTGCCGGAAGGCGTATGGCCGACGGCGAAAATCCATCTCAAGAGCAATGTGAACCTGCACGTGGCCAAGGGCGCCACGCTGCTGTTTTCCGAGCGCCCGGAAGACTATATGCCCGCCGTCATGACGAGCTGGGAAGGCCTGGAGTGCTACAACTACTCGCCGCTGGTCTACGCCTTCGAATGCGACAACGTAGCGATTACGGGCCAGGGCACGCTGAAGGCGAAACTGGACGTGTGGAAGGTCTGGTACGCGCGGCCCAAGCCGCATATGGACGCGCTGGTGGCGCTGTACCACATGGCGGCCAGGAAGGTGCCGGTGGCGGAGCGCCAGATGGCCACCGGCGAGGCCCACCTCCGCCCGCATTTCGTGCAGTTCAACCGCTGCCGCAATGTGCTGGTGGAGGACGTGAACATTATCGACAGCCCGTTCTGGGTGCTGCACCCCTACCTGAGCCGCGACGTGGTGATACGCCGCGTGAACGTGCGCGCGCACGGCCACAACAACGACGGCGTGGACCCGGAAATGAGCCAGAACGTACTGGTGGAGGACTGCGTGTTCGACCAGGGCGACGACGCCATCTCGGTGAAATCCGGCCGCGACCAGGACGCCTGGCGCATCAACGTCCCGTCGCGCAACATCATCATGCGCAACTGCCGCATCAAGAACGGCCACCAGCTGATGGCCATCGGCAGCGAACTGTCCGGCGGCGTGGAGAACGTGTTCGTGGACAACTGCCACTTCGACAACGCCGGCTCCGGCGCACGCAGCACCATCAACAACATCCTGTTCGTGAAAACCAACGAGCGGCGCGGCGGCTATGTGAAGAATATCCACGTGTCCAATGTCAGCGCGACCAAGATCGCCGGCGGCGTGCTGAGCGTGGAAACGGACGTGCTCTACCAGTGGCGCGACCTGGTGCCCACCTATGAGCGGCGCCTGACGCCCATCGAAGGCCTGCACGTGAGCAATGTGACGGTGGGCGAGGCGGCCTTCGTCTGCCGCATCCAGGGCGAGGCGGAGATGCCGGTGAAAAACGTGTCGCTGCGCGCCATCACCGTGGCCAAGGTGCTGGAAGCCCCGGTGAAAACCGAGAACGTGCAGGGCTTCGTGCAGGCTGCCTGACAGCCGGCGTTCCGAAATTAAATCGGAATCGCTTTAATCGCATACGAAAATAGTTCTTGACTCTTGGGCCTCCATGACCCAAGATACATACATCGCATACGACATAAGCGAGTGCGAGAAGAAACTCTCCACCCATTTTATAGAGGAACCATCATGAGCAACATCACCAAAGTCCTGGCCACCGGCAAAACCCGCACCACCGGCACCGACTCCGCCATCTTCTCCGGCAACCACGAAGGCCAGCTGGACATCCATCTGACCACCCCGGGCAACCCGGCCGGCCGCGAACACCATTTCGCCGCCATCGAAGCCCACCCGACCGCCGAGCAGCTGTTCGCCGGCGCCTGGTCCGCCTGCTACAGCGCCGCCGTCGGCATCGTCGCCAAGCAGCTGAAAGTGGCGCTGCCAGCCAACACCGCAGTGGAAATCGAAGTGGACCTGGGCCTGGGCGGCAACGCCTACTTCATCCAGGCGCGCATCAACCTCATCGTACCCGGCGTGGACGCCGAGCTGGCGACCAAAATCGCCCACGGCGCCGACGCCATGTGCCCTTACTCCAAGGCCACCAAAGGCAATATCGACGTGGCTGTGAACGTTATTACCGCTTAATACTTTATCTTAAATATCGCATACGATAAAAACGTATACGCCAAACAATCTTAAAAGGAAATATCATGAGCAACATCACTAAAGTCCTGATGACCGGCAAAACCCGCACCACCGGCACCGACGCCGCCATCTTCTCCGGCAACCACGAAGGCCAGCTGGACATCCACCTGACCGCCCCCGGCAGCCCGGGCGTCCGCGAACACCGCTTCGCAGCCATCGAAGCCCATCCGACCGCCGAGCAGCTGTTCGCCGGCGCCTGGTCCGCTTGCTACAGCGGCGCTGTCGGCATCGTCGCCAAGCAGCTGAAAGTGGCCCTGCCGGCCGACACCGCAGTGGAAATCGAAGTGGACCTGGGCCTGGGCGGCAATGAGTACTTCATCCAGGCCCGCATCACCCTGTTCGCACCCGGGATCGCCCAGGACCTGGCCGACCAGATCGCCCACGGCGCAGACGCAATGTGCCCTTACTCGAAAGCCACCAAGGGCAATATCGACGTCGTGCTGACCGCCATTACCGCTTAAGTGGAGAACCTCATGAGCAACCGCCGCAACTTTATCCAGGCCGCCGCCGCCAGCCTCGCCGTCGCAGCAGCCTTCTCCATCACGCCCGGCTTCGCCCGCGCCGCCACCGGCGGCAGCGAAATCCGCCCCTTCCATATCGACGTGCCGGAAGCCCAGCTGGCCGACCTGCGCGAGCGCATCAAAGCCACCCGCTGGCCGGACCGCGAAACCGTGCCGGACAACACGCAAGGCGTGCAGCTGGCCACCGTCCAGTCGCTGGCCACCTACTGGGCCAACAGCTACGACTGGCGCAAGGTCGAAGCCCGGCTGAACGCGCTGCCGCAGTACGTGACCAGGATAGACGGCGTGGACATCCACTTCATCCACGTGCGCTCCAAGCACAAGAACGCGCTGCCGCTGATTATCACGCACGGCTGGCCCGGTTCGGTGGTGGAACAGCTGAAGATCATCGATCCGCTGGTCAATCCAACCGCGCACGGCGGCAAGGCGGAAGACGCGTTCGACGTGGTCATTCCTTCGCTTCCGGGGCACGGCTACTCGGGCAAGCCGACCGAAACGGGCTGGGGTCCGGACCGCACCGCGAAAGCCTGGGCTGAACTGATGAAGCGCCTGGACTACAAGAAATACGCGGCGCAGGGCGGCGACTGGGGCGCCATCGTGACCGACCTGATGGCGGTGCAAGCACCGGCGGGACTGATCGGCATCCACACCAATATGGCCGGCGCGGTGCCGGTCGATATCGACAAGGCGCTGTGGGCGGGCAACCCGCTGCCGGCCGGCCAGCCCCTGACGGCGGAAGAAAAAGCCGCCACCGAGCAGCTGAGCTTTGTGTACGACCACGTGGGCTACGCCCGCCTGATGGCGTCCCGCCCGCAGACCCTGACCGGCCTGACGGACTCGCCGGTGGGCCTGGCGGCCTTCCTGCTGGACCACGACGTGCCGAGCCAGAAGCTGATCGCCCGCGTGTTCAACGGCCAGACCGAAGGCCTGAGCCGCGACGACGTGCTGGACAACATCACGCTGTACTGGCTGACCAACACGGCCGTGTCCGCGTCCCGCTACTACTGGGAAAACAAGCATCCCTTCTTCGCCGTCAAGGGCGTGAAGATCCCGGCGGCGGTGAGCGTGTTCCCGGACGAGCTGTACCAGCCGCCGAAAAGCTGGGCCGAGCGCGCCTACCCGAACCTGGTCTACTACAACAAGCTGGACAAGGGCGGCCACTTCGCAGCCTGGGAACAGCCGGCGCTGTTCACCGAGGAAGTGCGCGCCGCCTTCCGTTCGCTGCGGAAGTAAGATGTGATAAAAAGCGTATCGGATTCAATCTGATGCGCTTTTTACGCTGCGTCCCGCAGTTGGAATTCGACGCGCAGACCCGCTTTGGCAGCCATATTCACCAACGCATCTATCCCGAACAGATTGATCTTGCCGCGCATCAGATCGGATACCCGAGGCTGAGTGATGCCAAAAACCTTAGCAGCGTCGCTTTGATTCAGTCCGGATTTAGTGATGTAGCTTTTCAGCTGCACCATCAATTGAGAACGAACCTTCATGTTCTCAGCATCTTCCGGCGTGTCTTCAATTGCATCCCAGACGCTTGCAAAACGATTAGTGGTCATTTCCCCAACTCCTTCTTCAAATCACGGTAGCGTTTATCGGCCAAAGCAATATCGTGCTTACTGGTTTGTTCAGTTTTCTTCTGGAAGCAGTGCAGCACGTAGATAGCGTCGTCGAACTTTGCCACATAAATCACCCGGAATGCCCCAGCTTCATCTCGAATGCGTATTTCCTTGGCGCCAGGTCCGACGGTGGTTGCCATGGGCTTCCAGTCATCTGGCTCCTTTCCGTTCTGCACGAGGTCAATCTGGTGGCCGGCCTCACGTTTGGCGGCGGTTGGGAATGCGCGCAAATCATCAAGAGAACTGCCACGAAACTCTACTGGCTTGGGCGCAAGTTTTGTCGAATCTGCCATGGCACAAATATACAAGATTTTGTATATTCCTACAAATACTCAGTTGTACCGATTCCAAACTGCTACTTCGTTTAATAACGGCTCAGGCGACTTGATGTGCGCGGGCGCTAGCGGACTAAATTGCGCAGTCCGGAGGGAAGTCGGCCAGCTTGTAGCCGTCGACTTCGACCAGGCGGTCCAGCCGGACCGTTTCGCCCGAACTCAGCGTCAGGTAGTCGGCGCCTTCGCGGGCGAAGACGTCCTTGATGACGGCGCTGCGCTGCTGCTGCGCACCGCCGTCGTCGACAAAGCTGATGCTGGCCTGCTTGCGCAAGGTGGCCAGATCCTCCAGCCTGTCGTGGAACTCGCAGCTGACGGGAATGTATTCTGTCGATGCGCTCATGGCTGCCTCCGGTTAATTTTCCTAGTATGCCAGTTTCGCCGGCACGGTCACTTCGATCACGGTCCCGCCGCCGGGGCTGCTGTCGATGCGCAGCGCGGCGCCGATGCTGGCGGCGCGTTCGCGCATGCCGACCAGGCCCCAGTGGCCGGGGCGGTGGCCGGCTTTCGCCACGTCCTCATCCAGGCCGCGCCCGTCGTCGCGTACGCGCAGCGTAAGGGCCTGCGGCGCATAGTCCAGCTCCAGCACAATGTTCGCCGCCTCCGCATAACGCGAGGCGTTGAACAGCGCCTCGCGCGCGATGGCATAAATCTCGTCGTGCACGCGCAGCTGCAAGGGCCGGCATTTCTCGCTCACGCGCGCCTCGAAACGGTGCGCGCGGTGTTCGGCCAGGCCTTTGCCGAACTGCTCCAGGGCCAGGCCCAATTCTTCCGGCGAGGCCGATGCGCGCAGGTCCATGATCTGGTCGCGGCCCTCCACCAGCAGCTGGTCCGCCAGGTTGAGCGTCTGGTCCAGGCGCTCGCGCTCACGCGTGCCCTGCGGCAGCAGGTGGGCATGGGCGTGGAAGGACATGATCAGGCCCTGCACGCTCTGGAGCAGCGTGTCGTGCAGCGATCTGGCGATGCGCGAACGTTCCGCCAGCCGCTCCTGCAAGCGCTCCTTCATGCGCTGCGTCAGGTTGCGGATGCGCAGCACGTAGGCGCCATACAGCAGCAGGCCGGCGCCCAGCGCCAGCAGCAGCTTGAACCACGGCGTTTGCAGGAAGCCAGGCGGAATATGGATCTCCAGCGCGGCGCCGTCCTTGTTCCAGACGCCGTCCTCGTTGGCGGCCGTGACCTCGAAGCGGTAGTTGCCGGGGGCCAGGTTGGTGTAGTAGGCCTCGCGCCGGCCCACCGGTTCCTGCCAGCCGTCGTCCACGCCGGCCAGGCGGTAGCGGAAGCGCACGCGCTCCGGCATGGACAGGCTCAGCGCCGTGAAGGCGATCTGCAGGCTTTTGCTGCCCTGCGGCAGGCGCACCGGAGCCGAGCCCGCGCCATCGGTGGCGTAGCGCACGCCGTCCGCCACCAGCGTGTGCACCTGCACCGGCGGCGGCAAGGGATTGCGGCGGATGTGCGCCGGGTCCAGCGTGGCGATGGCGCCGGAAGTGGCCAGCCACAGCAGGCCGTCCGGCCCGCGTATCAGCGACGGAACGGGGCGCAGCTGGGCGGCGTGGCCTTGCAGGCCGTCCAGCGCGTCGAAGCGCTCGAAACGCACGGCCTGGTCCGGCTGATTCAGCCACGCCGCGACGCTGGCCGCGTCCACATGGTAGAGGCCGTCCGCGCCGTGCAGCCACAGGTCGCCGCCGGGCAGGCGGACGATGCCGGAGACGCCCCGGAATGTCTCGCCCCGCTCCCCGCGCAGCGCTGCGAAGCGGCCGGCACGGTACAGGGCCACGCCGTCTTCGCCGCCGGCCCACATCAGCTCGCCGTCGCGGTACAGCTGCAGCACCGTGCCCAGCTCCAGGCCTTGCTCCGCGCCCAGGCGCCGCACCGCGCCGTCCTGCTGCCGCTCCGCCACCAGGCTGATGCTGTTGCGCGCATGGCCGAACCACAGCGTACCCTGGCCGTCCATGGCCATGGCCGTCGTCAGCTCCTTGGGAAAGCCGCGCAAGCCGCCTTCCCTGATCCACTGCCCGCCCACGCGCTTGAACAGGCCGCCGCCGGAGAACGACGCCCACAGCGCGCCGCTGCGGTCCTGCTGCAGGGCTTGCGGGTCCAGCCCGGCCACGCCGTCGGGCGGCGCGAGCTGCGTCATGCTGCCGTCCGGCGCGCGGCGGTGCAGGCCTTTTTCGTTGCCCAGCCAGAGCACGCCGTCCGGCGCCCAGTGGCTGGCCGATAGCATGGCTTTCAGCTCGACTTTCTTCATCCCCTCTGCGGTGAAGCTGCGCACGTCGCCGACGTAGTCGCCGATCCAGACATCGCCGTCCGGTCCCGGCAGCAAGCCGGGATGGTCGAACTGCCCCTCCACCTGCAAGATCTTCAGGCGATTGGGACGCAGCCGGTCCAGCCCGGTGGACGTGCCTATCCACAGATTGCCCTCGCGGTCCTGGAAGGTCGACTGCGGCAAGGGGCCACTGATGCCGTTCTGCTGCGTCAGGCGCTGCGCAGGCACGCTGGGTCCGGACGGCTGCAGCTTGCGCTCCACGCCGTCCGGCTGCAGCAGCCACATGCCGCCGTCGCGGCCGAAACGCATGCTGATGCCCTTCTCCTCGGGCTTGATGGACTCGCCCGGCGCGGGCTCGCTGGTGCGTACCCGGTAATAGTTGGCCTCGGTGTCGACCGCCCAGATGCTGCCGTCCGGCCCTTCGTCCATGCTGGTGAGCATGGTGCGCGGCCAGGCGTGGCTGAAACGGCTTTCGCCGGGCCGCCGGAAGTAGGCGCCGTACATGGTGCCCATCCACTGCGTGCCGTCGCGGGCAAACAGGATCTGGTACACGCGCCGGGTCGGCAGATTGACATTGGCCCCCATGGGCTCGAAGCGGTCCGCCCCCGGCGCCAGGCGCGCCGCGCCGTCGCGCGTGCCTACCCACATGGCGCCGTCCGGCGCCGCCTCGATATGGAACACCGCGCCGGCCGGCAGCCCGTCGGCCTCCGTGTAAGTGCGCGTGCCGCCTTTGCGGAATACGCTCACGCCGCCCAGGCGATAGCCCACCCACACCGCGCCGTCGCCGGTGACCGCCAGGCCGAGCACATTGCTGGAAGGCAGAGGATGGCCGTACACGCTGCCGGTGCGCTCGAAGCGCGCGCCGTCATAGCGGAACAGGCCGGTGGCGGTGGCGATCCAAAGCCAGCCGTCCTTGCCCTGGGCAAACTTCAGCACGTCCACCGGTGCGCCTTGCAGGGCGCCCCAGGCGCTGTGCGTGTAGTCCGAGAGGAGGGGGGCCGAAGTCGCTGCGGCGTGGCAGTACAAGTGCAGCGCAGCCATGGGCACGAGTGCCAGGCAGCGCAGGAGGCGGGAAGTCATTAAACGGGAACTGTCTGGGGTGTTTTTTTACGTTCACCACTATAACGCATTCCCCTTTGACGGCAAGAGAGCGTTTCCGCACAGACCAACTGTTTGTTAGCGCGTACTTTGATGAGATCGGACTGTTCAGTCCGCCGACCTGGAGACCATCATGAAATTCCCACTAAAAACAACGCTCGCGGCATGCACCTTACTGCTTGGCGGGCAAGCAATGGCTCAAATCACGCTGTACCAGAACGAGGGCTGGCGCGGCCGCGCAGTGTCCATCTCCAGCACTTCGGACGACTTGCGCCGGGTTGGCTTCAATGACCGCGCCTCGTCGGTGGTGGTGGAGAAGGGCCGCTGGGAAGTGTGCGAAGACGCCGGCTTCCGCGGCCAGTGCCGCATCCTCAAGCGCGGCAGCTACGAATCGCTAGCCGGCATGGGCCTGAACGACCGCGTGTCGTCGGTGCGCGCCGTGCGCGGCAACCGCTACTCGCAAAACGAAGCGCCGCCACCGCTGCCGCAAGCCAGCTACGAATACCGCCAGCGCCCGAACGAACGCACTTACGAGGCGCGCGTGACCTCGGTGCGCGCCGTGGTGGGACCGCCCGAGCAGCGCTGCTGGGTTGAACGCCAGCAGGTGCAGGACAGCCGCCCCAATACCGGTGGCATGCTGGCCGGCGCCATCCTGGGCGGCGTGCTGGGCCACCAGATCGGCGGCGGCACCGGGCGCGACATTGCAACCGTGGGCGGCGCACTGGCCGGTGGCGCGGTCGGCGCGAACGCCGGACGCAGCAACAACACCTACGGCCAGGACGTGCGCCGCTGCGAAAACGTGGCCAACGCCACGCCGCAGTACTGGGACGTGACGTATGAATACCGTGGCGTGGAACACCGCACCCAGCTCGCCGCCGCCCCCGGCGAATACATCCCCGTGAACCGCGACGGGGTGCCCCGCATGTAAGGGATCAGCGGCAAATTGGTCATCAAGTTGAGAGTTCTGGGGGAAAGATTGCGCATATCATGATTTTTGCCATCATGTACCCCTGGACGCGAGACCTCTTTGAGAACCAACTTTGCCTTCCTGCTGTTCGCCGCCGGCTGCGCCATCGCCGTTCCATCGCATGCCGCACCGGCGGCGGCCCCCATGCCGCCTGGCGTGTGGGTGCCGGACCAGGGCGACGGCAGCTACATCAATCCCGTGCTCAACGGCGATTACTCCGATCCCGACGTGGTCCGCGTTGGCGATGATTTCTACCTGACCGCTTCCAGCTTCACCAATATCCCCGGCCTGCCGGTGCTGCATTCCAAAGACCTGGTCAACTGGACGCTGATAGGCTACGCGCTGGACAGGAACGTGCCCGCCGCCCACCATGCGGCGCCCCGGCACGGCGGCGGCGTATGGGCACCCGCCATCCGCCACCACGGCGGCAAGTTCTACATCTACTACCCCGACCCCGATTTCGGCATCTACATGGTGAGCGCGACCGATCCCAAGGGACCATGGACGGCCCCGGTGATGGTGGACAGCACCAAGGGCGCCATCGACCCCGCGCCGTTCTGGGACGACGATGGCCAGGCCTGGCTGGTGCACGGCTACGCCGCCTCGCGCGCCGGCTTCGCCAACGTGATCACGCTGAAGAAAATGAAGACGGACGGCACGCAGACGCTGGACGCCGGCGTGCGCATCATCGAAGGCGACAAGCTGCCCAAGGCCATGACCTCGCAAGGTCCGATGCCGTGGTTCACCACCGAAGGCCCCAAGCTGTACAAGCGCGGCGGCTACTACTACGTGTTTGCGCCGTCCGGCTCCGTCAAGGGCGGCTGGCAGGGCGTGTTCCGCGCCAAGCGCATAGACGGCCCCTACGAAGCGCGCAATGTGATGGACCAGGGCGACACCGCCATCAACGGCCCGCACCAGGGCGCCTGGGTGGACACGCCGTCCGGCGAAGACTGGTTCCTGCACTTTTCCGACACCGATTCCTACGGCCGCCGCGTGTTCCTGCAGCCCATGCGCTGGAACGCCGACGGCTGGCCGGTGATCGGCGCACAGCAGGGCAAGCAAAGCTACGGCGCGCCGGTCAGCCGGCACGCCAAGCCCAAGGTGGCGGCGCAGCCCGTCGCGGTGCCCGCCAACAGCGACGAATTCGACGCGGGCTACCACCTGGGCTGGCAGTGGGCCGCCAATCCCGCCCAGGACTGGGTGGACGGCTCCGTCCGTGGCCAGTTGCGGCTGAAGGCGGTGTCTTCGTCCGCCAACCTGTGGGAGGCGGGCAATCTGCTGACCCAGAAACTGCCCGGCATGGCCTTCTCCGTGACCTCCAGCGTGGAGCTGCGCCCCGGCGCCATCGGCGAACGCGCCGGCCTGCTGGTGATGGGCTACGATTATGCGTGGATAGGCCTGGAAAACACGGTGGACGGCCTGCGCCTGGTGCAGACGGCGCGCCTCAAGTCCAATCTCGGCCTGCACCTGGGGGCGCTGCAGCAAAGCTCGGAAACGGTGGTGACCGCGCCGGTGGCCGTGAAGGGACCGGTGCACGTGCGGCTCAGCTTTGCGCCGGTGGAAGTGGCCGCGCTGCCGCCGGCGGAACGCCTCTACTGGCCGTCCATGCTGCGCGCCACGCACGCCAAAGTGACGTTCAGCTACAGCCTCGACGGCGCCACTTTCCACCCGCTCGGCCCCGCGTTCACCACCCAGCCGGGCCGCTGGGTAGGCACGCAGGTCGGCCTGTTTGCGCAAGCGCCGTCCGGCACGCCGTCCTTTACCGCTACCCGCGTCGGTTACGCGGACTTTGACTACTTCCGTTTTTCCCAAGCCAAGCCATGACCACTCCTTTCAGCCGCCGTTCCTTCCTCCAGGCCTCGATGCTCGCATCGCTGCCGCTCGCCACCGCCAAGGCGCAACCGCCTGCCGCCACGCCAGCCTCCGGGCCTGCCGCGCCCGCCATCCAGCCCACCAAAGGCGCCGCCCTGCAATGGCTGGAAGGCAGCGTTCCTGCGCTGTCCAACGGCGCCACGGTGGGCCTGCCTTGGCCCAAGGGCGCGTTTCCCAAAGACCAGTCCTTCGTGCTGGCCGGCGCCGCCGGCGAGGTGGCGGTGCAGACCTGGCCACTGGCCTACTGGCCGGACGGCTCGCTGAAATGGACCGGCCACGCCCTGCCGGCAGGCGCGGGCCTGTCTAAAGAGCTGGCCATCAAGCCCGGCAAGGCGGCTGCCGCCGCCATGGCCGTGCGCGTGCAGGAAGGCCCGAACGCGGTTGAAGTGGACACCGGCGTGATCCGCGCCACCATCCCGCGCAAGGGCGTCGAGCTGATTTCCGCCATCCGCCGCGACGGCCGCGACATTGCGCGCGGCGGCCGCCTGGTGGCCCTCACCGACGACCAGCCGGACGCCTCGGCCGGCGCCGTGCGCCAGACCAGCTACGAGAGCACCGTCAAGTCCGTCACCTTGGAACAGAACGGCCCGGTGCGCGCCGTGCTGCGGATAGAAGGCAAGCACCGCAGCGGCCAGCGCGAATGGCTGCCCTTCACCGTGCGCCTGTACTTCTACGCCGGCGCCGAATCGGTGCGCATCATGCACACCTTCGTCTTCGACGGCGACGAGCACAAGGACTACCTGCGCGGCATCGGCGTGCGCTTCGCCGTGCCGCTCACGGACGAGATGCACAACCGCCACGTGCGTTTCGCCGGCGAGAACAAGGGCGTCTGGGGCGAGGGCGTGCGCACGCTGACCGGCTTGCGGCGCGATCCCGGCGAAGCCTTCCGCAAGGCCCAGGTGGCCGGCGTGCCGGTGCCGCCGCTGGAACAGATGAACAAGCAGGTCAGCAGCCGCCTGAACCTGATCCCGGCCTGGGGCGACTTCACCTTGTCGCAGCTGTCGGCCGACGGCTTCCAGATCCGCAAGCGCACCAAGCCGGGCCACGGCTGGATCGACGCCAGCTGGGGCCGCCGCGCGGCCGGCTCCGGCTACATCGGCGGCATTTCCGGCGGCGTGGCCTTCGGCCTGCGCGACTTCTGGCAGCGCCACCCGACCCAGCTCGACATTCGCAATGCCCACACCGACGCGGCCGAAGTGACGCTGTGGATGTGGTCGCCCGACGCGCCCGCGATGGACATGCGCTTCTACCACGACGGCATGGGCATGGAGACCCACGAGCAGGAGCGCGAAGGCCTGGAGATCACCTACGAGGACTACGAAAAAGGCTACGGCAGCCCGGTGGGTGTGGCACGCAGCAGCGAGATCACGCTGTACGCGCTGGCCGCCACGCCGTCGCGCGAGCGCATGGCGCAGCTGGCCGAAGCGGTGCAGCTGCCGCCGCAGCTGGTGAGCACGCCGGCCCACTACCTGGCCTGCAATGTGTTCGGCGGCATGTGGTCGCTGCCGGACCGTTCGCATCCGCTCAAGGCCCGCATCGAGGACGAGCTGGACCGCCGCTTCGACTACTACCGCAGCCAGATCGAACAGCACCACTGGTACGGCTTCTGGAACTACGGCGACCTGATGCACACCTACGACGAGGACCGCCACAGCTGGCGCTACGACGTGGGCGGCTACGCCTGGGACAACTCGGAACTGTCGCCCGACCTGTGGCTGTGGTATTCCTTCCTGCGCACCGGCCGCGCCGACATCTTCCGCCTGTCCGAAGCCATGGTGCGCCACACCAGCGAAGTGGACATGTACCACCTGGGCCAGTTCGCCGGGCTGGGCACGCGCCACAATGTGCAGCACTGGGGCTGCAGCGCCAAGCAGGTGCGCATCAGCGCGGCCGTGTACCGCCGCTTCTACTACTACCTGACCGCCGACGAGCGCGTGGGCGACATCATGCGCGAGCTGCTGGACGCGGACAGCAAACTGGCCGCCGTGGACCCGGTGCGCAAGCTGAAGGACGCACCGCCGCCGGGCAAGTTCCCGGTGCGCGCCGCCTTCGGCACGGACTGGGGCTCGCTGGCGGGCAACTGGCTGACCGAGTGGGAGCGCGGCGGCAAGCAGCGCTACCGCGACAAGCTGCTGGCCGGCATGCACGACATCGGCGCCATGCCCAAGGGTTTCTTCAACGCCGAGCGCGCCGGCTACGAGCCGGACACCGGCCGCTTGCACAACCTGATCGGCGATGACGTGAAAGCGTCGCACCTGAACGCGGTGTTCGGCGCGGTGGAGATTTTTGCCGAGCTGATTTCGCTGACCGGCGACGCCGCCTTCGAAAAAGCCTGGGTGCAGTACTGCGCCATGTACAACGCGCCGAAAGCCGAGCAGGCCAAGGTGCTGGGCAAGGCGCACAACGGCACCAATGCGCTGCAGGTGGGCCATTCGCGCCTGACCGCCTACGCGGCCTGGCGCAGCAAGGACGCGGCGCTGGCCAAGCGCGCCTGGCGCGAGTTCAGCCATCCGCCGGCCAAGCCGGTGCGCACCGTGCGCATCAGCGGCCCGGCGGTGCTCAATCCGGTGGACGAGGTGGCGTGGATCAGCACCAACGACACCGCGCAGTGGGGCCTGGCGGCGATCCAGAACCTGGCGCTGGTGGGCGATTACATCGAGTAGCGAAACAGCCGCCTGTCAACAGGCGGCAAATAATCAGCTTACTCCGGGCGGGATTTTACTATTAGTAACAAAATATGATGGACGGGTAATTGTGTCATGTCCCGTAAGGCTTTGATAATGCTGGCAACGCTCCGCCTTCAAATCCTACAAGGACATGCATGAGAACCCGTCTTTCCCAGCTCGCCCTGGCTGCCCTTTCGCTCGCCGCAGCCGCACCCGCCACCGCTGTCGGCCTGCCTGAATACGGAACCTTCGGCCTCGACCTTGATGCCCGAAGCACAGCAGTCAAACCCGGCAATGACTTCTGGTCCTACGCCAACGGCGGCTGGGCGCAGCGCACGCAGATCGGCCCCACCATGGACGCGGCCGGGGTGACGGTGCTGATGCACGAAAACGCAAGCAGCAACGTGCGCCGCATCGTGGAAGACATGGCCCGGCAGCCTGCCTATGGAACTGCCGGCCAGCAGATCGGCAAGCTCTACCTGAGCTGGATGAACGAAGCCGCGATCGAGGCGCGCGGCCCAGCGGCGCTTCGGCCTTACCTGGCACGCATCCAGTCCGCCAGCAGCCACGCTGCAGTGCAAGCCCTGTTTGCCGAAGCCGGCTATGCCTCGCCGCTCGCGATAGAGCCGGATGTACACCCTGCCGATCCGCGCCGCTATATCCTCAACATCGCGCAAGGCGAACTCGGCCTCCCACGCGACTACTACCTGAAAGAGGGCGGAGAGTACGCGCGCGTGCGCAGCGCCTACCGCGC
The DNA here is from genome assembly GCF_009857595.1 of Pseudoduganella aquatica. GTDB lineage: Bacteria > Pseudomonadota > Gammaproteobacteria > Burkholderiales > Burkholderiaceae_D > Rugamonas > Rugamonas aquatica_A. The sequence goes on along the minus strand of NZ_WWCU01000001.1, from coordinate 181,857 downwards.
CTACGTGCGCCAGGTGCAGGAACTGGCCGGCATGGACGGCGCCGAGGCCAAGGCGGACGCCATCATCGCGCTGGAAACCGCGCTGGCAAAAGTCCACTGGACGATGGCGGAATCGCGCGAGCAGTCGAAGACCAGCAATATCGAAACCCGCGCCAGCCTGGAGGCCAAGTACGCGGAATTCGACTGGACCAGGCTGCTGGCAAGCTACGCCTTGCCGCCCGCTGCGGAGGTGCTGGTGATGCAGGAGAGCGCCGTGAAGGAGATTGGCCGCATCGTGGCCGCCACGCCGGTGCAGGACTGGAAGGACTACCTGGCGTACCGCTTCATCAGCGACCATGCGGAAAGCCTGCCGGCGTCCTTCGCCAACGCCAGGTTTGAACTCTACGGACGGACGCTGGCCGGCCTGCAGTCCCGGCCGGAACGGTGGAAGCGCGGCGTCCAGCTGGTCAACAGCATCTTTGGCGAGGAGGTCGGACGCATTTATGTGGAACGCCACTACCCGCAAGCGGCAAGCCGGCAGATGCGGGAACTGGTGGAAGATGTGCGCGCCGCGTACCGGGACCGCATCAGCGCCTCTTCCTGGATGGACAGCGCAACCAGGCAGAAGGCGCTGGCCAAGCTGTCGGCGCTCAAGGCCCTGATCGGCGGGCCGGACAGCTATCCCGGCCGCGCGGCGGGGGCCATCGAAAAAGATGATTTGCTGGGCAACCTGGTGCGCGCCGATGCAGCGGCAAGAAAGCGCGGCGCCGAGCGCTTGCACAAGCCGGTCGATCCGGCCGAATGGCTGGTGACGCCGCAGACCATGAACGCGTACTACGACTATCACTCGAACGCCATCGTGTTCCCGGCTGCGATGCTGCAAGCGCCGTTCTTTGACCCGCGCGCCGACGCGGCCGTCAACTACGGCACCATAGGCGCGCTTATCGGCCATGAAATGGGCCACGGCTTCGACGACCAGGGGCGTCAGTACGGCGCGGACGGCACCCGCGAAAACTGGTGGACGGAAGCGTCGGCGCAGTCCTTCCAGCGGCGCGCCGATGCGCTGGCCGCGCAGTACGACCACTACCAGCCGCTGCCCGGCGCACAGGTCAACGGCAAGCTTACGCTGGGCGAAAACATCGCCGACTTGAGCGGGGTCGAGGCAGCCTACGCAGCCTACCAGTCGTACCAGAAGCGGCATGGCAAAGCCAAGGTGCTCGCGGGCCTGAGCGGCGAACAGCGCTTCTTCATGGCCTTTGCGCAGGGCCGGCGCGCCAAGGTCAACGAGGCGGCAATGCGCCAGCTATTGGTGATCGATACGCATGCGCCGTCGCTGTTCCGGGTCAACGGCACGCTGCGCAATGTGGACGCCTGGTACCGCGCCTTCAATGTCCAGCGCGGCGACGCTTTCTATCTCGCCCCTGCGGAGCGCGTTCATATCTGGTGACCGAACCAGCGGCTTGCCGCCGCCGCCGCGCCTTCCTCGTCCAGACTGGCCTCATCCACCCAGGCGACGATGCCGTCCGGACGCACCAGCACGGCGCTCAGCCCCAGCTGCGCGCAGGCCTGGGCCGCCACGTAGGCAATGCGGCCAGCCCAGCGCTGGGAGAGCGCCTGCAGCGGCTTGCCGAGGGAGAAATCGAGCAGGAGCCCTTTGCCGCTGCTGAAGTGCTGGCCGCAGCGCGTGCCGTCGGCCAGCTCGAAGTCCGGCACGCTGCGGCCGACCAGCGGGTGCTTGCCGCCAAGGTCGTAGGCGATGGATACGCTCCACACGCGCTCCGCACAGTAGGTGGCGCCATCGGCCGTATCGACGAGATCGCGGATGATGGCTTCAAGCGCGCGTGAACTGCGGCTGGGCCGCATCACCGCCACCTGCGCGCGCGACCAGTCCAGCACCTGCGCGCCCACCGGATGGCGTTCCGTGGCGTAGCTGTCCAGCAGTCCGTCCGGCGCGTGCCCCTGTATCGTCGCCGCCAGTTTCCATCCGAGATTCATCGCGTCGCCCAGCCCGAGGTTCAAGCCCTGGCCGCCGAGCGGCGAGTGGATGTGCGCGGCATCCCCGGCGAGCAGCACGCGGCCTTGGCGGTAGGCGGTTGCCTGGCAGCACGGTCCGTCCACGTTGTCGCCAGTTCAAGGCTGGCCACGGTCACAGCGGTGCCGGAGATGCGCCGCAGCACTTCCTGCACATGCTCCAGCGTGATGGCCTCGGAGCGATGGCAGGCGCCCCCGTCAAAGTCCACCATCGCAATGGTGCCGGGCTGCTGGTAGGTGTACATACCGGCCGCCGTGTAGTGGCGGCCCACGGCGAGCTGGGCGGGATCTTCCAGCACAACTTGAATCGAGTAGCCTGTGAACTCGGGATCCGTGCCCGCGAACTCGAACCCGGCCGCCTTGCGCACGGTGCTGCGGCCGCCATCGCAGCCTACCAGCCAGCGCGCGCGCAGGGAGTCGCCACCGGCGCGGATGGTCACCATGTCGTCCGACTGCTCAAGACTCTCCACGCCCAGGCCGCACCGGATCTCAACACCCATTGCCAGGGCGCGTTCGGCGAGGATGGATTCGACCTGCTGCATGGTGGTCGCCAGGCTGGTGGGAACTGGGCCGGCGATGCGATAAGGCCATTTGGCCGTATCGATTTTGTCGTGAAAGAACTGGATACCGGCAAAGTGGCCGCCGGGGCGCCGGGCCTGCATCTCCCAATGGGCGGCCGGGCCTTTCGGCGGCGTCAATGCAGCGAGCAAGCCGCGACGGTAAAAGGCTTCGATGCTGGGCGCGGAAAGGCCGCGCATGCCGAAGGGGAGTGCTTTCAGGGGTGAATCCGGATGTGCGGATTTTTCGAGGACCAGCACGGAAACACCGGCGCTGCGCAGCTCGCAGGCGAGAAACAGCCCGACCGGGCCGGCTCCGGCGATGACAACATCATGGATCAAGGGATTGGACATGAACTACTCCTTCAAAGCCGTTCGACCGGAGCAGTTCATCGGGATGAGAACCACACGGACGAACACAGGACGCACGAATGGCGGCGTGCAGCCTGTGCCTGCGCCGATCAGAACTTCTGGTTGAATTCAACGTAGAAATAGCGGTCGGGCATGCCGAAGTTGAGCGGATAGCTGCGGTTGGAATTGATCGCCAATGGCGGCACCTTGTTGAACACGTTGTTGACGCCGACCTTGATGCGGCTCTTCGCCCAAGGCAGGTAGGCCACGCTGAGGTCGTGCAGCGTGTATCCGGCTATGCGGTTGGCGCTGCCGCCGGCCAGGAACGGCAGGTATTTGGCGGTGGCGGGATTGCTCGCATCGCTCTGGGACTGCAGCGGGCCAAGGTCGTTGCACAGGCCGACCGCTGCCGTGCCGCTCAGGATGCAATTTTCCGTCTGATGCGAGAAATAACGGGCGCCCCAGCGCGCGCTCAGTTTGCCCAGGCTCCAGTCCAGGTTGAAATTCGAACGCAAGCGGTAGTGCGATCCGCTGGAAGTGGTGGCAGTCGTAAACACGCCAACCTTGTCGATAGGCGCGGAAGGCGTATCAATGACTCTCGTCAGGAAGGCGTTGTTGAGTTCAAAGGCAAATTTGCCGTAGCTGGTGGTCTTGGGACGGTAGCGCAGGTTGACGTCCACTCCCGAGAAGCGTTCGCCGCCTGGGCCGTTCATCGCGCTAATGCGAATGTTGTTCACTGCGCCGTTGGCGCCGCGCACCAGCCAGCCATCCGGGCACAGGCCGGGATTGCCGGGGTCGGACAGGCAGTTGAGCACCATCTGGTTCGCGTTCGGCTTCAGGATACTGTCGTGGAACAGCACGTCCCAATAATCGACGGTCAGGTCCAGGCCGGGCACGTAATGCGGGCTGTACACGAAGCCGGCGGTGCGGAAGATGTCGCGCTCCGGGCCGAGCTCTTGATTACCGGTGCTTAACTGGGTTGCCTGTGCGGGCAGGGTGGTGCGGGTATCGTAGCCGCCGGAAGGCACGCCGGCTGCACGGCATTGCGTCTGCTGCTCCGGCGTCAGCTGCGCGTAGCGGTTGCTGGCAATGGTGCCGTTCGAGTTGGTGGTGAACGAGCACGGGTCGGTCACCGTGACGGCCGATGTCTGGGTGTTCTGGATGATGCCCGACAGGTCCAGGCGGTAGCCGGTGCTGAAGCTGGCGCGCAGCGCCAGGTCATCGGCCACGCGCCATTTCAGGCCAAATTTCTTGTTGTTGACGCTGGCGCCGCTGTCGTAGCTGGAGTGGCGGAATGCCAGGCTCAGGTCCAGCATCTTCATGAGTGGCAGGTTCTTCAGCATCGGCACATAGAATTCAGCGTAGACATCCTTGGAACCATAGCCGCCGCCAGTGTTGCCGCGCGTGCCGGCCAGCACATCGCCATTGGCATAGCCCACGCCATTGCCGGTGTTGCCGTACACGATATGGCGTTCGAAACCACTCGCAAAGCCTACCGATCCGGCCGGCAGCTTGAACAGTTCCGGAGAGCTGACCTGGGCGAAGTAGTCGTGGTCCCAGAAGTTGTTGAACCAGCTGGCTTCGTCGGAGCTGAGACGGATGTAGTTGATCATCTCCGGGGTGAGGGTGCCTGCGCCCAACAGGTTGACCGGCACGCAGCCGGCGATCGTATTGCCAGGCGTGCCGCAGACGATATTGCCGCTGGCGTCCTTGAACGATGGGCCAAGGGCGGCGGTCAGGCGGCTGACGCTGATTTCGTTATCGCGATGGGCGAGCTGATGGGTGGAACCGTACTCCATGCCGGCTTCCCAGTCGAAGCTGCGGCCCGCGAACTGGAAGTCGCCGGACAGGACAGGCGAAATGGCCCGCGTCTTGGTGTTGGCGACGCGCTGCTCCGGCCCCAGCTCCGTCGCCGCGCGCTGGACGCGTCCGATCGCCACGCCAAACGGGTTGTAGTAGCTGTTCTTGGCGATGAAGATATTGGCGCCGTTGGCCAGGCCGCCCGGGCCGAGGTTGAAGTCGACTGGCGGGGTGTCGGCAATCGAGTCCGTCTCCATGATTTGCGCGGTCACGCGGAGCTTCATGTGATCGCTGAAACGGTAGGTCATATCGCCGACCAGCGACTTCTGGGTCAGCGGGGTGATCAGGCTGTTGAAGACCTGGCTGTTGTAGCTATCGCTTGGACGGTTGTAAGTACGGTACTGGTTGCCCGCCGCGCCCAGGGCTGGATTGTAGGGCGTGGTGTAGGTGATGAAATTGTTCTTGTTGCCGCTTGGGTCGGCAAGCGTGCTGGCGGCACAGCCGCCCGACGCCAGCAGCGCGCCCTTGCACAGCTGGAAGCGGCCGGCCGGCGTGTTGTCGGTGTAGTTCTGGGAGCCGGAGCCGAACGGGGAACGCTCCCTGGTACGCGCGTAGTCGCTGTTGTGGATGCCGTCGCCTTTGTTGATCTGGAGCGACAGCAGGCCGGAGTAGTTTTCGCCGGAGGTGCCGGCGGTCAGTTCGACCTTCCTCTGGTCGCCGCCGCCGTGCTGGTTGGTGCCGTAATAGGCACGGGCGTCAACACCGTCGTAGTGGTCTTTCAGGATGATGTTGATCAGGCCCACCATCGCATCACCGCCGTACAGCACCGAGCCGCCATCTTTCAGCACGTCAATGCGTTCCACCGATGCCAGCGGGATGGAGCTCAAATCCACCGTGCCGTTCAGGTCGGAGCTGCCCACCCATCGATGGCCGTTGACCAGCACCAGGGTGCGGCCAAAGCCGATGCCGCGCAGGTTGGCAAAGGAGTTCTGGTCGGCATTCGAGGTGCGATTCCTTGCATCGCCGGAGATGGCCATCGTCTGCAGCACTTCATCCAGTCCGGTGACTCCGGTGGCGTCGATTTGCGCGCGCGAAATCGACTGGATGGGCACCGAGGATTCCATGTCGACGCCCTTGATCTTGGATCCGGTGATTTCGATGCGGTCGACTTTGGGAGCAGCATTTTGCGCGAACGCGGATGCGCCGTAGAGAGCCGCGATAACGGCGATGGTGATGGGTTTGGCGTGTAAGTTGGCTCGACGTCGGATTTGGCTCTTCACTACGTTCTCCATATGTGCAAAGTATGAGATAACGTTATCACTTAATTGTCATATTTTGTTCATAGTCTTTCGATTTTTTTTCATGCTTTATCAAGCGAAAGCGGAAATTCTCTGGGTGTCCAATTCGGCATCGAAACCACATTTTTATGCCAGTTTGAAGATATCGTTATCACATAAGGTAATGCGATAAGCGTATAAGGTCCACCCCTTATTCAAGCACGGTGCGCTTGTCCTTGAAGAAGGCCCAGGCCTCCTCGGCTGCCTCGATGTCGCCGTTCTGGGCGCCGGGGAAGCGGGAGAACAGGCCGGGGTAGCGCTTCACCATGCTGGGCTCGGCGTGGCCGCCGCCGTCTATCTTCAGCAGGCAGACTTGCAGCGCGGCGGGGTCGCCTCCCCAAGTGTAGCGGGTGACGCGCGTGGCCGCGCCCGGATGCCGCTGCGGGATGGCGGCGACGGCGGGTTCACCGTGCAAGCCGGCCAGCTCGCGCCAGACGGCGACGGATTCTTCCACGCTGGTCATCGGCGCGGCGAGCGAGGAAAAAATGGGGAACTGGTAAAGGAACTTGCGCCCGGTGTAGGGGATGAAGGGATCGGCCGTGCCCGCCATGAACAGCACCGGCAGCGGCGTCCGGGGCGGGCCGCAATTGCTGTCCACAGGCATGGCGGCCAGCGCCACCGAAAAGGCCGCCAGACGCGGTGCCATCTCGGTTGCGGCGCGGTAGGCCATCATGCCGCCTTTGGAGACGCCCATGAGGTAGATACGCGCTGGATCAACTTCATCCTCGGCGATGGCGCGGTCGATCACGGCGCTGATAAAGCCGGTATCGTCGGTTTGGGGGTTGGCGGTCACGCCGGCGTAGCTGTCGTTCCAGGCGCGTTCGCCACGGCGCTTGCTGCCGTCCAGGGCGATGACCACCAGATGCTCGCGCTCGGCGATCTCCAGCCACAGCGACAAGGGCGATGGCGGGAAGCGCAGGCCCAGCAGCTGTGCGGCGGAGGAACCGGCGCCGTGCAGCAAAATAACCAGCGGCCGCTTGCCCGCAGCGGCACCGACAGGCGTTGCCTTCAAAAAGTGGCGCAGCCCTTCGGGGCGGAGCAGCGTGCCCGCTTCAATGCGCGCCTTGGCGCCTGTGCTGGTATCGCTGCCCTGGAAAAAGTCCCGCACTCTTATTCGACGGTCACCGACTTGGCCAGGTTGCGCGGCTTGTCCACGTCGGTGCCGCGCGCCAGGGCGGAGTGGTAGGCCAGCAGTTGCAGCGAGACCACGTGCAGGATGGGCGACAGCTGGCCGTAGTGCTCGGGCATGCGGATGACATGCACGCCGTCGCCGGAGGTGATGCGCGAGTCCACGTCGGCAAACACGAACAGCTGGCCGCCGCGCGCGCGCACTTCCTGCATATTCGATTTCAGCTTCTCGATCAGCGTGTCGTTGGGCGCGATGGTGACGACCGGCATTTCCTCGGTCACCAGCGCCAGCGGACCGTGCTTCAGCTCGCCCGCAGGATAGGCCTCGGCGTGGATGTAGGAAATCTCCTTGAGCTTGAGCGCGCCTTCCAGCGCGATCGGGTAGTGCAGGCCACGGCCCAGGAACAGTGCGTTTTCCTTGCGCGCGAATTCGTCGGCCCAGGCGATGATCTGGGGCTCCAGCGCCAGCACCGAGGTGATCGCCGACGGCAGGTGGCGCATGGCTTTCAGGTGCGCGGCTTCCTCTTCGTCAGTCAGGCGGCCGTTCACTTGCGCCAGGGTCAGCGCGAGCAGGAACAGCGCGGCCAGCTGGGTCGTGAAGGCCTTGGTCGAGGCCACGCCCACTTCCACGCCGGCGCGGGTGATGTAGGCCAGTTTGCATTCGCGCACCATGGCGCTGGTGGCCACGTTGCAGATGGTGAGCGTGTGTTCCATGCCCAGCGCGCGTGCATGCTTGAGCGCGGCCAAGGTGTCGGCGGTTTCGCCGGACTGGGAGATGGTGACGACCAGGGTGCGCGGGTCGGGCACGGAGTCGCGGTAGCGGTATTCGCTGGCGATTTCCACGTTGACCGGCACCTTGGCGATGGATTCGATCCAGTACTTGGCGGTGGAGCCGGCATAGTAACTGGTGCCGCAGGCAAGGATCAGCACGCGGTCGATTTCCTTGAACACTTTGTAGGCGCCATCGCCGAACAGCTCGGGCATGACGCCGGTGATGCCTTCCAGCGTGTCGCCGATGACGCGCGGCTGCTCGAAGATTTCCTTCTGCATGTAGTGGCGGTACGGTCCCAGCTCGGCCGCGCCGGTGTGCGCGTGCACGGTTTTCACTTCGCGTTCTACCGACTTGCCGTTCACGTCAACGATCCACACTTTGCCCAGCTGCAGGTCGACCACGTCGCCTTCTTCCAGGTAGATGATCTGGTCGCTGGTGCCGGCCAGCGCCATGGCGTCGGAGGCGACAAAGTTTTCGCCCTGGCCCACGCCGACGATGAGCGGCGAGCCCTGGCGCGCGGCCACCACGCGGTGCGGCTCTTCGCGCGCGAACACGGCGATGGCGTAGGCGCCGTGCAGGCGCTTGACGGCTTGCTGCACGGTGTCGAACAGGTCGCCGTTGTACATGTGGTCGACCAGGTGGGCGATCACTTCGGTGTCGGTCTGGCTCTGGAACACGTAGCCCAGCGCGGTCAGTTCGGCGCGCAGCTCGTCGTGGTTTTCGATAATGCCGTTGTGGACCAGGGCGATGCGCGCGTTGTCCGAACTCGGCGAAAAGTGCGGGTGGGCATTGTGCGAGGCGGGCGCGCCGTGCGTGGCCCAGCGGGTGTGGGCAATGCCGGTGAAGCCTTTGAGACCGGTTTCATCCACCTGTTTTTCCAGGTCGGCCACGCGCGAGGTGCTGCGCGAGCGCTGCAGGGCGCCATCCACGTGCAGCGCGACGCCGCAGGAGTCGTAGCCGCGGTATTCCAGGCGCTTCAGGCCTTCGAGCAGGATGGGGGTGATATTACGTTGCGCTACCGCGCCGACGATGCCGCACATAAAAACCTCTTTGCTGGATGAATGGTTGATGAATCCATACTAGAGCAGAGGTGTTGAAATAAGCTGTCTAAATTCAATCGTGCATGAAATATTATTTCATGCGTGTATGATGATGAAATTAAATTTCAAACCATGATGAATTTTTTATGAATATTCCAAATTCGGAGCTGGACGAAGTGGACCGCCGCATTCTGAACGCGCTGCAGGAGAATGCGGCCCTTACCAATGCGGAGCTGGCGCAGGCGGTGCACGTGTCGCCGCCCACCTGCCTGCGGCGCGTGAAGCAGCTGACGGACAGCGGCGTGATACTGCGGCAGGTCGCTATCGTAGCACCGGAGGCGGTAGGCGCGCGCCTGACTGCCATCGTGGAGATTACGCTGGATGTGCAGGCGGCCGAGCGCATGGTGGAGTTCGAGCAGCACGTGGCCGGCGACGAGGCGGTGCTGCAATGCTACCGGGTGTCGCCCGGGCCGGACTTTGTGCTGGTGATACAGGTGGCAGACATGCGGGCCTACAACGCGCTGGCGCACCGCCTGTTCGCGGCGCACACCAATGTGCGCAACGTGAAAACCTACTTTTCCACTCTGCGCAGCAAGTTCGAGACGCGCATAGCGGTGTGAGTTATACAGCCTTGTCCATGGGTTTTCCACGTGGTTATACGGGGCTTATCCGCCGCTTTTCCAATGGTTTTTCACAGGCTTATCAACATCGCGGAACAGGCCGGATTGCGCCTCGGGCTGATTTCGGCCTTGCGCCAAAGTTATCCCGCTATTTCAACAGCCTTGCCCACAGCTTTATTCACATGCCCTCCGCCCTTATCCCGGGTTTTGCAACGCTTATCCCAGCCTTATTCCGGCACTTACCAACAAAGTTGTCCACATTTTTTGGTAAACCTGTTTGTTTACACAGTAGAAATGTTCAAAACCGGTATGTACTTGAATACAAGGAAGTTGTTGGCAAGTTATCCTCCAGTTGCCCCAAGCTTGTCAGCCTGTTCTCCTCAAGCTTGCCCACATCTTTATCCACAGGCTGAGGGCATAAAAAAACGGCGCCTCACGGCGCCGTCGTAGAAACACAGGGCAGTTTTACTTCTTGATCTTCACCGGACGCTTCCAGCCCGGAATCGTCAGCTGCTTGGGCCGCGAGATGGTCAGCTGGTCCGCCGGGGCGTCCTTGGTCAGCGTGGTACCCGCGCCTATGGTTGCGCCACGGCCCACGGTCACCGGGGCCACCAGCTGGCTGTCGCTGCCGATAAAGGCGTCATCCTCGATCACGGTGCGGAACTTGTTGGCGCCATCGTAATTGCAGGTGATCACGCCCGCGCCCACGTTCACGCGCGAACCCACGGTGGCGTCGCCCACGTAGGCCAGGTGGTTGGCCTTGCTGTGCGCGGCGATCTGGCTGTTCTTCACTTCCACGAAGTTGCCGATGTGGACATCTTCCGCCAGCACGGTGCCAGGGCGCAGGCGCGCATATGGGCCGAGGATGGACTTGGCGCCCACCACCGCGTCTTCGATATGGCAGAAGGGCTTGATCTGCACGCCTTCGGCGATGCGGGCGTTCACCAGCACGCTGTGCGCGCCCACGGTAACGCCGTCCGCCAGTTCAACCTTGCCTTCGAACACGCAGCCCACGTCGATGGTCACGTCGCGGCCGCAAATAAGTTCGCCGCGCACGTCGAGGCGGGCCGGGTCCATCACCGTTACGCCGCGCTCCAGCAGCGCCTGGGCGATATTGAGCTGGTGGATGCGTTCCAGCTGGGCCAGCTGCACCTTGGAATTGACGCCCGCCACTTCCCACACGCCGCCGGGATTGGCCGACACCACCGGCACGCCATCCGCCACGGCCTGGGCCACGATGTCGGTCAGGTAGTACTCGCTCTGGGCGTTATTGTTTTGCAGCGCGCCGAGCCACTTCTTCAGGTGCGCGGTCGGCGCCACCATGATGCCGCTGTTGATTTCCTTGATGGCGCGTTCTTCGGCGCTGGCGTCTTTCTCCTCCACGATGCGGACAATGTTGCCGCCCGCCTGGCCGCCTTCGCGCACGATGCGGCCCAGGCCGAAGGGATCATCCTGCACCACGGTGAGAATGCCCAGCTTGTCCGTGCCGGCCGCGTCCACCAGGCGCTGCAGCGAGGCGGCGGTGGTCAGCGGCACGTCGCCGTACAGGATCAGGGTAGGGCGGGCTTCGTCCAGCACCGGCAGCGCCTGCATGACGGCGTGGCCGGTGCCCAGCTGCGGTTCCTGCAGCGCGGCGGAGATGTCGGCGCCGGGCACCTTTTTCTCCTTTTCCAGCTGCTCCAGCACGGCTGCGCCGCCGTGTCCGTAAATAACGCATAATTTAGCTGGAGACAGGCCGCGCGCGGTGTCTATCACGTGCGACAACAGCGGCTTGCCGGCCAGCGGATGCAAGACTTTGGGCAGGGCGGACTGCATGCGTTTGCCCATGCCTGCGGCGAGAATAACGACGTTCATAGGCCTACTCAAAAAGTTAAGAATATGGAAAAGTTTAACATGCAGGGCCGCGCCAGCCGGGGCGCACGCTACATTTTCCTGGCCATGATGCTGGCGCTGCTGGCCGCCTGCAGTTCGCTGCGCCTGGCCTATAACAACGGCGACACGCTACTGTTCTGGTGGCTGGACGCCTATGTGGACCTGGAGGCGGCGCAAAAGCCGCCGGTCAAGTCCGATATCGGCGACTTTTTCCATTGGCACCGCAAGACCCAGCTGCAGGATTACGCCCAGGTGCTGCACCATGCCCAGCAGCAGCTGCAGGGCAACCCCACGCTGGCCGACCTGCAGGAGGACTACAAGGACATCCGCGCGCGCACCCAGACCATGCTGCTGAAGGCGGCGCCCGACATCGCCGAGCTGGCGCTGGCGCTGAAACCGGCGCAGCTGGAGCAGATGGAGAAGAAATTCGCCAAGAACAATAGCGACTTCCGCAAAAAGAACATGAAAGGCGGGCGCGAGGAGCAGCTCAAGTTCCGCTACAAGAAATCCATGGAGCAGTTCGAGCTGTGGTTCGGTGATTTCAGCAGCGAGCAGGAAGCCGTGATACGCAAAGCGTCCGACGCGCGCCCGCTGGACAATGAACTGTGGCTGGACGAGCGCCTGCGGCGCCAGAAGGGCATCCTGGCGCTGGCGCGCCGCATCCAGCAGGAGAAGCCGTCGCAGGCGGCGGCCGAGGCCATGGTACGCGAACTGATCCAGGAGAATTTCGAGCGCACCGAGCAGCCGTCCGACCGCAAGCCCTTCTTCGACGCCTACACCAAGGGCACCATGGAACTGGTGCTGACGGTGGTGCGGATAGCCACCCCGGCGCAGAAGGCGCACGCCAATAAACGCATGCAGGACTGGATAGAGGATTTGAACGCGCTGGCGGCCCAGGCAAAGTAGCGGCAGTCGGCCGCATGGTATAGTGCCGCCATGCAAAAGAAGCCCGCCAAACCCGCCAAAGTGCCCGTCCACGGGCCGAAACACAGCAACCAGGTCCGCATTATCGGCGGCGCCTGGAAACGCACCCCTTTGCCCGTGCTCGAAGCGCTGGGCCTGCGTCCCACGCCGGACCGCGTGCGCGAAACCGCCTTCAACTGGATCAGCCACCTGCGCGACGGCGAATGGGCCAGCGCCCACGTGCTGGACCTGTTCGCCGGCAGCGGCGCGCTCGGCTTCGAGGCGGCCAGCCGCGGCGCGGCCAGCGTCATCATGGCCGACACCAATACCGCCGTGGTGCGCCAGCTGGACGCCATCAAGGCCAAGCTCAACGCCAGCAATGTGCAGCTGCTGCGCAGCGACGCGCTGGCCACCGCCCAGTCGCTGGCCGTGCGCGGCCAGAAATTCGACCTGATCTTCCTCGATCCGCCCTACCAGCAGGATTTTTTGGCGCGCGCTTTGCCGCTGTGCAGCAAATTGCTGAAGGAAAACGGCCTGGTGTACGCCGAATCCGGCCTGCCGCTGACCTTCGAAGAAGGCGAGGCGCCCGAGTGGATGGCGGGCTGGCAAGTGGTCCGGGCTGACAAGGCGGGCATGGTGTTCTATCATTTACTGCAGTACACCGGCTAAGCAGGCGGCCCCCCGGCCCTGAGCGGCCGCCTGATTTTCAGGCATAATGCGCGTTCTATGGTGCGACGCAAGGGAGCCGCAATGGTAGTAGCCGTATATCCGGGAACGTTCGATCCGCTGACGCGCGGGCATGAAGATTTGGTGCGCCGCGCATCCGGCCTGTTCGACACGCTGGTCGTGGGCGTGGCCGACAGCCAGAACAAAAACCCCTTCTTCTCGCTGGAAGAACGCCTGGAAATCGCCAACGAGGTGCTGGGCCATTATCCGAACGTGAAGGTGGAGAGCTTCTCCGGCCTGCTGAAAGACTTCGTGCGCCAGCATGATGCGCGCGTGATCGTGCGCGGCCTGCGCGCCGTGTCCGACTTCGAGTACGAGTTCCAGATGGCGGGCATGAACCGCTACCTGCTGCCGGACGTCGAAACGCTGTTCCTGACCCCGTCCGACCAGTACCAGTTCATTTCCGGCACCATCGTGCGCGAAATCGCCATGCTGGGCGGCGACGTGTCCAAGTTTGTCTTCCCCTCCGTCGACCGCTGGCTGCAAAAGAAAATTGCCGCCATCAAGGGCGCGCCGGCGGCGGAATAAGGAATAACCATGGCTTTACTGATTACCGACGAATGCATCAACTGCGACGTGTGCGAGCCCGAGTGCCCGAACGACGCCATCTACATGGGGGCCGAGATCTACGAGATCGACCCCAACAAGTGCACCGAATGCGTGGGCCACTTCGACGAGCCGCAGTGCGTGGCGATCTGCCCGGTGGAGTGCATTCCCCTCAACCCGGCCTGGGTTGAGAGCAAAGAACAGCTGATGGCGAAATACGAACGCCTGACGGCAGGCCAGGCGCCCAAATAAGCAACCCTGACCCCATTTTTAACGCTGCCCCCGTTTTCCATAGTGGTATATTTGCCCTACACAAATACCACTATGGAGACTTTGCATGATTTTCCCCCGCCGGACTGTACTGAAAAGCGCTGCCGCAGCTAGCCTGCTGGCGCTGGCCTCCCTGTCTGCGCTGCCGGCCTTCGCCGCCGAAGTGGCGGGCGTGAAGTTCGATGAGACGGCCACCGTCAACGGCGCCACGCTGAAGCTCAATGGCGCCGGCCTGCGCACCAAAGTCATCTTCAAGGTCTACGCGCTGGGCCTGTATCTCACTGAAAAGAAATCCACCGTGCCGGAGATCCTGGCCGCCGATGGGCCGCGCCGCGTGCGCATCGTGGTGCTGCGCGAGCTGACGTCCGAGGAGTTCGGGAAAGCCTTTATGACTGGCCTGAATGACAACACCGACGCGGCCGAGCGCGCCAAGCTGGTGCCGCAAACCAAGCAGTTCGGTGAAATGTTCGCCATGTTCCCCGCCCTGAAGAAGGGCGACGTGCTGACGGTGGATTGGGTACCCGGCTCGGGCTCGCAAGTTATGTTGAACGGCAAGAATGTCGGCGGTGTGCTGCCGGACCTGGCCTTCTACAATGCGATCCTGCGGATCTGGCTTGGCGACAAGCCGGTGGACAGCTCGCTGAAGCCTCAGCTGCTGGGTGAAAAATAAAGTTGTTGCGGCGCGGCAGGCGGTTTTCACCGTCTTGCCGCGCAGTGCTGCTTAAAGCTTAGGCGCGCGCGGCCATGGCGCGCAGCTCGGCCGCATGGCTGGGGGCGCTGTCCATGGAATTGAGCATGCGGTTCAGCATCATGGCGTCCTGCATCAGGCGGCGCTGCAGGCGCTGTTCCTTGTTCAGCTTGGGTTTCACCACCAGCAGCAGCGCGCGCGCAATGCCGCGCAGCAGGGGCTTGAACAGCAGCAGCATGGCCAGCGCCAGCACAGCGCCCAGCAGGATTTGAATCGCGTCCATGATGGAGATTCCGGAGGTCAGAGCTTGTACAGCAGAAATGAAGGTAGACATTGAAGTTCAGGTGCAATTACAATCAAGTGTAACTATAGTGCGCCGCAACATATAAATCCAATTCCGTTTCCCGATAACAACCATGTGAAACGTGAATATCAGTCCTAACCACCGAGCCGAGTATTTATGAGCTTCCTGACGCTGGACTTGAATTTGCTGCGTGTTTTCGACGCGGTGATGACCGAGCAAAACCTCACCCGCGCCGCCGGCCACCTGGCCATGACCCAGCCGGCCGTCTCCAACGCCATCAAACGCCTGCGCGAAAGCCTGGGCGACGAGCTGCTGATACGCACCGCCTACGGCGTCAAACCCACCCCGCGCGCCGAAGCGCTGTGGCCGTCCGTGCGCAGCGCGCTGGCCAGCCTGGAAGCGGCGGTGACGCCGGAAACCTTCGACGTCTCCAAGGCGCACGCCACCTTCCGCCTGGCCATGGCCGACGCCACCGCCGCCTTCTGGCTGCCGTCCTTGATGCGCTCGATCGAGCGCGAAGCGCCGGGCGTGAACGTGCGCATGGTGCCGCTGACCACCCGCGAACCGCGCCCCATGCTGCTGCGCGGCGACGTGGACCTGGCGGTGGGCTTCTTCCCCGGCGTGGCGGCGCAGTTATCGAGCGACACCAGTTCGCCGATACGCCATGAACGTTTGTATTCCGGCCACTATGTATGCGTGATGCGGCGCGACCATCCGCTGGCAAAGGTCGACCTGACGCTGGAAAACTACTGCACCGCCAACCACCTGCTGGTGAGCTTCTCCGGACGCGCGCACGGCCTGGTGGACGAGGCGCTGGCGCAGATCCAGCGCGAACGGCGCATTCTGCTGACCGTGAACCAGTTCTTCACGGCGGGGCGGGTGGTGGCCAATTCGGATCTGATCACCGTGCTGCCCAAGCACCTGATCGCCTCCACCGGCATGACGGACGCGCTGATCCACAAGGAGCTGCCGTTCACGCTGCCGGCGGTGCACCTGGACATGCTCTGGCACGAACGCGACGCGCGCAGCCCGGCGCACAAATGGCTGCGCTCCAACCTCGAAGGCATGAACAGCGTGGCCCAGCGCACTGCACCGGGCACTACGCCGCGCAGCGATACCTACTGAGCTGGCGGCGCAATGGCGGGTTACGCGCTCCGCGCTAACCCGCCCTACGTGGCATCGTGGCATCGTGGCATCACGGTATCACGGTATCACGGTATCGTGGCATCGCGGTGTCGCGGTATCGTAGGGCGGGTTAGCGCCAAAGGCGCGTAACCCGCCAATCAATGTGCGGCGGAGCGGTAGCCGATGCGGAAGCCGCCCCAGTGCTGGCCGTTGACGTAAATGGGCGCCGACAGGTCGTGCATCACTTCGCCCGTGTCGCGCTTGTAGGTCTGCAGCAGGAAGGGCTGGGTGTTGGCGCCGCAACGCTTGCCAGTGCGGTCGCTGAAGATGCGCTTGGTGCGGTTGTTGACGATGTCCACGTCGTAATCGCCCGTCAGCGGCTGCGAGAATTTCTTGTTGTGGGTGGGGAAGTAGCCGTTGTTGTCCACCGCGCCCGCATAGGCCAGGTGCGGCATGCGCGCCAGCAGGCCTTCCTGCAGGTCCGGCAGCACGCGGTCGGTAAACGCGTCGAACTTGGTATTGTGCTTGGGCGGGTCGGTGTTGGGGATGGCCTTGTACTGGCGGTCGAACAGCGCCGCTTGCGTGATCTTGCCGCCGGCGATGGCCGCTTCGAAGATCTTGCCCACTTCCCGGGCCGCCGTCTGCGCCGCCAGCCGGATCTCGTCGTGCGCGGTTTCAATATCGGACATGCCCAGCGCGGCCGTGATCACTTCGGCGCGCTCGGCCAGCGCCATCGCCGAGCCGGCCGCGCGCGGCAGTTCCTTGTCGGTGGACAGCATGCTGTCGCGGATCTGCGTGATGGCGTCCGCGATCACGCGCGTGGTTTCCACGTGCTCCCGCGCAGCCTGCGCGATTTCGCCGATTTCCTTTTCCGATACGCCGGACGACTGCTGGATGCTGCTCAGCAGCCCGTGCACCGTTTCCACGTTGCCGGCCGCCTCGCTGACCATGCCGGCCAGCGAATCCATGCCGGCCGTGGCCGACACCGCCTGCTCGTTGATGGCGCGCACCATGGCGCTGATCTCGTCGGTGGCTTCCTTGGTGCGCTGCGCCAGCTGGCGCACTTCGCCGGCCACCACGGCAAAGCCGCGTCCCTGCTCGCCGGCGCGCGCCGCTTCGATGGCGGCGTTCAGCGCCAGCAGATTGGTGCGCGCGGAAATTTCAGTAATGGCTTCCGTGAAGCCGTAGATGCGCTTGGCTTTTTCCTGCAGGCTGGCCATGGTGGCGGCGGCCTGCTGCGCGTCGCCGCGGGCGCGGCTGATGCGGGCCAGGCCCTGGTCCACTTCGGCGCGGCCGGTTTCGGTTTCGGCGCGCACCTGGGCCGCCACCCGGGCTGCGCGCTCGGCGTTGGCGGCGATCTGCTCGGTGGCGCGCGCGTTCTGCACGGAGCTGGAGACGATGCCGCTGGCCGTGCGCACGTCGCTTTCAATTTTCTTTTTGACGGAGTCCACAAAATACGAGGTTTCCGCCGCGCCTATCATGATGGCGTCGATTTCCTCGCCCACGGTGTGGGCAAAGCGGCGCGTGCCGTCCTCGCCGCCGCCGCCGGCCGCCTGCGCCAGCTGGGCCGTGAGCGCCGCCACCAGGCCCGCCAGCGTGGCTTGCCACAGCGAACCAGCGCCAGCCATTTGCGCCAGCCAAGCAGCGCCAGCGCCTGCCGCCGTTGCCCCGAGTATCCATAAAACTTGTCGCACCTGCTTGTGCTGCAACTTCATTTGACCTCCGTCTCCGTAGCGGCTTAGGCTTGCCGATCACTATTTGATCGGCAGCTTGCTCGTATTTTTTACTTCTTCCATCACAGCATAGGTATGGGTTTCGCGCACGCCTTTTTGCAGCAGCGTCTTGCCCAGGAATTCGCGGTAGGCCGCCATGTCCTTCACGCGCGCCTTCACCAGGTAGTCGAAGCCGCCGGCCACCATATGGCACTCCAGCACTTCGGGGATTACCTGGACGCTATGTTTGAATGCATCAAACACTTCCGGCGTGGTACGATCTAGCACCACTTCAATAAACACCAGCAGCGATACGTCCAGCAATTGCGGGTTGAGCTGGGCGGTGTAGCCCATGATATAGCCGGACTCGTGCAGCTTGCGCACGCGCTCCAGGCAGGCAGCAGGCGACAGGTTGACACGCGCGGCAAGCTCGACGTTGCTGATGCGACCGTCACTTTGCAGCTCCATCAGTATCTTCTTGCTGATCTTGTCGAGCATGAGTTATTCCCCTCAAATTATATTTGGTTAAATTCTCTCATCAAAAACAATGTATTGCTAGTCTTTAGTAATACCAGAATTAATCCGATACAAATCCCTCTACAATCGAAACATTAGTAGCGCCCAGATTACGCTCGCCCAGCCGTGTGCCGGACGGGCGTTTTTTCCATGCGCGCGCCCTGAATTCCCATTGTAGAAAGCCTTCCCATGCAAGCAGTCAATCCGGCTTCGGCCGCTCCGTTCTCCACCCTGCAAGCCGAAATCCTGCGCGAGCCCAGCCCGCAACGCGCCGCCATCACCGCCGCCTACCGCCGCGACGAAGCCGGCGCCGTGCAGTGGCTGCTGGGCCAGGTCCGCGAAAGCGGCGCCGCCGAAGCGCAGGCGCTGGCGCACCGCCTGGTGTCGTCCGTACGCAAGGAGCGCACCCGCGCCTCCGGCGTGGACGCGCTGATGCATGAGTTTTCGCTGTCGTCCGAGGAAGGCGTGGCGCTGATGTGCCTGGCCGAAGCACTGTTGCGCATCCCCGACAGCGCCACCGCCGACCGCCTGATCGCCGACAAGATCAGCAAGGGCGACTGGCGCAAGCACCTGGGCGAATCGCCGTCCATGTTCGTCAACGCCGCCACCTGGGGCTTGCTGGTGACCGGCAAGCTGGTCGGCTCGAGCAGCGAGCAGGGCCTGGGTTCGGCCATCACCCGCCTGATCGCCAAGGGCGGCGAGCCGCTGATCCGCAAGGGCGTGGACCTGGCCATGCGCATGCTGGGCAACCAGTTCGTGACCGGCCAGACCATCGCCGAAGCGATCAAGAACGGCGAGCCGAACGAGGCGCGCGGCTACCGCTATTCCTACGACATGCTGGGCGAAGCCGCGCTGACCGAGGCCGACGCCGCCCACTATTACAGCGCCTACGAATCGGCCATCCACGCCATCGGCCGCGCCTCGAACGGCCGCGGCATCAAGGACGGCCCCGGCATCTCCGTGAAGCTGTCGGCGCTGCACCCGCGCTACTCGCGCGCCCAGCACGCCCGCGTGATGGACGAGCTGCTGCCGCGCCTGACCGCGCTGGTGCTGCTGGCCAAGCAGTACAACATCGGCCTGAACATCGACGCCGAGGAAGCCGACCGCCTGGAACTGTCGCTGGACCTGATGGAGGCGATGGCCTTCAACCCGGCGCTGGAAGGCTTCGACGGCATCGGCTTCGTGGTGCAGGCTTACCAGAAACGCTGCCCCTTCGTGATCGACTACCTGATCGACCTGGCCAAGCGCAGCGGCCGCAACTTCATGGTGCGCCTGGTGAAGGGCGCCTACTGGGACGCCGAGATCAAGCGCGCCCAGGTGGACGGCATGCCCGGCTATCCGGTCTACACACGCAAGGTCTACACCGACGTGTCCTACCTGGTGTGCGCGCAGAAGCTGCTGGGCGCCACCGACCGCATCTTCGCGCAGTTCGCCACCCACAACGCGCAAACCCTGGCCACCATCCACACCTGGGCCAAGGAAGCGGGCGTGACCAACTACGAATTCCAGTGCCTGCACGGCATGGGCGAGTCGCTGTACGACCAGGTGGTGGGCAAGGACAACCTGGACAAGGCATGCCGCATCTACGCCCCGGTGGGTTCGCATGAAACGCTGCTGGCCTACCTGGTGCGCCGCCTGCTGGAAAACGGCGCCAACTCGTCCTTCGTGAACCAGATCGTGGACGAAGCCATTCCGGTGGAATCGCTGATCAAGAACCCGATCGACGCCGCGCGCGAGCAGGGCGGCGCCCCGCATCCTTCCATCCGCCTGCCGCTGGACCTGTTCGGCGCCGAGCGCCGCAATTCCGCCGGCCTCGACCTGTCCAATGAAGACGTGCTGCGCCAAGTTGCCGCCACGCTGGCCGAGCCGCGCAGCTGGAGCGCCGGTCCGCTGCTGGCGGGCGCGCTGACCATAGGCCAGCCCTCGCTGCCGGTAGTGAACCCGGCCCAGCGCAGCGACACGGTCGGCACCGTGACCGAAGCCACCGCCGCCGACGTCGACAGCGCGCTGGCCAGCGCCAGCGAATTCGCCATGGACTGGCAGACCACCGAACCCTCGCTGCGCGCCGCCGCCCTGATGCGCGCGGCCGACCTGTTCGAACAGAACATGCTGGAACTGATGGCGCTGGCCATCCGCGAAGCAGGCAAATCGCTGCCGAACGCCATCGCCGAGATCCGCGAAGCGGTCGACTTCCTGCGCTACTACGCGCAGCAGGTGGGCTCGTCGGCCAACACGCTGGCGCTCGGTCCCGTGACTTGCATCAGCCCGTGGAACTTCCCGCTGGCCATCTTCACCGGCCAGGCCGCCGCCGCGCTGGCGGCAGGCAACGTGGTGCTGGCCAAGCCGGCCGAACAGACCCCGCTGATCGCCCACCGCGCAGTACAGCTGATGCATGAAGCGGGCGTGCCGCGCGCTGCGCTGCAATTCCTGCCCGGCCGCGGCGAAGTGGTCGGCACCGGCCTGTGCAACGACGCGCGCGTCAAAGGCGTGATCTTCACCGGCTCCACCGAAGTGGCGCAGCTGATCAACCGCACCCTGGCCAAGCGCGCGGTGGCCGAAGGCGCCGACATCCCGCTGATCGCCGAAACCGGCGGCCAGAACGCCATGATCGTCGACTCCTCCGCGCTGCCCGAGCAGGTGGTGCAGGACGCGATTTCCTCCGCCTTCGACAGCGCCGGCCAGCGCTGCTCGGCGCTGCGCGTGCTGTTCCTGCAAGAAGACATTGCCGACAAGACCATCAAAATGCTGAAAGGCGCGATGGGCGAGCTGAACATCGGCAGCCCGGACCGCCTGATCACCGACATCGGCCCCGTCATCGACAGCGAAGCGCAGCAAAACCTGCTGAGCCACATTGAAGCGATGAAGAAGTCCGCCGTGAACCACTTCTCGCTCAACGTGCCCGTGGGCGCGGCCGGCACCTTCGTGCCGCCCACCGTGCTGGAAATCCGCTCGCTGGACGAGCTGAGCAAGGAAGTCTTCGGCCCCGTCATGCACGTGATCCGCTACAAGCGCGCCGACCTGGGCAAGATCGTCGAGCAGATCAACACCAGCGGCTACGGCCTGACCCTGGGCGTGCATTCGCGCATCGACGAAACCATCGACTTCATCACGGCGCGCGCGCATGTGGGCAACATCTACATCAACCGCAACATCGTCGGCGCGGTGGTGGGCGTGCAGCCCTTCGGCGGCGAAGGCAAGTCCGGCACCGGCCCGAAAGCCGGCGGCCCGCTCTACCTGAAGCGCCTGCAGCGCGGCGCCGTCACGCCGGCCCAGCACGCCCGCCTGTCCACCCCGGCACTGGACGCGCTGCAAGTCTGGGCCAAAGGCAAAGGCAAGCAGACCGTGGTCGCCCTGGCGGACCAGTACGCCCACAGCACCGCCCTGGGCAGCACCATCGAGCTGCCTGGCCCTACCGGCGAGCGCAACACCCTGCGCTTTGCCCCGCGCGGCACGGTGGTATGCCTGGCCGACGCGGAAGACGTGCTGCTGAACCAGCTCGCCGCCACCTTGGCCACGGGCAACCGCGCCATCGCCGTCTGCAAAACCCTGCCTGCGGACCTGCCTGCGGCCGTGCTGGACCAGATCCAGCAAGTAAGCAGCCTCGGCAGCATCGATTGCAGCTTCCAGGTGGCCTTGGTTGAGTCTGCCCTGGTCCCGGGTGTGCGCGAGCAGCTGGCGGCCCGTGACGGGGCTCTGGTGGCCCTTATCGACACCCTGGCGGACGAAGCCCTCCCGCTGTGGCGCCTGGTAGCCGAGCGCGCCCTGTGCGTCAACACCACCGCCGCCGGCGGCAACGCCAGCCTGATGACCCTCAGCGTCTAAGTACCCCCGTCCCATCCCCAAGCCAGGCACCCCGCCTGGCTTTTTTTATTTCCGCCCCTCAAAAAGGGGTCAGGGTTAATTAATCGGGCAACATTCTTGAGTTTTCTCATGGCCGCCTTTTGCTGCGGGCCATGCTGGGCTGATACCCCGTCCACCCCGCATCCAGCTTGACGACGTTCCGCTGCACCTTGTGCAGCGCGGCCACAACCGCGCCGCGTGCTTTTTTGACGATGAGGTCAGGGAGTACTACCTCGATTGGCTGGGCGTGGCGCTGGAACTACAACAAGCCTGTGGGCAATTCCGAATTTATCCACAAGGTCGAGGAATTGACCAATTTGCAGTGTGAGATCAACCCTTCAGGCCGGCCTCGACTGAAAAAATAGTCAACCCTGACCCCTTTATTGGGGTTGGCAGAAGTGTTTCAGGATGTTGTAGGCGTAGCGGGAGGCGACGGTGTGGACAAAGTGCATGAAATCCACAGCCGCGTCTTCGTTGGCGTTGTCGGAGATGGTGCGGATGATGCCGAAGGGGATGCCCAGCTCGAAACACACTTGCGCAACCGCTGCACCTTCCATTTCCACTGCCAATAATTCAGGCAAGGCGTCTTTCAAGGCGTTCAGCTGGGCTCGTTTGTTGATGAATTGGTCGCCGCTGGCGATCAGGCCGCGGTGGAATTGGGGGCTGCCGGGTTCGTTTTGCAGGAAATCGCGCGCTGCAGTGGATAGCCGGCGCGTCAGTTCTCGGTCGCTGGCGATACGCGATTGGCCTGTCAGCGGGATTTCGAACCTGGGAAAGAGCGGGCTGGCGTCCATGTCGTGCTGAACCAGGCTGTCTGCAACAACCACATCTCCCACTCTGACGCCCAGGTCTCCACTGCCAGCCACGCCTGTAAAGACGATGTGGGTAACTCCGAACTTTTCCACAAGGATGCTGGCCGTCATTGCAGCGGCTACTTTCCCGATTCTGGACAGCACACAGACGCTGTCTACACCCCAAAGCCTGCCCGCAGTGTAGTCGCGCATGCCGTGGGTGACCTTGGCGGCGTTTTCCATGGCTTCTATCAGCCCGTTTTGTTCTTCTGCGAGAGCACTGATGATGCCAAGACGCATTTTTCCTCCGTTTTTTCCGCTTCGCGTTCTTTTATAGGTTTACAACAAAAATATATATAAAAAATAGTAGTAGATAGTAAACCGCCGTTTTTTTGTGGATAAGTCTGTTAACAAGTGAAAAATCAAGCGTTTACAGCGTTTACAAGCACATGAACAAGCATTGTATCTACGCAGGAGGACTTCTGGACAAGATTTTCGAGGTGCATAAGTAGCTGGTTTTCCCACAAGTCATCCTGTGGATATCCATCACCTTATCCACAATCGCTGTTTTTGCTTGTTTTTTGGTCTGCAGTGCAAAGCATGCGAAATCCGCGTCTTCCTTAGTTTGTTAACTAAAGCTTTTATATAAAATGATAGTAATAGTAAACGCGCACTTTGCTGTGGATAACTGCCTTAAGAGCATAAAAATCATGGATTTACGGAAAAGATAAGCGGCAGGACAAGCGTTGTATCAGTTCGGGGGCAAAACTTGGATAAATTTTGCTCTGTGGACTTTCCACTTCCTTACTCACATCTCGCCCTGTGGATATCCATAGACTTATCAACAGGCAGGGAGCTTCCGAAGTAGTGATAGCAGTTGCGCCCATGCTGTTTGGCGAAATACATGGCCTGATCTGCGTTTTTGAGCAGGATTTCGGGGTCTGTCGCGTCGTCCGGGAACAGGGCTATGCCTATGCTGGCGGAAATATGGGCGGTTTCCTGCCCCAGCTGGAAGGGAGCGGCCAGGCTGGACAGGATTTCCTGGGCTATACGCTGGACATCGCCGTTGTCTTTGAGCTCGCCAGCGATAACGGTGAACTCGTCACCGCCCAGCCGGGACACGACGTCGGTGCCGCGCACGCAGTGAATGAGCCTGTTTGCCGCCTCTTTCAGCAGCTGGTCGCCCATGGAGTGGCCGAAGGTGTCGTTGACGGCTTTGAAGCCGTCCAGATCGATGAATACCAGGGCCATGGGCAGGCCGGAGCGTTCGGCTTTCCTGATTTCCTGCCGCATCCTCTCCTGGAACATGCGGCGGTTGGGCAATCCGGTCAGGGCGTCGAAGTTGGCCTGGCGCCAGATCAGTTCTTCGGTGGCCTTTTTCTTGGTGATATCGCAGAACAGGGCCACGCGCCGGTATGCCTGGCCATTTTCATCGAATACCGCGTTGAAGCGCAGCGATACCAGGTAGTGCTCGCCCTGTTTGTTTTGATGCCAGACTTCGCCTTCCCACTCGCCGGTGTTGCGCAGCGCGTTCTGCATACGGCGGAAAAAGTCCTGGTCTTGCCGGCCAGAGGTCAGTTCGTAGGCCCAATGGCCTTTCACTTCGTCTTCGGTATAGCCGCTCAGGCGGGAAAAAGCCGGGTTGACGGACAGGATCTTGCCGTCGGCATCCGTCACCATCATGCCTTCGCTGCTGTTTTCATACATCAAGGTTGCCAGTTTCATGGTGGCTTCGCTGGCGCGGCGGGCCGTGATGTCTTCCGCCATGACGAACAGGCCGCGCACCTGGCCGACGGGGCTGAAATCCGGCACATAGCTGATGCCGTCCCAACGCACGCCCTTGCTGGTCTCGAGCGGACGCTCGAAATAGACCATCTGGCCGGTCAGCGCCTTGTGCAAGTGCGGCCGGGAGATGGCGTAGGCGGCCGGGCCGACCACTTCTTCGACGCTTTTCCCCAGCGCCGCCTGCTCGCTGATTTCAAACACCTGGTCGAATAGCCGGTTGGTGAAGGTGTAGCGTTCCTTGCAGTCGACGTAGGTGATCATGATGGGCAGATTGTCGGCAATCAGCCGCAATCTTTCTTCGCTGGCGGAGAGCTTGGCCTCCATTTCGCGGCTGGAGCTGTAGAGCTGACGGTAGCGCAGTTCGCGTTCCTCCAGTTTTGCATAGGATTTCAGCGCAAACATGCCGCTCAGCAGTATCAACAGCAATAGCAGGGCCAGTCCGATACTGCTGATGATGAAGGTGGGACTGGCGAACCACACCGCGTCCTTGTCGGTGCCTCCCACCGTAATGATGAGCGGCAGAGGATCCAGCGCGCGGTAGCTGAACACGCGGGATATCTGGTCCACCTTGCTGGCGGCGCGGAAAGTACCGGTCGGAGTTTTTTTCAAATAGGCGAACAGAATGCTATCGGAGAGGTCCAGATTGAAGGCTGCCTCGACATGCGGCGCGCGAGCGATCAAGCGGCCGTTGCGATGGATCAAGCTGATTGACACATCGTCGGTAATGCGGGAATTTTCAAAGACGGCGGCAAAACGGGTGATATCCAGTGGCGCGACAATGATACCCAGGAAGCGGCCTTGCTTGTCTTCTACTCTACGGCTGATAAATAGCAGTTTTTGGTTTGACACTTTCCCTAGCGAGGGGCCGCTGATGTAGAGCTGATAGGGAGAAGTGCCGGCGCCATTTTTGTGGAACAGGAAATAGTCGCGGTCAGTGTAGTCCACGCCGGTAATCGGCAACTGGTTGGACGTGGCGACGCCTTTTCCGTTGGCGTCGATAAAACTGATCCAGAAATCGTGTGTGAAGGAGGAACTGCGCGAGGAAAGCAGGGTGGAGATGGTGTCGGCCGAGCTTTCAGGAGGCAGGACTTTGATGGCGTTGGAAAAGCCGATCAGCGACAAGTCGGCAAACTGGATGGCGTAGAGCACATGGGCTTCCATGGCGCGCGCGAAGTGCTGGGTCTGGCGGCGTAGACCTGCTTCTCGGTCGATATAGGAAGTATGCAGTTGCCAGGCGACCACCACGATAGCAATCGCCGCCATGGTCAGCAAGCCGGACAGCAGACGCCTGCGAAAGCGCAGGTAGGCTAGTGAGCGGACAATTTCCGTTGTTTTGCGCTGATAGGCCACGGCAACTCCGGCTCTAGGCTGGTTGAATGCTGCAAGTTCAGTATAAGGGTAAAGCGTTGCAGTTGCAGCGTTGCAGTTGTGGTTTCTTTCCGTCAGCGCCGGGTAAGAAGCCTTTGGTTTACTTTAAAGGTAGGTATACAAAATAGTAGTAGTTGTTAACGTCGCCACTTTTCTGTGGATAACCGGGTTAACTGGATTAGAATCAGTCGTTTGCACGCTGTACAACACGGCGGGTATACGGTGTACGGCGGAAGGACTGTATCTGGACAATTTTTCGCGCCCAGGTTTACCTTTTGCTTACTCACAAACCATGCCTGTGGATATCCAGATAGTTATCAACAGGCGCCAGGAGGCTGTAATGGAGTTGCTGTCCCTGTTTTCCCATCCCATCATCCAGGGCCCCATGGCTGGCGGCAGCAATACGCCCGAGCAGGTTGCGGCGGTGTCGAATGCCGGCGCGCTGGGTTCGCTGGCTGGTTCGTTGCTGTCGCCGGATGCGCTGCGTAGCCAGGTGGCGGCCATCCGCGCGCTGACGGACCGCCCTTTTTTGATCAATTTCTTCGTCCAGGGAACGCCGTCGCCGGATGCCGCCAGCGTGGAAGCTGCGAAAACGCTGCTGAAACCGGTTTACCAGGAGTTGGGCTGGAGTGAATTGCCCACGCCAGCCAAGTGGTGCGAGGATTTTGCGGCCCAATTTGCCACTTTGCTGGAATTGCGGCCTGCAGTGGCGAGCTTTACTTTCGACATCCTCAGCCCGGTGCAGGTGGCCAGCTTGCATGCGGCCGGCATTGCCGTGATCGGCACCGTGACGACGATAGCCGAGGCGCTAGCCTGGCAGGCGGCGGGCGCGGATGCGGTGGTGGCGTCGGGAGTGGAAGCGGGCGGCCATCGCGGCACCTTCATCGGCGCGCAGAAGGACGCCACGCTGACCACTTTCGAACTCCTGCCCTCGGTGGCGGCGGCGGTGCGCATCCCGGTGATTGCGGCCGGCGGCATTATGGACGGCAAGGATATCCAGCGCGCGCTGGCGGCCGGCGCCAAGGCTGTGCAAATGGGCACGGCTTTCCTGGTGACCAATGAATCCGGCATCCACCCGGCTTATAAACAGGCGCTGCTGACGGCGGGCGAGCGTCCCACGCGGCAGACGCGCGCCTTTTCCGGCCGCTACGCGCGCGGCCTGGAAAACCGCTTCATGCGGGTGATGGCGGATGTGGAGCTGCAGGTGCCGGCTTATCCGGTACAAAACGCGCTGACCGGCAGCATACGTGCGGAAGCGGCGCGGCGCGGCGACACGGAATGGATGTCGCTGTGGTGCGGCAGCAGCGTGAATCGCGCGCGCGGCATGCCGGCGGCGCGATTGGTGGAAACCTTGCTGAAGGAAATGAAAGCAGGCTAAGCAGTCCAACACAGCGTAAGGAGTGGTCTTTGGAATCTGCAGGACAGTTCGACTACATCATCATCGGTGCCGGCACTGCCGGCTGTGTGCTGGCCAACCGCCTTACGCGCGATAAAAACGTACAAGTCCTGCTGATCGAGGCGGGCGGCAGGGACGACTACCTGTGGATACATATCCCGGTCGGTTATCTGCATTGCATCAACAATCCCCGCACCGACTGGCTGTACCGCACCGAGGCCGACGCCGGCCTGGGCGGGCGCAGCCTGATTTATCCGCGCGGCAAAGTGCTAGGCGGCAGTTCTTCCATCAACGGCATGATTTATATGCGCGGCCAGGCCGGCGACTACGACCGCTGGGCCGAGGCTTGCGGCGACGATAGCTGGCGCTGGGACGCGGTGCTGCCGCTGTTCCGCCAGAGCGAGGACCACCACGGCGGCGCCAGCGAATTTCACGGCGCCGGCGGCGAGTGGCGGGTGGAAAAGCAGCGCCTGTCCTGGCAGATACTGGATGCTTTCCGCGATGCGGCCGAGCAGACCGGCATCCCGAAAGTGGACGATTTCAACCGGGGCGACAACCTGGGCTGCGCCTATTTTGAAGTCAACCAGAAGCGCGGCATACGCTGGAACACGGCCAAGGCCTTTTTGAAACAGGCATCGGCGCGGCCCAATTTCACCTTGATGACGGGCTGTCATGTGGAAAAGCTGCTGGTGGAGCAGGGAGAGCAGGGGCCGGTCTGCAAGGGCGTGGTCTTCACCGGCGGCGGCACGCAGTGGCGGGCGGATGCCAGGCGGGAAACCATCCTGGCGGCCGGTTCGGTGGGCTCGCCGGCCTTGCTGCAGCTGTCCGGCATCGGTCCTGCGGGCATGCTGCACGAACTGGGCGTGGCGCCGGTGGCGGATTTGCTCGGCGTGGGCGCCAATCTGCAGGACCATTTGCAGCTGCGCATGGTGTTCAAGGTGGACGGCGTGAAGACGCTGAATGTGCTGGCCGGCAACTGGCTGGGCAAGATGCGCATCGGCATGGAGTATGCGCTGTTCCAGAGCGGCCCGATGTCGATGGCGCCGTCGCAGCTGGGCGCTTTCGCCCGCTCGGACGCGGGCCAGGCCACGCCCAATCTGCAATACCACGTGCAGCCGCTGTCGCTGGAGAAGTTCGGCGACCCGCTGCACGCTTTCCCTGCCTTCACCGCCAGCGTGTGCAATCTGCGGCCCACTTCGCGCGGCCATATCCGCATCGCCAGCGCCGATTCCTATGCGCCGCCCAAGATCACGCCCATGTATCTGAGCACGCCGGAGGACCGCCAGGTGGCGGCGGACGCGCTGAAACTGACGCGCCGCATCGCCGCTGCGCCCGCGCTGGCGCCGTACCGGCCGCAGGAATTCAAGCCCGGCCCCGAGTTCCAGAGCGACGAGGAACTGGCGGCGGCGGCCAGCGCCATCGGCACCACCATCTTCCATCCGGTCGGCACCTGCCGCATGGGGCAAAAAAACGACACTCTGGCCGTGGTCGACAGCCAATTGCGGGTGCGCGGTGTAGCAGGACTACGGGTGGCGGACGCCTCCGTGATGCCATTTATTACCTCCGGCAACACCAATTCGCCGACCATCATGATCGCGGAGAAGGCCGCGCAGATGATACATTCCGCGTGGAATCGGACCTGATATTTTGAGCCAGATCAAGCCAGCTGGTTTGTAGCCAAACTTGCTAGCTTGATGGTATTTATACTGTATTGTTCATGATTTTTTTTGTGTGTATGATCGGTTGAAAATTTGGCAGTTTATAAAGAATAACCAGGAGATACGATGTCAAACTTCATCTTGGAAACAAGAAATTTGACCAAGGAATTCAAAGGTTTCACTGCTGTAAACGACGTGAATTTGAAGGTCCAGCGCGGCCACATACACGCATTGATCGGCCCCAACGGCGCCGGTAAAACCACCTGCTTCAACTTGCTGACCAAATTCCTGGTGCCGACCTCGGGCCAGATCCTGTTCAACGGCAAGGACATCACCGCCGCCAAGCCCGCCCATATCGCGCGCATGGGGGTAATACGCTCATTCCAGATTTCCGCTGTTTTCCCCCACCTGACCGTGCTGCAGAACGTGCGCATCGGCCTGCAGCGCCAGCTCGGCACCACCTTTCATTTCTGGCGCAGCGAAACCTCGCTGAACCAGCTCAACGCGCGCGCCATGGAGCTGCTGGCCGAGGTGGACCTGACCGAGTTCGCCGACACCGTCACGGTGGACATGCCCTACGGCCGCAAGCGCGCGCTGGAGATCGCCACCACGCTGGCCATGGAGCCGGAACTGATGCTGCTCGACGAGCCCACCCAGGGCATGGGCCACGAGGACGTGCACCGCGTAACCGAGCTGATCAAGAAGGTATCGGCCGGCCGCACCATTTTGATGGTGGAACACAATATGAACGTGGTGTCTGGTATTTGCGACAAGATTTCGGTGCTGCAGCGCGGCGCCATGCTGGCCGAAGGCAGCTATGCCGAGGTGTCCAAGAATCCGCAGGTGATGGAAGCGTATATGGGCACCGAAGCGGCCGAACTGGCGGGGGCGCACTGATGGCGGCCGCACTGGAAATCAGCAATCTGCAGGCGTGGTACGGCGAATCGCACATCCTGCACAACGTGAACATCACGGTGCAGCCGGGCGAAGTGGTGACACTGCTGGGCCGCAACGGCGCAGGCCGCACCACCACCTTGCGCGCCATTATGGGTTTGACCGGCGCGCGCAAAGGTTCCATCAAGGTCAATGGCGTGGAAGCCATCGATCTGCCGACGCACAAAGTGGCCCATTTGGGCATAGGCTATTGTCCCGAGGAGCGCGGCATTTTCGCCTCGCTGTCGACCGAGGAAAACCTGCTGCTGCCGCCGCAATTGGCGACCGGCGAGAAGGGCATGCCGATCGAGGAAATCTACGCCATGTTCCCCAACCTGGAGGAACGCAAGCACAGCCAGGGCACCCGCTTGTCCGGCGGCGAGCAGCAGATGCTGGCGGTGGCGCGCATCCTGCGCACCGGCGCGCGCCTGCTGCTGCTGGACGAGATTTCGGAAGGCCTGGCGCCGGTCATCGTGCAGGGCCTGGCGCGCATGATTACCACCCTGAAAGCCAAGGGCTACACCATCGTCATGGTGGAACAGAATTTCCGCTTCGCCGCTCCGTTGGCGGACCGGTTTTACGTGATGGAGCATGGTCAGATTGTTGAGACTTTTGCTGCATCGGAGTTGAGCGCCAAGATGCCAGTGTTGACCGAACTGCTCGGTGTCTGATTTTTACCGTACCACAACAAAACCCTTAAGGACGGAGACAAAAATGAAACTCAAAACTATCGCCACCGCAACCGCAGCAGTCTGCGCCCTGGGCCTGGCCTGCGGCGCGCAAGCCCAGGTGTCCGGCGACACCATCAAGATCGGCTTCATTACCGACATGTCCGGCCTGTATTCCGATATCGACGGCCTGGGCGGCGCGGAAGCGATCAAGATGGCCATCGCCGATGCCGGCGTGGTTATCGCCGGCAAGAAAGTTGAATTCATCTCCGCCGACCACCAGAACAAGGCCGATATCGCCGCCTCCAAGGCGCGCGAATGGTTCGACCAGCAGGGCGTGGACCTGCTGATCGGCGGCACCAACTCGGGCGCCAACCTGGCCATGGCCAAGGTGGCGGGCGAGAAGAAGAAGATCTTCATCTCCATCGGCGCGGGCTCGGCCCGCCTGACCAACGAGGAATGCACGCCTTACACCGTGCACTACGCCTACGACACCGTGGCGCTGGCGCGCGGCACCGGCGGCGCCATCTCCAAGCAGGGCGGCAAGAACTGGTACTTCATGACCGCCGACTACGCCTTCGGCGCGTCGCTGGAAAAGGACACGGCGGACGTGGTGAAAGCGGCCGGCGGCAAGGTGCTGGGCAGCGTCAAGCATCCGTTGTCGGCGTCGGACTTCTCGTCCTTCCTGCTGCAGGCGCAGTCGTCCGGCGCGCAGATCCTGGGCCTGGCCAATGCCGGCGGCGACGCCATCAACTCCATCAAGGCGGCCAACGAGTTCGGCATCACCAAGAAGATGAAGCTGGCCGGCCTGCTGATTTTCATCAACGACATCCATTCGCTGGGCCTGAACACCACCCAGGGCATGTATCTGACCGACGGCTGGTACTGGGACCTGAATCCCGACACCCGCGCCTGGTCCAAGCGCTACTTCGAGAAGATGAAGAAGGAGCCGTCCATGCTGCAGGCGGCCGACTACTCGGCCACCGCCAACTACCTGAAGGCCGTGAAAGCGGTCGGCACCGACGACTCGGACAAGGTGATGGCGCAGCTGAAGAAAACGCCGATCAACGACATGTTCGCCAAGGGCGGCGTGATCCGCCAGGACGGCCGCATGGTGCACGATATGTATCTGATGGAAGTGAAGAAGCAGTCGGAATCGAAATACCCTTGGGACTACTACAAGGTGGTGGCCACCATTCCGGGCGACCAGGCTTATGTGACCAAGGCCGAAACCAAGTGCGCGCTCTGGAAGTAATCCAGTAGCGCGCCCGCGCCGCGTGCGTGGCGGGTTACGGCGCTTTGCGCCTAACCCGCCCTACTCCCTTTGGAAAATGTGTAGATATGGATATATTCGGCGTCCCCCTGCCCGCAATGATGAGCCAGCTGCTGCTGGGCCTCGTCAACGGCTCCTTCTATGCCATGCTGTCGCTCGGCCTGGCCGTGATCTTCGGCTTGCTGAACGTGATCAATTTTTCCCACGGCGCCCTGTACATGATGGGCGCTTTCCTGGCCTGGATAGGCATGACGTACTTCGGCCTGAACTACTGGGCCATGCTGGCGCTGGCGCCCATCGTGGTCGGCATCTTCGGCATCATCATCGAGAAGACCATGCTGCGCTGGCTCTACAAGCTGGACCACCTGTACGGCCTGCTGCTGACCTTCGGCATCACGCTGGTGGTGGAGGGCGTGTTCCGCTCCTTCTACGGCGTGTCCGGCCAGCCGTTTGAAACGCCGGCGCTGCTGCAGGGCGCAACCGACCTGGGCTTTATGTTCCTGCCGAATTACCGCGGCTTCGTGGTGGTCGCCTCGCTCACGGTGTGCCTGGCCACCTGGTATGTGATCGAGAAAACCAAGCTCGGCTCCTATCTGCGCGCCGGTACCGAAAACCCCAAGCTGGTGGAAGCGTTCGGCATCAACGTGCCGCTGATGGTGACCCTGACCTACGGCTTCGGCGTGGCGCTGGCGGGCTTCGCCGGCGTGCTGGCCGCGCCGATTATCCAGGTGTCGCCGCTGATGGGCTCCAACCTCATTATCGTGGTGTTCGCGGTGGTGGTGATCGGCGGCATGGGCTCCATCATGGGCTCCATCCTGACCGGCCTGGCGCTGGGTGTGATCGAGGGCATGACCCGCGTGTTCTACCCCGAGGGCTCGGCCGTGGTGGTGTTTGTGGTCATGGTCATCGTGCTGCTGCTGCGTCCTGCCGGCCTGTTCGGCAAAGAGAAATAAGGGTACATCCATGAATAAGAAAATTGGCTATGCCATCGTTCTAGCCATTGCCCTGGCCGCGCCCTTCGTGGGCTATCCGGTGTTCCTGATGAAGCTGCTGTGCTTCTCGCTGTTCGCTTGCGCGTTCAACCTGCTGATCGGCTTTACCGGCCTGCTGTCCTTCGGCCACGCCGCCTTCTTCGGCGGCGCGGGCTATATGGCCGGCTATGTGCTGCGCGACCTGGGCTGGCCCTTCGAGCTGGGCGTGCTGGCCGGCGTGGCGGGCGCGGCGTTGATCGGCCTGGTGATGGGCAGCCTGGCAATCCGCCGCCAGGGCATCTACTTCTCCATGATTACGCTGGCGCTGGCGCAGCTGGTGTCCTACGTTGCGCTGCGCTCGCCGTTCACCGGCGGCGAGGACGGCCTGCAGGGCGTTCCACGTGGAAAGCTGTTCGGCGCCATCGACCTGGGCAATGACACCACCTTGTATTTCGTGGTGCTGGCCATCTGCGTGGCCGGCTTTGCGCTGATCGTGCGCACCGTGCATTCGCCGTTCGGCCAGGTGCTCAAAGCCATCAAGGAAAACGAGCCGCGTGCCATCTCGCTGGGCTACGACGTGGACCGCTACAAGCTGATGGCCTTTGTGCTGTCGGCTGCGCTGGCCGGCCTGGCCGGCGCCACCAAGACCGTGGTGCTGGGCTTTGAAACGCTGACCGACGTGCACTGGACCATGTCCGGCCTGGTGATCCTGATGACCCTGGTAGGGGGCATGGGCACGCTGGCCGGCCCGATGCTGGGTGCCGTCATTATCATCATGCTGGAAAACAAGCTGGGCGACATCGGTACCTTCCTCGCCCGCAACACCGGCGTGGAATGGTTCAACACGCTGGGCGAGGCGGTCAGCATGGTGACTGGCTTGATCTTCGTGGCCTGCGTGCTGCTGTTCCGGCGCGGAATAATAGGGGAAATCGTGGCGCGCTTCGGTCAGAAGAAGCTAGCCTGAATGAGCAAGAACGCCGGACTCGTCCGGCGTTTTTTTTTTGACTACCAACCTGCAAGATGGAGGAGACCCAATGAAAAATACAATCCGCATCGCCAGCAAGCTTACCCTGATCGCCGCCGCCGTCGCCACGCTCGCGTCCTGCGGCGACAACAGCAACACGCCGGAGGAACTGAATGTGCTGCCGTCCTACCTGAGCGCGGTGAGCAGCATCAGCTACGACGGCAGCTCGGACGACTTGCTGACGGCCGGCCTGGGCCGCACCGGCCTGGCCGCCGCCGCCGCACCCGCCTACGCGGACCCGCTGAAACCCACTGCGGCCGAACTGCGCCGCAACGCCATCTACGCCAACTACCGCGCCGTGCTCGACATCAGTGCCAACAGCGGCTGGGGCACCATGTACGGCCCCAACGTCAGCGCGGCCGGCGTGGCGGGAACAGGCGAGGGCAAGGTTGCCGGTACCGAATACATCGCCTACGCCGACGACGGCACGGGCAAGCAGAACGTGACCCTGCTGGTGCAGGTGCCGGCCACCTTCGACCCCATCAATCCCTGCATCGTCACCGGCACCTCCAGCGGCTCGCGCGGCATCTACGGCGCCATCGGCAGCGCGGGCGAGTGGGGCCTGAAGAACAACTGCGCCGTGGCCTACGCGGACAAGGGCAGCGGCACCGGCCTGTACACCTTCGAGGACGACAGCGTGAACCTGCAGAACGGCCAGCGCGCCACGCGCGCGGCGGCCGGCAAGAGCGCCAATTTCTCCCCGGCCTACACCGAGGCGGAACGCGCCGCCTTTGCCGCCAGCAACCCGGGCCGCGTCGCCTTCAAGCATGCGCACTCGCAGCAGAATCCGGAAAAGGACTGGGGCAAGATCACGCTGCAGGCGGTGGAGTTCGCCTACTACGTGCTTAACGAGCGCTACGGCCAGGTGGCCTCGGACGGCAAAAGCCACCTGGTGCGCCTGACGCCGAAGAATAGCGTGGCGATCGCTTCCAGCATCTCGAACGGCGCCGGCTCGGCTTTGCTTGCCGCAGAGCAGGACACCAAGGGCCTTATCAGCGCCGTGGCGGCCACGGAGCCGCAAATCCAGCCCAAGGTAGCCACCGGCTACGTTGTGCGCCTTGGCGGGGCTGCTGTGCCTTCCCAGGGGAAAGCCCTGTTCGACTATTCGACCTTTGCCGCGCTGTACCAGCCTTGCCTGGCCGAAGTCGCGTCGGGCGGACGCTGCAGCGCGCTGGCGGCGAAGGGCCTGCTCACCGGCGCCAGCCTGCTGGACCAGCAGAACGACGCCAAGGCGCGCCTGAAAGCCTACGGCTGGAACGCGGATGCCGAGGTGCTGCAGGCCTCGCACGCGGGCACCAACATCCTGGTGGCGGTCACGTATGCCTACGCCTACGGCAAGTTCAGCGCGCTCGACAAGGTATGCGGCTTCACCTTCGCGGGCGTGGACGCCACCGGCGCGCCGGCGGCCCTGACGGCCGCCGTGAAGGCGTCCAGCTTCGCCACGCAGAACGGCATTATCGGCAGCGTCATTTACGAGAACTCGGTGGGCGGGGCCAAGGCCTACAACCTGGGCGTGTCACCGTCGACCAATGCGGCCGACCAGTCGCTGGACGGTTTCCTGTGCCTGCGCTCTCTGGCCACCGGCACCAATCCCGTGACGGGCGCCGCGCTCAGCGGCACGCTGGCGGACCAGAGCGCGCGCGTGAAAGCTGGCGTGGCGGAAGTGCTTGCCAGTGGCAACCTGAAGGGCAAACCGGCGATTATCGTGGCCGGCCGCAGCGACGCGCTGATCCCGGTCAACCATGCCTCGCGCGCCTACCTGGGCCTGAACGCGACGGCGGAGGGCAGTGCCAGCAAGCTGCGCTATATCGAAGTGACCAACGCCAATCACTTCGATTCCTTCGCCAACGCGCTGCCGGCCAACGTGGTGCCGCTGCACGTGTACCTGTTCCGCGCGCTCGATGCGGTGTACGCCAATCTGCGTAATCCGACGGGGGCGCCGCTGCCGCCGTCGCAAGTGGTGCGCACCACCACGCGCGCCAGCAACGCGGTGCCGATCACCGTGGCCAACCTGCCGCCGATTGCCGCTTCCGCCGGCAACAACGCCATTACGGTGGGCAACAGCACGGTGGACGTGCCCAACTAAGCTCTACAGTGTAAGCTTTACAGCGCTGCGGCGTAGATCGCCCTGGCATCCGCGCGGCTCACGTCGCGCGGATTATTACCCAGCAGACGGGTTTGCAGCATGGCGTCGTCGGCCAGGCGGTCCAGGTCGCTCTCGGCGATGCCGACCTGCTGCAGGCTGCGCTCTATCCCCGAGATGATCGCAATTTGCTGCATGGCAACAATCAGCGCTTCCGATCTTGCCTCCACCGAACCTTCCGCATGCGGCACGACGATGGCGGCCAGCTCCGCGTACAGCGGCGCGGCCGCCGGCGCATTGAAGCGCATCACATGCGGCAGCACCAGCGAATTCGACAAGCCGTGTGGCACATGGAAGATGCCGCCTATGGGATAGGCCAGCGCGTGCACGGCCGCCACCGGCGCGTTGGAAAACGCCTGTCCCGCCAGCATGGCGCCCAGCAGCATGGCCTGGCGCGCGGCCAGGTTGCCGCCGTTCTCGCAGGCCGGGATCAGGTTGCGCGACAGCAGCCCCAGCGCCTGGCGCGCCAGCATGTCCGACAGCGGGTTCTTTTTATGGCGGCTGGTGTAGGCCTCGATGGCGTGCACCATGGCGTCGATGCCGGTGGCGGCGGTCACCATGGGGGGCAGACCCGTCGTCAGTTCCGCGTCCAGGATGGCGAGGTCGGCATACAGCTGCGGCGCCACCACGCCCATCTTGGTGGTCTCGCCGGTGGTGACGATGGCGATATTGGTGACCTCTGAACCGGTGCCGGCGGTGGTGGGGATCTGCACCAGCGGCAGGCGCGCACCTTGCACATTGCCGATGCCGTAGATGGCTGACAGCGGCTGCTCGCTCCCCGCCAGCACGGCGATCAGCTTGGCCACGTCCATGGAGCTGCCGCCGCCCAGGCCGATCACCACATCGGACGCGTGCCCGCGCGCTGCGGCCACTGCTGCCAGCACCACGGCCTCGGGCGGATCGGCCACCACGTCCGAATAGATTTTCACGTGAAATCCGGCGGCCGCCAGGCTGTCGGCGGGCGCTTGCACCAGGCCGGTTTTCAGGAAGCCGGGGTCCGTCACCAGCAGCACGCGCTGCGCCGACGGAAAGCGGGCGCGCACCAGCTCGCCCAGTTTGCGGGCCGCGCCCAGTTCTGAAACGATGTGGGCTACGGTGCTGAAAGCGAAGGCGGGGAAATCATTCATGGCGTGATCGTGGTCGGCGTGGAATGTTGGCATTCCAGCTTACACCAAAACCTGCCGGGCCGAGGCGGGCGGCGGCGCGCTTTCTTCCGTACAATGATGGCCTTCTTTGTTTCCGCGCGAGCGGGTGTCTGGTGGGTGTGATGGTTGAATATCTGGTGTTGGGTGTGGCGGCTTTTTCGGCGGGTCTGGTGGATGCGGTGGTAGGCGGGGGCGGGCTGATACAGATCCCGGTGATCTTCTCGGTGTTCCAGGGGACGGCGCCGGCCACCTTGCTGGGCACGAACAAACTGGCGTCCATCTTCGGCACCGCCGCCGCCGCCGTCAACTATGCGCGCCGCGTGCGCATCGCCTGGTCGACCGCCGCGCCGGCTTCCGTGTCGGCGCTGGTGTTTGCCTTCCTCGGTGCTTACACCGTCACCCGCATTCCGGCCGACTTTATGCGCGGCCTGCTGCCGGTGGTGCTGATCGCGGTCGCGGCCTACACCTTCTGGAAGAAAGACCTGGGCAGCGTGCACGCGCCGCTGCACAGCGGCGTGCGCGAGCAGGTGTGGGCGGTGATCATTGGCGCGGCGATCGGCTTCTACGACGGCTTCTTCGGCCCGGGTACCGGCAGCTTCCTGGTGTTCCTGTTTGTGCGCTTCTTCGGCTTCGACTTCCTGGCGGCGTCCGCCGTGGCCAAGGTGGTCAATGTGGCGTGCAACTTTGCGGCGCTGGTGTGGTTCGGCTACAGCGGCCACCTGATCTGGCAGCTGGGTTTGATGATGGCGGTGTGCCAGGTCTGCGGCTCCATCCTGGGCACCAAGCTGGCGCTCAAGCACGGCAGCGGTTTCGTGCGCCGCCTGTTCCTGGTGGTGGTGACGATCCTGATCTTCAAGTCGGGTTATGACGCTTTCCTGAAGTGATTGTTTCACGTGGAACAGTGGATGAGGGCGCTTCGGCGCCCTTTTTTACGTCCCCAGCTCAACAAAGGCGAATGTTCCACGTGAAACAATGGGCCATTCCATGCCTAAATTTTTGCCTAAAAAAGTCGCAGCAGCAAAAAGACTCTATAATCTGGTCTCATCCCTCGCACTTACCCCATTACCAAAATGTTATTTCCTACCCAATTCGACGTCATCGTTGTCGGCGGCGGTCACGCCGGCACCGAGGCGGCCCTCGCTTCTGCCCGCATGGGCCAGAAGACGCTCTTGCTCACGCATAACATAGAGACGCTGGGCCAGATGTCGTGCAACCCATCCATCGGCGGCATCGGCAAAGGCCACCTGGTCAAAGAAGTCGACGCGATGGGCGGCGCCATGGCGATTGCCACGGACGAGTCGGGCATCCAGTTCCGCATCCTGAATTCCTCCAAGGGCCCTGCCGTGCGCGCCACCCGCGCCCAGGCCGACCGCATTCTGTACAAGCAGGCCATCCGCTCGCGCCTGGAAAACCAGCCCAATCTGTGGCTGTTCCAGCAGGCCGTGGACGACCTGATGGTGGAGGGCGACCGCGTGGTTGGCGCCGTCACCCAGATCGGCCTGAAGTTCCTGGCCCCGGCCGTGGTGCTGACCGCCGGCACTTTCCTGGACGGGAAGATCCATGTCGGCCTGCAGAACTACTCGGCCGGCCGCGCCGGCGACCCGCCTGCGATCTCGCTGTCGGCCCGCCTGAAGGAGCTGAAGCTGCCGCAGGGCCGCCTGAAAACCGGCACGCCGCCGCGCATCGATGGCCGCAGCATCGACCTGTCGGCCATGACCGAACAGCCGGGCGACCTGGATCCTGTGCCGGTGTTTTCCGTGATGGGCAACACCGCCATGCACCCGCGCCAGATGCCGTGCTGGGTCACGCACACCAACACCAAGACGCACGACATTATCCGTGCCGGCCTGGACCGCAGCCCCATGTACACCGGCGTGATCGAGGGTGTCGGGCCGCGCTATTGCCCGTCCATCGAGGACAAGATCCACCGCTTCTCGTCCAAGGAATCGCACCAGATTTTCCTGGAGCCGGAAGGCCTGACCACCAACGAGTTCTACCCGAACGGCATCTCCACCAGCCTGCCATTCGACGTGCAGATTGAACTGGTGCGCTCGATGAAGGGCATGGAAAACGCGCACATCCTGCGTCCCGGCTACGCCATCGAATACGACTATTTCGACCCGCGCGGCCTGAAGGCGTCGCTGGAAACCAAGGCCGTTGGCGGCCTGTATTTCGCGGGCCAGATCAACGGCACCACGGGCTACGAGGAAGCGGCCGCGCAGGGCATGCTGGCCGGCATCAACGCTGCGCTGCAGACCCAGGGCAAGGAGTCCTGGACCCCTGCCCGCTCGGAAGCCTACCTGGGCGTGCTGGTGGACGACCTGGTCACGCAGGGCGTGCAGGAGCCGTACCGCATGTTCACCAGCCGCGCCGAGTACCGCCTGAGCCTGCGCGAAGACAACGCGGACATGCGTTTGACCGAGATCGGCCGCAAGCTGGGCGTGGTCGGCGATGCGCAGTGGGAAGCCTTCGACCGCAAGCGCGAAGCCGTGGCCAAGGAGCTGGAGCGCCTGCGTTCCACGTGGGTGAACCCGCGCATCCTGGCGGCGGACGAGTCCGAACGCGTGATCGGCCAGGCCATC
Organism: Pseudoduganella aquatica; assembly: GCF_009857595.1. Classification (GTDB taxonomy): domain Bacteria; phylum Pseudomonadota; class Gammaproteobacteria; order Burkholderiales; family Burkholderiaceae_D; genus Rugamonas; species Rugamonas aquatica_A. The sequence goes on along the minus strand of NZ_WWCU01000001.1, from coordinate 142,003 downwards.
GAACGCGAGTATTCGCTGGCCGATCTGCTGCGCCGTCCGGGCGTGGCCTACGACAAGCTGATGACCATGTCCGGCCTGGAAGGGCAGGCCCTGGCCGGCCCCGGCGTGAACGACGCGGCGGTGCAGGAACAGGTGGAAATCCAGCTCAAATATTCGGGCTATATCGACCGCCAGAGCAAGGAAGTTGAACGCCACGAGCACTACGAAAACCTGAAACTGCCGGAAGGTTTCAACTACCTGGAGATCACCGCGCTGTCGGTGGAAGTGCGCCAGAAACTGCATGCGCAGCGCCCGGAAACCCTGGGCCAGGCTTCGCGCATCTCGGGCGTGACCCCGGCGGCGATTTCGCTGCTGCTGGTGCACCTGAAAAAGACCGGTTTCGGCGGTTTCGTGAACTTGAAAGATGAGGCTGTGCAATGAAGGTATTCGACCGGGTAGCATTGGCCGAAGTGTTGAAGCAGGGGGTGGCGGAGCTGGCGTTGGAGCTGTCCGCCGCGCAGCAGGAGCAGCTGCTGGATTACCTAGCGCTGCTGAACAAGTGGAACAGCGTCTACAACCTGACCTCGGTGCGCGATCCGATGCAGATGATGACGCTGCATTTGCTGGACTCGCTGGCCGCCGTGCCAGCCTTCCAGGATGCGCAGAACGTGCTGGACGTGGGCGCGGGCGGTGGCTTGCCTGGCGTGGTGCTGGCGATCTCCAAGCCGGACATGAAGCTGTCCATGATCGATACAGTGCACAAGAAAACCGCCTTCCTGACGCAGGTGAAGGCGGAGCTGGGCCTGGCCAACGTGACGGTGTACACCAAGAAGGTGCAGGATCTGGAAGTGAAGCAACCCTTCGACGTGATCACATCGCGCGCCTTCGCGGACCTGAGCGACTTCGTGAACTGGTCCGGGCACCTGCTGGCCGAGGGCGGCCGCTTTATCGCCCTGAAAGGCACGGCGCCGCAGGACGAGCGCGAGCGCCTGCCGGAGCCGTGGAAAGTGGAGCGGCTGCAGGCCTTGAAAGTGCCGGGGCTGGAGGCGGAGCGCCACCTGGTCTTCATCAACAAGGCTTAATAATTTATACGGTATAAACCATTTATACCGTATAAATGAAATAAACAATATAAACGATTTATACCGTATAAACGATATAGCGAATAAGAAGAGTACATGGCCAAAATTTTTTGTGTAGCGAATCAAAAGGGCGGCGTGGGAAAAACCACCACCACGGTCAACCTCTCCGCCGGACTGGCCAAACTGAACCAGCGCGTGCTGCTGGTGGACCTGGACCCGCAGGGCAACGCCACCATGGGCGCGGGCGTGAACAAGGCCGGGCTGACCGCCTCGACCTATGAGGTGCTGCTGGGCCAGACCGACGTGGCCACGGCGCGCCAGCGTTCGGAAGCAGGGCGCTTCGACGTGCTGCCGTCCAACCGCGAGCTGGCCGGCGCGGAAGTGGAGATGGTGGAGCTGGACAACCGCGAACGCCGCCTGAAGGATGCGCTGGCCGCCGTCGACAAGGAGTACGACTTCATCCTGATCGACTGTCCGCCCGCGCTGTCCATGCTGACGCTGAACGGCCTGTGCGCCGCGCACGGCGTGATCATTCCCATGCAATGCGAGTACTACGCGCTGGAAGGCTTGTCCGACCTGGTGAACACCATCAAGAAGGTGCACGCCAACCTGAACCCGGACCTGAAGATCATCGGCCTGCTGCGCGTGATGTTCGATCCGCGCATGACGCTGTCGCAGCAGGTGTCGGCGCAGCTGGAGCAGCACTTCGGCGACAAGGTCTTCAAGACCATCATCCCGCGCAACGTGCGCCTGGCCGAAGCGCCGTCCTACGGCATGCCCGGCGTGACCTTCGATCCATCCTCCAAGGGCGCGCAAGCCTACATCGCCTTCGGCGCGGAGATGGTCAAGCGTATCAAGAAGATGTAACCGGACGGAATAATCAAAAATGGCAACCAAGAAACTGAAAGGCCTGGGACGCGGCCTGGACGCCCTGCTGGGCGGCGACGGCGATCCATCCAACCCGGCTTCGAACGGCAGCGCGCCGAGCGAGCTGGCGGTAACACAAATGCAAGCGGGCAAATACCAGCCGCGCACGCGCATGGACGAGGGCGGCCTGGCCGAGCTGGCCGCCTCGATCAAGACCCAGGGCATCATGCAGCCCATCCTGGTGCGTCCGGTCGGCAAGGACAAGTCCGGTCTTGTGAAATATGAAATCATCGCCGGCGAGCGGCGTTTCCGCGCGGCCCAGCTGGCCGGCCTGGAGCAGGTGCCGGTGCTGGTGCGCGAGGTGGACGACAAGACCGCCGCCGCGATGGCGCTGATCGAGAACATGCAGCGCGAGGACCTGAATCCGCTGGAAGAGGCGCAGGGCATCTCGCGCCTGATCTCGGAATTCGACTTCACCCACGAGCAGGCGGCCACCGCCGTCGGCCGCTCGCGCAGCGCCGTTTCCAATCTGCTAAGGCTGATCAACCTGGCGGCGCCGGTGCAGACCATGCTGATGGCGGGCGATATCGACATGGGCCATGCGCGCGCCCTGCTGGCGGTGGATGCCGCCACGCAGATCACGCTGGCCAATGTTGTTGTGGCAAAACGTTTGTCGGTGCGCGAGACGGAAAAGCTGGTGCAGCGGGCGCAGGAGGAGCAATCCGAACAGTCCGAGCGCAAGCAGAAGGAAAAATCCGGCGACATCCTGCGCCTGGAGGAAGAGCTGGCCGACCTGCTGGCCACGCCGGTGGTGTTCAAGATGGGAAGCAAGGGCCGCGGCCAGATGGTGATCGACTTCGCCGACCTGGATGTGCTTGATGGTTTGCTAAGCCGTTTGCGCGGCTGACATAGCGAGCCGGCATCTGGGGTCAGACCCAAAGGGTCTGACCCCGGCCCTTCGCCTGGTAGCGCGCACAGCATGCGCCAACTTGGTGCATCTCCTCTAAAACCGTATCTTTCTTGCCCAAACGGCCATGTTGCGGCGCACCATGTTTGACCAAACTAAGCAAATCCTAATATAATCCCGTGTCTTTAGGTGTATACGCTTTCTCTGGGAACCTGGCAAGTGAGTGATTTTACGCAGAACATTGCCTCCCCCGTGTTTAAAGTTGTTGCCTTGCAGTTCACAATCGCCACGTTTTTTTCCGCCGCCACAGCTTACTTTGGCAGCGTTGAGAGAGGCTGGTCTGCCGCTTTGGGCGGAATGATCGCAGTCATCGGGAGCCTGGTGTACGCGATCATCGTCGCGGGCGGAACGAATGACGCGAAAAAAGCGTTTCAGCGGCACTTCCGCGCTGAAATGACTAAGGTTTTTATCACGGCAGCGCTGTTTATTGCCGCGCTGGTGCTGTTTCCGTCGGCCGCTTGGTTATGGCTGATCATAGGTTTCGCGGTGGCGACCCTCGCATACTGGTTCGCACTGCTAGCAGTTTAATTAACAAAATCTGACAAACATTATGACCACTGAACACGGGGGCCACGCGGCTCCGGCTAACGCCACAGAGTATATTCAGCACCACTTGTCGCACCTGCGCAATGCGGACAACACCATCAACCTGGACACGTTCTGGGTTTCGGCGCTTCTGGGCCTGGTGTTCCTGGGCATCTTCTACATGGCGTCCAAGCGCGCCACCGCCGGCGTGCCGGGCAAGCTGCAGAACTTCGTTGAATGGGTCATGGAACTGGTCAACGACACCGTCAACTCGGCCTTCCACGCCAAGAGCAAGGTGATCGCCCCGCTGGCCATCACCATCTTCGTCTGGGTCTGGCTGATGAACGCGATGGACTTCCTGCCGGTTGACCTGCTGCCGAAAGTGCTGGAATTCTTCGGCGTCTACAAGCTGCGCGTGGTGCCGACCGCCGACGTGAACCACACCTTCGGCATGTCCTTCTCGGTACTGCTGTGCATTATCGCCTTCTCCATCAAGGCCAAAGGCGTGGGCGGCTGGACCAAGGAACTGTTCACCGCGCCATTCCACGCCCACGGCGCCATGGCTATCGTGCTGGCCCCCGTGAACTTTGTGTTCCAGATGATTGAGCTGGTGGCCAAGCCTATCTCGCTGGCGCTGCGACTGTTCGGCAATATGTACGCCGGCGAACTGATTTTCATTCTGATCGCGTTGTTGCCTTGGTGGGCGCAGTGGCTGTTGGGTGGTCCATGGGCAATCTTCCACATTCTGATTGTAACTCTGCAAGCTTTTGTGTTTATGGCGTTGACGGTTGTGTATCTGGCCCTCGCGGTTGAGAAGCACTAATCAGCAACTTTATATTTGTTTTTTTAGTATCTTTCGTTTTTTTTAAATTAGGAGAATTACATGCAAGCTCTGATCGCACAAGTACAAGGTATGACCGTTCTGGCCGTGGCTATCATCGTTGGTCTGGCCGCTATCGGCACCGCACTGGGCTTCGCCATTCTGGGCGGCAAATTCCTGGAAGCGTCGGCACGTCAACCTGAACTGATGCCACAACTGCAAACCAAGCTGTTCGTTATCGCTGGTCTGCTGGATGCGATCTCGATGATCGGTGTTGGTGTTGCTCTGCTGTTCACGTTCAACAACCCATTCCTGACCGCTGTTCTGGCTGCTCACTAATCTTCGCTCCAAGCGGGGAAACTTTTTAGGAGCAAGGTATGGACATTAATATGTCGCTCATCGGCCAGATGATCACCTTCGGGGTGCTCGTATGGTTCTCGATGAAATTCGTATTCCCAGCGTTGAATGCAACGCTGGACGAGCGTGCCAAGCGTATCGCCGATGGTCTGGCTGCGGCCGACCAAGGCAAGGCTTCGATGGAAATCGCTGAAAAGCGCGCCGCCGAAGCCCTGTCCTCCGCCCGTGACGAAGCTGCCCAGCGCGTCTCGGACGCGGAAAAGCGTGCGCAACTGGTTGCCGAAGAAATCAAGGCCAACGCCAAAGCCGAAGCGGACCGCATTATTGCGCAAGCCAAAGCGGAAGCCGACCAGCAAGTTACCCAAGCCCGCGAAGCACTGCGCGCCCAGGTAGCCGACCTGGCGGTCAAAGGCGCCGAGCAGATCCTGAAGCGCGAAGTCACCGCGTCGGCCCACGCCGACCTGCTGGCCCGCCTCGCGACTGAGCTGTAATCATGGCTGAACTCGCAACCGTCGCCCGTCCCTACGCGGAAGCCCTCTTTCGCGTAGCCCAAGCCGGCAACCTCGCGCAGTGGTCCGATCTGGTGTCCGAACTGGCCCAGATCGGCGGCAACGCCGAAGTGCTGGACTATGCCCGCAATCCGAAAGTTTCGGAAAGCGATGTCGCCGCCACCATCCAGTCGCTGCTGAAAACGCCGCTGAATGCGGAAGCCAATAACTTCCTCGTCATGCTGGTCGCCAACGGCCGTATCGAATTGCTGCCGGAAATCGGCGCCCAATTCCAGCTGTTGAAAAACAGTGCGGAAGGTGCGGCGGATGCCGAGATCACGAGCGCGTTCGACATGAGCGCCGCCCAGGTTTCCGAGCTGATCGCCACGCTGGAAAAGAAATTCAGCCGCAAGCTCAACCCGAGCGTAACCGTAGACCCATCGTTGATCGGTGGCGTGCGCGTGGTAGTCGGTGACGAAGTGCTCGACACTTCGGTCCGCGCCAAGCTGCAGCAGATGCGTGTCGCGCTGGTCGCTTAAGACCCGCAGGCAGCTACGGCAGACCAAATATACCCTCGCGCAAGCGGAGAGAACTACATTTAGGAGTTAGTATGCAACTCAACCCATCTGAAATCAGCGAGCTGATCAAGAGCCGGATCCAAGGCATTGATGGCGGCGCTGAAGTGCGCAATCAAGGCACGGTGATTTCCGTAGCCGATGGTATCTGCCGCATCCACGGTCTGTCGGACGTAATGCAAGGCGAGATGCTGGAATTCCCAGGCAATACCTTCGGCCTGGCCATGAACCTGGAGCGCGACTCCGTCGGCGCCGTGATTCTGGGTGCTTACGAGCACATCTCGGAAGGCGACACGGTCAAGTGCACCGGCCGCATCCTGGAAGTGCCAGTCGGTCCTGAACTGCGCGGCCGCGTGGTCAACGCCCTGGGCCAGCCTATCGACGGCAAAGGGCCGGTCGATGCCAAGCTGACCTCGCCTATCGAAAAGATCGCACCGGGCGTGATCGCCCGCGAATCCGTGTCGCAGCCTATGCAGACCGGCCTGAAGTCGATCGACGCGATGGTACCTATCGGCCGTGGCCAGCGTGAGCTGATCATTGGCGACCGCCAGACTGGTAAGTCGGCGGTGGCGGTTGATGCGATCATCAACCAAAAAGGCCAGGGCATGACTTGCATCTACGTTGCAATCGGCCAGAAAGCTTCCACCATCAAGAACATCGTGCGCTCGCTGGAAACGCACGGCGCGATGGAATACACCATTGTTGTCGCTGCCACCGCGTCCGAATCGGCCGCCATGCAGTACATCTCGGCGTACTCCGGCTGCACCATGGGCGAATACTTCCGCGACCGCGGCGAAGACGCCCTGATCGTGTACGATGACCTGTCCAAGCAAGCCGTTGCCTACCGTCAGATCTCCCTGCTGCTGCGCCGCCCACCAGGCCGCGAAGCGTACCCAGGCGACGTGTTCTACCTGCACAGCCGTCTGCTGGAACGCGCAGCACGCGTGAACGCCGACTACGTCGAAGCCTTCACCGGCGGCGCCGTCAAGGGCAAGACCGGTTCGCTGACCGCGCTGCCTATCATTGAAACCCAGGCTGGCGACGTTTCGGCGTTCGTGCCAACCAACGTGATTTCGATTACCGACGGCCAGATCTTCCTGGAAACCTCGCTGTTCAACTCCGGTATCCGTCCTGCGATTAACGCAGGTATCTCGGTATCGCGCGTTGGTGGCGCCGCCCAGACCAAGGTCATCAAAAACCTGTCCGGCGGTATCCGTACCGACTTGGCGCAGTACCGTGAACTGGCTGCGTTCGCGCAGTTCGCTTCCGACCTGGACGAATCGACCCGCAAACAGCTGGACCGCGGCGCACGCGTGACCGAACTGCTGAAGCAGGCTCAGTACTCGCCGCTGTCGATTTCCCTGATGGGCGCATCCCTGTTCGCAGTGAACAAGGGCTTCCTGGACGACGTGGCAGTGAAGAAAGTGCTGCCATTCGAAGCCGGCCTGCACGCCTACCTGAAGACCAAGCAAGCTGCTCTGCTGGCCAAGATCGAAGAAACCAAGCAACTGGACAAAGACGGCGAAGCTGCCCTGTCGGCCGCCATTGCTGATTTCAAGAAATCCGGCGCATTTTAAGCGGCACGGCGGTGCGGGCGTACAGCCCGGACCGCCCTCAGCGCAGAAGGAGTAAGGACTCATGGCAGTAGGCAAAGAGATACGTGGCAAGATCAAAAGCGTAGAGAATACGAAAAAGATCACCAAGGCGATGGAAATGGTCGCCGCATCGAAAATGCGCAAGGCGCAGGATCGCATGCGTGCCGCCCGTCCCTACAGTGACAAGGTTCGTAATATCGCCGCTAATCTGGCGAGCGCCAACCCTGAATACACGCACCCGTTCCTGGCGCAAGCCCAGGGAACCGAAGCGAAAGCAGTGGGTTTCATCATCGTCACGACCGACAAGGGTCTGTGCGGTGGCCTGAACACCAACGTGCTGCGCATGGTGACGGCGAAAACGCGCGAGCTGGAAACGGCCGGCGTCAAGGTTGAGGCGGTCGCCATCGGTAACAAAGGTTTGGGGTTCTTGAATCGGGTTGGCGTTCCTGTCGTTGCGCAAGCAACGCAGATCGGCGACACGCCGCATCTGGACAAATTGATCGGACCTGTGAAGGTCATGCTCGAGAAGTTCACTGAAGGCAAGCTCGACGCAGTGTACCTGTGCTATACCAAGTTCATCAACACGATGAAGCAAGAGCCGCAAGTGCAGCAGCTGCTGCCGCTGACGGCGGACAACATCAAGGCCGACAAGGGTAGCCACAAGTGGGACTACATCTACGAGCCGGATGCGCAAACCGTGATCGATGAACTGCTGGAGCGCTATGTAGAAGCGCTGGTATACCAGGCGGTGGCGGAAAACCTGGCGTCCGAGCAATCGGCCCGCATGGTGGCGATGAAAGCCGCCAGCGACAACGCAGGTAGCGTCATCGGTGAACTGAAGCTGATCTATAACAAGACGCGTCAGGCTGCGATTACCAAAGAACTCTCCGAAATCGTTGCCGGTGCGGCTGCGGTTTAACGAAACAACTAAATATAGAAGGAACGAACATGGCTGATGGCAAAATCGTTCAGTGTATCGGCGCTGTGGTGGACGTAGAGTTTCCACGCAACGCGATGCCTAAGGTATTTGATGCCTTGAAAATGGAAGGCTCCGAGCTGACCCTGGAAGTACAACAACAGCTGGGCGACGGTGTGGTCCGTACCATTGCTCTGGGTTCGTCCGACGGCCTGCGCCGCGGCATGATGATCCAGAACACCGGCAAACCGATCATGGTTCCAGTTGGCAAAGCCACCCTGGGCCGTATCATGGACGTGCTGGGCAACCCGATCGACGAATGCGGCCCAGTGGCCCATGACCAGATCGCTTCGATCCACCGCACGGCGCCTGCATACGACGAACTGTCGCCATCGCAAGACCTGCTGGAAACCGGCATCAAGGTGATCGACCTGGTGTGCCCGTTCGCCAAAGGCGGTAAAGTCGGTCTGTTCGGCGGTGCAGGTGTAGGCAAGACCGTGAACATGATGGAACTGATCAACAACATCGCCAAAGCGCACTCGGGTCTGTCCGTGTTTGCTGGCGTGGGCGAGCGTACCCGCGAAGGTAACGACTTCTATCACGAGATGGCCGATGCCAAGGTAGTTGACCTGGAAAACCCGGAGAACTCCAAAGTAGCGATGGTCTACGGTCAGATGAATGAACCACCAGGCAACCGTCTGCGCGTCGCGCTGACCGGTCTGACCATGGCGGAAGCGTTCCGTGACGAAGGCAAAGACGTTCTGTTCTTCGTGGACAACATCTACCGCTTCACCCTGGCCGGTACCGAAGTATCCGCACTGCTGGGCCGTATGCCTTCCGCAGTGGGCTACCAGCCTACCCTGGCCGAAGAAATGGGCCGCCTGCAAGAGCGTATCACCTCCACCAAGACCGGTTCGATCACCTCGATCCAGGCCGTGTACGTTCCAGCGGATGACTTGACCGACCCGTCGCCAGCGACCACCTTTGGTCACCTGGATTCGACCGTTGTTCTGTCCCGTGACATCGCCTCGCTGGGTATCTACCCTGCAGTGGATCCACTGGATTCGACCTCGCGCCAGCTGGACCCGCTGGTCGTGGGCCAGGACCACTACGACACCGCCCGTGCCGTACAGGGCACCCTGCAGCGCTACAAGGAACTGCGCGACATTATCGCGATTCTGGGCATGGACGAACTGGCGCCGGAAGACAAGCTGCTGGTATCGCGCGCTCGTAAGATGCAGCGTTTCCTGTCGCAGCCGTTCCACGTTGCTGAAGTGTTCACCGGTTCCCCAGGTAAATACGTTTCGCTGAAAGACACGATCAAAGGCTTCAAGATGATCGCATCGGGCGAACTGGATCACCTGCCGGAGCAAGCGTTCTACATGGTCGGCACGATCGAAGAAGCAATCGAAAAAGCCAAAAAACTCGGCTAATCGCTGAGTTTGCTTCGGCCCCGCTGCAAGGCGGGGCCGTCACCATCCCGATAGGACAGACATGGCAAATACCATACACGTAGACGTGGTTTCCGCGGAAGAGCAGATCTTCTCGGGCGAAGCCGAATTCGTCGCGTTGCCGGGCGAGCAGGGCGAGCTGGGTATCTATCCCAAGCACACCCCGCTGATCACCCGTATTCGTCCAGGCGCGGTACGCATCAAGGTAGCAGGCAAGGCTGAAGAAGAGTTCGTCTTCGTCGCCGGCGGCCTGCTGGAAGTGCAGCCGAACGCCGTTACGGTACTGGCTGACACCGCGATCCGTGGTGCAGACCTGGATGAAGCCAAAGCCTCGGCCGCCAAGAAACTGGCGGAAGAAGCGCTGGCCAACAACACTGGCAGCATCGACTACGCGAAAGCGCAGGCAGAGCTGGCTTCCGCGATCGGCCAACTGGCCGCCATCGCCAAACTGCGCGCCAAACACTAAGTTCGGCCTGCAGACGCTAAAAAGGCAGCTTCGGCTGCCTTTTTTACGTTTACGGATGTTGCTTTTATGGCAAAATTTTCGTTTCAAATTTGAAATACGCATATGAAGCGATCCATACTTGCCTGCCTCGGCCTGAGCGCCGCCTTGTCTTGCCATGCGGCCGATGCGCCGATGGCGCCCAGGATGGAGGTGCACAGCCTGGCGCGCGAGTTTGTGGCGTTCTGGGACGGCACGCAAGGCTTGTCCGAGTCCGAGCGGGTACAGGCCTTCAAGACGCAGGTGGGCGCGAAGTTTCCGGAGTTTTACGACGTGGCGCGTTATGCCGGCAGCCGCAGCGAGGCCGAGCACGACGAGATCATCCGCCGGAATATCGCGGTGTTCGGCAAGCAGCGCCAGGCCTATCTGGACAAGGTGAGCCAGTTCGACGCCGACCTGCCGCGCCATATCGCCACCTTCACCAGCGCGTTTCCGGAATTTAAGCCGGAAGTGACCACTTACTTCCTTCATTCGCTGGGCGAAATGGATGGTGGCCTGCGCGAATTCGGCGGCCGGCGCTACCTGGTCTTCGGCGCCGACGGCATGGTGCGCTACCACGGCAACGGCAACGAGGCCGCGTTCTTCCACCACGAGCTGTTCCACGTTCACCACCAGGCGCAGGCGCCCGATTGCGACGACAGCGTGCTGTGGCAGCGCCTGTGGACCGAAGGCCTCGCCACTTATGTCTCCAAGGTACTGAACCCGCAGGCGAACGACAAAGAAATGCTGCTTGACTTGCCGGAAGGCAGCGCCGCCCGCGTCCGGGGCCAGCTTTATACCAGCCTGGCGCAACTGGAGCAGGTGCTCGACAGCGGCGACGAAAAGCAGCTTGGCAGCCTGTTCCACATGGACGGCGCCAGCGTGGACGGTTTGCCGCCCCGGCGCGGCTATATGCTGGGCTACCTGGTGGCCCAGGAAATCGGCAAGACCCGCACGCCATCCCAGCTCGCCAGGCTGAGCTGCGCGCAGGCGCGGCCGCTGATCAAGGCCGCCATCGGCGAACTGAAGCGGCAAGCCACCCCCGCGAGCGGCCAGCTGAAGACGCCGTAGCAAACATACGGCACTGTTGAGGCGGATCAAACTGTCTACGCCGGGAGGCGTTTCGCCAGCGTGGGCGGCCGCTACAATTTCCGGATGCGGCTCGACCACGACACGAGTTACAAGCAATTGTTCGCCCATCCTGAACTGGTGTGCGAGTTGCTGGCCCTGTGTTTGCCGCGGCGCTGGTCCCGGCGGCTGAAAACACAGGCCTGCGAGCGCGTCAACGCCAGCTATGCCAGCGACGGCGGCCGTCAGCGCCACGACGATATGGTGTGGCACATTCAAGCACCGGGCGGCGAGGACGATTTTTATCTTGTGCTCGAATTCCAGTCCCAGCCGGACCGCTGGATGGCCGAGCGCATGCAAGTCTATATAGGCCTGCTGTATCAGGACTTGTTCAAGCAGGGACGTTTGCGGCCCAGCGTGCCATTGCCGCCAGTGTTGCCGTTGGTAGTGTATGGCGGTGTTCCTGCCTGGCCGCCCGGCGTGGGAAGACGGCTGCGGCCCGCCGGGTTGAGGCGCTATCAGCGCGAGCAGCCATACTTGCTCCTGGATCTTGTGCGGCGCCTGGCGCTGGTGGAGAGCGGCAAGCCCACCAATGTGCTGACAGCATTGTTCGAGTGCACGCACTTGGGGACGGCGCACCGCCTGCCATCAGCGCTGGCCAGCATTGCGAGCTGGCTGGACTTGCATCCCGGCGAGAGCCTGCGCCGCACAATAACGCAATGGGTGACAGCGCATTTGCGGCGGCGCTTCAAGGGGATTACCATACATGTGGACAGCACACTGGAGGAGGTACGCACCATGCACGGCAAACAGTTTGATACGTTTATCGACGCATTGCGCTACGAGACCCTGCAGGAAGGCATCGAACAGGGGCGCGAACAGGGCCTTGAACAAGGGCGTGAACAGGGTCTCGAACAGGGTCTTGAACAGGGTCTTGAACAGGGCGTTCAGTCTGGGCGCGCCATGGCGCTAAGGGATGTTTTGCTGCGCTTGCTGGAACGGCAGGCCGGACCGCTGGCGCCGGAGGCGGCCGCAAAGATCGAAGCGGCCAAGCCGGAGTTGCTGCAGCAATGGGTGGATCAGGTTATCAATGGCGAGTGCCCGCGGCAACTGCTTGAGCCGGCTGCCTAAATAAAGCCCGACTGCGCGCGGCGGTCAGGAACACATGCCGTAGGCTTTGCGGTCTTCGAAATAACGGTAGGTAAAGGTGCGGACCGGATACCGGTCGCGGTTAATCACCATGACCGGTGGCGTAAAATCGAAGCGCTCCGGCAGCTTGCCTTTGAATTGCAGCCTGAAGCGGACTTGCGTGGCGTCCGATGTCGCGGTGGCCACCATCAGCACAGGCATTTCCTTAATGACCTCCACTATTTCCGGCCGCGCACTGGTGCCGCGCTGGTAAATGCTGGCGATTTCCGCCGTTGCCAAAGGCGCGCCTTTGGGCTGGGAGATCTTGAACGCCCGGCTGGTAAATTGCGTTTGCGTATTTCTGGGCAACATATATACCAGGCCTATCTCCACACCGCCTTCCGGCAACGCAGCCGGCGCAGTCGCAGTAACGGAGATACCCTTGGGCAGATCAAAGCGCGATTCATCCGCCCAATTCTTGCAATCCGGCGTCTTGGCCTGGTACAAATCGACAGGCGTGTAATTATCGCCGCAAGCGGCAAGGGCAAATAGCAGGGATAATGGAGCGTAGCGGCGCATAAGCGAGACCGGTAAATGTTTGAACTACCCGCATGGTACCAGAAATCAGCGCTTTTCCTCCATTAGAGCCAATAAATGGCCGTCCGGATCCCGGAAAAATGCCATCCATAATTCGTGGTCCGACATCTTTGCCACTAAATGCGGCGTTCCGTCGAAAGGAACGGATTTTGATTTCAATTTGTCCGCCACCGCGTCTATGTCTTTCACTGTGAAGTAAATACACGTTCCTTGCGCCGGTTCGACCTTGCGGCTTGTGCCTTCCAGCATTAGCCGCACGCCATCACAGCTGAAAAACAACCGCTCGCCAAAACGGTAGAGCTTGTGTAATCCCAGCGTCTCGCCATAAAACTTCTCGGCCCGGTCCGCATCGGATACCGACATCGCAATTTGTCCCACCTTCAATAAAGCCATCGCCGCCTCCCAAGCTGAGTTGATCTCTATAGCGTAGGCTCATTGGGCCGCGCATTCAAGCGTGCTGCGGCCGGTATGCACACTTCGAGCACGATCAAGCTAGAAGCTGGCATGAAAATGGCGAAAAAAGGCAAAAAGGGGCGGAAATCCGCCCCTCAGCCCGCTTAGTTCCGCTTGTCGCGGCTGCGGGCGGTTCCGGCCTTGTTTATCACTTTCCACTTCGCTTTTTCAGCAATGCGTTCCAGAGGCGTTTGCTGGCTGCGCTGGGCATCCCGCAACAGCTTGTGATAATTTAATAGCCGGTCGGCATGGATATTCCCCCGCACTGCGCATCCCGGTTCAGATTCGTGGCGGCAGTCACGGAATTGGCAATCGGAGGCGAGCAATTCGATATCGGTAAATACGGAAGCCAGAGTTTCTTCGTCCGCATCCGGACACCAGGTGCGCAATCCCGGCGTATCGATAATACACGTGCCATCGGCGCATAAATGCAGGGAACGCGCCGTTGTGGTATGGCGTCCCCGGCCATCGCCTTTTCTAATACCTCCCGTTTCCTGATGCGATGCGCTTAATGTATTTGTGAGGGTGGATTTTCCTGCTCCCGATGAACCAAGCAGGCATAAAGTTTGTCCGGCGCCTAACCACGGAGCCAGTTCGTTTATTGCATCCCGGCTTAATGCATTTATGCAGGTCACTGGAATATGGGAAGGAATCCGCCTACGGATATCATATAAATGCTCATTAATATCTACGGCTATATCCGCTTTGGTCAATACGATTACAGGAGAGATTTCTGCCGATTGCACCATCGCAATATATCGCTCCAGCCGCCGGAGATTAAAATCTTGATCCAGTCCCATTACCAGCAATGCTGTATCGATATTGCTGGCGATGGATTGCCTGTGGCCGTCGGCCGAACGGCGGGAAATGTGATTGGCTGGGGGTAACTGCTGGCTTATCCACAGCTCATTGTGGCTGTTGTTTTCCAAAACGAGCCAGTCGCCAACGGACAGCGTGCATTCAGCAATTAATCGCGGCAGGGCGCGGGCTTTATATTCGGCGTTGCCGTCGTGGACGGTAAGCCAGTCGCGCTGGACTTCCGTCAAACGCATCAGGCGGGCGCCTTCCGCTGCGGGTTCCAGTCCGGCCAATTGGCTGGCGGTGAATTGATTAAATCCGATGCGGCGTAAAACTTCGAAATTGAATTCGATCATGATGAGTGGTGTTCCTGTATTCGAGGCCGCTCGCGGCGCGCGCGAGCACAGCCATCCGCGAAGTGCGGAGGCGCGAAAAATCAGGGATAGGCCGGCGCGTGATCGGGCGCGGCGCAACACCAGCTCGGTTAAAGCGGAGGAGGGCGGTGGAAGATCAGGCAGCCGGCAGGAGGGCAATGTCAACTTGGCGCATGGTTTTCTCCTGTGGCGGTGAAGGGAAGTGCCAGTGTGGCACGGCTGGCTAGCCTGGTCAATTGGCGCCGCCTGAAGCAGGCGGCGCCCTGTGCTCTTATGGCAGAGAGATTTTGACCACGTTGCGGTCGGAATCGACCACCAGCGTCTTGTCATCGATCAGGCGGATGGCGCGCGGGAGGTAGAGGCCGCCTGGCAGGCTGCCGGTCCGCAGGCCGGAGCGGCCGTAGGTGCCCGCCACCGTGCTGACGGTGCCGTCCGGCGTGATCTTGCGGATCACGTGGTTGCCGCTGTCGGCCACATACAGATTGCCTTGGCTGTCGGCGGCGATGCCGGTCGGGCCGTTGAAGCGCGCCGCATTGCCTTTGCCGTCCGCGTAGCCCGGCACATTGGTCGCGCCGGCAAACAGCTGGCTGCGCCCGCCCTTCTCCACCCGGCGGACTTCGCTGCTGCGCTGGTCCACGATGTAGTAGCTCTTGCCGACCACCGCCACGTCGGTCGGCGTGTCCAGCGTCGGGCCGAGTTCGGGCTCGGGATAGGCGAGGATGGTCGACAGCGTGGCGCCGTTGACTTCGCGCAGCATGTGGTTGCTGGTGTCGGCCAGGGCCAGCGTCCCGGTAGCGGCGTTCCAGACCAGGCCGCGCGTCTGGCCTATGCTGCCGCCCGCGCCGTCCAGCTTGCCGGCGGCGCCGGTGCCGCTGTGGCTGCTGACCACGCCGGCTGGCGTGATCTTGCGCACTTTATAGCTCCAGTCCGACACATACAGATTGTCGGACGGGTCCAGCGCCAGGCCCATCGCGAAGTAAAAGCGCGCCGTCTCAGCCGGGCCATCCACCTTGCCCAGCTGGTTCAGGGCGCCGGCCACGGTGCTGACCGTGCCGTCGGCCGCAATCTTGCGCACCGCGCTGTAGCTGTCGGCCACGTAGACATTGCCCTTTTTGTCCGGCTGCAAGGCCGAGATCTCGCGGAAGCGGGCTTGCTGGCGCGTGCCGTTGACGCTGATGGTCTCGCGCGCGCTGCCCGCCACCGTGGCGAGCACGCCGTTGCTGATTTTGCGTATCAGGCTGACGTCGAGGAAGGTCAGGTTGCCGGCGGCATCGAGCACCAGATCGGAGGGCAGCTTGGCGCGCGCCTGGCCCAGGGGGCCGTCCACCTGGGTGGATTCGTCGAACTCGCCCAGCTCGGGGGCGCGGCTGATGGGGCTGGTGACCTGGCCGTCCGGCGTCATCTTGCGCAGCGCGCCGCCGGTCAGTTCGGCCACATACACGGTGCCGTCACCGGTTACGGCCACCGACCAGGGCAGCCACAGGCGCGCGTCGCTGCGGCTGCCGTCGGTGCGGCCGCGCGCGCCCGCCAGGCCGAGTATGGTGCTGACCAAGCCCGCCGGCGTGACCTTGCGTATCGTGTAGTTGCCGGCGTCGGCCACGTAGATATTGCCGGCGCTGTCCAGCGCCAGGCCTTTCGGGGTGGAGAAGCGCGCGGCGCTGCCCTGGCCGTCGCTGCTGCCGGTCTCAAGCTCGCTGCCGGCCAGCGTGGAGACCACGCCCTGCGGCGTGATTTTGCGCAGCGCGTGTCCGGACAGCACGAATACCGTGCCGTCCGGCGTCACTTCCATCGCCCCCGGGCTGGTGAAGCGCGCCTGGGCGGCCGGGCCGTCCACCGGCTGGGCCGCGGCCACGCCGCCGGCCAGGGTGGTGACCACGCCGGCCGGCGTGATCTTGCGGATGGCCTTGTTCTGCGTGTCGCTGACGTACATATTGCCCGCCGCGTCCAGTTCCACGTCGGACGGAACGGAGAAGCTGGCGGCGCTGCCGGTGCCGTCGGCAAAGCCCCGGCTGGTGTTTCCGGCCACCGTGGTGATCTGGCCTTGCGCGCTGAGCTTGCGGATGCGGTTGCCGTCGATGAAGGCGATATTGCCGGCCGCATCGGCGCCCAGCGCCGTCAGGCCGATGAAGCGCGCCGAACCCAGCGCGCCGTCCTCGTCGCCCGCCGACACGCCGTCGCCGGCCAGCAGCGAGATGCTGGCCGGATAGGAGGCGGTGTAGCGGATGCCGTTCGCCATGGCGGGCGCCAGCAGGTCCTGGTTCTCCTTGCTCTGCGCGATGGCCGACAGCACGTCGCCGCGCGCGGCGCCCGCCAGCAGCACGCCGACCCAGTAGTCGAGGCCGGCCTTTTCCGGGGCGCGGTGCAGCACGTTGAAATAGATCTTGGAGACCAGGGTTTGCGGGTCGGGATCGGCGCCGTACAGCGCGATGAATTCGCCGCTGCGGATGAAGGCCGAAGCCACGTCGATCTGGCTGGCGCCCTGGTCCATCTGGCTCATCCAGTAGCCCAGGCCGGCGGCGTCCGGCGTGCGGTTGAACGCAGCCTGGTAGATGCGGTACACCTGGCCCGGTATACCGCCCGTGTCGAGCGCGATGCTGGTGTCGCTGAACTGGATGCGGCTGCCGTCCGCCAGCGTGCGTACCGGCTCGGCACCGGCCAGGTGGGTCACCGTGTAGACGCCATTTTGCTGCGTGATGCTGTAATTGGTGCTGGGACCGTAGATGCTCAGCGTGCTGGCCGCCGCCGTGCCGGCCACGGCGCCGCCCAGGCGCTGCCTGGCGGCCGGGGCCTCGGCGGTATCGGACGTGCCGCCGCCGCAGGCGCTCAGCAGGAGCGCTGCGGTAGCTGCCGCAGTCCAGAATTGATAGGCCATTTGAGTTTCCTAGTGGAAAAAAAGGCCTATTATTGCATTTTATTTAAAACCGATTGTTATTCGGGCGCGGCGGCGCGGCGCACCGTGTGCAGCACGCAGGAATGCGGGGCCAGCGCCGCCTGGATCACGTCCAGCGCCTTGCGCGGCTGGCTGGCGCCGCACATGAAGATATCCACTGCCGCGAAGCCGTTTTCCGGCCAGGTATGGATGGAAATGTGGGATTCGGCGAGTAAAACCACCCCGGTTACGCCCATGCCGGCGCCGAAACCGTGGAAATGGCTGTGCAGCACGCGCGCGCCGGCCGCCGCCGCGGCAGAGCGCAGCAGCGCTTCCAGCTCGTCGCAGTCGCCCAGGCGGCTGGCCTCGATGCCGGACAGGTCTGCCAGCAAATGGCTGCCGGCCGCGAGGTGGACCGCCTGTGGATCGGCTTCGCTCACTTGTGGCCTCCGCCACCGCCCGAGCCGCCGCCGTAGCTGCCGCCGCCGCCGCCCGTGTGCGAACTCCAGCCCGAGCCGCCGCTGTAGCCCGAACTCGACGAGCCGAACATGCGCGCCCAGCTGCTGCAGCTGGTCATGGTGAACACCACCAGTGCGTAAACCAGATAGCGGTTCAAGACTTGTCCCCTTTATCGATGGAGTCCAGGAACAGCGCCGGCAGGTAGATGGCCAGCGCGCCGAGCAGGTTGAAGACCAGCGAACCGCCGAAGTTCACCAGCAGCGGAATGGCGTTCACGGCCAGCATCACCATGATGAATTTTTTGGCGGCGCTGGCATAGCGGCCTTTTTGCGGCGGCGCGCCGGGCGGTTTGCCTTTGGTCTTGAGCCCGAACCAGGCGTTGATCTGGTCGTTGGCCACGCGGGTCGAGCGCGACCAGGTCAGCTCCTCGCCCGTCAGTTCCGCCGCCAGCCGGGTCTGGCCGCGTTCAAATTCGTATACATGGGTATGGTCGCCCACCTGCACGCGCCAGTTGAAGGCGCCCGCCGCGTACACCACGGTGGCGCCGTAGTCGTACAGCTTGTCGAAGGTAACCTTGTCCAGCACCACGCTGTCCGCGCTGGTGCGCTCCCACGCCGGCCACTCGGGCAGCACGCCGGCGCGCCACCAGCCTTCGTCGGTTTCCACCAGCCAGCTGAATCCCGCGCGCGGATTGGAGATCAGGTACTCGGTCCAGCGCGCGCCCTCGTCGTCCTCGCGCAGCATGAAGCCGATCACGCGGTAGCGCTGCTTGTTGATGTCGGCCTCGGCGCCCAGCGGCAGGGTGGGGCGCATGGCGTCCACCTGTTCGCCGGCCGCCAGCACCTGCGCCTTGGGGCTGGCCGCGTCGATCTGCGCATGGCAGGCGGGGCACAGCAGGTTGGCGGTCTGGCCGGGCAGGTAGTTGATGGCGTTGCCGCAGGCAGGGCAGTCCAGCGCGGACAGCTTGCCGCGATAGCGCCCGGCGCTGCGCTCGATCTGGTCCTCGTCGCGCAGCAGCTGGCATTGCATGGCCTCCAGCGTGACCGACACGCCGGTGTACACCACGGGCTCGTCGCCGTCCGAATAATCGAGCGTGACGAAGCTGGCGCCGCGCCGGAAGTCGGCCACCCTGGCCTGCCAGCCTTCGCCCACTTTGAAAGGCAATTCGCCCTGGCCGCCTATGCAGTCGGCCACGCGTACCTCGGACACCATCAGCCGTTCGCCGCCCACGCGCACCATCTCGCCCGCCTGCAGGTCGCCGAAGGCGGGCAGCGGCGGCGGCGTTTCGCGCGCCGTGGTGACGGTGTACAGGCCGGACGAATCGCCCAGCCAGGAGGTGGCGCCGTCGTCGAACAGCAGATACCACTCGTTCCACATGCCGGCCGAATAGCGCAGCTGGATGCGGCCGATCACGCTGAACGCGCGTCCGCCGAGCACCCCGGAGGTGCCGATCTGCAGCGGCGAATAGTCCTCCAGCACGGAGGAGATCTTGCCCAGGTCCTTGACCGCGTCCGCATCCTTCAGCACGCGGGTATTGCAGTACTCGCACACGGCCATGACCGAGGCGTGCGAGCGGAATTTGACTTCCGCGCCGCAGCTGGGACAGGAAACGATTTGCATGTACGCGGTCTTAGCCTATCAGTTTCTTGAGCAGCTCGGACTTGGCGCTGTCGTAGTCGGCGGCCGAGATCAGGCCTTTGTCCAGCAGGCCTTTGAGTTTTTCCAGGCGCGCTTCGATGCCGTCTTCGGCCGGCGCTGCGGCGGCCGGTGCAGCCGCCGTTGCGGGATGCGAGCTTGCCGGCGCCAGCGTGGAACCGACCGCCTGTCCCATGGCCTGGCCCAGCATCACGCCCATCCCCAGCCCTGCGCCTGTGCCGGCGATGCCGCCTTCGTTCTGCGCCGCCAGCGGAATGGCGGTGGCGGTCTGGAACTTCGTGAAGCCGCTCAGCTTGTCCGCGCTCAGGCCGCCCTTCATGCCGGCCGAGATGCGCTCGTCCAGCGCGGCTTGCAGTTCCTCCGGCAGGCTCACGCTGGCCACGTTGAATTCATCCAGGCCTATGCCGTAGCGCGCGAAGGCGTCGGCCAGGTCGCCGCGCACTTCCTGCGCCATCAGCGCCTGGTTGGCGGCCATGTCCAGGAAGGCCACCTTGGCGCCGCCCAGCGAGCTGGCCATGGTGGCCATCAGGATGCCGCGCAGCTGCTCTTCCACGTTGTCGCGCGTATATTCCTCTCGGGTGCCGCTCAATTCGGTGTAGAACTTGCGCGGGTCGGCCACGCGGTACGAATACATGCCGAAGGCGCGCACCCGTATCATGTCGAAATCCTTGTCGCGGATGGTGATGGGCTGCTGCGTGCCCCACTTGCGCCCGGTCTGTACGCGGGTGCTGAAGAAGTACACGTCCGACTTGAACGGCGAGTCGAACAGCTTGTCCCAGTTTTTCAGGTTGGTCAGCAGGGGCAGGGTCTGCGTGGTCAGCGTGTGGGTGCCGGGGCCGAACACGTCGGCGATCTGGCCTTCGTTGACGAACACCGCCACCTGCGATTCGCGCACCACCAGCACGCCGCCGTTCTGGATCTCCATGTCCGTCATGGGGAAGCGCCAGGCCAGCACGCCCTCCGTGTCTTCCGTCCATTGCAGAACGTCGATAAACTGCTTCTTGATAAAGCTGCCGAGGCCCATGATAGTCGTCCTTAAAGTGCGGTGTCAGGAAATGCAGGCGGCGTTGATGGCGCCGATGGACAGCGAGATGGCGCCCAGCAGGCCGCCAAACGCGGTGTTGCCCGATTCAATATGGTCTTGCGCCATGCGCAGCGCGCGCGTGGTGCAGAAGTACGCCAGGATCTGTACCACCATGGCGCCAAAGGCCCACAGGAAAAACTGCTGGTAGTCCGCCGTGTGCAGCAGGCTGGAAGCGATGGTCATCGAGAAGCCGAGCAGCGCGCCGCCCAGCGACAGCGCCGCCGCGTTGTTCCCCTGCCGTATCAGCAGCACCTCGTTGTAGGGCGTGAGGCGGGTGTAGATCATAAAGAACATCACCAGCAGCAAAGCGGCCAAAAACAGGTGTATCACATAGTTTAGGATGGGCGGCACGGCGATCCTCGGTTAAAGTGGCTATCCTGATAATTGTTCATCATAAGACATTCGCACCCACATGACAAAAAAGATTCTGATCCTGTCCGTCTTCGTGGTGGCATCCTGCGGCCTGGCTTACGAACTGATCGCCGGCGCGCTGTCCAGCTATCTGCTGGGCGACTCCATCCTGCAATTCTCCACCATCATCGGCTGCTATCTGTTTGCCATGGGCGTGGGCGCCCACCTGTCCAAATACGTGAAGGACGAGGACGTGCTGGCGCGCTTCGTCGACATCGAACTGGCCGTGGGCCTGATCGGCGGCGTCTCGGCCGCGCTGCTGTTCCTCACCTTCTCGTGGATGACCGCGCCGTTCCGGGGCCTGCTGTACACCACCGTGTTCATGATCGGCTGCATGGTGGGCATGGAAGTGCCGCTGGTGATGCGCGCGCTGAACGAGCGCAATACCGAATTCAGTGAACTGGTCAGCCGCGTGCTGACCTTCGACTACCTGGGCGCGCTGGCCGTGTCGCTGCTGTTCCCGCTGGTGCTGGCGCCTTACCTGGGGCTGGTGCGCACCGGCTTCCTGTTCGGCATGCTCAATGTGGGCGTGGGCTTGTGGACCATCTACGTGTTCCGCGCGGAGCTGGCCAACGTCACCGGCCGCGTGCTGCGGGCCTCCGTGGTGATGTGCGTGCTGCTGTTCGGCTTCGCCTCGGCGGACCGCATGACGCACTGGGGCGAGCACGGCCTGTTCGGCGACGAAATCGTCTACTCCACCACCACGCCCTACCAGCGCCTGGTCATCACGCGCTGGAAGGACGATCTGCGCCTCTACATCAACGGCAACCTGCAATTCTCCTCGCGCGACGAGTACCGCTACCACGAGGCCCTGGTGCACCCGGTGATGGAGGCGCTGCCATGGGCCAGGCGCGTGCTGGTGCTGGGCGGCGGCGACGGCCTGGCGCTGCGCGAAATCCTGCGCTACCCCAACGTGGAGCAGGCCACCGTGGTGGACCTGGACCCGGCCATGACGGGCGCCTTCACCACGCGCGAGGAGCTGGTGAAACTGAACGGCGGCTCCTTCCGCGACAAGCGCGCCCGCGTCATCAACGCCGACGCGGCGGTGTGGCTGCAGAACTCCACCGAGATGTTCGACGCCGTCATCATCGACTTCCCCGATCCATCCAGCTTCGCGCTGGGCAAGCTGTACTCGGTGCCCTTCTACGGCCTGGTCAAGAAGCACCTGGCGGCCAAGGGCCTGGTGGTGGTGCAGTCCACCTCGCCGTTCTTCGCGCCGCATGCCTACTGGACCGTCAATTCCACGCTGAACGAGGTGGGTCTCGCAACCCACCCTTACCACGCCTACGTTCCTTCGTTCGGCGAATGGGGCTTCATCCTGGCGTCGCCGCAGCTGGAATACATGCCACCCACTTCCTACAAGCTGCCAATGCGCTACCTGAACGCGGACACCACGCGCGAAATGTTCATCTTCCCGCCGGATATGAAGCCACTGAAGATGGAGCCCAACCGCCTCAACACGCAGTCCCTCGTGCATGAATTCGAGCAGGACTGGCGTCAGGTGATACGCTGATGCTGCGCCGTTCCTTCCTGGTCTGGGCCGGCGCCAGCGGGCTCGCCGCCGCAGGCAGCGTGGCGGCCTTCCAGCGCTGGCAGGAGATCACGCCCACGCTGCATTTCCCCGGCCGCGACGAAGGCCACTTTATGCGCGACCGGCACGCCTTGCCGCCGCCGTCCGAGGTGCTGGAAACGGACGTCGCCATCTTCGGTTCCGGCATCGGCGGCATGTCGGCTGCGTGGAAGCTGAACAAGCTGGGGAACAAGGACTTCCTGATGGTGGATGGCCCCCAGCCCTATGGCAACGCGGCCGGCGGCCGCTTCGGCGACCTTGAATATCCCACCGGCGGCCACTACCTGCCGCTGCCCTCGCCGGAGTCCGTCCATGTGCGCGAAATCCTGGCGGACCTGGGCGTGATCCAGCGCGATCCCTTTGGTGAAAAGCCGTACTACGACGAGCGTTTCCTGCTGCACGCGCCGGAAGAACGCCTGCTGTACAAGGGAAAATGGCAAGAGGGCTTTATTCCCACCGAAGGCGTGCCGCCCGGGGAACTGGCGGAGCACAAGCGCTTTTTCGCCGAAGTGGAGCGCCTGCGCCAGACGCGCGGCAGCGACGGGCGCCGGATTTTCGTCTTCCCCACCGTGCAGTCCTCGGAGGATCCCGAGTGGCGCAAGCTGGATGGCATCACGCTCAAGCAGTGGCTGGAGCGGAACGGCTACCAGTCGCCCACGCTGCACTGGTATCTGAACTACTGCTGCCGCGACGACTACGGCGCGCGCTACGACCAGGTGTCCGCTTGGGCAGGCCTGCACTACTACTGCAGCCGCTGGGGCCACGCCGCCAATGCGGAAAACGGCACCTGGCTCACCTGGCCGGGCGGCTTGCAGCCGCTGGCTTCCGGCATGGAGCGCGCTTCCGGCGTGAAGCGCGTGGGCGGCACCGTGGTGTCGCTGAAGCGCACGAACGCAGGCATCGAAGCGCTGTGCTTCCGTCTTGAAAACGGCAAGCCCCGCAGCTACCTGATGAAAGCGCGCAAGGCGATTTGCGCCATGCCGCTGTACGTGGCCGAGCGCGTGGTGGAAGGCATACGCGAAATGGGCTACGAGCCGCAGCGCGACACGCCCGTCTATTCGCCGTGGATGGTGGCCAATTTCCTGCTCAAGCGCTTTCCGGAGGAACTGCCGCGCGCGCCGCTGGCGTGGGACAACGTGGTCTACCAGGAGCCGGGACTGGGGTTTGTGGTGTCCACGCATCAGGACATCCGCGTTACGCCGCCGGAGAAAACCGTGTTCAGCGCCTACGTGGCGCTGTCCCACCGCACGCCAGTGAGCGCGCGCCGCTGGATGGTGACGGCCACGCCGGCCGAGCTGCTGGAGCTGGCCAGCGCCGATCTGAAGACGGCCTACGGCGCCCAGTTCGTGTCCTGCGTTGAACGCGTGGACATCACGCTGCGCGGACACGCCATGGCGGCGCCGCTGCCCGGCTTCCGCAGCAATTCCGGCCTGAAAGCGCTGCGCGAAATCGATGGCCCCATCCTCTTTGCGCATGCCGACCTGTCGGGCTTTTCCGTTTTCGAGGAGGCCGCGTGGTGGGGCTGCCGCGCCGCGCAGCTGGCGGCGAAATAATCACCTATGTGATTATTGTATAGATCTTGCGTGATTATTCATATTTCCATAGTAGCTGCGGAACTTACACTCGCTGGCAATAACCATAACTAGATTCCCGGAGAGAGTAATGAACAAAGCATACGCACTAGGCGTGTTGCTGGCCGCAGGCATGGCCAACGCTGAAACACTGCTGCGCATCGACGCCAGCGCCCCCGCCAAAACCCCGCTTGAAAACCAGCTGCAAATGGGCGCATCCGTGTCGCCTGCCGGCGTCAAGCTGGGCGTCAACAGCCAGTACCTGACCCGCGGCGGCAAGCCGTGGCTGCCGGTGATGGGCGAGTTCCACTACACCCGCACTCCCACCGCCGAATGGGAAACGGAGCTGCGCAAAATGAAGGCGGCCGGCATCGACGTTGTCGCCACCTACGTGATCTGGTCCCACCACGAACAGCGCGACGGCCAGTTCGACTGGAAGGGCCAGCGCGACCTGCGCCGCTTCGTGCAGCTGGCCGCCAAGGCCGGGCTGGAAGTTGTGGTGCGCATGGGGCCGTGGGTGCATGCCGAAGTGCGCTACGGCGGCATCCCCGACTGGGTGGTGAACGCCATGCCCACCCGCAGCAACGACCCGCAATACATGAGCCATGCGGAGCGCCTGTACCAGCAGACCGCCGCGCAGATCAAGGGCTTGCTGTGGAAGGACGGCGGCCCGGTGATCGGCGTGCAGCTGGAGAACGAATACAACCTGGACGGCCCGGGCGAGGGCGCCGCGCACATCAGCGCGCTCAAGGCGCTCGCGCGCAAGGCCGGCGTGGATGTGCCGCTGTACACCGTCACCGGCTGGGACCAGACCGTTTACCCGTCCGGCGAAGTAACGCCGGTGTTCGGCGGCTACCCGGACGAACCCTGGGCCAAGAGCACCAAGGAACTGCCGCCCAAGGAAACCTACGCCTTCCGCTTCGACAGCCGCGTGAGCGGCGACCTGGGCGCGCAGACCTCGCGCAAGGGCAAGGGCACGGCCGACACCGACATGGAAAGCACACCCTTCCTGGGCGCGGAATACGGCGCGGGCCTGCCGTTCATGTACCGCCGCCGCACCGTGGTGTCGCCGGACGATATCGCGTCCATGCTGCCGGTGCAGTTGGGCTCCGGCGTGAACCTGATCGGCTACTACATGTTCCACGGCGGCCGCAATCCCATGGACCTGACCTCGCTGGAAGAAAGCTCGCTGTCCGGCGGCTACAACGACACGCCGATGATCAGCTACGACTTCCAGGCGCCGCTCGGCCCGGACGGCCAGCAGCGTCCCGTGCTGGCCAAGCTGCGCCCCTACCATCTGTTCATGCGCGATTTCGGCGACCGCCTGGCGCCCATGACGGTGCGCAAGCCGGATGTGACGCCGGCCGGCCCGGAAGACCTGGCCACGCCGCGTTTCGCCTTGCGCAGCAAGGGCGACAGCGGTTTCCTTTTTGTCAGCAACCACGTGCGCCAGTACGCCATGCCGGCGCAAAAGCAGCTGCGTTTTTCGGTACAGCTGCCCGGTAGTACCAAGACCTTCCCGCGCCAGCCGGTGGATGTGGCCAATGGCAGCTACTTCATCTGGCCTGTGAATATGGACCTGGACGGCACCCGCCTGTCCTACGCCACCGTGCAGCCGGTGGCGCGCCTGGACAACGGCAAGGCAGGCATCACCTATGTGTTCGCCGCCAACGCCGGCGTGCCGGTGGAGCTGGCGTTTGAAGGCGCAGCAGCGAATCGCCTGTCCGCGCCCGGCGCGCGTATCGCAAAGGCCGGCAGCGAAGCCGATGGCGATGTCGTGGTCGAGGGCATCACCCCCGGCACCGGCGCGGCCGTCACCATACAGCGCGGGCAAAAGCCGCCCGTCACGCTGCTGGTGCTCACGCCGCAGCAGGCAGAAAGCATGACGGTGGAGCAGTTCGCCGGCCAGCGCCGCCTGGTGCTGAGCGCGCAGCAGACCTGGTTCGACAACGGCGCGCTGCGCATGCGCTCGGACGGCGACGCCGAGTTCCGCTTCGCCGTCTACCCGGCGCTGCCGAAGGCGCCCAAGTCCAGCGTGGCGCTGCGCGCCAGCACGGACGGCGTGTTCCAGGCCTTCGATGCCAAGCTGCCTGAGCGCCGCCTGGAAGCGAAGATCACGCCGGTGCGCGAAGCGAAGAATATCGGACCGGTGGTGGTGGGCGGCCTGGCGCATGCCGCCGTGCAGCCTATCCCCGAATCCTTCCGCAACGCCGCCGCCTGGCGCATCGACCTGCCGCAAGGCGAGAAGAACGCGCTGGTGGAACTGGACTTCGTGGGCGACATCGGCCGCCTGTTCAACGGCACCCGCATGCTGGACGACTGGTATTACAGCGGCTACGGCTGGCAGTTCGCCGTGGAGCATGCAGGCAAAGGCCCGCTGGCCTTGTCGGTGCTGCCGCTGCGCGCCGACGCGCCCATCTATCTTCCCAAGGAAGGCCGCCCCGATTTCGGCGGCAAGCAGCAGGTAGCGCAGCTGCGCGGCGTGAAAATCACGCCGGTCTACACGCTGGCAGTACAACCATAAAAAAATCATAAACGGAGAGGGAGTTCACATGAAACAAAAGAAGCTCAGCTGGCTGATCGCCAGTCTGTTCACGATGCCGCTCGCCTGTACGGAAGCGATGGCCCAGTCGCAGCCAGCGGCGGAAGCGGTGCAGCAAGTCACCGTGTCCGGCATCCGCAGCTCGGTGCGCAATGCGCTGGCGGTCAAGGAAGCCTCCAACAGCATGGTGGAGGTAATCGCCTCCGAGGACATCGGCAAGCTGCCGGACACCACCATCGCCGAATCGCTGGCGCGCCTGCCCGGCCTGTCGTCCGGCCTGGACCGGGGCAACGCCAGCCAGATCGTGGCGCGCGGCCTCGGCCCGCGCTTCATCGGCGCCACGCTGAACGGCCGCGAGCTGGCCTCGTCCGAACCGGCGCGCGCGGTGCGCTTCGAGCAGTTCCCGTCCGAGTCGCTGAGCGGCGCCACCGTCTATAAAACGCAATCCGCCGAGCTGGTGGAAGGCGGCGTGGCCACCACCATCGACCTGCAGACAGTGCAGCCGCTGAAGTACAGCGGCCGCCAGGCCACGCTGCGCGCCGACGCACTGTACTACCCCATCTCCAAGGACGTGCCGGGCGCAGACAAGACCGCCCCGCGCGTGGGCGGCGTCTATATCGACCAGTTCAACGACCGCACCGTGGGCGTGGCGCTGGCCTTCAGCTACCAGGACCAGCCTTCGGTGCAGAAGAACATCAAGCACTGGGGTTTTAACGAAGACCACTCCGGCGACCTGAATGGCGACGGCAAGGTGGACAAGTCGCCATGGGGCTTCGAGGACGGCGTCAAGCGCGGCAACGACAAGCGCTCCAGCGTATTGGGCAAGGTCGAATTCAAGGCCAGCCCGGACGCCTTCATCACGGCCGACGCCTACTACTCGCAGGCGAAGATCCGCGAGCCGGGCCTGTCGCACTGGAGCGGCGACGTGGGCAACTGGGACGGCTGGCAGAAGGGCAACTACAGCAATGTGGACATCCGCAACGGCTACGTCGTGGGCGCCAGCGTGAAGGACGTGGGCCTGACCACCAACGATACGCTGTGGACGCAGGACATGGACACGCTGGCCCTGGGCCTGAACGGCAAGTTCAACGCTGGCGCATGGAAGCTGGAAGGCGACCTGTCGAGCTCCCGCTCCGGCCGCGACAGCCAGTGGCGCGACCTGCGCCAGTTCAGCAAGAACAACGGCACCATCAGCTGGGCCTTCACCGGCAACGAGCGCCAGGACTACTCCTTCGGCCAGGACACCGGCAACCCCGCCGCCTTCGGCGCGGCCACGCTGTACGTGGACACCGACGGCCACCTGAACGACAAGCTCACCGCGCTGCACCTGAACGCCTCGCGCGACCTGGACGCCGGCCCGCTGAAACGCATCAAGATGGGCGCGCGCGCCACCGACCGCGAAAAGAGCTACGGCCAGACCACCTGGAACCTGTCTCCGAGCGGCACCATCGCCGATTCCGACTACGAGCGCGTGGTCGTGAAAGGCTTTGCGCCGTATATCGCGCTGAAGGACTTCATGGGCACCACCACCAAGGTGTTCGGCGCCAGCGCCTTTGATCCAACCGGCCGCGTGAAGACGCAGAACGACCTGCTGTCCGGCTGGAAGGTCACCGAGCGCAGCACCTCGCTGTACGGCCAGGGCGAGCTGGAAGGCGAGAACTATCGCGGCAATGTGGGCCTGCGCGTGGTGCGCACCCGCCAGACCGGCGAGGGCATGCAGTCGCTGAACGGCGCCGCACCCACCGCTGTCAGCGAAGGCAGCAGCTACACCGAGTTCCTGCCCAGCCTGAACCTGATCTTCGGCCTGGACGAAAAGCAGGAGCGCCAGGTGCGTTTCAGCCTGGCCCGCGCCATGTCGCGCGCGCCGCTGGATGAAATGCGCGGTTCGCGCAACCTGAACGTGGACTCGAACCCCGCGCAGCCGCTCACCGGCAGCGCCGGCAACCCCGGCCTGAAACCGATGATGGCCAACCAGGTGGACCTGGCTTACCAGTGGTATTTCGAGAAGGGTTCGCTGCTGTCCGCAGGCCTGTTCTACAAGCAGATCAGCCGCTACATCGGCATCACCGGCGACACCACCACCATCAACGGCCGCAGCGCAGTCATCACGCGTTCGGTGAACGGCGAGGGCGGCAATGTGCGCGGGCTGGAGCTGATCTACCAGCAGTCCTTCGCCAACGGCTTCGGCATCTCCAGCAACTACTCGTACACCGCCAGCGACATCAAGGAGAACTTCCCGGCCGGCCACCCCTTCCCGATCGAGGGCCTGATGCGGCATAACGGCGGCGCCACCGTGTGGTACGAACGCGATGGCTACGAGGCGCGCCTGTCGGCCAACTACCACAGCGCCTTCGTGCGCAACCCTACCTGGAGCGCGGGACAGCTGATCGAGAACGAGGCCGAGACTTTTGTGTCCATGAACCTGGCCAAGCAGCTCACGCCGCAGTTGCAGCTGCGCTTCGGCATCGAGAACCTGACCAACCAGAAAGTGGTTTATACCAGCGCCAATAACCCGTACCAGCAGGAAGTGACGGAGTTTGGGCGGCGCTATAACCTGGGTTTGACCTATAAGTTCTGACCCCTGCGGCGGGTTACGGCGCTTCGCGCCTAACCCGCCCTACGGCAATGCAACGATACGATCATTGCCGCCGATATGCCAAATCCGCATAGGTTTGCGCAAACATTGCATATTTCCGTGTTAGGTAGGCGCGCTAGACTGCCATCACACCATCTCTTTTGACCGCCATGAAAATTACCAAGCTGACTACGTACCGTGTGCCACCGCGCTGGATGCTGCTCAAAATCGAAACCGACGAGGGCATCGTCGGCTGGGGCGAACCTGTCATCGAGGGCAAGGCCCGCACCGTGGAAACGGCGGTACAGGAGTTCGAGCCCTACCTGATCGGCCAGGATCCGCGCCGCATCAACGACCTGTGGCAAGTCATGTACCGCGGCGGCTTCTACCGCGGTGGCGCCATCCTGATGAGCGCCATGGCCGGTATCGACCAGGCGCTGTGGGACATCAAGGGCAAGGCCCTGGGCGTGCCGGTGTACGAACTGCTGGGCGGCCTGGTGCGCGACCGCATGAAAACCTATAGCTGGGTAGGCGGCGACCGCCCGGCGGACGTGATCGAAGGCATCCGCACCCTGCGCGAAGCGGGCTTCGACACCTTCAAAATGAACGGCACCGAGGAATTCGGCATTATCGACAGCGCCGCCGCCGTCGACGCGGCAGTGGGCCGCATCGCCGAGATCCGCAGCGCCTTCGGCAACGAAATCGAATTCGGCATCGACTTCCACGGCCGCGTGGCCGCGCCCATGGCCAAAGTGCTGCTGCGCGCGCTGGAGCCCTACCGCCCCCTGTTCGTGGAAGAGCCGGTGCTGGCCGAGCAGGCCGAATACTATCCGCGCCTGGCCGAAATGACGTCGATCCCGCTGGCGGCCGGCGAGCGCATGTACTCGCGTTTCGAATTCAAGAATGTGTTCCATGCCGGCGGTCTGTCCATCGTGCAGCCGGACCTGTCGCACGCGGGCGGCATTACCGAATGCGTGAAGATCGCGGCCATGGCCGAGGCGTATGACATCGCGCTGGCGCCGCACTGCCCGCTGGGTCCCGTCGCGCTGGCGGCCTGCCTGCAAGTGGACTTCGTGTCGCACAACGCCGTGCTGCAGGAGCAGAGCATGGGCATCCACTACAACAAGGGCGCCGAAGTACTGGACTACGTCACCAACAAAGAGGACTTCCACCTCGAAAACGGCTACATCAAGCCGCTGCCGAAACCGGGCCTGGGCGTGGAAATCGACGAGAAGCGCGTGATCGAGGCCAGCAAGAACGCGCCTGACTGGCGCAATCCCCTGTGGCGCCACTTCGACGGCAGCGTGGCGGAATGGTAAGCGGCGCCTCCAGCCCTGCCGACGCCCTGGCTGCGGCGCGGCTGATCGGCATCGACTGGGGCAGCAGCGGCCTGCGCGCCTTCCTGGTCGGCGCCGACGGGCTGGCGCTGGTGGAACGGGCGACTGCGCAGGGCGCGGCCACGCTGTCCGGCGCGGACGCCTACGCGGCGGTGCTGGACCAGGCGGCGGGCGACTGGATGCGCGCCCGTCCCGAATTGCCGGTGCTGGCCTGCGGCATGGTGGGCAGCCAGTACGGCTGGGTGGACGTGCCTTACGCCACCTGCCCGGCGGATGCGCGCGCGCTGGCTTCCGGCATGCGCCGCACGCCGGACGGCACGGCACTCATCATTCCCGGCCTGCTGACGGATGGCGGCGGCCTGCCGCCGGACCTGATGCGCGGCGAGGAAACCCAAATCGTCGGCGCCCTGCAGATGCGGCCCGAACTGCGCGAACAGGCGTGCATCGTCCTGCCCGGCACCCACTCGAAATGGGCGCAGGTGCGCGGCGGCCGCGTGGAGCGCTTCGCCACCCACATGACGGGCGAACTGTACGCCGTGCTGCGCCAGCATTCCGTGCTGGGCCGCCTGATGCAGGATAGCGGCGGCTTCGACGAAGCGGCCTACTGCGAAGGCGTGGAAATGGCGCGCGACGCGGGCCACCTCGGCATGAGCCACCAGATTTTTTCTGCCCGCAGCCTGGGCGTCACCGGCCGTATGCCGGCGCCGGCGCTGGGCGACTATCTTTCCGGCCTGCTGATCGGCCATGAACTGCGCGCCGGCCTGGAATGGCGCGCCGATGCGAAACTGGACCACGCGCCGCTGGCGCTGGTCGGCAGCCCGGCGCTGTGCGTGCGCTACCAGCTGGCGCTCAAGCGTTACAGTGGCGTGCAAGCCCTGGTATTGGACAACACCGCGCCGGCGGGATTACTCAGCCTGGCGCAAGCCGCAGGCGTGATCCCTGCCTGAGGCGCGAAGGAGAATTCAGCATGAACCCATCACTATTCGACAGCGCTTTCGACGCGCTCCCCCTGGTTGCCATCCTGCGCGGCCTGCGCCCGGAGGAAGCCGAAGGCGTGGGCGCCGCCCTCTATGACGCGGGCTTCCGCATGATTGAAGTGCCGCTCAATTCGCCGCAGCCGCTCGAGTCCATCGCGCGCCTGTCGCGCAGCTTGCCTGCGGACGCCCTGCTGGGCGCGGGCACGGTGCTGGGCGTGGAAGCGGTGCACGACGTGAAAAAGGCCGGCGGCCAGCTGATCGTGATGCCGCACGCGGACACGGAAGTCATCCGCGCCGCCAAGGCGGCCGGCATGTTCTGCGTACCCGGCGCCGCCACCCCCACCGAAGCCTTCGCCGCCCTGCACGCGGGTGCGGACGCGGTCAAGCTGTTCCCGGCCGAACTGGTCACGCCGACGCTGGTGCGCGCCATGCGTGCCGTGCTGCCGCCTGCGCTGCGCTTGCTGCCGGTGGGCGGCATCACGCCGGAAGGCATGGCGGTCTACCGCGCGGCAGGCGTGGCGGGCTTCGGCCTGGGCGGCGCGCTGTACCAGCCCGGCCTGAGCGCGGCCGAAGTCGGTGAACGTGCCCGCGCCTTTGTGCGCGCGTGGCGTGGCTGATGGACCGCGCTGCGCGCCAGGACACGGCCCCCACGGCGGCGCAGGCGCTTGCGCCGGACGCCGGCGTGGACGGTCTGCGCTGGCACGCGGACCGCTGGTGGTGGACCGATCCCGATAGCGTTGCGCTTTATCTGTGGTCGCCCGGCAGTGCGCCGCTGCGCAGCCGCCTGCCGGATTCGGTAAGCGCTTTCGCATTCTGCCGCTCCGGCCGGGTGCTGCTGGCGCAGGCCAAGTGGCTGTGCTTCGCCGACCTGGCCGCGCCGCCGCTGCAAGGCCTGGGACGGCGTCCGCCGCAGCCCGCCATGGCCGTGGACCCGGCCGAGCCGCGCACCGCCATCAGCGACGGCAGCACCGACCGCGCAGGCAATTTTGTTTTCGGCACGGGTACCGCCGCCGGGACGCCTGGCGCGGCATCGCCTGGCAGCGCCGCCGGCACGGCCGGCTTTGCGCCGGCCATCGGCAGTTTTTACCAGTATTCGGCGCGCCATGGCTTGCGCAGGCTGGCGCTGCCCACGGTGGCCGCAGCGAACAGCATTTGTTTCAGTCCGGACGGCCGCATCATGTATTTCAGCGACGCCGCCACCCGCCGCATCCAGCAGTGCGATTATGATGCGGAGGCGGCGCGCGTGGCCAATGTGCGCCTGTTCGCCGACGCGCAGGACGCCCGCCCGCGCGGCGCAGCCGTCGATAGCGCCGGCTGCGTATGGAGCGCGCAGGCGCTGGACGCGGACGGCCACTGCCGCGTGGTGCGCTACGCGCCGGACGGCGCCGCGCTGCGCAGCGAGCTGCTTCCCGCAGCCCAGCCGACCCGGCCCGCTTTCGGCGGTCCCGGCCTGGAGCAGCTGATGGTGGGCAGCGCCGCCGGTTTGCATTTGATGGACGGCGCGGGCGCCAGCGGCCTGGCCTGCACCCTGTTTAACGATATAAAAGAATAGCCCCGAAGAATAGCCCCCAAGAATAACTCACTGGAGACAAGCATGAAGATCAAGCTACTTGCAGCAGCGCTGACGGCCACCCTGGCCGCCGCCGCGTTCACCACCCATACCGCGCAGGCGGCAGACCCGGTCAAGATCGGCTTCCTGGTCAAGCAGGCCGAGGAGCCGTGGTTCCAGGACGAGTGGCGCTTTGCCGAGCAGGCCGCCAAGGAGAAGGGCTTCACGCTGGTGAAAATCGGTGTGCCGAACGGCGAAAAAATGATGGCCGCGATCGACAACCTGGCCGCGCAAAAAGCGCAGGGCTTCGTCATCTGCGCGCCGGACGTGAAACTGGGCGCGGCCGTCGAGCGCCAGGCCAAGCGCCAGAACCTGAAAGTGATGTCGGTCGACGACCGCCTGGTGGACGGCGCGGGCAAGCCTATCGCCAGCATTCCGCACATGGGCATTTCGGGCTACGAGATCGGCCGCCAGGTCGGCCTGGGCCTGGCCGAGGAAATGAAAGCGCGCGGCTGGAAGCCGGAAGAAGTGGGCGCGCTGCGCATCGCTTACGACCAGCTGCCTACCGCCAAGGAACGCACCCAGGGCGCGGTGGACGCGCTGAAGGAATCCGGCTTCCCGCTGGCGAACATCGTCGATGCGCCGCAAAGCCGTACCGACACCGAAAGCGCCTTCAACGCCGCGAATATCGCGCTCACCAAGCAGGCCCGCTTCAAGCGCTGGGTGGCCTTCGGCCTGAACGACGAGGCAGTGCTGGGCGCGGTGCGCGCCGCCGAAGGACGCGGCCTGCGCGCCGACTCGGTGATCGGCATCGGCATCGGCGGCAGCAAGACCGCGCTGAACGAATTCGCCAAGCCTGCCGCCACCGGCTTCTACGGCACCGTGCAGATCAGCCCCAAGCGCCACGGCTATGAATCCTCGCTGATGATGCACCAGTGGATCACCGCTAACCAGGCGCCTGCTGCCGTCACGCTGACCAAGGGCACGCTGATGACGCGCAAGAATCAGGCCGAACTGGTGAAAGCCGGAGGCTAAAAGTGTCCGCGTACCTGCAATTTGAAGACGTCAGCAAAGTCTTCCCCGGCGTGAAAGCGCTGAACGGCGTGAGCTTCGAAGCGCACGCCGGCACCGTGCACGGCCTGCTGGGCGAAAACGGCGCCGGCAAGTCCACGCTGCTGAAAATCCTCGGCGGCCAGTACAAGCCGGACGGCGGCCGCCTGGTGGTGGCCGGCAAGGAGCGCCACTTCACGTCTGCGGCCGATGCGATTGCCGCCGGCGTGGCGGTGATCCACCAGGAGCTGCAATACGTGCCTGAGCTGACCGTGGCCGAGAACGTGCTGCTGGGCCGCCTGCCCACGCGCTTCGGCCTGGTGGACCACAAGGCCGCGCAGCAGCTGGTCACGCGCCGCCTGGCCGAACTGGGCGTGGACCTCGATCCGGCCGCGCGCCTGGCCGACCTGTCCATCGCGCAGCGCCAGATGGTGGAGATCTGCAAGGCGCTGATGCAGGACGCGCAAGTGATCGCCTTCGACGAACCCACCAGCAGCCTGTCGCACCGCGAAAGCGAAGTGCTGTTCCGCCTGGTGCGCGAGCTGCGCGCCGACGGCCGCACCATCATCTACATCTCGCACCGCCTGGAAGAGCTGTACGCGCTGTGCGACACCTGCACCATCTTCCGCGACGGCCGCAAGATCGTCACCCATCCGGTGATGGCGGACGTGCCGCGCGAGCGCCTGATCGCCGACATGGTCGGCCGCGAAGTGAACGACATTTACGACTACCGCACCCGCCCCGCGCACGGCGAGCGCCTGTCGGTGCGCGGCCTGGACGGCGCGGCGCTGGACGGCCCCGCCAGCTTCAGCGTGCGCGGCGGCGAAGTGCTGGGCTTCTTCGGCCTGGTGGGCGCCGGCCGCAGCGAATTGATGCGCCTCCTGTACGGCGCCGACCGCCGCAGCGCCGGCCAGGTGCTGCTGGACGGGAAAGCCGTCTCCGCCAGCGGCCCGTCCGCCGCCATCGCGGCCGGCATCGTGCTGTGCCCGGAGGACCGCAAGGAGCAGGGCATCCTGGCGCGCGCCTCGGTGGCCGAGAACATCAACATCAGCTGCCGCCGCAACAGCCTGCTGGGCGGGCTGTTCCTGCGCCACAAGGAGGAAGCCGCGCGCGCCGATGACTTCATCCGCCGCCTGCGCATCAAGACCCCGAACCGCGAGCAGGAAATCCGGCTGCTCTCCGGCGGCAACCAGCAGAAGGTCATCCTGGCGCGCTGGCTGGCCGAACCGGACTTGAAAGTGCTGATACTCGACGAGCCCACGCGCGGCATCGACGTCGGCGCGCGCAACGAGATCTATCGCATCATCCATGAAGTGGCCGAACGCGGCTGCTGCGTCATCGTCATCTCCAGCGACCTGCCGGAAGTGCTGGGCGTGGCCGACCGCGTGCTGGTCATGCGCGAAGGCCGCATCAGCGGCGAACTGTCCCGCGCGGACGCCAGCGAAACCGCCGTGCTGCGCCTGGCGCTGCCGGACGCCGCCGCCGCTGCGGCGCCCCCTACCACGACCGAACACACCCCATCCCGGAGTTTGCAATGAACAGCCTGAGTTCCAATCCATCCGCCGCGCCGGAAGCGCCGGCGTCCGCCCCTGCTGCCACGGCCCAGCGCAAGCACGCCTGGCTGGCCGACTACAGCATGCCGCTGCTGTACATCGCCCTGTTCACGGTGCTGGCCCTGACGGTGGAAAACTTCTTCTCGGCCGGTAACGTGGTCGGCCTGATGCTGTCGGTGGCGCAGATCGGCATGGTCGCCTGCACCATGATGCTGTGCCTGGCCTCGCGCGACTTCGACCTGTCGGTCGGCTCCACCATCGCCTTCTCCGGCGTGCTGGGCGCCATGCTGCTGGAACGCACCGGCAGCGTGACGGTGGCCGTGATCGGCGGCCTGGCTGCCGGCGCGCTGATCGGCGCCGGCAACGGCGTGCTGATCGCCTACCTGCGCATCAATGCGCTGATCGCCACGCTGGCCACCATGCTGATGGTGCGCGGCCTGGCCTTCATCGCCTCGCAGGGCCAGGCTGTGGGCATCGCCAACGACGCCTTCATCAGCTTCGGCGACGCGCGCGTGTTCGGCCTGCCGCTGCCGGTGATCGTGGTGGCGGTGTGCTTCCTGGTGTTCGGCGTGCTGCTTAACCACACGGTCTTCGGCCGCAACACGCTGGCCGTGGGCGGCAACCCGGAGGCCGCGCGCCTGGCCGGCGTGAAGGTGGAAAGGCTGCGCGTGTGGATCTTCCTGCTGCAAGGTCTGGTCACCGCCATGGCGGGCCTGATCCTGGCTTCGCGCATCACCAGCGGCCAGCCGAATGCGGCGCAGGGCTTTGAGCTGGACGTGATTTCGGCCTGCGTGCTCGGCGGCGTGTCGCTGCAAGGCGGCAAGGCGCGCATCATCGGCGTGCTGGTGGGCGTGCTGATCATGGGCACCGTGGAAAACGTGATGAACCTGATGAACGTTGATGCGTTCTACCAGTACCTGGTGCGCGGCCTGATCCTGCTGGCCGCCGTGCTGCTGGACCAGCTCAAGACGCGCGGCGCCGGCGGCCACCGCGACTGATCGCGGCGGTTCCGGCGGGTTACGCGCCAGGCGCTAACCCGCCCTACGGTGTACGGATGCGTAGGGCGGGTTAGGCGCAGCCGTAACCCGCCAGGCGCTGCAAGGAAGGAATGCATATGCCAGGCAGAATCAAAGACAAGGTCGCCATCGTCACCGGCTCCACGCTGGGCATAGGCGCGGCGGTGGCGCGCCTGTTCGCGCAGGAGGGCGCCTTCGTGGTGCTCAACAGCCACCGCGACGACGAGGCGGCCGCCGCCATGCGCGCGGAACTCGATCCCGCCCGCACGCTGTTCGTGCAGGGCGATATCGCCGACAAGGCCGCCGTGCAGGCGCTGGCCGAGCAGGCCGTGGCCCGCTTCGGCCGCATCGATATCGTGGTCAACAACGCGGGCGTGAACATGTTCACCGATCCGCTGGAGATGACGGACGAGCAATGGCACCGCTGCTTCGCGGTCGACCTGGACGGCGCCTGGAACGTCACGCGCGCGGCGCTGCCGCACATGCTGGCGCAGGGCGCGGGCAGCGTGGTCAATATCGCCTCCGTGCACGGTCACAAGATCATCCCCGGCACCTTCCCCTACCCGGTGGCCAAGCACGCGCTGATCGGCCTGACCCGCTCTCTGGGCATCGAATACGCGGCGCGCGGCATCCGCGTGAACTCGATTTCGCCCGGCCTGATCATGACCGAAAACGTGGAAGCCTGGCTCGCGTCCAGCCCCGATCCGGAGGCCGAACGCGCCCGGCAGGCCGCTTTGCTGCCGCCGCGCCGCATCGGCGAGCCCAGCGAAGTGGCCTATACGGCGCTGTTCCTGGCCAGCGACGAAGCCCGATTTATCAACGCAACGGACATCCTGATTGACGGTGGCAGGTCGCAGCTCTATCATGAGTAACGACTTTTAGCCGCATAGGCCTGCATGCCCGACCCACGTTCCGACCGTTTTGTCCGTTCACACCTGAAGACGCGCCACCTGGTTCTGCTGGTAGAACTGGGCCGGCACGGCTCCATTCTGCACGCCGCGCAAGCCGCCAACCTGACCCAGCCCGCCGCTTCCAAGCTGCTGGGCGAGCTGGAACACGCCCTGAACGTGCAGCTGTTCGAGCGCCTGCCGCGCGGCGTGGTGCCGACCTGGTACGGCGAGGTGATGATACGGCGCGCCAGCGCGGCGCTGGCGGAAATGGACGCGGCCCACCAGGAAGTGATGGAGCTGCTGTCCGGCCTGAGCGGCCGTGTGTCGCTGGGCACGGTGCTCACGCCGTCCGCCGGGCTGGTGACGGACGCCGTGAAACTCCTCAAGCGCCGCAACGCGCGCCTGCAGGTGGCCATCACCGTGGACACCAGCAAGGTGCTGGCCGAGCGCCTGCGCGCGGGCGAGCTGGATCTGGTGATCGGCCGCATTCTCGACACCGCGCTGACCGCCGAACTGAATTTCGAACCGCTGACCGACGAGCCGCACAGCGTGATCGCCGGCGCCGGCCACCCCCTGGCCGGACGCACCGACCTGCAGCTGGCCGATTTGTCGCGCGAAGGCTGGGTACTGCCTCCTGCCGGCAGCATCCTGCGCGACCGCCTGACCGCGCTGTTCCTGTCGCAAGGCCTGGAGCCGCCGTCGGAAACCGTGGAAACGCTGGCGCTGCCGGTGGTGACCAATCTGCTGAGCGGCAGCCGCATGGTGGCGGCGCTGCCGGAGGAGCTGGTGCGGCCCTACCTGGACGCGGGCCTGCTGGTGGTGCTGCCCTATGACCTTGGCCTGCGCATGGATTTGTACGGCATTGTCACGCGCCGCCAGCACCAGCTGTCGCCCGGCGCGGAAGCCATGCTCTCCACCTTGCGCGAAGTGGCCGCCATGCGCTACCCGGCGCGCTCCTGAAAGCCCGCATGAAATCCCCCACCAAAGCCCTGGAGCTGTTCCGCCTTCCCGACGATTTCACGCTGCGCGACGCGGACGCGTCCCGCCAGCCGCTGGGGGACTGCGACAAGGGGGACCACAAGGACGCTACCGCGGCGCTGCTCGAACGCGTCGCCGCGCTGCAGCCCATGCTGAACGCCCAGCGCAAGCACAAGGTGCTGCTGGTGCTGCAGGGCATGGACGCGTCGGGCAAGGACGGCGCGGTGCGCAGCCTGTTCGGCGCCATCAACCCGGTTGGCCTGCGGGCGGTGTCGTTCAAGGCGCCCACCGAAATCGAACTGGCCCATGACTACCTGTGGCGCGTGCACCGCGAAGTGCCCGCCAAAGGGGAGCTGACGGTGTTCAACCGCAGCCATTACGAGGACGTGCTGATTACCCGCGTGCAGGGCATGGTTGACGCCAAGGAGTGCAAGCGCCGCTACGCCCATATCCGCGATTTCGAGCGCATGCTGGCGGAGACCGGCACCACTATCATCAAGGTCTTCCTGCACATCTCCAGGGATGAACAGCGCACCCGTTTGCAGGCGCGCCTGGACGATCCTGCCAAGCAGTGGAAGCTGGACCCGGCGGACTTCGAGCTGCGCAAGAAATGGCGCGCCTTCGAGCGCGCCTACGAGGACGCCCTGCGGGAAACCGACTCGGATCACGCGCCCTGGTACGTGGTGCCGGCCGACTCCAAGCCGCACCGCGACCTGGCCATCGCCTCCATCCTGCTGGAGACCCTGGAAGGCCTGAAACTGAAATGGCCCAAGCCCGATCCGGCCCTGCTGGCAATCAAGATCAGGTAAATTCAGGCGCCCTGCAAGCGTGCCGCCTCTGTGGCATAGTAAGCGACGGTAATCACTATGCACGGAGCCTCCTATGCAATTGAAAGATCCCACCCTGCTGCGCCAGCAAGCCTATATCAACGGCGTCTGGACCGATGCCGACAACGGCAAAACGCACGCTGTACACAACCCCGCCACGGGTGAACTGGTCGGCACCATGCCGGACTGCGGCGCCGCTGAAACGCGCCGCGCCATCGAGGCCGCCAACGCCGCCTGGCCTGCCTGGCGCAAGAAAACCGCCAAGGAGCGCGCCGCCGTGCTGCGCAAGTGGGCCGACCTGATCGTGGAGAACACGGACGACCTGGCGCTGCTGATGACCACCGAACAGGGCAAGCCGCTGGCCGAAGCCAAGGGCGAAGTGGTGTTCGGCGCGTCCTTCATCGAGTGGTTCGCGGAAGAGGGCAAGCGCGTCGCGGGCGACACGCTGGCTTCGCCCTGGCCGGACCGCCGCCTGATCGTGACCAAGGAGCCGATCGGCGTATGCGCCGCCATCACGCCGTGGAATTTCCCGACTGCCATGATCACCCGTAAAGCCGGCCCGGCGCTGGCGGCGGGCTGCCCCATGGTGCTGAAACCGGCCGAGGCCACGCCGTTCTCGGCGCTGGCGCTGGCCGTGCTGGCCGAGCGCGCGGGCGTGCCGCCGGGCGTGTTCAGCGTGGTCACCGGTTCGCCCAAGGCCATCGGCGGCGAAATGACCAGCAATCCCATCGTGCGCAAGCTCACCTTCACCGGCTCCACCGGCGTGGGCCGCCTGCTGATGGAGCAATGCGCGCCCACTATCAAGAAGCTGTCGCTGGAACTGGGCGGCAACGCGCCCTTCATCGTGTTCGACGACGCCGACCTGGACGCGGCGGTGGAGGGCGCCATCGCCTCCAAGTACCGCAACGCGGGCCAGACCTGCGTGTGCGCCAACCGCATCTATGTGCAGGACGGCGTGTATGAAGCGTTTGCC
Source organism: Pseudoduganella aquatica (assembly GCF_009857595.1). Lineage (GTDB taxonomy): Bacteria > Pseudomonadota > Gammaproteobacteria > Burkholderiales > Burkholderiaceae_D > Rugamonas > Rugamonas aquatica_A. The sequence goes on along the minus strand of NZ_WWCU01000001.1, from coordinate 101,595 downwards.
CAGAAGTTCGTGGCGGCGGTGTCCAAGCTGAAAGTGGGCGACGGCACCGAGCCGGGCGTGACGCAGGGGCCGCTGATCGACGCCAAGGCGGTGCTGAAGGTGGAGGAGCACGTGGCCGACGCGCTGGCCAAGGGCGGCCGTTTGCTGCTTGGCGGCAAGCGCCACGCGCTGGGCCACAGCTTCTTCGAGCCCACCGTGATCGCCGACGTGACGCCGGCCATGCGCGTGTCGGACGAGGAAACCTTCGGCCCGCTGGCGCCGCTGTTCCGCTTCCATACGGACGAGGAAGCCGTGGCCCTGGCCAACAATACCGAGTTCGGCCTGGCCAGCTACTTCTATTCGCGCGACATCGGCCGCATCTGGCGCGTGTCCGAAGGGCTGGAGTCGGGCATGGTGGGCGTGAACACGGGCCTGATTTCCAACGAAATCGCGCCCTTCGGCGGCGTCAAGCAGTCCGGCCTGGGCCGCGAAGGGTCGATTTACGGCATGGAAGACTATCTGGTCATCAAGTACATCTGCCTGGGCGGAATTTAATCGCTCTTGGCCGGCGGCTGCAGCAGGTGCAGCAGCTGCTGGCTCAGCTGTTCATAGCGCGCGCCGTCCTGCTGGCGCAGCGTGCGCAGGTAGTCCGCGATCCTTTCCCCGCTGATGTCGCCCGCCGCCAGGTAGTGCCGCTCCAGCTTCATGCGCTGGATGTCGGCGTTGGCCAGGCGCAGCTTGCCCAGCGGACTGTTCTCGTCCGCCGGCACGTCCTTCATCGCTTCCAGCAGCACTTCCGTGATCCAGCCCAGCTGGCTGCCGTAGGAGGCGCGCTTGAACGCCGCCTGCTCGATCACGCCGTCGCCCGCCGCACGCGGGATGGCGTTGAAAAACCGGTCCAGCTCGATGTCCTGCCTCACGCTGCCGCTCCAGGGCAGGAAAAACTGCGGCGACCAATTCCAGAACAGGGGAAACATGGCGACCTCCTAGGGATAAGTAGCTACGGGGAAAGAGCCGAGGGCATCGGCAACAGCAGCAGGGCGATGGCGATCAGCGCCAACAGGATGACGGTGTGCAGCAGGCGGTGGGAACGGGGATGGCGGCGCATGGGGATACTCAGCTTGGGTGAGGTAAGCTGCCATTTTGCTGGCGCGGCGGTGGGCGGGGTTTAATCTGCATCAATAGTGCGGCAGTTAAGTGTTTGGCATAGAATGGTTTTTTTAACCTGATTGCCCCTACCGCCATGTCCAAGAAAATTGCCGCTCTCGCTATCGTGTCCTCGCTGGGTCTGCTGGGCAACGCCCCTGCCTATGCGCAATCGGGTGCCCCGGCCGCCGCACCGGCCGCCGCCAGCTGCCCGGCCATCCTGAAGCAGTCGTTCAACCGCCTGCAGGACGAAGCGCCGCAGGACTTGTGCCAGTACGCGGGCAAGGTGATCCTGGTGGTGAACACCGCCAGCTACTGCGGCTACACCAAGCAGTACGAAGGGCTGGAGGCGCTGTACGGCAAGTACAGCGGCAAGGGCCTGGTGGTGCTGGGCTTCCCGTCGAACGACTTCGGCAAGCAGGAGCCGGGCTCGGCCAAGGAAATCGCCGACCTGTGCTACAACACCTACGGCGTGAAATTCCCGATGTTCGCCAAGACCGTGGTGTCCGGCACGGCGGCCAATCCTTTCTACGCCAGCCTGATCAAGGCCACCGGCAAGACCCCGGCCTGGAACTTCCATAAATACCTGATCGACCGCAACGGCAAGGTGGTGGAGAGCTTCCCGAGCAAGGTCACGCCGGAAGACAAGCAGCTGGTTGGCGCGGTGGAAAAAGCGCTGGGCGGCTAAGCGCCCCGCGCCATGGCCACCAAGCTTGCCATCCAGCCGGGGCAGTCCCGCGTGGCTGACCTGATCGGCGCCGCGCGCCTGGCCACCGGTGCGGTGGGCGGCGTGGCCGATCTGGCGCAGGCTGTCCACATGGCCATATTGGGCCACGTTCCTGCGCCTGTGGGACGGCCGCTGGCGCTGGCCACCTCGCTGGTCTACCGCAGCGTGCGCGGCGTGGCGGGACTGGCGGGCGGCGGGCTGGAGCACAGCCTGGCGCGCCTGCAGCCCTTGCTGGGCGAGCGCAGCGGCTGGGCGGGCCGCGAGGCCGTCCTCGCCGCGCTGAACGGCGTGCTGGGCGACCGGCTCGCGCAGGACAACAATCCCCTGGCCATACCGATGCAGTTCCGGCGCAACGGCCAGCCGCTGGCGTTTACGCCGCCATCAGCGGCCCCGGGTGGCCGCGTCCTCGTGCTGGCGCACGGCCTCTGCATGAACGACCTGCAATGGCAGCGCAACGGCCACGACCACGGCGCCATGCTGGAACGCGAACGCGGCTACACGCCGGTCTACCTGCACTACAACACGGGCCGCCACATCTCAGAAAACGGCGACGACTTCGCCCACAAGCTGGAAGCGCTGCTCGCCGGCTGGCCGGTGCCGGTGGAAGAGCTGGTCATCGTCGGCCACAGCATGGGCGGCCTGCTCGCACGCAGCGCCTGCCATTACGGCGCGCAGGCCGGGCACCGCTGGCTGGCGCATCTGAGCAAACTGGTGTTCCTCGGTTCGCCGCATCAAGGCGCGCCGCTGGAGCGCGGCGGCAACTGGGTCCACCTGCTGACCGATTTCACGCCCTACACGGCGCCCTTCACCCGCCTGGCCAAGTTGCGCAGCGCCGGCATCACCGATTTGCGGCACGGCAGCCTGCTGGACAGCGACTGGGTGGGCCGCGATCGTTTCGCCCACGGCGCCGCGCTGCCCGCGCCGGTGCCGCTGCCGGAAGGCGTCGCCTGCTACGCGGTGGCCGGCACCATAGGCAAGGACGCAAGCCAGCTCAGCGGCCGGATGGCGGGCGACGGCCTGGTGCCTCTGGCCAGCGCGCTCGGCCAGCACCCGGACCCGCTGCGCAGCCTCGCCATCCCCGTCGCGCACCAGGCCACCGTCTACGGCGTCAACCACATGGTGCTGCTGGACTCGCCGCAAGTGGCCCAGCACCTGCTTGCCTGGCTGTAAGCGGCGGCGCGGGAAGCAGCTGAGTCAGGCAGCCGCGAGGGCAGCGCGCTCCAGCTCGAATCCCTCGTCCAGCCAGCCGGTAATGCCGCCCGCCATCAGCTTGACTGGCAGGCCCAGCTTCGCCAGGCGGACGGCGGCGCGGGCGGCGCCGTTGCAGTGCGGCCCGGCGCAATAGACCACGAACAGCGTCCCCTGCGGATATGCCGCCATCTTCGAGCCGATAATTTTCCGGTGCGCCAGATCCACCGCGCCCGGCACATGGCCGGCCGCGTATTTCTCCGTGCCGCGCACGTCCAGCAGCACAAAATCCTGCTGGCCGCTGCTGAGGGCGTCATGCACGTCCCAGCAGTCGGTCTCAAACGTGAATTCGGCCTCGAAATGCGCCAGCGCGAGCGGGCTGGGGGCGGCGGCGGTTGCGGTGACGTGCGACATGGTCAACTCCTGTTGTTGGTTGCGGTATGGCCATTATCAAAGTCCCCGCCCTCAGGCGGCAGTGGCGCATATGCCAATATGCGGTAAGATTACGCCATGAAAAAGCACCTAGTCGTCGCCCTGGCCTACGACCGGCTCTGCACCTTCGAGTTCGGCTGCGTGGTGGAACTGTTCGCGCTGGAACGCCCCGAGCTGGGCGTGGACTGGTACGACTTCCAGGTCTGCGCCGTCGAGCCCGGTCCCATCCGCGCGGCGGGCGGCATCACCGTGCAAGCGCCATACCGGCCCGAGCTGCTGGCGCTGGCCGACACCATCGTCATCCCCGGCTGGCGCGACGCCGACGAAGCCCCGCCGCCGGCCCTGCTGGAGGCCCTCCGCGCCGCCCACGCGCGCGGCGCGCGCCTGTGCTCGATCTGCTCCGGCGTCTTCGTGCTGGCCGCCGCCGGCGTGCTGGACGGCTTGCGCGCCACCACCCACTGGCGCTACACCGAACGCCTGGCGCGCCGCCACCCGCGCGTGATGGTGCAGGCGGACGACCTGTATGTGGACCAGGACCAGGTCATCACCTCGGCCGGCTCGGCGGCCGGCATCGACATGCTGCTGCACCTGGTGCGGCGCGACTACGGCGCGCGCGTCGGCAACCTGGTGGCGCAGCGCCTGGTGGTGGCGCCGCACCGCGAAGGCGGCCAGGCCCAGTTCCTGCCGCGCCCCATGGCGCACGACGAACAGGGCCGGCTGGCGCGCCTGCTGGACTGGCTGCGCGCCAATCCGGCGCTGCCGCACACCGTCAAATCCATGGCCGAGCGCGCCGCCATGAGCGCGCGCACCTTGCAGCGGCAGTTCCAGGACGCAACCGGCATGGGACCGGTGGAATGGCTCACGCGCGAGCGCATCGCCATCGCCAAGGACCTGCTGGAATCGCCGGACATTCCGCTCGCGCAAGTGGCCGAGCGCGCCGGCTTCGGTTCGGAAGAGTCACTGCGCCACCACTTCCGCCGCCTCGCCGCCACCAGCCCCGGCGCCTACCGCCGCCAGTTCGCCGCGCAGTGCTAGTATTGAAGCATGGGGTGTCCAAGGAGGCGAAATGAATACGCTGACGATACGAAATCTTGATGATGAATTACGAGCAAGGTTGCGAAGCAATGCGGCCAGGAATAAGCGGTCTGTCGAGAATGAGGCCTTGCAAATTCTCAAGCAAGCGCTAGGTGCAGAGCAGATCTCCGAGGGTTTAGGCAGCAAAATCAGCAGGCGTTTTGCACAGCTTGATTTACCTGAACTTGCTCTTCCCGTTCGCCAGGATAAGCCACGCGCAGCCAATCTTTCGGAATGATAATTCTTGATACTAATATTTTGTCGGAGTTGATGCGGTCTGCGCCGGATCCATCTGTGCTGGCATGGATAGACAGTTTGCCAGCGCGTGAAATTTTTCTTATCGCTATTACAGTCGCCGAGTGCCTGTATGGTGTGGAACGGCTTCCGGCTGGAAAGCGCAAGGCATCATTGGCCCGAGCGCTCTCCAGTATGCTGGTGGAAGATCTTGATGGCCGTGTCCTTGCGTTTGATGGCGCGGCAGCCGTGCGATACGCTGCACTGGTCGCTGCGGGCGAACGCTCCGGCCATCCTGTCAGCATGGCAGACGGCCAGATAGCAGCGATATGCCAAGTCCATTCAGCTATTTTGGCTACGCGCAATGTCAAGGATTTCGGGCGTTTGGGAATTGCGTTGCACAATCCTTTCCCCAAGTAATCCAGATGTTATCGTGCGCCGCTTGTTCTGGGCGCATGGATGGCCTAATCTGGGAGACTCACAAATGCGAAGGAGACAGCCATGCCTTATGTCGACGGATTTGTTTTGCCGGTTCCCATCAAGAACCTTGATGCGTACAAAAGAATGGCCACTGCCGGCGCCGCCATCTGGCGCGAGTTCGGTGCGCTGGAATACCGCGAGTGCGTGGCCGACGATGTGAAGCCCGGCAAGCACACATCCTTCCCGCAAGCCGTCCTGCTGGAGGAGGGCGAAACGGTGGTGTTCTCGTGGATAATCTACGAGTCGCGCGCCAAGCGCGATGAGATCAACGAGAAAGTGATGAAGGATCCGCGCCTGGCCGAATGGATGAAGCCCGAGAATATGCCCTTCGACGGCAAGCGCATGTTCTTTGGCGGCTTCGAGATGATTATCGACCAGTAGGCTGCGCCGCAAGCTGCGCGCGCATGGCGCCGCGCAGCGCGTTGCAGACCACGATGTCCTCCGCGTGCTCCAGCATGGCGCGCGTGATCACGCGCTCGCTGGCGTTCCAGGCCGGATCGTCCAGCATGGCGGCGCGCATCACGCCGGGCAGCAGGCCACCGGCCAGCGGCGGCGTGTACCAGCGGCCTTCCAGTTTCACGAACACGCTGCTGCGTCCACCTTCGGCCAGTTCGCCGCGCTCGTTGAAGAACAGCGTGTCGAACGCGCCTTGCGCTTCGGCCGCTTTCCACGCCGCGTCGTAGCCTGCGCGCAGGCTGGTCTTGTGGCGCAGGAACAGATCGCCGCTGCTGACCGTGTCTTCCGCCAGCAGCACCCGCACCGGTTCGGCCAGCGGCGCCAGCGCGCCCTGCTGCACAGCAAAGGCGCCGGCCTGGTTCAGCGCCAGGCGCAAGCGCGTTGGCGTGGCGGGCGCCATGGTGTTGCAGGCCATGGCGATGTAGGCGCGCGCCGCCTTGTCGTCGTAGGCAAAGCCGAAATAGCGCGCCGACGCGGACAGGCGCTGCAAATGCCGCTCCAGGTTGCGCGGGCCTTGCTCGCGCGTGGCGTACATGGTTTCGAACAGGTCGAAGTCGTTGGACAGGCCGGTGAGGAAGCGCGCCTTGAGCTGGCATTCGGCGAATTCGTCATTGGCTTCGCTGTCGTAGACGATGCCCGCGCCCACGCCCATTTCGCCGCGCCGCGTGCCGTTCCGCGGCGCTTGCAGCGCCAGCGTGCGGATGGGCACCGACATGCAGAAATCGCCCACGCCGTGGTCCGAAGGCTGGAACCAGCCGATGGCGCCGGTGTACAGGCCGCGCGGCGCAGGTTCAAGCTCGCTGATGATTTCCATGGTGCGCCGCTTGGGCGCGCCGGTGATGGAGCCGCAGGGATAGAGCGCGTCGAAGATGCCGGCCATGTCCACGTCCCCGCGCAGCTTGGCGCGCACGGTGGACGTCATTTGCAGCACGCTGCTGTAGCGCCGCACCTCGAACAGCGCAGGCACTTCCACCGTGCCGGTCTGCGCGATGCGGCCGATGTCGTTGCGCAGCAAGTCCACGATCATCAGGTTTTCTGCGCGGTTCTTGGTGTCGGCCGCCAGCGCGGCGGCGCGCTTCGCGTTCTCCGCTTCGTCGCCGCCCGCCGCTGCAGGCGCCGTGCCCTTCATGGGCCGCGCGGTCAGCTCGCCGTTCTCGTGGCGCGCGAACAGTTCCGGCGACAGCGACAGCACCGCCGTGCCGTCGTCCAGCGCCACCAGCGCGCCGTAAGGTACCGGCTGGCGTGCGCGCAGGCGCTCGTACAGGGCGAAGATGGAACCGAATGCTTCGAAGCGCAAACGGTAGGTGTAGTTCACCTGGTAGGTGTCGCCCGCCGCGATGTAGTCGCGGATGCGGCCGATGGCGCTGGTGAACTGCGCCTGGTCGACATTGGCGCGCACGTCCGCAATGCCGGCCGGCGCCGGGTCGGCGGCGGAGCACGCGGCCAGCCACGTGGCCACTTCCGCCTGCGACAGCAGGTCGCAGCGGTTGAAGATCAGTATCTGCGCCAGCGGCGCGCCCGCTGGCACCACGGGCGCGGGCATGCCCGCGATATGCGCGCCCAGTTCATAGGCGCACAGCGTGACCGCGTGCTGGCCGCTGGCCAGCGCCGTTTCCATCTGTTCGAGGATGCGGCGCCAGCCCGCCAGGTCGGTGCAGCGCAGCGTGGCCGCGTGGCCGGTGTACAGGCGCGAGCGCGCCGTGGCCATGCCGTCCGGGCTGGCGTCGTCCAGCAATGCGAAGCACTGCACACTCGGTTCTGTGTTCATGGCCTGGTTCAGTTCAACAGCAGGGCGATCTGGATCGCCGCGTCCTGCGCGGGGTTCAGCTTGAAGCCGCTCTTGGCGTAGCGGTGCCAGCGGCCCGCCACATAGCTTACCAGCATGGCGGCGCGCGGCGCCACGTCCGCCTCGTGGCCGTGGCCGGTGCTGGCGGCCTGGCGCAAGGCCTGCTTGAGCGCCAGCTCCACGCGGTCGTAGAACTGGTTCATGCGCTGTTGCAGGCGCTCGTCCTCGTTCACCAGCGCGTCGCCGATCAGCACCCGCGTCATGCCCGGATTGCTGCTGGCGAACTGCAGCAGCATGCCGACGATGCCGCGCGTCTGGGCCAGGCCGTCTTCCTCGCGCTCGGCGATCTGGTTGATCAGGCCGAACACGGTGGTCTCGATGAACTCGATCAGGCCCTCGAACATCTGCGCCTTGCTGGCGAAATGGCGGTACAGGGCCGCTTCGGAAAACTCCAGCTTGCGGGCCAGCGCGGCGGTGGTGATCTTGTCGCCTTTGGGCTGTTCCAGCATCTCGGCCAGAGCTTCCAGAATTTGTTGCCTGCGTTGGCCTGGCGGTGTGCTTGCCATGGGATCTCGACGTGTGGATGAAAAAGAAACTCAGCGCAGCCGGGACAGGCGCGCTGGCAGATGCCGGACAGATTTTACTTTGACATCGACCCAAGCGGGGCGAATTAGTCTTTTCGGCACATGGGCCGCGCCGATGGGATCGGCCACTTTCAGGTACTGCGTCACCCAGGCGGTGCGCATGCCCATGCCGTGCGCGGTGCGCAGATTGGCCAGCGTGTCCTCCACCAGGATGCAGCGCCCCGGCGTCACGCCCTGCTTGCGCATCAGCTTGCGCAGCATGAGCTTGGAAGGCTTGGGCCGCAGCTGGCGGTGGATGCGCATCGACTCGATGGCGATGTGGTGCGAGAAGTGGCGGTGCAAGCCCATATGCCGCAGCACCATGGTGGAGTAGCGGTGCGGCGCATTGGTGAGCAGGACCTTGCGGCCGGGCAGGGCGCGCAGCAAGCGGCCCAGGCCTTTTTCGGCCCGTATCATCTGCGCCAGGTTGGGCATGCTGTGGGTCTCGTGCAGGAAATGCTCGGAGCGTACGCCGTGGTGCTTCACCAGGCCCAGCAGCGTGGCGCCGTAGCGCTGCCAGTACAGCTTGCGCGCCGCGTTCACCGCGTCCGCTCCGGCGGGCACGCCTTCCTGGCCCAGCACGCGCGCAATATAGGCGTTCATATTCGCGGTAATGGCCGGAAAGATGGCATGCGAGGCGTTGTGCAGCGTATTGTCCAGATCAAACAGCCAGACAGGCGCGCGGGCGGAGGGTTTATTATTCACGGCAGCTTCAGTCAAAAGGAAAACATGCGACGCCAAATTATAGTGATGTTTTGCAGTCTGTTCTTGCTGCTGCCCGGCGCAGCCCAGGCCGGGACCGCCGTCGACCGCGGCGCGCTGTTCAAGCTGGAGCAGGGTGGGCATACAGCTTATCTGTTTGGCACCATCCATGTCGGCGCCGCCGATTTTTATCCGCTGGAGCCGCGCGTCATGCAGGCCTTGCAGCGCGCCACCGTGCTGGCGCTGGAAGTGGACCCGCTGGGCGACCCGGCGAAAATCGTGCAGGCGGTGCGCGAGCACGGCATGTATGCGCGCGGAGGCGGCCCCGCCTCGGCCGAGTTGCCGGTGGAATACCGGCAGCGCCTGGCGCGCTTGCTGCGCCGCTACGCCATCGACGACGGCGCCGTGGCGGCCATGAAGCCGTGGATGCTGGCCAGCCTGCTCACCGTCAGCGAATTCGCCGCCCAGGGCTACCAGGCCAGCCTGGCGGTGGATTCCTGGCTGTCGCAGCAGGCGCGCGAGCGCAAGCTGCCGGTGCTGGAGCTGGAATCGGTGGGAGGCCAGATGGCGCTGTTCAGCGGCATGAGCGCGGCCGAGCAGGCGCTGTTCCTGCAGGAAGGCATCGCCGCCATCGAGGACCAGGAGCAGGCCGCGCAGGCGCGCGAAATCACCGACGCGTGGCGCAAGGCGGATGCGGCTGCGCTGGAAGCGCTGGCGCGCAAGGCGGCCGATGACGGCACCTTCTCGGGCCGCTTCGTGCAGCAGGTGCTGCTGGACGGGCGCAATCCCGCACTGGCGGACAATATCGTGAAACTGCTGGCGCGCGAAAAAAACAGCCTGGTGGCGATCGGCGTGCTGCATCTGGTGGGGACGAATAGCGTACCGGAATTGCTGAAGCAGCGCGGCGTTGCGGTGGAGCGTATTTACTAGGGAAGGGTGCTGCTGGAGGGTACTGCAGGAAGGATGGTGCCCTTGACGTGGATTGAACACGTGGCCTCTCCCTTACCAAGGGAGTGCTCTACCACTGAGCTACAAGGGCATACACATCGGCGGTGCAAGTGGTCTTTAGCACCGCCAAACATTTAGTGAGACCGGATCATAGTGCCAAAAGCCTGTTCCGTCAAGACTTCCAGCAACAAAGAATGCTCAATTCGGCCGTCGATGATGTGAACGGTGTTGACGCCGGATTTCGCCGCGTCCAGCGCTGACGAAATTTTAGGCAGCATGCCGCCCGAAATGGTGCCGTCGGCGAACATCTCGTCGATCTCGCGCGCAGACAGGTCGGTGACCAGGTTGCCGGTCTTGTCCTGCACGCCGGCGATATTGGTCATCATGATCAGCTTTTCGGCTTTCAGGATTTCCGCGATCTTGCCCGCCACCACGTCCGCGTTGATGTTGTAGGCCTGGCCGTCCTGGCCGAAACCGATAGGCGAAATAATCGGAATGAAGGCGTCGTCCTGCAGCGCTTTCACCACGGCCGGGTTGATCGCGTCGATCTCGCCGACGAAGCCGATGTCCAGGAACTGGCCCGGGTTCTCGCGGTCCGGCATCGCCATTTTGCGCGCGCGGATCAAGCCGCCGTCCTTGCCGGTCAGGCCCACTGCCTGGCCGCCGTAGTGATTAATCAGCATCACGATATCCTGCTGCACTTCGCCGCCCAGCACCCACTCCACCACTTCCATGGTCTCTTCGTCGGTGATGCGCATGCCCTGCACGAAGGTGCCCTGCTTGCCAATTTTCTTCAGCGCGTTGTCGATCTGCGGACCGCCGCCGTGCACCACCACCGGATTCATGCCCACCAGTTTCAGCAAAATCACATCGCGCGCGAAGCCATGTTTCAGGCGCTCGTCGGTCATGGCGTTGCCGCCGTATTTGATGACGATGGTCTTGCCATGGAAATTGCGGATGTAGGGCAGCGCCTCGGCCAGAATCTGCGCCTTGATCGCGGGGGACACCGCGGTCAGGTCATCAGAAGGTACGGCCAGGGTCAAATTGGTGAGTTGGGTCATGGCGAATCCGGTAAAAAGGTGAGCGATGTTAAGTCAAAGGCTGGCTTCCAGCACGCATTATAGGGCTTTTTGCGGTTGTAATTTCCGGGATGTTCCGCTAGGCTCGCCGGATATGCCTACCTCGCCATCCCTCCACAGCCAGCTTGAGGCCATGCGGCCGCAGCTTGTCCGATTCGCATCATTGCAATTGCGGAATGACGCCCTGGCGCAGGACGCGGTGCAGGACACCCTGATCGCCGTGCTGGAACAGCCCGAGCGTTTCCAGGGCCAGTCCTCGCTGCGCACCTATGTGACCGGGATTCTGAAGTACAAAATCATCGACAATCTGCGCGCCGCCACCCGCGAGCGCCAGATCGACACCGTCGGCGACCAGTCCGAGGACGACGCCATCGACGCGCTGTTCGCGGCCGACGGCCACACCGTGGACATGCCGCGCCAGTGGGGCGACCCGGACCGCACGCTGGAGCAGAAGGATTTCTTCAAGGTGCTGGAGCTGTGCCTGGAAAAACTGCCCGCCAAGAACGCGCGCGTGTTCATGATGCGCGAATGGCTGGAGCTGGAGACGGAAGAAATTTGTAAGGAATTGGCGATTACTTCGGCTAATGCCTGGGTGCTGCTGTACCGCGCGCGTTTGCGCCTGCGCGAATGCCTGGACCTGAACTGGTTCGGCGCACGCGGATAAAGGCAGAGGAAGAAGATTATGAGCGGCTTGAAACCAACCTGCAAAGAAGTGCACCGCCTTGTTTCAGAAGGCATGGACCGCGAGTTGTCGCTGGCCGAGCGCACCCGCATGCGTTTGCACCTGATGGTGTGCGGCGCCTGCACGCGCTTCAATAACCAGATGGACACCTTGCGCAAAGCCATGCGCGTCTTCCCGGGCGACGAGCCATGAGCGTGTGCAAGCGCTGCGGCGCGGAGTTCAGCTGCGCCATGATCCCAGGCGAAGGCGACGGCGGCCCGTGCTGGTGCACCGCCATGCCCCCCGCCGTCCCCGTGCCCGGCCCCGCCACCGACCTCACCTGCTGGTGCCCGGCCTGCCTCAAGCAGCACATCGCCGAGCGCGAGCGCCCTGCATCGGCGCCCTGAAAAAAACCTAACCCGCCACGGTGCGGAAGAAGCGCATCATCTCCCTGCTCGCATCCGGCCCCTTGCCGTCGGTATAACTGCCCGCCGCGCTGCCGCCCGACCACGCGTGTCCCGCGCCATGCACCACCCAATGCTCGCCCAGCGGCGTGCCGTCCTCGTGGCGGTGCGTGGTGACGGTGTAGCGGTGCCCATTCGGCACGCTGCCCGCATCGGCTTCCGCCCTGGCCTGCGTGGCGCCGTGCGCGCGCAGCTTCTGCTCGATCACCTGCTCCCCGTTGCGCGGATGCACCGTGTGGTCCTGGTCGCCGTGGAACACGATAATCGGCGGGCTGGCTCCCTCTGTGTGCGGGGCCTTCGCCACATTGCCGGAAGCGCCGCGCTTCATGGCGCTCAGCGCCGACGGCAGATCCTGTGCCGACGCATACGGCAAGCCCGAATGCACGCCCACCGCCGCGAACAGATCCGGATACAGCGTGCCGACAATCACAGCCATGGCGCCGCCCGCCGACAGCCCTGCCACATACACCTGGCGTTCATCGACCGGATGCTCCGCGATCACCTGCTGCGCAATGCCCGCGATGATGGACGGCTCGCCCTGGCCACGCTGCTGGTCGAGCGCATTGAACCAGTTCCAGCACTTGTGGTTGTTGGCCTGCTGCGATTGCGCCGGATAGACCACGAAGCATTGCTTCTCTTCGGCCACCGCGTTCATTTGCGTGCCCGCCGCGAAATCGTCCGGATCCTGCGTGCAGCCGTGCAGCATCACCAGCAGCGGCATGGCCTGGCCGTGGTAGCTGCTCGGAATGTACAGCTTGTAGCTGCGCGTGCCGGCGTGGTTGGTGTAGCTGCCGCTGACGAACTGCGCGCCTTCCGGCACCGGCGCCTGCTTGCTTTTGCCCGGCATGCCGGGCACGCCGCCAAGGTCCGGCATGTCGAAATGCGGCATCTCGAATTTGCCGAGATCCAGCCCCGCCGGCAGCTTGCCGGCCTGGATGCCCAGCTGACCCAGCAGGTCCTCCACGAAGGCTTGCGCGCTGGGCGGCGCCTGCGGCGTATCCGGAGCGGCGGAGGCATCCGGTGCGTCTGGTGCTTTTTGTGCATGTTGTGCACGTGCCGCGCGCGGCGCTTCCCTGAAAGCTTCCGCTTCCGGCTGCGGCGCCGTGGCGGTGCGCGGCGCGGCGCCGGGTGGCGGATTGATGTCCCGCATCGGCGGCGCTTCCGGCGGCATGCCGGGAGCGGCGTGCGGCTGCGGGCGGCCTCCCAGATGCAGGCCGGCCAGCGCCTGCTGGATCGCCGCGGTGGCCGCAGCCGGTCCCTTGGCCAACAAATTTTGCGTCGCCGCTCGCATCTGGCTGAATAGCTTGTGATTCAATTTCATGTCCTGCCCCTCAAGCGCCGACTGCACGCTAATGTATGCGCCCTGCAAGCGCGGTTTTCAATACGGCGCTGGCGTGCAAAGCACCCAGCACGAAGATGGATTCTATGGTCGCCAGCGCCAGTTCCACCGACACGTCATTGGCGATGCTCGCCAGTCCCAGCACATGGATACGCAAGCGTTCGCCGGCCGCCTGCAACTGCTCCAGGTCTTGCCGGGTGTAATGCTGCATCCCCAGCACCAGGCTTTTGCGCGCCACGGTCTGTTTCACCACGTCGGCATGCTGCGCCAGCTGGTTGCGGATTGCGGTGCGGATCAGATCGGTGCGGTTGGCGTAAAAGCCCTCCTGCACCAGCAAATCGATCTGCCCGAGGTCGATAGGCCCCAGGTTGATCGTGATCTTTTCCGACTCGCTCGTTTTCAGTCTCAGTTCTTGTTGTGTAGTCATTGTCTCCATCCATATACCATCCGTATGGATGGTAGTATAGGGACGAATTCGGCAAGGACAAGCGCTTTCTTTGCGCTTGGAGTATGGTGGAGGCCTGTTCTCATAGGTAAAACCATGGCAAAAATAATCGGACTCGACCACGTGCAAGTGGCCATCCCCGTTGGCGCGGAAGATACGGCGCGCGCGTTTTACGGCAAGGTGCTGGGCATGCAGGAACTGCAGAAACCGGCCAACCTGGCGGTGCGCGGCGGCTGCTGGTTTGCTTCGGGCAACCAGCAAATCCATATCGGAGGGGAAAGTAATTTCCTGCCAGCCAAGAAAGCCCACCCGGCGCTGCTGGTCGACGACCTGGCCGGCTACCTTGCCGAGCTGAAGCAGCGCGGCCTGGACGGCGGCTTCGACGAGCCGGTGCCGGGCGCCTTGCGCGCCACCATCTTTGACCCTTTCGGCAACCGGATTGAACTGGTCGAACGCCTGGCGCGGTAAAATGCGCGCATTCTTCCTGTAAAACAGCGCAATGAGCATTGAAAATCCCACCGGCATGCCCGAACTGGCCTCCCCGGTGCCATCCCCCTGCGTCAGCCTTTGCAAAATGAACCGCGAGACCGGTTATTGCGAGGGCTGCATGCGCACGATTGATGAAATCGTGCAATGGTCGCGCGCCGACGACGATTTCAAGCGCACCGTGTGGGCCGAAATCCGCCGCCGCGAGCAGCTGATCGATTTTGAATAGACGTAACAATGAAAGCCTTACCAGACAACATCCACGTCTTTGAACGTGGCTGGCTCTCGTCCAACAATGTGCTGATGCTGGGCCGCCACGAGGTCACGCTGGTCGATAGCGGCTATATGATCCACGCGCCGCAAACGCTGGACCTGGTGCGCCACGCGCTCAAGGGCCGCCGCCTGGACCGCATCGTCAACACCCATATGCATTCCGACCATTGCGGCGGCAACGCCATCCTGCAGGCGCACTACGGCAGCGAAACGCTGGTGCCGGTGTCCGAGCTGGAGCACGTGCGCCACTGGAACGAGGACAAGCTTAGCTTCAAGGCCACCGGCCAGCAATGCCAGCGCTTCAGCGCCGACGGCCCGCTCTCCCCGGGCGACAAGCTGACCATGGCCGACCTGGAATGGCAGGTGCTGGGCGCGCCCGGCCACGACGTGCATTCGCTGATGCTGTTCTGCGCCAAGGAAGGCATACTGATTTCGGCCGATGCGCTGTGGCAGAACGGCTTCGGCGTGATCTTCCCCGAGCTGGACGGCGAGTCCGGCTTTATCGAGGAGCGCGCCACGCTGGACCTGATCGCCACGCTGGACGCGCGCGTGGTCATCCCCGGCCACGGCGCCGTGTTCACCGACGTGGCGGCGGCGCTGAAGCGCGCCCGCACGCGGCTTGATTTCCTGTCCGGCAACCCGGTGCGCAACGCCGAGTACGCCGTCAAGGTGCTGCTCAAGTTCCTGCTGCTGGAGCGCCAGCGCATGAAGCTGGACGAGGTGCCTGCCATGTTCGCCGCGCTGCCCATCGTGGCAGCCGCATCCCAGCGCTACCTGGGCAAGACGCCGGAGGAGACCGCCGAGTGGACCATCAAGCAGCTGGTGCGCGCCTGCAGCGCCCGCATTGAGAGTGGGTACTTACTCAACGACGGCTAAGCGAAGGGTAAGCGACAGCGGGACACAGTTTAGAGCACGATCGTACTATTTTCGACTTATAATGGTTTGATCATTTAACTCGGAGTCCGCCATGGCCCTGCCCACCGTGCTGCAAAACCTGTCCCTTCCCGTCATCGCCTCGCCGATGTTCATCGCCAGCGGCCCCAAGCTGGTGGCGGCGCAGTGCAAGGCCGGCATTGTCGGCTCCTTCCCGGCGCTGAACGCGCGCCCGGCCGAGCTGCTGGACACCTGGCTGACCGAGCTGCAAGCCGAACTGGCCGCCTTCCAGGCCGCCAATCCCGGCAAGCGCGTCGGTCCCATCGCCGTGAACCAGATCGTGCACCAGTCGAATGACCGCCTGGCGCACGACGTGGAAGTGTGCGTGAAGCACCAGGTGCCCATCATCATTTCCTCGCTGCGGGCGCCGCCGAAAGAGATGATGGACGCCATTCACAGCTACGGCGGCATCGTGCTGCACGACGTGGTGAACATCCGCCACGCCGAAAAGGCGCTGGAAGCGGGCGTGGACGGCCTGATCCTGGTGGCCAGCGGCGCCGGCGGCCATGCGGGCACGCTGTCGCCGTTTGCGCTGGTGGGAGAAGTGCGCAAGTTCTTCAAAGGGCCGATCGCCCTGTCCGGCTCCATCGCCACCGGCGACGCCATCCTGGCGGCGCAGGCCATGGGCGCGGACTTCGCCTACATCGGATCGCGCTGGCTGGCCACCGAGGAATCCAATGTGACGGACGAATACCGCAACGCCATCGTGGAATCGGCGGCGGCGGACATCGTCTACACCAATCTGTTCACCGGCGTGCATGGCAACTACCTGAAGAAATCCATCCTCAACGCCGGCCTGGACCCGGACGCGCTGCCGGAATCGGACAAGAGCAAGATGAGCTTCGGTTCCGGCACCGCCAAAGCCTGGCGCGACATCTGGGGCGCCGGCCAAGGCGTGGGCCTGATGGACGACGTGCCCACCGTGGCCGAGATGGTGGAGCGCCTGAAGGCCGAATACGCGGCTGCGCGGGCGCGCCTGAGCTTGTAGTAGTGTTTTCGCCGCAGTCGCGGCATACTGCTTAGCACCCCCATTCCGAGAGTGCACATGACTGCGTGGAGCGTCCGTTTCCTGGCCTACGTCCTGGCGCTGGCAATGTGCGCAACGCCTGCGTGCGCGCAGGAACAAGTGACGTTCGCGGCGGTCACCGACCTGGATACGCGTATCGGCGCAGAGGTGTTGCGCGTGGCATACGCGAAACTGGGTATCGCCATCAAGGGCAAGGAGTTGCCGGCCGCGCGCGCACTGGCGCTGTCCAATGACGGCGTGCTGGACGGCGAAATCAACCGCATCGAAGGGATGGAGAAGCTCTATCCCAACCTGATACGCGTGCCCGTCGCCATCGGCCAGATGGAAGGCGTGGTGTTCACCAAAGGACTGAACTTTCCCGTCACCGGCTGGGATAGCCTGCGTCCGTACCGGATAGGCACCAGGATAGGGCTGAAATTCGCGGAGCTGGGAACGGTGGGCATGAACGTCGAGCGCGTATCGACCGTGGAACAATCGTTCGCCAAGCTGGCCGCCGGCCGCGTGGACGTGGTGGTCGAAGCCAGGCTCTCAGGCCTGTGGCAGCTACAACTGGCAGGCCTGCGCGGCATCGCGCCGCTGGAGCCGCCCCTGGTCAAGTTTCGCCTGTTCCACTATCTGCATAAAAAACATGCAAACCTCGTGCCGCGCATCACCGCCGTGCTGGAGAAAATGCAGGCGGACGGGCAGCTGCAGGCGCTGCGCAAAGAAGCGATTGCCCGTTATTTGGGTAGCGCAGCCCCTGTCATTCCTTGACGGCATTCAAGCGTAACATCAGCGTCATCGGATGTTGCGGCGACTCCTGGAAGCCATAGTGTTCGTAGAACTTCTTGGCGGTGTCGTTAAGCGCATGTACCAGCAGGGCTCGGACGCCGGCATGCCGGGAAACCGTCACCGCCCTGTTGACAGCGTCCTGCAATAAGGCGGCACCAATCTTCATGCCTTGGGCACGGCGATCAACCGCTAGCCGCGCCAGGACCAATACTGGGACGGGGTCCGGCATGTTCCGGCGGACCGAGCCGGTTGCCATTTGGTGAGCGACTGCGCCCGCAGCCATGGCATAGTAGCCATAGACATGTCCATCCTGATCCGCTACGACAAATGTGCGGCTGGCATTGCTCACTTGGTTGGCCATTGCGCGTCGCTTGAGCCACCCGTCGAGTGCTGCTTCGCCGCACTCGAATCCATCCAGAAGGTGGGTGGCCGCGAGCGGCACGGGCGGGGTGAGCCGCAAACTCATTTCTTGGCAGTAATCCAAGGAGTGGCAACGGCCATTAGTCGTTCAAGTCCGGGATTGTGGCTAGGCGTTGCATCGAGGACGGCGTTGAAGTGCTTGAATTTGTCTGCATCCATGCTGAAAAAAACCTGATCGAGTACGACCTCCTGGGCTTTTTCACAGGCGGCTTCAAGCATAAAATCCGAACGGTTCTTGCCCAACAGGTTTGCGGCGCGATCAATCAAGTCCCGCTGCTCGGGCAAAGCCCGCAAATTGATGGCGGCGTCACGCATGGAACCCTCCTGGTGCAGATAACAATGAATACACCCAGCGTAGGCGGGCGTATAGCTGTTGTCAACACGCTCTTCACCTTTAGTCAGGGAAGCTGCGCCAGTTTGATCAGTTCGGGCTCGGAGCCTTTGACGAAAATCTTGGGCTGCTCCAGCACGGCGCGCAGCGCGGTGTCGCCGGTGCGCCACAGCTGGCCGAATTCCTCTGAGGTGTAGAAGGCTGGGCGTACTTCGCGGCCCAGATCGCCCGTCAGTTCGCCCAGCGCCAGGCGCAGCTCTGGCTGCGGCGCTTTGGGCGCGATTACCATCAAGTCGATGCCGCTGCTGGCGTGCACCGTGCCGGCCACGGCGTCGCCGTGGATGAAGGCCGCGTCCAGCTGGGGCAGCTGGGCCTGCAAAGCGGCCCGTATCAGGTCGCCGGCGCCAAAGGTTTTGACGACGATGCTATGCAGTTCCTCGAAGATGGCGGCGTCGCGGTCAACCTGGTAGTGCTTCTGGTTGCCGGCGCGCCAGCTGTGCACCAGGCCCGATTCTTCCAGGCTGGCCAGCTCGCGCTGCACCGCGCCCGAGCCGCAGGCGGCCAGGGCGATGATTTCATTGGCGTAGAAGGAGCGGCTGGGCTGGCCATACAGCACGGCCAGCACACGCTGCTGCGTCTTGGTGAATAATACGTCGGCGAAGATACCCATGGGGTATATTAGTTCGCCAGAGCAATAAACGCTAGGAGTTCAGGTCTTCGGTCCGGATGGCCCACAGGCCCGGCAGATTGCGCCAGTAGCCGTAGGCGTCCATGCCGTAGCCGACCACGAAGCGGTTCGGGATGGTGATGCCGATAATGTCCGCCGTCACCGGCTTGGCCTTGCCGATGGCCTTGTCGCAGAACACCGCCAAAATCACCTCGGCCGCGCCCATGTCCAGCAGGCGCTGCTTCACGTGGGCCAGGGTTTCGCCTTCGTCCAGTATGTCGTCCAGTACGATCACGGTGCGGCCAACCACGTTGGAGCGCGGTATCACCTTCCACACCACGGCGCCGCCCTTGTCCTCGTCGCCGTAGCGGCTCACGTGGATGTAGTCGAACTCGAGCGGGAAAGTCAGTTGCGGCAGCAGGTTGCCGGTGAACACCACCGCGCCGCCCATCACGCCCAGCACCAGCGGAAATTCCTGGTTCTCCGGGTGGTCGAAGCGGGCGTTCAGCTCGCCTGCCATGCGGGCCACGGCGGTCTGGACGGCTTCCTGGTCGAAAATTTCTTCTGCGTTTTTCAGCAGGTCGCGGGCGCGGTTATGATGAAAGTCTTGCATGATCTTCGTCTTCTTCTGACCTTGGTAGGAATGGTCTTTATTATCCGCCATATCCCGCCTGCCCGCTCCAGCGTTGCTCCCACGCTACAAAGTCAGGAATAGTCCCTTACGTCGTCGATCACCTTGCCATCGTTGGGCAAACTGCCTTTAACTGCGAAAGCGACTTCGCCGCGCAGCTTGGTCAGGTCGCGAATAGTTTCTATGATGGAATTAGCCTGTACAAGCGCCGGATTGTCGACTTCGCAATGCAAGGTCATCACATCGTTCGCCATCTTGCCGGAAACGACCAGCCGCGCCTTCAGTATCTCCGGATGGCGGCGCGTAATTTCGTTCACCTGCGAGGGGTGGACGAACATGGCGCGCACCTTGGTGGTCTGGTCGGCGCGGCCCATCCAACCGCGGATGCGGATATTCGTGCGGCCGCAGGGCGAGGGCGGGGCGTCCGTCAGGATGGCGGACAGGTCGCCGGTGGCGAAGCGTATCAGCGGATAGTCCGGATTGAACAGCGTGACCAGCACTTCCCCCACTTCGCCGGGCGGCACCGGCTCGCCGCTGCCGGGGCGGACGATTTCCAGCAGCACGTCCTCGTCCAGCACCATGCCGGGATGGACGGTGTCGCCGCTGCGGGTTTCGTAGGCGATGCTGCCGATGTCGGCCGAGGCGTAGGTTTGCAGCACGTGCGGCACGCCGTTCTCGGCGAACCAGCGCCGCAGCGATTCGGGCAGCGCTTCAGCGCCCATCATGGCCTGTTTCACGCTGCTGATGTCCGCTCCCATCTCGCGCGCTTTTTCGATAATGATCTTGAGGAAGGACGGCGTGCCGATATAGGTATCCGGCCTGAGCGCCTGCATGGCCTGCACCTGCAGCTCGGTCTGGCCGCTGCCGGCCGGGATCACCGGGCAGCCGATGCGCGCCGCGCCGCCTTCCACCATGAAGGCGGCGGGCGTGAAGTGGTAGGCGAAGCAGTTTTGCAGCAGGCCGCCGGCGCGCACGCCGGCCGCGTACATGGGCCGCGAAAAGCGCCACCAGTCGGCGCCGCGCCCCTCGGGGTCGAAGATGGGGCCGGGCGACATGAACACGCGCGACAGCTGGCCCACCGGCGTGGCGTTCAGGCCGCCGAAAGGCTGGAGCTGCTGCTGCAGCGCCTTCAGGTCGGACTTGCGCGTGACCGGCAGCGCGGCCAGCGCGGCGCGGCTGCTGACGGCGTTGGCGTCCACGCCGGCCAGGATGCGGCTCCAGCCCGGCGCGCTCTGCGCGCGCGCGACCAGGCCGGGCAAGCGCGCCAGCAGTTCGCGTTCGCGCTGCTCGGGGGCGCGCGTTTCCAGGCTGTCCAGGGTGTCGCTCATCATTTCTCTCCGATTTCGCGCTGCAGTTTCTTGGTCAGTTTGCCGAAGATGATGGCGTGGGAGCGTGTCAGCAGCTCGGCCGCTTCGGCGTCGCTCACCGCCTTGAAGTCCACGATCTTCACCCACTTGGCGCGCGCCAGGTAGGGCGCGGCGATGATGCCGGGGCGGTCGGTCAGCTCCAGGAAGCGCTCGTCGTCCACCTTGAAGCTGATGCCTTCCGCGTCCGCGCAGTTGCCGGTGACGGCGAACATTTTTTCGCCGACCGAGAACACCAGGTCGGCGCCCCATTTGATGTCTTCGGTGGCGCCGGGCAGGGCGCGGCAGACTGCAATGGCTTTTTCCAGTTTCATAAATTCCTCAAGCCAGCCAGCGTTTGCGGCGGCGGTAAAACTTCATGTCGCGGAAGCTCTTGCGGCCGGCGCCGGACATGCCCAGGTAGAACTCTTTCACGTCCTCGTTGTTGGCCAGTTCGGTGGCCTCGCCTTCCATCACCACGCGGCCGTTCTCCAGGATGTAGCCGAAGTCCGCGTAGCGCAGTGCCACGTTGGTGTTCTGCTCGGCCAGCAGGAAGGAGACGTTTTCCTTGTGGTTCAAGTCCTTCACGATGCCGAAGATTTCGTCCACGATCTGCGGCGCGATGCCCATCGACGGTTCATCGAGCAAAATCATGGAAGGTTTGGCCATCAGTGCACGGCCTATGGCGCACATCTGCTGCTCGCCGCCCGAGGTGTAGCCGGCCTGGCTGGCGCGGCGCTCCTTCAGGCGCGGGAAGTAGTGGTACACCTTGTCCAGCGACTCCTTCAGTTCGGCGCGGCCCAGGTTGCGGGTGTAGGCGCCGGTGAGCAGGTTTTCCTCTATGGTCAGGTGGCCGAAGCAGTGGCGGCCTTCCATCACTTGCGACAGGCCGCGTTTCACCAGTTCGTTGGGCGTAAGCTGGTCCACGCGCTCGCCCTTGAACTGGACTTCGCCCTTGGTGACGTCGCCGCGTTCGCCGCGCAGCAGCGTGGAGATGGTTTTCAGCGTGGTCGACTTGCCCGCGCCGTTGGCGCCCAGCAGCGCCACGATCTTCCCTTGTGGGACTTGCAGCGACACCCCTTTCAGGACCAGGATCACATGGTCGTAGATCACCTCGATGTTGTTCACCGAGAGGTAGGGCGGAGGTGCGGCGGCGGTTGCAGTGTCCATGGCGGCTTTTCCAAAAATTGTTCGATGGGCGGACCGGAGGCCCGCCCACGGCTGTTACTTGGCGCAGGCTGGCGTAATGCCTTTTTCAGCCGCGTACTTGGCGGACGATTCTTCCACCAGCTTGCGGGTGAGCGCCTTGTCGCCCACCACCCAGTTCGGCGTGATGGCTACCCATTTCTTGCCGTCCCATTGCTGCACTTTCACGGCGCCCGAGCCTTCGTGGTCGTCGCAGGTGGTTTTCACCGGCGGGAACATGCCCAGCGCGCCCAGCGCTTTCTGGCGCGCTTCGTCGATGTCCATGTTCTCCAGGCCCCAGCGGATCTGGTCCCCGGTCATGACCTTGCCCTTGCCGAATTTCTCCTGCGCGTGGCGGATCGCTTCCGCGTACAGGATGCCGGCCGTGACGCCGCGCATGTGGTACACGGAACCGATGCGGCTCTGGTCGGCCAGATTGCCTTTGCCGGCCGCGTACACCTTCTTGCGCAGCTCGTCGAGCAGCGGGTAGTTGCCCGGCGTGTTGAAGGTCATCGAGGTGTAGCCCTTGGCCGCGTCGCCGGATGCGATGGTGTCTTCTTCCGAGCCCGCCCACCACACGCCCAGCATCTTCTCGCGCGGGAAGCCGTTGCGCTGCGCGGTCTTGATGGCGACCGAATTCATCACGCCCCAGCCCCACAGGATCACGTGGTCCGGATTGGCCTGGCGTATCTGCAGCCATTGCGACTGCTGCTCGCTGCCCGGCGGCGCCACCGCGATCTTGATCAGTTCAAAGCCGTGCTGCTTGGCCAGTTCCTCCAGCACCGGCAAGGGTTCCTTGCCGAAGGCCGAGTCGTGGTACAGGTGCACGATCTTCTTGCCTTTCAGCTTGGCCATGCCGCCGTTCTTGTCGCCCAGGTATTTGATCATGGCGGCGGCCTGGTTCCAGTAGCTGGTAATCAGCGGGAACACATAGGGGAAGACCTTGCCGTTGGCGGCGTCCGAGCGGCCGTAGCCCAGGGTGGTCATCGGCACCTTGTCTTTCGCCACGCGGTCCAGGATGCCGTAGGCGATGCCGGTCGACAGCGGCTCGACCAGGGTGGCGCCGCCGTTCTTGGTTTTCAGGCGCTCATAGCACTCGATGCCGCGCGAAGGGTTGTATTCGGTCTCGCATTCTTCCCACGAGATCTTGGTGCCGTTGATGCCGCCGTTGGCGTTGACCAGGTTGAAGTAGTCGATGATGCCGCCGTAGAAGCCCGAACCGCCCGCCGCATAAGGGCCTACGCGGTAGGAAGGCAGGGCGATGAATTGCTCGGTCTGGGCGAACGCGCCGCCCATGGATGCGAGCAGGGTGGCGCCTATTACCAGGGATTTAATCGATTTCATTGTTTTGTCTCCTCCAATTGTTGTAGGAAGCGCTCAGTGCGGGAAAGGCCACAGGCGCAGTTTCTCTTTACCGATTTGCCACAAACGCGCCAGACCGTGGGGCTCCACGATCAGGAAAAAGATGATGAGGGCGCCGAACACCATCAACTCGAGATTGGACGCCACGCTGGTGGGCAGCCCCAGTCCGTGCGCCAGGATATTCAGGAACACAGGCAGCAGCACGATGAAGGCCGAGCCGAGGAAGGAGCCCAGTATCGAGCCCACGCCGCCGATGATGATCATGAACAGGATGCGGAACGACAGGTCCAGGTTGTACGCTTCCGGCTCCACCGTGCCGAGGTAGGCGAAGGCGTACAGCGCGCCGGCCACGCCGCAGTAGAAGGAGCTGACGGCAAAGGCCATCAGCTTGGTGCGCAGCGGGCGGAAGCCGATCACTTCGGCCGCCACGTCCATGTCGCGGATCGCCATCCAGGAGCGGCCCACGTTGGAGCGCACCATGTTCTTGGCCAGCAGCGCCATGATGGCGACCACGAACAGCACCAGCAGGTATTTGCGCGCCGGCGTGTCGAAGGCGTAGCCCAGGATTTCCATTTTCTGCGCGGTGATCACGCCGGATGAGCTGTAATTCGTCAGCCAGCCTATCTTGGTGAGGCACCACACCACGAAAAACTGCGTCGCCAGCGTGGACGCGGCCAGGTAGAAGCCGCGTATGCGCAGCGAGGGCAGGCCGAAGGCGATGCCCACCATGGCCGCGCACAGGCCGCCAAGTACGAAGGCCAGCAGCACCGGTATGCCGGGAATGCGCAGGATGAAGTTGTAGGAGGCAAAGGCGCCCACCGCCATGAAGGCGGCGGTGCCCAGCGAGAGCTGGCCCGCGTAGCCGGTGAGGATGTTGAGCCCCAGCGCGGCCAGCGCGAAAATCAGGAAGGGGATCAGGATGGCGGACAGCATATAGGGCGAGGCCAGCAGCGGCAGCGCCACCACCGCCACGATCAGCGTGGCGCCCAGCGCAAGGCGGTCCTGGCGGATGGGGAAGATCTGGCCGTCGGCCTGGTAGCTGGTCTTGAATTGTCCTGCTTCACGGTAGAACATGGCGTGTCCTTTCAGATCCTGCGGATGATTTTTTCGCCGAACAGGCCCTCGGGCCGCACCAGCAGGAACAGCAGGGCCAGCACGTAAGGGAACCAGCCCTCGATGCCACCGCCCACCATGGGGCCGATATAGACCTCGGCCAGTTTTTCGGACGCGCCGATAATCAGCCCGCCGACGATGGCGCCCGGCACCGAGGTGAAGCCGCCCAGTATCAGCACCGGCAAGGCTTTCAGCGCGATGAAGGTGAGCGCGAACTGCACGCCGTTGCGCGCGCCCCAGAGCAGGCCCGCCACCAGCGCCACCATGCCCGCCACTGCCCACAGGATGCCCCAGATGCGTTGCAGCGGGATGCCCACCGCCAGCGCGGCCTGGTGGTCGTCCGCCACGGCGCGCAGCGCGCGGCCCACCTTGGTCTTGGAGAACACCAGCGACAGCACCAGCACCATCACGCCGCACACCATGGCCGCCGTCACGTCGAACTGCGACACGATGATGTTGAATTTATCGAGCAGGAACTGCAGCGGCACGTCCTCGATGGGCAGTTCCAGGCGGTGCACCTGCGATCCCCACATCAGCTGCGCCAGGCCCTCGATGAAGAACGCCAGGCCTATGGTGGCCATGAACAGCGTGATCTCGGGCTGGTTCACCAAAGGCCGCAGCACCACGCGCTCGATCAGCAGGCCGAGGATGATCATGGCCACCACCGTGGCCGGTATCGCCAGCCATAGCGAGAAGCCGAATTTGTCCATCAGGCCCACGCAGGTGAGCGCGGCGAAGAACACCATGGCGCCCTGCGCGAAGTTGAACACGCCGGAAGCCTTGTAGATCAGCACAAAGCCGATCGCCACCAGCGCATACATCACGCCGGACAGCAGGCCGCCGATCAGCACTTCAAAGAAAAAACTGATATTCATGGTGCAGCCCCTTAATGCGTGCCGAGATAAGCGTTGATCACGTCCTGGTTGCTGCGCACTTCGTCCGGCGTGCCGTCGCCGATTTTTTTGCCGTAGTCCAGCACCACCACGCGGTCCGAGATGTCCATCACCACGCCCATGTCGTGCTCGATCAGCACGATGGTGGTGCCGAACTGGTCGTTCACGTCGAGGATGAAGCGGCACATGTCCTGCTTTTCCTCCACGTTCATGCCGGCCATGGGTTCGTCCAGCAGCAGGATCTCGGGTTCGGCGGCCAGCGCCCGGCCCAGCTCCACGCGCTTCTGCAGGCCGTAGGGCAGGCGGCCCACCGGTGTTTTGCGGATGGCCTGGATCTCCAGGAAGTCGATGATCTCCTCGGCTTTCACGCGGTGCGCAATTTCCTCGCGCCGCGCCGGTCCCCAGTACAGGGCCTGCATCAGGAAGTTGGACTTCATCTTGAGGTTACGGCCGGTCATGATGTTGTCCAGCACCGTCATGCCCTTGAACAGGGCAATGTTCTGGAAGGTGCGCGCGATGCCGGACTTGGCGGCGCCGTAGCAATCCATGCCCTTGCGCTGCTGGCCCTTGTGGATAATGGCGCCCTGCTGCGGGCGGTACACGCCGTTGATCACGTTCAGCATGGAGCTTTTGCCCGCGCCGTTGGGGCCGATGATGGCGCGGATCTCATGCTGGCGCACGTCGAAGGAGATGTCGGTGAGCGCCTTCACGCCGCCGAAGGACAGCGAGATGTTCTTCAGGTCCAGGATCACGGGGCCGATACGGCGCGTGGCGCGCAGCAGCGCGTCGGGTTCGTTCATTTGCATGGAGGTCTCCTCGATCACGCGGCTTTACCCACGACCGGGTAAGTCTTGCTGTCCTGGATGCGCAGGTCGGCGGCCGCCGTGCCCACGCGGCCGTCCTCGAATTTGACTTGCGTCTCGATGTATTGCGATGGCTTGCCGGAGTAGAGCGCGTCGATCAGCACCGCGTACTTCTCGGCCACGAATTTGCGGCGCACTTTGCGGGTGCGGGTCAGCTCGTCGTCGTCCGGGTCCAGCTCCTTGTGCAGCACCAGGAAGCGCTTGATCTGCGTGTTGCCCATCAGCGCTTCGGTGGCCAGGTCGGCGTTGACCTTCTCGATGCACTCCTGCACCAGCTCATAGGTCTGCGGCAGCCCGGCAAGGTCGGTGTAGCCCGAGTAGGCGATGCCGCGCCGTTCGGCCCAGTTGCCCACCGCTTCCATGTCGATGTTGATGAAGGCGCACACATGGCCGCGTTCATGGCCGAAGGCCACAGCCTCCTTGATGAAGGGGAAGAACTTGAGCTTGTTCTCGATGTAGTTGGGCGCGAAGATGGTCCCGCACTGCATCTTGCCCACGTCGGCCGCGCGGTCGATGATCTTCAGGTGGCCTTCGCTGTCGAACACGCCCGCGTCGCCGGTGTGGAAATAGCCTTGCTCGTCCAGCGCTTCGGCGGTGGCGTCGGGGCGCTTGTAGTAGCAGTGCATGGTGGAGGCGGACTTCACCAGCACCTCGCCGTTGGATGCCAGTTTCACTTCCACGCCGGGCGCGGGCAGGCCCACGCTGTCGAACTTGATGTTGCGGTCCGGCTGCAGGCAGATGTAGGCGCAGGTCTCGGTGGAGCCGTAGAACTGCTTCAGGTTCACGCCGATGGAGCGGTAGAAGCGGAACAGGTCGGGGCCGATGGCGGCGCCCGCCGTATAGGCCACGCGCACGCGCGACATGCCCAGCACATTTTTCAGCGGGCCGTAGACGAAGAAGCGGCCCAGCGCGTACTTGATGCGCTCGCCCGTGGGCACGGGCTTGCCGTCCAGGATGTCGGCGCCGCTGCGGCGCGCCACGTCCATAAAGTAGTGGAACATGCGCTGCTTGAGGGCGCCCGCGTCCTCCATCCGTATCATCACCGTGGTCAGCATGTTCTCGAACACGCGCGGCGGGGCGAAGTAGAAGGTGGGGCCGATCTCGCGCATGTCCGTCATCACGGTGTCGCCCGATTCGGGGCAGTTCACGGTGAAGCCGGCCACCATGGCCTGCGCCACCGAGAACAGGCAGTCGCCCACCCAGGCCATGGGCAGGTAGGACAGCACGTTTTCGTCGTCGGTGAGGTTTTCGAACGTCACGCCGCCTTCGCCTGCCTCGATAAAGGCCGCGTGGGTCTGGCACACGCCTTTGGGGCGGCCGGTGGTGCCGGAGGTGTACAGGATGATGGCGGTGTCGCCGGACTGGCCGGCCTGCACGGCGGCGTCGAAGAAGCCGGGATGGGCCTTGTCGTAGTCGCGGCCCAGCTCCTGCAGCTTGGCGAAGGAGATCAGCTCCTTGTGCGTGTAGTGGCGCATGCCGCGTTCGTCGTCGTAGGCGATGTGCTCGATGTGGGGATAAAGTTCGGCCAGCTCGTGCAGTTTGTCGACCTGCTCCTGGTCTTCCACGATGGCGTAGCGGATTTCGGCGTTTTCCAGCACATAGGCCATGTCGGCGGCCGGCGCGTCCTGGTACAGCGGCACCGGCACGCCGCCCAGGCATTGGGCCGCCAGCATGGACCAGTACAGGCGCGGACGGTTGTCGCCGATCACGGCCAGGTTCATGCCGCGTTCAAAGCCGAGCGCAGCCAGGCCGCAGGCCAGGGCGCGCACTTCCTCGTTGACCTGGCCCCAGGTCCAGGTCTGCCAGATGCCCAAGTATTTTTCGCGGAACGCAGGCTTGTGCGCTCTCGCTTTCCCATGCTGCAGCAAGCGGCGCGGGAATGTGTCCAGATCTTTTTGCACCTTTGTCTCCTTCGTGACTCGTTGCGAGCGAGGGGTGTGCCTTTTCTTCGATGTGTGTGATGATAGTAGCTCGCGTTTTATACACAGGTTGTCTTTTCGGTGACAATTCATCCATATTTTGATGTTGCTATGCAACAATGACAAACAAGCCACCCACCCTTAAAGAAGCGCTGCGCTCGGCCATCTGGGCGCAGGCGCTCACGCCCGAGCAAATGGCGCGGGTGGAAGCCGACACTTACGAGACGTTCGTGCCGAAAGGCGGCTTTGTGTGCCGAAAAGGCGAGGTGGTCGACAACTGGGTGGGCATCATTGCCGGCATGGTGAAGATGAACAATTTTTCGCCGTCCGGCAAAAGCGTCACCTTCACCGGCGTACCGCCCGGAGGCTGGTTCGGCGAAGGCTCCCTGCTGAAGAACGAGCCACGCAAATACGACGCCATGGCGCTGCGCGACAGCCGCATCGCACGCATGCCGGCCGATACTTTTAACTGGCTGCTGGAAACGAGTCTACCGTTTACACGCTTTTTATTGATGCAGCTCAATGAGCGGCTGGGGCAGTTCATCGGCATGGTGGAAAACGACCGCCTGCTCGACATCGACACGCGCGTGGCGCGCTGCCTGGCGGGGCTGTTCAACTCGCTGTTGTATCCGGGGATCGAGAAGCTGGTGCAGATTTCCCAGGAGGAAATCGGCCTGCTGTCGGGCGCGTCGCGCCAGCGCGCCAACCAGGCTTTGCAGGTGCTGGAGAAGCAGGGCCTGCTGCGCCTGGACTACGGCGGCATCCGCATCCTCGACCTGGAAGGGCTGCGGCGCTTCGAAGCGCCCGAGGCTTAAAACCAGCCGCGCCGAAGGCCGAAGGCCACCACCAGCAGCACTGTTCCGAGCAGCGACAGCGCGAGAGAGGCCTTGTTCGGCTTGTACAGCGCGAGCGGCTGCCCGGCAGGCTGCGCCTTGGGCCAGTTCAACACATACGAGCCCGCCATGGCGAAAAATCCGGCGCTGGTCAGCAGCTCCGTGATATTGCCGCTGCTCAGTCCCGAAAACAGATCAAAAATTGCGCCTATCAGCAGCAGGGTGATACCGGCGAGGAGGAATTTCTTAGATGTGTGCATGCCACGATATTATCATTTGACAACATTTCCCGCGACAGAAATCCTCCGCTGCCAAGCGTCATAAACCTCCTGCATCCGCAGCCAGCTCTCCGGCGAGCTGCCTAGCCCATGCGACAGCTTTTCTGCCAGTTCAGGCGTAATGCTCTGGCTGCCGTCGAGAATTTGCTCTAGCGTAGAGGGCGGCAGCCCTAAAGATTGTGCGCAATCAATGTAGCTCAGACCGGCTGGCTCCAAATACACTGTATTGATGAACTCCCCGGGCGATGGCGGATCGTACATTTCCATTTGTGCCCCACTAGAAATTTCCGCCAACCTTAGTGCCGGAAGGTAGCAATCATGGTCAATATAGCGGCGCGCGCAGGGTTGAACAAGCTGAGCAATGATTACACCAGCTGGCGGCAGGCTGATTGGCCAAGCGCAAGCTTTGCACGGTTCGGGCTGCCGGCAGTGTTAGTGGCATAACACTGCATTGCGGACACTTGGTATAAGCTGTGGGTATCACTCACCTGTTATGGGAGGGCAAGAGCATGGATACCCTGGCACGCCGGATCGGCGAAATGATGTTGTTGCGCGGCGCTACGGCGGCCGTGGCGCGGTGGGGGGTGATGCGCGTGGTGGGCGTGGCCGGGCTGGCGCTGGCTGGCTACTACCTCCTCTCCCATCATAAAGAGACGCCCCGTCTGCTGCCAGCCCCGGATGCGACCGGGCGCAGCGAGCTGAGCGGCTGGCCCGGCGAGGACCGCCGCCGCGCCCCCGAACTTGAGCCCGGCATGACTTATCCGGGCGAGCGCCGTACCTTGCATTGAGGTCTACATCAAAGCTTGCTGCGGAGTATGATAGAGCCAAGTCGACAGCTTCACTTTGCTCATGCCCAACTCAGACCTTTCCACCATCGCTGGCCGCCTTGCCGCATTGCGCGCGGCCATGCGCGACCGGCGGATAGACGCCTTCATGGTGCCGTCCGCCGATCCGCACCTCTCCGAATATTTGCCGCAGCACTGGCAGGGCCGCGAATGGCTGTCGGGCTTTACCGGCTCGGTCGGCACCTTCATCATCACGGCCGATTTTGCCGGCGTGTGGACCGACGGCCGCTACTGGACCCAGGCCGAGACCGAGCTGGCTGGCTCCACCATACAGCTGATGAAAATTGCGTCCGGCGCCAGCGTGCAGTATGTGGACTGGCTGGCCGAGAACATGAAACCCGGCCAGACCGTGGCGGTGGACGGCGCGGTGCTCGGCCTGGCCGTGGCGCGCCTGCTGGAGCAGGCACTGGCGCCCAAGAAAGTCGCGCTGCGCACGGACCGCGACCTGCTGAACGACATCTGGCACGGCCGGCCCAGCTTGCCAACGGCGGAAGTCTATGAATTGCTGCCGCCCTACGCCACCAAGAGCCGCACCGGCAAGCTGGCCGACCTGCGCGCGGCCATGTCGCGCCTCGGCGCCCGCCACCACGTGATCTCCACGCTGGACGACATCGCCTGGCTGTTCAATCTGCGCGGCGCGGACGTGAATTACAACCCGGTTTTCCTGGCACACGCCCTCATCGGTCCGGTACGCGCCACATTATTCGTGGCCGAAGGCAAGGTGCCGCCCGGGCTGGCCGCGTGTCTGGCGGAGGAAGGCGTGGATCTGGCCCCTTACGGCGCGTTCGCCGCCGCGCTGGCCGCGCTGCCTGCGGACGGCACTGTGCTGCTCGATCCGCGCCGCGTCACCCACGGCACGCGCCAGGCGCTGCCCGCAAAAGTGGCGGTGCTGGAAGCGGTGAATCCCACCACGCTGGCCAAGTCCCGCAAGTCCGACGCCGAAGCCGCGCACGTGCGCGCCACCATGGAGCAGGACGGTGCGGCGCTGTGCGAATTCTTCTGCTGGCTGGAGCACACCCTGGCCGATCCGCAGCGCGAACCGTTGACCGAAGTGGCCATCAACACCCACATCACCGCCGCCCGCGCGCGCCGTCCGCATTTTGTCAGCCCCAGCTTCGGCACCATCGCCGGCTTCAAGTCCAACGGCGCCATCATGCACTACCGTGCCACCGAGGCCAGCCATGCGGTGATCGAGGGCGACGGCCTGCTGCTGATCGATTCCGGCGGCCAGTACCTGGGCGGCACCACGGACATCACGCGCGTGGTGCCGGTGGGCGCCATCACGGCCGAGCACCGGCGCGACTTCACGCTGGTGCTCAAGGGTATGATCGCGCTGTCCGCCACCAGGTTCCCGCAAGGCACCAAGTCGCCCATGCTGGACGCGATTGCGCGCGCGCCGATCTGGGCTGCCGGCATCGATTTCGGCCACGGCACCGGCCACGGCGTGGGCTTCTTCCTGAACGTGCATGAAGGCCCGCAGTCGATTTCGCCGTCCGCCATGCCGGAGCCGCACACGGCCATGGAGAGCGGCATGATCACCTCCATCGAACCCGGCATTTACCGGCCGGGCAGCTGGGGCATCCGCATCGAGAACCTGGTGCTGAACCAGCCGGCGGAAAGCGGTGAATTCGGCCCCTTCCTGCGCTTCGAAACCTTGACCCTGTGCCCCATCGACACGCGCTGCCTGGACCACGCGCTGCTGCGCGAGGACGAGCGCGCCTGGCTCAACGACTATCACGCCACGGTGCGCCAGCGCCTGGCCCCGCACCTGTCCGGCGATGCGCTGGCCTGGCTGCACACCCGCACGGAGGCAGTATGAGTTCGTCCCGTTCCACCCGTGCCAGCAATGCGCTCGACCGTTTGAAAGAGCGCAGCGGCAACAAGCTGTACACCATGTCGCGCACCGGCAGCGGCCATTTCTTCCTCACCGCCGGCCCCGGCCAGCCGCCGCTGTGCGCGCCGATGGAGCTGGACGAGTTTGTCGCCTTCGTCAACGCGCAGGGGCCGCAGAAAGTGCAGCGCATGAGCAAGCTGGACGTCGCGTTTGAAAAGCAGCTGACCAAAAAAACCGAACAATAACCAGGGGACGGCCATGCCTTCCAACGCCTTGCTAGACGCCTACTGGTCCGCCAGTGAACTGGCCACCAACTGCATCGTCTTGTTGAATATCCTTGGCGCCCTCCTGCTGGGGCTGCTGGTCGGCTACGAACGCTCCTATCATGGCCGCGCGGCGGGCATGCGCACCTACGGCCTGGTGTGCATGGCCTCCTGCGCGCTGACGGTGATCTCCGGCTATCCCTCGTTTTGGTACGGCGGGCATATGGCGCATGTGGGCAGCGTGATCGGCACCGATCCCACCCGTGTTATCCAGGGCATCGTCACCGGCATCGGCTTCCTGGGCGCGGGCGTCATCATGCGCGAGGGTTTCAACATCAGCGGGTTGACCACGGCCGCGTCCATCTGGGCTTCATCGGCCATCGGCGTGATGATAGGGGTGGGCTTCTACCTCGGCGCCATGGGCCTGGCCTTCATGTGTTCGATGTCGATGATTTATCTGTCCAAGCTGGAGGCGTGGCTGCCCTCGCGCCACGCGGTGGCGCTCACCATGCGCTTCAGGGCGGGCTATGTGCCCAACGAGGCCGCGCTGCGCGATATCGCGCTCAAGCGCGGCTATGAAATCGCGGGCGGATCCATGATGATCGCTAGCGACAAGGGCATGCAGGAATGGCGCTTTGTCGCCATTGCGCTGAGCAAGCGTTCAGGCGCGTCCATGTCCGAACTGGCGGCGGAAATGGCGCAGTTCGAGGGCCTGGAAGGCTTCCAGGTTTCCCACGCGCGCAATTGAGTTTGAGGAAGAGCTAGATGGTTTTGACGACAGCACAGGACGTACTGGATTTCTGGTTCCTGCCGATAGGCGTGAAGGGTCACAACACCCAGCGTGCCGAATGGTTCCGCAAGGACGACGCCTTCGACACGCAGATCCGCGAACAGTTCGGCGACCTGGTGGCGCAGGCCCTGCATGGCGGCCTGCGGCACTGGGACGACGAGGGCACGCAAGGCACGCTGGCGCGCATCGTGGTGCTGGACCAGTTCACGCGCAATATCCATCGCGGCACGCCGCTGGCCTTTGCCGGCGACAGCCTGGCGCTGGAGGCGGCGCTGGCGCTGGACGACAGCGGCGCCAACCAGACCTTGCCGCCGGTGCAGCGCGTGTTTGCCTACCTGCCTTTCGAGCATGCGGAAAACCTGTCCATGCAGCTGCGCTCGCTGGACCTGTTCGACATGCTGCGCGCCTCGGCCACCGGCTTCGACGGCACCTATGATTACGCCAAGCGCCACTACGAAGTGATTCGCCGCTTCGGCCGCTTCCCGCACCGCAACGCCATTCTCGGCCGCGCGTCGACGGCGGAGGAAACCGAGTTCCTCAAGCAGCCGGGATCGGGGTTCTGATGATCAGCCTGAGCGTGATCGGCGGCGGCCACGTGGGCCGCGCGCTGGGCCGCCTGTTCGCGCAGCAGGGCTTTGCAGTGCTGGACGTGCTGGCGCGCTCGCCCGAGTCTGCGCAGAACGCGGTGGACTTCATCGGCGCAGGCACGGCCGCTGGCGGCTACGCCGGCCTGCGCCCGGCTGCCGTCTACATGCTGTCCGTCGGCGACGACCAGATCTTGCCGGCCTGCGCTGCGCTGGCGGCGGCCGTGCCGCTGCAAGGCGCCATTGTGTTCCACTGCAGCGGCGCGCTGGCCTCCGACCGCCTGCAGGCCGCGCGCGACGCGGGCGCTTACGTGGCCAGCGTCCACCCCATCCGCAGCTTCGCCGACCCCGGCGCCGTGGCCGCCGCCTTCTCCGGCACTTTCTGCGGCGTGGAAGGCGACCCGCAAGCGCTGGCCGTGCTGGAACCGGCGCTGCTGGCCATGGGCGCGCGGCCGGTTGCCATCAACGCCGCCGCCAAGACGGTCTACCACGCCGCTGCCGTGTTCGCGAGCAACTACCTGACCACGGTGCTGGACGCCGCGCTGCGGGCCTACCAGGCCGCCGGCATCCCCGAGGCGACGGCGCGCGAGCTGGCCCAGCCGCTGGTGACGGAGACCGTGGCCAATGTGTTCAGGCTAGGCGCCGCGCCCGCGTTGAGCGGTCCCATCGCGCGCGGCGACATGGCCACCGTGGCCCGCCAGCAGCAGGCCGTTGCCCTATGGGACGCGCCCACGGGAGAGCTATATCAGGCGCTGGTTGCGCCGACGGAGAAACTTGCGAGCCGAAAGCACAACAAATAGAGTGAGTTGCTCGTCTTCACTGCCGATTTCCTTGTAAAACATCGGCAGAAGCAATAAGCTTAATTACTGGAAAACAAGAGCATGCCGGCCTCCGTGGTGCGGCGGCCAAGATAGGGGCAAGAACATGTTATTTCTGAAGAGCACGACCGTAACGAAGGCGCCCGGCATCTACGAAGTGGATATCGCCGCCAAGCCACCCGGCAAGACTTATGGCGTCTACCTGGCCACCGATCCGGACAATCCGCCTGCCGACGTGCTGACCGCGCTGGCAGCTGCCGGTTTCCAGAACACCCACAGCTCGGGCTATACCCACAAAGACCGCGGCAAGGTGCTGGATCTGCATTTCCAAAAAGACGGCACCGACCTGTTCAAGGGCTGGAAGCCGGAAGAAAACGAAGCCAACATGGCCCAGATCACCAAGATCTTCGCCGACGTTGGCATCGCCATCGCGCCGCGCGTCATGTCGCTGGCCGAAGCCTACGCTTAAACGCTAGCTTCACCCGGCAGGCCGCTCAGGCCTGCACTTCAATATGGTACAAGGCCCATGGGCAGGAACCGAAACGTTCCTGCACGGGCCTGCCCGCCATTTCCGCCACCTTGTCCGCGTCGTACACCGCCCACAGCGGTCCCAGGCCGCCCAGCGCCATCGGCGCGCCGTCCATCTGCGTTGCCACGATGTAGCGCTGCGCGCGCGCCTGCGCCACGGTGATGGTGGCCGCGTAGCCATCCACCGCGCGCAGCACGATCTTGCCGCTGTCTGCCAGCGTGGCGCCGGCCGCTTTCAGCACGTCCAGCAGCAGCGGGCCGCGCAGCGCATGCGCTTTGCCGTCATATTCCAGCGTGGGCTTGATGGCGATGGCGGGCAGGGCGGACAGCTCGGCAAAGTCGAAGGCGTGCGCCTTGTCGAAGCTCAGCTTTTGCTTGTGCATCATCTGGTCGCGCACCGGTTCGAAAGGGCCGCGGTTCGGCTTGGAAATGGCGCCAGTGACCGTCAGCAGGGCGGGGCCGCGCGCGGGAGTCGCGGCGCGGGCGAATTGCATGGTGGGCAGCGTGGCCGCAGCGGCCAGCGTGCCGAGGAAGAGTCGTTTTTTCATCCGGTTATGATAGCGGGTATGGACCTTTTTTCCGAGCATTCCGGCGTGCTGGACGCCATAACCATCGAAGACGGCGAGCTGTACTTCATGCCCCGCCTGCCCCTGCCATCCCAGCAGGACGGCGCCGCCGTGCTCGAGCGCCTGCTGGCGGAAACCGCCTGGCGCGCCGAAGCCATCACCTTATGGGGCAAGCAGATGCTGCAGCCGCGCCTGAGCGCGTGGTACGGTGACGCGCGCTACCGCTATTCCGGCATGACGCTGGAACCGCAGCCCTTCACGCCGCTGCAGCTGGAGATCAAGCAGGCCGTCGAGCAGGCCAGCGGCCAGCGCTTCAACAGCGTGCTGCTGAACTACTACCGCGACGGGCAGGACAGCATGGGCTTCCACAGCGACGACGAAAAAGAGCTGGGCCGCAATCCCGTCATTGCCTCGGTCAGCTTCGGCGACCCGCGCACCTTCATCCTCAAGCACAAGCGGCTGCCGAAAACCGTGAAGCTGGCGCTGGGCGACGGCAGCTTGCTGGTCATGGCGGGCGCCTTGCAGCACCACTGGCGGCACGGCATCAACAAGGAAAAAACCGCCTGCGGGCCGCGCGTCAACCTCACGTTCCGCCAAATCCTCGTTTAAAACCTTCCTTAAGCGCTTTTTAAGCTAAGTTCCGTCATTTTGTGGCGATCTTCGCCGTTTCAATAGTGATTACAACTTCTCACAATTCTTACGGATTTCCGTGGGACGTAGTGGCTTTGCCAATGCTATCGTCCTTACATCGCGCTTCAAGACGAACTGCGATCCCAAGCAAGTCCCTTACTTTTTGCTGAAAGATCACTAACATGAAAAAAATTCTGTTTGCACTGATTACCTCCGCTACCGCCCTGGGCGGCATCTCCGCAGCCCAGGCTGCTGAACCAGGCACCGCTTATGTCGGCGCCGGCGTTGTGGCAAGCCAGCACAAGTACAACCTGTCCAACGACACCAGCACCGGCGACCGCAAAAGCGACGAATGGTCCGGCAAGATCTACGGCGGCTACCAGATCGACAAGACCTGGGCGGTTGAAGGCGGCTACACCGATTTCGGCAGCTCCAACTACAAATACTCGGTAGGCGCGAACAACGGCGCCATCGACAGCAAGTCGCACTCCTTCTACGTGGCAGGCAAGGGCAGCTACCCGATCAACGACCAGCTGTCCGCCTTCGGCAAGCTGGGCGTGGCCTACAACAAGAATGAAGTGCACGGCACCGGCCTCGCCGCCCCGTATGCGCTGGGCGACAGCAACCGCACCAATCTGTACGCCTCCGTCGGCGCCGAGTACGCGATCAACCAGAAAGTGTCGCTGTCGCTGGAGTATGAACACTACGGCAAGAACGACATCGAGCAAGGCCGCAAGAAAGGCGCCGTCACCCTGGGCGCGCGCTACAACTTCTAAGCCGCCGCTCGCTTAATCCGCTTTATCTCCTCGATTTACCTCCTCGATCCCCCTTACTTCCCCTCGCAGCCGACACGCTGCAAGGGGAAGTCTTTTCCTCTCGCTTTGCCGCCCATGGTGCCCTCGATGCGGGCTTGCAGCTTGTCGCCTTCGCGCTTGTAGATGATGCGCTGGGGGAAGTCGTGCTGCGGGTTCTCGAACACCGCGCTCGTGCCTTCCAGGCTCACCAGCTTGAACGACGCCTCCGGCTGGCTGTGCGGCTTGGCCACGTAGGCCAGCTGGCCGTCGACTTCGCGTATCTGCAGGAATTCCCATGCCGAGGTCTTGCCGTTCTTCACCGTGCGGCTCATGCCGAGCAGCGTGCCGCCGGCCGGCGCCGTCCATTGCTCGACCGAGCCCGCTTCCGCGCCCACGGTGGCCCAGCAGCCGGACAGCCAGCCGAGCTGGCTGATGGCCTCCGCGTTCAGGGGCGCGGCGCCGGCGCCGCCGGCGATCAGGGCTGCTGCTGCAATGAGGGTCTTGTGCATTTTTTTCTCCCCAAATAAAAAAAGGCACGGTAAAAACCGTGCCCTTTGATGTTACACCTGATTAAGTCGTCAGTGGCTTGTAGCGGATACGCTTGGGCTTGGCGCCTTCTTCACCCAGGCGTTTCTTCTTGTCGGCTTCGTATTCCTGATAGTTGCCGTCGAAGAAGGTCACTTGCGAGTTGCCTTCGAAGGCCAGGATGTGGGTCGCGATACGGTCCAGGAACCAGCGATCGTGGGAGATCACCATCACGGAGCCGGCGAATTCCAGCAGCGCATCTTCCAGCGCGCGCAGGGTTTCCACGTCCAGATCGTTCGACGGTTCATCCAGCAGCAGGACGTTGCCGCCCATCAGCAGGGTTTTCGCCAGGTGCAGACGGCCGCGCTCGCCGCCGGACAGGTTGCCGACGATCTTTTGCTGGTCGCCGCCCTTGAAGTTGAAGCGGCCCAGGTAGGCGCGCGACGGCATTTCGAAGCGGCCCACGCTCAGCATGTCGGCGCCGCCGGTCACGTCCTCGAACACGGTCTTGCTGTCGGACAGTGCGTCGCGGTGCTGGTCGACGATGGAGACCTTGGCGGTCTTGCCGATGATGACTTCGCCGCTGTCCGGCGTTTCCTTGCCGGTGATCATCTTGAACAGCGTCGACTTACCTGCGCCGTTGGGGCCGATAATGCCGACGATGGCGCCGGCGGGAATCGTGAAGCTCAGGTTGTCGATCAGCATGCGGTCGCCGAAGGATTTCGACACGTTCTTGAACTCGATCACTTCATTGCCCAAGCGCTCGGCCACAGGGATGAAGATCTCCTGGGTCTCGTTGCGCTTCTGGTATTCGTGCTCGCTCAGCTCGTTGAAGCGGGCCATGCGGGCCTTGGATTTGGCCTGGCGCGCTTTCGGATTCTGGCGCGACCATTCCAATTCCTTCTGCAGCGCCTTCTGGCGTGCCGATTCGGTGGCTTCTTCCTGCTTCAGGCGGGCCTGTTTCTGGTCCAGCCAGGAGCTGTAGTTGCCTTTCCATGGAATGCCGCTGCCGCGGTCCAGTTCCAGTATCCACTCTGCCGCGTTGTCCAGGAAGTAGCGATCGTGGGTGATGCCGACCACGGTGCCCGGGAAGCGCACCAGGAACTGTTCCAGCCATTCCACCGATTCCGCGTCCAGGTGGTTGGTTGGTTCGTCGAGCAGCAGCATGTCCGGCTTGGACAGCAGCAGCTTGCACAGCGCCACGCGGCGCTTTTCACCACCGGACAGCACGCTGATCTGCTGGTCCCAGGGCGGCAGACGCAGCGCGTCGGCGGCCATTTCCAGCTGCAGGTTCAGGTTGCCGCCGTCGGAGGAGGAGATGATCGCTTCCAGGCGCGCCTGTTCGGCGGCCAGCGCGTCGAAGTCCGCGTCTTCTTCGGCGTAGGCGGCGTACACGGCGTCCAGCTTGGCTTGCGCCTCGAACGCTTCGCCCAGGCCGGATTCCACTTCCTGGCGCACGGTCTTGTTCGGATCCAGCTGCGGTTCCTGCGGCAGGTAGCCGATGTTCAGACCCGGCATCGGGCGCGCTTCGCCCTGGATGTCGGTGTCGATGCCGGCCATAATTTTCAGCAAGGTCGACTTACCGGAGCCGTTCAGGCCCAGCACGCCGATCTTTGCGCCCGGGAAGAAGGACAGCGAAATATCTTTGAGGATCTGGCGCTTGGGCGGGACGATTTTGCCCACGCGGTTCATGGTGTAGACGTAGTTTGCCATTAGGAAATTCTCGATATGTTACGAAGGTCAACAAGGATACGCCAAACGCCGCGTTCCAGCTAGTTTCAGCGGGTTTGGGCGGCGTTCAGCGGTGATTTGGCGGACTTTTCAGGCGGTCCAGCGGGCGAACGGGGCCGCGTCAACGCCGGCCGGCACATACCATTTGCGGCGCTTGGGGTCCCAGCGCGCGCCCAGCTGCTTGGCCTCTTCCTTTTCCGCGAAAGGCACGT
This sequence comes from Pseudoduganella aquatica, assembly GCF_009857595.1. GTDB lineage: Bacteria > Pseudomonadota > Gammaproteobacteria > Burkholderiales > Burkholderiaceae_D > Rugamonas > Rugamonas aquatica_A. The sequence continues at coordinate 62,384 of NZ_WWCU01000001.1, read as the reverse complement.
TCAGCACCGTCACCGCGCGTCCGGACTGGCTGGATGGAGCGGGCTGGCCGGACCGGGGCGCCGGGGCCGAGCCCGCCTCCGGCATGGCGGCGGCCGGCGCGCTGGTCTCCACCATGGAGCCGTCCGCGCGGACCTCCATCCATTTCACGCTGCCGTCTTCCAGTACGGTGCTGGCTTTGTAGGGCGGATCAAACGGTGGTGTGCTGGTCATGGGCTGCCTGGCTAGTCTGTCGGGGTGCTTATTATATGGCGGCGGCCGCGCGGCGCGTTGCCCACAGCCCCTCCGCCACGTACAGCGCCAGCGCGCTCCAGATCACCACGAAGCCGGCCAGGCGTTCCGGCGAGAAGGCCTCGTGGAAGATCCACACCCCCAGCAGCATCTGCATGGTGGGCGACAGGTATTGCAGCATGCCCAGCACGGCCATGGGGATGCGGCGCGCGCCGGCGGCGAACATCAGCAGCGGAATCGCGGTGATGGGGCCGGCGGCGGCCAGCAGCCAGCGCGTGCTGTCGTGCGGCGAGTTGATAAAGGTGTTCTGGCCGTGCACGCTCAGCCAGATCACATAGGCCAGCGCCAGCGGGAACAGGATGATGGTCTCGAAGGACAGCCCCTCCAGCGCCGCCAGCGCGGCCGTCTTGCGCAGCAGGCCGTAGCCGCCGAAGGTGATGCCCAGGATCAGCGCGATATACGGCGGCTGTCCGGCCTGCCAGGTCAGCCAGGCCACGCCGCAGGCGGCGATGGCAATGGCGATCCACTGCCCGCGCCGCATCTTTTCCTTCAGCACCAGCAGGCCCAGCAGCACATTGACCAGGGGATTGATGAAATAGCCCAGGCTGGCGTCGATCACGTGGCCATTGTTCACGGCCCAGATGTAGACGAACCAGTTTGCGGTCAGCAATATAGCGCTGGCAACAAAACTGGCCATCACGCGCGGCTTGCGCAGCACGTCCGGCAGCCAGCGCCACTGGCCGCGCGCGGTCAGCACCAGGGCCAGGAAGAGCAGCGACCACAGCATGCGGTGGGCCAGGATTTCAATCGGCGGCACCTCGCCGATGGCGTGGAAATAAAGGGGGAACAGGCCCCAGCAGAAAAACGCGAGGGCGGCGTACAGGATGCCTGTGTTCATGGTGTTGTTTGAATAAGGTGCGGCGGGTCTGCCATTATCCGGGAAAACGGCCCGGGCCGCTGGCGGCGGTAGAATGGGGGCCGAAAACAGCGGAGCGCGGCCATGCCAGAATGCACTTGCAAATTGCCGATAGTTGGCCTATTGTGCAACGCACCAGAACAAACTCAGGTGCAATCTTGACGTCGGAACATAAGAAAAGCAGCCTCGTCGCACTGACGCTAGCTGCCGTCGGCATCGTCTATGGCGATATCGGCACCAGCCCCCTGTATACCCTCAAAACCATTTTCGACCCGGCCCACGGGCTGCCGCTGACGCCGGCGAACCTGACCGGCATCGTCTCCCTCATCTTCTGGGGACTCACCGTCATCGTCTCGCTCAAGTACGTCACCCTGGTGCTGCGCGCCGACAACCGCGGCGAGGGCGGCATCATGGCGCTGATGGCGCTAGCGCTCAGTTCGGTCAGCCGCGCGTCGCGCTGGCATGTGCCGTTGATGCTGGTGGGCGTGTTCGGCGCCACCTTGTTCTACGGAGACAGCGTGATCACCCCCGCCATTTCCGTGCTGTCGGCCATCGAGGGCCTGGAAGTGGCTACGCCCGCCTTCAAGCCCTACGTGGTGCCGCTGACCATCATCGTGCTGGTGGCGCTGTACGCGGTGCAGTCGCACGGCACCGCCGGCATCGGCCGCTGGTTCGGCCCCATCATGCTGATCTGGTTCGGCGCGCTGGCCGCCATGGGCGTGGTCAACATCATGCAGGCGCCGGCCATCCTGGCCGCGCTCAACCCGTGGCACGCACTGGTGTTCATGTATGAAAACCAGTTCATCGCCTTCGTGGCGCTCGGCGCCGTGGTGCTGGCCTTCACCGGCGCCGAGGCGCTGTATGCCGACATGGGCCACTTCGGCAAGGAGCCGATCCGGGTGGCCTGGTTTGCGATCTGCTTCCCGGCGCTGGCGCTGAACTATCTGGGGCAGGGCGGCCTGCTGCTGGCGCACCCGGACGCCATCTCCAATCCCTTCTACCAGCAGCTGGGCGCCTGGAGTGTCTACCCGCTGGTGATCCTGTCGACCATGGCCACCGTGATCGCGTCCCAGGCCACCATTTCCGGCACCTTCTCGATGACCAAGCAGGCCATTGCGCTTGGCCTGCTGCCCCGCATGCGCGTGCGCCACACCTCGGAAAGCGAAATCGGCCAGATCTACATCCCGGCCGTGAACTGGCTGCAGCTGGCGGTGGTGCTGCTGGCGGTGGTCGGCTTCGGCTCCTCGGAAAACCTGGCCGCCGCCTACGGCATCGCCGTCACCGCCACCATGCTGTCGACCACCGTGCTGACCTTCTTCGTGATCCGCTACCGCTGGAAGCTGCCGCTGCTGCTGTGCTGGGGCGCCACCGGCTTCTTCCTGGTGATCGACATCATGCTGTTCTCGGCCTCGTCGCTGAAGCTGCTGCACGGCGGCTGGTTCCCGCTGCTGCTGGGCAGCGTGCTGTTTACCGTGATGCTGACCTGGCGCGACGGCCGCGACCTGGTCTTCAAGAACCTGGAAAAGCACGCCATTCCGCTGGAAGCCTTCCTGTCCTCGCTGTTTATGGCGCCGCCGGCGCGCGTGTACGGCACCGCCATCTTCCTGCGCGGCGAGAGCGACGGCGTGCCGCATGCGCTGCTGCACAACCTGTCGCACAACAAGGTGCTGCACGAGCGCGTGGTGTTCATTACCGTGCATATCGTGGAGGAGCCGTGGGTGGCGCCGGAGGAGCAGGTCAAGATCGTCGACCTGGGCCACCAGTGCTACCAGGTCAATGTGCACTACGGCTTCAAGGACGAACCGGACATCCCCAACGTGCTGGCGCTGTGCGGCAAGCATGGGCTGGAGTTCGAGATGATGGAAACTTCCTTCTTCATCGCCCGCCAGACCGTGATCTCCACCCCGGGCGCCGGCATGGCGTCCTGGCGCGAGAGCCTGTTCGTCACCATGTCGCGCAATGCGCGCGCGGCGGCCGATTATTACCAGATTCCGCCCAACCGGGTGATCGAACTGGGCACGCAGGTGGAAATTTGAGACAGCCAATTTGTAACTGAATGTTCTGCCCGAAAGGGCGTTGTGGCAGTCTGCTACACTTCTGCTCCGACGGTGCCCGGATGGCGGCGCCAGCGCAGTGCCAGTTACATGTTCAACAATACAAAGGTAATCATGAAATCGATGTTCCAATTGATCGCGTCGCTCGCCTGTGTGGCGGCGCTGACCGCCTGCGGCGCGCCAGCCAGCACCACCAAGACTGAAGACGTGGCGCCGCAGCCCGCCTATCTGAAAACCGTACTGGCCGCCGGCAGCGGCGACGAGGTGGTGGCCAACGACTTGGTGCAAGTGAGCTATTCGACCTTCCTGTACGACAGCACCAAGCCCAATTCGCGCGGCGCCCAGGTGGACGGTTCGCCGTCGGCCGTGTACGCCATCGGCACCGGCCGCTGGCTGCCGGGCGCCGAGCAGGGCGTGCTGGGCATGCGCAAGGGCGGCACCGTGCAGCTGGTGCTGCCGGCCAACCTGGCCTACGGCGTGTACAGCTACACCAACCCGGCCTACACCGCCAAGGTGGCAGCCAATACCCCGCTGGTCATGGAAATCTCCGTGCTGAGCATCAGCAAGCCGTCGCCGTCTGCCCAGGTCACGATTATCGACAAAGTGGTAGGCACCGGCGCCGAAGTCAGCGCCACCAAGACCCTGACCGTGCACTACACTGGCTGGATCTACGATCCAACGGCAGCCGACCAGCACGGCGTCAAGTTCGACAGCTCGGTCGACAAGAACGTGCCGTTCGACTTCATGATCACCGGTTCCGTGATCGAAGGCTGGAAGCGCGGCGTGGTCGGCATGAAAGTGGGCGGCAAGCGCACCCTGATCATCCCGCCTGAACTGGGCTACGGCTTCACCGCCCAGACCCTGATCCCGGCCGGTTCCACGCTGATCTTCGACATCGAACTGCTGAGCGTGAAGTAATCCTTCGCGCCAAATGAAGGGGCGGCCACCTGGCCGCCCTTTTTTTATCCGCGCAAGGCGAGGGCGGGGGAGATGCGCAGCGCGGCCAGGGTGTGGCGTGCGGTGGCCAGCAGCGCCACCAGGGCGGCGAGCAGCAGCGCCGCCAGCAGCGGCCAGGCGCCCATGGGGGCGTGTTCCACGTAGCCGGCCAGGTAGCGCCGGATGGCCAGCGCCGCCAGCGGCAGGCCGAGTACGGCGCCGGCCGCGATCAGCACCGCGAACTCGCGTCCGACCAGGCGGGCGATGGCGGCGCGCCCCGCGCCGTGCAGCTTGCGCAGCACGATTTCCTTGCGGCTGCGCTGCACGCTGTAGGCCGACAGCACGTAGATGCCGCACGCCGCCAGCACCACCGCGATCAGGCTGGACGAGGCCAGCATGCGGGCCAGCCGCACGTCGTCCGCATAAGCCAGGCCGAACAGGCTGGCGGCCGATTGCAGTTCCAGCACGCTGTCCGGGAAATACTGCTTGAACAGCGGCGCGATGCTGGCGTGCGCCGTGGCCGCGTCCTCACTGGTGCGCACCGCCAGCACTTGGGCCGGTGCGATGCGGTAGGCCAGCGGCTGGGCCGTCTGCTTCAGGCTCTGGTAGCGCACTTCGGGCGCAATGCCGACGATCTGCACCGTGCGGTCGCCATTGGTGAGGAACTGGCCGACGGCCGCTTCGGGCGTGGCAAAGCCCAGCGCAAGCGCCGCCGCCGCGTTGATCACGCGCGACTGGGAATTGGCCTGGTCGCGGGCCGGGTCGAACAGGCGGCCGTGCAGCGCCTTCAGGCCGTAGACCTGGAAGAACTCGGGGCTGACCGTGCGGTATTCCATGCTGACCATTTCCCCGGTGCGGCCCGGCAGCGTCGCTACCATTTTCATGCCGTCGCGGCCCGCCGCTTCGGACATGGCGGCCACGCCGCGCACATTCGGCATGCGCGCCAGCGCCTGCACAAAGCCGTCCGCAGCGGGTTTGCCGGTTTCCTGCGGCAGGTCCAGCACCAGCATGCCGGCGGGGTCGAAGCCGCGGTCGGCCTTGGCGGCGTAGTCGGCCTGCCAGGCGATGGCCAGCGTGGCGCCGCTGAGCGCCATGGCGGTGGCGAACTGCAGCACCGTCAGCACGCGCCGCAGCCACAGGCCGCCCGCCGTTTCATGGTCGCCGCGTCCGGCCAGCGCCGCTGCAGGGCGCACCCGCAGGGCCAGCACGGCCGGGTAGACGCCCGCGCACAGGCCGGTCAGCAGCCCGCCCAGCAGGGCCAGCATGCAGCTGGCCGGCGAGAACAGGCCGTCCAGCTGGCGCGCCACCAGGCCGCTGAACATGGGCAGGCACAGCCAGGCCAGGCCCAGGCCCAGCACCGTGGCCAGCAGCGCCACCACCGAGGACTCGGTGAGGAACTGCGCCACCAGCCGCGCATGGCTGGCGCCCAGCAGCTTGCGCATGCCGATCTCTCGCTGGCGGCGCAGGGTGCGCACCGTGGCCAGGTTGACGTAGTTGCTGGCCGCCAGCAGCAGGATCAGCAGCGCAATGCCGGCCAGCGCGAACACGCTGCCGCGCTGGCCGTAGTCGCCGCTGTTACGGCCGGAGGCCAGGTCTTCATCGAAGTAGACGTCGGGCATCGCCGCCATGGCCACGTCGGTCACGTTGCGGCCGTTGAGCTTCTTGCCCATGGGGCCGTTGCGTATCACCGCGTCGCGCGGATCGGCGTTGACGGCGCTTTGCAGCAGGCGCGCCACCTGTGCCGCATCCGTGTCCGGCTTGAGCTTCAGGTAGACGCCGCCGCGCCGCTGGAAGTTGCTGCGGTGGTCGCCGCGTTCCGGTTCAGGCCACGCCGCGCTGGCGCTGCCGAGCAGGCCGTCGTAGCGCAGCGTGGCGTTGGCCGGCGGATCGGCAAGCACCGCCTGCACCTGCAGCGTCTCTTTGCGCACGCGCAGATACTGGTTGAGCGCGGACGCCGCGCCGAAGATCTTGCGCGCGGTGGTGGCCGTCAGGGCGATGCCGTCCGGCCGCGTCAACGCGGCCTGCACGTCGCCTTCCAGCGCGCGCAAGCCGAACATGGCTTCGAACGCCGGATCGACCACGCGCAGCTCCGCCGGGTGGCGCTGGGCGCCGTTCCACAGCGGCAGGTCCAGCTGCTTGGCGATGCTGGACGCTTCCACCATGCCGCTGGCGTCGGCTGCGGCCTGCAGGGGCAGGTAGGCGTACTCGCCCCAGTCCGGGCGCGGAAACACGTTGATGCGCTGCTTCACCGAGTACACGCGCGCCGCGTCCGGCACGTGGCTGTTGTAGCTCAGGCAGTAGTGCACGAAGCCGAGCAGCAGGAAGCAGGCCGCGAAGCCGACCGCCAGGCCCAGGATGGACACGGCGGAATAAGCGCGCTCCTGCAGCAGCAGGCGCCAGCCGATACGGAAGTCTTGTATTTGCATGTGGGCTCCTTAACTGCGCAATGCCAGCGCCGGCGACATGCGCAGCGCGGCCAGGGTATGGCGGATGGTGGCGCCCAGCGCGACGGCCAGCACGGCGCCCAGCGCCGCCAGCAGCGTCCAGTGGCCGACCGGCGCGCGCTCGGCGAACTCGGACAGGTAGCGCTGTATCGCCAGCGCGGCTGGCGGCAGGCCAAGCAGCGCGGCGCAGCCCAGCATCCAGGCGAACTCCTTGCCCAGCAGGCGCGCCACGGCGCCGCGCCGCGCGCCGTACAGCTTGCGCAGCACGATCTCGCGCGCGCGCCGCTGCACGTTGTACGCGGCCAGCACGTAGATGCCGAAGGCCGACAGCAGCAAGGCCATGGCGCTGCCCGCCGCCAGCATCGCCGCCAGGCGCGCGTCGTCGTCGTAGTTCTCGGCGAAGTAGCTGGCGGCGCGCCGCATCTCGGGGATGGTGTCCGGGAAGTACTGCCGCCACAGGGCGTCGACGGCGCGTTCCAGATCCGCCATGTCGCCGTGGTAGCGCACCGTCAGCACGGACGCGTGCAGGTTGTTGCGGTACAGGACGGGCGCCGGCGTTTCGCGCAGCGACTGGTAGCGCAGGTCCGGCACCACGCCGATGACCACCGGCCGCACTTCGCTGCCTCGGCTCTCCAGCGCCACGCTCTGGCCCACCGCCGCCTGCGGCGACGCGAAACCCAGCACCTTGGCGGCGGCGGCGTTGAGCACCACAACGTCGTCGTTGTTCTCCTGCTCGCGCTGCGGATCGAAGCTGCGCCCGGCCAGCGGCGCCACGCCGTACACCTGGAAGAAGCTGGGCGACACGGAGCGCTGCTGCAGCGTGGCGGAGACGCCGGTACTGGTACGCACCGGATTGTTCAGGCCCAGGTAGTAGCGTCCCGCCGGCGACGGCGACGCGGCCACGCCTTCCACGCCCGGCACCCGGAGCAAGGCGTCGCGCATCTGGCGCGGCGCCTGGCCCTGCCACATCAGCGAGGGCAGTTCCAGCACCAGCAAGGGTTGCGCGTCGAAGCCGGGATTGGCACTGCTGGCGTAGCGCGTTTGCCAGGCCACGGCCAGCGTGCTGGCCACCAGGGCCATGGCGCAAGTCATCTGGAACACGGTCACGCCGCGCCTTAGCCAGGTGGTGCCGTAGGTTTCCTGCCCGCCGCGCGCCGCCAGCGCCTGCACGGGCCGCACGCGCAGCGCCAGCCAGGCCGGATGCAGGCCGGCCAGCACGCCGGTGAACAGGCCCACGGCCAGCGCCGCCAGCACCGCGCCCGGTCCCATGACGGTGGCCAGAGGCCGGTTCAGCAGCTGCGCCCAGCCGGGCAGCAGCAGCCAGGCCAGCAGCAGGCCGCAGCCGGCCGCCAGCATGCTGGCCAGCAGTGACTCGGCCATCAGCATGGCCGCCACCCTGGCGTGGCTGGCGCCCAGCACCTTGCGCATGGCGATTTCGGCGCGCCGGCGCATCACGCGCACGGTGGCCAGGTTGACGTAGTTGATGGCGGCCAGCAGCAGGATCAGCGCGCCGATGGCGGCCACGCCCAGCACCAGCCTAGCGTCGCCGTGCTTGGCGCTGCTGCTGTTGCTGGCCAGTTCGGGGTCGAAATACCAGTCGCGCAGAGCGGTCAGGGCGATGTCCGACACCTTGCGGCCGTTCAGGCGCTGCAGCACGTCCGGCGGCAGGGTGGCGATCAGGGGCGAGTGGTCGTGCGCTTCCTGCAGCAGGCGCTGCAGCGCCTGCGGCGTCGCGCCGGGCGCCAGGCGCACATACAGGCGCGAGATGATGCCGCCCCAGTTGGAGCTATCGTTCTTGTCCAGGCTTTTGCGCATATTCTTGGGCACCAGCTGGCTGCTGGTGCCGGCCAGGAGCGCATAGTGCAGCGTGGAGGCGGCCGGCGGGTCGGGCAGAATGGCCAGCACCTGGTACTGCTTGCCCTCCATGGTGATGGTCTTGCCCAGCACGCCGCGCGCTGCGCCCAGCAGCTGGCGCGCTTTGCTCTCGGTGAGGGCGATGCCTTCGGGACGCTCCAGCGCAGCGGCCAGGTCGCCTTCCAGCGCACGCAGGCCAAGCACCTTGGGCAGGGCGGGACTGGCCAGCAGGATCTCGATGGTGCTGAGCGTGCCGTTCTGGCTCAGCGTGGACGAGCCGGGCAAGGCCACGGCAGCCGCCTCCACCAGCGGACTGGCTTCCGCCACGGCCAGCAGATTGATCGGCGTGTTGTCGAACCAGCCACCGTGCTCCAGGATGTTGATGCGGTTCTTGGCCACGTACACCCGGTCCGCCTGCGGCACATGGCTGTCGTAGCTGAAGCTGAAACGCACATAGGCCATCAGCAGGAAGCAGGCGGTGAAGCCCAGCGCCAGGCCGAGGATGGTGACGGCGGAATAGGCGCGCTCCTGCAGCAGCAGGCGCCAGCCGATGCGGAAGTCGGACGTTTTCATGCTGCGCGCAGTGCGTCAACCATGATGCGTCCATCGAGCAGGTTCAGCGTGCGCGAAGCCTGCGCGGCGTGCGACGGCGAGTGCGTCACCATCACCACCGTGGTGCCCTCGGCATTGATGGTGCGCAGCAGGCGCATCACCTCGTCGCCGTGCGCCGTGTCCAGGTTGCCGGTCGGTTCATCGGCCAGCAGCAGGGCAGGGCCGGACACCAGCGCGCGCGCGATCGCCACGCGCTGCTGCTGGCCCCCGGACAGCTGGGACGGACGGTGTCCGGCGCGGTGCAGCACGCCCAGCTTGTTCAGCATGGCCGTCACCTTGGCCTTGCGTTCGGCCTTGGCCATGCCGGTGTATTCCAGCGCCAGTTCCACGTTCTCGAACACGCTCAGTTCCTCGATCAGGTTGAAGCTCTGGAAGATGAAGCCGATGCGGCCGCGCCGCAGTTCGTTCAGCTTCCCTTCGCTCCATCCCGCCACGTTCTGGCCTTCGAACCAGTACTCGCCGCTGCTGGGCACATCCAGCAAGCCCAGGAGGCTGAGCAAAGTGGACTTGCCGCAGCCCGAGGGGCCGGTGATGGCCACGTACTCGCCGGCGTCGATCTGCAGGTCGATACGGTCCAGGGCGGTGGTCTGTACTTCGCCTGCCAGGTGGGTTTTGCTGACGCCGTGTAGCTTGAGCATAGTGACTCCTTTTGTCGTTGGTGGTGAGCTTACTTGGAAATTTGCAGCCTGGGGGCGTTGCCGTAGGCCGTATAGCCGGAGACGATCACGCGCTCGCCCACGGCCAGGCCGGACAGCACCTCCAGCTGCGCGTTGTTGCGCCGGCCGCTGCGGATGGCGCGCCGTTCGGCCACGCCGCCGTCCGGCGCCACGGCGTACACCCAGGTGCCGCCGCTGTCGTTCAGGAAGGCGCCGTTCGGCAGAAGCAGCGCGGGCGCGGGTTCGCCCAGCGTGATGGTGGCGTCCACGCTCTGGCCGGGGCTGAGCGCATCCGGCTGGCCCGCGCTGAAGACCAGCTCCACGGTGAAGCGGCCTTCCTTGATCTGCGGGTAGATGGTGGACACGTCCACCGCGTAGCTGCGGCCGTCCATCTGCACGCTGCCGTGGCGGCCCACAGCCACGCGCTTGAGGTAGTACTCGTCCACTTCGGCGGACAGCTTGAAGCGCGCCGGATCGTCGATGCGGCCGACATGCTTGCCGGTGGTGATGGACTCGCCCACCTGCAGGCGGAAGTCGGTCAGCCTGCCGTCGCTGGGCGCGCGCACGGCCAGCGCATCCACCGTGGCGCTGACCAGCTTCAGGCCGGACTGCAAGCCGTCCAGTGCCTTGTCCAGCTGCTCCAGCGCGGTGGCGCGCACGCGCTGGTCGGTATCGTTGCTGGCCTGCGCCTGCGCCAGCACGCGCCATTGCTGCGCCACGCGGTCGGCCGATTCTTCCAGCGCCACCGAGGACAGGAAGCCTTGCGCGGCCAGCTTCTCGTCGCGCGCATAGCGCTTCTGCGCCTGGTCCATGGCGAAACTGAGGTCGTCCAGGCGGCGCTGGTGTTCGCTGCGGCTGGCCTCCTGCGCCACGCGCAGATTGGACAGGTTGGATATCTGCTGCGCACGTTCACCCTGGCGCGCCAGCAGCTCCAGGTTGCGCTGCGGGTTGGAGATGCGGAACAGCAGCTGGCCCTGTTTCACCAGGTCGCCGTCGCGTGCGTACACTTCTTCGATGCGGCCCGACTCCACAGAGTCCAGCATCACCGACTGCAGCGGCTGGGCGGTGGCGCGCACCACGACATCGTCGCGGAACACGCCGCGCTCCACGGCGGCGATGCGCAGTTCGCCTGCCGCCACTTGCAGGCCGCGCGGCATCCAGTGCCACAGCGCGAAAGCGAAGGCCGCCACTGCTGCAGTGCCGGCGACGGCGAGCGCGATGGTCTTGCCGCGCCGCTTGGGCACGATGGTGTCCATGGCGGCGCCGGTGACCAGTTTGGGATGGGGAGTGTTCATGTTGTTGTTTGCTTGCAGTGAGCGATAGCCGTCACATTGCAAGCGCCGTGCCAGGCATCCGGCAGCGCTTTTTTGGGCGCTTTTGGGCTGCTGGCGAGGGTGGTTGTCCGCATGCGGACAGGGCCAAGTGTTCGGATCCGGACAGTGCGCGGCCACTGCGAAAAAACGGCGGAAACCCATGCTCCGCAAGGCTATCCGTGCTGCTAGAATGCGCCACATGGCCCACACCACAGCACACATCCTGATCCTCGACGACGACACCGACGTGGCCTGCGCCGCCCAGCTTTTGCTGCGCCGCCGCTACGGCACCGTCGCCACCCTGAACGATCCCGCCGGGCTGCCCGCCTATCTCGCGCGCGGCGTGCCGGACGTGGTGCTGCTCGATTTTAATTTCACTCCCGGCCGTATCGACGGCGCGGAAGGCCTTGCGCTGCTGGACACGCTGCGCGCCGAACGCTGTGCCGTGATCGCGCTGACGGCCTATGCCGACGTGCCGCTCGCGGTGGAGGCGCTCAAGCGCGGCGCGTGCGACTTCATCACCAAGCCGTGGGACAACGCGCGCCTGGTGGCCGCTGTGGACGCCGCACTGGCGCGCCGCGCCGCCGAAGTGCCCGCCCGCGCGCCGTCGCAGTCGTCCGACGACGCCACCGCCGCCCTGATGGGCGACTCGCCCGCCATGCGCAGCGTGAAAGCCATGATCGCCAGCGTTGGCCCCACCGGCGCCAACGTGATGGTGCTGGGCGAAAACGGTGTTGGCAAAGAACTTGTGGCGCGCGCCATCCATTTGTCCTCGCAGCGCGCCGGCGGCACCTTCCTGGCGGTGGACATGGGCGCCTTGCCCGAGTCCACCTTTGAAAGCGAATTGTTCGGCCACCGCAAAGGCTCGTTCACCGACGCCAAGGCCGACCGCGCCGGACGCTTCCAGGCCGCGCGCGGCGGTTCGCTGTTCCTCGACGAAATCGGCAACATGCCGCTGGCCGCGCAAGCCAAGCTGCTGACGGTGCTGGAACGGCGCGAAGTGACGCCGATCGGCGCCGACAAGCCGGAAGCGATCGACGTGCGCATCATCAGCGCCACCAACCTGGACGAAGTGCGGCTGTTCGATCCAGCCGAATTCCGTCCCGACCTGCTGTTCCGGCTCAACACCATCGTGATCCGCGTGCCGCCGCTGCGCGAACGGCGAGAAGACATACCCGGCCTGCTGCGGCACTATCTGGACGCCTACGAGCGCCAGTACCAGCGCCCCGCGCGCCCCTTGTCGTCCGCCGCGCTGGCCTGGCTGGAGGCCTATCCGTGGCCGGGCAATGTGCGCGCGCTGCGCCACGCCTGCGAGCGCGCCGTCATCCTCGGCAGCGACAGCGAATACCTGGCCGCAGACTTCGGCCTCGCAGCACCCGCCGAGAGTACTGCGGCGGGCGGCGCTGCGATGCCGGCACCAGCATCGGCGCTCATGCCTGTCCTCGCGCCATCCTCAGCGAGCGACGACCTGACCCTGAACGCGCTCGAACGGGACGCCATCTCTGCCGCGCTGGCCGCAGCCAAGGGCAACATCAGCCATACCGCCCGCATGCTGGGCGTGAGCCGCGCTGCGCTATACCGCAAGCTGGGCAAGCATGGCATCTGAACGGCCACGCCAAGCTTCCACCTATGTAGCCTACGCCTGCGTGGCCGCGCTCATGGCGCTGAGCTATGCCGCCGCCAGCACCGCCGGGTCGCCGCGCCTGCAAGTGCTGTGCGTGCTCGCCGCCGTTGTTCCCGCCTGGCTGCTCCAGCGACGCCTGTCCTTCAAAGCCCAGGCAGCGCAAGCCGCGCCTGCGGCAGAAATGCCTGCGGTGGCAGCGGGCATGCCGTGGTCGCTCACGCCGGACCGGCGCGCACTGCTCGACGCGGCGCAGTTGCTGGAAGCGCGCCTCGAACACGCCCCGATCGCGCTGTTCTCCATCGCCGCCCTGAGCGGCCCCGGTGCGCTGACGCCGCTCAACGCCAGCGCGCGCCGCCTGCTTGCGCCTGGCCGCGCCAGCGATCCCCTGCAGTTGGCCGACGTGCTGGCCGCGCAGACGGCCGAGCGCCGCGAACTGGTGAGCTTTGAAACGGAACGCGGCACCGAGCGCGCCCTGGCCTCCGTTACAGCGCTGACAGTGCAGGGCGCTGGCCAGCGCCTGGCCGCGCTGATGCCGGTGGAAAGCGAACTGGAAGCGGAAGCGATGAACGCCTGGCGCCAGCTGGTGCAAGTGCTCACCCACGAGATCATGAATTCGCTCACGCCGGTGGCGTCGCTGTCGCGCACCGCCTGCGACCTGCTGGCCGAAGTGCAGGCCGATCTGGCGCCCGACGTCAGCGGCGACCTGGGCACCGCGCTGGACGCCATCGCCCGCCGCGCCGCCAGCCTGGTGGAGTTCGTGGCCAGCTATCGCAGCCTGTCCAGCGTGCCGCAGGCGCAGCCCGAGCTGGTGCACCTGGGCGAACTGTTCGCGCGCCTGTCCATGCTGATGGCGCCGCAATGGCTGGCGCGCGGCGGCCGCGCCGTCTTCTCCGTCGAACCGGCCTCGCTGGACGTGATGGTGGACCCAGGCCAGCTGGAACAGGCCCTGATCAATTTGCTGAAGAACGCGGCCGAAGCCACCGCCGCCACGCTGCAGCCGGAAGTGCAGCTGAGCGCGCGCCTGAGCCGCGGCGGACGGCTGCGCATCGAAGTGGCCGACAACGGCCCCGGCGTGCCGCAGGAGCTGGCCGCGCAAGTGTTCACGCCGTTTTTCTCGACCAAGAAACAGGGGCGCGGCATCGGCCTCGCCATGGTGCGCCACCTGGTGCACGCCAACGGCGGTATGGTGCGCTACGCCAAACCGGTAGGCGCCGGCGCGCGCTTCATCATCGCGTTTTAAGCCCGGCGTTTTAGCGCAGCATATCGATGTGCATGATGCCGTCTTCGTCATACGGTTCGCTCACGCGGACGAAGCCGAAGCTGCTGTAGAATTTTTCCAAATAGAGCTGGGCGCCGATGCGGATGCGGTGGCCGGGATGCAGCGCTTCGGCGCGGCGTATGCCTTCGTCCAGCAACTGGCGGCCAATGCCGCTGCCGCGCGCGGATGTTGCCGTCAAAACGCGGCCGAGGGACATTTCAGGGAATTTCACGCCGGGCGCTATGCAGCGCAGATAGGCCGCCAGCTGGCGTTTGCCGTCAACCGCATGCCAGGCCATCAAGTGATGCGCCGCCTGGTCGTAGCCGTCGAGGTCGGGATACAGGCACTTCTGTTCCAGCACGAAGACCTCTTGCCGCTGGCGCATCACTTCATACAGGTCTTCGCGTGGAAGGTGTTCAAACTCAAGCCATTGCCACTCAATCATGGTTGCCTCTACAGGGATAGAAGCAACCATTGTAGGGGCTTTATTCATAGTGCGGCAGGGTACCGGCTTTGATGGCCTGGGCCAGTTCGGCGCGCACTTCCTGGCGGGTTTTGCCCGGTGCGGCGGTGGTGAAGCTGGCTGGATAGGCTTCGCCGTTCAGGATCTGGCCGTTGCGCAGCGCGGCGACGGTTTCTGCTTTCACTTCGGCGCGGGTGCGGGTGGACACGGCGCTGATGTTGGCCTGGTAGCCTTCGCCGCTGTTCACGGGGTCGGCGGCATAGGCGCTCGAGGTCAGGGCGATGACGGCGGCGGCGACGGACAGGATGGATGCTTTCATGATATTGCTCCTAAGTTTAGTTACTATCGATTAGATCGTGCACTACTTGTTTGGTGGACTTCCAGGCCGCCGCTACCGCCTTGGCGGTAGCAGCAAACCGTGCTTAGACGATGGTCAGCGTTACGTCGATGTTGCCGCGGGTGGCGTTCGAGTAAGGGCAGACGATGTGGGCGGCGGCGACCAGCTTTTCAGCGGTGGCGCGGTCCAGGCCCGGCAGCGAGATTTTCAGTTCCACTTCGATGCCGAAGCCGGTTTCGATGGCGCCGATACCGACGGTGCCTTCCACCGACACGTCCGCAGGCACGGCGATCTTGTCGCGGCCGCCGACGAATTTCATGGCGCCCAGGAAGCAAGCCGAGTAGCCGGCGGCGAACAGCTGTTCAGGATTGGTGCCCACCGCGCCGGCGCCGCCCAGTTCTTTCGGGGTGGTCAGTTTGACGTCCAGCACGCCGTCGGAGGAGACAGCACGGCCTTCGCGGCCACCGGTTGCTTTAGCGTTTGCGCGGTACAGAACTTGTTTGATCGACATGATGATTTCCTTTGCTATGGGTTAATTTAAGTTGCTTGCTACTAAGTAGCGCACTATATTTTTGCTGCTCTTCGCTGTGTTTGCAGCGCCGATGTGTGTACTTTATATCGTGCACTACAGAATAGCAAGCGATATTTTTAAAATTTTTTGAATGGGCCGAATTGGTCCAAGGGGAATGTTCTTTTGAAATGAAGTCGCGAACAACGAAAAATAGTCGAGAACAAGCACTGATGACTCCAGCGCACAGAAATCTGGAGGATTGGCGAGCCCAGCTTCGTCCCTTATCAGGCCCCGTCCTCAACTGGTTGCCTGGTGAAAGTCTCTACATGTTGATTTGTGTCGAAAATTGACCCAGTTTCCCCAGTAATTTGCAAACGAATCTGACCTACGTTTGAAGCACAATCCACCTGTCTCATCGGCAGGAGAACGGAGTGATCGACGTGGCATTGCTAGGCATAATTCGACGCTGGCACTTGCGTGACCAGGTCCTCCTCAGGGAGATCGCCAGGCGACTGGGCATCTCGAGGAACACCGTCCGACGCTATCTGCGCTCGGAAATCACTGAGCCCTCCTATGCGGAGCGGCGAGCGTCCAGCGCGCTGGACAAATACTCATTGCAGTTGTCGGGGTGGCTCAAGGCCGAAACGGTCAAGCCGCGCAAGCAGCGACGCAATTTGAAGCAGATCCACGAGGACCTGAAAGAGCTGGGTTACGAGGGGTCATACGACCGCGTGGCGGCGTTCGCCAGGCAGGATCTTGTGGCCGAGCATTTCGCGGCCTTGGTCATATGTCATCGACTTGCGCATCGCCGCCGGCTGGCGATTGAGCACTGCAGAGAAGCTGTCGACAACGGAGCGCGTGCCCGAGTTGTCCATCTTGGCCAGTACCACGAAGCGGGTCGTGCGCTCAACGAGCGTACCGACCGAGGAAAGGTTGCCCTCGCCCTTGATGAGGTCACCTTCCCAGTGCTGCGGAATCAGGCGGTCCTCGATCTCCGGCGGCCGTATATGGATGCTTCGCATATCCTTGATTTGGCCGCGCCCGTCGACGCCCCTGCTGCGCGGTTTGCGCGCTTGGTTGTGATGGCGCAGGCAGGCGATCATCTCGCGCTTGAGTTCGCCTCGCGGGTGCAGGTAGATCGCGTTGTAGATCGTCCCGTGAGAGACCGTTTTGTCGGATTCGTCGGGCCACATGAGGCGCAGTATGTTCGCAATTTGCTGCGGCGACCAGAGCTCCGTCAAATAATGCCGGACGACCATAAACAAAACGCTGTCGGGATGCAACTTGGTGGCGCGGCGCGGCGCAACGCGGCGGGCGCCGCGCTGCAAATGAGCAAGATTGGCATCGTAAGCGCCGGTTCCGGGCGGCGCGCGCCTAATCTCCCGACTGATTGAACTGGGGGCGCGGCCAAGGCGTTTAGCGATGGAACGGATGCTGCACTGGTCGTCGCGCATGAGCATGACCACCGCACGATCTTGTGGAGTTAGGTGAAAATAGTTTCTCGGCATGGCAGCACCTTACAGCAAGTGGGTGTTGCACTTGGTTCTTGAGAACGCCGTGGTTTGAGCTGGCGGAGACTGTCCGTGACCTCGTAGTTCCCGCCAACGTAAAAAACGATCTAGAAATAGTGCAGCGGAGAGAGTTTCCCGTTCACGTTCCGGCAGCCATACTCTGAAGGGAAGACCTGGTTGCTTTTGAGCCATGTCTCCGACGCGAATCCAGGCAATGGTGCACTGATCGCCACTTTAATCATTGGGTACTTAACTTCAATGACGGGACCGCAGAAGGTGTCTTCTCCAACTTTCAACGTTTTGCGGAAAGACTCAAGCCGCGCAGCTTCTTTTGCAAGAGCAAGGCGCCTCTGCTCGTTTGCAATCTTCTCCTGTTTAATACGTTCCTTCTCGGCAACTATTTCTTGCGCCAGACGCTCTTTCTCTGCTGCTTCAATTTGCTTGAGTTTCGCCTCATATGCAGGCCGCAATTTGATCCTGTCAGCCTCCAGACTTGCCGCGAAATCCCGATATTGATCATCATAGTACTGCTTGATGGCTGCACCATTACTAGATTCAAACGCTACAAGATCTTGCTTGATTTCCAGTTGCGGGATAACAAATTTGCTCGGTGAAAAAGAATACGAATTCACCTCGATCCCAACATTAACGTAGTCACGTAACGCCTCACGTTCCTTTTTTACTGCCCCGTTAAGCCAAGCCAATTGGTCAAGATTGGTCTTATTAAGATTGTCAAACACTTTTGATGCGTTAACCTGAAACTTAAAAAAATCCTCTTTGCTGGAAAAACCCGAGTTTTTTATCCCTGCTTCTTGGGCCTTCATGAACTCTTCATGATTAAACTCAACCCATTTTTTAGTCTCAGTTTTCGTCGCCTGGCCAAGTAAAAGAAGGGGCGATGCAACAACCAGGAATGGTAATGCAAGCACGCCCCCCGCCACCGCCTTCGCATTTTCACCGGCAGCGCTCCCCCCCCTGTTTTCTATGTTCCGCCGTTCATCCGGCGTCTTTCCATAAAAGCTTGACAGTGTATTTACGTAGACGAAGCTATTTTCATTGTTCCTGTATTTTTCACAACCGTCTGATTTCGTTGCGCTATTTATTACGCATTCAAACCTTTTCGTGTCGAACGCTGGATCCAAGTTACTGGCTTTGAACGGCCAGGAAGAAAGAAGAAACCCCTTCTCCGAAGATGGTGCAGGAGGAGTCATGGAAAAATTGCTTGCGATCTTGAAGGTATTGCCATCACGCTCAAGCTGGGCATACAAATCTGCGGCAACAGACTGCGATGCATAGGCTGCCGAGATCAATGCTAAGCCAAGGTTTAAAAAAAATTTGTTCTTCTTCAGGGACATTTTATTTTCTTCTTTAATCATTATTTAACCTTGTTGTAAAAAATATCGATCAGATTTTTTCAGGCGTGAAGTAGAGAGGTTCACCGCATTGCGCACAATTATGGACACGCATATAAGTTTGCTTCATCAAATTTGTCACCCGCAGTTTATCCCCACCACAGTGACGGCAACTCACTCTGCCATTGGCGTGCGCATGGCCAGGGAAGGTGGAACGATACCAGACGTAGGAATGTTTGGCCCAGTGCTGTTTCAAGCGACGATTGCTGCCGGGTCCGGCAATAATTTCATTCACGATATTAAACACGATGAGCACAGGAATATTTCCAATGAAGCTCAAAAAGATACCGCTAAAAATATAATCTACCCATTTAATGGGTGTGGCACTATTCATGGTTTCTACGTAGATATAGAAAAAAACTAGGAGCGGAACGATTAAAAATATATATAATGATTTTCCACTCATGCTATTGCGCATTTCAGGAATTTTATACTCGCTGTCCATCATTGATTATACCTCATTAAAAAACTCATTAATTTCGCATATCGCCTGCTGTCGCTTTTTTACCATCGCAGCCGCCATGCGACAAAGGTGACAGGCGCAACTTATTGCTTTTTGTTCCCACATGCGACTGACGCTATTTTGTCAATTATCTTCTGACCATTTGCATTCCAAGTGCCAGACTCTTCAGGAAGATAAAGAGTATACGTTCCTTGATGAGAATCGCATCCTTGGATAATTCCATTCCGAACCGTAGACTGTCCAACCCCATCCCAATTAACGGTTAACAGATGAAAGATCTTCGAATATTTGCTGCCTGGCTACACAAAAAGACCTAGCTCTATAGTCACATCCTTAGCCGATGTTTTTCGACATTAGTTACCCAAATCCAAGAATTTTTGAATTCAGAAAAAGATGGCTCGGCCGCTACAGCGAACAAGACAATCGATGAAATAATAGAAAAGGCGAGTATAGATTTCAAAATAGTCACCCCGTTGATTTATAGTATGTACAGCACTTTCCCACTGATGCGATTGCGCATTTCAGGTATCTTGCACTCAGTATTCTGCATTGACTGCTCCCCTTAAAAGTATGTGCACATCTTGCCGCCGCATGCGCCCCATCACAGCTAACATCTGACCAAAGCGGGGAATCCGGGAATGAATCCCTGCTTTATGGTCACTAACCCATATTAGAGCGCGATGACGACTCGGGCCTCGACGCCGCCACCGGCGCGCTCGGCCAAGGTGAACACTGCCTGTCCGGCATACAATCCTTGTAAGCGTGTACGCACACTAACCAGACCCAATCCCGTTCCGACCGTGGCGGCATCGGACCGCAAGCCAACACCCGTGTCGCTTACACAGAGCACCATCTGCCGCTGTGCGCCTTCCTGCACGATCTGGGCTAACACCCTCACAGAAACCGGACCAGGCTTAGGCTCAACGCCATGCTTGATGGCGTTCTCCACCAGGGTTTGCACAATCAGCGGCGGGAAAGGCAGACCGGCCAGCTTCGACTCCATTTCGACCTCAACCTGCAACCGCTGCCCCATGCGGATGCGCATGATGTCCAGATAGGCGCGCACCGACGCCAGTTCGCTGCCCAGCGTGTTGGCGTCGCGGCGCGCGCCTGGCACGGCTGCCCTCAGATAAGTAATCAGGTTGCCTGTCATGTCGGCCGCCTCGTCGGGACTCTTCCGGGCCAGGAACTGCACATGCGCCAATGTATTCCAAAGAAAATGCGGCTCGATCTGGGCGCGCAGCACGGCCATTTCCGCCTGCAGTAACTGATGATCGCGCTCGGCGATCTCGGCACGCGCCTCGGCCTGATCAAGCTTGCGCTGCACTAGCGCACCAATACTGGCATTCACGGCCAACAATATGCCTAGACCGAGCGCGAGATAGATGATGGTGTCGGTCGCACGATCGCCCAGCATGAAGCGGCTGGTCAGCGAGACCGGCAGGAACGACGCCGCAGCCACCAGCACAAACAGAAAGGTGGCGCCCAACGCCATCTCCATCGACTTGGCCAGCGCGGCCCAGGCGGCCTGACGCAGCGGCGCGTGAGCACGCTGCAAGCCGGCAATCCCCAAAAACAGCAGACTGGAGCAAGCTATCCCCAGCGCCATCCCCCAAGTCGAAATGCCATTGCCAAAGGCGATATTGGTCAACCATTCCAGGCCTGCAAAGACCACGCAGACAACGGCTGCCATGACCGCCAGCGCCACGCGGTGAAAACGGAAGAGCAAAAACATTTACATCGCCCGGAACAAATGGTGATTTGGCTGCGACACCTTGAGGCGCTCGCCGACTCCCTTGAGCTCAAGCTCCATGGTCTCGCCGTGACGATGGACGGCATGGATGAAGCGGCGGTTGACGACTGTGCCCCGATGGGTCTGCACAAACAGCGCGGAATCAAGCTGCTCACTGAGTTGCTTGAGCGAAAAGCGAATGATGCCGTCCACGTTTTCGCCCACCACCCGGGTGTACTTCAGATCGGACTCGAAAAAGCACACCTCATCGATATGCAGCATGCGCACCTGCTGCCCCACCGCCACCTGCAACCACTGCAGCCGGGACACGGCCTGTGTCATCGTGCTCAAGCTGGCCAGCGATTCAGCCAGGCGCGCCAGGTCGACCGTTGCCGCAGGCTGCAAGGTGCGGAGTCTGGCGACCAATTTCGCCAGGCGCCCCGCTTCAACCGGCTTAAGCAGATAATCCAAGGCCTGCACTTCGAAGGCTTCGACGGCGTGTGCGTCAAAGGCGGTCACGAACACCACGCGGGTGTCGGCCGTCTTGCCACTGGCCACCTCCAGCCCGGTCATACCCGGCATGCGAATGTCGAGGAAAGCAAAGGTAGGTTTGAGCGCGTGGATCAAGGCGGTAGCGGCGAGGCCATCTTCAGCCTCGCCCACAATCCGCAGCTCCGGCCACAAGGCGTTAAGCTGTTCGCGCAACATCTCCCGCATGTGGGGTTCGTCATCGGCAATGATGGCTGTTTGGATCATGTAGAATTTGGTAATTGCTATTGGGCAATGGTAAGCGATATATTATGAATTTCCAATCGTTAAGTTTCAGCCAATTCCCGGCACGGTCAGGACATAGACGCCCTCCTGGCTACTCAGACGATTGAAACTCCAGTTGGTACCGAGATCGTTGACGCTCGCGGCCGCGCAATCCCATTGCTGCGATGTGGGTGCGAGATAGCAGATCGACGCGCCCGCCGTACTTGCAATGCGGCTCTTCGCCATGACGAAGAACACGGTGGCATTGGCCGGGCTGAAGTTGCTGACCAATTCGAAACCATCGAACACCGCTCCCGGCACACGTTCGACCGGAACCGCGCTTGCCCATTTACTGCGCCAGGCAAGCGTGTACCCGCCCTTCGGGATCGGCGTGAGCTTGCCCAGGCTGGCCACGCAGGCAACCGATTTCGGCGCCAGGGCAGGCTGGAAAGCGATACCCATTTTCCAGGCTGGCTCGATATAGGCCGCCTTGAGGACCGTGTCCTTGGCGCCGCGGTAATCATGAATATCCACTTGCAGGCGTTGCGCTGGCCCGGTCGGATTGATATACCCTGCCGGCGACACAATGGCATTAACGTCGTAGTCGGTGGGACCGGAATGTGTCGGCCAGGTGACTTCAAAGCTATCGGCCGACGCGCCACTGCCACCTGGCTCCTGGCTGCCGCAATAAGCCAAGGTAGCCGCATAGGCCGCCACATCGCTCGCGGCCACCCCGGCCTGTTGCTGCTCCGGACCGCCAGCACCGCCGCCGCAACCCGGCAGCAAAGTTGCCGTGGCGACCAGAATCAGTGCAGAGCAGCAAAGGGGCAGGCATTGCTGTGAATTTTTCATGGATACCTCGTGTGGTTGATGATGGCCTCATCGTGACCGCAAGGCTCCGTGCCGTCATCCGGATTGCGACGAACCCGGGTTTATCCAGAATGAAACGGGTCACCTGCGGAAGCAAAGACGACAACTAAATTCTTTACAGCAAGTAATAGTGCTGCTACTGTCGCCATTCTTCTTGATCACAGTCCCCATGCGCATAACGGAACTCTACGCAGGCCTCCTCGCAACATTCAGCCTGGTCGCAACCATTCTTCCCTCCTCTGCCGCAGCCGTGGATGAGGACCTGCCTCCCGCCCAGCGGCAGCAGGCGATGCGCTTGCTGGAGTACGAAAGCCTGCTGGGCAGTACGCTACCCTTCGACACTGCGTCGTGCATGGACGACTTGCTGGCCAACCGCTGGCCGCGTGCGGACCAGCCATCGCCGCAGCAGTGGCGGCACATGCTCAGTCAGGCCAGGCAGGCGCAGGAACAATGCGTGACCTCGCCTGCCGAGACCAGCCGCGCAGCCAAGGCCATCCGCCAGGCGATGGAAAAGCAAGTGGCGCATCAACGTGCCCTTGAAGCCCGTCTCGCGCAGTTGCGGACCTGCGCCGGCCTGCCCCCGTCCGCACCCGTGCCGGCATCATGCCAGGCCTTGCGCCGTCCGGAGGTGACTCCGCCGGCGCAATGGGAACGCATTGCACGCGCCATCAAGATGGGCCAGCAGTGAAGGCAGACCAAGCCCGCTCCGTGCATCGCGGCCGTCGCCGCTGGCTACAAGCGGCTTGCACTCTAGCAGCAGCCCCGGCACTGGCATCGGCCAAGGAGCGGGAAGAGCTCGGCGGCATGCAGGCAAGACTGGCGCAATTGGTCAGACCCGCTCGCTTGCATCTCAAGGCCGGCCGCTACAGCGAAGCGGAGGCGCTGCTGGCGCAGGCAAACGCCCTGATTGAACAAGATCCTGAAGCATACTGGCCATTCCGGCCGTATGTATTGCCGCCCTACGCACTCAGCCTGCTGCGACAAGAGCGCGCGGTGGCAGCGGTCTCCATGCTGGAACAAGCTTTGCGGGCCAGGGATCGCATTGTCACCGAATGCATGCCGGGCTTTTGCGAACTGCAGTCGTCCCAGGACGAGAAGATGGGCATGGAAATCATGCGGGTCGAGTATGGCAGGGAACTGACCGCCATAATCCGGACCAGCATGACCATACGCACCGGCGAAGACCTGGCAATGCACGCTGCCATGGAAATGACCGAGCTCTGGATTCTGTTGGCAGCGGCCATGCGGGCGGGCGGCATGACCGCGCCACTGATCCAGCTATACACGCAGCGCGTGGTGGACATGTCGCCCGCACCAAGCAATCTGCCATTGCTGGTCGCCCACGAATATCGCTTGTACGCTTTTGGCCAGGCCTTGGGCCAAGCAGGCGCTCACGAAGCTGCCAGTGATGCGTGGCGTCGTGCGCTGGATGCGAATACCAGCCGTCTGCGCCTACTGCAACGGAAAGGCGCACCGCACTCGGTCTTTGCCGCGTGCACCATGCGGCGCGTCCTGCTGTCATCGCGCTTGCTTGCCGAGCATGCCAATGGGCAGCTCAACCAGCGAGCCGAAGACAAGCTGCTGACTATCCTGCAAACCAAGTTAGCCGGGCGACGCTATCGGGAAGCAGCGCAGGCGGGCATCGCCACACAGAGCCCCATCACCGCCGAGCTGCTTCAGACATTGGAAGACGCGCTGGCAAACACCCCGGCAACGGTCACCGATGTACAGCCATTTCTTCGGCTACTGGCTCAGCATGACCTCATATCGAGCTCGGCCATGTGGATGCTTCCGCCCGAGCAGTTGGGGGTATTGGACGCAGACCGTACACGTCTTGAAGCGATGCAATCGCAACTGGCCGGATCGGCAGCGATTGGATTCATGCTGCTCACTGACAGCCCCGGAATCAACGGCAGGCCAGGTCAACGCTACTATCTGCGCTATTGTGTCACCGCCCAGGAAACTCAACTGGACATGCTGGACCAGCAGGAAGTGATCGAGCGCCTGGTCCATACCTGCCGTACCGATTTTCTGCGCGGCGCGAGCCAGTCGCGCGCGGCAGCAGCACTGTCCCTGAAATTACTGGATGGGTTGGCGCCATCAGTACAAGACGCTGAGGAGTGGCTGATCGAAGCAGACGGCGCCCTGCATCTGCTGCCTTTCGACGCCTTGCCCGATCAGGACGGAAAGCCGCTGCTCTGCACGCACAAATTCCGGGTACTCACGTCGCTCTGGCAATTGCTCGAAACACGGTTGCCGCCGACCATGCGCCGACCCGCCGTCCTCATTGCTGATCCCGACTATCAACAGGGCCAAGGCCCGGCAAAGCCGGATATCTCCCTGCGCTGGGCAAGTGGGGCGATCGCGCTCGGTCCGGTTGCGGCCCTGCCGGAGACCCGTGCGGAAGTCCGCCAAGCCGCACGGGCACTCGGCCAGATCGGCATTCCCAGCGAAGTATTGCTGGGCAAGCGCGCCACGGCGCAGACTCTGTCTCAGGTCCGCCAGCCAGCCGTACTGCATATCGCCTCACATGCCGTTCTACGCTCAGCACTGGACGGCGGCGCTGGCGCCGGCAGCAACGCCGAAGGGGCGATGGATCTTCTGCTGCCGGGACGCCAGTCCGGCTTGGTCCTCTCACGCGACGGCCGGCCAGACGTCATGTTGGCAAAGGATGTCGCGCGGCTGCGCTTGCAGGGAACGGCTCTGGTGGTTCTGTCGGCGTGCAACACCGCCAATGGTGACATCGCCGCAGGCGAAGGCATCGCCAGCCTGCGCAGTGCGGTGGAAATGGCGGGTGCCCATAGCGCAGTGACGGCACTGTGGCAGGTCCCCAGTGCTCCGACCAGCAGCTTGATGGCGGCGTTTTATCAGCGTCTGGCACATGGTGACTCATGCGGCGCCGCGCTGCGCGCCGCCAAACTGGGGGCGTACTCCAAGGGCGCGCCAGCGCGCGAGTGGGCAGGCTTTCAGCTTAGTGGTGCAGACCGCGCCCTCAATGCGAAATTATAGCGAGGGGAACTGAAATGCAAAAATGGCAGCCACAGGGTTTGACCTGCTAACTAACTTGGTACGAAACCGGACTGGAGTCTGGTGTTAGAAATTGTTCTGCAAACTGCTTCGGCCGACCGTTCGCTCGTTTGGCAACGACGCCACTAGCGCTCCGCGCCGCGCAATGCACGAGATCTGCCAGTTGTTCGCGACTATATTTGGCCAGAACATCAATGGCAAAAAATTCCAGCGACAGGGGGCATTTCGAAGCCAGCGGCAACAAACTGGGGGACATCATCAGCTGCGCACGAGTATTTCCTGGGACAGCCAATGCTGCAGGAACCCCGCCAGCGCCAGCATCGTGGCATCCGCATCGGCCGGCGGCTGGCAAACGGCGCCGCACATGGCGCCAAATGCCAGGCCATCGGCGAGCCCATGCAAGGCCCTGGTCTCGAGCGCAGTCAGTGAACGGAAATGCGGCTGGCCGGACTGGCGCCATACCAGCCAGTGTGTTGGCGTGGCAAGCTGCTGCGGCTCAGGGGCGTCCAGCCCGGCGGCCATGGCCTGCCATAGCGCGACGGCGTTCCACTCGAACGCCACGATCTGAAGCGAGGGATGCAGGGCCAAGACCAGTTCGCCCCATTGTTCCGGCGCCACTGCCGCCAGGTCCGCGTGTGTCAGCGCGGTTGCATCCGCAGCGTCGAAGGCCAGTCCCAGCGCCCACTCGAGGCGTGCCAGTTCGGCGAGAAAAGGGTATTCCCGATACAGTTGCGCCGCGTGGTCAGCCAGTCCGCCGCCAAACCAGCGCAAATTGCGATGGACCGAAGGGTGCGTCGTCAGATAGGTGTCGGCCAGCTCGGAGAACATCTCATCGCCGATGTAGGACCAGGTCTTGTCGTAGGCCTCGCACAGCGCTTCGCGCAAGCGGCCCCGATAGGCTCGGTGATAAATCGCCAGTCGCTCGGTCGCCGATAAACCAGACCCTGCGTTTATAGCGGCGGCGATTTCCGGCGCCCCTGCGTTCGGCGGCGCATTGAGTATGTAGTCTTGAAATTGATGCTGTAGCGTTTGCAGCGCACTCATGCAGCCTCCTGCTCGGCAAGCACCGCGCAGCCCAGCTGGCGGGCACGCTGCAGCTCGGTGACCAGTTCGGGCAGCGGGGGAATGTTGTCGTCGCGCTCTATCATCGTGGCAACGCGTCCGAAGCGGCGCAGCGCATCGGCGTAGAGCGCCCACACGGCCTCGGCGACGGCCTGGTCGTGCGTGTCGATGATGCAGCCCTGCTGCGCGCTATGTCCTGCCAGGTGAATCTGCTGAACCCTGTTTGCGGGGAGCGCGCGCAAATATACTTGCGGATCAAAGCCGTGATTGACACTGCTGACATAGATGTTGTTGACGTCCAGAAGGATCAGGCTGTCGGACTCTTCGGCCACGGTCGCAACGAAATCCCATTCCTGAAGACTGTCCGCTGCGTAGGACAGATAGCTGGACACGTTTTCCAGCAGTAGCGGACGTTCCAGAAAGTCCTGTACGCGGCGCACATTGGCCACCACGGTGGCCACGGCCTCGTCCGTGTAGGGCAAGGGCAGCAGGTCGTGCAAGTTGTTGCCGTGGATGCCGGTCCAGCACAAGTGGTCCGAGACCCACAATGGTTGCACACGATCGATGAGTTGCTTCAGGGCGCGCAAATAGTCGTCCGATGGTCCTTGCGGGCTACCGATCGACATCGACACGCCGTGCATCGCCAGCGGGTAATCCTGGCGGATACGGTCCAGCATGGCGAGCGGCTTGCCGCCAGGTACCAAGTAGTTCTCGGACAAGATTTCGAACCAGTCCACGCCGCTTTCCGCCGGTGCCGTGCCGACGATGGCGTGGTAATGGGCGGGGCGCAAGCCCAGGCCGTAGCCTGGTGACGGCTGTAGCAAAGGGAGGGGCATGGCGTTCGGCTCGTGAGGGGGATAGGCGCCGGGACCAGCCCGGCGCATGACACTAGCGGTCAATCGGGATTACTTGTCCAGGTCGACGATCTTGCCTTTGGCGGCCAAGCAGGCGCCGGCTTTGGTGGCTTTGAAGCCGTGGCCCTTGCAGCTATTTTGGCCTTTGCAGGCATTTGTCGCAGTCGCGCAGTCGCTCTGGCCCTTGCAACTGTTGATGCCTGCGCAATGCACGGTGTCGTCGGCGCTGATGCTGCTGGTGGCGGCGATTGCCGATGCGGACATGGCCATGGTGGCGACGGTAGCGGCCAATGCTGCAAACGATTTGATCGATGAGTTCATACTATGCTCCAGGATATTGGTTTAGTGTGGTGATCCGTCAGGGCCCTGACTCACTACGATAGTCGGGCCGGGATGGCTAATCCTTACATGCTGCGAAAAAAATAATTTCATCACGCGCCTATCCGATGCGCGGGCGGCAGCCGCTGCCCACGATCACCCAGATCGAATGCGCTGACAGAGGACGAGAGTGAATTGGCTTCGTTCAGCATGCGCTGCGCGGAGACGGCGGCCTTGTCGACCAACGCGGCGTTTTGCTGGGTTATCTGGTCCATTTGCGCAATGGCCGCATTGACGGAGTCAATTTCCATGCTTTGCGCCCGGCTGGCTGCCGTAATGTCGGACATGATGTCCGTCACCTGATGCACAGACACCACGATCAGCTCCATGGTGTGGCCGGCCTTGTCAACCAGCTCGCTGCCATCGTCGACGCGGCGAACCGAGTCATCAATCAGCTCTTTGATTTCTTTTGCTGCAACGGCGGAGCGCTGGGCCAGTCCTCTGACTTCGGCTGCCACCACGGCAAATCCGCGTCCTTGTTCGCCTGCGCGGGCTGCCTCGACTGCCGCATTCAGCGCCAGGATGTTAGTCTGGAAGGCAATGCTATCGATCACGTTGATAATATCCACGATCTTGCTGGAACTGGATTTGATTGCGCCCATGGTGCTCACCACCTGCGCAACCAGATTGCCGCCCTGCTTGGCGACCGACGAAGCACTGATGGCCAGCTCATTGGCGCGGGCGGCATTGTCGGCGTTCTGTTTCACTGTCGCCGTTACCTGCTCGATGGAGCGCACCGTTTCCTCCAGCGAGCTCGCTTGCAGCTCGGTGCGGCCGGACAAGTGCAGATTGCCTTCAGCAATCTCGGTGGAGCTTGCGGTGATGCGTATCGTGCTTTGCCGCACTTCGCTCACGGTCTGCACCAGACTGTGATTCATCTCTCCGAGCGCGCCCAGCAATTGCCCCATCTCGTCTTGCGAGCGCACGGTGATATCGGTCGCCAAATTTCCGTTCGCCACGGCCTTGGCAATCGATACGGCATGGCCCAGTGGCCGCGTAATGGATGCGGTAATCCACATGGCGAGCGCCAGCGACACCAGCAAGGCCGTGCCACCGATCGCCAGCATCACCTGGCGCGAAAAATCGACACTGCTGGCGGCCTGCTGACCGCCAGCGGTAATCTGGGCCTGGTGCAAAGCGACCATCTTCTTGATTAAATCGAGCAGGGCGTCGAGGCGAGGAAAGGTCTCGCTATTCATGCGTGCGGAGGCGTTTGCCAGCGCATCTCCTTCCACCAGGTCGGCAACTTCCAGGAAGGAAGTCGTATAGGCGGTGCGGGCGGCCTGGATTTCCTTGATCAACGCCTTCTCTTCGGGCGAACTGGCCTGCTGTTCCAGCGTTAGCAGGGCTGCGTCGATGATCAGCTTGTCCCGGTCTATCTGCTGGTAACTCTTGGTCCGCTGCTCACGGTCGGTCAGTATGAACAACGCCAGGGTTCGGCGCGCGTCCTCGCGGGCGGCCGAGTCGATGCTGCTGGCCGCAGCCGCGCCCGGCCAATCGCGCTCCACAATGCCGCGTATGCTGGCGCTAATCGTGTTGAACTGGCCGATGCCGACAAAGATCATGACAGACATGAGCAGGAGCAGCACACCGAATCCGGCCCCGAGGCGATGCTTAATTTTCAAGTTTGAAGGTGTCATTTTACGCCGTGCCTGTGAGGGAGATCTTGCTTGGTCAAACGGCTAGAGGATTCCTTACAGAAATTCTGTCACGGTTCGCCGGCGGTAAATTTTGGTAAATCCCGGCGCGCTGCGGACGCTACCAGGCTTTACCAGGCTTAACCCTGTTGCGGCCGGTGCCGGTGCTAAGCTGTTTTCACGGTATCCGATCAACTGCTACAGCAAAAGCGTAAAGACCATGACCACCATCATCCAGGCAAAACTGTTCTCCCCCACCGCCATCGGCGCCAGCGCCGGCCTGATTATCAGCGAAGCCACCAACATCACGCGCGAAGGGCGCGGCTATGCTTTCACGCCCGGTATTTACACGCAAACGCAGGTGGCGGCCTGGCGCCGCATCACCGACGCGGTGCATGAAGCCGGCGGCAAGATCGTCTGCCAGCTGTGGCACGTGGGCCGCATGTCGCATGTGAGCCTGCAGGCCGGCGGCGCCGCGCCGGTGGCGCCTTCCGCCATCCAGGCCAACGAGCAGGTGTTCCTGGAGAGCGAAGGCTTCGACCGTCCGTCCATGCCGCGCGCGCTGGAGACGGCGGAAATCGCCCGCATCGTCGAGGACTACCGCCACGCCGCGCAGTGCGCCAAGGACGCGGGCTTTGACGGCGTGGAAGTGCACGCGGCCAATTGCTATCTGCTGGACCAGTTCATCCGCGACAGCACCAACCAGCGCTCCGACGAATACGGCGGATCGGTGCAAAACCGCACCCGTTTCCCTATCGACGTGGTGACGGCGGTGGCCGGTGTGTGGGGTGCGGACCGCGTCGGCGTGCGCCTGTCGCCGATCACCCGCGCCGTGGGCGACACGCCGCTGGACAGCGATCCGGAAGGCACCTATTTCTACCTGGCTGAACAGCTGGGCAAGCTGGGTCTGGCCTATCTGCATTGCGTGGAAGGCCAGACGCGCGGCGACAACGCCGCCGGCGAGTTCGACTTCAAGCGCCTGCATGTGGCCTTCGGCGGCAAGTACATCGCCAACAACAGCTATGATCGTCAGATGGCCATCGAAGCGGTGGATTCGGGGCATGCGGACATGGTGGCCTTCGGCCGTCCCTTCATCTCCAATCCGGACCTGGTGGAGCGCCTGCGCCGCAATGTGCCGCTGGCCGAAGCGGACCGCAACACCTTCTACGGCGGCGGCGCCGGCGGTTACACCGACTACCCGGCGCTGGGCTAAGGCGCCTGGTCCAGCAAGGCGCGCGCGGCCAGCAAGTCGGCCGTGCCGTGGCCTTCGCTGAACTGGCGCAGCACGTCTTCCAGCAGCTGCCGGCCCTCTTGCTGCGCTCCGTGGCGCATCTTCAGCCGGGCCAGGCTGGCGGCCGCACGCAGTTGCCAGGACAGCGCTCCTTGTTCGGCGGAGAGGGCCAGCGCCTGCCGGTACAGCTGTTCGGCCGCGCCGGCATCGGCCGGTTCCAGCAGTGCGCCTTTAATCCGCAGCAGTTCCGCGTGATACCAGCGGTCTTCCCCGGCCTCGCACGCCGCCAGCGCGCCGTTTGCCAGCGCCAGGCCGGCGGCGCGTTGGTCCTGCGTCCCCAGCGCCTCGGCCAGCGTGCCGAGATGGCTGATCAAATGCATGCGGTAGCCCGCTTCCTGCAACTCCATCACGGTTTGCTGCAGCACCGGCAGAGCGGCGGCGACACCGCGCGCCACTTGCAAGGTGGCCTGCATGCAGCGCCACAGGGTCTCCCATTGCGTGAGCGCATGCGTTTTCATGTAGCAGGACAGCTCGGCCAGGTGCGCTTCGGCGGCCGCGAAGTCGCCGGTCTGTAGCATGAGCGGGAAGGCCGCATTGCTGATGGTGTACATCATGGACTGCGCGTGGCCGGAGGCGCGCGCTTCCTGCAGGGCTGCCTGCGCGGTATCCGCCGCCTGTTCGGGGCAGCCTTGCAGCCATAGCACGCAGGCCAGCGTGCCGAGCGCCGCTGCGCGCTGGTTGAGCTGGAAGCGCGCCAGGCGCGAGCCGCGCACCGGCGGTGCGTAGTGGTCCAGCATGCATTGCAGATGGCGCCTGGCGCCGGCCTGGTCGCCCGCGTAGTACAGCGCGGTGCCGAGCAGCCTTTCCATGCTGACCGGCGCGGCGTCCACATCGGGCGCCACGGAGCGGAAGCGCTCATGCAGTACTTGAACCGCCTGCGGCTCGCCGGCATAGCTGCGGCATACCGCCGTGCCCCACAGCGCCATCAACTGGTATTCCTTGTCCTGCAGCCCGTCGGCCAGGGCCAGTACGCGCGTCCACGCGGCTTCGGTGGCCGGTATTGGGCCGTTGGCATACAGCGTGGCTGCGGCCCAAGCGGCGCGCAGCTTCATTTCGGCGCAGGCGTCGGGCAGCGTGCCGCCTGCGCCGGCCAGCGCGCGCTCGGCGCAGCGCCGGCCTTCCTCCAGCAGCGAGAGCTGCATCCACATTGGTATGGCCGATACGGTCAAACAGGTGCCCAGCGCGGCGTCGCCGCCGGGTGCAAAAGCCCAGGCCAGCGCGGCGCGCACGTCGTCCAGGCAGCGGCCGTACCTGGCCAGCCATTCTGCGCCGGGTATGGTGTCCCATTCAACCGAGGCGCGTTCCAGCAGGGCGCGGTGGTATTCGAGATGGCGCCGCCGCTTGTAGCCGGTTTCGCCGCACTGGTCGAGCTTTTCCTGGGCGTAGGCCTTGGTGGTGTCGAGCAGGCGGTAGTGGACGCAGGGCTGGGAGGTGTCGGCCGACAGCAGCGACTTGTCCACCAGGTTGGCCACGCCGTCGACGATGGTGGCGGCGTCGAACTGCGCGTCCTGGCACAAGCCGGTGGCGTCGTCCAGCGTGAAGCCGCCGGCAAAGACGGACAGCGCGCGCAGCAGCGCCTGCTGGCGTGCGGACAGCAATTCGTAGCTCCAGTCCAGGGCCGCTTCCAGTGTGCGGTGGCGTTCCAGCATGCTGCGGCGGCCGCGCTTGAGCAGCTGGAAGCGGTCGCCCAGGCGGGCCGCCAGCCCGGCCGCGCCGAGGGCGTCCATGCGCGTGGCGGCCAGCTCGATGGCGAGCGGAATGCCTTCCAGCCGGCGGCAGATTTCCGCCACGGGCTGCGCGTCGGCGTCGCTGAGCTGATAGCCGTCCTGGCAGTCGGCGGCGCGCAGGGCGAACAGCTGGATGGCGGAAAAGGCGAGCGCCGAGGCGGCGGTCAGGGTGCTGCCGGCGGCGGGATAGGCCAGCGGCATCAGGCGGTAGACATACTCGCCGGCGATGCGCAGCGGTTCGCGGCTGGTGGCCAGGATGCGCAGCTCGGGCGCGCCCTGGATCAGCCGTTCCGCCAGTGCGGCCGCCGCATCGATCAGGTGCTCGCAGCTGTCGAGCACCAGCAGCAGCGGGCGCCCGCGCAGGGCGGCCAGCAGCGGCTGCGCGGCGTCCCCGGTCTGGATGGTGACGCCGATGGCGGCCGCCACCGCGCCCGCCAGAAACTGTGCGTCCGAAATGGGGCTCAGGTCCACGAAACATAGTTCCAGGCCGGCCTGGGCCGCGCAGCTTTCGGCCACCGGCAGGGCCACCGTGGACTTGCCTATGCCGCCCGGCCCGACGATGTTGACGCAGCGGCGCTGCTCCATGATGCGCAGCAGGGCGGCGATGGTTTCGCTGCGCCCGGCAAGAACGGCGGCCGGTGACGGCAGCCGGCGCGGCGGCTCGCCGGCTGCCGGCGGAAGCGGAAAGGGGAGGGCGGCAGGCGGCGCCGCCGCGCGCGCCTGCGACGTGACCGGCGCGACGAAGCGGTAGCCGCGTCCGCTCACGGTGGCGACGTAGCGGTGCTCCCGCCCGTCGTCGCACAATGCGCGGCGCAGGGCCGCCACGTGCACTTTGAGGTTGCTTTCTTCGACCACGCTGGTGGGCCAGGCGCGCGCCATCAGCTCCCGCTTGCTCACCAGTTCTCCTGGGCGCTCCACCAGCTCGGCCAGAATATCCAGCGCGCGGTTGCCCAGCCGCACAGGGGTGTCGCCGTGCAGCAGCAACTGCTGTCCCGGGATAAAACGGAACGGCGCGAAGCTGTACTCGCGCTCCGCGCTGGAGCTGGGCTGGTCGCTGGTCGTCATGGGGTCCGGCGCTGGTGAGTGGGAAATCCTGGCGTGCCCCGCCATGATCTCACAGACCGGACCGCGCTTCCAAGCGCCGGGCGATGTTTAGCGTCCGGGCTGGCCGCGCGTGCCGGTCCACACGCGCGCAATGAGGTAGGGCGGCTTGCCCTGGTCGGCCGCATTGGTGAAGATGGGATTGCGGTGCAGCTGGTTGATGGCGACGTAGAGCCACGAGTCCTTGCCGAAATGGACGTTGTCCGGCCACAGGAAGCGGGCATCGCGCACCAGCGGACGCAGCTCGCCGCGCTTGGTCAGCACGTCGATGCCGTTGTCGGACAGGTTGGTGAAAACGGCCGGCACGCCGGCCTTTGCCTGCTGCACCGGTTCACCCTGCGTGGTTGTGGCGGCGCGGCGCCGCTTTACCAAAATTTACCGGTCTTAACTGGTGCGCCATATGCCTGCTCGCTACAGTGGACGCGTTCAATTCAATTTTGGAGAGCTACACCATGTCTATCGATAATCCAGGCCGCCGCGAACTGATGCTCGCCGCCGGCGCGGCCGCCGTGACGGCCTTCGTTCCAGCCGCAGTGCAGGCGGCGCCCGTCTCGGCAAGCCGCAGCGCGCTCGGCGCCCGGCTGCAGGGCGTGCAGCATTTCGGCGTGACCGTGCAAAACATGGACCGTGCCTTCGCGTTCTACACCGAAGTACTGGGCGGCACCGAGATCATGCGCGACGGCGACTTCCAGGGCGACGTGATCCACAACACGCTGCTGCTGACCGAGGAGCTGGACGCAGCCCAGCGCCAGGTGAATCCGCGCACCGTCGGCATACCCGACCTGCGCAGCGGCGCGCAGCGCCTGGACGTGCGCTTTATCCAGTTCGACAACGTGGTGATCGAGCTGCTGCAGTACCGCGACAGCAGCCAGCCGCAAGGCAACGGCGCCAGCTTCGCGCCGCCCACCGAGAAAACCAGTCCGGCCTATCCTCGTTCCATGCACATCTGCTTCTACATCCGCGAGGACGTCGATTTCAACGAGTTCGTGCGCGACCTGGAGGCCGAATCGGCCAAGCGCGGCATGAGCAATGTGCGCGCCAACCGCATCATCTCCTCGCGCAGCGAACAGGAACGCCTGAAGGCGCCGCTCAACACCATGACCAACCGCATCACCAGCGGCAAGTCCGACGGCTGGACGCTGATCTATGCGAAGGGACCTGAAGGCGAGCAGCTGGAATTCGTGCAGGTGCGCGGCCAGGCCAAGCGCGTCTTCGGCGAAGCCATCGAAACGCGCCGCCGCATGCTGGCCGCCGCACAGTAAATTTTAAATTGAGAACAGCTACATGAACAATTTTGATCTGCATAACCCCACCCGCATCGTGTTCGGTGCGAACACCATCAGCCGCCTCGACGAACTGGTGCCCGCCACTGCGCGCGTGCTGATACTTTACGGCGGCGAGAGCGCGCGCCGCAACGGCACGCTGGCTGAAGTGCGGGCCGCCCTTGGCCAGCGCGACGTGCGCGAGTTCGGCGGCATCGAACCCAATCCCAGCTACGAAACGCTGATGCGCGCCGTAGAACAGATACGCCTGGAAGGCCTGGACTTCCTGCTGGCCGTGGGCGGCGGTTCCGTCATCGACGGCACCAAGTTCGTGGCGGCGGCAGTGGGCTACCAGGGCGATCCGTGGGAGATCATGGAAACGCACGGCGCCACGGTGCGCCGCGCCATGGCCTTCGGCGCGGTGCTGACCCTGCCGGCCACGGGCTCTGAGATGAACAGCGGTTCCGTCGTGTCCAAAAAGTCGACCAAGGCCAAGCTGGTGTTTTCCAGCCCCCACGTGTTCCCGCGCTTCTCGGTGCTCGACCCAACCAAAACCTTCAGCCTCCCGCTGACACAGGTGGCGAATGGCGTGGTGGACGCCTTCACCCACGTCATGGAACAGTACATGACCTATCCGGCCGACGCCCGCGTGCAGGACCGCTTTGCCGAAGGGCTGCTGCAAACCCTGGTCGAGATCGGCCCGCAGGTGCTGGCGGAGCCCTCCAACTACGACGCGCGCGCCAACCTGATGTGGGCGGCCACGATGGCCCTCAACGGCCTGATCGCGGCTGGTGTGCCGGAGGACTGGTCCACGCACATGATAGGCCACGAGCTGACCGCGCTGCACGGCGTCGACCATGCGCGCACGCTGGCCATCGTGCTGCCTGCCAATATGCAGGTGCGCCGAGAAGCCAAGCGCGCCAAGCTGCTGCAGTACGCCGAGCGCGTGTGGCGCATCACCGAAGGCAGCGAGGATCAGCGCATCGATGAGGCCATAGCCCGCACCCGCGCCTTCTTTGAAAGCCTGGGCGTGCCGACGCGGCTGCGCGATCACGATATCGGCGCCCACCATATCGAAACGGTGATAAGCCAGCTGGAAGCGCATGGCATGACGGCCCTGGGCGAACGCCAGGACGTGACGCTGGAGACGAGCCGCCGCATACTCGAAGCGGGCCTGTAGCAAAGAGGTCTATTCCGGCAGCTTCTTGCGTCCCATCAGCCTGAGCGTGAAGTTGCGTCCGCAGCGCAGCACCGGGTACAGCACGCGGGACAGGGCGCGCGAGCGGAACACGGCGCTGTTGATGCGGTTGAACGCGCCGGACTCGGTGCTCAGCAGCGCAAGCATATGCACGCACTTGTCGCCGTAGTAGATGCGTCCTCCGTACAGCGCGGCCATGCCCTGGTTCAGGTCATAGCCGCTTTCCCGCAGCATGCCGACGAGTACAGGCCGGGCGCGCGCATCGACCAGGTGCACCGGACCGGCGGACTCGCGCAGCTTGAGCACCTGCACATAGCTGGCACAGAACGGGCACTCGCCGTCGTACACAATCACCAGGCCGCCGGGATACTCAGCCTGCAAGGCCGATACGATATTCATTGGGATAGACCTTTCGCTTCAGGGCGCCGCTGTCCGGGTCGAGACATACCGACTCTACCACCAGCCGATACGCGTCCACGCTGCGCATGTCGACGCCCGCAAATGCATGCTCCACCGACGGCGCGCTCCAGAAATGATGGGGGTAGAGCTGGTTCGACCAGCGCCCGTCCGGCCCCGTCTTGCCGAGCACCTGGCGATGGAAGCCCCGGATAAAGGCCGACAGCGCCGCGCCGTTCCAGGCCGCGCCTGCAGCGGGCGCCGAACTGCTGAAATCGCAGCGGTAGGACTGGCGCAACACGGCGGAGGACAAGGTGCCGCCGTTGGTGGCCGTGGGCAGGTAGTTCCCCGGCGGCAGGCCAAAGCTCATGTGCGCTATCGGATAGGAATAAAAGCCGAACGCGGTCGACGGCACCCGCGCTGTGCCGCCGTCCTTCTGCATCACTTCAAAATACACTTCGTTGACGGCCAGGCTGTCATACCAGCCCAGCCTGGCGACATGCGCGAACAGCGGCGACAGCGCAATGGCGAGCGCGCCCGCCGCGCCCGTGCGCCAGTTGAACGCGCTGCGCGGCAGCTGCGACGTCGCAGCGATGATGGACAGGTTCACCATGAACCAGGTCCAGAAATTCGCGCCGACCAGGACAAAAATCCCGAGATGCATCAGGTCGAACAAGGCGAACAGGAGCAGCAGCAGGCGCCGGTTGGAGAACACCAGTATGGCCGACAGCTGGATCAGGAAAACGCCCACCGCGAACGGCCGCCCCACCAGCTGCAGCAGGCTGGACACCGCACCGGTAAGCGCCGTCCAGTCGCCCCATAGCAGCTGCTTGTTATGCAGCGCGATGTGATAGATGTTGCGGTTTTCGTTGTTCAGCACCCAGTCCAGCACACCGCCATCCAGGCTGCCCTTGGCCAGCGAGGAATAGAAATAGTTCGCCGCCTGCATGGCGACTGCGATAAACAGTACGGTCCAGTAAGGCGCCGCGCCGTCCAGGTGCTTGCGGCCCGCAGGCCACGCGCGCTTCACCAGCTCCAGTGCAAGCAACGATGCGGCCAGATAGGCCGGCAGCTGTATCAGCGGATAGACGTCGAGCTGCGTCTCGTAGGGAAAGCCGGTGATATAGCCCGCCGCATGCTTGATCCAGTAGACGTAGAAGCCGCAGTACAGCAGCCACGCCGGGCGTTGCATGGCCAGCAGCGCCGCCAGTCCCGCGCTTAGCCATGCGGCGGACAGCATGAACTGGCTCCAGCCATTGAAGTCATGCGCAATCGCCGGGACCGAAGGGTAGAGCAGGATGCTGTAAAGGCCGCAGGCAATGCCCAGGCCGCGCATGAGCGTGCGCAGTGGCCGGGGCGCCGCTTCGTAGGTCATGCCGGACGCCGCAATGCAGAAGGCCAGCACGGCCACGAGCGCCAGCAGCGTGGCGGAAGGATAGCTGCGCAGCAGGCCCAGGGCCAGCCAGTGGCCCCGTAGCAGGGCGGCCGAAAACACGGCCACCGCCAGCAGGGTGGGCCAGTTTGCGGCCGGTTCAATCTCCGCCCCGGGCGGGGCGATGGCGCTGCAAGTGGACGGTTTCATGGCCTTCCTTTTCCGTGCGGTGCAAAAAACCATAATGCGCATGGTCGCCCGCGTCCAGCGCGACGAAGGGGTTTCATGACCTTGCTCAAATTTGTTCAATGTAGACGCCGGGTACGGTAGAATCGCGGCATTACGTGAATGGTGCCCTCCCGCTTGTCGGCTGGAGGGTGAAACGGGAAGCCGGTGACGCGCGCGATTTTCATTGCGGGCCAGTCCGGCGCAGCCCCCGCTGCTGTAAGCCTGACGACTTTGACCGAACGCCACTGTGCATTGCACGGGAAGGCAGGGTCAGGGAAGGATGAAGGCCAGCCAGAAGACCGGCCAGTCACGAAGATTGTGCAAAACCCGGGGTGTGGTTTTTCCTGTTTTCCTGCGCGCCTGGCGCGCAGTCACTGCTAAAGTTCAAATTGGGCACTTCCATACTCCTGCGGCTAGCCGCAGCGCTGCTGTGCGCCTGCGCTTGTGCGCACGCGCCTGCGGCCAATCTGTTCGCCATCGTCACCGAACGCGCCGCGCCGGCCGCCATCGAGGCCGCGCACCGCCATCTGGCCAGCCATCCCGGCGACCGCATCGTGCTGCGCACGCCGGCCCAGTGGATGGCCGCCAGCGAACGCGACGCCGGCCTCTGGATCAAGCAGGCCGACAGCGTGCTGGCCGTGTCCCTGTTCGGCGACCCCGCGCGCCGCCTGAAGGACGCCTTGCCGCGCAACCTACGCGCGCAGACCGCCGTGCTGGCCTTCAACGGCGAAGCGAGCCTGAGCCTGATGAGCCGCGACGGGCGCGCCAGCCTGCAGGCCTTTTCGCCGGACACGCTGCGCGAACTGTCCTCCGAAGCGCCGCCGCCCGCCGCCCTGAAAGCCGCGCAGGCCGACCCCGCCGCGAGCCGCTGGCTGGCGGCGCGCCAGGTTTGGCAGGCGGGCGGCGTGGACAACACGGCGGCGCTGTTTGCGCATCTGCTCAATCCGGCCATGAAGCTTGCGGACCCGCAGCCTGAACCCACGCTGCGCGTGCGCGTGGGCCAGCGCGAGCTGACCGATGCGCAGGCCTGGGGCAAGGCCGCGCAGCTCGGCCTGAAGGCGCAGCCCACCGTGGTGGTGCTGGACCTGTCCAATATGGACAGCGTGGTTCCCGCCGCCGTGTGCCGGCAGATTGAACAGCGCGGCCAGCCCTGCGTGCAGGTGCTCACGCGCTGGGGCGGCGCCTCGCGCGAGGCGCTGGAGCGCCTGCCCGAGCTGGTCGCGCCGGCCCAGCCGGCGGCGCTGGTGGTGTTGCAGGACTTTGTGGTGGGCGCCGCCGAAGGGCGAGAAGCCGTCACCGAAGCGTTCAAGCGGCTCAATGTACCGGTCTTCAAGGCCATCCGCCTGTCCGACCGTAGCGCCGTGCAATGGCGCTTGTCGCCGGACGGCCTGCCGCCGGACTCGGTGCAGTACCGCGTGGCGCTGCCGGAGCT
This sequence comes from Pseudoduganella aquatica, assembly GCF_009857595.1. Classification (GTDB taxonomy): domain Bacteria; phylum Pseudomonadota; class Gammaproteobacteria; order Burkholderiales; family Burkholderiaceae_D; genus Rugamonas; species Rugamonas aquatica_A. Next base: position 23,471 of record NZ_WWCU01000001.1, on the reverse strand, counting down.
GCAGGGCATAGGCCAGCCCATCGTGGTGGCGGCCCTGGGCCAGCCGCAGCGCGACAGGCAGACCGGCATAGAAAACCGTCCACCCGTGGTGCTGGCCGACGAAGCCGGGCGCCTGGGCGCGCGCGTGAGCCGCTGGCTGGCGCTGCGCGTGAAGGCCAACCGTGACAAGCGCGTGGCGCTGATCTATTACAACCACCCGCCGGGCCGCCAGAACATCGGCGCGGATAATCTCGACGTACCGGCCTCGCTGTTCGACATGCTCAATGCGATGAAGGCGGCGGGCTACAGCACCGGCCCGCTGCCGGAATCGCCGCAGGCGCTGCTGGACATGATCATGGCGCACGGCGTGAACCTGCCGGAGGACCGCGCCGCCCTGCGTGAGCTGAGCGGCACCGTGAACAGCGTGAGCGCGGCCGACTACGGCCGCTGGTTCGCCACGCTGCCGCCGCGCGTGCAGGGCGAAATGACCAGCGGCCTGCTGGGCCGCCTGCACGCCGACGTGCTGGAGGCCGAAGCGAACGGCGAACGCGCACTGGGCCGCAAGCAGGCCGAGGTCATCATCAAGGAACTGCAGCATTTGGTTGAAGGCGCGGACCATCCGCAGCGCGAAGCGGCGATTGCAGGCCTGGCCGAACTGCTGGAGGGCTACCATGCCTGCCTGGAGCTGGCCGGCGCCAAGGATGGCAAGAGTGTCAAAGGCAGCAAGGCCGGCAAGAACGGCTGCGGCGCGCTGGCGCCGCTCAGCAAGCGCCTGTCCGGCTACGGCATCGAAGGCCTGAAAGGCTGGGGCGCTGCGCCCGGAAAAATCATGGTCGACAGCGGCAAGCTGCTGGTGCCCGGCCTGGTGTTCGGCAATGTCTTCATCGGCCCGCAGCCGCCACGCGGATGGGAAGTGGACGAGGAACTGCTGCACGCGAACACCAGCATCACGCCGCCGCACCAGTACCTGGGCTTCTACCACTGGGTGCGCGACCGCTTCAAGGCGGACGCGCTGGTGCACGTCGGCCGCCATTCCACCTACGAATTCCTGCCCGGTAAAGCGGTTGGCCTGAGTTCCGACGACTACCCCAGCCTGATCGCGGGCGACCTGCCCGGCATCTATCCCTACATCGTGGACGGCGTGGGAGAAGGCACGCAGGCCAAGCGCCGTGGCCTGGCCGTTATCGTCGACCACTTGACGCCGCCGCTGGCCGCCACGCCGCTGTATGACGACTTGCTGGCCCTGCGGCAGGTGGTGGAGAGCTTTGAAGCCGCCAGTTCCGAAACGCTCAAGGCGCAGGCCGCGAAGCTGATGCGCGAGCGCGTCAACGCGCTGAACCTGAAGGCCGAATTGGAAGCGTCGATGGCGGACGTTCTGGAAGTGCGCGGCATCGGTTTCGACGCGGCCGATGACGACCTGCTGGCGCACGAAGTGGGCCACTACCTGACCAAGCTGCAGGAAAAATTCATGCCGCACGGCCTGCATATATTCGGCCGCCCGTGGAAGCAGGAATCGATAGACCTGATGCTCGACTCGATGAAGAAGGGCGGCATCGAAGGCCCGGACGTCGCCGCGAAGCTGGCCGATTCGCCGCGCCGCGAAATGCTGGCGCTGCTGGCCGGGCTGGATGGCCACTACATCGAACCCGGCAAGGGCAACGACCCTTTGCGTTCGCCCGAAGCGCTGCCCACCGGCCGCAATTTCCACGCGGTCGACGGCGACATTTTGCCCACCCGCCTGGGTTACCAGCTGGGCGAGCGCATGGCGGACAAGGCCAATGCGCGCAACGGCACGGACAAGGGCAGCGAAGGCATCATCCTGTGGGCCTCCGACGCGGTGCGCGACGAGGGCGTGATGGTGGCGTTCGCGCTGGCCATGATGGGCGCGGAGCCGGTGTGGAACGCGCGCGGCATCGTCACCGACGTGCGGCTCAAGCCGGGCGCGGTTCGGCGCGACGCGCTGGTGACCACCTCCGGCCTGTTCCGCGACCTGTATCCCAACCTGATCCGCCTGATAGACCGCGCCGGCCGCATGGCGCTGGCCGCATCGGCTGCCGGCCTGGCCGCGAAAGACCCGGCCTTGAAAGAAGCCTTGCAGGCGGCGCTGGAACCGGTGCCCGCTGCGGCCTGGGGCAGCGAAGACCCCGCGCAGAACCGCGTGGCGCGCGAATGGCTGGTGCGCCAGCGTGCGCTCGCCGCCGGCGGCATGCCGGCAGCGGACGCGGGCCGCGCCGCCGCGCAGCGCGTGTTCGGCGACGCGCCGGGCGCCTACGGCACCGGCGTCAACCGCCTGACCGAACGCTCGGGCGCCTGGCGCGAGCGCGACGAAATCGGCCGCGCCTACCGCAACCGCATGGGCCATGCCTACGGCCTGGACGCGAGCGGCGAAGCCAACCACGCCGCCTTCGACGTGGCGCTGGACGGCATCACGCGCACCTATCATGGCCGCGCCAGCAATCTGTACGGCCTGCTGGACAACAACGACGCCTTCGACTACCTGGGCGGCCTGTCGCTGGCCATCGAAGGCCGCACCGGCCGCGTGCCGGAAGCGATGATCTTGCAGCACGCGCAGCCCGGCCGCGCCGACGTGGAGCCGCTGGCGTCCGCCCTGCTGGGCGAACTGCGCGGCCGCTTCCTCAACCCCGCCTGGCTCAAGCCGCTGATGGGCCACGGCTACGCCGGTGCGCGCACCATGGGCCAGGAGTTCCTGGAGAACCTCTGGGGCTGGCAGGTTACGCGGCCGGACCTGGTGAAGAACTGGGCCTGGGACGAGGTGAAGTCGGTCTACTTCGACGACGCGCACAAACTGGGCCTGCCGCAGTTTCTCGGCCAGCAGCACAACGCGCATGTGAAGGCGCACATGCTGGCCATCTTCATGGTGGCTGCGGAGAAGGGCTACTGGAAAACCGACCCCGCCACCATCAAGCAGATGGGCGGCGAGCTGGCGCGCCTGGTGGCCAGGAACGGCTTGCCTGGCAGCGGCCACGCCGCGCCCAACCATCCCATGTGGGAGTGGCTTGCGCCGCAGCTGGAAAGCGCCGACGCGGGCGCGCTGGGCGTCACGCTGGCCAAGGCGCGCGGCGATATGCTATCCGCGCCGCCTGCGGACGCCGCAGCCGCAAAGACAGCGCAGGCGGCACCTGCCGCCGACGCCGAGGCGTCCGCGCAGCCCACCCAGCCTGCCCCGCGCGCCTATGAATTGCACCAGAAGGCCGAGCCGCCCGAAGCGCCCGCCCTGCGCGCCGCCAAGCTGCTTGGCGCGCTGGCCGCCGTGCTGGCCTTGTTCTCGCTGGGCCTGTGGCGCGGCCGTTACGTATCTCAACCTGTAAGGAGTTCCCCATGACCGAAATTCTGTCCTTCGCCTGGCTGCACGACGCAGTCCGCTGGCTGCTCGCACCTGCCCTGGCCGCCCTGCTGATCGCCTGTGCGATCGCGGTGGTGGAAGCGGGTATTGCCGTCGGCGAGCGCTTCCACGGCCTGGCCAAGCTGGGCGCCAGCGGCAACCTGGCGCAAGTGCAGGCCATCGCCCGCCACCGCCTGGAACGCGCCGACCTGCTGGCGCGCATCCCGCCGATGCTGGGCCTGATGGCCACCATCATTCCGCTCGGACCCGGCCTGGCCGCGCTAGGCCAGGGCGACCCCGCCAAACTCGCCAGCGCCGTGACGGTGGCCTTCGACGCCACGGTGCTCGGCCTCGTCGCCGGCATCGGCGGCCTGGTGATCGGCAAGCTGCGCCGCCGCTGGTACGAGGAAACGCTGGAAGCCATGGAGCACTCTCTGGAGCAAGCGGCGTGAGCGCCCAGCCCGCGCGCCAGCGTCTGCGCCTCTACTCCCGCCTCGACGCCCGCTTTGACGACGGCGACGAAGACCCGCGCGCCAGCCTGGTCAACTTGGTCGACGTGATGCTGGTCTTCGCCTGCGGCCTGATCGCCGCCATCGCCGGCACGCAGGGCGCGCTGAAAGCGCCCAAGCCGGTGGAAAAGGGCCGCCAGATCGAGCGCCCCGCCTCCGGCGTTACCCAGGACGGCAGCGGCTACGACCGCGTCGGCGAAGTATTCCGCGACCCCAAGACCGGCCGGCTCGTGCTGATCGAGCCTGCAAAAGCGAAATAAGCGCTGCTGGACTGCCTCCATCGTCCGGCAGCAGCGTTGCGCTTACTCCAGCGCGGCGAACAGGTCAGCGGTCCAGTCGATAAAGACCCGCAGCCGGTTGCTCACATAGCGGTTGGACGGATAAACCACGTAGAAGGAGTAGGGCGCCGGCCGCCAGTCCTCCAGGATGGGCACCAGCGCGCCGCTGGCGATATGCGGCGCGGCCCCGTAGCGGAAGGTCTGCAGCACGCCCAGGCCGGCCAGGCCGGCCGCGACGTGGGCGTTGCTCTCGTTGACCCCCACTGAACGCTCGCCCAGTATCTCCAGCTTCTCTCCCTGCTTGGCGAAATTGAGCGGCATGCCGCGCCCGGTGCGCGTGGACAGGTAGTGCGTGACAGTGTGGCCCTGTTCCAGCTCGGATGGATGCTTCGGCGTGCCGTGATCGCGCAGATAGGCAGGCGTGGCGCAGGTAACCCAGGAGGCGCTGCCCACCTGGCGGCCGATCAGCGACAGGTCGGTCAGTTCCCCACCCCGTATCACGCAGTCGACGTTATCGCCGATCAGGTTCACATGCTTGTCCGATACGCCCATGTCGATGCGGATGTCCGGATAGCGGGCCAGGAAGGCCGGCAGCGCGGGCAGCAGCACCTGGCTGGCGATGGAGCTGCCGGCGTCCACCCGCAGATGGCCGCGCGGGCGCGACTGCGCCGCGCTGAAGCTGGCGTCCACGTCGTCCAGTTCCTTCAATAGCCGCTGCGTTTTCTCGTAGTACTGCGCGCCCTCGGGCGTGACCGAAACGCGCCGCGTAGTGCGCTGCAAAAGCTTGATGCGCAGGTGCGCCTCCAGCGCCTGCACCGACTTGGTCAGTGTGGCGTTGGGCATGCCCAGCGTGTCCGCCGCCTTGGTGAAGCTGCCCGCTTCGACCACGCGGGCAAAGGCCCGGATTGCCTGCAACTGGTCCATCGTGCGTCCTTATTATTCACATGGGGGAATAAAGTATTCTGTTATTGCTACTTTATTCAATAATCCAGCGAGCGTAAAGTGGATTCCGTCGTCAAACACATTCATCCACTTAAAGGAGCACTGAAATGAGCAACGCACAGAAACTGGCAGGCAAAATCGCACTGGTCACCGGCGGCACCACCGGCATCGGCCTGGCTTCGGCACAGGACTTCGCAGCGCAAGGCGCGACCGTCTACATCACTGGCCGCCGCCAGGCCGAGCTGGATGCAGCCGTGGCCACCATCACCGCCACCGGCGCCGCCGCTTACGGCATCCAGGGCGACGTCGCCAAGCTGGAAGACCTGGACCGCATCTACGCTGAAATCGAAGCGCGCAGCGGCCACCTTGACGTGCTGTTCGCCAACGCCGGCGGCGGCGACATGATGCCGCTGGCCGACGTCACCGAAGAGCACTTCGACCGCATCTTCGACGTCAACGTCAAGGGCACGCTGTTCACCGTGCAAAAAGCGCTGCGCCTGCTGAAGGATGGCAGCTCGGTGATACTGACCGCCTCCACCACCTCGGTGCAGGGCACCGAGAACTTCAGCGTGTACAGCGCCAGCAAGGCCGCCGTGCGCAACTTCGCCCGCAACTGGCTGCTGGACCTGAAACCGCGCAATATCCGCGTCAACGCCGTCAGCCCTGGTCCGGTGCATACGCCCGGCCTGGCCGGCCTGGTGCCGGAAGAGCATCAATCCGGTTTGCTGGGACACCTGGCCACGCTGGTGCCGATCGGCCGCCTGGGCCAGCCTGCCGAAGTGGCCAAGGCCGTGACCTTCCTGGCGTCGGACGACAGCAGCTTCATCAACGGCATCGAGCTGTTCGTCGACGGCGGCATCGCGCAGATCTGATCGCGCCTCTTTCCGTCTGATCCCCACGGGGCCGGCAGTGCCGGCCCTTTTTCTTGTCCTGCCTTCCGGAGCACACCATGATTTCCTTCTACACCTGGACCACGCCGAATGGCCGCAAAGTCGCCATCCTGCTGGAAGAACTGGGCCTCGCCTACGAGAGCATTTCGGTCAACCTTGGCCGCAACGAGCAGTTCACGCCGGGCTTCCTAGCCATTTCCCCCAACAACAAGATTCCCGCCATCGTCGACCACGGCGCGGAGGGCGGGCCGCTGTCCGTGTTTGAAAGCGGCGCCATCCTCACCTATCTGGCCGAGCGCCACGGGCGCTTCCTGCCCGCCGGCGGCGCTGCGCGCTACAAGACGCTGGAATGGCTGAACTGGCAAATGGGCGGCCTGGGTCCCATGCTGGGCCAGCTGGGCTACTTCGAGAAATTCGCCCAGGAGAAGTCGGCGGCCGCCAGCGCGCGCTTCCTCGCCGAGGCCGACCGGCTGCTGTCGGTCATGGACAAGCGCCTGGCGGAAAGCCGCTACCTGGCGGGCGACGAATACAGCATCGCCGACATCGCCGCCTACCCCTGGGCCGTGACCGCGTCCACCTTCCTGGCCGAAGTGCTGGCCGAGCGCATCGGCACCAAGCCTGCGCTGCTGCGCTGGATGGAACTGGTGGGCAGTCGTCCCGCCGTGCAGCGTGGCATGCGATGAGCAGCCATCCGCGCACCATCGCCTTCCTGCTGGGCGGCCTCGCCTTGCTGGGGCCGCTCTCGGTGGATGCCTATTTGCCCGCATTCGACAATATCCGCAGCTCCCTGCACACCGGAACGCAGCAGGTGCAGTTCACGCTGAGCGCCTACCTGTTCTCCTTTGCCGCCATGAGCTTGTGGCATGGTGCGCTGGCCGACGCGCTGGGCCGCCGCAAGGTGATACTCGCTTCGCTGGTGGTATTCGGCGCCGCCTCGCTGGGCAGCGCGCTAGCGCCGGACATCGGCTGGCTGACCGCCTTCCGCACCCTGCAGGGTGTCGCGGCGGGCGCCGGCACGGTGGTGGGCCGCGCCATGGTGCGCGACCTGTATGAAGGGACGCAGGCCGCCCGCATGCTTGCGCTGGTGAGCATGATCTTCTCGCTGTCCCCGGCCTTGGCGCCGGTACTGGGCGGCTGGATCGTGACGGCCTTCCAGTGGCGCGCCATCTTTGCCTTCCTGAGCGCCTACACCGTGCTGCTGCTTTGGTATTGCTACCGCCATCTGCCCGAGACGCTGCCGGCGGCGCAGCGCCAGCCCTTGCAGGCGGCCGGCATGCTGCGCAGCTATCTGGCGGTATTCCGCTCGGTGGACTTCCAGCGCGGCTCGGCCGCCATCGCCTTCAACTTCGGCGGCCTGTTCCTGTTCGTGGCGGCGGCGCCTGCCATTGTGGGCCGGCACCTGGGCCTGGGCGCGAGCCAGTTCGGCTGGCAGTTCATTCCCATGGTCGGCGGCATCTTCCTTGGCTCGTATGCGGCCGGACGGCTGGCGGAAAAATTGAGCCTACGCGGGCAGATCGCCGCCGGCTACGCCATCCTGCTGGCCGCCACGGTTGCCAACGTGGCCTACCACGCCGCGTTCCCGCCGTCCCTGCCGTGGAGCGTGATGCCCATCTTCTTCTATGGTTTCGGCATGTCGCTGGCATCGCCGGGACTGACGCTGATGGTGCTGGACCTGTTCCCGAACACGCGCGGCGTGGCGGCATCCATGCAGTCCTTCTCGATGGTGATGCTGGCCGCCGCGGTGACGGCGGTGCTGGCGCCCGCGCTGGAGCATTCGATGCTGGCGCTGGCTGCCGGACAGATGCTGCTGGCGCTGGCCGGACTGCTGGCCTGGGCGCCTACATTGCGGCGCCAGCCGGCCGCCGCCTAGCGCATGGGACGGAAGCCCGCGCGCAGTTCCCGCACAAACAGCGCGGGCTGTTCGAAGGCGGCGAAATGGCCGCCTTTGCCCACCTCGTTCCAGTACACCAGCTGCGAATAGGTCTGCCGCGCCCAGCTTTCCGGCGCGCGGTAGATCTCGTGCTGGAACACGGACGCCGCCACCGGCAGCGACAGCTTGCCGCCCGAGAAGCTGCCGTTCGCGTTCTCCCAGTAGATGCGCGCCGATGAGGCGCCGGTGCCGGTCAGCCAGTACAGGCTGATATTGTCCAGCAACTCGTCGCGCGTGAGCGTGGAGGCCGGGCCGGTCCAGTCGCGGAATTTGTCGTAGATGAAGGCCATCAGCGCCACCGGCGAATCGTCCAGCGCGTAGCCTATGGTTTGCGGGCGCGTGGCCTGCATGCGGAAATAGCCCGAGCCTTCGTGGAGGAAGCGATTGGCGCCATCGACTGCGCGCTGCTCTTCCTTGCTCAGCACCTCGGGCATCTTCTCGGGGAAAACGAACTGCCAGTTCAGGTGGATGCCGGCCAGGCCGGGCGGGCGCAGATGACCCAGCACCGTGGTCACGCCAGCGCCCCAGTCGCCGCCTTGCGCCACCCACTTCTTGTAGCCCAGGCGCGCCATCAGCGTGGCCCAGGCCTGGCCGGTGCGCATCAGGTTCCAGCCTGCGCCGCGCGGCTTGTCGGAGAAGCCGAAGCCGGGCAAGGAAGGAATGATGACGTGGAAGGCGTCTTCGGCCTTGCCGCCGTGCGCTTCCGGGTCAGTCAGCATGGGAATGATCTTCAGGAATTCGACGATGGATCCCGGCCAGCCGTGCGTGAGCAGCAGTGGCAGCGCGCCGGCGTGCTTCGAGCGCACGTGCAGGAAGTGGATGCCCAGGCCGTCGATTTCGGTGCGGAATTGCGGGAAGGCGTTCAGCCGGCGCTCGAAGCTGCGCCAGTCGTACTCGCCTTGCCAGTACGCCGCCAGCGCCTGGGCGGTCGCCAGCGGCACGCCCTGGCGCCAGTCGCCGGAGGTTTCCGCATCCGGCCAGCGCGTGCGCGCCAGCCGCTGTTTCAGGTCGTCCAGCTGCTGCTGTGGGACCGCAATCCGGAATGGCACGATGGCGTCGCTGCCTGCGCCGGTCCTGGCGCCATCCGCCAGCTCGGCCGCCAGCGGCGCTGCCAGCATGCTGCTGCCCAGCGCAGCGAAGGCGCCGGACATGCCGGCAACCGCGCCTACAGCGCGCAGCAAAAGGCGCCGTTGTGGATTGGCCGGCACCGAGTGGTTGCGGTCCATGGTGCTCCCCTTACTTCAGGAATTCAATCATGTGCCTGGTGGTGTCGGCGGGCGCTTCTTCCTGCACGAAGTGGCCGCTGTTTTCCAGGCGGATGGTGCGCGCGTTGCTGGCCTTGGCCGCCAGCGTGGAGCTCAGCCAGCCGTAGCCCGGACCGGCAATGCCCAGCACCGGCATCTCCAGCTTCTTGTATTCCTTCTCATCCACGATGTCCTGCGGGAAGGCCTGGTACCAGGCGTTGCCGGCGCGGATGGCGTCCGCGCTGTTGTAGGCGCTGGCGTAGATGGCGCGGTCTTTCGGCGACAGCGCCGCTTCATCCTTCAGCAGATAGGTGAAGAACCATTCCTGCTCCAGGTGCACGCGGCCGGCCAGCAGTTTTTCTGGCAGGCCTTTTACCTGATGGAAGGCGAACCACCAGGCGAAAGGCGCGCGCTCGTCGATCTTCTCGTTGAAGGTGCCCACGCCCGGCAGGATGGGCCAGCTGTACAGGCCCTGGTCCGGATGCGGCACATCCATCATCACCAGCTTGCCGGTCGCCTGCGGGAAGTTGGCGGCGTAGCTCCACGCCACTTGCGCGCCGATGTCGTGGCCCGCGATGTGGGCTTTCTCGATGCCTTTCTGCTTCAGCAGTTCCAGCACGTCCTTGGCCATGTTCTTCTTGTCGTAGCCGCCTTCCGGCTTGGCCGAGCCGCCCATGCCGCGCAGGTCCAGCGCGATCACGCGGTAGTGTTTGGACAGCTCCGGCATGATCTTGTGGAAGGCCCACCAGGTCTGCGGCCAGCCCGGCAGCAGCACTAGCGTTTCGCCCTTGCCGCCTTCCACGTAGTGCAGGCGGGTGCCGTTCACTTCGGCGTAGCCGTTGCTGAAGCCGGGCAGGGATTTCACCAGTGCGGTGTCGCTCAGTTCGGCCTTGCTGATCTTGGCTGGTTGCGCAGCGTGGGCGGCAGGCGGGGCCAGCGTGCCGGTAGCGGCGATGGCGGCGGCAATGGCGATGGCGCGCAGGGCGCCGATAGGGGATTTCATGGGTTTCTCCGGGTCGATTGACTTGATATACATAGCGATCACTATGTAATTAGATGAAATATATTCCGCTTGCAATGCGCTGTCAATGTATTTAATATCGATCACTATGAAAAAAGAAACCGCTCCCGCCACCCCGCCGGTCCGCGTTCGCGGGCGTCCGCTGTCCTTCGACCGCGACGCCGCCCTGGAAAAAGCCATGCTGCTGTTCTGGCGGCATGGCTATGAATCCACGTCCATCAGCGACCTCACGCAGGCCATGGGGATCACGCCGCCCAGCCTGTACTCGGCCTTCGGCGACAAGGAGCGCCTGTTCCTGGAGGCGGTGGAACGCTACGCGGCCGGTCCGGGCAATGCGGAGGCGGTGTTCGCGCAGGGCCAGAGCGCGCGCAGCACGGTGGAGCAGCTCCTGAAGAGCAACGCCATCGAGCTGACGCGCGCCGGACAACCCCCGGGATGCATGGTGATCGCGTCCGCCGTCAACGGCTCGCCGGCGGCGGCCAAAGTGCAGGAACTGTTGCGCGGGCGCCGCGCCGAAGTGGAGGCCGGTATCGGCCGCTGGATCGCGCGCGGCATCGACGCCGGCGAACTGCCGGCCGACACCGGCGCGGCGGCGCTGGCGCGCTTCTACTACACGGTGATCGAAGGCATGACCTTGCAGGCGCGCGACGGCGCCGGCCGCAAGAAACTGCTGGAAGTGGTGGCGCTGGCCATGGGCGCCTGGCCGGCGCCGGCCCGCGTCTGAACAAAGCGGTTATACTCGGGACAGTCCCGATATCCTGATCCTCATGACCCTGCCGAGTAACCGCCCGTATTGCTGCGCCCCTTCGCCCCTGTGCGACGAAGGCTGGCGCGCGCACGCGCGTGATCTCGCCGGCCTTTCCTGAGGCCCGGCGGGAACGCCAGGAAGACGCCGTCTTCCCTCCCTCCGGGCCGCTCTCCAACTGCCTTGCCTTTTTCCTGACATTTGTGGAGTTACATCATGAGACCCAATATCGTTGTGTCGTCCGTCGACATGGACCGCCTTGAGACGCTGCTGGACGCGCTGCCGTCCGCGCAGTCGGCCGCCCGCCATGCACTGCTGGAAGAACTGTCGCGCGCCGAGCTGGTGGAACCGGCCGACATGCCGCCGGACGTCGTCACCATGAACTCGCGCGTGCGCTTTGCGCTGGACCAGCCGGCCGAGGAATTCACGCTCACGCTGGCCTATCCCAAGGACATGCGTCCCGGCGACGACCGCATCTCGGTGCTGGCGCCGGTCGGCAACGCCCTGATCGGCCTGGCGGCCGGCGACTCCATCGACTGGACGCGTCCCGACGGCGCCGCCTTCAAGCTCACCGTGCTGGACGTGCTGTACCAGCCGGAGCGCGCCGGCGAGCTGCACCGCTGAGCCGGGCGCCTGCGCCTTACTTCGCCGCCACCGCTTCCACCTGGATGCGCAAGGCCACATCCATCGAGAAGCCGTAGTCCTTGCCTGCCGCGAGGCCGAACTCCTCGCGGTTGAAGGTGGCGGCGGCGTCCGCCCCGCACAGCTCGCGCTTGAGCATGGGGTGCGGTATGCATTTGAAGCGGTTCAGCTTGAGCGTGAGCGGCCTGGTTACGCCCATCAGCGTGAGCTGGCCCTGCACTTCGGTGGGGTCGCCGTTGGCGAGATTGAGCTTGCCGCTGTAGCGCGCGGTTTTGCCGTGCTTTTTCACGTCGAAGAAGTCTTTGCCGAGCGCCCATTTGTTGAGCAGGTCTTCGCCGAAATCGATGCTGGACAGGTCGATGGCGATATCGACCGTGCCTTGCCCGGCTTCGCGGTCCAGCACGATCTTGCCGCTGTTCTTGTTGATCTTCCCGCGCCAGAAGGAGATGCCCATGTGGTCGGCTTCGAAGCTGGGGAAGGTGTGGTGCGGATCGACGTCGTAGCTGACCGGCGCCGCAGTGGCCCCATTGCTGGCCATGCCGCTGGCCAGGGCTGCGATTGCAAACAGTTTGCTGCTGAATTTCATGGCGTCTCCTGTCGTGAGGGAATGAGGCGCCTAGTCTAGCAGGGTGGCGGCAACGTGGGCCTGCTGTTGCGGCATCGGCGTGAGCGCGCGCGTACAGCGCTTACAAGGCTGTCTCGAAGCCTTCCAGCACATTGACCACGTTCACGCCCAGTTCCTTCACCGCGTAGCCGCCCTCGAACACGAAGGCGGTGGGCAGGCCGAGCCAGGCCAGGCGCTCGCCGATGCGCAGGTAGTCCGCGCTTTGCAGCGCGAAGTGCGACAGCGGGTCGCCGGCGAAGGTGTCCACGCCCAGCGACACCACCAGCGCTTCCGGGGCATACATCTGCAGGCGCACGCAGGCGGTCTCCAGCGCGGCGAACCAGGCTTGCGTGCCGGTGCCGTGGGGCAGCGGCAGGTTGACGTTGAAGCCCAGACCCGCGCCCGCGCCGGTTTCGTCGGCGTGGCCCAGGTAGAAGGGATATTCCTGGCGCGGGTCGGCGTGGATGGAGACGAACAGCACGTCGCTGCGGTCGTAGAAGATGCTCTGCGTGCCGTTGCCGTGGTGGTAGTCGATGTCCAGGATGGCGACTTTGCGCGCGCCGTCGTCCAGCAGGTGCTGGGCCGCCAGCGCGGCGTTGTTCAGGAAGCAGTAGCCGCCGTAGAAGTCGGCCCCGGCGTGGTGGCCGGGAGGGCGCGTCAGCGCGAAGGTGCTGCGCTCGCCCAGGCGCAGCGCGTGCGCCGCGTTGACGGCGCAGTCGGCGCCGGTCTTGGCGGCGGTCCAGGTGCCGGCCGTGATGGGCGTGCCGCTGTCCATGGAATACAGGCCCAGCCTGGCGCAGAAATTATCCGGTTCGATGTCCGAGCGCAGCGAGCGCACCGGCCACACGGCGGGGAAGGCGTCCTTGCCGGCGTTGGCCGGATCGAGCGCCAGCCATTCGTTCCAGGCGCCGCGCAGGAACTGCAGATAGCGCGGGCTGTGCACGCGCTCCAGCGTCATCAGCGGCACGCCGTGCGGCGTGACGATCTGCCCCAGGCCGCGCCGGCCCAGTTCGGCCAGCACGGAGTCGACCCGCTCCGCCTTCTCGAAGCAGGGCACCATTTCGCCACGGAAGATTTCGTAGCGGCCCTGGTGCTGGCCGTGCTGCTCGTTGTAGAAGGTCAGCACGGTGGCTTAGCCGACGTTTTTACACAGGTTGCTGTTGCGGTAGGCGGCCACGAAGTCGTCGAAGCTGCCGGTGTTGGCCGCTTCCATCGCGTCCTGTTCGGCCAGCGAGGCGGCTGCCTGCGCGTCGAAGTAGGCCGCTTCCTCGGCGGTGGGCGGATGGCTGCGGAAGTAGGCCGCGTGGCGTTCGCTCTGGTGCAGGCCGAAGGCGGCAAACGAGCCGCCGTTGGCGCGCAGTTCGCGCAGCACGCGCGCGGACGGCGTGCGGTCCGGATCGTCCAGCTTGGCGGCCTGCACGGCCATAGCCTCGGCATGCACGCTGCCGCCGCGCTGGCGGTCCAGCAGTTCGGCCACGGGGCGGATGCGGTCCAGCAGCTCGCGGCCCCAGGCCTGCAGCGTCACTTCGGCGCCGTTGTGCTGCAGCGTCAGGCCAGGACGGCGGCCTTCCTTCACGGTGCGCGCAAAGTTCTCGGTGTAGATGCGGCCCTGCTCCTCGGAGATGGCGGGGCTTTCCTCCAGCGCGCAGAACAGCAGGAAGGCGTCCAGGAAGCGGCCCGTTTCCAGGCTGATGCCGACCGGCTCGAACGGGTCCACGTCCATGCAGCGCACTTCGATGTACTGCACGCCGCGCGAGCACAGCGCCTGGATGGGGCGCTCGCCGCTGCGGATCACGCGCTTGGGGCGTATCGTCGAGTAATACTCGTTCTCGATCTGGATCACATTGGTGGACAGCTGCACCCATTCGCCATCCTTCTTGGTGCCGATTTCCGCGTAGGGCGCGTAGGGCTGGTTCACCGCCTTGGTGAGCGTGGCCACATAGCTGTCCAGGCAGTTCTCGTGCGGGCTCAGGCCGGACTGGGCGTCGTTCTGGTAGCCCAGGTCGCTCATGCGCAGGCTGGTGGCGTAGGGCAGGTAAAGCGTGTCGTCCGACAGCTGCTCCAGCTTGTGCGGACGGCCGCGCAGGAAGCTGGCCGACAGCGCCGGCGAGGCGCCGAACAGATACATCAGCAGCCAGCTGTAGCGGCGGAAGTTGCGGATGGTGGCGAAGTAGCGCTCGGACTGGTAGGCCTTGGCCGAGAGCTTGCGATCGTCCGCTTCGCTGTCGTGCAGCAGCGCCCACAGCCGCTCGTCCAGCGAGTAGTTGTAGTGGATGCCGGCGATGCACTGCATGGCCTTGCCGTAGCGCACGGCCAGGCCGCGCCGGTACACATGCTTGAGCATGCCCATATTCGACTTGCCGTACCAGGCGATTTCGATGTCTTCCTCGGCCGGCAGCTGGCAGGGCATGGACTGGCTCCACAGCATTTCGCTGCCCAGCTTGCTGTAGCTGTAGCGGTGGATGGCGTCCAGCTTGTTCAGCGTGATGGCGATGTCGTGCTCGGCCGGAGTGATGAACTCGAGCAAGGTTTCCGCGTAGTCGGTGGTGATTTCCGGGTGCGTGAGCGCCGAGCCCAGCGCGACCGGGTGGGAGGTGGCCGCCAGATGGCCGGCGGGGTCCACGCGCAGGGTTTCCCGCTCTATGCCGCGCAAGCCGCCGCCCAGCACCGCGCGGTGCTTGTCATCGGCCAACAAGGCCAGGCGGCGCGTCAATAGGTTGGACAATTTGGGCTTCCTTTCTGGTGCAGCAATGTAAGATTGGTGCGAGATTAACCGAAAACGGCCAAGCGCGTCGGCGACCGCCCAAAAAGCTCGGATTGCTATTTTATCAAAAGGCGCGCGGCCCGCGCCACGGCGCGGTTTCAGGCCGCCGTGGTGGGCGCGATGCCGCCGCTGACGCGCTCGATGCCGGCCAGGTCGCGCCAGCTTTGCACCTCAGTGTACCCCTGCGCGGCCAGCAGTGCGCGCACGGCCTCGGCCTGGTCGTAGCCGTGCTCCATCAGCAGCCAGCAGCCGGCTTCCAGGTGCGCCGGCGCGCCCGCGATGATGGTGCGCAGCGCGCTCAGGCCGTCGGCGTAGTCGGTCAGCGCGCCGCCCGGCTCGAAGCGCAGGTCGCCCTCGGACAGGTGGCGGTCGCCGTCGGCGATATAGGGCGGGTTGGAGACGATCAGCTGGTAGCGCTGGCCGGCGGCGGCGCTGTACCAGTCGCTTTCCAGGAAGCGCACGCGGGCGCCGTTCAGTTCGGCGTTGCCGCGCGCCACCTCCAGCGCGGCCGGGCTCACGTCCAGCGCGGTGACGTCGGCGTCGCGCCGGGTATGGGCCAGCGCCACGGCGATGGCGCCGCTGCCTGTGCCCATGTCGAGCACGCGGCCGGACGGCGGCAGGCGCTCGATGGCCAGCTCCACCAGCAGTTCGGTGTCCGGGCGCGGTATCAGCACCGAGGGGCTGACCTTGAAGGGCAGCCCGAAGAACTCGCGCTCGCCGACGATGTAGGCGATGGGTTCGCCGTCCAGGCGGCGCTGCAGCAGCGCGGACAGGCGGGCCGCCTCGTCCGCCGTGAGCGCGCGTTCGGATTGGGTGATCAGGGCCACGCGCGTCAGGCCGAGCGCGTGGCAGATCAGGATGCGGTTGTCGAGCGGGTCCAGGCGCTGCGCGTAGTGCGTTTGCGCCTGCACGGCGGCGATGGTGGCGCCGGCAGCGATCATTGCGCGCGGCGGCGCAGCAGCGACCAGCCCAGGGCTACCGCGAACAGGCCGAACCAGACAAAGGCCCACTGCGGGATCGACATGCCGAGCAGGCCGTCGGTGGCGTTCTCGCACAGGCCGTCGGCCTGGAACAGGAAGGGCAGATAGGTCGCGGTGGGGATCTTGTTGAGCATGGTTTCCATAGGATCGATGCCGCAAGACAAGCCGGGGTGGGCCAGCACATACAGGTGCTTGCCCGCCACGCCCAGGCCGCCCAGCGCGCCCAGCAGGCCGATGCCGGTGCCGATGGCGGTGTTCTTCATGAAGTAGCCGGCCAGGCAGGCGAAGCCGATCAGCAGGAACAGATAGCGCTGGATCACGCACAGCGGGCAGGGCAGCAGATCCACCACGTGCTGCAGATACAGGGCGACGCCGATCAGGCCGAAGCAGGCCAGGGCGATGGACAGGAGCAGGGAACGTGGATTCATCATGGTATGGAAAGATTATAGGCGGGGCAATTTTCGCACAAAGCGGCGTGCCCGCGCCTTAAGCCTCAATTAATCGCTTTAGTCGCCCAGCGCGGCCAGCAGCTCGGCCTGGTGCTCGGCGGCCAGGGCGTTGGTCAGCTCCGCCAGGTCGCCGTCCATGATGAAGTCCAGCTTGTACAGCGTAAGGTTGATGCGGTGGTCCGTCATGCGGCCCTGCGGGTAGTTGTAGGTGCGGATGCGCTCGCTGCGGTCGCCCGAGCCGATCAGGCTCTTGCGGGTGGCGGCCTCCTTCGACTGCTGTTCGCGCAGCTGCACGTCCTTGATGCGCGCCGCTAGCACCTTCATGGCCTGCGCCTTGTTCTTGTGCTGCGAACGGTCGTCCTGGCACTCCACCACGATGCCGGTGGGCAAGTGGGTCAGGCGCACGGCCGAGTCGGTCTTGTTGATGTGCTGGCCGCCCGCGCCCGAGGCGCGGAAGGTGTCGATGCGCAGGTCGGCAGGGTTGATGTGCACGTCCTCCACCTCGTCCGCTTCCGGCATCACCGCCACGGTGCAGGCCGAAGTGTGGATGCGACCCTGGGTCTCGGTGGCCGGCACGCGCTGCACGCGGTGGCCGCCCGATTCGAATTTCAGCTTGGAGTACACGCCGTTGCCCACCAGGCGCACGATGACCTCGCGGTAGCCGCCCAGGTCGGAGGCCGACTCGGACACCATCTCCACCTGCCAGCGGTTGCGCTCGGCGAAGCGGGTGTACATGCGCAGCAGGTCGCCCGCGAACAGCGCGGACTCGTCGCCGCCGGTGCCGGCGCGGATCTCGAGGAAGATGTTGCGCTCGTCGTTGGCGTCCTTGGGCAGCAGCATTTTCTGCAGCGCCAGCTCCAGTTCGGCCAGGCGGCCCTTGCCCGCTTCGATTTCTTCCTGCGCGAACTCCTTCATCTCCGGATCGGACAGCATGGCCTGCGCCTCGGCGATGTCGCCCAGCGCGCCCTGGTAGTCCTTGTACAGCGCCACCAGCGGACCGAGTTCGGCGTGTTCGCGCGTCATCTTGCGGTAGCTGTCCATATTGGAGGTGGCGCCCTCGGACATCAGCAGTTCGTCCAGTTCGTCGAGTCGGTTTGCCAATTGGTCCAGCTTGGCCAGCATTGATGGTTTCATGGGTGCTCTGTGAAATACGTGGAATGGGGAGTGCGGTACTGCTGCGGCGCGGACGCCAGGGGGGAAGCTGGCTGCGCTAACGGCGGCCGCGGAACATCTGGGGCAGCAAGGTGGCCAGCTGGGCGCGCTCGTCGCCCTGGGCGCGGTGCAGCGCCTGCTGCGGGCCGTGCATGAACTTGGCGGTCAGGCCCTTGGACAGGGCTTCCAGCACCGCGTCGATGTCTTCGCCCTTGGCCAGCATCTTGCGGGCGCGCTCCAGTTCCATCTGGCGCAGCGCTTCGCCGCTTTCCTGCAGGCTCTGGATCACGGGCACCACGGCGCGGTCGTCTATCCAGTGCATAAAGGACTGCACCCGGGTTTCGATAATGGCTTCGGCCTGCGCCACCGCCGCCTGGCGGTTTTCCATGCCGGTCTGCACCACTTTGCCGAGGTCGTCCACGGTGTACAGGAAGACGTCGCTGAGGCGGCCCACTTCGGGTTCGATGTCGCGCGGCACCGCCAGGTCCACCATGAACATGGGCTTGTGGCGGCGCGCCTTGATGGCGCGCTCCACCATGCCCAGGCCGATCAGCGGCAGCGAGGAGGCGGTGCAGGAAATGACGATGTCGTAGTGCTGCAGGCGGTCCTGCAAATCGGCCAGACGCATGGCCTTGGCGCCGAAGCGGTGCGCCAGCTGCTCGCCGCGCTCCATGGTGCGGTTGGCGATGGTGATGCTTTTCGGATTCTGCGCCGCGAAGTGCGTGGCGCACAGTTCTATCATTTCGCCGGCGCCGATGAACAGCACGTTTTGCTCGGAAATCTTGTCGAAGATGCGCTGCGACAGGCGCACGGCGGCCGCCGCCATCGACACGCTGTGCGCGCCGATCTCGGTGGTGCTGCGCACTTCCTTGGCCACGGAGAAACTGCGCTGGAACAATTGGTGCAGATAGGTGCCCAAGCCGCCGACTTCCTCGGCGGTGCGGATGGCGTCCTTGATCTGGCCCAGGATCTGGGTTTCGCCCAGCACCATGGAATCCAGCCCGGAAGCGACGCGGAAAGTGTGGCGCACCGCGTCGTGTTGCGGCAGCATGTACAAATGCGGGCGCAGTTCGCCGTAGTTGAGCTTGTGGAAGTCGGCCAGGAAATGGGCGCCCGCGTCGAGCGGATTGACGCCGTGGCTGGCCGCGTACAGCTCGGTGCGGTTGCAGGTCGACAGGATGGCCGCCTCGTCGCCGCCGCGCGGGTCGATGCGCTCGAACCACGCGCGCGCCGCCGTCACCGCCTGACCCAGTTGCTCAGGGGCGAACGCCAGTTGTTCGCGCAGCGACACTGGAGCGGTGGTATGGTTGAGGCCGACGGCAAGCAGTTGCATTTTTGACAGTATGCGGCGGGATAGGAACGTTACCGGTCATTATACCGTGATGCGTCCGGCCTCACCGGCGGCCGGGGCCGATAGCCGCTATTTGCTTGAGGCGCGGCTCAGGCGCCCAGCTTTTCCAGGCGGTAGCCGTAGCTGTACACCGGCACCAGGCGGAAACCGTTTTCCGGCTTCAGCTGCAGCTTGTTGCGCACGCGCGAGACGTGGGTGTCCATGGTGCGCGAAGGAATGGCGGTTTCGCGTATCCACACGGCTTCATGGATGTAGGCGCGCGACAGCGGACGGCCGATGTTGCGGAAAAACAGCAGCGCCAGGTAGAACTCCTTGTGCGTCACGTCCAGCACGGCGCCGTCCATCAGCAGGCGGCCCGGGCGGGTTTCGAAGACGTACTGGCCAAATTGCAGCTGTTCG
Organism: Pseudoduganella aquatica; assembly: GCF_009857595.1. Taxonomy (GTDB): domain Bacteria; phylum Pseudomonadota; class Gammaproteobacteria; order Burkholderiales; family Burkholderiaceae_D; genus Rugamonas; species Rugamonas aquatica_A. Next base: position 4,249 of record NZ_WWCU01000001.1, on the reverse strand, counting down.
GCGCCGTTCTGCGTAGGATAGGCGCGGCGCAGCAGGGCTTGCACGCGCGCCACCAGTTCGCTGCGGCGCAGCGGCTTGATCATATAATCGTCGCAGCCGGCAGCCAGGCCGGCCACGATGTCGTCTTCGCCGGAGGCGGTGGTCAGGAACAGCACCGGCGCCTGTTCAGGCATTTTTTCGCGGGCGCGGCGCACCACTTCGGCGCCGCTCATGTCCGCCACCTGCCAGTCCAGGATCAGCATGTCATAGTTGTCCTTGCGCAAGTGGCCGAGCAGGTCCTTGGCGGTCTGGAAGCCGTGGCAAATGTGACCCGCCGAGGTGAGCACCTGGCAGATCACGTCGGCTTGGCTGCGGTCATTGTCTAGTACTACGATTCTCATGATAGGGCGGTTCAAGTCCGGCGATGCAAGGCGTTCGCCGAGGAAGTTGGAATATAGTTACACGGGCGGCCGACAGAGTGTATCACTTCAGGAATGAAATTTTTCCTGTGAGAATCAAAAATGTTCTTATGCAAACTCGTCGTATGATTACACGGTACTCCCTTAAAAGTAGCTTTTCAATGGCCTTTGGTACAATTGCGTAACACGAAAAGTCATCATGTTTACAAAGAAAGACGTGAAATGGACGTTGATACCGGCCTCTGAACAGGAGCTTGACGAGGTGCGCGCGCGCTGCCGGCGCCTGGTGCAGCGGCGTGCCGCCGTGTCGGCCGGCATGTCGGCGGTGCCGATTCCGGGATTGGACGTGGTGTCCGACTTGCGCCTGTTTTCCGAGCTGATCGAGGACGTGAACCGGGAATTCGGCCTGACGCCGGAGCAGGTGGGGCGCTTGCAGCCGCGTTTCCGGCTGCTGGCCTACCAGGCCGCCGTCAACGTGGGCGGCACCATGGTGGGCAAATATGTGACCAGGGAAGTGGTGCTGCGGATGATGCAGCGGGCCGGCGCCGGGCTGGTGGCCAGGCAGGCTACCCGTTTTGTACCGCTGGCCGGCCAGGCCGCTGCGGCGGCGATCGGCTTTTTCGCCTTCCGCCAGATTGGCTACCAGCACGTGGAAGCCTGCGCCAGGGTGGCGCAGGAGGTCATGCTGGCGCAGCGCGACGCTGCGCCCTAGCCGGACTCAGGCGTCCGGCAGCACCACGTTGACGTCGAGCACCTCCAGGTTGCCCTGGCGGTCCAGCGAGATCTTGATGTCGTCGGCGTTCACCTTGGTGTACTTGGAAATCACCTCGATCAGTTCCTTGTGCAGGGCAGGCAGGAAGTCCGGACCGGCGCGGCCATTGCGTTCGCGCGCGATGATGATTTGCAGGCGCTCCTTGGCGGCGGTGGCCGTCTTGGGCTTGCTCGGGAACAGGAATGACAGCAGGGCCATATTACTTCCCTCCGAAGATACGCTGCAGCAGGCCGGGCTTTTCGTAGGTCGTGAAACGCAGCGGCAGGTCTTCGCCCAGGAAGCGCGACACCACGTCTTCATAGGCGTCGGCGACGTCGGTGCCCTTGAAGTGGATGGCGGGATTGCCCTGGTTGGATGCGTGCAGCACCGATTCCGATTCCGGAATGATGCCGATCAGCGGGATGCGCAGGATTTCCTGCACGTCCTGGTAGGACAGCATTTCGTCCGCTTCCACGCGTTTCGGCGAGTAGCGGGTGATCAGCAGGTGTTCCTTGACCGGCTCGCCGCCCGATTGCGCGCGGCGCGACTTGGCCTGGATGATGCCCAGGATGCGGTCCGAGTCGCGTACCGACGACACTTCCGGATTGGTCACCACCAGCGCCTCGTCGGCGAAGGTCAGCGCCATCAGCGCGCCGTGCTCGATGCCGGCCGGCGAGTCGCAGATGATGTATTCGAAGCCCATGTTGATCAGCTCGTGCAGCACCGCTTCCACGCCTTCTTCCGACAGCGCGTCTTTGTCGCGCGTCTGCGAAGCGGGCAGGATGAACAGGTTGTCGCAGTGCTTGTCCTTGATCAGGGCCTGGTTCAGCGTGGCTTCCTTGTTGATCACGTTGATCAGGTCGTACACCACGCGGCGTTCGCAGCCCATGATCAGGTCGAGGTTGCGCAGGCCGACGTCGAAGTCGATCACCACGGTTTTGTGCCCGCGCAAGGCCAGGCCGGAGGAGAAGCTGGCGCTGGACGTCGTCTTGCCGACACCGCCCTTGCCGGACGTTACAACGATAATTCTTGCCACAAAAGTGTCCTTTTCAGAAAGCTGAACCGCAGTCTAGCCGCGGTTGAGCATTAAGCGCGAGTAGGGGAATTGACAGATAGTATATCGATTCGGTCGCCCACCAGGCTGATTTGTGTGGGTTTGCGTGCGTGCTCGGCAGGGAAACCGTCTTCAAAAGTGCTGTACACGCCCGCAATCGACACCAATTCCGGCGACATGGACAGGGCGAAGATGCGCGCGTCGGCATTGCCGGAAGCGCCCGCCAGCGCGCGGCCGTTCAGGGTGTTGTAGACGTGGATGCTGCCGTCGGCGATGATTTCGGCGCCGTTGTTGACCACAGCCGTCACGATCAGGTCGCCGCCGCGCGCGTAGATGCGCTGGCCGGCGCGCACCGGGGTGTCGATAATCATGGTGCCGGCGGCGCCGACGGCGGGCGCGGCTGCCGGGGCGGCTTCGGCCACCGGCGCGGGTGCTGGCGCTGCTGCCGGCGCCGGCGCTGCCGGTTTTTCTTCGTCGCGCTTGCCGCTGTCGAGCGACAGGCCCTGGGCCAGGATGTCGTCTATCATGTCCGGCGCGGCGTTGCGCACGGCCACCGGATTCAAGCGGTATTTTTTCAGCAGGGCAATAATGCTGCCCCAGTCGATGCGCGCGCAGCCCGGCGCCAGCGAGCCGACGTCGATGACGGTCAGGTCGCCTTCAAAGAAGTCGGGCGTGCCGCCGGTCATTTCGTTGAGGGCGGCGTCGAGTGCGATGCCATCCGAAGTGTTCAGGATGGCGGAAACGGCAACGACGGTGGAAATTTTGATTTCGATGGGCTTTTGGAACGAGCTTTTGGACATAAACGATCAGTAAAAGAGTCAGCTTGGCGGCCCATCGGCCAGGATTTGCCAAAGGCTCAAGCATTTTACTGTGGTTGGGCCGGAAATGGGAGAGCCGTCTCACGCGTGAAACGGCTCTGGGCCTGGGCGGCAGGCGGGATGCGCGCGCGTCAGGCGGCCCGCAATTCGCGCGCCGCCGCCACCATATTGCGCAGCGCGGCTTCCGTTTCCTTCCAGCCACGGGTCTTCAGGCCGCAGTCCGGATTCACCCACAGCTGCGCCGCCGGGATCACCGCGCTGGCCTTTTTCAGCAGGCGCACCATTTCCGCCGTTTCCGGCACGCGCGGCGAGTGGATGTCGTACACGCCGGGACCGATCTCGTTCGGATAGCGGAAGGCGCCGAAGCCGGCCAGCAGTTCCATCGCCGAGCGGCTGGTTTCGATGGTGATGACGTCCGCGTCCATGGCGGCGATCTGCGGCAGGATGTCGTTGAACTCGGCGTAGCACATATGGGTGTGGATCTGCGTTTCATCGCGCGCTACGCTGGCCGACACGCGGAAGGCGCGCGTGGCCCAGTCCAGGTATTCGCCCCAGCGGCTGCGGCGCAGCGGCAAGCCTTCGCGCACGGCGGGTTCGTCGATCTGGATAATGCCGATGCCGGCCTGTTCCAGGTCCGCCACCTCGTCGCGGATGGCCAGCGCGATTTGCAGCGTGGTCTGGGCGCGCGGCTGGTCGTCGCGCACGAAGGACCATTGCAGGATGGTGACCGGGCCGGTGAGCATGCCTTTCACCGGTTTGCCGGTCAGCGATTGGGCGTGTACGGTCCAGTCCACGGTCATTGCTTGCGGACGGGCCACGTCGCCGTAAATGATGGGCGGCTTCACGCAGCGCGAGCCGTAGGATTGCACCCAGCCCAGCTGGGTGAAGGTGAAGCCGTCCAGTTGTTCGCCGAAGTATTCCACCATGTCGTTGCGCTCCGCTTCGCCGTGCACCAGCACGTCCAGGCCCAGTTCCTCCTGGCGCGCGATGGCGTAGGCGATTTCCTCGCGCATGCTTTGCTCGTAGGCCGCCGCGCCGAGTTCGCCGCGCTTGAAGCCGGCGCGCGCGGCGCGGATGGCCGGCGTCTGCGGGAAGGAGCCTATGGTGGTGGTGGGGAAGGATGGCAGCTGGAAGCGCGCGCGCTGCACCGCCTGGCGGGCAGGGAAGGGCGCGGCGCGGCGGTCGGCGTGGACCGGCAGGGCGGCGATGCGCGCCGCCACGGCAGGGT
>NZ_WWCU01000019.1 GCF_009857595.1 Pseudoduganella aquatica | reverse complement strand
GCCGGCCAAGCTGGTGATCGGCGCCATGATGCGCAAGCTCGTCCACGTTGCTTTCGGCGTCTTAAAATCTGGCAAACCATTCAATCAGGAGCTTCAAAACGCTTGACCGGCATAACAGTATCTACGGAACACGGCCTTGACGGCCCGTGTTCCTAACCCGCCGCTCAGGCGCCGAACTCTTCCAGCTGTTCTATGCGCCGCTGTGTCAGCAGCGCCTTCCACGCGTGCGGCGCTACCCCCGGGTAGCGCGCCGCGCCCAGCGCCACCCAGGCGTCGCGGTAGGCCAGCCATGCGCGCTGCGTGCTCTTCACGCCTTCCTTCGTCACCGTGCCATAACCCAGCCCCTGCGCGCCATCCTTCTGCGGGTGCTGCATCACGCGCTGGTAGACCTGGTTCAGCTTCTTGTCCAGCTGCTGGAACTGCTGCTCGCTGTAGCGCGGCAGCTTGCCCTTCTCCGCGTCCTGCACGTCGTGCGCAAACAGATCCAGCTCCACCCCGTGCGCCTCGATCGCCAGCGCACCGCGCAAGGTGCCGCTCATATCGGTCTCGTCGCTCGCGCGGTGCGCGGCAAACTCCTCCAGCGCCTGCTGCAGCTTGGCCGCAGCCGCCTGCTGCCCCGGCAGCCAGGTCTTCATCAGCACCGCCAGCTTGCCGGCGCGCGCCTTGCTGTCCAGCCTGTCCTGGATGGCGGCGCACTGCCCGCCCATAAAGCCGCTGGTAATGTCGTCGCACTGGTCGAAAGGCGTGGCTTCATGGTGCTGCATGCGCTCGTTCAAATGCGCCACGCGGCCATCCATTTCGGCCGGCGAGGCCGGCAGCGAGCAGGCGTATTTCACCGCCAGCTCATGGTTGCGCGACACGCCGTAGCCGTTCGCGTACAGCATCATCAGCACGGTGGCGTCGCTCTCGGCGTAGGCGCAATGGCGCACATGCTCCCAGTCGGACGTGGTGGCGTGCGGACGCGCGCGGGTGTCGTAATAGAGGTTTTCGGCGCCGCACTGGCGCAGCGCGTGCAAGGCCCCGCTGGCGGGCAGCTCGCGCGCGGGCGGCTGCACGGACTGCACGCGCAGGCACTGGCGATACCATGCCGAATTGGGATCAACCATGCTGCCCATGGCGGAGGTATTCGGATAATCGGCTTGCGCACCCGCGAGCGCAGGCAGCAGCCCTGCCGCCGCGAAAATTCGGGACCAGCTCATCTAAGCGTCTCCACCACTGTTTTATTATTCTCACAGTATAGTGACGAAACAGCCACAGCACCACGATGATGCACTGTGGCGCCAATGTGACGGCAAGGCGGAGGGAATGTGGCGGAAAAGTTACAAAAATATATACTATTTCCCTGTGAGCAAGTTAGAATTAGAGCAACTCCACTACCCGGGAACATCGATGAAACAGCTGTGCGCTGCCTTCTTGCTGACGCTTGCCGCCGCCGCCGCCGTTGGCGCGGAAATCGATCCGCAGCAGAAATCGCCCTGTGTGCAGCCCAACTTCCCGGTCCGCTCCACCACGCTCGACAGCGTGCGCCTGGTTGAAAAGGCGCTGCGCGAATGGCGCGCCTGCTTCCGCATCGCCGCCGCCCAGCACCAGGGCGTGGACGACATGGTGGCCTCCAGCCACGACTACCAGCAAGTGAAAGCCCGGCACGAAGCCTGGGTGAAAGCGACCGTGGAACACAGCAACGGCCAGCCCTACGGCAAACTGGCCGCCAACCGCGTGGAGCGCGACTTCTGGGAAAACCTGATGGCGAACCGCAGCTACACCGCCGCCAAGCCCCCCGCCCCGCGCCAGGCTGAAGCGGCCGCGCACCAGCCAGCCGGTTCCAATTAAGCGGTTTTACTCAACTTGACTAGGCAGCCGCTTTCAGCGGCGCCGCCGCAGCGGCAGCCTGCTGCCGCCGTATCGCCAGCACCAGCAGCGCCGCCAGCAAGCAGGCCGCGCCCGCCGCGAACAGCGCCGGGTTGTAGGTGAACCACAAAGCGCGTACCCGGCCCGCGCCGTAAGCCGCCACCGCCGCGCCCAGCTGGTGGCCGGCAAACACCCAGCCGAACACCATGCCCGCGCGCTCCTTGCCGAACGTGGCGCCGACCAGCTTCACCGTGGGCGGCACGGTGGCGATCCAGTCCAGACCGTAGAACATGGCAAACAGCGACAGCCCGTACAGCGTGAACTCCGAATACGGCAGCCACAGCAGCGACAAGCCGCGCAAGCCGTAGTACCAGAACAGCAGCTTGCGGTTGTCGTAGCGGTCCGACAGCCAGCCGGAAGCGATGGTGCCGAACAGGTCGAAGGCGCCCATCATGGCCAGCACGGACGCGGCCGGCACGGCCGACAGGCCGGCGTCGCCGCACAGCGAAATGAAATGGGTCTGTATCAGGCCGTTGGTGCTCAGGCCGCAGATGAAGAAGGTGCCGAACAATATCCAGAAAGTGCGGTTGGCGGACACGCTGCGCAGCACCGCGAACGGCGTGGCGAAAGTGATTTTCGCCGGCGTGGCGGCCGGGGCTGCGCTTGCTGCCGCGGCGGCCGGGTCCATGCCGAACGGCAGCAGGCCCACGTCAGACGGCCGGTTGCGCATCAGGAAGAAAGCGCCCAGCGCCACCAGCGTGCAGGCAAAGAACACCGGCAGCAGCGCCATGCGCCAGCCGTAGTGCTCGATCAGCCAGGCGCCCAGCGGCAGGAACACCAGCTGGCCGGTGGCCGAACTGGCCGTCAGCAGGCCGATGATGAGGCCGCGCCGCGTTTCAAACCAGCGGTTGGCCACCACCGCGCTCAGCACCAGCGCCGTCATGCCCGAGCCTATGCCCAGCATCACGCCCCACAGCGCCACCAGGTGCCAGAACTCGCTCATGCGGGTGGCCAGCACCAGTCCGGTGGCCACCAGGCCCAGCGCCGTCACCACCACATTGCGCAGGCCGAAGCGCTCCATCAGGATGGCGGCGAACGGCCCCATCAGGCCAAACAACGCAAAACGCACCGCCAGGGCGGACGAAATCTGGTCCACCTCCCAGCCGAACTCCTTGCTGAGCGGCTGCAGCAGCGCGCCCGGCAAGCCCAGCGCGGCGGACGAGGTTAGTGCGGTCAGGAAAGTCAGGGCGACGATGACCCAGGAATAGTGCACGCCGCGGCGTGCCAGCCAGGCGGACAGGGGTTGAGCAAACATGGACGGCCTCATGGATTGTTGAAAGATGCTGCGTCCCACGCATTTTAGATTACGATCATAATTTAAGCAAACAAAAAAAGGCCCGCGCGCGGCGGACCTGAACTACACGGCCGGGGGTGCCCGGCCGCGCAGCCTGCTACTGCTTGATCTGGATGGAGCTTTTCACCTCGTTCACGCCCTTGACGCCGCGCGCCAGCTGCACGGCCTTGTCGGCCTCGGCCTTGGACGGCACGAAGCCGCTCAGCATGACCACGCCCTTCACGGTTTCCACGTGCACATCCAGCGCCTTCACGCCGGGATCGGCGGCCAGGTCGGCTTTCACCTTGGTGGTGATGACGGTGTCGCTCATGGCGTCGCCGGCGGCGGCCGTGGTGTTGCGGGTGGTGTCGGCAGCGGTGCCGGTGGCGGCCACAGTGCGGTCACGCATATTGTCGGTCGCGTTGGCGGTCTTGTCGCGGGCGGTGCCCACGGCGGCGGCGGTGCGCTCGCCTACGGTCGGAGTCGGATCGGCGCGGCGCGCATCGGCGATGGCCTTATCCTTGGCGGACTTGGCGTCCAGCTTGCAGGCGCTCTTGGCGTTGCCGCTCATGTCGTCGCATTTTTCCTTGGCCAGGCCGTACTCGGCGTCCGCCACTTCCTCGCGGGCCTTGCGGATATCCTTGGCGTCGGACTTGTGCTGCGCCACCGCGTCGGCCTCGGCCTTGGCGCGGGCCACTTTGGCCTCTTCCTGGCAGATATCCTTGGCGTTGGCTTTCAGGCTGCTGCACTGCGCCTTGGCGGCTTTGTAGTCGGCGGCGGCCTTGTCCTTCATCGACTTGTAGGCGGCAGTATCGTTGTCGGCCATGGCGTAGCTGCTGCTGATGGCGCCAGCCAGCGCCAGGATTACGAATTTGTTCATGATGAATTCCCCTAAGTGATGGTTAGCGTAGTGATTAAACGCCTGCCGCCCGTTTCACTCTGTACGCTAACCAACACAAAAACTCATCATTCCGCCGCCGCCAGTCCCTGCTTCCACAGGGCCCGCGCCTGCTCGAAAGGCGTGGCGCCCTCCGAGAACGCGGCGCCGTCGGCCGCCAGCGCCAGCCAGGCGCCGGTGTCGTGCGACACATGGCTGTCCGGCTGCGCCGCGCGCACCTGTTGCAGCCAGGCATACACCTGCCCATATTGCTCCGGGTGGGCGCCCCGCATCCAGGCCAGCGCCACCAGGTCGGCATAGCCCTCCTCGCGGCGGGTATCGCGCAGTTCCTGGCTCAATTTCTGGATTTCGGGCGGCAGCGCCGCCTCCGGCGTGCGCTGCTGGAAGCCGCTCGGCACCGAGTGCCAGGCCCCCTGCGCATAACGCCAGCAATGCGCCACTTCATGCGCCGTCATGGCCTCTATCATCAGCGCGCGCTGCGCAGCGGGCAGCGCTTGCAGCACGTCCTCGGCGGCGGGGTTGCCGCGCATGGTCAGCACCAGCTTGCAGCGGCCGCCATCAAAGCCCATGGCCAGCGGCACCGCGCCCGGCTGGGCTTGCGGCTGCACGATGATGTCGATGGGAAGCTGCTGCTGCTTGGCGTAAGCCAGCACGGAAGCGCCGGCTTGCAGCCAGCGCGTCTCGACGTCGGTCAGCGGCGCCGCCGAGGCAAAAACCGGCAAGCACAGCAGCGCAGCGGACACAGAACGTAAGATCAATTTCGGCATGTTTCACCCCTCTGAGAGGAAATAATACATGCCGCAAGTCAATTCGTAACAGCTGTTACAAAATATTTGCTTAGTTGAATTGCATATTTTCCAAATTAAAAATTGTCGCTTTAGAATTCTTCCCAGCCGTCATCGGCGCTGGCAACGGCGCGCTTGGGAGACGGCCGGGCCTGCTCGGCCACGGGCTTGCTGGCCCTGGCCGGCGTCGCGGCCGCGAGGCGGGCCGGGGCCGGGCGCGGCGCGGCAGCCGCCGGAGCCGACGGACGGGCGCTGGACTGTGGCCGCTGCGGTACAGCCGACTCATCCAGCTTGAAGATGCTCACCACCTGCGACAGATTGCCGGCCTGGTCCTGCAGCGACGCGGCGGCGGCGGCGGCCTGCTCCACCAGCGCGGCGTTCTGCTGCACCACCTGGTCCATCTTGCCCACCGCCTCGTTCACCTGCTCGATGCCCGAGGTCTGCTCCGCGCTGGCGGTCGAGATCTCGCCCATGATGTCGGTCACGCGCTTGACGCTGTTGACGATGTCCTGCATGGTCGCGCCGGCCTGGTCCACCAGCTTGGCGCCCGCGTCCACCTTCTCCACCGAATCGTCGATCAAGCCCTTGATCTCTTTCGCCGCGCCGGCCGAACGCTGCGCCAGGTTGCGCACCTCGGTGGCCACCACGGCGAAGCCCCGGCCCTGTTCGCCCGCGCGCGCCGCCTCCACCGCCGCATTCAGCGCCAGGATATTGGTCTGGAACGCGATGCTGTCGATCACGCCGATAATGTCCACGATCTTCTTGGACGACTCGTTGATGGAGGCCATGGTGTGCACCACCTCGTTCACCACCGCGCCGCCCTTTACCGCCACCTCGGAAGCCGACAGCGCCAGCTGGTTGGCCTGGTAAGCATGGTCGGAATTCTGCTTGACGGTGCCGGTCAGCTGCTCCATCGACGACGCGGTCTCCTCGATGTTGGCGGCCTGCTGCTCGGTGCGGCTGGACAGGTCCATATTACCGGCCGCAATCTCGCGCGAATTGGTGGCGATGGTCTGCGTGCCCGCGCGCACCTGGCTGACAATATTCACCAGGCTGTCGCGCATGCCGCGCATGGCGTGCAGCAGGCTGCTGTCGTCGCCCGGCTTGGTATCGATGCGCACCGCCAGGTTGCCCGACGCGATGCAGGCCACGATGGAGGCCGCATACTCGGGCTCGCCGCCCAGCTGGCGCAGCAGGCCGCGGCTGATAAACCACGCCGCCGCCACGCCCACGCCGATGGCGATCAGGCACAGCACCACCATGAACACGAAGAAGCTGCGCGCCACGCTGGAGGCGCTGTTGGCCTGCTCCATGCTCATTTTCTCTTCCAGGTCGATCATTGTATTGACCGACGCCAGCCACGCCACGAAGGCCGGCGCAGCCTGCTGCTGCAGCAGCGCGGTCGCTTCCGGCAGCTGGTCCGCCGCGCGCAGCTCGATCACCTTGGCGATCAGCGGCTGGGCCTTGGCCTCGCTGGCCTTGATGCCCTCCAGCGCGCTTTTCTCCTCCGGCGTCACGCCCTTGCCGGACAGGATGATCTGGTCCAGCGGCGCGGCCGACTTGGCGTAATTATCGGCCAGCGTCTTGATATGTTCGACGTGCGGACGGGCCGCAGCGGCATCGGCCGCCAGCACCACATCGCGCAGCGCGATGGAACGGTCATGCACGCTGCCGCGGAAATTGATGGCATAGCGCTGCTTGACGTTGTTCACGTCGCTGATATTGGTCAGGATGGTATCGATCTTCTGCACCCGGTTGATGCCGAGCGCAGTGACGATGATAAGGAGGAGGAAAACCAAGCCAAAGCCGGTGGCCAGGCGGGTGCTGATTTTAGTGCGTTCAATGTCCATGCCGGTATCCCAGTCCTATTATTGACAATCGGAAATAACTGGAAGGAATTTAACACGGATGAAACAATCTTGCAGAGCCCTCGCCGCCCCTTTTCCTAAGCTTTCAGCCGAATCCTACAAGCGACCTGAGCCGCATTCCCCCAACTTCGGGGTCAGACCCCGAAGTTGGGGGAATGCGGCTCAGGCTGCTTAGCGGGAGGCGATGGTGGCGAGGGGGCCTTGGGGCTGCCAGCCGGCGCCGAGGGCGCGGGCGACGGCGACCGTGGCGAGCAGGCGCTGGGTGGTGATTTGCGCGGCGGCGCGGTCGGCTGCCAGGCTGCTGCGCTGTGCGTCCGTCACGTCCAGGTAGGTCGATACGCCGCGCTCGTAGCGGGCACGCGCGACCACGTAGGCGCGCGCGGCGGCTTCGCGCGATTGCGCCTGCACCAGCTCCTGCTTCTGCTTTTGCTGCACGTCCGAGAGCGCGTCGTCCACTTCGCGCAGCGCGGTCAGGAGCTTGCCTTCGTGGTTGGCTACTGCTTCTTCGTAGCGCGCCTTGGCCAGCGCCAGGTTGGCGCGGTTGCGGCCACCGTCGAAGATCGGCAGCGACAAGGCCAGCGGGCCGATGCTGAACTGCCGCGAGCCGCCCTTGGCGATCTCGCTCAGGCTCTCGGAGGCGAAGCCGAAATTGCCGGTCAGGCTGATCGACGGGTAGAACCCGCCTTCGGCCACGCCAATCTGGGCGTTGGCGGCGCGCAGCGTGGCGACGCTGCCGGCCAGGTCGGGCCGCTGCGACAGCAAACTGGCCGGCAGGCCCACCGGTATCGCCGGCGGCTGCGGCAGGCCGGCCGCCGCAGCGGCGGGCAGCCGCATGGCCGACGGCGAGGCGCCGGTCAGCGTGGCCAGGCTGTGCTCGAGCGTGTTGCGCTGCCGTTGCACTTCCTGCAGATCCGCTTCGGCGTTGGCGCGTTCGATGCGCGCGCGCGACGTGTCCAGCTCATTCGACAGGCCCGCATTGAAGCGCGCGTTGACCAGTTCCTCCGTTTCGCGGCGGCTGTCCAGCGCTCCGTTCAGGATGGCGGCCTCGGTGTCCAGCCCGCGCAGCTGCCAGTAGGTGGTCGCTACTTGCGAGGACAGCAGCAGCAGCACGCCGTCGCGGTCCGCTTCGGCGGCCAGCGCCTGCGCGTCCGCTGCTTCGACCATGCGGCGCACACGGCCCAGCAAGTCAACTTCGTAGGACATCGACGCGCCCAGCGAGTAGTTGTTGCCGTGGATGGAGCGGTTGCCCAGCGCCAGCCCTTGCGAGGTGTTGGCCGAGGTGCGCGAATTCGATACGCCGCTGTTCACGCTCAGCGACGGCGATTCGCTGGCGCGCGCCAGTCCCAGTTGCGCCTGCGCCTGCAGCAGGCGCTGCGCGGCGGCTTTCACGCTGGGGTTGTCGCGCAGCGCGCTTTGTTCCAGGCGGTTCAGCGTGTCGTCGCCGTAGATGGTCCACCATTGCGCGGGCAGGCGCGCGTCGCTTTGCGCGCCCGCCGGAGCGTGGCGGAAGCCTGCGTCGGCCACGTTCTTCGGCGCGCTGAAATCGGAACCCACGGTGCTGCAGCCTGCCAGCGCCAGCCCAACGGCGGCGGCCAGCGTGATTTTTTTGAATGAACTGAACATATCGTTTATACCTTTTCGTCTGGTGTTCTTAGTGCGCGCCGCCACCGCCGCCCGGGGACTTGACCTTGTCGGACATCCACAGCACCGGTATGCAAGCCAGCAGGATCGCGCTGACGATGAAGAAGCCGTCGTTATAGGCCATCACATAGGATTCGCGCCGCACAATGCCGTCGATCGCCTTCAGCGCCTGCTCGCCCGCCATCACCGCTTCGTAGCCCTTGCTGATGAACGACTGCGTCAACGCGGCGATGCGCTCCTGCGCGGCCGGCGCGAAGGAGTTGACCGCTTCGCCCAGGCGCTGCGAGTGGAAGTGCTCGCGCTGCGACAGCGAGGTGGCCAGCAGCGCGATGCCGATCGAGCCGCCTAGGTTGCGCGTCATGTTGAACAGGCTCGATGCGGAGGCCATGTCCTTGGGCGCGATGCCTTGCATGGCGAAGTTGGACAGCGTCAGCATCACAAAGGGCTGGCCCAGCGAGCGCACCACTTGCGACGCCAGCAGCTGGTCGTAGCCGGTGGTCGCGTCCATATAGGCGTTCATCAGGCAGGACACGCCGAACATCAGCAGCCCGAACGAGCACAGGATGCGGTTGTCCACCTTGCCCGACAGCTTGGCCACGAAAGGCATGATGAACAGCTGCGGCAGGCCGGCCCACATGATGACTTCACCGATCTGCATCGGCGAGTAGCCGGCGATCTGGCCCAGGTACAGCGGCAGCAGGAAGGACGAGCCGTACAGCGCCATGCCGAACACCGCCGACAGCGCGGTGGCGACCAGGAAGTTGCGCTGGCCGTACAGCGCCAGGTTGACGAAGGGGTTGGCCCTTGTCGCGCTGGTGACTATCCAGCCCAGCAAACCGGTCAGCGCCAGCGCGGCGAAGGTGATGATGAAGCCGGAGTCGAACCAGTCCTTGCTGTTGCCTTCTTCGAGGAAGATGGTGAGGCAGCCCAGGCCGAGCGCCATAAAGCCTATGCCCAGCCAGTCGGTCTTGAGCAGGTCGCCCCACTTGGTCTTCTCGGCATCCAGGCCGTAGGCCACGCCGGCGATCAGCAGCAGGCCGGGCACCCAGTTGATGTAGAAGATGGAGGGCCAGCCGTAGATTTCGCTCAGGTAGCCGCCCAGCGTGGGACCCATCGAGGGCGCCAGCGTAGCGGTCAGGCCGAAGATGGCCATGCCGGCGGCGCGCTTGGACGGCGGCAGCTTGAGCATCACCAGCGTGAACGCCATCGGTATCAGCGCGCCGCCGGTGAAGCCTTGCGCCATGCGGAACACGATCATGCTTTCCAGATTCCAGGCCGCGCCGCACAGGGTGGAGAACAGCAGGAACAAGGCGGTGGTGCCCATCATGTAGCGGCGCGCGCCGAACACGCGCGTGAGCAGCGCGGTCAGCGGGATAACGATGATCTCGGCCACCAGGTAGGCGGTGGAGATCCACGAGCCTTCTTCCTGGGTGGCGGACAGGCTGCCGAGGATGTCCTTCAGCGAGGCGTTGGTGATCTGGATGTCCAGCACCGCCATGAAGGCGCCCAGCATGCCGGCGCCGACAGCGATCCAGGTGCGCAGGTCGACCTTCTGGCCGTTCTGCGGCAGCGCCGGGGCTTGGTTGATAGTGGTGCTGCTCATGGCTTAATTACAGTTCGACTTCGGCGATGGCGGACATGCCGGGCACCAGGCGGCCGCTCAGCGCTTTCACGTCTTCCGGCTTGAAGGTGACCTTCACCGGCACGCGCTGCACGATCTTGGTGAAGTTGCCGGTGGCGTTATCGGCCGGCAGCAGCGCGAACTGGGCGCCGGAGGCGGGCGCGAAGCTGTCCACGCGGCCGACCAGGGTTTTGCCCGGCATGGCGTCGATGGTGACGTGCACCGGCTGGCCCACTTTCAGGTCGGCCAGCTGGGTTTCCTTGAAGTTGGCGGTGAGCCAGACGTTGTCCTGCACGATGGCGGTCAGCTGCTGGCCCGGCTGCACGCGCTGGCCCACTTCCAGCGAGCGCTTGCCGATGCGGCCAGTCACCGGTGCCAGGATGCGGTTGTAGGCCAGCTGCTGCTGGGCGTCCTTGAGCTGCACGCGCAGCACTTTCACTTGCGCCTTCAGCACGTCGCGCGCGGCGGCGGCGGCGGTGGTCTGGGCCTTGGCGGCGGCGGCGCTGTCCTTGCGCGCGGCCAGGTCGGCCACGGCGCTGGAGCGGCCTGCGTTGGCGGCGTCCAGTTCAGCCTTGGAGACGGCTTTCATCTGGCTGTTGTACAGCTGGCCGTAACGCTCGGCGTCCTGCCTGGCGCGCAGCAGCTGCGCTTCGGACTGCGCCACTTGCGCGGCGGCGGCGCCGGCCTGCGCGTTCACTTGCGCGATCTGCGCTTCCGACTGCAACACTTGCTGCTCGGCGGTGGCGATCTGCGCTTCGATCTGCTCCACTTTCACGTGCTGGTCGAACGGGTCCAGTTCGGCGATCACGTCGCCCTGCTTTACCAACTGGTTGTCTTCGATCAGCACCTTGGTCACCACGCCGGAGATGCGGGCAGACACCGGATGCACGTGGCCGGCCACGTAGGCGTTCTCGGTTTCCACGAAATGATGGCTGCGGTACCACATGCGCGCACCGGCGCCGATGGCGGCCAGCGCGATCAGGCCGGCGATCACCAGCACGCGGCGGTTCGGCGGCGTGGCGGCGGGGGCGGCAGGGGCTGCGCTCAGCATTTTTTGCTCTGCTTGGTTGGACATGTAGTGCTCCGGGATAATGAAATGGGATAGGTGCATTATTCGCCAAGTCCCAGTCCAAGTCAAGAAATGAAACGATTGCATTTCATTTTAATTTGGACTACAGTCCCCATCTGTTAAGATCTCGATCAAATCCATCGCTAGCTGCCATGACGCCCGCCAGTCCAGAAAAATTATCCTTATTGCCAGAACCCGAGCTGTTCGGCCTGCCCCTGTGCCCCGCCAAGACGGCGGGCCGGCCGCGCGCGTCCGAAGCCGAGGCGCGCACCCAGGAGCTGGTGGAAATCGCCGCCCGGCTGTTCCTGGAAAAGGGCTATAGCAAGGTCAGCCTGGAGATGATCGCCAAGCAGGCGCGCGTGGCGGTACGCACCATCTACGTGAAATTCGGCGGCAAGGCCGGCCTGTTCACGGCCGTCATCAATGCCGGCTGCGCGCACTTCTTCGCCACCATGCACGATATGGAAACCTCGGTGCGCCCGCTGCGCGAGATCCTGCTCGACTTCGGCCTGCGCTTCGGCCAGCTGGTGGCCTCACCGCAGGTGCTGGCCGTGCACCGCATGGTGATCGCCGAGTCCATGTCCAACCCGGAACTGGCGCAGGCCTTCTTCGAGGCCGGCCCAAGGCAGACCCGCGAGGCGCTGCAGCGCTTCTTCGCGCGCCCCGACATCCGCAGCCAGCTGCGCGGGGACATGACGCCGGAAGCGCTGACCGTGCATCTGCTGAACTGCATCATGGGCGACCAGCTGAAACGCTATCTCTTCGTCATCAATCAGACCCTGCCCATGCCCGACGTGCTGCGGCAGGTGGAGGTGGGCGTGGACCTGTTCCTGGGCGGCGCCTTGCAAAAGTAGAGTCAGTAGAAACCGGGCCAGGCCCGGTTTTTTTACGCCCCCGGCTAAGCGCTGCCACGCGCTTTGCCGTAAGCTAGGCCTTTACCCTCTCTTTGCACGAGTTACCGAACCGACGTGGCGCCACCCGACAACGACACCATTGCGCAATTGCTGTCCCTGCACCGCCCGCAAACGCTGGCGGCGCTGCTGCGCACCTTCCGCGACCTCGACCTGGCCCTGGCCGCATGGCAGGACGCGGCGATGCGCGCACGCCTGCTATGGCCCGGCACCGGCCTGCCCGGCGACCCGCTGGCCTGGCTGGTGGCCTGCGGCCGCAACGCCGGCATGGCGCCGGTGCGCCACCAGAGCAGCGCCTATTCCGACCCCGACCTGGTGGCCGACAGCATGGACGCCCTGCCCGGCCTGCAGCGCAACCTGGACTTCGTGCCCTTCCGCGACGACACGCTGCGCCTGCTCTACATCTGCGCCAATCCCGGCCTGCCGCCGTCCTACCAGATCGCGCTGCTGCTGCACACGGTCTGCGGCCTGACGGTGGCGCAGCTGGCGCACGCCTTCCTGCTGCGCCAGCCCGCCATGGAGCAGCGCATCGCGCGCGCCAAGCGGCGCGTGGCGGAAACCGGCACCTCCTTCGACGAACCGGCCGCACACGAGCGCGCGGCGCGGCTGAAAACCGTGCTGGCCATGGTGTATCTGCTGTTCAGCGAAGGCTACGCCTCGAGCAGCGGGCGGCAATACATCCGCATGGAGCTGTGCGAGGAGGCGATCCGCCTGGCGCGGCTGCTGGCGCGCATGTTCCCGCACGACGGCGGCGCGCTCGGCCTGGCGGCCCTGCTGATGCTGCAGCACGCGCGCTCCGGCGCGCGGGTGGACGCCAAGGGCGCCCTGATCCTGCTGGACGACCAGGACCGGCGGCGCTGGGACCTGGCCCTGATCGACGAGGCGCTGCCCATGGTGGACACGGCGCTGCACTGCCGCGAGCTGACGCCTTACCAGATCCAGGCGGCGGTGGCGGCGGTGCACGCGCAGGCCGAAACCGCCTCCGGCACCGACTGGGCCGAAATCGACCGCCTGTACGCGGTGCTGCAAGTGGTGCATCCCTCGCCCATCGTCACACTGAACCGGGCGGTGGCGGTGAACAAGCTGCGCGGACCCACTGCGGCGCTGGTGATGATAGAGCCGCTGGCGGCCGAGTTGTCCGGCTACGCCTACTATTTCAGCGTGCGCGGCATGCTGCTCAAGCGCCTGGGCCGCAACACCGACGCGCAGGCGGCCATGCTGCGCGCGCGCGAACTGGTCAACAGCGCGCCCGTGGCCAGCCATATCGACATGACGCTCAACCTGCTGTAACGGAGGGCTGCTGCCTTGATACGTAGCGCAAAACCGGAAATGGCACGGCTTGCCGGGATGGTGGTGGTCACGCTGCTGGCGGCGCTGCCGGGGCATGCAGCTGCGGCCACGGCCCTCGTCACGGACCACGTGCGGGCCGAGCTGCTGGCGCACTCGCCGCAGGGCGTCCAGCACGGCATGCCGCTGTGGCTGGGGCTATCGATCGAACATCAGCCGCACTGGCACACCTACTGGAAAAATCCCGGCGACTCCGGCCTGCCGACCACGCTCGCATGGACGCTGCCCACCGGATTTACGGCCGGCGACATTAGCTGGCCCACGCCGCAGCACTTGCCGCTAGGCCCCCTGCTGAACTACGGCTACGAAGGCCGCGTGCTGCTGCCGGTGCCGGTGACCGTCCCCGCAGGCTATGCGGGTAAAACGCTGGACATCAAACTGCACGCCGAATGGCTGGTATGCAAGGAAATCTGCCTGCCAGAATCAGGCGACTTCCTGCTGACCATCCCAACCGCCCAGCCCACGGCCGCGCACGAAGCCTTGTTCAACGCCGCCCGCGCCGCCGTGCCGGTAACAGTCCCGCAAGCCAGCGCCAGCGCCCGCGTGGACGGCAACGCGCTCGCCATGGAAGTGCGCGGCCTGCCCGCCGCCGCGCAAGGCCAGCCGCTGCGCCTGATGATGGAAGATGCCGGCGTGATCGACTACGCCGCCAAAGTAGACCAGCGCTGGACAGATGGCACGCTCCAGCTACGCGTTCCGCTCTCCGCGCAACGCAGCGAGAGCCCCGCCGCGCTGCAGATCATCCTGAAAGCCGCCACCCAGCCCGCCGGCTGGTCCATCCCTGTCCCGCTTGCAGGCGGCTGGCCCAACACCGCCAGCACAGCCAATCCGGGCACGGCTGGCGCCAGTTCAGCACCAAGCGCAAACGCGCCTGCCGCAGGCGCAGCAATTAGTTCGGGCGCGGCGGGCGCAGCCTCCGCCGGTGCCGCAAGCGGCGCCCCCGCCTTCCTGCTTACGCTGCTCTTCGCTTTCATCGGCGGCGCCATCCTGAACCTGATGCCCTGCGTGTTCCCCGTGCTGTCGCTCAAGCTGGTCAGCCTGGCGCAGCACGCCAACGAGCGCAAACAGGCAGTCGCCGGCGGCATTGCCTATACTGCAGGCGTGGTGCTGTCGTTTGCCGCGCTGGCAGGGCTGCTGCTGGCCCTGCGCGCGGGCGGTGAACAGCTGGGCTGGGGCTTCCAGCTGCAGTCCCCGACGGTGGTGTTCCTGCTGGCCGCCCTGTTCACCCTGATCGGCCTGAACCTGGCCGGCGTATTCGAATTCGGCACCATGCTGCCCAGCGCCCTGGCCAGCTTCCGCGCCAGGAACCGCCTGCTGGACGACGCCCTGAGCGGCGCGCTCGCGGTGGCGGTAGCGTCGCCCTGCACCGCGCCCTTCATGGGCGCCGCCATGGGCGCGGCACTGACGGAATCGCCCCCCAAGGCGCTGGCCATCTTCGTGGTGCTCGGCCTCGGCATGGCCGCGCCCTACCTGGCCGCATCCTGCTGGCCCGGCCTGGCTCGCGTGCTGCCGAAACCGGGCGCCTGGATGCAGCGCTTCAAGGTGCTGATGGCCTTCCCCATGTTCGCCACCGTCGTGTGGCTGGCCTGGGTGCTGGGCCAGCAGACCGGCATCGACGGCATGGCAGCCGCGCTGGCCATGCTGGTGGCGCTGGCCTTCGCCGCCTGGACGCTGGGCACGCCGGTCCGCACGCGCCGTACGCGCGTGCTGCTGGCAGGCGCAGGCCTGCTGACGCTGGCGGCCGCCGTCGGCACCGCCGGCCCGCTGCTGCGCGCCGACAGCGGCAACGGTAGCAATGAGGTCAGCGCAAAGAAAGAAACCCAGGCAGGCGCACGCTGGTCTGCCTGGTCCGAAACGGCAGTGGCGCAGGCGCGCGCGGCGGGCAAGCCGGTGTTCGTCGACTTCACCGCCGCGTGGTGCGTCACCTGCCAGTTCAACAAGCGGGCGACGCTGGCGGACGCCCGCCTGCTGGCGGACTTCGACGCCAGAAACGTCGTGCTGCTGCGCGCAGACTGGACCCGCCGCGATCCGGCCATCACGCAGCAATTGGCCCGGCTGGGCCGCAACGGGGTGCCGGTGTACGTGCTGTACGCACCCGGGGACGCCCCGCCGCAGTTGCTGTCCGAACTGCTGACGGTGGAACAAGTAAGGACGGCTTTGAAACAACTCTGACCTGAAAGGAAATCGCATGAAAACTCTGACGTTGACGGCAGCATTGATCGCAGGTTTGACGGCCAGCGCACTGGCCATGGCGCAAGCGGCGGTGGGCCAGCTTGCGCCGGCATTCACCGGCATCGACACCGCAGGCAAGCAGGTATCGCTGGAGAGCCTGAAAGGCAAATACGTGGTGCTCGAATGGGTCAACCCCGATTGTCCCTTCGTGCAAAAGCACTACAACAGCGGCAATATGCAAAGCACGCAAAAGCACGCCGCCGGCAAGCAGGTGGTGTGGCTGTCGGTGAGCACCAGCGCCGCGCCGGACGGCGATCCCAAATCGGCCGCCTCGCTGTCCAGCTGGGCCAAAGAGAAAAAAGCCACGGCCAACGCCATCCTGGTCGACAGCGGCAAGATCGGCCGTGCCTACGGCGCGCGCACCACGCCGCATATGTACTTGATCGATCCGGCCGGCAAACTGGTGTACGCCGGCGCCATTGACAGCAAGCCGAGCGCCAATGCCGCCGATATCGCCGGCGCCAGCAACTACGTGGTGCAGGCCATCGACGAAGTCACGGCGGGCAAGCCGGTCAGCAAACCAGTGACCCAGCCCTATGGCTGCTCGGTGAAATACGGCTAATCGGCAACACTGGCCGCGTACAAGGCGGCGCCCGGCGCGCCGCCGCTCGACTATTGCGCCGATTCGTGGCAGGATGCCCACTCGTTTAAATTCATACCGAGACATCAATGACCACCCCTAACAACGACGAACAATTCTGGCAACTTGTCGATTCCTTCATCAACCTGGCCAACGACAAGGCACAGACCATGGACCGCAACACCATCGGCCCAGCCATCCTGTTCGCGGCTACCCGCTTCAACGCCTACATGCTGGCCGTATCCACTGGCGAGCAAGCTGCCTTTTCCCAGCAAAAGGAAGCGGCGATGCAGTACTACAAAGAGCAGCACGAGAAGATGTTGAACGATAACTTCGGCGATTTCGAAACCAATTTCGAAAAGTACCGCACCAAGTAATCGCGCGGGACGCAGTTCCAGCCCCGGGATCCCGGTCGCCGGGGCGATCAGCCGCCTGGCCCTCATCAAGGCCGGGCGGTTTGTCATTCAGCCCGCTTTAGAGCAGCGCGGTAAGCCCTGTAGAGCAGATAGCTCTGCAACATCATCACCAGATAGCCGCGCCACCAGCCTTGCGCCATGCTCAGGAAGCTGCGCGTATCACTGGGATGCGAAAATAAACCGCATGCAGTTTGGCCGCGATCAACGCCATCATCTTTGGCCTCGGCTAGCCTTTGAACTTCCACCAGCGTCGGCTAATTAAGCCGAAAAACGGAGGTTTGACATGGCCACATCCAAACAGAACAAGGAATTAAGTGGCGCTCAATGGGCGCGGCGCTTTCCGGGTAGCAGAGACACCAAAGACCTAAACGGCACATTCCGCCACGCGGTTGAAGACTTTATACATGCCATGACTGAAGCTGGCATCAAGGTTGAAATAGATGCCACCTACAGGCCGGCAAAACGATCCTACCTGATGCATTGGGCTTGGCGCATAGCGAATGACAAGACGGACGCCAGCTCAATTCCAGCTATGGTTGGCGTGGATATAGAATGGCAGCATCCGGCATCTGCTGAATCCATGCGCGCAGCAAAAGATATGGTTGACGCCCTTTCGCTGCGACGCCTGCGCACAAAGCCGGCCCTTCGCTCCCAACATAACCTGGGGCTGGCAATCGACATGTCACTGACTTGGCGTGGCGCCGTATCAGTGAAGGATGCAAACGGGAAGCTGGTTCAAATCAAATCACTGCCTCGCAACGGAATGAATCGGCAACTGATCGAAGTCGGAGCGACCTACGGCGTGAAGAAATACGCTGGCAGCGGGAGAGATGTACCTCATTGGTCAAACAACGGGCGCTAGCGCAGGGGAAAATGATGCAGATGAAAACCTTGGCTGTGCTTGCATGCTTTATGGCGTCCGGCACCACGCAAGCGAGCAGCGCCACACCGAAAGATGTCCAGGCATTCATTCGCAACGCCAATGCTTGCGAACATTTCGCGGGAGAATTTGACGGCAGTTTAAGCGAAAAGCGGCAGCGGGAAATCGAGCGGTCTGTCGTCAAGCATTGTCAAGCCGCTCAAAAACAACTTGAGCAGCTAAGCGCCAAATACAAAAATGATCCCCGCGTGTCAGAAATAATTCGCGCTCAAACAAACGATTCTGTAACCAGCTTTCGGTAAGACGAAAAAAGCCCGGTGCGGACACCGGGCTTTAGGGAGATGCTTGCAGCTTAACGCTTGCGCGGCGGAGGCAGGTCGGTGCAGACGCCTTCGTACACTTCGGCGGCCATGCCGATCGACTCGCCCAGGGTTGGGTGCGGGTGGATGGTCTTGCCGATGTCGGTGCCGTCGCAGCCCATTTCGATGGCCAGCGCGATTTCGCCGATCATGTCGCCAGCGTGCGTGCCGACGATGGTGCCGCCGATGATGCGGTGCGTTTCAGCGTCGAACAGCAGCTTGGTGAAGCCTTCGGCGCGGCCGTTGGCCACGGCGCGGCCGCTTGCCGCCCAAGGGAAGTGGCCCTTCTCGACCTTGATGCCCTTGGCTTTCGCTTCGTCTTCGGTAATGCCGGCCCATGCCACTTCCGGATCGGTGTAGGCCACCGACGGAATCACCTTCACGTCGAAGTGCGACTTCTGGCCTGCCGCAGCTTCCGCTGCAACGTGGCCTTCGTGCACCGCCTTGTGCGCCAGCATGGGCTGGCCCACCAGGTCGCCGATGGCGAAGATGTTGGGCACGTTGGTGCGCATCTGGCTGTCGACGTTGATGAAGCCGCGATCGGTGACGATCACGCCGGCTTTTTCAGCGGCGATCTTCTTGCCGTTCGGGCTGCGGCCCACGGCCACCAGCACCAGGTCGTAGATCTGCGGCGCTGGCGCGGTGGCGCCGGCTTCCGCTGCTTCGAACGTGACCTTGATGCCTTCCGGCAGGGCCTCGACCGCAACCGTCTTGGTCTTGGTCATGATGTTGTCGAAGCGCTTCTCGTTGAACTTTTGCCAGACTTTGACCGCGTCGCGGTCCGCGCCTTGCATCAGGCCGTCCATCATTTCAACCACGTCGATGCGCGCGCCGAAGGTGGAGTACACCGTCGCCATTTCCAGGCCGATGATGCCGCCGCCGATCACCAGCATGCGTTTCGGGATCTGGCGCAGTTCCAGCGCGCCGGTCGAATCGACGATGCGCGGATCTTCCGGCACGAACGGCAGCTTCACTACAGCCGAACCGGCCGCGATGATGGCTTGCTTGAACTGGACGACTTTCTTGCTGCCGTCTTTCGCCGTCACTTCGATGTGGTTCGCGCTCAGGAACTGGCCTACGCCGGTGACGATCTGCGTCTTGCGTGCCTTGGCCATGCCGGCCAGGCCGCCGGTCATGTTCTTGATCACGCCTTCCTTGTACTTGCGTACCTGGTCGATGTCGATGGTCGGCTTGGCGAAGGTAACGCCGGTGTTGGACATGTGCGCGGTCTCGTCGATCACGGACGCCACGTGCAGCAGCGCTTTCGACGGGATGCAGCCCACGTTCAGGCACACGCCGCCCAGCGTTTCGTAACGCTCGACGATCACGGTGTTCAGGCCCAGGTCGGCGGCGCGGAAGGCGGCCGAGTAGCCGCCAGGACCGCCGCCCAGCACCATCATGTCGCAGTCGATGTCGACCTGGCCGGCATAGCTGCTACCGGCTGGTGCGGCGATCGGCGCGGCAGGAGCAGCAGCGGCGGCTGGCGCCGGAGCTGCTGCGGCAGGTGCAGGTGCTGCGGCGGCCGGAGCTGCGGCAGCGGCGCCCGCTGCGGCTTCCAGCACCAGCAGCACAACGCCTTCCTTGACCTTGTCGCCAACCTTGACCTTCAGTTCTTTCACCACGCCGCCGTGCGACGAAGGCACTTCCATGCTGGCCTTGTCCGATTCGACGGTGATGAGCGACTGGTCGGCCTTGATCGTATCGCCGACCTTGACCATCACTTCAATCACTTCCACCTCGGCGAAGTCGCCGATGTTAGGGACTTTGACTTCTACTGTGCTCATAGTCGCTCCTTACAGCAGAATTTTGCGCATGTCGCCGAGCACTTCGCTCAGGTACACGGAGAAGCGGGCGCCCATTGCACCGTCGACCACGCGGTGGTCGTAGGACAGCGACGTACCCATCATCAGGCGCGGCTGGAAGGCCTTGCCGTCCCATACCGGCTTGATCGACGCTTTGGACAGGCCCAGGATGGCCACTTCCGGCGCGTTGACGATAGGCGTGAAGTGCGTGCCGCCAATGCCGCCCAGCGACGAGATGGTGAAGGTGGCGCCTTGCATGTCGGTCGGCTTCAGCTTGCCTTCTCGCGCTTGCAGCGACAGCTCGGTCATTTCGCGGGCGATCTGCGAAACGGACTTCTGGTCGGCGTTCTTCACAACCGGCACCACCAGGCCGTTCGGCGTGTCGGCTGCGAAGCCGATGTTGTAGTACTTCTTCAGGATCAGGTTTTCGCCATTGGCGTCCAGCGATGCATTGAAGGTCGGGAATTTCTTCAGCGCGGCGACAGATGCCTTGATGACGAAGGCCAGCATAGTCAGCTTGGCTGCGTCCTTGTTCTTGGCATTGGCGTTGTTGGTCTCGACGCGGAACGCTTCCAGATCGGTGATGTCTGCATCGTCGAACTGCGTGACGTGCGGGATCTGCACCCAGTTGCGGTGCAGGTTAGGACCGGAGATCTTCTTGATGCGCGACAGGGGCAGCAGTTCGGTTTCACCGAATTTGCTGAAGTCCAGCGACGGCCATGCCAGCACGTTGAAGTTGCCGCCGCCCGAAGCGCCGGCAGGAGCGGCAGCGCCCGCAGGAGCTGCGGTAGTGCCGGCCATCACGCCCTTGACGAAGTTCTGCACGTCCAGCTGGGTGATGCGGCCTTTCTGGCCGCTGCCTGGCACTTTGCCCAGGTCCACGCCCAGTTCGCGGGCGAACTTACGGATCGATGGCGATGCGTGCGCCAGCTTGCTGGTTTCAACCGAGCCTTGCGATACGGCCGGAGCTGCTGCAGCGGCTGGCGCCGGAGCTGCGGCTGGTGCGGCGGCAGGAGCCGAAGCGGCGGCGGGTGCAGCGGCAGGGGCGGCAGCGGCTGGCGCCGAAGCTGCGCCGCCGGTGGCTTCAACCACCAGCACGACCGTGCCCATGGCAACCTTGTCGCCCAGCTTGACTTTGACTTCCTTGACCACGCCAGCGTGCGACGAAGGAATCTCCATGCTGGCCTTGTCCGATTCAACGGTCAGCAGCGACTGGTCCACCTTGATGGTGTCGCCAACCTTGACCATCACTTCGATGACTTCCACTTCCTTGAAGTCGCCGATGTCCGGTACTTTTACTTCGACAGGGCCGGAGGCGGCGGCCGGTGCTGCGGCCGGAGCCGGTGCAGCAGCGGCAGGCGCTGGTGCTGCAGCTGCCGGAGCAGCAGCGGCAGGGGCGGCCGGCGTGCTGGCAGTGCCAGCACCCGCGGCAGCGCCGTCAGCTTCCAGCAACAGCAGCAGCGAACCTTCCGCAACCTTGTCGCCTACCTTGACCTTGATTTCCTTCACCACGCCGGCGGCGCTCGAAGGAATCTCCATGCTGGCCTTATCCGATTCAACGGTAATCAGCGACTGGTCTACTTTGATCGTGTCGCCGACTTTGATCATCAGCTCGATGATTTCAACTTCTTTGAAATCGCCGATATCCGGGACTTTAACTTCCACAATGCTCATAGCGTTTGCTCCGTTTCTTTTTCTCAGCGGATTATTGGGTCACCGGATTTGGCTTGTCCGCGTTCAGGCCGTACTTGACGATAGCCTGTTCAACCACGGACACGTCGATCTTGCCTTCTTCCGACAGCGATTTCAGCGCAGCGACCGTGATGTAGTAACGGTTCACTTCGAAGAACTCGCGCAGTGCGGCGCGGGTGTCCGAGCGGCCGAAACCGTCGGTGCCCAGCACGCGGTAGGTGCGGTCTTTCGGGATGAAGGCGCGGATCTGTTCAGCAAACGCACGCATGTAGTCGGTGGTCGCCACGATAGGACCGGTGGTGTCCTTCATCAGCTGCGCCACGTAAGGCACGCGCGGTTCCTTGGTCGGGTTGACCAGGTTCCAGCGTTCCGCATCCTGGCCGTCGCGCGCCACCAGGGTCAGCGACGGTGCGGACCACACGTCGGCCGCGATGTTCCAGTCGTTCTTCAGCAGTTCCTGTGCGAACAGCGATTCGCGCAGGATGGTGCCGGAACCCATCAGCTGCACGCGCTGCTTCAGCGACTTGTCGCCTTCCTGCAGCAGGTACAGGCCCTTCAGGATGCCCTCTTCCTGGCCCGGCTTGATGCCTGGGTGCGGGTAGTTCTCGTTCATGATGGTGATGTAGTAGAACACGTCTTCCTGGTCTTCCACCATGCGGCGCAGGCCGTCCTGGATGATCACGGCGACTTCGTGGCCGAAGGTCGGATCGTAAGGCATGCAGTTCGGTACAGCCGCTGCGAACAGGTGGCTATGGCCGTCTTCGTGCTGCAGGCCCTCGCCGTTCAGCGTGGTGCGGCCTGCGGTGCCGCCCATCAGGAAGCCACGGGCGCGCATGTCGGCGGCGGCCCATACCAGGTCGCCGATACGCTGCATGCCGAACATCGAGTAGTACGTGTAGAACGGAATCATCACGCGGTTGTTGGTCGAGTACGAGGTCGCGGCTGCGATCCACGAGCTCATGCCGCCCGCTTCATTGATACCTTCCTGCAGGATCTGGCCGGCCTTGTCTTCGCGGTAGTACATCACCTGGTCTTTGTCGACCGGCTCGTACAACTGGCCTTGCTGGTTGAAGATGCCAACCTGGCGGAACAGGCCTTCCATACCGAAGGTACGCGATTCATCGACCAGGATAGGCACGATGCGCGCGCCGATGCTCGGGTCTTTCAGCAGCGTGGTCAGGATACGGACGAAGGTCTGGGTGCTCGACACTTCGCGGCCTTCGGCGGTCGCGTCCAGCACGTTCTGGAATGCGGTCAGCGCCGGCACGGTCAGCTTCTCGTCGGCTTGCATGCGGCGCTGCGGCAGGTAGCCGCCCAGCGCGGCGCGGCGCTCGTGCAGGTACTTGATTTCCGGCGCGTCGTCGGCAGGCTTGTAGAACGGGATGTCGGCCAGCTTGTCGTCCGGGATAGGGATCGAGTAGCGGTCGCGCATTTCGCGCACGGCTTCGTCGGTCAGCTTCTTGGTGTTGTGCGCGGTGTTGCGCGCTTCGCCGTGCTTGCCCATGCCGAAGCCCTTGATGGTCTTCACCAGCAGGACGGTAGGCTGGCCCTTGTGTTCCTGCGCCACTTTGAAGGCGGCGTAGATCTTGTGCGGATCGTGGCCGCCGCGGGTCAGGCGCCAGATGTCGTCGTCGGTCATGTTGGCGACCATTTCCAGCAGCTTCGGATGCTTGCCGAAGAAGTTGGCGCGCACATAGGCGCCGTCCTTGGCCTTGTAGTTCTGGTATTCGCCGTCCAGCGTTTCCATCATCACTTTTTGCAGGATGCCTTCTTTGTCCTGCTTCAGCAGCGCGTCCCAGCCCGGACCCCAGATGACTTTGACCACGTTCCAGCCGGCGCCGCGGAAGTCCGCTTCCAGTTCCTGGATAATCTTGCCGTTGCCGCGCACAGGGCCGTCCAGGCGCTGCAGGTTGCAGTTGACCACGATAACCAGGTTGTCCAGGCGTTCGCGCGCAGCCATGCCGATGGCGCCCAGCGATTCCGGTTCGTCCATCTCGCCGTCGCCGCAGAATGCCCAGACCTTACGGTCGGTGGTGTCGGCGATGGAGCGGGCGTGCAGGTACTTCAGGAAGCGCGCCTGGTAGATGGCCATCAGCGGGCCCAGGCCCATGGACACGGTAGGGAACTGCCAGAAGTTCGGCATCAGTTTCGGGTGCGGATACGACGACAGACCCTTGCCGCCGACTTCGCGGCGGTAATGGGTCAGTTGTTCTTCGCTCAGGCGGCCTTCCAGGAAGGCGCGCGCGTACACGCCGGGCGAGGAGTGGCCCTGGATGTACAGCAGGTCGCCGCCATGGCTTTCGCTAGGCGCTTTCCAGAAGTGGTTGAAGCCGATGCCCAGCATATTGGCCAGCGAGGCGAAGGAGGACAGGTGGCCGCCCAGGTCGCCGTCAACGCGGTTGGCCTTGACCACCATGGCCATGGCGTTCCAGCGCATCCACGAGCGCAGCTTCTCTTCATATTCCAGGTTGCCCGGGCAGTGCTGCTCCAGGTGGGCCGGAATGGTGTTGACGTAGGCCGTGTTGGCCGAGAACGGGATATCCGAGCCGCTCTGGCGGGCCAGATCGATCAAGCGTTCCATCAGATAGTGCGCGCGGTCCGGGCCTTCTTTTTCCAGGACGGCTTGTAGCGCCTCCAGCCATTCTTTGGTTTCCTGCGCGTCAGAATCGTTGGCGGTGAGTGCCGTGACCTGGTCAAGTTGAGGTGCCATGCGTTGAGTCTCCTAGTGTGAGTGCCCGGATCGCTGTCGGACGGTGCTGCGTGATTATTTACTAAGACTTCGGATTAGTGTGAAGATTCTAACAGTGATTTCCCTATTTTTCAAATTGCGATACATCATTTCATATAGTGAAATATCCCGTTTTTGCTTGCCTGTATAATTCTGCTTTTCCCTCCCACCTCTCCAAAAATCATGTCTGCTCAACTGATCGACGGTATCGCCCTCTCCCAAAAACTGCGCGCTGAAATTGCCGAACGCGCCGCCAAACTCACCGCCCAGGGCAAACAGCCCGGCCTGGCCGTGATCCTGGTCGGCGAAGACCCGGCTTCGCAGGTCTACGTCCGCAACAAAGTGAAAGCCTGCGGCGACGTCGGTTTCCACTCGGTGCTGGAGAAGTACGAGGCGGACCTGAGCGAAGCGGCCCTGCTGGCGCGCATCGATGCGCTCAACAACGACCCGGCCATCCACGGCATCCTGGTGCAAATGCCGCTGCCCAAGCACATCAACCCGCACAAGGTCATTGAAGCCATCTCCACCTCGAAAGACGTGGACGGCTACTCGGTGCTGAGCGCCGGCGAGCTGATGACCGGCCTGGAAGGCTTCCGCCCCTGCACCCCATACGGCTGCATGAAGCTGATCGAATCCACCGGCGTGGACCTGCGCGGCAAGCACGCCGTCGTCATCGGCCGCAGCAACACGGTCGGCAAACCTATGGCCCTGCTGCTCTTGCAAGCCAACGCTACCGTCACCATCTGCCATAGCGCCACCCCGGACCTGGGCCTGTACACCCGCCAGGCCGACGTGGTGGTGGCCGCAGTGGGCCGCCGCAATACGCTCACCGCTGATATGGTGAAACCGGGCGCCATCGTGATCGACGTGGGCATGAACCGCGACGACGCGGGCAAGCTGTGCGGCGACGTGGATTTTGCCGGCATCAAGGAAGTGGCATCGCACATCACGCCCGTACCAGGCGGCGTGGGTCCGATGACCATCACCATGCTGCTGATGAACACCATCGAATCGGCCGAGCGTAAATAATCAACCTTCACGGCCACATTGGACAGACTATGACTACTGACGCAAGCAACAATCCCCTGCTGGACTTCTCCGGCCTGCCCCGTTTCGACGCCATCACGGCCGAACACGTGACGCCGGCCATCGACCACCTGCTGGAAAAGAGCTACGCCGTGGTCGCCGCGCTGGAAGCCCCCACCGACGAAGTGACGTGGGACAACTTCGTGGCGCCGCTGGAAGACGCCTCGGAGCTGCTGGGCCGCGCCTGGGGCGTGGTCAGCCATCTGAACAATGTGGTCGACACGCCCGAGCTGCGCGCGGCCTACAACGAGAACCAGCCGAAGATGACCGAGTTCGGCACCGCCGTGGCGCAAAACGAGGCGCTGTTCGCCAAGTACAAGGCGCTGCGCGCCAGCGCCGGCTTCGACGCGCTGGAACCGGCGCGCAAACGCATCATCGACAACGCCATCCGCGACTTCCGCATGGGCGGCGCGGAACTGCCGGCCGAACAGAAAGAGCGCTTCGCCGCCATCCAGGAAGAACACGCGGCGGTCTCGACGCGCTTCTCGGAAAACGTGCTGGACGCCACCAACGACTATAAATTGACGGTCGAGGACGAGGCCGACCTGGCCGGCCTGCCGGACGACGCCAGGCAGGCCGCCAAGGCGCTGGCCGAGAAGGAAGGCAAGCCGGGCTGGATGTTCTCGCTGCACTTCCCGTCCTACTACCCCATCCTGCAATTCGCGGACAAGCGCGCGCTGCGCGAAACCGTGTACCGCGCCAACGCCACCAAGGCGTCCGATCTGGGCGAGGTGTTCAGCAAGCGCGAGGACTGGGACAACACCGGCAACATCGTCACGCTGCTGAAGCTGCGCGACGAGGAAGCCAAGCTGCTGGGCTACAAGAATTTCGCCGAAGTCTCGCTGGTGCCCAAGATGGCCAAGGATCCCGAGCAGGTGATCGCCTTCCTGGAAGACCTGGCGCGCCGCGCGCGGCCCTACGCCGAGCAGGACTACGCCGAGCTGAGCACCTTCGCCAAGGACGAGCTGGGCATAGACCAGCTGCAAGCCTGGGACATCCCCTACGCGTCCGAAAAGCTGCAGGAAGCCCGCTACGCCTTCTCGGCGCAGGAAGTGAAGCAGTACTTCCCCGAGCACAAGGTGGTGGACGGCCTGTTCCGCCTGATTTCCTCGCTGTTCTCCGTCACCATCGCCCCGGACGAGGCGCCCGCCTGGCACAAGGACGTGCGCTTCTTCCGCATCGAGCGCGACGGCAAGCTGCTGGGCCAGTTCTACCTGGACCTGTACGCGCGCGCCGGCAAGAGCGGCGGCGCCTGGATGGACGACGCGCGCGGCCGCCGCCTGGGCGCGAACGGCCAGCTGCAAACGCCGGTCGCCTATCTCACCTGTAACTTCACCGAACCGGCCGTTATCGACGGCAAAGTGCAGCCATCGCTGTTCACGCACGACGAAGTCATCACCCTGTTCCACGAATTCGGCCACGGCCTGCACCACATGCTGACCCAGGTAAACGAGCTGGGCGTGTCCGGCATCTCCGGCGTGGAATGGGATGCTGTGGAACTGCCGTCGCAGTTCATGGAAAACTTCTGCTGGGAATGGGAAGTGCTGAGCCACATGACCGCGCACGCGGCCACCGGCGCCGCCCTGCCGCGCGCGCTGTACGACAAGATGCTGGCCGCCAAGAACTTCCAGTCCGGCATGCAGACGCTGCGCCAGGTCGAGTTCTCGCTGCTGGACATGCATCTGCACTACGACTTCCAGCCGGACGGCGCCAAGACCGTGCAGCAGGTGATCGACGAAGTGCGCGCCAAGTTCTCCATCGTGATCCCGCCGGCGTTCAACCGCTTCCAGAACTCCTTCGGCCACATCTTTGCGGGCGGCTACGCGGCAGGCTACTATAGCTACAAATGGGCCGAAGTGCTGTCCGCCGACGCCTACGCAGCCTTCGAGGAAGCCCAGGCGCTGGGCGAAGACGCGGTATCGGAAACCGGCAAGCGCTACCTGCGCGAAATCCTGTCGGTGGGCGGCTCGCGCCCTGCGCTGGAATCGTTCACGGCCTTCCGCGGCCGCGAACCCAGCATAGACGCCCTGCTGCGCCACAGCGGCATGGCGGCATAAGGAGGAATGATGCAACTGCGGCTGGCAATGGTTTTACTTATGTGCGCAGGCACGGCCAGCGCGCAGATGTATAAATGGAAGGACGCCAAGGGCGTGACGCATTACAGCGACACGCCCCCGCCGGCATCCGCGCCTGGCAAGGCGGTGGAGCTGAAATCCTTCAGCACCGGCAGCCAGCCCGCGCTGCCGGCCGAACTGGCAGCCGCCGTGCAAAGCCGCCCGGTCACGCTGTACACCACCGCCAGCTGCGCCGGCTGCGACCAGGGCCGCGCCCTGCTGCAGGCGCGCGGCATTCCCTACACCGAAAAAACCGTCAACAGCGTGGAAGACCACGCCGTGCTCAAGCGCGCCGGCAGCGCGGGCCAGCTGCCGCTGCTGCTGATAGGACGCGGCAAGCAGGTCGGCTTTGAGCAAAGCACCTGGGACACGCTGCTGTCCGACGCCGGCTATCCCACCCAGCCCATGCTGCCCGCCGGCTACAGCAATCCTGCGCCCGCCCCGGCTGCGCCGCCGCCCGGTCCCAGCGCCCAGGAGCGCGCGCTGGCGGAGTCGAAAGCTGCCGCAAAAGCGGCTGCGGAGCAAGCGGATCGTGAACGCCGTTTGCGCCCAGTCAACGCTCCGCCGGATTTCCAATTCTAAAGTCCGGCTACGGTTAAAATGCTGGACCGACACTCGCTTTGCCAGTCCAGCCATGACCCGTATCGATTTCCATACCAACGTTCCCGACAAGATAGCCTACGCCTGCCGCCTGGTGCGCAAGGCCTATGCGGCGCGCAACCGCATCGTGCTGATGGCCGAGGATATGGAGCAGTTGGCCGATCTTGACGAGGCTTTATGGACGTTTTCCGGCGTCGACTACCTGCCGCATGTGCTCTGCGGCGACGCGCTGGCGGCCGAAACGCCCATCGTGCTGGCCTGCAGCGACGAGGCCGAGCTGCCGCATACCGACCTGCTGGTGAATCTGTCGAGCCGCACGCCCGCCATCTTCCCCCGCTTCCAGCGCGTGATCGAAGTGGTGTCGTCGGAAGAAAACGACGCAGCGGCCGGACGCAAGCGCTATGTGTCGTATAAACAGCAGGAATACCAACCCACCCACTTCGTCGCCAACAAATCATGAGCCCAGCCCATCCGTTTGATGCGTCCATCCCCGTCCTGACCGAAGTGCTGGACGATGAGCCCGTTGTTCTCGAGCCTGCTGCGGTGCAGCAGGCTCCCGTTCCGCAGCCGCAGCCGAACGAATGGGAAACGCTGGAGCGCCAGCTCTGCGAACGCATCCTGGGACAGCTGCAATCGCGCGTCGATTTCGTGCTGGAGCAGCGCATCAAAGACAGCATGGAAGAAGTGCTGAGCCACGCCTTGCGCGGGCTGACGGCGGAGATCCGCAGCGGCCTGCACGACACCCTGTCCAAGATCGTCAGCCGCGCCGTGGCGCAAGAGCTGACCCATCTGCAAGCGCAGAAAAAATAGTATCAATTTAGTCAAATTGCACAAAACCTCCGCTTCGCGCTTTGCGCGACGGATATTTTGTTGTACCTTCTCGTGCAGCGGAACCAGAAGTGGCGTTCATGAGACGCCGCCGTTACTAATCCATCGGAGAATGTTCATGCAGTTCAACACCAAGTTGATTCCATTTGCCATCGCAATGGCTTTTGCTGGCAGCGCAAGCGCGCAGGAAATTATCAAGATCGGCCACGTCGGCCCAGTCTCCGGCCCTTCGTCCCACCTCGGCAAGGACAATGAAAACGGCGCCCGCATGGCGATCGAGGATTTGAACGCAAAGAACCCGCAGATCAACGGCAAACCCGTCAAATTCGTGCTGCAGGCCGAAGACGACGCCAGCGATCCGAAACAAGGCACCACCGTGGCGCAGAAGCTGGTCGACTCCCACGTGAATGGCGTGGTCGGCCACCTGAACTCCGGCACCTCCATCCCCGCCTCCAAGATCTACTCGGACGCCGGCATTCCGCAGGTGTCGCCCGCCACCACCCAGACCAAATACACCCAGCAAGGCTTCAAGACCACCTTCCGCATCGTCGCCAACGACGCAAAGCTGGGCGGCACGCTGGGCGCTTACGCCGTCAACAAGCTGGGCGCGAAGAAAATCGCCGTCATCGACGACCGCACGGCCTACGGCCAGGGCGTGAAGGACGAGTTCGTGAAGGGCGCGACCAAGGCCAAGCCTGGCGTGCAGATCGTCGCCAAGGAATTCACCACCGACAAGGCCACCGACTTCAACGCCATCCTGACCACCATCAAGGCCAAGAACCCGGACCTGGTGTTCTTCGGCGGCATGGACTCGGTCGGCGGCCCGCTGCTGCGCCAGATGAAGGCGCTGGGCATCAACGCCAAGTACATGGGCGGCGACGGCCTGTGCACCGACGCGCTGCCGCGCCTGTCCGGCGACAACGCGCCGGAAAGCGTGGTCACCTGCGCCGAAGCGGGCGGCGTCTCGCCGGAACTGCAGAAGAATATGGACGACTTCCGCGCCCGCTACAAGAAGAAATACAACCAGGAAGTGCAGCTGTACGCGCCCTACGTATACGACTCGGTGATGGTGATCGCCCAGGCCATGACGGACGCCAAATCGTCCGACCCGGCCAAATACCTGCCTTACCTGGCCAACATCAAATACCAGGGCGTCACCGGCCTGATCGCCTTCGATTCCAAGGGCGACATCAAGGACGGCTCGCTGACCCTGTTCACCTACCGTAACGGCGTCAAAACCAAAACCGAAGTCATCAAATAACCTGGTTACACATAATCGGCGATAATTGCCCTAGGCCGTCCAGCGCTGGACGGCCTTTTTTCATTTTAAGGATAGCAACATGCAAATAAAGTACATCGCTGCTGCGCTCGCGCTGGCATTCACAGGCAGCATCTCCAACCTGGCTGCGGCCCAGGAAGTCGTCAAGATAGGCCACGTTGCCGCCACTTCCGGCCCTTCGGCCCACCTGGGCAAGGAAGACGAGAACGGCGCCCGCATGGCGGTTGAGGATTTAAACGCCAAAGGCTTCAAGATCAACGGCAAAGCCGTCAAGTTCGTGCTGCTGGCCGAAGACGACGCGGGCGACCCGAAACAGGGCACAGCCGCGGCGCAAAAGCTGGTGGACGCAAAGATCAACGGCATTATCGGCCACCAGAACTCCGGCACCTCGATACCCGCCTCCAAGATCTACTACGACGCCGGCATCCCGCAGATCTCCGCCTCGGCCACCAGCCCGGTCTACACCCACCAGGGCTTCAACACCGCCTTCCGCATCGTCGCCAATGACAACAAGCTGGGCGGCACGCTGGGCAAATACGCGGTGAGCAAGCTGGGCGCGAAGAAAATCGCCGTGATCGACGACCGCACCGCCTACGGCCAGGGCGTGGCCACCGAGTTCATCAAGGGCTCCAAGGGCGCGCAAATCGTCGCCAAGGAATTCACCACCGACAAGGCCAGCGACTTCACCGCCATCCTCACCTCCATCCGCGCCAAGAACCCGGACCTGGTGTTCTTCGGCGGCATGGACGCCATTGCCGGCGCGCTGCTGCGCCAGATGAAGGCGCTCGGCATCAAGGCCCACTTCATGGGTGGCGACGGCGTGTGCACGGAAGCGCTGCCCAAGCTGTCGGGCGGCGCGGACGGCCTGGTCACCTGCGCCGAAGCGGGCGGCATCCTGCCGAGCCAGCGCAAGGGCCTGGACGAGTTCGCGGCCCGCTACAAGGCCAAGTACAACCTGGAAGTGCAGATCTACGCGCCCTACGCCTACGACGCCGTGATGGCCATGACGGCCGCCATGGCCGAAGCCAAGTCCGCCGATCCCGCCAAATACCTGCCGGTGCTGGCCAAGATCAAATACCAGGGCATCACCGGCCCGATCAGCTTCGACAAGTTCGGCGACATCAACAACGGCTCGCTGACCCTGTACGGCTACAAGGACGGCAAGCGCCAGCTCATCGAAGTTGTCCGCTAAAAAAAAGGAGCCCGAGGGCTCCTTTCATCATTTCTGGGCCAGGACCCATTTCACCAGGGTCTTGGCTTCCGCCTCGCTGACCTGTGGGTTGGCTGGCATCGGGATCGCGCCCCAGACGCCGGAACCGCCCTTCATGACCTTGGCCACCAGCTTGGCTTCAGCGTCTTTTTGGCCGGCGTATTTCGCTGCCACATCCTTGTAGGCCGGACCGACCAGCTTGTTGGCTACCGCGTGGCAAGCCATGCAGTTCTTCGCCTTGGCCAGGTCTGCGTTCGCCATTGCGGATTGCGTAGCGAAAGCCGAAACGGCCACCATACCTATCATCAGAAATCGTTTCATCGTTTTCTCCAAAGTAACTACATTCATTCTAACGCTTTTCCACAACGCTGGCATGATAGCCGGGGTTGACCTCGCCCACAATATCGCCCCCGGTATAGGTCTTTCTTTTGTAAGATGATGTAAAGGAGAATTTCTATGCCGCTGATTTTATTGATACTGGCTCTATGCGGGCTGCGCTACTTCGAGGTGTGGCGCTTTGCCGAAGTGTCCTGGTGGTGGATCGTCGGCCTGATGGTGTTCGCCTTCGTCTGGTTCGAGTTTCTGGAGCCGATGCTGGGCCTGGACAAGCGCAAGGCCCACAACGTGGACGAACAGCGCCGCAAGGACCGCGTGAAGCAGAGCTTCAACAAAAAAAAATAGGAGGATCGCATGATCCCCCTACTGGGCCCAACGCCGCAACGGATTACGCGTAGGGCGGGTTAGCGGCACCGCCGCGTAACCCGCCGTTCTCAGCGCTTCAGCTGCGACAAATCGCGCACCGCGCCGCGGTCGGCGGAGGTGGTCAGCGCCGCGTAGGCCTGCAGCGCCTGCGACACATAGCGTTCACGGTCGACCGGCAGCCAGGCGTCCGCGCCCTTGGCTTCCATGGCCGCGCGGCGCTCCGCCAGCGTGGCGTCGCTAATGCGCAAATTGATGGTGCGGTTCGGGATGTCGATATCGATCATATCGCCCTCCTCCACCAGGCCAATGGCGCCGCCTTCGGCCGCTTCCGGCGAAGCGTGGCCGATCACCAGGCCGGACGAGCCGCCCGAGAAGCGGCCGTCGGTGAACAGCGCGCAGGCTTTGCCCAGGCCCTTGGACTTGATGTAGGAGGTCGGGTACAGCATCTCCTGCATGCCCGGACCGCCTTTCGGGCCTTCGTAGCGGATGATGACCACGTCTCCTTCGTGCACGGTGTCGCCCAGGATGGCTTCCACCGCCGCGTCCTGGCTTTCAAACACGCGCGCCTTGCCGCTGAATTTCAGGATGCTTTCATCCACGCCGGCCGTCTTCACGATGCAGCCCTTCTCCGCCAGGTTGCCGTACAAAACGGCCAGGCCGCCGTCCTGCGAGTAGGCGTGCGCCTTGTCGCGGATGCAGCCGGTTTCGCGGTTCAGGTCCAGCGCTGCGAAGCGCTCGGACTGCGAGAACGCGGTCTGGGTCGGCACGCCGCCCGGCGCCGCGCGGAACATCTGGTGCACGGCGGGGTCGTCGCTGCGCTTGATGTCGTTGCGTTCGATGGCGTCACCCAGCGTGGGCGCGTGGATGCTGTAGACCGAGGTGTCCAGCAGGCCGGCGCGCGCCAGTTCGCCCAGGATGGAGACGATACCGCCGGCGCGGTGCACGTCTTCGATGTGGAACTTGTCCGTCATCGGCGCCACTTTGCACAGGCAGGGCACTTTGCGCGAGATGCGGTCGATGTCGGCCATGCTGAATTCGACTTCGGCTTCGTGCGCGGCGGCCAGCAGGTGCAGCACGGTGTTGGTGGAGCCGCCCATGGACACGTCCAGCGCCATGGCGTTCTCGAACGCAGCCTTGGTGGCGATGGAGCGCGGCAGGACAGTCGCGTCGTCCTGCTCGTAGTAGCGCTTGGCCAGTTCCACCACCAGGCGGCCGGCTTTCAGGAACAGTTCCTTGCGGTCCGAGTGCGTGGCCAGGATGGTGCCGTTGCCCGGCAGGGACAGGCCCAACGCTTCGGTCAGGCAGTTCATGGAGTTGGCGGTGAACATGCCGGAGCAGGAACCGCAGGTAGGACAGGCGGAGCGCTCGATCTCGGCCACGTCGGCGTCGGAAACGGTGCTGTCGCCGGCCTTGATCATGGCGTCCACCAGGTCCAGCTTGATGATCTTCTGGTTGCCGTTGACCACCTTGACCACCTTGCCCGCTTCCATCGGGCCGCCGGACACGAACACCACGGGGATGTTCAGGCGCATCGCGGCCATCAGCATGCCGGGGGTGATCTTGTCGCAGTTGGAGATGCAGACCATGGCGTCGGCGCAGTGCGCGTTGACCATGTATTCCACCGAGTCGGCGATCAGGTCGCGCGAAGGCAGCGAGTACAGCATGCCGCCGTGGCCCATGGCGATGCCGTCATCGACCGCGATGGTGTTGAATTCCTTCGCCACACCGCCGGACGCTTCGATCTCGCGCGCGACCAGCTGGCCCAGGTCTTTCAGGTGCACGTGGCCGGGCACGAACTGGGTAAAGGAATTGACCACGGCGATGATGGGCTTGTCGAAATCGCCGTCTTTCATGCCGGTGGCGCGCCACAGGGCGCGGGCGCCGGCCATGTTGCGGCCGTGGGTGGTGGTGCGGGAACGGTATTGGGGCATGGCTTTACTCCTATGATGTGCTAGCAGAGTGCCTTCCCCGCGCTGCCCTGTCAAATATTAGATTTCGCGCCCTGTGATACGCTTTGCATATCACAGCAACGAAATACCATAGGATTCCATATGAATGTCGAATTGCGCCAGCTGCGCTACTTTGCCGCCGTGGCC
The DNA here is from genome assembly GCF_009857595.1 of Pseudoduganella aquatica. Taxonomy (GTDB): domain Bacteria; phylum Pseudomonadota; class Gammaproteobacteria; order Burkholderiales; family Burkholderiaceae_D; genus Rugamonas; species Rugamonas aquatica_A. The sequence continues at coordinate 87,217 of NZ_WWCU01000019.1, read as the reverse complement.
GAGGAGCTGCATTTCGGCCGCGCGGCGCAGCGCCTGCACATGACGCAGCCGCCGCTGTCGCAGGCCATCCAGGCGCTGGAGGAGCTGCTGGGCGCGCCGCTGTTCGAGCGCAGCCGGCGCGGCGTGGCGCTGACGGCGGCCGGAGCGGCCCTGCTGCCGGAGGCGCGCCGCATGCTGGCGCAGGCGCAGGAGCTGCCGCAACTGGTGCAGCGCGCCGCCGGCGGCGAGGTGGGGCGCCTGGCGCTGGCCTTCGTCTCGTCGGCCGACTACAGCGTGCTGCCGCCCTTCCTGCGTGCCTACCGCGCGGCCTATCCGCAGGTGCAGATCGCGCTGCAGGAAGCCACCTCGGACCTGCAGCTGGAAGACCTGCTGCACGCGCGCATCGACGCCGGCCTGCTGATCCCGCCGCTGCCCGAACGCGCGCGCGCGGAGCTGGACTATTTGCCTGTACTGAAGGAGCCGCTGGTGCTGGCCGCACCGGCCGGCCTGCCCGCGCTGCACGGCAAGCGCAAGGTGGCCTTGGGCGCCCTGCCCGCGCTGCCGCTGATTATCTTCCCGCGCGCGATTTCGCCGGCGCTGTACGACGCGGTGCTGGGCGTGTTCCGCGCGGCCGGCATCACGCCAGTGATCGGCCAGGAAGCGATCCAGATGCAGACCATCGTCAGCCTGGTGTCGGCTGGCATGGGCCTCGCACTTGTGCCACAATCGGTGTCGAATCTGAAGCGCCCCGGGGTAGAATACCGCGCGCTGCTCGACCCCACACCGCTGGTGGAGACGGGCCTGGCCTGGCGCCGCGACAATCCCTCGCCGGTGCTGCAGGGCTTCCTCGAACTGTTAAGAAAGAACACGCAATGCTGATACACCCGCTGCCCGACCCCATCGCCTTCTCGCTAGGTCCGGTCAAAGTCCATTGGTACGGGCTGATGTATGTGCTGGCCTTCGCCATGTTCGTGGCGCTGGGCCGGGTGCGCATCAGGCAGCCGCATATTGCCCGGCTGGGCTGGAAGAACCAGGACCTGGACGACATGCTGTTCTACGGCATGCTGGGCGTGGTGATAGGCGGGCGCATGGGCGAGGTGCTGTTCTACCGTCCCGAGTTTTTCCTGCACAATCCGCTCGAGATTTTCGCCGTGTGGCGCGGCGGCATGTCCTTCCACGGCGGCTTCCTGGGCGTGATGCTGGCCATGTGGCTGTGGGCGCGCAAGGCCGGGCGCAATGTGCTGGACGTGTACGACTTTATCGCGCCGCTGGTGCCGCTGGGCTACGCGGCCGGGCGCATCGGCAACTTCATCAACGCCGAACTGCCGGGCCGCATTGCGGACCCGTCGCTGCCGTGGGCCATGATCTGGCCCAACGTGGACGCGCTGCCGCGCCATCCGTCGCCGATCTACCAGGCGCTGGTGGACGGGCTGCTGGTGTTCGCCATCCTGTGGATGTTTGCGCGCCATGCGCGGCCGCGCCTGGCGGTGGGCGCCATGTACACGCTGCTGTACGGCTGCGCGCGCTTCTTCACCGAATACTTCCGCACGCCGGACTACGAAGTGGACTTCCTCGGCTTCACCATCTCGTCCGGCCAGCTGCTGTCGCTGCCGATGATCGTGGGCGCCATCCTGCTGCTGCTGTGGTCCTACAAGCGCAACATCGTCCCCACCGCCCCTGCGGCGGCTTAGCTATTTCAGCAGGGCCTGGATGGTTTTCCATTGCGCCGGGGTGACCGGCGTGATGGACAGGCGGCTGCCTTTTTGCAGCAGCACCATGTCTTCCAGCGCGGGGTTGGCGCGCAGTTCGGACAGCGGCAGCAAGCGCGTCTTGCGCACGGCCTTCACGTCCACCATCTGCCAGCGCGGCTCCTCCGGCTTGGACTTCGGGTCGTAGTAGTGGCTCCTGGGATCGAACTGCGTGTGGTCGGGATAAGCGCTGCTGGCCACTTCGGCAATGCCGGCGATGCCCGGCTGCGGACAGCTGGAGTGATAGAACAGCACCCCGTCGCCCACCTGCATGCCGTCGCGCATGAAGTTGCGCGCCTGGTAGTTGCGCACGCCGAACCACGGCACCGTGGACTGCGGCCTGGCCAGCACGTCGTCTATGCTCATCTCGTCCGGTTCGGACTTCATCAACCAGTAAGCCATGGCGCTCCTTCAAAAGGTATAGGCGTAAAAAAGCGGCTGCGCACCAAGGTGCTAACAACCGCTCTTTTGGGAATGAAGCCCCGCCTGTGCCGCTATGCCGGCATCCCGAACCTGGTGGCTCAGGTGGTCACAGTTAGTTCAATTTCGGGTTCATCGGGCTAGCGACGCTCACTCCCATCAAACAAATTTCCGCGACCGTTGCAAACAAATGGTTCAAGGAATATATGGCATCCGCGAACACCGCAGGGTGACACGGAGTTTACTCCTGTATCGCCGCCAGGGAAAGGGCTTTCGAGACTTAAAACAGAATTTCTTGCGGCGTCAGTGCGCTGTCGAGCACCTTGTTCATGGCCGCCATTTTGTCCTGCATGTCCAGCACCGACATATCCGACAACGGTCCTTGCGGCGAACGCGCCGACAGGAATTCGGCCGCCATGCCCAGCGCCGCCATCACGGCGATGCGGTCGTTGCCCTTGACGCGGTTGGCATCGCGGATGGCCGTCATCTTCTTGTCGAGGAAGCTGGCCGCTTCGCGCAGCGCGCGCTCTTCGTCTTCCTTGCACGCCAGGCGATAGGGCTGGCCCATGATGCTCACGTCCAGATGTATCATTGCACGTCCTCTTGCGCCGGCGCGGCGGCCGCTGCGCCTTCAATGGCGGGTATCTTTCCCAGCAGCGCCGACACGCGCGCGTGCGCCTCGGCCAGGCGCCGCTGGCAGGCCATATTGTCGGCCACCAGGGCCGCATTGGCCTGGCGCAGCTGTGCGTTTTCACGCCGCAGGGCCAGGCTCATCTCGGCGAGCTGGTCGATTTTGTCGGAAAGTTCTTGGAATTCTGAAATCATCCCGCAACTATAGGATGGCAAAGGAAGGCGCGTCAACAGCTACACGCGCATGATGCACATATTTAGGAGGAGTCCTCGGGCGATGGGAAAGATGCCAGGCGTGGCGCGCCGCATATTGATGTGCCTGGCGGCATGGACGGCGGCCGAACCGCGCGCCGCCGTCCAGGACGAACTGCGCCTGCAGCGGGAAGGCTATGCGCTACCGCAGGGCACCGTGCCAGATGATCGGCTTGGTCACGGCACTTTCCTGTATTCCGTCTTGCCGTTCGTGAGATGGCCGGATGCCTTATCAATGGCCAGCGCCACGTTGCCGAAATCGGTCGCGATTAAAAGCTGCCCCTCTTTGTAAGTCGCGGGAATGTTCTTCGTTTCCGGCTTGCCAGTGGCAGGACTTGGGTGAGAGTCGCGCACCATAAATCCTTCGCCGTTGCGCTCGATGTTGAGGCGATAATCGTCGTACTGCACGTTCACCCACCTACCGACATACTCACCGCCGCCCTTCACGCCACATCCAGCCAGGAAGACCATCAGCACCGCCAAGCAGATCACCGCTTTCATCTTTTTCTCCTTATGAAGACGAGCCATCCCGCCGCAAAGCTCCGCGCCTTACCACTGGCAAACCAAGCGCTCGCGGCGCCGCAGCGTTCCGGTCAGATAGGCCTCAAGCGTCGACGGTCGCGTCGAATGGTTGAGTCACCGTCCTTAGTATAAGCCGCATTGATTTATTTGAAAGCTTGCCTTTTGCACCATCTGATCGACCTTGATCTGGCGCAAACAGTGGCGCTGTGGCCGGCGATTAATCAAATAAGTTCATGCCCGCCTTGAAATAGGGCATAAGCGTCCCTATAATTGGCACTCGTTAGCCGAGAGTGCTAACAAGGATACCGAGGTTGCGCTGCAGAAACACTCTGGCCGCAGCCTCTCAGCACGACAACCATTGATAAAGGAGTTTTGTATGAACCTTCGCCCTTTGCACGATCGCGTCATCGTCAAACGTCTCGACCAGGAAACCAAAACCGCATCCGGCCTGATCATTCCTGACGCAGCCGCCGAAAAACCAGACCAGGGCGAAGTCCTGGCTGTGGGCAATGGCAAAGTGCTGGACGACGGCAAAGTGCGTCCGCTGGAAGTGAAAGTGGGCGACCGCGTTCTGTTCGGCAAATACTCCGGCCAAGCTGTCAAAGTCGACGGCGACGAGCTGCTGGTGATGCGCGAAGAAGACATCATGGCCGTTGTTAACAAGTAATCACAGGAGAATTCGAACATGGCAGCTAAAGACGTAGTATTCGGCGACGCAGCGCGCGCCAAGATGGTTGAAGGCGTGAACATCCTCGCCAACGCAGTCAAAGTAACCCTGGGTCCTAAGGGCCGTAACGTGGTGCTGGAGCGCTCCTTCGGCGCCCCTACCGTTACCAAGGACGGCGTATCGGTCGCCAAAGAAATCGAACTGAAAGACAAGCTGCAGAACATGGGCGCGCAAATGGTCAAGGAAGTTGCTTCCAAGACCAGCGACAACGCCGGCGACGGCACCACCACCGCGACCGTGCTGGCCCAGGCCATCGTGCGCGAAGGCATGAAGTTCGTAGCCGCCGGCATGAACCCGATGGACCTGAAGCGCGGCATCGACAAGGCAGTGGCTGCCACCGTCGAGCAGATCGCCATCCTGGCCCGTCCATGCACCACCACCAAGGAAATCGCCCAGGTTGGCGCGATCTCGGCCAACTCCGACTACTCGATCGGCGAGCGCATCGCTGAAGCGATGGAAAAAGTGGGCAAAGAAGGCGTGATCACCGTGGAAGACGGCAAGTCGCTGAACGACGAGCTGGACATCGTGGAAGGTATGCAGTTCGACCGCGGCTACCTGTCGCCATACTTCATCAACAACCAAGAGAAGCAAGTTGCCATCCTGGACAATCCATTCGTCCTGCTGTGCGACAAGAAAATCTCCAACATCCGTGACCTGCTGCCGGTACTGGAACAAGTTGCCAAAGCTGGACGTCCACTGCTGATCATCGCAGAAGACATCGAAGGCGAAGCGCTGGCCACCCTGGTTGTGAACAACATCCGCGGCATCCTGAAAACCTGCGCAGTGAAAGCCCCAGGCTTCGGCGACCGCCGCAAAGCCATGCTGGAAGACATCGCTGTCCTGACCGGCGGCCAGGTTGTTGCTGAAGAAATCGGCCTGACCCTGGAAAAAATCACCCTGGCGGAACTGGGCCAGGCCAAGCGTATCGAAGTGGGCAAGGAAAACACCATCGTGATCGATGGCGCCGGCGACGGTTCCAACATCGAAGCGCGCGTCAAGCAGATCCGCGTGCAGATCGAAGAAGCGACCTCGGACTACGACCGTGAAAAACTGCAAGAGCGCGTAGCCAAGCTGGCTGGCGGCGTTGCCGTGATCAAAGTCGGTGCAGCCACCGAAGTTGAAATGAAAGAGAAAAAAGCCCGCGTGGAAGATGCACTGCACGCCACCCGCGCTGCGGTTGAAGAAGGCATCGTGCCAGGCGGCGGCGTAGCCCTGCTGCGCGCCCGCTCGCAACTGACCGTCAAAGGCGACAATCCTGACCAGGAAGCTGGCATCAAGATCGTTCTGCGCGCGATGGAAGAGCCGCTGCGCATGATCGTGCAGAACGCCGGCGAGGAAGCATCGGTCGTCGTTGCAGCAGTGTTGGCCGGTTCGGGCAACCACGGCTACAACGCCGCCAACGGCACCTACGGCGACATGGTTGAAATGGGCGTTCTGGACCCAGCCAAAGTGACCCGTTCGGCACTGCAAAACGCAGCGTCGATCGCTGGCCTGATGCTGACCACCGACTGCATGGTGGCTGAAATCACCGAAGACAAGCCAGCCGGCGGTATGGGTGGCATGGGCGGTATGGGTGGCATGGGCGGCATGGACGGCATGATGTAATAGCCGTTCCGCGCCGAACCGCACCGGTTCATCGCTAAAAAAAAGCCCGCAAGGTTCGCGCCTTGCGGGCTTTTTTGCAATCCCTTACACCAGTTCGTACATGAGCGCTTCCGCTGCGGCAAGCTGATCATCCAATACAAGCAAGCAGCGGAATGGCTCGTCTCCAGGATGTGCCGCATGCAAAACGAACTGCGCCACATCCTGCGGCGATTCTCCCTGATGTGACGTCGTCGAAATGTTCAACCAGGAGGGTTCGCCCTGCTCCAGAACAAAGTCGATGTCATCTTCCAGCGCGTCTGCGTGGGGGCCGTACAGGGCGAACGATTCGGTTCCGACTGCGAGACTGGCCTTGGCCAACAAGTCGATCTCGGACGAGGCCGCAGGGTTTTGAAACGCCACCAGGCAAACCGTCGGCATGACCGTCAAATGACTGATTGCAGCCAAATCACCACGCCGTACCACCTTGATTTCGCATGATTGCATTGTCCATCCCTCCTGCTTTCTGAAGAAATCATACCCTCCTTTCACCTGTCCCTGACTGAGTATGTAACGAGTTAAGCTTTTGCGGCGGAGCAAAGGGTCTGGTTGCCGCTGGTGACCCTTTGGTTTAGTATGGCCGCAACTTTCCTCTCTCTATGACAAGGCTGGCATCCGATGGCTCCGCGCTCCCCAAACTCGAAAACCGCTGCGATTGCCGGGGCGCTGGCCGGGCTGCTTGCGGCTGCCCTGGGCTCCTATTACGTGTACACCGTGCGCCATGAGGCCCAGCCACGCGCACAGGTGGCCACGGTGGCAAGCGCGGGCGCGGTGGCGCTGCAAGGCGGCATGGCCGGGGCGCAGGCTCCCGCCGCAAAGGGCGCGCTGAGCCGCGAGCAGGCGGTGGCGGCGCTGATGGCGCTGCCTGAACTGAAGGCCTGGGCGGACCGGATCGAGAAGTCGTCGAACGGGAAGGCGCATGGCGCGCTGATGGAGTACGACGCGCAGCTGCGCGCCGTGAAGGGAAAACAGTATTACCAGCTGAGCTTTGTCGAGAACAGCAGCGACGCGGCCCAGCGCTGGGAGAGCTTCCTGGTGGCGCAGTCGGACGGCGAAATCCTGGTGGATGACGACGTGTCCGGCGAGGCGCTCACGCTGGAGCAGTGGCGCAAGGACAAGAAGCCGCTGCAGCGCAGCGGGCCGGGCGAGTGACGCTGGCGGGTTACGGCGTGCCGCCTAACCCGCCCTACGCAACATGACGCGACACCACGCGATGCAATATGCCGGAACGCGCCGCAAACGCACTGTTATGCGGCTGAGCGCACTGTGGCGGGCGCTGCAACCGCCGCACTTTGAACGCGGCCTATCCACAATATCGCGCCCAGCGTCAGCGCGGCTGCCAGCCAGCCGTTGTAGCCGTAGCCTTCTATCTGCCCGCCGGCGCCGGTGCTGAGCCACAGGCCGCCGACGAAGGCGCCCAGCCCTGTCCCCATCTGCTGCACCGCCGAGTTGGCGCTCAGGAAGGCGCCGCGCCGCGACGGCTCGGGCACCGTGGTCATCAGGGCTTGCAGCGGCACGGTGCGGCCCGACAGCGCCGTCATAAAGAACGGGAACATCAGCACCAGGCCGATCAGCGGCACGTGCGGCAGGTGCGTGATCAGCATCAGCGGCACGATGGAAAAGCCGGCCACGTAGCGGAACACGCGCTGCTTGCCCGCCCTGTCCGCCCAGGCGCCGATATTGCGCGCGCTGAACAGCGTGGCCAGCCCGCCAGCCAGATAAATCCACGTAATCTCCGCCGGCTGCACGCCGTAATTGGCCACCAGCACCGGCGAAATAAAGGGAATCACCAGCATGCCGGACATCATGGTCATGCCGCTCAGTGCAAAGGCTTTCAGGTGCGCCGGCACGCGGAACATGGCGAGCAGCTCAGGCAGGATGCGCGCCACCGGCACCGGCTGCGCCTTCAGGTGCGAGGTCATGGACGGCAGCGCGCGCAGCGCCACGCCCCAGATCAGCAGCGAGAGCCCCACCAGCAGATAAAAGGCGGACTGCCAGCCGAAATGCGCCGACATCATCACGCCCGCCGGCACGCCGGCTATGGCGGCCAGGCTGAACGAGGTCATGACAATGCCGGTGGCCGCGCCGCGCCGCTCGGGCGGCACCAGGTCGCCGATGATGGCCATGCAGATCGAACCGAGCACGCCGCCTGTCACGCCGGCAAAGGCGCGCGACAGCACCAGCACATGGAAATTGGGCGCCATCGCACAAGCCAGGTTGGACAAGGTGAACAGGAAGAACATCGCCAGCAGCAGGCGCTTGCGGTCAAAGCGGTCGATATAGGTCATGGCCAGCAGGCCGGACAGGCCGGCGCACCAGGAATAGACCGAGACCGCGCCCGACACGGCCGCCGGCGTTTTGCCGAAGGCCTGCATCAGCTGCGGAGCGAGCGGCATCATCACCATGAAGTCCATGATGACGGTGAATTGCGTCAGCGCCAGCAGCCACAAAATCAGGCGTTCGCGGGCCGGCGAGACGGGTGTAACAGTTGCCATAGGCGCTCCCTTCAGTCCAGCTGATTGATCTCGTTGGCGGCGTTGCGCAGGATGGCGCGGATGTGCTGCAGCCGGGTTTCGTTCGGCGCGCCGTCGCGGGCGCGCGTGATGACCGCTTCCTTCAGCGCATGCATCAGCGAGCGCAGGTCGCCGCCCGCCTCGGCCGGCTCGCTCAGGCGCGCCATCATGGCGTCCACCATCTGGCGGTTCTCGTCCAGGAAGGCCTGGCCTTCCGGCGTGACCGTGTGCAGCTTCTTGGCGCCGTCATGGCTGATGGACACATGGCCCATATCGTACAGCATTGCCATCAGCGGGTAGATCGCGCCCGGGCTGGGGGTGTAGCTGCCGCCGGTGCGCTGCTCCAGCTCCTTGATGATCTCGTAGCCGTGGCGCGGTTTTTCCGCAATCAGCTGCAGCACCACGTAGCGCATGGCGCCCGAGTCGAACATCTTGGGACCGCGCCCGCCGCCGCCGCGATGGTGGCCGTGGCCGTGCATATGCGGGTGGAAACGATGATGGCCTTTGAAAAAGTGGAACATGGGAATCTCCATAAGATATATCGAAGTAAGATATATCTTAACCTGTTTTTTCAGGATTTCAAGATTTTTTTGTGCCACCCGCTTTCGCGCATTGCCGTATCATGCAAGCTCTGTCCCGTTGTCCACGTCCATGTTCAAGAAACTACTCGCCCTCTTTGGCAAAAAAGCTTCAGCGACGCCAGCCGGCCCCGCTGCCCCCAGTGCGCCCTACAAGCAGGACGAACTCAATCTGATTTACAACCTGCTGTTCTGCGACGAATCCTCGCTGTACCAGCCGCAAGGTACGGAAACGGCGCTGTTCGGCGAACAGGCCGACGCCGCCGTGGTGCGCACCATCGCCGAGGACAGCGACGAGGAAAGCCGCGTGCGCATCCTGGCCTGCAACTGGCTGCGCGAGAACGGCCATGCCGTACCCGCGCACGAGCTGCTGGGTGTAATCGTGGAAGTGCCCCTTGACGAGGGCCTGGACGTGCTGGCCGCCTACGCGGACGGCACCGTGCGCTACATCAACCAGACCGGCAAATTCGCGGTATTTGAAGGCGCGCCGGACGCGGTGGCGGACAGCGCCAAGGCGCTGGTGGAGACGGCCAAGCCGGCGCTGCGCCAGGCCACGCCGGCCAAGGGCGGCCGCATGCCGCCGCCGGGTCCGGGCCATCTGCGCATCGGCTTCCTGGCGTCGGACGGGCTGTATTTCACGCAGGGGACGTTTGAAGTGCTGGCCAAGGATGCGCGCGCGTCCTCCGCCATCCAGAGCGCGCAAACGCTGCTGGACCTGGTGGTGCGCCAGGCCAGCGAGTAATTACGCGCTGGCGTAGTCGGTGATGGTGATGCGCACCGCGTTGCGCGTGGTGTCCACCTTGAAAATATAGCCGCCCAGGCTTTCGAAATCGCATTCGCCATCCACCGGCGCGGTGCCGTCCTTGCAGATGGCCAGTTTGCCCGCCGCCGGTTTCAGCCCGTGGGCTTTTTTCAGGAAGGCCAGCAGGCCGGGCACGTCGCGCGCCGCCTTGCTGGTTTTCAGGCGCTGCATTTCCGCCGCAGCAAAGTCCAGCCAGTAGTTCAAATCATGCGCGCCGGCGGGACGCGGCAGCACCAGCGTATATTCCGTCACCAGCGTGTCCACGCACTGCGAATGCAGGATCTCCAGCCGCACGTCCTTCTCCACCTGCGCGGATTCGGCGGCGCCGTTGTTCTTCTTGCGCACAAAGGTCTGCTGCGGATAGGCCTGCGCCTGCAGCGCCGGGGACGGCGGCTGGAAGGTGCAGGCCTCTGCGGCCTGCGCGGCGCCCGGCAGGGCAAGCGCCAAGGCCAGGGCGGCGGCGTAGATTTTCATATCAGCTGTCCAGGTGGGAAATCAGCAGGCGGCGGCTGTCGGCCTCCACGCCCTCGCCCGCTTTGCGTTCCAGCACCAGCTCCGCGTTCTGCGCGTCCACCGAAATGCCCACCGACAGAATGTCGATCAGCAGCAGTTGCAGAATGCGCGAGATCATGGACAGGAAGGTCGTGCTGTCCTCCGAGTGGTCCACCGCCAGGCACACCGAGGCGCGCTTGGCCAGCGGCGACTGGCTGCTGGTGATGGCGATAACGTCCGCACCGGCCGCGCGCGCCGCGTCCACCGCGTCGAGCAGCTCCGGCAGCTTGCCGGAATTGGAGATGGCGATCACCACGTCGCCCGCCTTCAGCAAACCGGCGGCCAGCACGAACAGGTGCGAGTCGCCATAGGCTGCGGTCGGAATGCGGAAGCGGAAGAATTTGTGCTGGCCGTCCAGCGCCACCACGCGCGAATTCCCCATCGCGAAGAACTCGATGCGCTTGGCCTTGGCCACCAGCGCGATGGCCTTGTCCAGCGAGCGCACGTCCAGCTGGTCGCGGAATTTCAGGATGGCGGACACGGTGTTGTCGATCACCTTGGCGCTCAGGTCGTGCGTGCTGTCGGACACGCGCACCTGGCTATGGCGCACAGGGATGGCGCCGGTCAGGCTGCTGGCGAACTTCAGCTTGAAGTCGGCCAGGCCGGAGAAGCCCAGCGAGCGGCAGAAGCGGATCACGGTCGGCTGGCTCACTTCGGCCAGGCGCGCGATGTCGGCGATCGGCTCGTTCAGCACCAGGCGCGGCTGCTCCAGCACCAGCGCGGCCACGCGCTGCTCGGCCGGGGTCAGCTCATGCTGCAGATGCTGCACGCGTTCCATCAGCGTGTTGGCGCCGCTGCGTCCGCGCAGGTGTTCGGACAGTATCGTCGCCACGCCGTAGAACGCCGGATTCGGCGTGGTGATGACGTAGGTGGGAATCTCGGACAGATACGTGGTGAAGCGGCCCTTGGCCTCGAAGCGCGCACGGAACGGCGACGAGGCGAACCACTCGCCCATGCGCGGCACGATGCCGCCGCCGATGAAGATGCCGCCGAAAGCGCCCAGCGTCACCGCCAGGTTGGCGCTGGCGCCGCCCAGCATGGCGCAGAAGCACTCCAGCACTTCCATGCACAGCGGGTCTTTGTCGGTCAGCGCGCCGGCCATGATCTCCTGCGCGTTCAGGTCTTTCACGTTGCGGCCGTTGCGCTTGGCGATGGCGCGGTAGATGATCTCCATGCCGGGGCCGGAAATCAGGCGCTCGGTGGAGACGTGCGGCCAGGTCTGCCATGCGTACTGCAGGATGGCGTATTCGCGCTCGTCGGCGGGCGCGAAGTTGGTGTGGCCGCCTTCCGAGCCGAGGGTGACGAAACCGTCCACCGTCGGAATCACGCCGGACACGCCCAGGCCGGTGCCCGGCCCCAGCACGCCGATCACGGAGTTGCTGGCCGGGGCGCCGCCGCCCACCTGCATCAGGTCCGCCGGCTTGAGGCCGGGCAGCGACATGGCCAGCGCGGTAAAGTCGTTCACCACCAGCAGCGTGTGCAGGCCCAGCGCGCGACGCACTTCGTCGGTGGAGAATTCCCAGTCGCGGTTGGTCATGCGCACGTAGTCGCCGCTGACCGGGTTGGCCACGGCCAGGGCCGCGTGGTTCAGCGTGATGTCGGCGTGGTCGGACAGATAGGTGCGCAGCAGCGGCACGATGCCGGTGAAGTCGTCGCACTTGAGCACGCGCACGGCGCGGAACTCGGACGGGCCGGTCTGCAGCGCAAAGCGCGCGTGCGTGGCGCCGATATCGGCCAGCAGGCGCGGACCGTCCGCGAAAGCGGTGCGGCTGGATTTTTGGTCAACTTCAGCTAGTCTCATCGTCGATTTTATTTTGTTGGGAATATAACGCCCGTGAAGGCGGCAAGGATACCCGAAATATGCGATGCGTTGGACCCTAAACCGAAAGGCCGGGGTCAGACCCGACGGGTCTGACCCCGGATTCCTCAGGCGGCGTAGCCGAACCAGGCGCCGTAAGCCGGCAGCGTCGCCGTGCCGTCGGCCGCCATCGCGCCCGGCAGCCCCGGCGCGCCGATCGTCTCCGCGCCTGCCGCCTGCGGCAGCGCAAACGTCAACGGCTCCTTGCCCAGATTGAACACGGCCAGCACGCTGCGCTCGCCCGCCAGGTCGCGGCGCAAAGCCAGCACCGGCTCCGGCGCGTCGAAGAAGACGACGTCGCCGCGCGTGAGCTGCGGCATGGTGCGGCGCCAGGCGATGATCTTGCGCGCAAACGCCAGCGGCGAAGCGGCGTCGGCTTCCTGCACCGAAGCGGCGCGGGCGATGTGCTTCTCATCCACCGGCAGCCACGGCTTGCCGCTGGTGAAGCCGCCGTTGGCGTCCTTGTTCCAGGCGATAGGCGTGCGGCAGCCGTCGCGGCCCTTGAACTCGGGCCAGAAGGTGATGCCGTAAGGGTCCTGCAGCAGTTCGTAAGGCACGTCCGCCTCGGTGAAGGCCAGCTCGTCGCCCTGGTACAGGCAAGGCGTGCCTTTGAGCGACAGCTGCATGGCCAGCACCAGCTTGGCCATTTCCGGCGACGGGTTCTCGCCGCCCCAGCGCGTCATCACGCGGATGGAATCGTGGTTGCCCACCGACCAGGAGGCCCAGCCATCCTTCACGCGCGCGCCGAACTGCTCCACCTGCGAGCGGATATGCTTGGCCGAGCACACCGGCGTGAGCAGGTTGAAACTATAGGCCATGTGCAGCTTGTCGCCGCCTTCGGTGTATTCGGCCATGACGGCCAGCGAATCGTCCGCGCCCACTTCGCCGATGGCGACGGCGCCGTATTCGTCCAGCAGCACGCGCAGCTTCTTCAGGAAGGCCACGTTCTCAGGCTGGGTCTTGTCGTGGATGTGGGCCTGCATGCCGTATGGGTTCACGTCCGTGACTGTGGAAGTGTCGCGCACCAGCGCCGGCGGATTGCTGCGCAGCGTACGGTCGTGGAAGTGGAAATTGCAGGCGTCCATGCGCACGCCGTCCACGCCGCGCTCCAGCCAGAAGCGCAGCGCGTCCAGGTGCGCCTGCTGCACTTCCGGGTTATGGAAGTTCAGGTCCGGCTGGCTGACCAGGAAGTTGTGCATGTAGTACTGCTTGCGGCGCGAGTCCCACTGCCAGGACGAGCCGCCGAACACCGACATCCAGTTGTTGGGCGGGCAGCCGTCCGGCGCCGGGTCGGACCAGACGTACCAGTCGGCCTTGGGATTGTCGCGGCTCTTGCGGCTCTCGGCGAACCACGGATGGTCTTCGGCCGTGTGCGACATCACCTGGTCGATCATGATTTTCAGGCCCAGGCTGTGCGCCTTGGCGATCAGCGCATCGAAGTCCGCCAGGGTGCCGAACAGGGGATCGACGTCGCAGTAGTCGGAAATGTCGTAGCCGAAGTCCTTCATCGGCGACTTGAAGAAGGGCGAGATCCAGACGATGTCCACGCCCAGCCGGGCGATGTAATCCAGCTTGGCGGTAATGCCGGGCAGATCGCCCACGCCATCGCCGTTGCTGTCTTTGAAACTGCGCGGATAAACCTGGTAGATGATCGCTTCGCGCCACCAGTTCGGAGACAATTCTTTGCTCATGTCGGTATCCATAGAGGGAGTTTGTAGAGAATATACATTATGTATTTGTTTTTTTCAATCACGAACTACGCGCATTAAATTGAACAATACACTTTAAAATCAATGACATAACGTTTTCACGTCAAACTCGAAGAGTAGTCAAACTACAATTTACCCACCGTTATTTACCGTGCAGCAACTTGCATATACCAGTTGCCAAGCGCAGCCGGTTCGGCATAGCATCCCGCAAAGACCAACAGGGAGAACCAATGACACAATCCGCAGCGCAGCAGGGCAACGGGCCACTGCCGCGACAAATCCCCTACATCATCGCCAACGAAGCCTGCGAACGCTTCAGCTTCTACGGCATGCGCAACATCCTCACCCCATTCCTGATCAGCACCCTGCTGCTGTTCATTCCGCTGGCCGACCGCCCCAGCGAAGCGAAGCACGTGTTCCACACCTTCGTGATCGGCGTGTACTTCTTCCCGCTGCTGGGCGGCTGGCTGGCCGACCGCTTCTTCGGCAAATACAACACGGTGTTCTGGTTCAGCCTGATCTACTGCGCGGGCCACGCCTGTCTTGCGGTGTTCGAGAAAAACCTGGAAGGCTTCTATCTGGGCCTGGCGCTGATCGCCTTCGGCTCGGGCGGCATCAAGCCGCTGGTGGCCTCCTTTGTGGGCGACCAGTTCGACCAGACCAACAAGAACCGCGCCAAGGTGGTGTTCGACGCCTTCTACTGGAGCATCAACTTCGGCTCCTTCTTCGCCTCGCTGCTGATGCCCATCTTCCTGCGCGACTACGGCGGCGCCGTGGCCTTCGGCATTCCTGGCATCCTGATGTTCGTGGCCACCTTCGTGCTGTGGCTGGGCCGCAAAAAATACGTGCACGTGCCGCCGGCCGCGCCGAATCCCAACTCCTTCATGAACGTGGCGAAAACCGCCCTGCTCAGCACCGCGCCGGGCAAGTCGCGCGTGGGCCTGCACTTCGCCGTCATCGGCGTGATCGGCGCACTGGGCTCGCTGGCCATGACGCCCAAGTGGGGCTTCGTGATCGCAGCCTGTACCGCGCTGGTGCTGCTGCTGGCCTTCGGCGGCATCGGCACCTCCATGCAGCTGGAGCGCGCGCGCGGCAAGCATAGCGACGAAGGCGTGGACGGCGTGCGCGCCGTGCTGCGCATCTTCATCGTGTTCGCGCTGGTGACGCCGTTCTGGTCCCTGTTCGACCAGAAGGCATCCACCTGGATCGTGCAGGCCAACGACATGACCCACCCGACCTACGAGCTGCTGGGCTGGAGCTTCAGCTTCGTGCCGGCGCAGATGCAGGCGCTCAATCCGCTGCTGGTGATGCTGCTGATCCCCTTCAACAACCTGGCCCTGCTGCCCATCCTGCGCGCGATCGGCATCGAACCGACCGCCCTGCGCCGCATGGGCGCCGGCATCTTCTTCTCCGCGCTGTCGTGGGTGGTGATCGGCACCATCCAGGTGGTGATGGACGGCGGCACGCCGGTGTCCATGGCGTGGCAGATCCTGCCTTACGCGCTGCTGACCTTCGGTGAAGTGCTGGTGTCGGCCACCGGCCTGGAATTCGCCTACAGCCAGGCGCCGTCCTCGATGAAGGGCGCCATCATGTCGCTGTGGTACCTGGCGGTCACCGTCGGCAACCTGTGGGTGCTGATACTGAACTCCAGCGTGAAGAACGAAGCGGTATCGGCCTACATCGCCAGCACGGGCTTCTCCGTGATGGCCTTCCAGATGTACTTCTTCGCCGCCTTCGCGGGACTGGCGGCGGCCATCTTCGCCTGGTACGCCACGCGCTACCGCATGGTGGACAACTACCGCCCCGAGCCAGATCCGAATCTCTGCTACGGCACCACGACGGCCCCGCAGACGTCCACCCCAAAGCCAGCGTAACCGCGTAGGGCGGGTTAGCGGGCCATGCCCGCGTAACCCGCCATTGAGGCGGAAATCCGCACAAGCCCGGCGGTAATTCCGGATTTCCGCCGCTCCCCTCCCCTCCCCGCCACTCTGCCGCAGCGCACCAAACGAATCAAATCAAGCACTTGCCTTTTCAGGACTGCTTGGCACGAAATCTGCTCAATAGCTCCTCACAACAAACCCGCTTAGGAGACGAGCATGAGCATCACCCGCACCATTCCCCTCGCTATCGCCATCGCAGCCGCATTCGCCGCCACCTCCGCCAGCGCGCAGGAAGTGGTCCGCCTCGGCAACCTCAAATTCGCGCACTACGGCGCCGTGTCGTACATCAAAGAGATCGCGCCCAAATGCGGCATCAAGGTCGAAGAGCACACCTTCGCCAAAGGCCCGGACGTGATGCAGGCCATCCTGGCCGGTGAGCTGGACGTGGGCGCCACCGCCTCCGAAGCGGCTATCCAGGGCCGCGCCAACGGCGCCCCGATCTACGTGGTGGCAGGCTTCGCCAAGGGCGGCGCGCGCCTGGTTGCGCGCCCGGACAGCGGCATCAAATCCATCAAGGACCTGAAAGGCAAAAAGGTCGGCGTCACGCGCGGCGGCATCCACGAAGTGCTGCTGGCGGCAGAGCTGCAGCAGGCCGGCATCACCTTCTCCGACCAGCCGGGCAAGGACGTGCAGCTGATCTTCCTGGCCTTCGCGGACCTGAACCAGGCCCTGCTCGGCAAGAACCTGGACGCCATCATGCAATCGGAACCGCAATCGTCGCAGGCCATCAACAAGGGCTTCGGCGTGGAAGTGATGAAGCCATACGACACGCCGATCGGCGAGCCGGTGCGCACCATGGTGATGAGCGAGAAGTTCTACAAGGAGCGCCGCGCCACCGCCGCCAAATTCATGAACTGCTTCGTGCAGGCCACCAAGACCTTCATCGACAGCAAGCCGACCGCCGAGAAGTACGTGCGCGAAGTGATCTTCAAGAGCCAGATCACGGCCGACGACTTCCAGGACGCCATCAGCAACTCGCCCTACACCTATGACGTGACCGCCCAGCACATCCAGATCACCACGGACGTGATGGCCAAGACCGGCGTGGGCAAGATGCGCAAAGCGCCGGTGGCCAGCGAGTGGGTGAAGACCGACCTGCTGGACGAAGCGAAGAAAAGCCTGAACATCAAGTAAAGCGGGGACACCATGAAAAAAATGAATTGGCGGGAAATCGGCACCGGACTGGTGGTGCCCGCCGTTGTCGTGCTGCTGTGGCAGGCCAGCGCCATGCTGGGCTGGGTCAATCCGCAAGTGCTGCCGTCGCCGGTGGCGGTGGTGCAGAAACTGCTTGAATACGCGCTGCCGCTCACCGCCTACGATTCGGCCGCCGGCTCCTGGCTGGCCTGGGCCGTATCGGGCGAGCTGTGGCTCGACACGCTGGGCAGCATGTACCGCGTGCTGGTCGGCTTCGCGATCGGCGCCGGCCTGGCGCTGCCGCTGGGCCTCATGATGGGATCGAGCCAGCGCGCCTACGCCTGGTTCAATCCCCTGATGCAGCTGCTGCGCCCCATTCCGCCGATCGCCTACATTCCGCTGTCGATCCTGTGGTTCGGCCTGGGCAACGCGCCGGCCGTGTTCCTGATCGCCATCGGCGCCTTCTTCCCGGTGCTGATGAACACCATCGCCGGCGTGCGCCAGGTGGACGGCATCTACATCCGCGCCGCGCGCAACCTGGGCGTGAACCAGCGCACCATGTTCATCCGCGTGATGCTGCCGGCGGCCGTGCCCTACATCCTGTCCGGCGTGCGGATCGGCATCGGCACCGCCTTCATCGTGGTGATCGTCTCCGAGATGATCGCCGTGAACAACGGCCTGGGCTTCCGCATCCTGGAAGCGCGCGAATACTTCTGGTCCGACAAAATCATCGCCGGCATGATCAGCATCGGCCTGCTGGGACTCTTCATCGACATCGGCATGAACAAACTGAACAACCACCTGCTGCGCTGGCACCGTGGCCTGGAGAACTGAGATGAGCAAAATGGAAAAGAACTTCAGCCACATCACCGTGCGCGGCGTAAACAAGGTCTTCAAGAGCAGCGACCGCGAAGTGGTGGCGCTCAAGGACATCAACCTGGAAATCCCGCAGGGCCAGTTCGTCTGCCTGCTGGGACCATCGGGCTGCGGCAAGTCCACGCTGCTCAACGCCATCGCAGGCTTTTCGCCGCCGTCCAGCGGCGAGATCACGGCCGACAGCCGCATTGTGACCGGTCCCGGCCCCGAGCGTGGCATGGTGTTCCAGGAATACGCGCTGTTCCCGTGGATGACGGTGGAAAAGAACATCGCCTTCGGCCTCGAAATCAAAGGCATGTCCCAGGGCGAGATCAACCAGACGGTGGCCAAGCTGCTCGACATGCTCTCGCTGAGCGACTTCCGCCACCGCTTCCCCAAAGACCTGTCGGGCGGCATGCGCCAGCGGGTGGCGATCGCCCGCGTGCTCGCGCTGGACTCGCCCATCATGCTGATGGACGAGCCGTTCGGCGCGCTGGACGCCCTCACGCGCCGCAACCTGCAGGACGAGCTGCTGCGCATCTGGGCCGAGCTGAAAAAGACCATCATCTTCGTCACCCACAGCATCGAAGAAGCGATCTACATGGCCGACCGCATCGTGGTGATGACCTACCGTCCCGGCACCGTCAAGCGCGACATCATGGTCGACCTGCCGCGCCTGCGCGACCCCTCCGCCGCCGAATTCAACGCCCTCAAGCGCGAACTCGGCATGCTGGTGATGGAAGAGCAGCAGCGCCACCACAACGACGAAATGCGCATGGCCGCCGTCGACTAAACCTTCGGGGTCAGTTCTGTCATCACGTCATGCCTGCCGGCATGACGTGATGACAGAACTGACCCCGATGTAAAATCGCACCATGCGCGCAAAACTGTTCAGGGTACTGGTCTTTCTGGGGACTGCCGGGGTTGTCGCGGCGGCCTGGTGGACCGGTACGCTGCGCGCGCAGGCGGATCTGATGGAGCAGGGCCGGCGCCAGCTGGAGCTGCTGGCGCCGGATCTGCAGTCGGCCATGGAGAAGTATGAAACCCTGCCCTTCGTGCTGGGCTTCCAGCCGGACCTGATCCAGGCTCTGGCCCATACCGACGACGCGCCCACCATCGCGCGCCTGAATCAATCCCTGCAAACCATCCAGCAACAAGCCAAGGTCGGCGCCATCTACATGATGGACCGCACCGGCCTCACGCTGGGCGCGAGCAACTGGGACCAGCCGCTCGGCTTCGTCGGCAAGAACTTCTCCTACCGTCCCTACTTCAACGAGGCGCTGCATGGCCGCGCGGGACTGTTCTACGGCATCGGCACCAGCACCAGCGAGGCGGGCTATTTCATCGCGCAGCCGGTGTACCGCAACGGCACGGCAGGCGGGCCGGTGGCGGGCGTGGTGGTGGCCAAGATCAGTCTGGCGGACTTTGAGCAGACCTGGCGCAGCAGCGAGCACGCCATTGCGCTGGCGGACCGGCACGGCGTGATTTTCCTCAGCAACCAGCCGCAATGGCGCTACCGCAGCCTGCAGCCGCTCAGCGCGGCCACCACGCAGGAGCTGGCGCACACGCAGCAGTATATGGGGCAGACGGTGGCGCCGCTGCCCGCGCATCCGGGACAGTTCGCGGCGCGGCCGGTGGGCCGCCTGGGCTGGCAGCTGATGCTGTTTCCGTCGCAGGCGCGGGTGGCGCGCGCGGGCTTGCAGTGGGCGCTGGCGGCCGTGCTGTTGCTGTCCTGCGCGGCCGCGTCGTGGTGGGCGCTGCACCAGCGCCGGCGCAGGCTGGAGGAGCGCAAGGAGTCGCGCCAGGCCTTGCAGCAGGCGGCGCGCGAGCTGGATAGCCGCATCGTTGAACGCACGCAGCAGCTGCGCGAGACCAACCATGACCTGGAGAACAAGTACGCGCGCCTGAAAGCGGCCGAGCAGATGCTGCGCTCGACCCAGAATGAACTGGTCCAGGCGGGCAAGCTGGCCATGCTGGGCCAGATGGCGGCGGGCGTGACGCATGAGCTGAACCAGCCGCTGGCGGCCATCCGCGCCTTTGCGGACAACGCCCGCACTTTCCTGCAGCGCGGCCAGCCGGCGCAGGCGGAGGCCAACCTGGGCCACATCGGCGACGCCAGCGCGCGCATGGGCGCCATCATCTCGCAGCTGAAGGGCTTTGCGCGCAAGGATGAAGCCATCTGCGCGGTGGACATGGCCAAGCCGGTGCGCGCCTCGGCCTTCATGATGGAGAGCGAGTTCCGCCGCCACGGCGTGGCGCTCGCCATTGATGCGGGCGCGGAGCCGGACGCCGTCCCGCTGCTGGTGGCCGGCGATCCGGTGCGCATCGAGCAGGTGCTCATCAACCTGCTGCGCAATGCGCTGGACGCCGTTGAGGAGTCGCCCGAGCGCCAGGTCTGCATCACCCTGGCGCGCGTGGACGACCACGCCGAAGTGCGCATCAGCGACAGCGGCGGCGGCATCCCCGAGCAGGTGGCGGCGCACCTGTTTGAACCCTTCTACACCACCAAGCCGTCCGGCAAAGGCCTCGGGCTGGGCCTGGCCATCTCGTCGTCCATCGTGCAGGCGATGAACGGCCAGCTGACGGCGCATAATCTGCCTGGCGGCGGCGCGCAATTCGTGCTGCGCCTGCCGCTGCAACTGGAAAGCACCAATGCAAGCCATCCTCATTGAAGACGAAGCCGCGCTGCGCCTGGCCACCGCGCAGACCCTGGAACTGGACGGCTACACCGTGCAGGCCTGCGCCAGCGCGGAGGAGGCGCTGCCGCTGCTGCGCGCCGATTTCCCCGGCGTGGTGGTGACCGACGTGCGCCTGCCCGGCCGTTCCGGCCTGGAACTGCTGGCGCACGTGGCGGCGCTGGACGCCGAGCTGCCCGTCATCGTGGTGACCGGCCACGGCGACGTCACCATGGCCGTGGCGGCGATGCGCAGCGGCGCCTACGACTTCATCGAGAAGCCTTTCGCCTCCGGCCGCCTGATGGACGCGGTGCGCCGCGCGCAGGAGCGCCGCACGCTGGTGCTGGAAAACCGCGAGCTGCGCGCCGCGCGCGCCCTGCATCCGGACACGCCGGACCTGATCGGCCGCTCGCCCGCCATCGAACAGCTGAAAGTCCTGGTGCGCAATGTGGGGCCGGCGGGCGTGGACATCCTGATCAACGGCCAGACCGGCACCGGCAAGGAGGTGATGGCGCGCCTGCTGCACGCGGCCAGCGGCCGCAAGGGCAACTTCGTCGCCATCAACTGCGGCGCGCTGCCGGAGTCCGTGTTCGAGAGCGAAATCTTCGGCCATGAAGCGGGCGCGTTCACGGGTGCGCAGAAACGCCGCATTGGCAAGCTGGAATACGCCAACGGCGGCACGGTCTTCCTGGACGAAATCGAGAGCATGCCGATGGCGCTGCAGGTGAAGCTGCTGCGCGTGCTGCAGGAGCGCCGCCTGGAGCGCCTGGGCGCCAACGAGGGCGTGACGCTGGATTGCCGCGTGGTCGCCGCCAGCAAGGCGGACCTGCTGCAACTGAGCGCGCAGGGGCTATTCAGGGAAGACCTGTATTACCGCATCGGCGTGGTGACGATAGACTTGCCGCGCCTGCGCGAGCGGCGCGAGGACATCCCGCTGCTGCTGGCCCACTTCGTGCAGGAAGCCGCGCTGCGCTACCAGCGCCCGCTGCCGCAATGGAGCGCGCAGGACATGGCGGCGTGGCAGGCCGCCGACTGGCCCGGCAACGTGCGCGAGCTGCGCAACTTCGCCGAACGCCTGACGCTGGGCCTGGCCCCTGTTCTCGCGCCCTCGGCGCCAACCTCCGCCAGCATCCCCGCGTCCCCCGCTCCGGTCTCCGGCGCGGCGGCAGACGCGTCCTCCCTCCCCCAGCAGGTCGACAACTTCGAACGCGACCTGATCGCGCAAGCCCTGTCCGCCGCCGACGGCAACGTCGCCCTCGCCGCCGACAACCTCAGCGTGCCCCGCAAAACCTTGTACGATAAGCTCAAGAAGTATCAAATCAGCACTGGCAAGAAGTAGACAGCGGGATTAGCATGGGGATCAGAATCCATCTAGAGGAGTGAAGCTGTGGCTACCACGATTCAACTGGACCCCAAGAACGACTTGATACTGGAAGATCTGGCAGCAAGGATAGGCCAGACCAAGGAAGAGTTGCTGCGTCAACTTGTCGACATTGCAGTAGAAGAGCTTGAGCACTTCTACTCGGCGGTGGAAATAGCGGAGAAGGTGCGTACTGGCGAGGAGCAAGTCTTTAGCTCCGCTGAAGTCAAGGCTCACCTTGGCCTGGCAGATTGACTACTCCACCGCGGCGAGGAAGCAACTGCGGAAACTCGATACTGCCATTTCGGCCCGCATTATCCACTTCCTCGAAACGCGCGTGGCGCCATCCCCACGCAGCGTAGGGAAGCCTCTGCACGGCCATCTCAGTTCGTACTGGAGCTACCGCATGGGTAACTATCGGATAATTTGCGAGTTGGACGATGGCATTCTTCGGGTCCTTGTGGTTACTGTCGGACATAGGCGCGACGTCTACAAACCATAGAATCGTAGTAAAGCTACAGCAATTGGATTACCATATCGGACAAATCCAAGCTGCAAATGCCAATTTTGTAGCTCAACTACTTTGGAGACGAGTCTATGGCTGGGAAGATGGGAGTGCGCCTGACGCTGGGCGCGGCGCTGGTGACGGCGGCGTTCGGGGCGCAGGCGTCCGTGCAGCTGGGCGCTTGCGACGCGCCGTTTGAAACCGTGCTGCAGCAGTCGAACACCTTCGACGCGCGCGCGGTCTGGCTGAACCGCCAGCTCGCCAAGTGGCCGGGCGCCGACGCCAGCGGCTCGTTCAAGCTCTATCACTCGGCCTCCGGCCAGATCAGCGCCGCCGCAGGCGCCAAAGTCTCAGGCGCGGACGGCGCGCTGGCGATGGGCCTCCACACCGCCGCCATCCCCGCCGACGCAGCCCAGCGCTTCAAGTACGTGGGCAACGGTGCCGTGCTGGCCGTGGAGCCGGCGGACCAGTCCAAACTCCCCGCCCTGCTCAAGCAGCAGCTGGTGCTGGTGCAGGAGAACGCCGACGGCACCGTGCGCGACGCCACCACCCTCCAGATCGCCGGCGCGCTGGATGACCTGTATGCGCGGGCTGCCCGCGTTACAGATCTTGGCGCCACCGTGGCAAAAGGCCATACCGCCTTCAAGCTGTGGGCGCCGACTGCGCAGCAGGTTTCCGTCTGCATCTATGACAACGGCTACGGCAAAGCGGCAAGTATCGAAAACATGCGCTTCGACGCGACCACCGGCGTCTGGTCCGCTTCGCGCCGCAGCAACCTGGCCGGGAAGTATTTCAAATACGCGGTGGACGTTGTCGCGCCGAGCAAGGGCCTGGTGCGCAATCTCGTCACCGACCCTTATTCCGTCAGCCTCACCACCGACTCGCTGCGCAGCTACATCGCCGACCTGGACTCGCCCAAGCTCAAGCCAGCAGGCTGGGACAAGGCGCCCGTGCCGAAGAAGGTCGCCGCGCAGACCGATATGTCCGTGTACGAGCTGCACGTGCGCGACTTCTCCATCAACGACAGTACCGTCAGCGCCGCCAACCGAGGCAAGTACACCGCCTTCACCGAGACCGGCTCCAACGGCATGAAGCACCTGGCCGCCCTGAGCCGCGCCGGCATGACCGACATCCACCTGCTGCCGGTGTACGACATCGGCTCCGTGCCCGAGCAAGGCTGCGTGGTGCCGCAGCCAAGCGGTGCGCCGGATGGCGAAGGCCAGCAGGCGCTGGTGGCGGCCACCTTCATCAAGGACTGCTACAACTGGGGCTACGACCCTTACCATTACAGCGCCCCCGAGGGTAGCTACGCCACCGATCCGGCCGACGGCGCGCGCCGCATCATCGAATTCCGCCAGATGGTGATGGCGCTGCACAAGACCAATCTGCGCGTGGGCATGGACGTGGTCTACAACCATACCTACCGTGGCGGCCAGGAAGAAAAATCCGTGCTGGACCGCGTAGTGCCGGGCTATTACCACCGCCTGAACGCCAAGGGCGTGGTCGAGCGTTCCACCTGCTGCGACAACACGGCCACCGAGAATATGATGATGGCCAAGCTGATGATCGATTCGGCCGAGCTGTGGACCCGCCATTACAAGATCGACTCCTTCCGATTCGACCTGATGGGCCACCAGCCGCGCGCGGCGATGGAGGCTTTGCAGGCGCGCGTGGACAAGGCCGCCGGCCGCCATCGCGGCGGCGCACCGATTAACCTGATCGGCGAAGGCTGGAACTTCGGCGAAGTGGAGAACGGCGCGCGCTTCGTACAGGCGTCGCAACTTTCGCTGAACGGCAGCGGCATCGGCACCTTCAGCGACCGTGGCCGCGATGCGGTGCGCGGCGGCGGCGCGGGCGATTCGGGCGAGAAGATGTTCAGCATGCAGGGCTATATCAACGGCCTGGTGTACGACGCCAACGCGCATGCGGGCCAGCGTCCGAAGGAAGACCTGCTGCGCACGGCCGATCTGGTGCGCGTGGGCCTGGCGGGCAGCGTGCGCACTTACAAGATGAAGACCTGGCAGGACAAGGAACTGGAGCTGCAGGCCATCGACTACAGCGGCCAGCCTGCGGGCTACGCCAGCGAGCCGGGCGAGGTGGTGAACTACGTGGAGAACCACGACAATCAGACCATGTACGACGTGAACGTGTTCCGCCTGCCGCTGGCCACCAGCGGCGCCGAGCGCGCGCGCGTGCAGATGCTGGGCGCGGCGATCAATGCGTTCAGCCAGGGAGTGGCCTACTACCACGCGGGATTCGACATCCTGCGTTCCAAGTCGCTGGACCGCAACAGCTTCGAGTCGGGTGACTGGTTCAACCGCCTGGACTGGACGTATCAGGACAACTACTTCGGCGTGGGCCTGCCGCCGGAGGCGGACAATGGCAAGGACTATGCGTTGATGAAGCCATTGCTGGCGAATCCTGCGCTCAAGCCTGCACCGGCCGATATCGCGTTTGCACGCGACGCCTTCCGCGACCTGCTCAAGATCCGCGCCAGCAGCACGCTGTTCCGCATGCGCACGGCGGCGGACATCAATCAGCGCCTGCATTTCCTGAACACCGGCTCGGCGCAGGTGCCGACGGTGGTGGCAGCGCGCATCGATGGCGCAGGCTATCCGGGCGCCGCGTTCAAGACGGTGACTTATCTGATTAACGTGGATAAGGTGGAGCAGAGCATTGTGGCGGATGAGGAGAAAGGCAAGCGCTACCGCCTGCATCCGGTGCATGCAGCGCCAGGCGCCGCAGACCAACGCGCGCAATCGGCCAGGTACGACAGCGGTACGGGGCGGTTCACCATTCCGGCGCGGACGGCGGTGGTCTTTGTAGAGTAAGCGGCGCACGGGCATGGCGGGTTACGCGGGCTCCGCCCGCTAACCCGCCCTACGTTGTATCCAGGGTGCGTGGAAGGCCCGTAGGGCGGGTTAGCGGCGCGCAGCGCCGCGTAACCCGCCACAGCGCCGCCACAGCATCTACTGCGCGGCCGCGCCCAGCAGCACTACCCCGCCCTTCACCGTCAGCGTCACTCCGCCATCCTTGACGACCGTGCTGGCGCCCGAGTAGTAGTCCTTCACCTTCTGCCCATCGGCAAACACGCCGCCCACCTTGATGATGCTGCTCGCAGCCGCAGGCACATCCAGCGCCACCACTACCTTGTCGCTCACGCCATCCTTCTCGTAAGTGCGCTTGAAGGTGTAAGGTTGGTCCGCAATCTTCTCATGCGCACCCGCCCCCACCGCCACGTGCGCGTGCCTGAACTGTCCCAGCCTGGCCCAGTGCGCGCGCACGTCGGCCACCTTGTAGCCGTCGCGCGCGGCATTCTTCGCCAGGTCGTCCCAATTCATATAGGTGCGCAGCTTAGCGTCCCCCTGCGCGCCCGGCGCGTCCAGCAGGCGCGCGGTTTCGTCGCCGTAGTAGATCTGCGCGGCGCCCGGCGCGAGCAGCAGCTTGCTGGCCGTCTCGAAGGGCTTCTTGCGCTCCGGGTCGAACGGATTTCCGTCATCATGTGAAGCGGTGTAATTGAGCACCGACTTCCCTTTCAGCGGCCCTTGCAGCGCCGCCGAATACTTGCTGAACAGCGTTTCATAGTCCTGCTTCGCATCCCACACCAGGCCGAAGTTGATCATGCTGTCAAAGCCGTTGTCGTAGAAGTCCACCATGGCCCCGCCGCCCATGTCGAACTGCCGGCCGTGCGCGATGTTGTAGTTGTAGACCTCGGCCAGCATGTAAAACTTGCCGTCGCCCAGCACCTTGCCAGGATGCGCGCGCTTCCAGTCCTCATGCGCTGCCGCAGCCACCGAGCCCAATTCCTTCCACACGCCAGGCTCGGTGTGCTTCACGGTGTCTGCGCGGAAGCCGTCCACGCCAAACTTGCGCACCCAGTCGGCGTGCCATTTCATCAGGTAGTAGCGCGGCGCGCGCGGGTAGCCGGTGCGGGCGAAGAACGCGTCCAGCTCCTTCACTTCGCGCTCATAGCGCCCTTCCTTCTTCCATTTCTGCACCAGCGCGTCCGGCAGCGCCACGTTCGCGTTGCTGTTGGTGAGCACGTCCGGCAAGCCTTTCACCAGCGTGCAGTCGACATTGGTCGCCACGTCCTTGTAGGTGCAGGCGGGATCGAGGCGCACCCAGTCCAGCGGCCAGGCTGGTTCCGCGTCCGTGAACGGCGCGGTGTGGTTCATCACCACGTCCAGCAGCACGCGGATGCCGCGCGCGTGGGCCGCGTCGACCACGTCCTTGAAGTCCTTCTCCGTGCCCAGGTTGGCGTCCAACGCCGTGAAGTCCTTCGCCCAGTAGCCGTGGAAGCCATAGGATTTTCCCGTGCCTTCGTCGGTCGAGCCGTGCAGCTGTTCAACCGGCGGCGTAAGCCACAGCACGTCCACACCCAGGCTGTCGAAGTAGCCCGCTTTCAGCTTGGCCAGCACGCCTTTCAGGTCGCCGCCCATGTAGCCGCGCTGCGGCGCCGCGTCGGCCTTGCGGCCGTAGGACAGGTCGTTGCTGCGGTCCGCATTGTTGAAACGGTCCGTCAGCAGGAAGTAGACGGTGGCGTTCTCCCACAGGAATGGCTTCGGGCTTGCCTTTGCGGGCTGCGCCGCCTGTGCGTTCATGCTGCCCGCGAGCAGCGCCAAAGACAATGCGATGGGAGATAGTTTCATGCAGTGCGTTCCTATGGTTATGTGATGACGGTCGGGGTGGCCCGGCCCGTGTGCAGGGCGATGCTGGCCACGCTCTCGGCGGCGGCGATCAAGCCTGCCAGCGCTTGCTGCGTGGGTCGGTGGTGCTGGGTAGGGTCGGCTTCGAACAGTTCCAGGTAGACGCGCAGGGTGGCGCCTTCGGTGCCGGTGCCGGACAGGCGGTAGACGATGCGCGAGCCGTCGCGCATGACGATGCGCACGCCTTGCTGCTGCACGGTGGAGCCGTCCACCGGGTCGGTGTAGGCAAAGTCGTCCGCGAAGTCGACGGTGTGGGCGTTGAGCACCGTGCCCGCCAGCGCGGGCAACTTGATGCGCAGGTCGGCCATCAGCAGGCGCGCGCCTTCGCTGTCGATGGCTTCGTAGTCGTGCCGCGAGTAGTAGTGGCGGCCGAAGCGCGCCCAGTGTTCCGCCACGATCTGCTGCACCGGCTTGCCGCTCGCGGCCAGCAGGTTGAGCCAGAACAGCACGGCCCACACGCCATCTTTCTCACGCACGTGGTCCGAGCCGGTGCCGTAGCTCTCCTCGCCGCACAGCGTGGCCATGCCCGCGTCGAGCAGCGTGCCGAAGAACTTCCAGCCGGTGGGCGTTTCGTAGCAAGGGATGCCGAGCGCCGCCGCCACGCGGTCCGCCGCGCGCGACGTGGGCATGGAGCGGGCGATGCCTTTCAGTCCGCCGCGATAGCCCGGCGCCACGGCGGCGTTGGCCGCCAGGATGGCCAGGCTGTCGGAAGGCGTGACGTCGAACTTGCGGCCCAGGATCATGTTGCGGTCGCCGTCGCCGTCCGAGGCGGCGCCGAAGTCGGGCGCGTCGGCGGCGGCCATCAGCGCAATCAGCTCGGATGCGTTGACGGGATTGGGGTCCGGGTGGTGGCCGCCAAAGTCCTCCAGCGGCACGGCGTTGATGACGGTGCCGGCCGGCGCGCCAAGCATGCCTTCGATAATGGCCTTGGCATACGGCCCGGAGACGGCGTGCATGCCGTCGAAGCGCATGGTGAAGCCGCCGGCGAACAGTGCGCGGATGGCCTCGAAGTCGAACAGGCGCGCCATCAGTTCGGCGTAGTCCGCCACGGGGTCGATGACCTCCACCTGCATGCCGTCCAGCTGCACCGTGCCTATGGTGTCGATGTCGATATCGGCCGCGTCGCTGATGCGGTACTGGGTGATGGTTTCGCTGTGGTGGAAGATGGCCTCGGTCACGCTCTCCGGCGCCGGGCCGCCCGCCGCGATGTTGTACTTCACGCCGAAATCGCCATCCGGCCCGCCGGGATTGTGGCTGGCCGATAGGATGATGCCGCCCGAGGCCTGCCGCTTGCGGATCACGCAGCTGACGGCCGGCGTGGACAGGATGCCGCTCCGCCCCACCAGCACCTGCGCGTAGCCGTGCGCGGCGGCCATCTTCAATATGGTCTGGATGGCGGCGCGGTTGTGGTAGCGGCCATCGCCGCCCAGCACCAGCGTCTTGCCGGCGCAGTCGCCCAGGGTATAGAACACGCTCTGGATGAAGTTCTCAAGATAGTGCGGCTGGCTGAAGGTGTGAACCTTTTTGCGCAGGCCCGAAGTGCCCGGCCGCTGGCCGGGAATGGGATGGGTGGTAACTGTCTGGATAGCCATGGTTGCTCCGCTCGATGATCGGTGATCGATGCCGCCAGGCGGCGGCGCAACCGCCGTTTTACCGCGTTTGGCGGCAAAACGGCGCGCGGCTGGCCTGCGCTAGCCGTCAGGAAGCTTGCTTGGCCGCGCCGTCCGGCAGCGCGGCGCGCTTGGCGCCGTGCTCGTGCACGAACAGCGTCAGCACGCCCGCCAGCACCATGCTGGCGCCACCCAGCGCCACCGTGCTGACCGTGTGGCCGGCGAAGAAGTGCTTGGTGACGAAGCCCAGCAGCAGTCCGCTGAGGATTTGCGGAATCACGATGAAGAAGTTGAACACGCCCATGTAGAAGCCCATGCGCTTGGCGGGCAGCGCGCCGGCCAGGATGGCGTAGGGCATGGTCAGGATGCTGGCCCACGCAATGCCCACACCTATCATCGGCAGCATCAACAGGTTCAGGTTATGGATCAGCATGATGCTCATCAGGCTGGCGCCGCCGATGACCAGGCAGACCATGTGAACGAATTTGCGGCTGGTTGCGCGTGCGAAGACCGGCAGGATGAAGGCGGCCAGCGCGGACACGCCGTTGTAGACCGCGAACATGATGCCGACCCAGTTGCCCGCTTCCTGGAAGGCGGCCGATTGCGCGTCGGCGGTGCCGAACACATTGTCGGCCACGGCGTTGGTGGTGTAGATCCACATGGCGAACAGCGCCACCCAGGTGAAGAACTGCACGAAGGCCAGCTGCACCATGGTTTTCGGCATGCTCATGAAGCCGCCCAGGATTTCAACGATGGCGTGCTTCAGGCCAGGCTTGCGCTCTGCGCGGAAGGCTTCCAGGTTCTCCGGCGGGATTTCATTGGCGGTCAGCACGGTCCACATCACGGCCAGGAAGTAGGCGGCGCCGCCGGCGTAGAAGGAGTAGCGCACGCTGTCCGGAATGGCGCCGTTGACGGGCACATTGCTCACGCCCAGCACGTCCGCGAACAGATAGGGCAGCAGCGAGGCGATCACCGCGCCGCAGCCGATGAAGAAGGTCTGCATCGCGAAGCCGGTGGTCTGCTGCGAGGAATCGAGCTTGTCGCCGACGAAGGCGCGGAACGGTTCCATGGACACGTTGATGGCCGCGTCCATCAGCCACAGGACGGCAATGGCCATCCACAGCGCGCTGGAATTGGGCATCAGGAACAGCGCCAGCGAAGCCAGTACGGCGCCGACAAAGAAGAAGGGACGGCGGCGGCCCCAGCGCGGGTGCCAGGTGTTGTCGCTCAGGTAGCCGATAATCGGCTGCACCAGCAGGCCGGTGACGGGCGCGGCCAGCCAGAACAGCGGCAGGTCGTCGGCTCCGGCGCCCAGCGTGGCGAAGATGCGGCTGGTGTTGGTGTTCTGCAGTGCAAAGCCGAACTGGATGCCGAAAAAGCCGAAGCTCATGTTCCAGAGCTGCCAGAAACTCAGCCTGGGCTTGATGGATGGTGATTGCATACCTGCCTGTCCCCGATTTTTATGGTCCTGGCTGGATGCCGGACGGAATGTGTAGCGCTACTTTGTAGTAAAGTAACACGGTGATATTGCGATGTCAATCCACGTACTCATAGTAGAATTAGAAGGTTAGCCTGCTTTCAGCCCACTTCGAGACACTGTTTTGTAGTCAAATAACAGAAAACTATATGACAACACCTACCTTAGCCAAGATCGCCCTCCTGCTGCTGGCCAGCCCCCTCGCGCTGGCCCAGAACGCCGACCGCAAGCTGCAAAGCGCAGCCCTGAACGGCAACCAGCTAGAGATTACTACCAGCGACGGCAAATACCTCATCAAACCGTATTCGCAGCGTATCGTGGAAACCACGTTTATCCCGCAGGGAGAAGCCTACGATCCGACCTCGCACGCCGTGGTGCTGGCGCCCGGCAAGGACAGCGCCACGCTGAAGGACAACGGCGGCAAGCTGGAATACGCGGTGGCGGGCGGCATCAGCGTCACCTTGACCAAGGCGCCGTTCCGCATCGCTTACGCCTACAAGGGCAAGCCGCTGGTGATGGAGAAGCGCGGCTACGCCAAAAAGGAAGGAGCCGAGGTGATCGACTTCGAGCTTGATGCGGACGAAGCCCTGTACGGCGCCGGCGCGCGCGCGGTGGGCATGAACCGGCGCGGCAACCGCTTCACCTTATATAACAAGGCGCACTACGGCTACGACGACCGCTCGGAACTGCTGAACTTCACGCTGCCGGTGGCCATGTCGTCCAAGATGTATGCGCTCCACTTCGACAACGCGGCCATCGGCCACCTGGACTTCGACAGCAAGAAGGACAACACGCTGGCCTACGAGACCATCAGCGGCCGCAAGACCTACCAGGTAATCGCAGGCGACAGCTGGGAAGACGTGGTGGGGAGCTACACCAGTCTGACCGGCCGCCAGCCGCTGCCTCCGCGCTGGGCCTTCGGCAATTTCGCCAGCCGCTTCGGCTACCACAGCGAGCAGGAAGCGCGCGCGGTGGTGAAGAAGTTCGCCGACGAGAAGATCCCGCTGGACGCCATCGTGTTCGACCTGTACTGGTTCGGCAAGGACATTAAAGGCACCATGGGCAACCTGGCCTTCGACAAGGACAACTTCCCCACGCCGAAGAAAATGGTGGCGGACTTCTCCGCGCAAGGAGTGAAGACGGTGCTGATCACCGAGCCCTTCGTGCTGACCTCCTCCAGCAAATGGCAGGACGCCGTGGACAGCAAGGCGCTGGCCACCGATCCAACCGGCGCTCCGGCGCGCTACGACTTCTACTTCGGGAACACGGGCCTGATCGACATCTACAAGAAGGAAGGCAAGGACTGGTTCTGGAATATCTACAAGGGCCTGCGCAACGACTACGGCGTGGCCGGCTGGTGGGGCGACCTGGGCGAACCGGAAGTGCATCCATCCACCGTGCAGCACGGCACGGGCACGGCGGACCAGGTGCACAACACCTACGGCCATGACTGGGCGCGCCTGATCGCCGAGGGCTACCAGAAGGACTTCCCGAACGAACGGCCCTTCATCCTGATGCGCGCCGGCTATTCGGGTTCGCAGCGCTTTGGCCTGATCCCATGGTCGGGCGATGTGAACCGCAGCTGGGGCGGATTGAAGGCGCAGCCGGAGATCGCGGTGCAGATGGGCATGCAGGGCCTGGGTTATATGCACTCGGACCTGGGCGGTTTCGCCAACGCCTACCTGGACGACGAGCTGTACACGCGCTGGCTGCAGTACGGCGTATTCCAGCCTGTGTTCCGTCCGCACGCGCAGCAGGAGGTGCCGTCGGAGCCGGTGTTCCGCGAGGAGGCCACCAAGGCGCTGGCGCGCGAAGCCATCCGCCTGCGCTACAGCATGCTGCCGTATAACTACACGCTGGGCTTCGACAACAGCCAGCAAGGCTTGCCGCTGATGCGCCCCATGCTGTACGAGGAGCCGCAGAACGAAGGCGCGCGCAACCTGGTGTCGTCCTATTTGTGGGGGCATGAGTTCGTGGTGGCGCCGATCACCGAGCCGGGTGCGCGCCGCAAGGAAGTCTACCTGCCGGGCACCAGCCCTGCGTGGTTCGACTTTAACAGCGGACGCCGCTACCCGGGCGGCATTACCGCCGTGGTGCCGGTCGCGCTGGATCATATTCCGGTGTTCGTGCGCGCGGGCGCGTTCATTCCGATGGTGGCGCCGGTGCAGAGCACGCGCGAGTACAGCACGCGCAAGCTGGAGCTGCACTACTATCACGACGCGGCTGTGCTGTCGGGCAGCGGCAAGCTGTATGACGACGATGGCGCGACGCCGGATGCCTACGCCAAGGGCAAGTACGAGATCGTGCGCTTCGCCAGCGCGGCCAGTGCGCAGCAGCTGGTGATTACGCTGGAGTCGGAAGTGGGCAAGCAGTATCAGCGCCACGAGCGCAGCGTGGCGCTGACCGTGCACAACGTGGCCGCCAAGCCGGCAGGCGTGACGCTGGAAGGCAAGCGTGCCAAGTTTGGCTGGGACGCCAAGCGGCAGCTGCTGACGGTGCAGGTGCCCGCCACCACGCGCGCGGCGAGCACCGTCGCGGTCTCGCTGCGCTAGGCTGCTGCGGCCGATCGGCGGGTTACGCTTCGCTAACCCGCCCTACGATCCGCAAATATCCATGGACGCTGCGTAGCCCGCCAACACCCGCCGCCACCCCGCGCCTCCCCCTCACGCGCAATTGTAAAATCCGCCACGCCATCGCATACTGCTGTCTCACACAGTAAAGGATTTGCGATGGAAGGCTCCAATCTCCTCTTGATGGCCCTGGTCTACCTGGCCGCCGGCGTGCTGGCGGTGCCGGTGGCGCAGCGGCTCGGCCTCGGTTCGGTGCTCGGCTACCTGGTGGCCGGCCTGCTGATCGGCCCTTCCGCGCTGGCCTTCGTGCACGACCCGGCCGAGGTGATGCACTTCGCCGAATTCGGCGTGGTCATCATGCTGTTCCTGATCGGCCTTGAAGTGCAGCCCTCCCTGCTGTGGCATATGCGCACCGCCTTCTTCGGCCTGGGCGGCCTGCAGGTGCTGCTCAGCGGCCTGGCGCTGGCCGCCATCGGCGTCGCTTTCGGCCTGGACTGGCAAGCCGCCGTGGCACTGGGCTTCATCCTGTCCCTTTCGTCCACCGCCGTGGTGCTGCAGTCGCTGGAAGAAAAAGGGCTGCGCAAAACGCCCACCGGCCAGGCCGCGCAGGGCATCCTGCTGTTCCAGGACGTGGCCACCATTCCCATGATCGCAGCGCTGCCGCTGCTGGCCGACGACAACGTGAGCAACGCCGCCGAAACCGGCCTGCTGAAAGGCTATCCGGCCTGGGTGCATGCCGCCGCCGTGATCGGCGCGGTGGTGATCGTCATCGTCGTTGGCCGCTTCCTGATGCGGCCCGCGCTGCGCTACATCGCCAAGATACGCTCGCGCGAAATCTTCACCGCCGCCGCGCTGCTGCTGGTGGTGGGCGTGTCGCTGCTGATGCAGGCTGTGGGCCTGTCCGCCGCGCTGGGTGCCTTCCTGGCCGGCGTGGTGCTGGCCGACAGCGAATTCCGCCGCGAGCTGGAGGGCGACATCGAGCCGTTCCGGGGCCTGCTGCTTGGCCTGTTCTTCATGTCGGTGGGCGCCAGCGTCAACCTGGCGCTGGCGGCACAGCACCTCGGCCTGCTGGCGGCCATGGTGTTCGGTCTGATGACGGTGAAGACCGCCATCGTCTACGGCATCATGCGCGTGTTCGGCATCCCCTCGCGCACGGCGGCGCAAACCGGCGCGGCGCTCAGCCAGGGCGGCGAGTTCGCCTTTGTGCTGCTGGGCCTCGCCTCGGCCGCCGGGGTCATCGCCGCCGACGTTTCGTCGCTGTCGGTGGCCGCCGTCGCCATCTCGATGGCGCTCACGCCCTTCGCGCTGATCCTGTATGAACGCCTGGCCGGCCCGGGCTTCTCCAGCAAGCCGGAGCCGGAAGCGGGCGCGCTGGAGCACGAGCCGGACGTGATCGTGGCAGGCTTCGGCCGCTTCGGCCAGATCGCCGCGCGTCTGCTGATGGTCAACAAATTCAACATCTCCACGCTGGACGCCAGCGCCGAGCAGGTGGAGCTGGTGCGCCGCTTCGGCCGCCGCGTCTACTACGGCGACGCCACCCGGCTCGACCTGCTGCGCGCCGCCGGCGCGGCCCAGGCCAAGTTGCTGATCGTGGCCATCGACGACCGCGACCAGGCCGAGGCGCTGGTGGAAATCGCCAAGCAGTACTTCCCCAACCTCACCATCCTGGCGCGCGCCTACGACCGCCGCCACGCCTACCGCCTGCTGGACCGGGGCGCCCACGTCGTCGAACGCGAAACCTTCGAGGGCGGCCTGGCCATTGGCGAGAAAGCCTTGCGCGCGCTGGGCCTGGCGCCGGAAGCGGCGGCCAAGGCCAGCGCCAGCTTCCGCCGCCACGACGAGGACATGGTGGCGGCGCTGGCCAAGGTGTGGGGCGACGAGGAGAAGTTCGCCGTGGCCTTGCGCGAAACCAGCGACCGCATGAACCAGCTGCTGGCGGCCGATCTGGAGGAAACCCCGCCGGAGCCCGCGCGTTGATCCAGCATCTGCAACTTGCATGATTTCGTAGTTAGCAATATAATGAGAATCATTCTCATTTAAATCAGCCAGCGCTTCGCCAGCCATCCAACCCTGCAAGGATGGTCCGATGCCTCGTTTTCCCCTTTCACCACTGAGCGCCGCCGTACGCTCGGCCCTGCTGTTCGCCACCCTCGGCGGCGGCGCGCCCCTCGCCTTCGCCAACGACAATCCGGCTGACAGCCCGGAAGCCGCGCCCGCCGTGATGGCGGTGGTCACCGTCGACGGCAAGAAGGAGGACGACAACTACGCGGCCCGGCGCGGCGGCGTGGGCACCAAGACCGACACCCCGCTGATCGAAACGCCGCAGTCCATCTCCGTGATCCTGCGCGAGCGCTTCGAGGAACAGGGTGCGCAAACGCTGCGCCAGACCGTGAACTACAGCGCCGGCCTGGTCTCGGCCTATTTCGACAGCCGCGTGGACTCCATCAGCTCGCGCGGCGGCAACCCCGCCCTGCTGCAGGACGGCGTGCAGATGAACTTCGGCTCCTACAACACCACCCGTCCCGACCCGTACACGCTGGAGCGCGTGGAAGTGCTGCGCGGCCCCTCCTCCGTGCTGTACGGCCAGGGCGGCATAGGCGGCGTGGTCAACCTAGTTTCGAAGCGCCCGGTGTCTAGCAACCAGCGCGAAGTGCAGCTGCAGGTGGGCAGCCATGACCGCAAGCAGATCTCGGCCGACATCAACCAGGTGCTGGACGAGCAAGGCCACTGGGCGGCGCGCGTGGTGGCCATTGCGCGCGACAGCGGTACGCAAGTGCACCATGTGGCGGACGACCGCCGCGTGTTCGCGCCCTCGCTGACCTGGTCGCCCAACGGCGACACTTCGCTCACGCTGATGGCGCTGCGCCAGGAGGACAAGAGCGGCTCGATGATAGGCTTCTTCCCGTGGCAGGGCACGCTGCTGCCGTCCAAGTTCGGCCGCATCGACACCAGCACCTTCACCGGTGAACCGGGCTGGGACGCCTACAACACCGAGCAGACCAATCTGGGTTACATCGTCAGCCACCGCTTCCGGAACGGCATCCAGCTCCGCCAGACGGTGCGCAAGTCGAACAGCGAAGTGGACTACCGCAGCGCCTATACCAGTTTCACCGCCGTGCCGGCCACCGGCCGTCCCGCGCGCCCCGTCTTCAATGCCGACCAGCGCACCATCAACCGCGACCTCATCCAGCAGTTCAATGAACTCGACACGCTGCTGGCCGACACCCAGCTGGAAGCGCAGTTCGCCACCGGCGCCATCCAGCACACGGTGCTGGCCGGCTTCGACCTGCAGCGCGTGGAAACGCGCCAGGCACGCGGCACCGGCACCGCCGCACCGCTGGACGTGTATGCCCCGGTGTACGGCAGCTACAAGGCGCCCGCCTCGCTGGCCCATCTGCCCACCACCAATCTGCACCAGAAAGGCCTGTACCTGCAGGACCAGCTCAAGTTCACGCCCAACTGGACCGCGCTGCTCGGCCTGCGCCGCGACGCCGCCGAAAACGACATCGAAGGCCGCGCCGCCAGCCGCACCGACGACAAGGCCACCACCAAGCGCGTCGGCCTGCTCTACCTGTCCGACCAGGGCTGGGCGCCGTATGTGAGCTACTCGGAGTCCTTCCTGCCGCTGGGCGGCGTGGACCTGAACGGCAAGGCCTTCGCGCCGCAGCGCGGCAAACAGTGGGAGGCGGGCGTGAAGTGGCAGCCGCAGAACGGCGACTTCAACACCACGCTGGCCGTGTACGACCTGCGCGACACCAACCGCAAGACCACCGACCCGGCCAATCCGCTGAACAGCATCCAGATCGGCGAAGTGCAGGTGCAGGGCCTGGAACTGGAAAGCGGCGGCAGCCTGGGACGCAACTGGAGCTGGACCGCAGGCTACGCCTACACCGACGCGAAGGTCGCCCGCAGCAACGGCGCCGACCAGGGCAAGCGCCTGAGCGGCGTCCCCGAACACAATGTCTCCGCCTGGCTGACGCACCGCTTCGCCATCGCCGGCCGCAACGGCTTCAGCGCGGGCGGCGGCGTGCGCCACCTGTCGTCCTCGTGGGACGGGCTGGACGCGCTGGAAACGCCGGGCGCCACCCTGCTGGACGCCATGCTGGCCTACAGCAGCGGACCGTGGCGCTTCGCCCTCAACGTCACCAACCTGGCGGACAAGGTGCAAATCACCACCTGCCTGGCGCGCGGCGACTGCTTCTACGGCCAGCGCCGCACCGCCGCACTGACCGCGCGCTACGCCTGGTAAAGCCATGCGCGCGCCCATACTCACCGCACCGCTGGCCTACCGGCTCGGCGTGGCCGCGCGCGCCGTGGCCGCCATCGCCGGCGGCTACGCACTGTCGGCGGCAGCCACCGCCTTCCTGGCGCTGCTGCTGCCCATGTTTTCCTTCGGCCGTGCCGACGCCGTCATGGCCGCCACGCTGCTGTCCTTCGCCATCTACGTATGCGCGGTGCTGTGGGTGTTTGCGGCCCGCAGCGCGGCGCGCGCCTGGCTGGGCCTCATGCTGCCCGCTGCGGCGCTGGCCTGCGCCGCTTACGTCCTCCTGAGGTTCCCATGAAAGACGGCTTCCGCCAGGCGATGGCCTGGCTGCACACCTGGTCAGGCCTGCTGGTCTGCTGGATCTTGTTCCTGGTCTTCAGCGCCGGCACCGCCAGCTATTTCCGCGACGAGATCAGCCTGTGGATGAAGCCCGAACTGCACGCCGTGCACGTGCGCGGCGTGGCCACTGCCAGCGCGGCCAGCATGGCGGTGCAGGCCTTGCAGGAGCGCGCGCCGGACGCCAAGCGCTGGTTCGTCACGCTGCCCACCGAACGCACGCCAGCCGTGCGCATCGCCTATTCCGATCCGGACAAGAGCAAGCGCGGCCTGAAGTCCGCCCTGATTGACCCGGCCAGCGGCGTGGAGCTGAAAGACCCGCGCGAGACGCGCGGCGGCGAATTCATCTACCGCCTGCATTTCGACCTGCACTACATGCCGCCGCTGTGGGCACGCTGGATCGTGGGCTTCTGCGCCATGTTCATGCTGGTCTCCATCGTGAGCGGCGTGATTACGCACAAGCGCATCTTCAAGGACTTCTTTACCTTCCGGGGCAACAAGGGCCAGCGTTCCTGGCTGGATGCGCACAATGTCACCGCAGTGCTGGCCCTGCCCTATCACCTGATGATCACCTACACCGGCCTGGTGACCTTGATGTTCCTGTATATGCCGGCCGCCACGCAAGTGGCCTACCGTGGCGACCGCGAAGCCATGAATGCCGAGGTTTTCCCCAGCGCCGGCGCGCCGGCCAAGCCTGCGGGCGTGGCGGCGCCGCTGGCGGCGATACGTCCCATCATTGAAGAGGCGGAGCGGCACTGGGGCGGACGCGCGGCGGGCGGCTTCAGCGTGGCCAATCCGAACGACGCCAATGCGCGCATCTCGGTCACGCGCGCGGCCGGGCGCGAACTGTCGAACAAGCAGCCCGCCATGCAGTTCGACGGCGCCAGCGGCGCGCTGCTGGCGCAGGCGGGCGATGCGCCCAGCGGCGCGGCGGCCACGCACGGCGTGATGTACGGGCTGCATATCGCGCGCTTCGCCGGTCCGCTCATGCGCGGCTTCTTCTTCCTCTCCGGCCTGGCGGGATGCGCGATGGTGGCCACCGGCGCGCTGCTGTGGGCGGTCAAGAGCCGGCAGCGGCAGGCCAAGGCGCTCAAGGCCGGCGGCAAAGTGGGCTTCGGCACGCGGCTGGTGGAGGCGCTCAACCTGGGCGCCATCGCAGGCCTGCCGATCGCCTACGGCGCTTACTTCTGGGCCAACCGGCTGGTGCCGGTCGGCATAGCGGAGCGGCCGGAAACCGAGATCGCGTGGTTCTTCATTGCCTGGGGAGCGGCCATGGTGCTGGCGCAAATCCGCCCGGACCGGCTGATGTGGCGCCTCCAGCTCGGCGCCGGCGCGCTGCTGCTGATGGGCATACCGGTGCTCAATGTGTTCACCACCAGTTCTCACCTGGGCGTGACGCTGCTGCAAAGCCGTGGCCCTGCCGCCGTCGCCGGTTTCGACCTGACCGTGTTCGCGCTCGGCCTCCTGCTGGCCTGCGCCGCCCACCGCCTCGGCCGCCGCGCCAAGGACGCCGTGGCCGCGCCGCGCCCCTCCGCCGCTGCGCGCGACTATGCCCCCGCGCCTATGCCGGAGACCACATGAGCGCCCTGCACATCGACCTCCACCAGCTCGCGCTGTTCACGCTCAGCTACGGAGGCATGTTCGCACTGAGCATGGCGATGGACCGCCATTACGCCGACCTGCGCGGACGCGGCGCCGAACCGGCGCCGGCGCTGCGCCGCCGGCTGCAACTGGGCGGCGCGGCCGCACTGGCGCTGGCCCTGTCTGCCGCTGTCCACGCCATGGGCGGCACGCACGGCTTCCTGCTTTGGGTGGGAGCGCTGACCGGCGCCTGCCTGCTGCTGGTGTTGCTGCTTTCCTACGCCACGCGCGCGGCCGCCCTGCTCGGCGTGGCAGCCTATGCCTGCGGGTCTGTCTCCTATCTGCTGGCAGGTGTATATTAGCCAGCTCACCAACCAGAAGGAGACTGCAGTGCCAAAACCGCTGTATCTGAAAGCCATCCCCGCCGCCGTGATGCTGGCCGCTTGCGCGTTCCAGCCCGCCCACGCCGAGGGTGCAAAAGCGCCTGCCAAAAGCACGCCAAGCAAGCCCACCGTCGCCGAAGCCGAACGCTTCCTGAACGATACCGAAGCCAAGCTGGAAAAGCTGAACCTGGACGGCGCCCGCGCCCAATGGGTCGCGCAGAACTTCATCACCGACGACACCGAAGCGCTGGCCACCTACTTCGGCGAACGCCAGCTGAGCGCCGCAGGCGAAGCCGCCCTGGGCGCGCGCCGCTACAACGGTCTGAAACTCAAGGAAGATTACGCGCGCAAGCTCAAGCTGCTGCAGCTGACCCTGATGCTGTCCGATCCGAAAGAGCGCGAAGCCTACGCCGCCAAGAACGCCGCGCTGAACGGCGCCTACGGCAAAGCCAAATACTGCCCCACCGGCGGCCAGGAATGCCTGCCGCTGGGCGAGCTGGAAAAGACGCTGGCCACCAGCCGCGATCCGGCCAAGCTGAAGGAAGTATGGCTGGGCTGGCACGCGCAGTCGCCGTCGTACAAGCAGATGTACACCGACTACGTGACCCTGTCCAACAAGGGCGCGCGCGAAATGGGCTTCGCCGACACCGGCGCCCTGTGGCGCTCGCAGTACGACATGCCGCCGGAAGCCTTCTCGGCCGAGATGGAGCGCATGTGGCAGCAGGTCAAGCCGCTGTACGACTCGCTGCACACCTACACGCGCTACAAGCTGCGCGCCGCCTACGGCCCGGATGTGGTGCCCGCCAGCGGCCCTATCCCGGCCCACCTGTTCGGCAATATGTGGAGCCAGAGCTGGGAGAACATCTATCCGCTGCTGAAACCCGCCAGCAACGCCAGCAGCTTCGATCTGACCAAGGTACTGGAAGAGCGCAAGACCGACGCCAAGCAGATGACGCAATACGCCGAGCGTTTCTACACCTCGCTCGGCATGCAGAAGCTGCCCGAGTCCTTCTGGCAGCGCTCCCTGCTGACCAAGCCGCGCGACCGCGACGTGGTGTGCCACGCCTCCGCCTGGACCATGGACGGCAAGGAAGACGTACGCATCAAGATGTGCATCCGCCCGACCGACGAAGAGTTCAAGGTGATCCACCACGAGCTGGGCCACATCTACTACGACCTGGCCTACAACAAGCAGTCCTTCCTGTTCCAGGGCGGCGCCAACGACGGCTTCCACGAAGCCATCGGCGACACCGTGGCGCTGTCGATCACGCCGGACTACCTGAAGAAAGTCGGCCTGATGGACCAGGAGCCGGAAGCCAACGCCGACATCGGCGAGCTGCTGCAGCGCGCGCTGGCCAAGGTGGCCTTCCTGCCGTTCGCCTACTCGGTCGACAAATGGCGCTGGGACGTCTACGCCGGCAAGACCCAGCCGGCCGACTACGACAAGACCTGGTGGCAGCTGCGCGAGCAGTACATGGGCGTGAGCCGTCCGGCGCCGATCGCGGCGGGCGGCTTCGACGCCGGCGCCAAGTACCACGTTGCGGCCGACGTGCCCTACGCGCGCTACTTCCTGGCGCACATGCTGCAGTTCCAGTTCCACCGCGCGCTGTGCCGCGAAGCCGGCTACACCGGTCCGCTGCACCGCTGCTCGGTGTACGGCAACCAGAAAGCGGGCGCCAAGCTGCAGCAGATGCTGGCCATGGGCGCGAGCAAGCCGTGGCCTGAAGCGCTGAAAGCGGCCACCGGCGAAGACCGCATCGACGGCTCCGCCCTGCTCGACTACTTCGCCCCGCTGAAAACCTGGCTCGACGACCAGAACCGCCAGCTGGCGGCAGCCGAAGCGGCCAAGAAGTAAGCGGCGCCGGCATGGCGGGTTACGCGCCTCGCGGCGCTAACCCGCCCTACGTACCTAGCCCGGAAACCGTAGGGCGGGTTAGCGCAAAGCGCGTAACCCGCCACACCACAGCACAAAAAAAAAACCCGCCATGCGGTGCATGGCGGGTTTTTTTACGTCCAGCTAAACAGGCTTAGAACTTGTAGTTCGCGCCCACCAGGATGGTGCGGCCGTATTTCTGGTATTCCAGCTGCTGGTTGCGGGTGCCGGTGTAGGTTTCATACGCGGCGTTGCGCAGGTTGTTCACCTGGGCGACCAGGCCCAGGCCCTTCAGCGTACCTTCGCCGAAGGTGTAGCCAACCTGGAAGTCGATGATGTTCTCGCCGACTACATAACGCAGAGCGCGGTCGTTCGAGAAGTTGCCGATCTCACCCACGAAGTCCGAACGCTTGCGCTGGTTGATGCGGGTCTCGAAGCCGTTCTTTTCGTAGTACACCGTCAGGTTGGTGGTGTGCTTCGACAGGCCTGGCAGCGGGATCTTGGAGCCGATGCTGCCGCTAGGATCTTCGATCGTGATCGAGCTGTCGCTGTAGGTGTGGCTGGCTTGTACGCCGAAGCCGTCCAGCGTCTTGGTCACCAGGTTCAGCGGCAGCGATGCCGACAGTTCCGCGCCCTTCAGCGAGCCGCCGGTGCCGTTGTACGGCGCCGAGTAGTCGCCGATCGCCTGGCGCGCCTTGGTGCCAGGAATGAACTTCGAGAAGTCGTAGTCCTTGGTCTGGGTGAAGATGTAGGTGTTCAGCTTCTTGTAGAACGCGGCCACGGCGAAGTAGGCCTTCTTGTCGAAGTACTTCTCGTACGACATGTCGAAGGCGTTGGCGCGCCATGGGTCCAGCTTGGCGTTGCCGCCGCTGCCGCCCGGTTTGAAGGTGGTGTCGGACACGCCGAAGTCCAGCGCGGAGCGCAGCTGGTCCACGCGTGGACGAGCGATCTGCTTGGCTGCCGCCAGGCGCAGGGTCTGCTGGCCTTCAAACGCGAACGCCAGGTTCATGCTTGGCAGGTAGTCGGTGTACTTCTTGCCGTCATGCACAGGCTTGACTTGCTGGCCCACCGGCGCGGTGCCGTCGTAGTAGTTCGAGTCCGACGACTGGTCGGTGTGCTGCGCCTGGATGCCCACGTTGCCGCGCATGGTGACGTTGCCCAGGTCCGCCTCGAGGTTGGCCTTGACGAAGGTGGTGGTGATCTTCTCATTCACGTCCCAGCCCTTGGAGATCAGGTAGCTCTCGGTATCGGTCGGCTTGAAGGTCATGTACTTGGCCACCATGGCCGGCACGTTCCAGGTCGGGATCATGCCCGCGCCGGCGAAGCCCAGGTCTGCCGCGCCGTACAGGAAGTCGGTGTTCAGGCTGACCGGGTTGGTGCCGTTCAGGTTGATGTTGCCTTCAGGCTGGCGCTTCTTCTTGCTGCGGTCGGTGTAGTTGATGCCCGCGTCGATGCCGGAAACGAATTTCTCCA
This sequence comes from Pseudoduganella aquatica, assembly GCF_009857595.1. Taxonomy (GTDB): domain Bacteria; phylum Pseudomonadota; class Gammaproteobacteria; order Burkholderiales; family Burkholderiaceae_D; genus Rugamonas; species Rugamonas aquatica_A. Next base: position 44,544 of record NZ_WWCU01000019.1, on the reverse strand, counting down.
GCATGGTCGGCACCGGCGCGCTGGCCACCAACTTGAAGCCGGTCAGCTCGTCTTCCACGCGCGGCGTCTTGCCGTAGCCGGAACCGTAGATGGTCGGGCCGATGAACAGCGTGGCCGGATTGCTGTAGTTGCGGCCCAGGCCGATGGTCGAGTAGGTGCCGGTGTTGAAGGTCAGCTTGGCCGAATCCAGGTAGGCATTGCCCGCGCCGTCGTTGGTGCCGCGGCCGTTGCCCAGCTGCGCATTGTTTTCCAGGCTCAGCTCATTGCGCTTGGCTTTGGAGTAGTTCAGGTCGGCGAACAGGGTCCAGTCGTCCAGCTTCAGGGTGTTGCTCCAGCCGATGGCGTGGATCTTGTCCTTGCGGTCGTTGTACATGCCGCGCACCAGCGGGTACACGCCGTTGGCGGTGGCGCTGGCCAGGGCGCCGCCGACGATGCTGGCGTTGCTGTAGCCGAAGGCCGGGGTGTTGTTGCCGTTCCAGCCGCCCAGGTTGATCTCGATCTGGTTGGCGGTTTCTTCGCGGCGGAATTCGGACGCGTACACGTCGACGATGCTGGTCCAGTTCTTGTTAGGACGGTATTGCAGCACGCCCATCACGCCGTCGCGCTTGTTCACGCCGCTGCGGGCCACGGCCTTGATGCCGTCCATGATGTAGGTGCCGGCAGGCACGCCTGGGCGGGAGTCTTTCTTCCATGGCTCGTACAGGCCGGTCTCGTTGTCCAGCACGGGCGATTCCAGGTGGGCGAAGCCCAGCGCGATACCGATGGTGCGGTCGGCGAACTGGTCGATGTAGCTGGCGCTGAAGCGGTTGCCGGTCGACTTGGCGTTGGCGATCGAACCCAGCGAGTTTTTCTCGCCACGGGCGTTCAGCGCCACGGTGCGCTTGCCGAAGGCCAGCGGACGCACGGTCTGCATGTCGATGGTGCCGGACAGGCCCTGGCCTACCAGACCGGCGTCCGGGGTCTTGTAGATGGTCACGCCGCTCAGCAGCTCGGACGGGTACTGGTCGAACTCGACGGAGCGGTTGTCGCCGGTGGACACTTGCTCGCGGCCGTTCAGCAGCGTGGTGGAGAAGTCGGGGGACAGGCCACGCACGGAAATCACCTGGGCACGGCCGGCCACGCGCTGCGCAGCCAGACCCGGCAGGCGGGCGATCGATTCAGCGATGGACACGTCAGGCAGCTTGCCGATGTCTTCCGCCGAAATGGCTTCCACGATGGAGGAAGCGTCTTTTTTGACCGAGATCGCATCTTCAATACCGCGGCGGATGCCCGATACGGTGACCGAAGCCATCGGTGCTTCTGCGGCGGCGCCGCTGGTTGCCACTTGGGCGTGGGCCGAACCGGCCAGTGCCGAAACGAACAAGGCGCATGCCGCGGCCACAGGGCTCAGCTGCAGGCTCAGTTGCACGGCTGCGCGCTGCGAGCGCTCAGATGCGAAATTCTTCATAAGGATGTCCCCTCTTTAGACAGATCAAAAGTCCCGCAGGCTGTTTTTCGACTACACGGGAGCCAGCAAAGCAAACGCTCTCAAGACGTTCTATGTGGAATTTTGTACTAAAACTAGATAGGGAGTCAATTAAAGTTCATCCGGGCTACGCAATATCACGCATTTGCTCCCTTGTCCTGCCTATGAAGATGCTGTCCTCGTTGTATTTCAGCTACATGCCCTTCCATGAGGGGCTGTAGTTGAACTACAGAATATGCTGCCAGACCACTTCAGCGCGACAGCAGGAAGCGCAGCGGCACCTCCACCCGCTCGCGCCAGGCCGGCTCGCTGTGGTCCGCGCCGGGGAACACCTGGGAGATCCAGTCCACGCCCGCGCGGTAGCCTTTGGCGCGCACGATGCCGTCCACCTGCTGCTGGTAAGGCGCATAGAGCGCGTCCAGGGTGGCGTCGCCATGGTCGAAATACAGCTTGTGGCGGCCGGCGCGCGGCAGCTTGCGGGCCAGCCAGTCGAAATACGCGGCCGCGTAGCGCACCGGGCGCGGATCTTCCTTGTCGAACAGCATGTTGAAATTGGTGGTGAGCGGCCAGTGCGTGGACAGGCAGGCGGCGCCGGCAAACACCTCCGGATAGCGCGCCAGCGCGTACAGCGACACCAGGCCGCCCATGGACGAACCCATGATGAAGGTGTCGGCGCGCTCCGGGCTGGTGTGGAAGCGCGCATCGATGGCGGGTTTGAGCTCGTCGACGATAAAGCGCAGATACTGCCCGGACAGCGTGGGCAGGCCGCCCGGCGTGGGCGGATCGCCCAGCAGCGCGGCGCGCAGCTCCGGCGCCAGCGCCTCCACCGCCTCGGCCGGCGCATACTCGCGCGCCCGGTCGCGCGTGCTGGCGATGCCGACGATGATGGCGGGCCGCACCGCGCCCGTCGCCGCCAGCGCGGCCAGGCGCTTGTGCACCTCCCAGGCCTGGCCGCCCATGGCGGTGGCCGGATCGAACAGATTCTGGCCGTCGTGCATATACAGCACGGGGTAGCGCTCGCCCTTGGGGTCATAGCCGGGCGGCAGCCACACCACCACCTTGCGCGGCGCCACCTGGGCCGACGGGAAATTATCCAGAACAACAAAACTGCCCTCGCCGGCCGCCGGCTGCGCCCGGCACGGCAACGAAACGCCCAGCAGCGCCAGCCCCAGGCCAGCCAAAACTTGTACACGGCCGCGTTGCGCCATTACCCCTCCTGTACCCAAACTAGATATAAAAACTCCGCATTTCCCATGTATTATCCTCGACACACCGGATAAGCATGTTAAACATGTAGCAGTACTACGCTGCAAAAACACGGAGACAGCCTGATGAAACGCCTGATCGCCACGGCCCTGCTGGCCGCCTGCGCCCTGCCCGCCCTGGCGGCCGAAGATTATCGCATCGACCACATGGAACCGCCCATGTGGTGGACCGGCATGCGCGTCAAAACGCTGCAGCTGATGGTGCACGGCAAGCAGATCGCCGACCTGGAACCCAGCATCAGCTACCCCGGCGTGCGCATCGATAAAGTGGAGCGCGTGGCCAACCGCAACTACCTGTTCATCGACCTGGCGCTGGACGACAGCGCCCAGCCCGGCAAGTTCGACATCCGCTTCGCCGCCCCGGGCAGCGCAGGCGTCACCTACCGCTACGAACTGCTGCCGCGCGAAGCCGGCTCGGCCAACCGCGCCGGCTTCTCCGGCAAGGACGCCATCTACCAGGTAATGCCGGACCGCTACGCCAACGGCAACCCGGCCAACGACAACAGCCCGCGCCTGTCCGAGCAGGCCGACCGCAGCAAGGGCGGCGGCCGCCACGGCGGCGACCTGCAAGGCATGGAAAACGCGCTCGGCTACATCGCCGGCATGGGCTACACCATGGTCTGGCCCACGCCGCTGGTGGAAAACGACATGCCGGCCTACTCCTACCACGGCTACGCCGCCACCGACCACTACAAGGTGGACGAGCGCTACGGCAGCAACGAGGACTACCGCCGCTACAGCGCCAAGGCGCGCAGCATGGGCATAGGCGTGATCCAGGACGTGGTGCTGAACCACATCGGCGCCAAGCACTGGTGGATGCGCGACCTGCCCACACCGGACTGGATCAACTACGGCGGCAAATACGTGCCCACCCGCCACCACCGCGTGGCGGTGGCCGACCCCTACGGCTCCGCCGAAGACAAGCGCAACTTCACGCAAGGCTGGTTCTCGCCCAATATGCCGGACCTGAACCAGGCCAATCCCCACGTGGCCACCTATTTGATCCAGAACAACATCTGGTGGATAGAGTACGCCGGACTGTCCGGACTGCGCGTGGACACCTACGGCTACTCCGACGCCGCCTTCCTCAGCGCCTGGTCGCGCCGCATCACCGCCGAATACCCCAGGCTGAACCTGGTAGGCGAAGAATGGAGCAGCCAGGTCCCCGTGGTGGCGCGCTGGCAGTACGGCAAGCGCAACCACGACGGCTACGCCTCCTGGATGCCCAGCATGATGGACTTCCCGCTCAACGAAGCGCTGCGCAAGGGCCTGACCGGCAAGGGCGAAAACGAGCCCAGCCTGACCAATCTGTACGAGACGCTATCGCAGGACCACCTGTACGCCATGCCGAACAATCTGGTGCTATTCGAAGGCAACCACGACATGCCGCGCCTGTTCAGCGAGCTGAAGAACGACGACGCCCTGTTCCGCATGGCCATCGCCTACGTGCTGACCATGCCGCGCATTCCGCAGCTGTACTACGGCACCGAAATCCAGATGACCAGCAGCACCGGCACGCGCGAGGACGCCACCTACCGCCACGACTTTCCCGGCGGCTGGGCGGGCGACAAAGTGAACGCCTTCACCGGCGCTGGGCTGAGCGAGCAGCAGCGCAGCGCGCAAGCCTTCATGAAAAAGCTGCTCAACTGGCGCAAGGGCGCCAGCGTCATCCACAACGGCAAACTGATGCACTACGGCCCCGAACAGGACGCCTACGTCTACTTCCGCTACGACGGCCAGAACAAGGTGATGGTGGCGCTGAACCGCAATGCCAAGCCGGTCACGCTGCAGGCGGCGCGCTTCCACGAGATGCTGGCCGGCGTGCCGGGCGGAACCGACGTCATCAGTGGCAAGCGCTACGCGCTGGACGGCGACATCACGCTGCCGGCGCGCTCGGCGCTGGTACTGGAACTGGAAGCGGCGGCGCCGGCGGAGAAGGCCGCCGTGCCGCGCGGCGAAGTGCGCATCATCGAGCAATTCGCCTCGCCGCAACTGGGCAACAAGCGCGCGCTGCGCATCTACCTGCCGCCCAGCTACGGCAAGCAGCCCGAGCGCCGCTACCCCGTGCTCTACATGCACGACGGCCAAAACCTGTTCGACGCCAAGACAGCCGCCTACGGCGCCGAATGGGGCATAGACGAAACCGTGGACCAGCTGGTCGCGGAAGGCAAGATGGCCGAGATCATCGTGGTCGGCATCGACAACACGCCGGACCGCATGAACGAATACACGCCCTGCTGCGACGCCAAATACGGCGGCGGCAAGCTCGCCGCCTACGAAAGCTTCCTGGTCGACACGGTCAAGCCCTATATCGACCGCACGCTGCGGACGCGGCCCGGCAAGGAAGACACGGCCATCATGGGCTCCTCGCTGGGCGGCATCGCGTCGGTGCTGATCGCCGCGCACCGGCCCGACATCTACTCCAAGGCCGGCGGCGTCTCCAGCTCCTTCTGGTGGAACCAGCGCAACCTGATCGGCAAGCTGCCGGTGCTGCCGGTCAAGTTCTACCTCGACGCCGGCACCATAGACGACGGCCTGGAAGACACCGCCCTGATGCGCGCCGTGATGCTGGCGCAAGGCTACCGCGAAGGCGACAACCTCTACTACCACGAAGCCGCCGGCGGCAGCCACAACGAAAAATCCTGGGCCGCCCGCGTCGGAATCCCCCTACGCTGGTTCTTCCCTTCCTACTAGCAGCCTGAGCCGCATTCCCCCCACCCCGGGGTCTGACCCCGAAGTGGGGGGAATGCGGCTCAGCTTGCTTAGGTGGGGAGGGCTTGCAGAGGGCGGCGGGGGAGAATGGGGGCGCTGGCGCCGTCGTGCAGCTTGAAGATGCTGACCGCTTCGGTCAGCACCTGGGCTTGCTGTTGCAGGGAATCTGCTGCCGCGGCCGCTTGCTCGACGAGGGCCGCGTTTTGCTGCGTGACGCTGTCCATCTGGCTGATGGCGGTGCTGATCTGCTCGATGCCGTCGCGCTGCTCGCCGCTGGCCAGCGCGATCTCGCCGATGATGGCGTTCACCCGCTCCACGCTGGCCACCACTTCGGCCATCGTCACCCCGGCCTCGCCCACCAGCCGGCTGCCCGTTTCCACCCGCGCCACGGAGTTGCCTATCAGCTCCTTGATTTCCTTGGCCGCCGCCGCCGAGCGCTGCGCCAGGTTGCGCACTTCGCTGGCCACCACCGCGAAGCCGCGCCCTTGCTCGCCGGCCCGCGCCGCTTCCACCGCCGCGTTCAGCGCCAGGATGTTGGTCTGGAAGGCGATGCCGTCTATCACCGCGATGATGTCGACGATACGGCGCGACGATTCGTTGATCGCGCCCATCGTCTGCACCACTTCCGACACCGTGGCGCCGCCGCGCACCGCCACTTCCGAGGCGGCGTGCGCCAGCCGGCGCGCCTGCCCGGCGTTCTCGTTGTTCTGCCGCACCGTGCTGGTGAGTTCGACCATCGACGAGGCGGTCTCCTCCAGCGAACTGGCCTGCTGCTCGGTGCGCGAGGACAGGTCCAGGTTGCCGGTGGCGATTTCGGCGCTGGCCGTGGCGATGGTGTCCGTGCCGGCGCGCACGCGGCCGACGATGCCGGCCAGGTTGTCGCTCATCTGCTGCAGCGCGGCCAGCAGTTCGCCCACTTCGTCCTGCCGCGCCGCCGCCGCGCCGTCCACCCGGCAGCGCAGGTCGCCGCCCGCCACCGTCTTGGCGATGCCGATGGCCTGGTTCAGCGGCCGCGTAATGCCACGTATCATCCACGTCACCAGCACGCTGCCCAGCGCCAGCGTGGCCAGCAGCATCACCAGCAGGGAGATGCTGGCGCTGCGGTGGGCCGACTGGTTGTCCGCTTCCATGTCGGCGGCCAGCCGCCGCGCCTCGGCGCCGATGTAGGCCACGATGTCGTCTATCTTCCGGGTCGGCGCGCGGTCCATCCCTTTCACCAGGCCGTCCACCGTCTTGGCGCTGCCCGGATTGGCGGAGTCGTACTGCTTGAGCGCCTGCAGGTAGTTCGCGCCCAGTTCTTCCTGCATCTTGATGGCTTCGCCCACCAGCGGCGTGGCCAGCTTCAGCCTCGCCAGCAGGCCGTCGAGCTTGCGCAGCTCGCCCTGCACCTGCTTGCCGGACTGGACGAAGGCGGCCGAGTAGCGCTTGAAATTGTCGGGGTCATTGCCGCGCAGCAGGATGTTCTTCCATTCCTGCACCTGGGTCTTGAATTCCACCTGGGCGCTGCGCGCCGCGTCCACCGCCTCTGTCAGCGTGACGGAGCGCTGCATGCCCTCGCCGTTGCGTTCCTTGATGAAATTGAGCGCGTCCCAGCCGACGTAGCCGACCACCAGCAGCGCCACGAAGAAAAAGCCGCTGAGCATGCCCAGCCGCACACCTATCTTCAGGTTTGAGAACTTCATGATGATTCCCCTTGGAAATACAGCACGAGATGTGGTCTGCGCCACGTCCATCTATCATGCGCTTAGGAAAGGGAAAAGCCAAGATTTGTCCTTCACAACTCCAGCCGGTAGACGTTGCTGGCCGCGTCCCAGCCTTGCAGCTGGGTGCGTTCGACGAACTGCATGCCCAGCTTGCCCAGCAGCTGGATGGAGGCGGCGTTGTCGGGCGAGGTGATGGCCATCAGGCGCGCCAGCCCCAGCGGGCCGCGCGCGTGCGCCACCACGGCGGCGGCCGCTTCGTAGGCGTAGCCCTGGCCCCAGTAGCGCGGCGAGATGGCGTAGCCGATGTCGGTATCCGGCAACACGTCGCGCTTGATCAGGCCGCACATGCCCAGCGCGGCGCCGTCGCTGCGGCGCTGCACCAGGTAGAGCGAATAGCCCAGCCGCTCGTACATGGCCACCGGGCCGTCCAGGATGGCGGCGCGCGCCGCGTCCAGCGTGCGGATGCCGCGGTCGCCGATAAAGCGTATCCACGACGGTTCGTTCACCAGTTCCAGGTAGAAAGGCGCGTCGTCGGGACTGACGGTGCGCAGTTGCAGGCGTTCGGTTTCGAGTATCAGCATGGCTTAGGGGAGTTGACGGAAATCGGCCTGCTCAGGGCGGCCCGGCAGGTTCAGCCGCGCCACGGCGCGCGGCGATTCGCTGATCACCGTCCCGCGCCGCATCACCATGCGGCGCGCGGCGCGCAGGCGTATCGCCTCCACCGGGCTGGCAGCGTCCAGCAGCAGCAGGTCGGCGTGGCAGCCCGGCTCCAGGCCGTAGTGGTGCAGGCCGAGGATGCGCGCCGGCGCCTCGGTCACGGCGGCGTAGCAGGCGCGCATGGCGTCCTGGCCGGTCATCTGCGCCACGTGCAGGCCCATGTGGGCCACTTCCAGCATGTCGCCCGAGCCCAGGCTGTACCAGGGGTCCATCACGCAGTCGTGGCCGAAGGCGACGTCGATGCCGGCGGCCATCAGCTCGGGCACGCGCGTCATGCCGCGCCGCTTGGGGTAGCTGTCGTGCCGGCCCTGCAGCGTGATGTTGATCAGCGGATTGGCGATGGCCGCCACGCCGGCTTCCTTCATCAGCGGCAGCAGCTTGCTGACGTAGTAGTTGTCCATGGAGTGCATGGAGGTCAGGTGCGAACCGGCCACGCGGCCGTGCAGGCCCAGCCGGTGGCTGTGGTAGGCCAGGGTTTCGATATGGCGCGACAGCGGGTCGTCCGATTCGTCGCAGTGCATGTCCACCCGCAGGCCCTGCCCGGCCGCGAATTCGCACAGGATGCGCACCGATTCGGCGCCGTCGGCCATGGTGCGCTCGAAGTGCGGGATGCCGCCCACCACGTCCACGCCCAGGGCGATGGCGCGCTTCAGGTTGGGCAGCGCGGTGGGGCTGCGCAGCAGGCCGTCCTGCGGGAAGGCCACCAGCTGCATGTCCAGGTAGGGCGCCACGCGGCGCTTCACTTCCAGCAGCGCTTCCACGGCCAGCAGGCGGTCGTCGCACACGTCCACATGGGTGCGGATGGCCAGCAGGCCGCGCGCCACGGCCCAGTCGCAGTAGCGCATGGCGCGCTCGACCAGCGCGTCCTGGGTCAGCTGCGGCTTCAGTTCGCCCCATAGCGCGATGCCTTCGAGCAGCGTGCCGGACTGGTTCACGCGCGGCAGGCCGTAGCTCAGCGTGGCGTCCATGTGGAAGTGGGCGTCGACAAAGGGCGGCGAGACCAGGTCGCCGCCGGCGTCGATCTCCCGGGCGCCGCGCGCCGCCAGCGCCGCGCCGACTGCGGCGATTTTGCCCTCCAGTATGGCCAGGTCGATGCCGCGGCGGCCGTCCGGCAGGGTGGCGTTTCTGATTACGGTGTCCATCACGGCGTCCATGCTGTCTCCCAAGGCTGCGATGGCCGATTGTAGGCAGAGCCCGCTCCGGGGCGCAAACACTATCTCGATGTTGCAGTGCATTAATATCGTTCTGCAAGCTGCTGGCTTGGCGTAAAAAATAACTTTTCTTCGCCAACAATCGCCGCTAGAATGGATTTTATTGCAGCGCAATATAAACGTTCTCAGGAGAAGTCATGTTTTCGTTCACCGAACAGTTTTCCGCCGCCACTGCCACGGCCAAGTCGCAGTTGGACCAGCAACTGAGTAAACAGTTGAATATCGCCAGCGAATACGCCACCACGGCATTCGACGGCGTGCAGCAGATCATTGCCCTGAATGTCAGCACCACCAAAGCCTCGGTGGAGAAAACCTCCGCCGCCGCGAAACAGCTGTTCGACGTCAAGGAGCCGGCCGAGTTCTTCAAGCTCAACGCCGCCCAGAGCCCCAGCCTCGACAGCCTGCTGGCCTATAGCCGCGAACTCTACAACATCGCCAGCCGCACCCAGGCCGAGTTGCTGGAGGTGGTGAAGGAGCAGATCAAGGATGTGACCGCCGCCGGCACGGCCGCCGCCGCCGCTGCGGCCAAGCAGCTGCCGCTGGCAAGCGCCGGCGCAACGCCGTTCTCGGCCCCGGTTTCCGCCCCTGTGTCCGCACCGGCGCCGGCAGCCGCGCCCGTAGCGAAGGCAGCGCCTGCGCCAGCTCCCGTTGCCGCTCCTGTAGAGCCCGTCGCTGCCGCCCCGGCCGCCGAAGCCGCTCCGGCCACGGTGGTCACGCCGCCTGCGCCTAAAGCCGTTGCCCAAGCCGTGTCCGAAGCCGTCAGCGCGCCTGCGCAGGAAGAAGCGCCTGCCGCCAAATCCGGCAAGGCCAAGCCCGCCACCGTGAAAGCCACCGCCAACGGCGAGCCTGTCGTTCTGAAGTCCGCAAAAAACCAGAAGTAAAACCGGCAATACCAGCGCTACCGGCGCCGCTCAGGGCGCTGCGCAGCCGGGCTCATTGAGGTATCCTAGCGGGCTTGACGCTGCAAGGATTGACAATGAGTTTATCGAGGCTGATCGCCGGTTTTGTGCGCCAGCACTGGCCGGCCTATCTTGCCGCCGGCGCCATGCTGGCCGGCGTGGCTTTCCTGGGCATCCTGGTGCCGCGCCGCATCGGCGCCATGATAGACGGCCTGGCCACCCACACCCTGTCCGGTTCCGGCCTGCTGCTGCAGCTCGGCGAGCTGCTGCTGATCGGCGTGGCTATCTATTTCCTGCGCGTGGGCTGGCGCTTGCGCCTGTTCGCGGCCGCCTACCTGCTGGGCGTGCAGCTGCGCACGCGCTTCTACGCGCGCCTGTCCCTGCAAGGCCCGGCCTTCTACCAGAAGCAGCGCACCGGCGACCTGATGGCGCTGGCCACCAATGATATCGACGCCATCGAAATGGCCGCCGGCGAAGCCATGCTGGCCGGCTTCGACGGCACGCTGACGCTGGTGATGGTGCTCGGCGTGATGCTGCTGGGCGTGGACTGGCGCCTGGCCTGCATCGCCCTGCTGCCCTTCCCGCTGATGGCGCTGGCGTTCTGGCGCATCTCCAGCCATATCCACACCGCCTCCACCGATTCGCTGAAACGCTTTTCCGCGCTCAACGGCCACGTGCAGGAAACCCTGTCCGGCGTGCGCGCCCTGCGCGCGCTGGGCCTGGAACAGCGCAGCAGCCAGCAGTTCGGCGAGCTGGCCGGCCACGCCGCCAAGGCCAGCCTGACCGCGCAGGTATGGGAAGCGGCCTATGAACCGGCCGTGGGCCTGACGCTGACCACCGCCACCGGACTGACCCTGGGCCTGGGCGGCTACCTGGTCTGGCAGGGCGAGCTGACCATAGGTTCGCTGACCGCTTTCAGCATCTATCTTGGCCAGCTGATCTGGCCCATGTTCGCGGCCGGCTGGGTGCTGTCGCTGATCGAGCGCGGCCGCGCCGCCTACGCCCGCCTGCAGCCCATGCTGGACGCGCCGCTGGCGGTGGACGACCACGGCACCATCGCCCAGCTGCCGCCGGGCGAGCTGGTGCTGGACAAGGTCGAGTACCGCTATCCCGGCCAGGCCGCCGACGCCGAAGCGGCACTGAAGGACATCTCGCTGCGGCTGAAGCCGGGCCAGACCATGGGTCTGGTCGGCCCCACCGGCAGCGGCAAGTCCACCCTGCTGCGCGTGCTGCTGCGCCAGCTCACGCCGCAGCACGGCACCGTGCGCTGGGGCGGGCACGCGCTGGACCAGTACACGCTGAGCGCGCTGCGTTCGGCCATCAGCTGGGTGCCGCAGGAATCCTTCCTGTTCTCGGCCTCCATCGCGGACAACATCGCCCTGGCGCGCGAGCACGCCAGCCGCGCCGACGTGGAGCACGCCGCCAGCCTGGCCGCCATCCACGACGACATCCTGCTCTTCCCGCAGGGCTACGAGACCGAGGTGGGCGAAAAAGGCATCACCCTGTCCGGCGGCCAGCGCCAGCGCGTGGCCATCGCCCGCGCGCTGCTGGCCAACAACTCGCTGCTGCTGCTGGACGACGCCCTGTCGGCGGTGGACACCGGCACCGAAACGCGCATCCTCGAACACCTGGAAGAGCTGCGCCGCGCCGGCCACCAGAGCGGCGCCGAGCGCAGCGCCATTATCGCCAGCCACCGCCTGAGCGCGGTGGTCAACGCCGACCTGATTATCGTGCTGCGCGACGGCCGCATCAGCGAATCCGGCAGCCACGACAGCCTGCTGGCGCAGGACGGCTGGTACGCCAGCCAGTGGCGCTATCAACAACTGGAGGCCAGCCTCGATGCTCTCTAAACCCGACGAAACCTCCACCCGCAAGCAAGCGGCGCAAGCCATCGGCCTGCTGCGCCGCGCAGCGCGGCCCGACCAGCACCACCTGGGCTGGGCCTTGCTGTGGCTGGTGGCCGCCGCCTTCCTGGAAGTGCTGGGTCCCATCGCCGGCAAGGCGCTGATCGACGAGCACCTGCTGCCGCGCCACCTGGACTGGCCGCGCATGGCCATGCTGCTGGCCGCCGTGCTGCTCACCGGCTGGGTCGCCAGCGGCCTGCGCTACCTGCAACTGGTGCGCCTGTCCGGGCTGGCCATGCGCTCGGTGCAGCGCCTGCGCGAGCAGGTGTACGGCCACGTGCTGCGCCTGCCCATGGCCTTCTTCGACCGCGCCATCATCGGCCAGCTGGTGTCGCGCGTGACCAACGACACCGAGGCCGTCAAGACCCTGTACGTGCAGGTGCTGTTTGTTATGCTCGACAGTACCATCGTGCTGGTGGGCACCATCATCGCCATGGCCTGGCTGGACTGGCGGCTGATGCTCATCGTGCTGGCGCTGCTGCCGGCGGTGCTGGGCATCGTCTGGCTGTACCAGCGCTGGAGCGCGCCGGCCGTCACGCGCGCGCGCCAGCTGCGCAGCGAGATCAACGGGCAGATGGCCGAGTCCATCGGCGGCATGCCGGTGCTGCAGGCGAACAACGCCGAGGCGCGCTTCGCGGCCCGCTTCGGCAAGACCAACACCGAGCACTACACCCAGCGCCTGGCCGAAATCCGCGCCAACGCCTGGCTGCTGCGCCCGGCGCTGGACATGCTCAACATTATCCTGCTGGCGGCCGTCATCTACGCCTTCGGCCAGCGCGCCATGAGCGCGGCCGAGGTGGGCGTGCTGTACGCCTTCATCAGCTACATCGCGCGCGTGATCGAGCCGCTGATCCAGATCACCATGCAGTTCAGCCAGCTGCAGCAATCGGTGGTGGCCACGGCGCGCGTGTCGGCGCTGCTGGACGAGCCGGTGGCGGACGAGCACATGGCCGGCGCGGCCCAGCTGGCCGATTCCCGCGAACATCCGCCGGGCACGCCCGCCGTCTCCATCCGCCACCTGCGCTTCGCCTACAATGAAGACCAGACCGTGCTGCACGACCTGTCGCTGGACATTCCGCAGGGCGGCTTCTTCGGCATCGTCGGCCACACCGGCAGCGGCAAGTCCACGCTGCTGTCGCTGCTGCTGCGCTACTACCCGGTCAAGCACGGCAGCATCGCCATCTTCGGCGAAGCGCTGGCCGGCATCCCCAACACGCGCTTCCGCAGCGACGTCGGCCTGGTGCCGCAAGACCCCTTCCTGCTGGCCGCCTCGGCGCGCGAGAACATCGACATGGGACGCGGCCTGTCGGACGCGGATATTGAAGCGGCGGCCCGCGCCGCCCACGCGCACGGCTTTATCGCCGCGCTCGAGCACGGCTACGCCACCGAGCTGGGCGAAGGCGGCTCGCGCCTGTCCAGCGGCCAGAAGCAGCTGGTTGCCATCGCCCGCGCGCTGGCCGGCAAGCCGCGCATCCTGCTGCTGGACGAAGCCACCTCGCGCATCGACAGCCAGACCGAACAGATTGTGCAGACCGCGCTGGACGAGCTGCGCGGGCGCGTCACCATCATCGCCATTGCGCACCGCCTGTCCACCATCCGCGACGCCGACCGCATCGTGGTGCTGAACCACGGCCGCATCGCCGAGGCCGGCGCGCACGAGGAATTGATGCAGATCGAAGGCGGCCTCTACCAGCGCCTGTATCTGCTGCAGCAGCTGGCCGTCTGAAAGGCTAGTTGCCATAGAATTAAGGAAAGCCGGAAACTGTGCGTTTTTGGAGAATATCTCCCTTGAACGGCTGATTTCTCGCCTGCAACAAGAATATAATTGTCTGGACATCTTACCGCGTTCACACAAGGACAATACGTTGGCTGGCTTCGGGGATAAGGCGATTTTGCGCGGCATACGCAAGCTGGCGGCTGCATGCGTGCTTGCGCCTGCGCTGGCCTGGGGCCAGTCCGCCATGGACGCCAGCATCGCCGAGATCCGCGACCAGGCCCGCTACGTGCCGGACAAGGCCCTGATCCAGCTACAGAAAATGGAGCCGGCCGCGCGCGCCGCGGCGCCGCCCACCAAGGCCGAATTCCTGTCCCAGCTCAGCAACGCATGGCGCGCGCTGGGCCAGCTTGAGACGGCGCTGCTGCTGTCGGAAGAACTGATCGCCTACGGCCGCAGCCAGAACAACCCTGCCATCCTGGCCAAGGGCCTGCTCACCAAAGCCTACGTGCTGTCCTCAATGGCCGACCGCAAGGCCTCGCACCAGCTCGCGTTCGAAGCGGAGCAGATGGCCAACGGCACCGCCGACCTGGCGCTGCGGGTGCAGGCCACCATCACCTCCGGCCAGTCCTACGCCGAGCAGGGCAATTTCCCGGCCGCGCTGGGCAAGCTGCAGACCGCCGTCGACCTGGGCCGCCAGCTGGACGACATGGTGCCGCTGGCGCAGGCGCTCAACGCGCTGGCCCTGCTGTACACGCAGATGAAGGAATACGACAAGGGCTGGGCCGTGCTGGACGAGTCCGTGCGGGTGGCGGAAAAGCTCAATTCGCCGGGCCGCCTGGCCACCGCCAAGGGCACCGAATACGGCTTGGCGATCGATTCGCACCAGCCCAAGCGCGCGCTGGCGGCGCTGCAGGCCGGGCTGGAAGTGGCGCGCAAAATGGGCGCCAAGACCCTTATCGCCAACACCCTGGTCAATCTGTCGGACAGCTACCTGAAAGAGCAGGACTACGCGCGCGCCCTGCGCTACGCCACCGAAGCGCTGGCCGCGTCGGCCGAAACGCGCGACGCCAGCACCCGCGCCACCGCCCTGATCAACCTGGGCCAGGCGCACCTGGGACTGGGCAACCTGGCGGAAGGCCGCAAGCACTTCGAGGCGGGCCTGGTGTACTACGAAAAAACCGGCGACCAGCCCGAGCTGCAAGTCATCCTGAAGGAATACGGCCAGGCGCTGGAACGCGCCGGCGACATGCGCGGCGCCGTCGCGGCCTACCACCGCGAGCGCACGATCTCCGAAGCGCTGTTCGAAAAACAGCGCCAGAAGGCGGTCTACGAGATGCAGGAGAAATACGAGACCGAGAAGAAGCAGCGCCAGATTGAACTGCTGAGCCGTGAAAACCAGGTCAAAAGCGCCGAGCTGGACAACAAGCGCCTGCAGCAGCGCGTGTGGTGGCTGCTGGCGGTGGTGTTCGCGCTGGCGGCGGTGATCGTCGGCCTGCTGTACCGCAAGGTGCGGCACGCCAACGCCCAGCTGGAAGTGAAGAATCTGGAACTGAAGGCACAAAGCTCGCTCGACCCGCTGACCTCGCTCTACAACCGGCGCCACTTCCAGGAATTCATGCGCAGCCACAACCAGGTGGACAAGCGCGGCCCGGGCGGAGAGGACATTGTCGGCGCGCTCTTCCTGCTGGACGTGGACCATTTCAAGCACGTCAACGACACCTACGGCCACGCCGCCGGCGACATCGTGCTGAAGATGATCGCCGAAACGCTGCGCGTGGCGCTGCGCGAGACCGACATGATAGTGCGCTGGGGCGGCGAAGAATTCCTGGCCTTCCTGCCGGCGATACCGCGCAGCGGCGTGGAGGAGATCGCGCGCCGCATCCTGACCAGCATTTCCGCGCAGCAGATCGTCTACCAGGACCATGTGCTGAGCGTGAACGTGTCGGTGGGTTTCGCGCCCTTCCCGCTGGTGCCGGCCGAAACGCCGCTGCCGTGGGAGCGCGCGGTCAACCTGGTGGACATGGCGCTCTACCTGGCCAAGGCCCACGGCCGCAACCGCGCCTACGGCGTGCGCGGCTTCGACCGCTTCCACCAGACCTCGATGGAAGCCATCGAGCAAGACCTCGAACGCGCCTGGCGCGCCGGCTACGTCGACCTCAGCGTGGTGCTGGGGGGCCCCCAGGACCCAACTCCCCCTCCGGGCGAGCACAGCAACGTCGTCCAGCTCAAGCCCGCCATAAAATTGTAGAACTGCAAAAAGGGGTCAGGGTTAATTATTCGCCGCAGGCGAATAATTAACCCTGACCCCTTTTTTGGTTTTTGGGCGTTACTTGTCGCGCGCTTCGCGGGCGGATTCCTGGATTTTCTCGCCGGCCTTTTCGATCTTGCGGCCAGCCTGCTCGGTGGCTTCGTTCAGGATCTCGCTGGTGTTCTTGGCCGCTTCGCTCAGCTTTTCGTTGGTTTCGCGCGCGGCGTGGGTCAGTTCGGCGCCGGCTTGCTGCGTCACCTGGTCCAGCTTGCGGCCCGCTTTCTCGGCCGGGCCCGGTTCTTCCTGCTTCTGGCAGCCCGCCAGGCTGGCCACCACGATGGCTACTGCCAGCGCGGCGTAGAATAGATTTCTTGGTTTCATGATTCTTCTCCTAACGAGCCCAGCATACACCCGGGCCACGACAACACGATTGACATCAATGTAACAAATCCTGACAATAGCACGAGCGTTCACTTTTAAACAAGGAAGCCGTCATGGAACAGTCCAGCCCGCAGCAAGCCAGCCAGCAAGCCAGCACTGCCCACCGCATCTGCCCCTTCTGCGAGGCCGCCTGCGGCCTGGAGGTGGAACTCAGCCAGGGCCAGGTGACGCGCGTGCGCGGCGACCAGGCCGACGTCTTCAGCGCCGGTTTCCTGTGCCCGAAAGCGGTGGGCCTGAAGGACTTGCACGAGGACGGGGACCGCCTGCGCACCCCGCTCATCAAGCGCAACGGGGTGTTCGAGCCCACCAGCTGGGACGAAGCCTATGCCGAAATCGAGCGCCGCCTGCTGCCCATCATCGAACGCGACGGCGGCAATGCCGTAGCCACTGTACTGGGCAACCCGGTGTCGCACAAAATGAGCTTGATGCTTTATTTCCCCAAACTGGCAAAAGCGTTGTCTACCCACAACATGTTTTCCGCCTCCAGCGTCGACCAGGTGCCGAAAATGTTGTCCGTGGGGCTGATGTACGGCTCCTGGCTGTCGGTGCCGGTGCCCGATATCGAGCGCAGCGACTTCCTGCTGATCCTGGGCGCCAATCCCATGGTCTCCAACGGCAGCCTGTGGACCGTGCCGGACTTCCGAGGCAAGGCCAAGGCCCTGCGCGCGCGCGGCGGCCGCATCGTGGTGGTGGACCCGCGCCGCACCGAGACCGCCGAAGTGGCCGACCAGCACCATTTCATCCGCCCCGGCGCCGATGTGTTCTTCCTGCTGGGCCTGGTGCATGCGCTGTTCGACGAGCAGCTCGTCAAGCTGGGCCGCCTGGCCGGCCATGTGACGGGTCTGGAACAATTGCGGGAAGCCGCCCTGCCCTACGCGCCGGAAACCGTGGCCGCGCGCTGCGGCATCGCCGCCACCACCATGCGCGAACTGGCGCGCACGCTGGCCGGCACGGAGCGAGCGGCGGTGTACGGCCGCATCGGCACCTGCACGCAGCAGTACGGCACGCTGGCGTCCTGGCTGATCGACGTGGTCAACATCCTCACCGGCCACCTGGACCAGGAAGGCGGCATGATGTTCCCCAAGGCCGCCGCCTTCGCCGCCAACACGCGCGGCAAGCCGGGCAGCGGGCGCGGCGTCACGAGCGGACGCTACCGCAGCCGCGTGTCGGGCGCGCCGGAAGTCGTCGGCGAGCTGCCCATCACCTGCCTGGCCGAGGAGATCGACACCCCCGGCCCGGGACAGGTGAAGGCGCTGATCGCCATCGCCGGCAACCCGGTGCTGTCGGCGCCCAACGGACCGCGCCTTGCGGCCGCGCTGGAGCAGCTGGAATTCATGCTGAGCATGGACATCTACCTGAACGAAACCTCGCGCCATGCGGACGTGATCCTGCCCGGCGTGTCGCCGCTGGAGGACGCGCACTACGACGTGACCTTCACCCAGTTCTCGCACCGCAACCACGCGCGCTACAGCCCGCCGGTGCTGGCGCGCAGCGCCGGCCAGCCGGACGAATGGGAAACCCTGCTGCGCCTGGTCGCCATCCTGAAAGGCCAGGGCGCCAACGCCGACATCGCTGCGCTGGACGACGCGCTGCTGCGCGAGGACCTGGAGAAAGCCGTCGGCCCGCTGACCGACACGGTCATGGGCATGCTGGCGCCGCAGCGCGGCGTGCAGCGCCTGCTGGACCTGGGCCTGCGCAGCGGCCCCTACGGCGACCAGTTCGGCCGCGCGCCCGGCGGGCTGACCCTCGCGAAGATCCAGGCCGCGCCGTCCGGCATCGACCTGGGACCGATGACGCAGCGCATCCCCGAAGCGCTGCGCACGCCGTCCGGCCAGATCGAGCTGGCGCCGCAGCTGCTGCTGGACGACCTGGCGCGGGTGGCGGCCGACCTGGCCGCGCCGGCGGCGGACCTGGTCATTATCGGCCGCCGCCAGCTGCGCTCGAACAACAGCTGGATGCACAACCTGCCGGTGCTGGCCAAGGGCGCCTACCGCTGCACGGCGCTGGTCCATCCGGACGACGCCGCGCGCCTACAGCTGGCCGACGGCGGCCAGGCCACGGTGCGCAACGGCGCGCGCCAGATCGAGGTGCAGGTGGAGGTGAGCGCCGACATGATGCCCGGCGTGGTCAGCCTGCCGCACGGCTGGGGCCATAACCTGCCCGGCACGCAGATGGGCGTAGCGGCCGAACGCCCGGGCGTGAACCTGAACGTGCTGCTGGACGAGAACCTGCGCGATCCGCTGTCCGGCAACGCGGTGCTGTCCGGCGTGCCCATCACCATGGCGCCGCTGCAGTAAGAATCCCCTGGCCCAGATCCGCCCGACGCGAGAAGTGTATTGCACAGTGTATTAATGCAGTGATACACTGATACGCATGAACTTCGATATTGCCACCACCTCCCCCGTCCCGATCTACCGCCAGATCGTGGACCAGCTGCGCCGCATGGCGGCCAGCGGCCAGCTCAAGCCGGGCGACGAGCTGCCGTCGGTGCGGGCGGTGGCGCAGCACCACGCCATCAATCCCATGACCGTGAGCAAGGCCTACAGCATGCTGGAGGCGGAAGGCCTGCTGGCGCGCCGGCGCGGCCTGGGCATGGTGGTCGCCGACGCCCAGCCCGCCTCCACCGCGCAGGACAAGGCCGCCATGCTGCTGCCCGCACTGGAAGCGGCGGCGCAGATGGCGCGCCAGCTCGGCCTGCCGCCCGCCGAGGCGCTCGCCTTGTTTGAACATTGTCTGAACGCTCCCTCCAAAAAGGAAAACCATGACTGACTCCGTCATCCGCGCGAGCGGCCTCACGCTGCGCCGCAAGCATATCGACGTGCTGCACGACATTTCCTTCGAGATCCCCGCCGGCGCCGTGGTCGGCCTGGTGGGCCGCAACGGCGCGGGCAAGTCCTCGCTGCTGCAATGCCTGACGGGCCTGGCCGCACCGGACGCGGGCCACTGCGAGCTGCTGGGCTGCCCTTCGCTGGATTTGAGCGACGCGGTGCGCGAACGCCTGGGCTATGTGGCGCAGACGCCGGACCTGTTCGGCTGGATGAGCGCGGAGGAACACCTGCGCGCCATCGGCCGCGCCTACCCGCGCTGGGACGAGGCGCGCTGCCTGGCGCTGGCGGCGCGGCTGGACCTGCCGCTGGCGCACAAGGTGCGCGACCTGTCCGGCGGCGACCAGCAGAAACTGTCCGTGGTGCTGGCCCTCGCGCATGATCCGGACGTGCTGCTGTTCGACGAACCCGTGGCCAGCCTGGACCCGCTGAGCCGCCGCGAATTCATGCGCGCCATCTTCAGCGGCGAGGATCGCGAGCGCACCGTCATCATCTCCAGCCACATCCTGAGCGACCTGGAACGCGTGGTCACCCACCTGGCCTTCATCCGCAGCGGCCGCCTGCAAGTGCTCGACAGCTGGGACGCGATGCTGGAACACTACCGCGTCGCGCCGGCCGGCAGCGAGCCGCCAGGCGCCGCCATCGTCTGGCGCAACAAGGCCGGCGAACGCGCGCTGATCGACACCCGGCTGGCGCCGGAACTAGCCAGCGCCAGCCGCGCGCTCACGCTCGACGAACTGTTCATGGAGCTGAACGCATGAAAACCGCCGCCGTTCTCGCATTGCCGGCGCTGCTGTACCCGGAGTGGACCGTAGCCACCGGCCGAGGCATGCTGGCCTTCCTGGCGATCGGCTGGATCCTGCTGCTGATGCTGACGACGGGCGCGCCGTCCAGCGGCGCGGACCTCGGCATCGCCATGCTGACGGGCGCCGCCTGCGTCGTCATCGGCCTGGCGGCGAACTATCGGCTTGAAGTATTGGAGGACGCCTGGCGCGTGCTGGCCGCGCGCCGCGCGCCGGACGCGCTGTGGCAGGCGTGGACGCGCGGCACGCTGGTCTGGCTGACGCGCTGCTGGGCCGCGCTGTGCGTGGGACTGGCCATGCACTACCTGGCGCCCGCCTCGCAAGCGCCGTGGCTGGTGGCGCCCGCGCTGCTGTCGCTTTCGCTGTGCCTGGCCGTGCTGGGCGCGCTGTCCCGCATCGGCCTCGCCCGGCGCGGCCTGGAATGGAGCCGCGCGCTCGGCGCCGTCGGCTTTATCGCAGGCTTCGGCTGGGCCACGCTGCACGGCTGGCGCGCCGTGGTGCAGGCCATCATCTCCACGCCTGCGCCGGTGCTGCTGCTGTGCACACTGGCATGGCCCGCGCTGGCCTGGATGCTGTGGCGCCGCAGCCTGGGCGCCATGCCGGCCTACCGTCCGCGTGAACGCAAGCCCGGCGCACTCGGCCCCGGCAAGCTGTCCACGCTGTTCAAGCGCTACAGCATGGTGCGCTGGCACGACGAGACCAACGCATCCGCGCGCCCCACCTTCTTCAGCAAGCTGCCGTACGTCTTCCAGGGCGAACTGCTGTTCTACCTGGTGCTGTTGCAAATGCTGACCTCGAAATGGGGCAGCGCAGTCACGCCGCTGCGCGCGCTGGCGCTGTACATCATCTGTACCGTGACGGCAAACCGGCTCGCCGTGCGCGATCTGCACTGGCGCTCGCTGCTGCTGCCGGGCGGGCTGCGCCGCAACAGCGTCGGCACGCACATCATCCGCTCCACGCTGACGCTGCAACTGTGCGCGCTAGCCGCCATCGCCCTGGCCTACCTCGCGTTCCAGCTCGCCACCGGCAACGCACTGGGCGAAGCGCTGGAGCGCATTGCGGCAGCAGCCATCCTGCCCTTTGAACTGGCCTTCACCACCAGCGCCGCCGTGGTCATGCGCGGCCTCGCGTCGCGCCGCCTGCTCGGCTTTGCGGGCGCCTCAGCCATTGCCATGGGCATCGCCTATCTGGTGCTGGCGTCGTGGACTGCGCACGCCTGCCAATGGACCATAGGCCCGCTCTACCTGCTGGTGCTGGCGGCCGGCACGGCGCTGCTGTGGCGCCAGGCGGACCGGGTCTGGACCGTGGAAAAACTGTTTCGGCAAATACGTAAGGATGGCCTATGAAAATCGGGTTGATGCCGGCGCCGTCATGGGCGCCCGTACCGCGCGTGATGCAGCTCATGATGGCCTTGCAGCTCTTGGTGGTACTGCCCTTCGCGCTGCTGGAGCCCAGCGCCACGCAGGGCGCAGGCCTTGCACTGTTCACACAGAGTTGCCTCTGCATGGGACTGCACTGCCTATGGGAAATGGAACGGCTGCGCACATCGAGCAGGCGCTTGCACGGCATGCGCGCGCCGTCGGCAGCCTGGCGCGGCAGCGCCGCCGGCTACCTTAAAAGCATCACGCTGGCCTGGATAATATTCTCCGCCGGACCGACGCTATGCTTTGCCATGCCCGCATCCGGCATGCACTGGATCACGGGCGGCTCGGTGCTGTCGCTGATGTGCTGCCTCAGCGCCGCGGGCAGCCTGCGCCGTTCCGGCATCACGCAGCGCGGCTGGCCACTGGCGGCTGTGCTGGCGGCTTATACGGCAGTGGCTGTGCTGGCGATGATCTTCGCGGGGCAGTTCGTGCCGGAGCAGCTTGCGCTGATGGCCTGGCTGGACCTGCTGCCGACTGCCGTGCAATGGGCCATGCTGCTATCCTGGCCGGTGACCGCCTTGCTGCTGCACCGGCAATGGCGCGCGCAGCCACCCGCCAGCGCAGCGCCGGACTTGGCACGGGCCGGCGCCGCTTGGCCGACCCGTTCCGGCTGGCGCAAACAACTGGAAGCCCAGTGGCGGCGCTATGGTTTTCTGTCCAAAAAACAGGCGCAGACAGGCGAACTGCTCAGGCCGCTCGCCCCCGCCCTGCGCGCGAGCTACCTGCTGCTGGTTCCGCTGACAGCACTGCTGTGGCTGCGCTCTTCCTGGGGAACTTCGTTCCCGCAAAGCGAACACTTGCTGCCCATGGTGGTCGTGATCGTGATGAGTTCGGACAACCTTATCATGCGCGACCTGCACTGGCGCCACAGGCTCGCGCCCGGCGGCATACATACACGCAGCATCGCGCTGAACCTATTTTTCTCGTCGTTAGCGGTTTACCTGGTACTGACCTTGCTGCTCGGGCTCTGCGTATTGGGTCTGCTCTGCCTGGCTGGGCGGCTGACCACCGCCCAAGCGCTGAATGAACTCCTGCTGCGCACGCTGATCGTGCCCGAACTGGCGTTCAGCCTGGCCTGCGCGGTAGCACTCAAAAGCATGGGCAACTGGACGGTGGCAGGCGCTGGCATTGCTGCGGCGCTGTTTTCCCTGCCGCTGCTGCGCGAAGTGGTGCAATATCCGGGCCGCCACGCGCGCATCGATGGCAACGCGGCGTACTGCGCAATCCTGCTGCTATTGACTGCTGGCATGCTGCTGCTCGCCAGGCGCACCTGGACCGTGCAAAAGTTGGCGCCCTACTGGCAAGCGCGTTGACCCGAAGTTGAACCGCCGCAGCGCAGGCGGTGGCTGGACGCGCTGCGCGGCAAGGCATACAGTCGCCGCATGAAAACCGACACGACGCTACGCCTGATACTCGGCGACCAGCTCAACCCAGAACACAGCTGGTTCCGCCACCACCATGCCGACGTGGTCTACGTCATGATGGAGGTGCGCCAGGAAACCGACTATGTGCTGCACCACGCGCAGAAGATCATCGCCATTTTCGCCGGCATGCGCGAGCTTGCGCGCCAGCTGCGCGCGCAAGGGCACCGGGTACACTATCTGAAGATCGGCGACGCGCGCAACCGCCAGTCGCTGCCGGCCAATCTGGACGACGCCATCGAGCAATTCGACGCCGCCGAATTCGAGTACCAGATGCCGGATGAATACCGCCTGGAGCAGCAGCTGGCGCGCTACACGCGCAACCTGCCCATCCCCAGCCGCATGGTGGACAGCGAACATTTCTATACGCGCCACGACGAAGCCGAACAGCTGTTTGAAGGCCGCAAGCACTGGCTGATGGAGCACTTCTACCGCGCCATGCGCGTGAAGCACGGCGTGCTGATGGACGCGGCCGGCAAGCCGCAAGGCGGCAAGTGGAACTACGATCACGACAACCGCAAGTCCTGGTCCGGCACGCCGCCGCAGCCGGATGATTTCCGCCCCTGCCACGACCACTCGGCGCTGTGGCTGGAAATCGTAGCGTCCGGCGCGCGCAGCTTCGGCGAGCCAAATGCAGAGCATTTTGCGTGGCCCCTGAACCGGCAGGAAGCCTTGCAGCAGCTGGATGGCTTTATCGAACACGCGCTGCCGCACTTCGGCGAATTCCAGGACGCGATGAGCAGCCGCGCATCACGCCTGTTCCATTCCCTGCTGTCCTTCGCGCTCAACACCAAGATGCTCAATCCGCGCGAGGTGGTGCGGGCGGTGGAGCAGGCGTGGCGCGAAGGCTGCGCGCCGCTGGCGTCCGCCGAGGGCTTTATCCGGCAGGTGCTGGGCTGGCGCGAGTATGTACGCGGCGTGTACTGGAGCCGCATGCCCGGCTACGGGCAAGAGAATGTGTTCGGCCACAGCCTGCCGCTGCCGCGCTGGTTCTGGGACGGCCAGACCGGCATGCGCTGCCTGGCCAGCGCCATCGGCGACTCCTTGCAGCATGCGCACGCGCACCACATCCACCGCCTGATGGTGATAGGGAATTTCGCGCTGCTGGCGGGGCTTGATCCGCAAGAGCTGCATGAGTGGTATCTGGGCGTGTATATCGACGCCTTCGAGTGGGTGGAAATGCCGAACACGCTGGGCATGAGCCAGTTTGCCGACGGCGGCCTGCTGGCCACCAAGCCCTACGTTTCCAGCGCGGCGTATATCGACCGCATGAGCGACTATTGCAAGGGCTGCCGCTACGACAGGAAGGCCCGCATCGGCGAGGATGCTTGCCCGTTCAACGCGCTGTACTGGGATTTTTTCTCCCGTAACGAGGCTACGCTGGCGGGCAATCCGCGCATCGGCATGGTGTATCCGCAATTACGGAAGATGGAGCCGTCCGCCGTGCAGGCGCTGCGCGCGCAGGCGGATGCGGTGCGCGCGCGGCTTGATACGCTATAGCTTGGCCATCGCCGGCGCGGCAGTCTGCGCCACCTGGAACACGGTGGTGCGGCGCGCCACCTCCAGGCCGTCGAGCAGCAGCACGCTTTGCACGGTGTACTGCCCCTGCTCCATGCCGCGCGGGATTTTATAGACGCCCACCGCACGGTACTGCCCCGCGCCGTCGATGCGTTCCACGCGGGCGATCTGCGGCTTGTCGGACGCCTTCTCGCCGTTGGCCTTCAACAACGTCATGCTCTGCACCACTTCCGGCACGCGTTGCGATTCGCCGTACAGCTTGATTTCGCCAACCACCCGTACCGGCTCGCCGCCGGCGCGCGCCACGCTGGAAGTGGAATAGACCTGGTAATCCTTCACGCGGATTTCATTGACCGGGACGGGAATGCCCTGGCGGCGCGCTTCGTTGTTGACGGTCTGCGCGTTGGCGATTTTCTCCGAGTACGAGGTCCAGCCGATGGCTGCGCCCATGGCCGCGCCTATCGCGGCGCCTTGCGCGCATTTCTTGCCCGCCAGGGCGGCCAGCGCGCAGCCGGCCACGGCGCCGATGGCCGCACCCGCTGCGGCGTTTTCAGCGGCGCTGCCAGTGCCGCCGGTGCTGCTACTGCCGCCGCGCTGGCCGGAACGGCCTGCATCCGGCGCGGCGCAGCCAGCCACCAGTGCGGCGATCAGGGTGAGGCCGAGTGTACGTTTCATGACGCCTCCTTGCTTAGTTGTGGCATTTATCGTTGATCCAGTCCGCGCCGCTGGCCACGCAGCGCAGCATGTCGCGGTTCAAGCGCTCGGCGCGCTGCTTCAGGCCCACGCATTCGCGGTTGCCCACGTCTATCATCGTTGCACAAATTTCCGCCTTGTCCATCGCGCCTTTGTAATTGCCCTGGCTGAGTTCGCGCTCGGCGTCGGCCAGGATCTTGCGCGCCTGCTGGGCTGCTTGCGGCACTTGCGGCGCCGTGCTCAGCACCTGGGGCGCCGGCGCCGCACGCGGTGGTTCGTTGCTCAGCGCGGGCGGCGCCTTCTGTTCCAGCACGGTCGATTCCAGCAGCTTGGACAGGGCTTCACGCAAGGCGTGGATACGGTCGGCCACTTCGCTGCGATTCAGCTTCTCGGCGGCCACCAGCTTGGCTTCCAGGCAGGCACTGTTGGATATTTTCAGGCAGCCGTCGGCGTCGTCCAGCAGGCGCTCGGCCTTCTTCAAGTCGATGCGTTTGTCCCAGTCACGGGT
This sequence comes from Pseudoduganella aquatica, assembly GCF_009857595.1. Classification (GTDB taxonomy): domain Bacteria; phylum Pseudomonadota; class Gammaproteobacteria; order Burkholderiales; family Burkholderiaceae_D; genus Rugamonas; species Rugamonas aquatica_A. The sequence continues at coordinate 19,070 of NZ_WWCU01000019.1, read as the reverse complement.
TTCGTCGTCGGCGCCCCATTTCTTCGTGAAGGCGGCCAGGCGGGCGTCCGCGCGTTCCACGGCGCCGGTTTGCAAAGCGCTTTCCAGTGCAGGCTTCAAGTCGGTCCAGGCCTTGGTGCGCTGGCGGTTTCGTTCGCAGTTGAGCGCGGCGCTGTGAATCGCGTCGTTGGCCTTTCTGATCTGCAAATCGCTGGCTTTGTCCGCGCGCATGGCGGTGACTTCGGCGCGCGCTGCATCCAGCTTGCATTCGCCTATCAGTGCGAGCACCTTGTCGGCATGCTTGTCGAGGATGTCGTCCTTGCTGGCCGGCTTGGCCAAATACCAGATCACGGCCAGGATCATGGCGACCAGCAGCCAGGTGCTCCAGCCTATCGGTTCGCGCAGCGGCGGCTTGCCTTGCTGGCCGCCGGTGGCGCGTCCGGGCGGCGCGCTGCCGGCGGTCTGCGCACCGCGCAGCTTGTCCAGCCGCGCCTTGGCCGCAGCGATCTGCTCCGGCGTCATGACGACAGGCTCCTCCGCCGCGGGCTTGGATGCGGGCGGCACCGTTTGCCTGAACTGCGGCTGCGAAGGCTGCGAAGGCGGTTCGGAAGGCTGCGCGTGCGCCGCAGACTGCTTGCCCACCGGCTGCGGACGGCCAGCCGGCGGCGCCGAGGCCGCAGGCTGCGCCGCCTGCGACGGCCTCGCGGACGCCGCCGCTGCGGCCGCTGATGCGGCGGCTTGCCGCGTGCCGCAGAACGGGCAGAACTTCACCTGGCGCGGAAAAACCCGGCCACAATCATTGTTGATGCATCGGTACGTCACTACGTCCACTACTCAGCCTTCCTTATTCCGGGTCCGGGATATCGTCATGCGGGTCCGGGATCGCGGCGCTCAGCAGCGGTGCGATGTCCGGCATCTCGCTGGCCAGCTTCCACTGGTCCACGCGCGGCACCCATAGCATATTCCAGACCTTGGTGTTGCCGTCCACCTCGCCCGCCGTGATGCGCTGGGCCAGTTCATGCAGCCCGTATGGTCCCTGCTGCGTCTTGTTGACGAACACCTTGTACAGCACGCCGCCCGCAGCCGCAGGCGGCGCGGCGACAGCAGCGGCAACAGCGGCAGCAGGAGCCGCTGCGCCGCCCGCCGCAACGGCGGTCGCTGCGGAAGCATCGCCAAACACGCGCGCCGCAGCCGCGTCGCTGGCCAGCATTTCGGGCTTGAGCACGCGCTTGTCCACCGCATGCTGCACCTCCCAGCTGTACGCGTCCGTGGACGATCCGGCCACCGGCTCGCTCCATGCCGCCAGCGCCTCCAGCGCGCGCTCCACCGTCGGCGCCGCGCCCGGCGCCAAGCCAGCCTGCATGGCCTGCGCGCGCTTAACCCATTCATCGTGCAGACGCTTCGCCGTGATATTCGGCAGCGACGGCGACGGCAGCTCCGCGCCCGTCTCGTCCACTTCCAGCTTGGGCTGATACACGCGGTGCTGGTAGTGGCGCATCAGCGCCGCCAGCAGCACGAACTGGTTCGCCCCCATGCGCGCCAGGCGCTGCTGCACCGAACCGATCACCTGGTCGCGGTAATACGCGGGCAAGCCATTCGAACGGATGGCGAACTCATTCCCGATCTGCAGCCACTCGCCGGAACCCTGCTCCACTTCAAACAGATACTGTCCGCGCGGCTGGAACAGCGCCTCGCGGTCCGCCAGGTCGGCCTTGCGCTTGACCACGCCCAGCGCAATCGCCTGCAGGAACCACTCGTAATCGTCCGCTAGCCGGTTCAGCTCATCCATAGACGGCGCGATGGGATGGCGGAAGCGCGTGGAGTCGAAGTGCAAATGGGTCGGAATCTTCGGATTCTCGATCTGGTAGGACGTGCGCCAGGTCGGCAAGCCGCGCAGCACCGTCATCGGAATGCCGGACAGCTCGATATAGCACACCGCCCGCCCGGCAACGCCGGTATTGACGATGCTGACCAGGTCGCCGTGGAAGAAGCCGGTCGGCACCGCCGCCTTGATCTCCGCCTCCAGCTTGCGCCACGCGTTCACGTCGCCCACGCCGATAAAGCACTTGAACTGGTCCGCGTTCGGCGTGAACTCCGCCGAGAAGCGCGCGTTCACCCACGGCATGGCGCTGCGTATCCATTCGTTGAACGTGAGCTGGCGCTCCTGCGGCGACATCGCCATCAGGCGTTCCAGCAGCGGATCGGGCGGCGCTTCGCCGTCGTCCAGATGCTCGCTGCTCAGCTGCGTCTGCGCGCGGCGGAACAGTTTGAGCAGCAGGGCCGAGCGCAGCTGCTCGTCGCCCAGTTGCGGGAACAGGCGCGCCGATCCGCCGAACTCCAGCAGCACTTCCTCGCTCCACACGCTGATGTCGCCGCTCAGCTTGACCGCCTCAGGCACCGTGTCGCTGGCCAGCTTCATATAGGTCGCGTGTTCATGCTGCGCATCCGCGCGCAGCTGCGCAATGCGCTGGTCCACCACGCCCAGCATGGCCTCCACGCAGCGGCGCCCTTCCTGCAGCTCGCCTGCAATGCCGCTCCATACCGCCTGCCCCTGCTCGTCCACCGACTGCGTATCGCCCAGCCAGGTGGACATGGAGTTCAGCAGCTCCACCGACTGCCCGGCCGCCACGGCCAGCATGTGGAAGCGCAGATAGTCCGCAATGTCGCGCTTCAGGTGCGCCATCACTTCGCGCGACTGCGCCTCGCTGCCGAACATCTTGGCGGCGGCCTGCGACAGGTTGTTCAGCGATTCCTCCACCTGGCGCGTGCGCAGCGCGTCGCGGATGTCGCGGTAGCGCTTGCCGTTGCGTTCCATGTGCACCAGGTCACGCTGCGAAATGCGCGCCTTGATCTGCTCCAGCAGCGACAGCACGAATTCCAGCCCACCCTGCTTGCGGTCGTCCAGCAGCGCGTAAAGCTGCTCGCGCGCGCGGCCCTTCAGCCTTTGCAGCAGTTCGGCCGTGTGGCGCTTCAGGCGGTCCTCGCTGGTCTCGGCGGTAGCGCCGGCTTCGCGGATGGCGTCGCGCTCCAGGTGCGGCAGCAGCTCGGCCACTTTCTCGCGCCACTGCTTCAGCTCATAGTCGCCCATGATGCGGTCGATCTCGAGCTGGACCTTGCTTTCCACGCGCTCCAGCAAGGAGCGCTCGTCCTTGTCCATCAGCAGCTGGTCGGTGAGCGCGTATTCCTGGAACGGCGTCACGTCCACCGTGCCCTTTTTGAAATCAGGGAATTCGTCGAAGGGATGCTCGGCCATCGCCATCTGCTCGCGCATGAAGATGTCGCGCTCCTGGTCGCCGGCGCGGCGCGCCTTGGTGCCGTCGCTGCCGAGCAGACCGAAAAAGGCTTTCACCATCAGGCCCGCCAGCTCGTAGGCGCGGATGTCTTCGCGCAGGCTTTGCTGCGTATCCAGCACCGCCTGGCCGAAAGCCGAGTACACCTTGGAGTAGGACAGCCGCATGTCGCCGAAGCGCTGCTCCGGCACGCGCGGATTGAATGGTCCCAGCTTGTGCTGCTGCTGGTTCACCGCCACCGAGCGTTTGCGGTTGGCGAAATCCGCCGAGGCGAAGTCCTCGAACAGCGAATCGGCCACCATCTGGTAGACGTCCTTCACATCCTGCGTGGCCTTGTTGGCCAGGTTGGCGGTGTCGACGAAATAGACGTCGTCGAACGGCGCGCCACGGCCGGTCAGGCTGTCCGGGTCCGCCCAGCGCACTTGCGCGTTCATGTCGCGCATGGCGGTTTCCAGCTCCATCAGGGTGGCGTAGGCGTTGGCTTCGGTGCGCTCCTTGTTAGCCTTGGCGTAACCGGACGGCATGAACATCACCAGGTCCACCTGGCTGTCCGCCACTTCCTGGCGCGCAATGGCCTTGGCGATCCAGCCCAGGTCCATGGCGGTGCCCGCGCCGGTGCCCCCGGCGTTGGAGCCGATGACCACGATGCGGAACTTGGACGTGTCCACTTGCAGGCCGAGGCGCTGGTAGTTTTCCTTGCGCTCGTTGCCCGCGTTACTGCTCAGAAAATTCAAGGCGCCCTTGATGCGGCCGCGCAGCTTGGGGTATTTGTCGTACAGGTAAAGCCGCGCCACGGCGCGGATCTGGCCCGCGCCCTTGGACGGATCGATGCCCAGCGAGCGCAGTTTTTTCGGGCGCAGCGGCATCCAGTTTTCTATCAGTGGGAAACGCGCCAGGCTGTCGTCGGACTCGTGGTACTGCTGCAGGTCTATCGACTCGACCAGGCGTTCCTCGTCGCTCAGCTTCACCAGCTCGTACCACGGGTCGGTGCGCTGCGACTTGCCTTCGTCGATGACAGCGCCGCTGTCGAGGTCCACGTGCAGGAAGCGCGCCACCGGGAACTGGCCTATGGCTTCCACCCGCGTGGGATGGCGGCGGTTCCAGACCGCCGACAGGATGCGGCGGCGGATGCGCATCATCACTTCCATGCCCGTGCCGCCCGCGCCGATAAACAGCGTGGGGCGCAGGTCGACCTTGAGTTCGGCTTTTTTGCCGCTGCCGTTGTTCTGGAAATCTGCCATGATCGCTCTCCTGGGCTTTTATTGAATTAACGGCGGCCCGTCAGCATCGCGCCGACCAGCGCAGCGATGCCAAAGACAAGCAAGGTGCCGGTAATGGCCACGGTAAGGAATTTGCCGGCGTTCAGGATGGCCAGCACGGCGGCGGCGCTCAGGAAGGACAGGCCGAAGAACATCAGCCAGCCCGCCGTGTCGGCCGACGACGGCGCCACGCGGCGGCGCACCAGGTGATTGGCGTAGGCGTTGCGCGCAAAGAAGAACACGATCAGCAGCACCAGGAAGACGGCGCCGCCTATCGCCAGGTCGCGCGTGGAGGTATCGGTGGCGGGCGCGCCCTGCACCGGCGCCACTTCGATAGGCGCGCCGCCGGGCGGCACGCTGGACAGCGCCGGCTCGCTCGACGGCTTGGCGCTCTGGTCCTGGCTGCCGGGCACCTTGAAGCCCGGGTCGGTATTGGCCTGCGCCAGCTGGATGTCGTTTTCTTTTTGCATTCTTGGTGATCCTTGATATGGGCGGAAATATGAGCTGGATATTAACGGCCGAGACGCACTTGCGCGCCTTCGCGCAGGTCCGTCAGTGTGCTGCCAAATAAGGTGGTGTTAAGCACGGCGACTTTGTTGCCGGCCTTGTCGAACAGGGGCTGGCTGTTGCCGGCCTTGACGTGTAGCGTGCGCAGTTCGCCTTCGACGGTGACCTGCACTTTGCGCGGACGCGCGGCTGCAACGGCCAGCGCGGCGGCGCCCAGCAGCAGTGCCGCCACGCCGCCCAGCAGCGCCAGCAAGGGCGCCAAGCCGAACTGCATGCGCACTTCCAGCGGCAGCACGGCGCGCGAGCCTTGCACCTGGCTGGGCGGCGTGAAGATGTCGGGCAGCGGGTCGCCAGGGAACAGCGCGGCCATGCGATCGCGGAAAGCTTGCGAGAGTTCCAGTTTTTGTTCGCTCAGTTGCACTTCGATCGCGCCCGGCAGCACTGCGGCGGAGCCGGCGGCCTGCACGGCTTCCAGCGACCATTTGCCGGGCAGGTTGGCCACCGGCAGCTGCATGCTGGACGCCAGCGGCAGCGATTTGCCGGGCGCCAGGCCCTGCACACTGTCCGCGCCCAGCGCAATCGGCTTCTCGGCGCCGGCCAGTACCGAACGCGCCGCCAGGCGGGCGCTGGTGATGGTGTAGGGATAAATCGTGTTCTCCAGCCGCCACTGGATGCGCGCGGCGGGCGGGCCGCCAGCAGCGTGCGCAGCGGTAGACGCGGCCGCGGCCGGATCTCCGGCGGATGGCGCGGCGCCGGATGCGGCGGCAGCGGCGTCAATGTCGGCGCGCAAAGTGCCGTTGGGCTGCGTGGAAAACGCCACGCCGGGCACGTTCTCCACCTTCACAGGCAGCAGGCGCACGGTGTCCTGGTCGAGCGGCTTGAGGCGCGCAGGCGGCTCGGTGATCACCTTCTGCAGACGGCCCGAACGCAGCAGCGCATCCAGCTCGCGCTTGCCTTCGTCCTGGATCGCAAAGACGTAAATCATCATCCCGTTGGCGCTGTAGCGGCCATGCACCGGCATGTGCAGCGGAAAGGCCAAGGCCTTCTTGATGCTGCCGCCGTGATGGATCAGCTCATAGAATTCGCGGTTGCGCTGCGCCGTGGCCTGGTCGTTGTTCGGGCTGTTCTTGTTGTTGGTGAACAGCCAGATCAGCCCCGGCTTGCCGCCCAGCGCCGACGTGATGGAGGTGCTGACCGCCTCGCCCAGATCGGTATCCGCCAGCGCGCTGCTGCCCGGCTTCCTGGCCGCAGCCAGCGGCGCAAGCGCGGCTGCTACTGCGGCGCGCTGCGGCTTGTCGTCCACCTTCGCCGCCAGCAGCGCTTTCGGCGACGGTGCACCCGGCAGGCTTTGATTGAAGGCCGCCAGCACCAGCGCATCGCCCGGCTGCACGGCGGCCAGCACCACCTCCGTCACCAGCGCCTTGTATTGCGAGGCCGGGTCCGTATAAAACGGCTCCATCCAGCCCGAGTTCTGCACCAGGAAGACGTGCGACACCGGCGCAGCCAGCGCCGCGACCGGCGCACCCAGCGCGCAAGCCAGCGCCAGCGCGGATGGCCGCATCAGCGCCCGCATCATGGCAGCGCTTTCAAATGCCAGCCGCGAATCTCGTTCCAGCCCGGATGGTGCAGCCACAGGCAGTTGTCATACACGAACGGCTGGCAATCCGCCGGATGCGACAAGCGCACCGCCTCATCCAGAATGACATTGCGCTGCCCCACCCACTCGATCAGCGTGCGCTGTATGACCGCGCCGCCCAGCGCATCCTCCGCCATGGCGGGCGGACGCTCCATGCGCAGCACCAGCCCGGTCGGCTGGCTGCGCGTGCTGCTCACATTCTCCAGCAGCGGCAGCACCAGCGCCTCGTTGCGGGTCTGGTCCTCCACGTCCTCCACGTCCCACGGCTCGTTCTTGACCTGGTGGCCACGGCGGAACAGCAGCGTGCCAAAGCCCAGCCGCGCGCCATCGAGTTCGCGCTGCTGAGCCTGCGCCACGCCCAGTTCACTGAACGAATAAGCCTGGCCGTCATGCCCGATCTGCCACAAGCGCCCGTCCCGGCTGCGCGCCGGCCCGCCGAACTGCAAGCGCGGCGTCCACCCCGCAGGCCAGGGCAGCCACTGAGGCGCGCTGCCCGGACGCCAGACGAGATGCCCCTGCGCGTGCAGCCACATCAGCTTCCCGTCATAACTCAAAGGACGCGACCACCCGCCGGCCGGCACAGCGCCATCGGCATCCGGATCCGGAATAACATCAGCCTCGGTGGAGAAAACCGTAGGGCGGGTTAGCGCAGCGTAACCCGCCAGCTCCGCCGCAATCTCCAGCGTCTCCCCATCCGCCCCCTGCGCATCCGCAGTCCACAAGCGCACACCGCCTGCCGCCGCGATCAGGCAAGCGATCCGCCGCCCCACCATACCCGGCGCGCTGGCCAGCCTGGCCGACAGCACCACCTCGGTATGAAAACTCTCGCTGACCGGATTAATCAGCAGCCGCACCAGACCCTGCCCCGACGGCACCAGCCCCACCTCCCCGCGCCGCGCCTCCGCGTGCGCCGGCAGCCACGCATACGCCGACGCGCTGAACGACAAATCGGCCAGGTGATCCTCGCACGTCATCACATGCCAGCGCATGGCGGCCGGATCCCAGTACTGCAGCACATTGCGCGTGTAAGCCAGCGCCAGCAAGCGCTGCGCCGCAAAGCCGAAATCGGCCGCCGCAAACACGCACACCGCGTTCGGCGGCGCCGGGATCTTCAATTCCGCCTGCCCCACCTGCGGTTCCGGCGGACGCGTCTCCAGGCTGGCCGCCAGCGGCAGCGCCGTCAGCGGCAAACCATGCGGCGCATGGCGCGGCAGCGGCGCCTCATTCACCGGCAGCGGCGCGCTGCTCGGTCCCCACCACGCAGGCAGACGCTGCGCCGCCGCACACACGCGCAGCGCAGCGCCGCACTCTGGGCAGTAAGCAAAACCTTCGGGATAAATGGCCGCGTGCGCGCAGCCCGCAGGCAGCGACGCGCCCAATAGCTGCGCCACGTCCGGCAAGCGCGTGCGCGCTTGCGCCTGCCACTCGATGCGGCTCAAACCCTGGCTGGACGCCAGCTCAAATTGCCCACTTTCATCGTCCTCCAGCCAGACGCTGTCGGAAGTCTCCCACCTGTATGCCATGTATATGCTCGAATATGCTCGGATAGATTCCCGCCTGCGGAACCTGGGCTCCGCCTGGGCGAGCTCAAGTTGTCCTTTGCATCATAACGCAGCGCCCAGCGGTTCGGGCAAGCCGCCATAAAAAAATACGCCCCATTTTTGCGGGGCGTATTGCGCTGGATCGCGGTTGTTGGCCGAACTTTCCCTCTTCGGCTATTTGTAGATGCCGACACCTATCAGCACATCGCCGAATTTCTCGACATAAGTGGACTTGTCTTCCATGTTCTTGCTGATGGAGTTGGGCCATTTGTAGGAAACCCAGCCTTTGCCCGCCGGGCTGTTCGCCACCTTTAGGAACTCCTTGATCGGGAACACGCCGCCGGCGTTCAGCTCCATCAGGTTCTTGTTGACCATCTTGGCGTTCTGGCCGTGCGCCAGCGCCACGCCCTGCTGCTCGCCCGTCATGCCGAACATGAAGACATACAGGTCGCCCTTGATGAATTCGCCCTTGGGATCGTTAAAGGCGGCAATCGCCTTGTCGCGGCCATTCTTGTCCATAAAGGCGCCGGCTTTCTTGACCATGGCCACCGCCTCGTCGGCCGTGCCACGGTGGGTGGCGTCCTGCGCGCGGGCGGCGCCGCCCAGGGACAAGGCCAGTACGGCCGCGAATACAACCTGGAATGCATGTTTCATCATCTGTCGTCTCCTGTGGATTTTGTCGGTGCGGACAGTTCGTTGCTGCCCGTCACATCCAACATAACACATGCCGTACAGCAACCCTACGACTTCCGCAAGCCGGTTGCGCAAACCCGACGCTTGGGTCTGATTTACATCAAATCGCGCGTTTGGCAGCGGCATAAGCTGGACTCCGGGGTCTTCCCACGCTGCTTCCGAAAGGACTGCCATGCCTGCTCATACCATCATCCGCGATGGCTCGCCGTACTGGTGGGCCAGCACCGACATCTGGGTCGTGCCCGGAACAGACCCGAACGGTGCGCCCGGCACGCCGGTCGCCGGCCAGCCTGCCTACCTGTGGGCGCACGCCGCCAATCTCGGCAACACCCAGGCCAACGGCACCCGCATCGACTTTTACTGGGCCGATCCCAGCGCCCAGGTGATCGTCGGCAATGCCACCGCCATCGGCTCGGCCTTTGCCGACCTGGCGCCGGAGCCGGACCCGAACAATCCGGTGGGCCAGGACGTGCTGTGCCTGGTGCCGTGGGTGCCGGTCATTGTGAACGGCGGCCACGAATGCCTGCTGGCCGTCGCGCACGTGCCGGGCGACACCGGCCCCATCCCCGACCCGCTGCCCAACGGCTATGTGTTCGACCCGCCCGCGCACGACCAGATCGCGCAGCGCAACATCACGGTGCTGATGGCCGGCATGCTGCAAGCGGCCATGGTGATCAGCGTGCGCGCGCTGCCCCGGCAGGACAAGGAAGCCTTCATCAGCGTGGAATACGGCGGCGAGCTGGACGAGCGGCAGATCGCGCTGCTGGGCCTGCGCGGCCTGCAGCTGCGGCCTGCGCCGCAGCGGGCCGTGCAGGTGGAGCTGAGTCTGCAGCCGCTGTGCGGCGGCAAGGACCGCCATCCGCACGGCCATGAGGATGCCGAGGCGCAGGGCAACGAGCCCGGCGCCGCAGAGGATGACATGGGTGCGGCCAACGGCGGCGCCGGGCCGGACGCGGACTACGGCGGCAAGCACGGCCTGCGCGTGCGCCTGCCGCGCGGCACGGCCACCGCCGTGTACGCCGCCTTCAGCGCGGACGGACTGCGGCCCGGCCAGTACCAGCTGGTGCACATTATCGAACGCAGCCAGGGCAAGGTGGCCGGCGGCGTCAGCTACGTTGTAGTCCAGCTGCAAGGAGACAAAAAATGAGCGCCACCCCACTCCAGGTGCTCACGCGCCCGTTCGCCATCGAGCCCGTGACCAGCATCATGCTGCCGGACGGCATATTCGACAACGCCATCTACGGCCTGCGCATTGCCGCCCACATCACCAATCTGTCCTCCAGCGCGCTGACCAACGTCACCGTCTGGCTTGAGAGCGTGGGCGACCCCGGCATTGCGCCGGTGGCGCGCACCCACTACTTCGCCACCATCCCCGCCGGCGCCGCCATGCTGGTGATGTGGGACGCAAACTTCCAGCACGCCAGCCCCGGCAAGCCGCTGGTCAGCATCCTGGCGCGCGCCGACGGCTTTACCCCGCGCCGCTCCATCCAGCAGATCTTCGTCTCCGAAACCCGCTTCGACGCCACCAGCAACAGCTACACCTGCACGGTGCAGGAAGGCACGCTCACGGTCTCCAACTTGAAAGGCCACCTGCCCGGCAAGCGCTGGGGCCAGACCGGGCCGGACGGCAAGGAATGCGTCTGCCCGCCGGGCGGCGGCCCCATCGTGCCCACCGGCCTGACTATGGCCTGGGCGCCGAATCCCGCCTTCCCCGGCCTGCACGGCGAGCTGCCTTTTGCCGACCCGTGGTGGAAGATACTCGCCATTATCATCGCCATCATCGCCGCCCTGGTGGCCATCATCGCGGCGGCGCTGGGCGCGGGCAAGGCCAGCTTCAATGTGGGCGGCAGCGTGGAGGAAACCGACCCCAGCGTCACCTGCTGCTCGCTGGAGGGCGCCAGCTCGGGCGAGCCGGAATACACAGTGGCGGGAGTGGCCTCGGCCATCGCCTCGGTGGCCATTGCCGTGGCCTGCTCGGACGCGGCCGACCCGTTCTGGCGCGGCCAGGAAGCCACCCCGCCCGCCGCCGGCGAACTGACCGTGGGCGAGCGCGTGGTGGCCGAGTGGACCATGCTGGAAGCGCCCAACGCCGGCGTGCCCTACGCCACCGACGTCAGCTGGACCTACCAGCGCATCACCACCGGCGCCACCTACAGCCACAGCGTGACGGAGACGCAAACCAACATCCACACCGCCGGCCCGGTGGACGTGGAAGCGCCGCCGCAGGTGCAGGCCTTCAGTCCCTTGTGGGTGCGCGCGAAATTCCACCGCGAGGACGGCAGCCTGTTCCACGGCACCGACCTGTATTCCTTCGCCATCTTCCAGGCGCCGCAGGGATTGAACTTCGTGATACCGCTTACCGACGACGGCCTGGGCTTCGACACCGGCGCCAACGACGGCGTGTACGCGGCCAGCCTGAGCCTGGAGCTGGCCTACCGGCTGCTGCTCAAGTACGGCCAGACGGTGTATGGCAGATGGCGCATCTTCCTGTTCGCGCAGGACGTGAACCTGACCAAGCCGGGCACGCCGCCGGAGATCGCCGCCCAGCACATCGGCGGCTTCTTCGTGGCGAGCGCGGTCGAGATCACGTTTGACGACACGCTGCCCTGCCCGCTGAAGGCACAAGCCAGCATCATGGTGGTGTGAGGAGGATTACTCGGCGACGATCTTCTTGGGCGGCGGCGGCGGCGCAAACGCCACCGTTTCGCTCTCCGGCGCGGAGTCCAGCGCGTCCGAGTACTCCAGCCAGCGCTGCAGCACTTCCATGCGGCGGATCACGATGCCCTTGTTGCTGATATAGCCCACCTGCTCGAAGTTCTCCGGCTTGCTGACCATCTTGTTGGTGGTCGGCAGGTTGTCCAGCAGGCGCTCGAAGCACTTGCGCGCCTTCTGCTCCCACTTCGCCAGCGATGGTTCCGAAAAGCGGTTACTCTCGTAATAAATGGTCAGGGTGCGGTCATGGTTGCCGAAGCCCACGACGGCCGCCCCTTTGCGCACCAGTTGCAGCACGTCTTCCTTGATGGCCGTGGTCGGCACGAACAGCGCCGCCCGTCCATCGCCGTCATCAGGCCGTTCCAGCGGTAAATCCATTCCCTTCACTGAGCTCATCGCTGCCTCCAACCTGTAATGTGACGCCGAATCTGTAAAGTTGCCGTCCGGCTATATTGCAATGATTCTACGCCGCTCCCTTGCGCTGTACAAGGAATATGCAGGGCATATAATGCTCAAGCTTCCAATAAGTATTACTTCTGATTAAAAAATGACACAGTCGGCTCCCCTCCCCCCGTCCGCGCCCCACGGCGCCCTCCCCGCAGACGCCATCGCCACGGCGGCGGTCAACGTGCGCGACCTGCTGGCCGGAGCCATCGAATACGCGCCGCCGCAGCGCGCGCTGGTGGTGTACGACCGGCGCTGCGCGCTGAATGAGGCGCTGACGGAAGCCTACCGCCGCTCGCTGCCGGACGGCCGCTTCATCGACTTCGACACTGTGGCGCCGGAAGACGTGCTGGCCGCGTTCGCCGAGCTGGGCCAGCACGACCTGGTGGTGCTGATACAGTCCACCAGCTTCCGCCTGGAAGCGTTCCGCATCCGCATCGAACTGTTCAAGCGCGGCCTGAAAGTGATCGAGCACGTGCACCTGTCGCGCATGCCCGGCGAACAGGGGCTGCACTACATCGCCTCGCTGGCTTACGACCCGGCCTACTACCGCGGCGTGGGCCGTGCCCTGCAAGCGCGCATCAACGCGGCGCCGTCCGCCGTGGTGGACAGCGGCGCCGGCGCGCTGCTGCGCTTCGACTCGCCGCTGGAAGCGGCCAAGCTCAACATCGGCGACTACAGCGGCATGAACAACGTGGGCGGCCAGTTCCCCATCGGCGAAGTGTTCACCGAAGCGCAGGACCTGGAAGCGGTGAACGGCCGCGTGCGCGTGTTCGTGTTCGGCGACACCTCCTTCCACGTCAACCACCCGGCCCAGCCCATCACCATGATCGTGGAAAACGGCCGCGTCACCGGCGCTATCGACTCCACGCCCGAGTTCGACAACATGCTGGAGATCATCCGCGCCCACGAAGGCGAAGTATGGCTGCGCGAACTCGGCTTCGGCATGAACCGCGCCTTCTCGCGCGAGCGGCTTGTGAGCGACATCGGCACCTACGAGCGCATGTGCGGCATCCACCTGTCGCTGGGCGCCAAGCACGGCCAGTACCAGAAACCGCAATTCAAGCGCAAGGACGCACGCTACCATGTGGACGTGTTCGCCGTGACCGAAGCGGTCTGGCTGGGTGAGGAAAGGGTGTATCAGGATGGGGCCTGGCGGGTGTAAGCCTACACGGCTTCTATCTAGAATGTCGCCTTCAGCTATGGTCCGCCCTTCCCATAGTTGAAGCCTGGTATTTTTATTTAAGAAAAAATCGTGGATATAAGATTCTTTCCAAAAAAACAACAATCCAATACTACAGACACTGATCATTGGCCCCCAAAAGGCAAAATATGGAGCAAATGATCCAACCAAAAGTGCCTGAAAAAAATCAGCCCCTCCGCGCAGACCAGTCAGATAAATATACATAAAAGCCATTAACGAACTGACATAAGGAGTGACGGCAGCCATTACCAATCTATTTTCAAATCGCCACTTTCTATTGCAAATCCAAAAAATCCATATCAGTAAGATCGAAAATATTAAATATCCAGTCACCATAGGCGTGATCTCTTTAGATAAACGGCGGCTCATACCCTTCCAGTTAAATGCCTTAATTATGAAAGGCGAGGAGGACAGTGGGTTCAACAGGCGGTCCAAACTGCGTCCAAGCCATCCAGGAGTAATTCAACGCTACACTACCAAACGCCGGCTCAACAATTTGAAAGGTGTGTTGCATTGACGGATTGAATCCGCAGATGCGTGTGGTACATACCGACATTCTTGCCACCGTTCGGACACTCGAGTGGCGGCACCTTGCCCATGTCCTTGGTATTGCCCTCCTCTGGGTTGGTGTATGAATATTTCCCGCTAGGCATTTGATAGACCCGTCCACCCCACTCGTTGCCGGACTTCGCCGTCAGCGGGAAAATGTCCGTTATTGCCGCGACTGTAGCCAAGTTCGCGGTCCGGTAAGGATCGTCTGGCGCCAAGCCCAAGAAATCGGAGTAAGCGACCGGGTTTCCACCGACATAGGCGTAGGTATTGATCCCTCCTGCAAGCCCGATGGGATCGCTTTGGATATATCGTCCCAAGCGCAGCATCGTAATACCGGTTCCAGTTGTACCAATCCTGTTTCGTTATCGATGTACTGCCCAGGGAACCCGCCATTCAATCCCCCCACGGTGTCAACGACCACCTTGCGGTCAAACGCCGCGTTTTCCGCGCGCCACACGACTGCGCCGGCGGTATTGCTCAGCACTTCGGGCCGGCCAAGGTGGTCATTATGGCTGGCGTAGAACTGACCACTCCGCACGATTCCCTGCAATTCGCCCCCTAATCGGATCGTAGCCAAAGCTGCGCGACTTGCCGCCGCTCCAGGAGGATTTTACGCATTATTTCCACGCAACAATCCAACCTATTAACACTAAAGAAAAAACGACGCCGCAAAATATCCAATACCCAATTTTCTCTCCTCGAGACATTTCATCATATTGTTCATTTCTAGTTTTCGTGAACCCATCTCTAAGCAATTGCCGCATAGATTTTTTCATTATTTTCCATATGTAATTGGCGAGACGCTTGCCCCTACAGACCCGACACCGTATTCAATCGAATATGCCCCACCTATCGCGTGCGATACACCGCCACCCACTCCAATGAAAGGATTGCCTGCAGGCACGAAAATAGTGGCTTGATTTCCCGCACCGTTTAAGAAGGAGTCAGTTTTGGCTCCATCCACTCCGGATCCAACGATGCTGCCCGCCACGATGCACGCCCCGGGCTTTGAAACTGGTGCAGGATATCCTCTGAATAGACTGCCTTGCATGTAGACGTTTCCATTATGAAGGTTTACTGCTGCTCCGACGGATACAATATAGATGTTTCCGGACGCAGCGATATAGTCCGGACCACGGACTGCTCCAGAGAGCGCATCTGTTGTAGCTATCCAAAGCTGTCGTACTGGGTTTTGGTTGGATCGTATCGAAAAATCGTACGAAGAGTCATCTAACCCACTCGCATCAACACGACTTATCGGATTTCCTGCGACATATGCATAGGTATTAACTCCTCCGGCGATCCCGATCGGATCGCTTTGCAGGTAGCGTCCAAGCGCAGCATCGTAATACCGATTCCAGTTGTACCACAACCCAGTTTCGGCATCCACATACTGCCCAGGGAAACCCACATTCAAGCCACCAACGGTATCCACCACTACCTTGCGGTCAAACGCCGCGTTTTCCGCGCGCCACACGACAGCGCCTGCGGTATTGCTCAGCACTTCGGGCCTGCCAAGGTGGTCATTATGGCTGGCATAGAACTGGCCACTCCGCACGATTCCCAGCAATTCGCCCCCTATCCAGACGTAGCTGGTTGGCGTGGTGCCGGTTTCCGTCAACAGCTCTCCTTGTGGTCCATACACGTAGGCAGTACCCACGCCGATGTTTTTGTAAGCGCGCTGGTTGTAAATGTTGGAGCGGTAGTCGCCGACCTGCACACCGCTGATGGTGACGGCGCTCATCCGATTGAACAGGTCGTAGTCGTAGGTACGATTGCCATCGGTGCGCGTCTCGGTGCGGACGTTGCCGATCGCGTCATAGCCAAAGCTGCGCGACTTGCCGCCGCCGCTCCAGGAGGCGAGCCTGTTGCTTTGCGTGTCGGGCGTAAATGTATAGGCCGTGCCTTGGCGACTCTGGCTGGTACGGTTCCCCGCGCTATCCCAACGGCATCAGACATATCTGATAGCGCCAAAGCAACGCAATTAACCCACGTAACACGTCGTTACTAAGAGAGCGCACGTCAACTCAATGAAAAGCCCACGTCCCACGCGACGAACATCTTTTATGGACGAAATAACCTTGAGCCTTTGAAAAAAACGATCCTCATCACGCGTCGAATAAAACGTAGTCAACTCTATTTTCAACAGCATCGGGCCTCCGTACCACGCTGACTATTACAGGTGATCAACCGGCCGTAGCGTGTTAGCTGGGTGAAAAGACTCAAATTTCGTTCCTGGCTTCCCCTCCCATAGATCAAGTTGGGTAACTTTTCGCCGAATGACATTACACCGCCATACGCCTTTCGTACGTGTAGGGGCTCCGCTAAGCGCAGCAGTAGCAGCAATTGGGCCATTAACCACTGCCTCGAACCCTGTTTTCGTTCTGATTAAATCGACTTGGCGAATAGTATTTTCGCCCCAAACGTACCCCCCACCACTCAACCAGAACAATCCCCCGTACGTGAAGTAGCTGCGCAACACAGGAATATGCTTAACTTCACCTAAAGTCATAGCAGCAGTTATAGGCGCAAACTCCAAAGTTGCTTTCCACAGTTGCGAGGTATCAGAGTCAGCCAAGTCCTCCCATGCTCGAATAGACAATACATTTCGCGTGCCTACACCTATCTGGTGCCCCACATTGGCCTGCCCATAAGGCGGCTCATCAAAACGCTTGGTAACAATTGAAGCCTTTGCAATCAAAAGGCACGTTATTGGCACTTTGGGCGTGGGTTGTTCCTCAACAGCACCAGCGTGGACACGAATCGAGCAGGCGGTGACAAGTATAACGAGAACCATCATCCGGGCTCTGCAACTTATAGATGAAGATGAAAGCAACATTATTTTGCACATTTGCAGAGCTTACTGCGCATGGCCTGGAATCTTTCCCAACTTGCCTCGGCATTCTTGGCGGCGTAAGGATAGATTACATCGTGATATGCTTCCTGCCACGTAAAATGTCCGACCTCGTGATAATAGGTTTCCAGGACTTTGAATTGCATTCTCGCGTCCAGTGGTTTGAGAAACATTTTATTTAGGTGTATATAACCGTCAAAACCTTCTTCCCGCCCTAGAATTTGAGCTTGCCCGTACCATCCCATTCCGGAGTAGTCGACTTTTGGCGAACCTTTACCAAAATTCATATTAGGGAGACGCTCTCTTGCAGTCTTCTCTGCAGCATCAATATCACATTGTTCCAGCCCCGTCGGATCAATACGGCTCAATGAATTCCCCTCAACATATGCATAGGTATTGATACCGCCCGCAAGGCCGATCGGATCGCTTTGGATATAGCGTCCAAGCGCGGCATCGTAGTACCGGTTCCAGTTGTACCACAGCCCAGTTTCGTTATCGATATACTGGCCAGGGAAGCCGACATTCAATCCCCCTACAGTATCGACAACCACCTTGCGGTCAAACGCCGCGTTTTCCGCACGCCACACCACAGCGCCTGCGGTATTGCTCAGCACTTCGGGCCGGCCAAGGTGGTCATTATGGCTGGCATAGAACTGGCCACTCCGCACGATTCCCAGCAACTCACCACCTATCCAGACGTAGCTGGTTGGCGTGGCGCCGGTTTCGGTCAATAGCTCTCCTTGCGGTCCATACACGTAGGCGGTACCCACGCCGATGTTTTTGTAAGCGCGCTGGTTGTAAATGTTGGAGCGGTAGTCGCCGACCTGCACACCGCTGATGGTGACGGCGCTCATCCGGTTGAACAGGTCGTAGTCGTAGGTACGATTGCCATCGGTGCGCGTCTCGGTGCGGACGTTGCCGATCGCGTCATAGCCAAAGCTGCGCGACTTGCCGCCGCCGCTCCAGGAGGCGAGCCTGTTGCTTTGCGTGTCGGGCGTAAATGTATAGGCCGTGCCTTGGCGACTCTGGCTGGTACGGTTCCCCGCGCTATCCCAATTAAAACTTTGCGCGTCGCTGCTGCGGGTTACAGAGTTGATGCGGTCCGCAGCGTCATAGCCGAAGCCGGACGTCATGGCGCTGTACACGCCATCAGTGAGGCTGTTGATCAGGTCTGCATTGTTATAGCCCAGCGTGACGTTGTGTACGCCGCTGCTGCTCATCTGCGCAATGCGGCCATCCGTGTCGAGCGTCACTAGGCGCGGCAAGCCGTTGCCGAAGCGCCAGGCATAGCGCTGCAAATTCGCCGGCTGGTACAGGAAGTTGGTAGCCAGCGTGGCCGACGCGCCGCCGACGTTGCTGGTGATGCCGGAAACGCGGCTATAGCTGTCGTAGGCATATGCCAAGGAACGTGCACCGTGCCAGCGCTCGCTTCGTGGCTGGACGCCCCGTCTTCGGCCGGGTTGGCTTCCTATGCTTCGCTCCGGCAGCGACTCCAATTCTACCCCGCACTCGGGACTCAAGATTAAGGGCCTCGCACGAACCACAGCACTACCAGCGCAATCAAAACGAGCAGGCCGACTGTTCCGAGGACATAGCCGATACGGAAGATAAGAGGCTCCTGTCGCCAAACCTCTCTGAACGAATCTCGATAACCCGGCTTGAATAAGCGCAATGGGTTCAGGCTACCGAGAAGGTCTTTGAGAATCTGGATGACGGTGACAAAGAGGTCCATCTTTATTGCACCATCGCCAAGCCCCATTGCAGGCAAGTTGTAGAGCCGCCCTGGCCCGGCGACGACATTACTGGGCCAGTCGTCGGCAGCGTAGCGGCACCAGTCGGGTTGGACGCAGAGCACTGGAGCGGCGGCTGCGGAATATGGGTGACGCTCACCAAGCAGACCGACTGAACCTTAGGACCCCAGGCATCGTAGGCATTACGCGTTCTTGAACTGAAATTCTGAATCGCACCATTTCGCATCTGATTGCCAATCCAAATCTGTCCGTTGATGTCGCCAGTCCCTCGATACATCGTCCCCTGAGGCATCCCTTTCTGCAGCCCTCCTGGGTCCACATTGCTAACGGGGTTGCCTTCGACATATGCATAGGTATTTATCCCGCCCGCAAATCCGATCAGATCACTTTGCAGGTAGCGTCCAAGCGCAGCATCGTAATACCGATTCCAGTTATACCACAACCCAGTTTCGTTATCGATATACTGTCCAGGGAAGCCGACATTCAATCCTCCTACCGTATCGACAACCACCTTGCGGTCGAACGCCGCGTTTTCCGCGCGCCACACGACAGCGCCTGCGGTATTGCTCAGCACTTCGGGCCTGCCAAGGTGGTCATTATGGCTGGCATAGAACTGGCCACTCCGCACGATTCCCAGCAATTCGCCCC
>NZ_WWCU01000018.1 GCF_009857595.1 Pseudoduganella aquatica | reverse complement strand
TGGCCGGACTGGAACCCGCAGCGGAAGGCGCCCGCCTGATGCGTTTGACGGAATGGCGCGGCATCATCCGGCGCGGGCCACGGCGGGCTGGCCGCCGCCGGCGCCGACAGCTGGCTGGGACTGCTGGAGCTGCAGGCGGCCGGCATGCTGGCCAGCGGCCAGCAGGAGGTGATGGACGTGCTGGGGCGGCAGTTCGAGTCGGCCCTGATACGCACGGCGCTGAAGTTCACGCATGGCCGCAAGAACGACGCGGCGGTGCGCCTGGGCATAGGCCGCAACACCATCACCCGCAAGATCGCCGAGCTGGGCATCGACGGCGCCAAGGACGATTAGCAGGGCCGCGGTGGCCGTGCTAAGCTTCCGGCTTTGCCGCCGGAGCCGCCCCCTATGCTGATCAATTGTGTTGCCTACCAGGATGGACGTAAGCTGGCCGACGTGCCCGTCGCCGCGATCAGCGACTACGTGGCGCGCGGCGACTGCTTTGTCTGGGTGGCGCTGCGCGACGGCGACGCGGGCGAGCTGGCCGTCATGCAGGAGGAGTTCGGCCTGCATGAACTGGCCGTGGAGGACGCCAGCCGGGGCCATCAGCGCCCCAAGATCGAGGAATACGGCGATTCGCTGTTCGTGGTGGTCAAGACGGTGGAGGCGAGCCCGGACGATCCGGACGAGCTGGTGGTGGGCGAGGTCGACGTCTTCGTCGGCCCCAACTACGTGCTGTCGAACCGGCAGAACAGCAGCAAGGATCTGCTGGGCGTGCGCGCGCGCGCCGAGCGCGAGCCGCATCTGCTCAAGCAAGGCCCGGCCTTCGTGCTGTACGCCATCATGGACGCCGTGGTGGACCGCTATTTCCCCATCGCGGACGCCATGGAGACCGAGCTGGAGCAGATTGAGGAGCGCATCTTCGTGCAAAGCGCGCAGCGCGCCAACATCGTGCGGCTGTACGCGCTCAAGCGCAAGGCGCTGGCGCTGCGCCACGCCGTGGCGCCGCTGCTGGACGCGGTGGGCAAGCTGCACGGCGGCCGCGTGCCGGCCGTCTGCGCCGACTCCCAGGAGTACTTCCGCGACGTGCACGACCACCTGCTGCGCATCAGCGCCACCCTCGACTCCATCCGCGACACCATCAGCACCGCGATCCAGGTGCACCTGTCCATGGTGGCCATCGACGACGGCGAGGTGAACAAAAAGCTGGCCGCCTACGCCGCCATTTTCGCGGTAATGACGGCATTTGCCGGCATCTGGGGCATGAACTTCAAGCACATGCCGGAGCTGGACTCCCCCTACGGCTACCCGGCTGCCCTGGCCGTGATGGCGGCCACTTGCGTGTATTTGTACCGCCGCTTCCGCAAAGCCGGATGGTTGTAACTGATAGGCAGTGTTGTGGAATTACTACGAAGCGCTGGTGTTGCTATTAGTTTTAATTTATTGTTGTAGTTTTGGTGACTATGGGCGGCTACATGAAAGCTGTGCTCTTAAGTGCTGCGTTGCTGGCGTTCTCCGCGCCGGTATCGGCAGATGACCTAGCGGATGCTCACAAAGCATGGGAAAGTAAAGACTATGCACGTGCCTTCAAGGCTTTTTCCGTTCTGGCTAATGCAGGCAACGGTGTTGCCCAGCTTCAATTGGGCGAGATGTATGGTTTTGGCGAGGGTACGACCGAGGATCCGGTGCAGGCTGAACGTTGGCTGAAACAAGCTGTGGCCAGTGGAGTTGCCGAGGCACCCGCTTCGCTAATGCTGGTGCGTGAGCGGCATGCACGAAAAGCCGAGATTACCTACTACACCGAACGTTTCGATGGCGCGGAACGCGCTTATTCAAACTACGGATGCGCCCGTCCCGTTATTCCAGCCCAGTCCACGTCCAATGCAGAAATTACCGCAGTTAATTCAGCGGTGAGTGTTTGGGCGGCTTGCCACGGCAGATTCGTGACTGATCTGAATAAAGCCCTTCCCGCCGCGAATACAATCTCGCCGACCATCTTAAAGTTGATGAGCAATGCCGAGTATCAGCGTGCTAATGAGTTAATCTCAAAAGTTTATGCGAAATTTGCTGACGATGCTCAGCGGATTGCCGATCAGGTGCTGGCTGAAAATGCTGCTTGGAAATCCGCCACCGAAAAATTCGCAGCAGACAATAACGAAAAGCTTGCCGGGAAAATCGCTTCCGACAAGGCGCGCTTTGATCGTTTCAACCTGGAAGAGCAGGACGCTGTACAGCGGCGAATAGACGCAGCCAAAGGCGTGCGTAAGCAGTAGCCCAATTTTCCTCTGCGTGTATCGACATTTCCAATTTGGTGCAATGCACTATCTTGGTGCTGGTCCATTCAAAATTTAATATTTTAAGTAACATTGTTGTAAAAATACATCGATACAAATTCATCGTTGACACGTCAATTTGGCGCGTGTTTTGATAGGCGCTTGCCAAAATAATGGGAAATATTTTTGGCTTAATCCGTGCGAGCGGATTGTATTGCTATGAAACAGCGTCGTGTTACGGAAAACGACTGTATAAAATTAAAGCGGCTGCCTGCCGGGGTGGCCTTAATCGGGAAAGAACCATAATGTTAAGAAAAACTGTATTGGTAAGAGCGCTCACTATTGCGTTCGGCGCGGCAGCCATGAGCGCCGCGGTTGTGCCAGCAGCAATGGCGCAGTCGAACGCAGCTGGTAATATTTTCGGACGTGTCGATGCGCCAGCCGGCGCATCGGTGGTCATGCAAAATACCGACACTGGTGCCAAACGCACCATTTCGCCGGATGCCAGTGGGCGCTACAACGCTACCGCGATGTCGCCAGGCCACTACAAAGTTGAGCTGGTTCGCGACGGTAAAACCGTCGACACTCGTGAAGTAGACGTCATCGTCGGTCAGGGTGTCGACGCATCCTTCGTGCAGGCCATTCAGGCCGTGCAAGTGACGGGCATGCGTAACCGCATCGACGTGTCGAACTCGAATAACGGCGCAACCTTCACGGCAAAAGAATTGGCCCGCCTGCCAATCCCGCAAACCGTGGATGCTATTATTCAGCTGGCCCCGAACACCACCCGCGCCGACTCCCGTTACGCAGCAGGTGCGTCTTTCGGCGGTGGCGGCGCATCCGAAAATGCTTACTACATCAACGGTTTCCCTGTCACCAATCCATTGACTCAACTGGGCGCGTCGGAACTGCCGTTTGGCGCGATCGCGCAGGCGCAGATCCTGACCGGTGGCTTCGGCGCCGAGTTTGGCCGTTCGGTAGGCGGCGTGGTCAATATCACCACCAAGAGCGGTACCAATAACTGGGAAGCCGGCGCGAGCGCCAGTATCGAACCGAATTCGTTGCGTTCGAAAGCCCGTGACGCTTACTATCCCGTCACTGGCGCGGTGGAAAACGGCCCGACCAAGGGTAATACCGATGGCACTTTGTTCCGCCGTAATCAGGACAATAGCCGTACCGACAAGATTTACGGCGCCTACGTGGGGGGGCCGCTGATCAAGGACACGCTGTTCATGTTCATCTCGGCGGAAACCCGCCGCTATGACCGCGAAGGCACCAATGCCACGCTGGCTACTAAAGGCACCAGCACTTCCACTACCAACCCTACGGATGGCTGGGAAGCTAAGCAGGACAAGACTGATCGCTACATGGCGAAATTCGACTGGAACATTTCGGACAACCATCGCCTTGAAGCCACCTTCCTGGGTGACACCGCCAAGACCGATCGCCAACTCTATGGCTACGATTATAAGACGTTCACCCACGGCAATACTTTAAAGGCGTCGCAGCATTACAAGAACGATGCGAACTTTACCCCTACTGTGGGCGCGAATTCGCAGATCCTGCGCTATACCGGCAATTTCACCGAGGACCTGACGGTAACGGCGTTGTTCGGCCAGAGCAAAACCAAGAACGGCAGCAAATATGACGTCATCGGCACCCCGACTACAGGCGACCTGTACCAGGTCAGTGCGTCGGCAGCGGCCCAGGCCCCTGGCCTGAATTACACCACCACGCAAGTTTTGTCCGGTCTGGTATCGGCAAGTGACTCGTCCAGCAAAATCAAATCCGCGCGCCTGGATCTGGAATACAAACTGGGCAAGCATACTCTCCGGGGCGGTCTCGATGACAACAAGCTGACCTCGGAAGCGGCCGGCGAAGTGTACGGTGGTGGCGGCTTGTGGACCTACTTCAGGGCCAACAACCCGACCGCACCGATTAGCCTGGGCGGCGGCTACAATGTGGCTCCAGCTTCGTTCGGCGGCTTGGGTACGCAGGGCTACTACGTCTCGAAACGCATCTTCGATGACACCACCTCCGCCGGTTCCGACCAGTCCGCGCAATACCTGGAAGACATCTTCCAGGTTACCAAGGACGTGCGCCTCACCTTCGGCCTGCGTAACGAAAGTTTCAAGAACAAGAACGGCGACGGCGTCACCTTCCTGGAAGTGAAGAACTTTATCCAGCCGCGTTTCGGCGCTGCTTGGGATGTGAACGGCGATGCATCGATGAAGGTGTTCGGTAGCGCAGGCCGTTATGCGCTGCAGATCCCGACCCACCTGGCAGTGCGCGGCGCTAGCCGCTCCCTGAATGTGCGTCAGTACTTCACTTACACCGGTACCGATGCACAAGGCCAACCTACCGGGCTGAAACCTATGACCGGCGTGTTCTCGACCAACAACGAACTGGGTCAAGCAAAAGATCCGGCAACCCTGACCGCTGTTGATATCGATCCAACCTACCAGGACGAAATCACGCTGGGCTTTGAACGCGCGTTTTCGCCTAGCCTGAACTTCGGTGCGAAAGTCACCTACCGTAAGCTGAAGGCAACCATCGACGATTACTGCGATGATTCCGCAATTTTGGCTTGGGCTACGCGCAACAAGGTCAATACCGACAACTACGGCGGCTTCAACTGCGCATCGTTCAATCCAGGTCAAGGCAATACCTTCCTGGTGGACTTCGCTGGCACCGGCAAGAACTACTCAGTGGTCAGCCTGACTGCGGAAGAACTGAAGTTCGACAAAGCAGCCCGCACCTACACCGCGCTGGATCTGTTTGCCGAGCATCCGTTCCGCAACGGCTGGTATGGTCGCGTGAACTACACCTGGTCGCGTAGCCGTGGCAACACGGAAGGCCAGACGCGTTCTGACAATGCACAGACGGATGTGGCCGCCACGTCGACCTGGGATAACTGGCCGCTGATGGTCGGTGCGAATGGCTTGCTGCCGAACGACCGCGAACACCAGATCAAGGCGTTTGGCTTCTATGAGGTTATGCCTCAGCTGACCCTGGGCGGCAACTTCCTGGCAGCCTCTGGCCGTCCACGCAGCTGCTTCGGTAATAGCCCGAATATTCCTGCCAACATCCAGGATTACGGTTCGGTGTACTTCTATTGCGACAAGCCTGTCCCGCGCGGTACGCTGGGCCGTCTGCCGTGGGATGTCCGGACCGACATGAATCTGGTATTCCGTCCTGCGCAAGCTAAAGGCCTGGCACTGAAGCTGGATATCTTCAACGTGTTCAACAAGCAGACCGAGCAAACCATCGACGAGACCTACAATCTGAATGGCACCACCATCAGCTCGACCTATGGCCGCGTGATCAGCTATACCGCACCACGTTCGGTGAAATTCACTGCCGAGTACAACTACAAGTTCTAATAGCTGTAATATGCGCCGCCGATTCATCTGCGGCGCTGCTTCAAAATATTACGCCGGCGTGAGCCGGCGTTTTTTTTGGGGAAAGCAGTGTGAGTTCTAGTCCTTGGCCGCCATCGACAGCGCCACCGCCTCGGCCACCTTGATGCCGTCCACGCCGGCCGACAGGATGCCGCCGGCGTAGCCCGCGCCTTCGCCGGCCGGGAACAGGCCGCGCGTGTTCAGGCTTTGCAGGTCGTCGTCGCGGCGCTTGATGCGGATCGGCGAGGAGGTGCGGGTTTCCAGGCCGGTCAGCACCGCGTCGTGCTTGAAGTAGCCCTTGACCTGCTTGTCGAAGGCCGGGAAGGCTTCGCGCAGCGCGGTCACGGCGAATTCCGGCAGGATGGTGGCCAGGTCGGTCAGCTGCACCTGCGGCTTGTACGAAGGCACCACGGCGCCGAATTCGGTGGACGGACGGCCCGCCACGAAGTCGCCCATCAGCTGGCCCGGCGCGCTGTAGTTGGAGCCGCCCAGCGCGAAGGCCTTTTCCTCCAGCCTGCGCTGGAACTCGATGCCGGCCAGCGGGTGGCCCGGATAGTCTTCCGGCGAAATGCTGACCACGATGGCGCTGTTGGCGTTGCGCTCGGCGCGCGAGTACTGGCTCATGCCGTTGGTCACCACGCGGCCCGGCTCGGACGCGGCCGCCACCACGGTGCCGCCCGGGCACATGCAGAAGCTGTACACCGCGCGGCCGTTGGAGGCGTGGTGCACCAGCTTGTAGTCGGCCGCGCCCAGGATGGGGTGGCCGGCGTTGGGGCCGAAGCGGCAGGCGTCTATCATGGACTGCGGGTGCTCGACCCGGAAGCCGATCGAAAACGGCTTGGCCTCGATGAACACGCCGCGCTCATACAGCATCTCGAAGGTGTCGCGCGCGCTGTGGCCGATGGCCAGCACCACGTGCTCGGTGGCGATGCGCTCGCCGTCGGCCAGGGTCAGGCTGCGCACCTGGCGCTCGCCGTTGGCCTCGTCGATCTCGATGTCGGCCACCTTGGCCGAGAAGCGGATCTCGCCGCCCAGCGCCACGATTTCCTCGCGCATCGCTTCCACCATCTTCACCAGGCGGAAGGTGCCGATGTGCGGCTTGCTGACATAGATGATTTCCTCCGGCGCGCCGGCCTTGACGAACTCGGTCAGCACCTTGCGGCCGTAGTGCTTGGGATCCTTGATCTGGCTGTACAGCTTGCCGTCCGAGAAGGTGCCGGCGCCGCCTTCGCCGAACTGCACGTTCGATTCCGGGTTCAGCTCGCGCTTGCGCCAGAAGCCGAAGGTGTCCTTGGTGCGCTCGCGCACGGTCTTGCCGCGTTCCAGGATGATGGGCTTGAGGCCCATCTGCGCCAGGATCAGCGCGGCGAACAGGCCGCACGGCCCCATGCCGATGACCACCGGGCGCGGCTGCGCGCCGTTCGCGTTGACGTTCTGCGCCACATATTTATAGCTGGTGTCCGGCGAGGGCATCAAATGGCTGTCGCGCGCATTGGCCCTGAGGATGGCGGCGTCGGCGGTGGTTTCCACGTCCAGCGAGTAGATCAGCACGATGGCGGACTTCTTGCGCGCGTCGTAGCTGCGCTTGTAGACCGTGTAGCCGGCCAGCTGGGCCGGCTCGATGTGCAGGCGGGCCAGGATGGCGGCGGTCAGTTGTTCTTCGGTATGGTCGAGCGGGAGCTTTACTTCGTTCAGTCTGAGCATGGCGGTTCCTGTGCTTGTAGTTATCAAGCAGGTTGATAGGGAGTGAAAATGCGCGCGCACGGCGCGTAACCGGTAATCGTAGCACGGGGCAGGGCGTCCGTCCACTGCGGCGGCTTGCACCACTTTGGTGCTGTTGTAAATTGACAATATTATCCGGTTAACATCGGAAAGTAACAATCTTTACGAATTGCTATGTCTATACTCAGAGACGGACCCTGCTGTCGGAGCGCAGCCGGGCCGATTAATGGCTGGCAATGCGCCTCACGAGGGCGCCGCCGGTCTTTCCTCGACTGGAGAAAAAGTGAAGAAAAAATTGATAGTGCAGGCCATTGCACTGCTGGGTACCGCGGGCTGGAGCGAGTTCGCGACGGCGCAAATTCAAGCGGCCCCGGCGGCTGATGCGCCGATCGAGCGCGTGATCGTCACCGGTTCCAACCTGAAGCGCACTTCGACGGAGAATCCGTCGGTGGTGCAAGTGATTTCCAAGAAAGAGATCGAGCAGTCCGGCGCCGTCAGCGTCGCCGACCTGATGGCCAAAGTGCCCGCGCTCGGTTCGTCCAACCAGGTCGACTCGCGCGACGGCGGCTTCTCCAAGGGCCTGGCCACCGCCTCGCTGCGCAACCTGGGTTCGGCTTCCACGCTGGTGCTGATCAACGGCCGCCGCATGTCGCCGGCCGCTTACGCCGACCCGAACGCCGGCCAGTCCACCCAGTACGACCTGAATTCCATCCCGCTGTCGGCGCTGGAACGCGTCGAGATCCTGAAGGACGGCGGTTCGGCCGTGTACGGTTCGGACGCGATTGCCGGCGTAATTAACTTCATCACCAAGAGCAATTTCAAGGGCGGCGACATCACCGCCCAGCGCAGCCAGGACGGCTACGGCAACTTCGGCCGCAGCGGCATCAGCGGCGCCTACGGTTTCGGCGACCTGGAAGAGGACCGCTTCAACGCCTTCGTCGCCTTCGACTTCTCCCGGCGCGACCGCACCCCGATCGCCGAAGCGCGCGCCGTGCACGCCGACCAGTCGCGCGCCATGGACGGGCGCCTGAGCAGCTACTACAGCAGCGTGAGCCAGTATCCGGTGTTCTTCAAGGAATCGCGCCTGGGCAGCGGCTCCTTCAACCGCTATGTGTCGGCCGACCTGAGCTGCAACCCGGCCGACATCCGCACCGGTTCCACCGCGCTGGTGCCGATGCTGGCCTCGGACGTCATGATCGGCAACAAGTTCTGCAACTACGACGGCTGGCAGTATGAGGACGCGCAGGGCAAGGCGGAGAGCTCGAACGTGCTGGCGCGCGCCGAATTCAAGGTCGACGCCAATATCCGCGCCTTCGCCGAAGCGTCTTACAGCAAATCGGAGCTGGAATACGCGGGCGTGTCGCGCACCCTGTCGCGCAACAAGACCACGGTGTTCCCGAAAGACGGACCCGGCATCAGCTTCCAGCCCATCCTGGGCGTGAACCATCCGGACAACCCGACCCGCGGCACGGCCGGCGCGGTGCCGGTGGCGGTCAACTACCGCTTTACCGACGCCAAGGGCGGCAGCTCGAACGAAAACACCTCGACCCGTCTGCTGGCCGGCCTGAAGGGCAGCCACTTCAACTGGGACTGGGATACCGGCCTGCTGTACAACGAGTCCAAGCGCCACCAGGTGTCGAACGGCTTCCTGTACCTGCCTATCGTGCAGCGCCTGGTGACCGAGAACGTGCCGCTGAAAACCATTGCCGGCACGCCGGGCGTGACGGTGGACTCGCCGCTGGACGGCAAGGCCAGCATCACCCAGTGGGACATCAAGGGCAGCACCGAGCTGGGCCAGCTGGCCGGCGGCGCCATCGGCCTGGCCGTGGGCGCCGAGCTGAAGCAGGAGAAAATGAGCATCGTGCCGGACGCGCGCACCGTCAAGGGCGAGATCATCGGCCTGGCCAACCAGTATTCGCAAGCCAAGCGCGACGTGCGTTCGGTGTTCTCCGAGGTGCGCCTGCCGGTGCTCAAGTCGGTGGACGTGGAACTGGCCGGCCGCTACGACAAATATGACGGCTTCTCCGGCAGCTTCACGCCCAAGGCGGGCGTGAAGTGGACCGTGAGCCCGACCCTGGCCGTGCGCGGCACCTACTCGGAAGGCTTCCGCGCGCCGTCGCTGACGCAGATGGTGGACGGCGGCACGCAGTACTTCCTGAACAGCTTCGAGGACAAGCTGCGCTGCGGCAAGCCGGGCGCCGACGCGACCGACTGCCTGAAGAGCCTGTCGGGCGTGGCCGCATCGAACAAGGACCTGGTGCCGGAAACCTCGAAGAGCTTCACGGCCGGCCTGATCTTCTCGCCGGCGAACAATTTCGACATCCTGTTCGACTACTACAACATCCGCAAGGACAAGGAAACCGACCTGATGTCGCCGGTGGCGGTGATCAACGATCCCAAGCTGGCCAGCCGCGTCAAGCGTGACCAGAACCAGGGCACCTGGCTGCGCGACGCCAGCAACAACCTGATCCCGAACTCGGGCCCGCTGATCAGCATTGAAACGCCCTACATCAATGCCGGTGGCACCCGCACCAGCGGCATCGACCTGGAACTGGCGCTGCGCAACAACCTGGGCGCCTACGGCAAGCTGGCCAGCCGCCTGAACGCCAGCTACACGCTGAGCTACAAGAAGGCCCAGTCCGAAGGCGACCCGATGATAGACCTGGTCGGCACCAACGGCGCGGTCTACAACGACACCACCAGCGTGGGCGAAATCCCGCGCCTGCGCGCGTCGCTGTCGTCCACCTGGAGCATCCAGCAGCACAGCCTGACGGCCACCGCCAACTACATCTCGTCGATTTCGATGATGGCGGCCTACAGCGTGCAGGAGGACGGCAGGGTTGGCCCGTACGAGGAGCCGTACTGCGAATACGGCCGCGCCAACCGCAACGAGAACTACACCAAGTTCTATCCCGAGTGCAAAGTGAAGTCCATGGCCACGCTGGACCTGGCCTACGCCTACACCGGCTTCCGCAACACCGTGCTGACGTTTAACGTGGCCAACGCGTTCAACACCAAGGCGCCGTACGATCCGTCGTACTCGGTGGCGGGCTACAACTCGGCGCTGCACAGCGCGCGCGGCCGCTTCTTCACCGTCAAGGCCAACTACAAGTTCTGATGTAGCGCCTTACATGCCGCCCCAGCTGGCATTCAATGCGGCCAGGGCGGCCAGCGCGGCCGTCTCGGTGCGCAGGATGCGCGGCCCCATGGACAGGGGCAGCGCGCCCTGGGCGACGGCCAGGTTTTCCTCGTCGTCCGAGAAGCCGCCTTCGGGACCGACCATGATGGTCAGCGCCTGCGGCGGCTGGTGGCGCGCCCAGTCGGCCAGCGACTGGGTGGCGCGCGGGGTCAGGATCACGCGGCGGTGCAGGTCTTGCTGCGCGATCCAGTCCTTGAACTCGTCCACCGGCGCCAGTTGCGGCACCCGGTTGCGGCCGCTTTGCTCGCAGGCCGAGATAATCACGCCTTGCCAATGTGCTAATTTCTTTTCAGCGCGATCGCCCGACAGCCTGACCACGCAGCGGCGCGCGGCCAGCGGCTGGAAGGCGGCCGCGCCCAGCTCGACCGCCTTTTCGATAATCCAGTCCATCTTGGACGCTTCCGGCAGCGCCTGCGCCACCGTCACCGCGTAGGGCAGTTCGGCCTCGCGCGCCGTATGGGCTTTGATTTCGGCGCTGGCGCGGCGTTTTTCCACCGTCTGCAGCACCGCCGTGTACTCGCCGCCGTCGCCGTTGAACAGCGTGACGGCCTCGCCCGGGGCCAGGCGCACCACGTGCACATGGTGGGCGACCGCTTCCGGCAGGTCGATGGTGAGGCCGATGGCGAGCGGCTGCGGGCAGTAGAAACGGGGCATGCGGGGGCCTTGGTGAGTGCGCTTGGATGCGTAATTTTAATGGGCTGCCCCCCGGTCTGGTAAAATACTTGGTTCAAGCAAGCAGGCTTTACCCTATTTCAAACCTTCCGCAATCACCACGATGACTACTACGCTCCCAACCACTCAAATGGCCAACGCGATCCGCGCGCTGGCAATGGACGCTGTACAGAAGGCCAATTCCGGCCACCCAGGCATGCCCATGGGCATGGCTGAAATCGCTGTCGCGCTGTGGAGCGGTCATCACCGCCACAATCCCGCCAACCCGAAATGGCTGAACCGCGACCGCTTCCTGCTGTCGAACGGCCACGGCTCCATGCTGCACTACGCGCTGCTGCACCTGGCCGGCTACGCCGTGACCATGGACGACATCCGCGCCTTCCGCCAGATGCACTCGAAAACCCCGGGCCACCCGGAAGTGGACATCACCCCGGGCGTGGAAACCACCACCGGCCCGCTGGGCCAGGGCATCGCCAACGCGGTCGGCATGGCGCTGGCCGAGTACCTGCTGGCGGCCGAGTTCAACAAGCCGGGCCTGGACGTGGTCGACCACTATACCTACGCCTTCGTGGGCGATGGCTGCCTGATGGAAGGCATTTCGCATGAAGTGTGCTCGCTGGCCGGCACCCTGGGCCTGAAAAAACTGATCGCCCTGTACGACGACAACGGCATCTCCATCGACGGCAAGGTCGAAGGCTGGTTCACCGACGACACCCCGAAACGCTTCGAAGCCTACGGCTGGAACGTGATCCGCGCCGTCGACGGCCACGACGTTGCCGCGGTCGACGCCGCCATCGCCGCCGCGAAGCAATCCGACAAGCCTACGCTGATCTGCTGCAAGACCATTATCGGCAAGGGCTCGCCCAACCTGCAGGGCGGCGACAAGGTGCACGGCGCCGCGCTGGGCGACAAGGAAATCGCCGCCGTGCGCGAATACATCGGCTGGACCCCGGCCCCGTTCGAAATCCCTGCCGACGTGTACGCCGCGTGGGACGCGAAAGCCGCCGGCGCGCAGCACGAAGCCGACTGGAACGCGAAATTCGCCGAATATAGCGCCAAGTTCCCTGCGGAAGCCGCCGAACTGGCGCGCCGCATGGCAGGCGAGCTGCCGGCCAACTTCGACGCCACCCTGGCCGCCGCCGTGGCCGCCTGCGTGGACAAGAAAGAAACCATCGCCACCCGCAAGGCCAGCCAGAACGCCATCCAGGCCCTGGCCCCCGTGCTGCCTGAGTTCCTGGGCGGCTCGGCCGACCTGACCGGCTCCAACCTGACCAACTGGAAAGAGTCCGTCAACCTGCGTTCCGGCAAGACCGGCAACCACATCAACTACGGCGTGCGCGAGTTCGGCATGAGCGCCATCATGAACGGCGTCGCCCTGCACGGCGGCTACATCCCGTTCGGCGCCACCTTCCTGACCTTCTCGGACTACAGCCGCAATGCCCTGCGCATGGCCGCCCTGATGAAGCAGCGCTCGCTGTTCGTGTTCACCCACGACTCCATCGGCCTGGGCGAAGACGGCCCGACCCACCAGTCCGTCGAGCACGTCTCGTCGCTGCGCCTGATTCCAGGCCTGGACAACTGGCGTCCTGCCGACACCGTCGAATCGATGGTGGCATGGGGCGAAGCGGTCAAGCGCAAGAACGGCCCGTCGACCCTGATCTTCTCGCGCCAGAACCTGCCGTACATGGAGCGCAGCGCCGCCGTGGTGGCCAATATCGCCAAGGGCGGCTATGTGCTGAACGACGTGGCCGACGCCAAGGTCATCCTGATCGCCACCGGTTCCGAGGTGGAACTGGCCGTCAACGCCGCCAGCGCGCTGGCCGCCGAAGGCATCGCCGCGCGCGTGGTGTCCATGCCGTCGACCGACGTGTTCGACCGCCAGGACGCCGCCTACAAGGCCAGCGTATTGACCAAAGGCACGCCGCGCGTCGCCATCGAAGCCGGCGTGACCGATTTCTGGTACAAATACGTGGGCCTGGAAGGCGCCGTGGTCGGCATCGACACCTTCGGCGAGTCCGCTCCCGCGCCTGTGCTGTTCAAGCATTTCGGCTTCACGGTGGAAAACGTCGTGGCCAAAGTTAAATCCGTTCTGGTTGCCTAATACTGCTTAACCCTTTTTATTTCATCAGGAGCTTAGTATGACGATCAAAGTAGCAATCAATGGCTATGGCCGCATCGGCCGTAATGTACTGCGTGCTTTCTACGAAGGCGGCAAAAAGCAAGACATCCAGATCGTTGCCATTAACGACCTGGGCGACGCCAAGTCGAACGCGCACCTGACCCGCTACGACACCGCGCACGGCAAGTTCCCCGGCACCGTGACGGTGGACGGCGACAATATGATCGTCAACGGCGACGTGATCCGCGTCTTCGCGCAGCGCAATCCGGCTGAAATCCCATGGGGCGACCTGGGCGTGGACGTGGTGCTGGAGTGCACCGGCTTCTTCACCACCAAGGAAAAGGCTTCGGCCCACCTGAAGGGCGGCGCCAAGAAAGTCATCATCTCCGCACCGGGCGGCAAGGACGTGGACGCGACCATCGTGTACGGCGTGAACCAGCACGTGCTGAAGTCCACCGACACCGTGATCTCGAACGCTTCCTGCACCACCAACTGCCTGGCCCCGCTGGTCAAGCCCCTGCACGACGCCATCGGCCTCGAAACCGGCCTGATGACCACCGTGCACGCCTACACCAACGACCAGGTGCTGTCCGACGTGATGCATGAAGACCTGCGCCGCGCCCGTTCGGCCACCATGTCCATGATCCCGACCAAGACCGGCGCCGCCGCCGCGGTCGGCCTGGTGCTGCCTGAGCTGAACGGCAAGCTGGACGGTTTCGCGATCCGCGTGCCGACCATCAACGTGTCGCTGGTCGACCTGTCCTTCATCGCCTCGCGCGACACCACCGTGGACGAAGTCAACGCGCTGATGAAAGCCGCTTCCGAAGGCGCGCTGAAAGAAGTGCTGACCTACCAGACCGAACCGCTGGTATCGATCGACTTCAACCACAATCCTGCTTCGTCGAACTTCGACTCGACCCTGACCAAAGTGTCGGGCCGCCTGGTCAAGGTTTCGTCGTGGTACGACAATGAGTGGGGCTTCAGCAACCGCATGCTGGACACCACCGTGGCGTTGATGACTGCCAAGTAATTTGCTTCAGACGTAAAAAAACCTCCCGGACTCGCGTCCGGGAGGTTTTTTTTCGCCCGTCTACATTAGAAGTTGTAGGTGGCGCGGGCGTAGAAGGTGCGGCCCTTAGGATCGGTGAAGCGCGGATCGTAGCCAGCCTGGAAGGTCTCGGTCTGGTAGGACAGCGGCGGGGTGCGGTCGAACAGATTGCGCACGCCCAGCGTCAGCGACAGGTTTTTCATGAAGTTCGCGGTCGCGTAGCCGTCCCAGGTGGTGTAGGAAGCGACGCGGAATTCAGGATCCTGGTCGATATAGCCGGTCTTCGAGTGCGCGGACAGGCCGGCGCCCCAGATGCCCTTGGTCCAGTTCACACTGGCGTTGTTCTGCCAGCGGAAGATCGGGCCGGTGCCGGAGAACACGCCCACGTTCTGGTGCCATTCGCCGCCGTCGTTGTTCTGGTACTCATACTTGTGCACATAGGTGCTGTTCAGAGCCAGGGTGGTGTTGCCGTAGTCGGCGCTGCGCCACTTGTAGTTCACGCTGATGTCCAGGCCGTCGGTGTTCACGCCGCCCAGGTTCTGGGTGCGCAGGTCGACATAGCCGCAGGTCAGCGGGTTGGGGCACTGCGAACCGTCGGTCGCCAGGTTGCCGGAGGCGGTGCGGTGGAACAGCGCGGCGTACTTGACCGGGTCGCCGAACACGTCGTCCTGGTTCAGCTGGCCGATCTGGTGTTCCAGTTTCAGCTTCCACAGGTCCAGGCTCATCGACAGGTTGTTGACCGGCTCGATGACGATGCCCAGCGCGTAGTTGGTCGACTCTTCAGGCGCCAGCGCCTTGTTGCCGCCCGTCAGGGACTGGAACTGCTGCTGGCAGTTGGCCGCCGCCGGCTTGCCCGGAATCGGGTTGCCGCCCGGGCAGTTGACCGGATCGTCGTACTGGTTGGTGTTGGTGTAGGTCTGGGCCGAGTTGATCTCGTACAGCGACGGGGCGCGGAAGCCGGTCGAGTAGGAGCCGCGCAGCAGCACGGTCTTGTTCGGCTGGTAGCGGAAGCCGAACTTCGGATTGGTGGTGTTGCCGAAGTCGTTGTATTTGTCGTAACGCACGGCGGCGGTCACGTCCAGGTCCTTCAGCAGGGCCATGTTCAGCTCGGCGTACACGGCGCTGACCTTGCGCGAACCTTCGTTCAGCGTGTTCGGGTCGATACCGGTGGAGGCCACCACTTTTTCAGCGTACTCGGTGTTGGCCGCGCTGTGGAAGTCCTGCTTGTCGAACTGGCCGCCGATGGCCAGGGCGGCTGGACGGCCGGCGCTGAACCAGTCGCCCAGTTCGCGGCTGGCGTGGGCGTCGATGCCCTTCATCGTGCCTTTGGCGTTCTGGATATTGCCGTTCAGCGCGGCGCTTTCGATCAGCGCCATGCCGGCGGCGCTTTGCTCGCCGTAAGGGTTGATCACGCCGTCGCGCACGCCCTTGGTGATGATGCCGCCGTCGCTGTAGCCGAGCAGATTGCTTTTCACCTTGTTTTCATTGTAGGTGAAGGCTGCCTCGTAGTCCCAGCCTGCCACGGTGCCCTTCAGCGACGCGATGAAGCGCTGCTGGGTGTTCACGTCGTCGCCTGCGCGCGAGCCGTTCGGCAGGTCGCGCCATTTCACGTGCACGAAGCCCGGCAGCACGCCGGCCGGGGTGTTTTCTTCGGTGTAGGTCGGGCTCAGCGGCACGTTCGGGGTGATCGCGCCAGGGTTGCCAGGGTAGTAAGGATTCAGCGAGCCGTCCGGACGCACGCGGTTCTGGTACAGGCCGCCGTATGGCACGGGAGCGATCTGGCTACCGACGGTGTTCTTGGAGATCAGGTATTCCAGGCCCAGTTCGTGGTCGGCGTTCAGTTTCATCGTGCCTTTGATCAGGCCGGTGTTGCGCTCGCTCTTGGGAATGTAGTCCACGAAGGAGGAGGTGGTCATCTGGCAGCCGCTGCCGGTGGCGTCCGGGATCAGGTTGGGCGAGCTGGTGCAGTTGGGCGCGGCAGGGTTGCCGCTGTTGCCGTCCTGGTAATAGTTGGCCGGGCTGGTGGTTGGCGACAGGCCGCCTGGATAGCGCTTGTTGAAATCGCGCTGCAGGCCGTTGATGCGGCGCTGCACTTGGTGGTCGCCCATGGCGAAGATATTAAAGCCGTCGGTGTCCAGATTGCCGTAGCCTACGCCGATATTGGCGCTGTTGGAACCGCCGCCTTTTTTATTCGGGGAATCGATGCCGCCGGTAACGGTGACGCCGGTGTAGTCCTTACGGGTGATAAAGTTAATCACGCCGCCCACCGCGTCGGAACCGTACAGCGAGGATGCGCCATCGCGCAATACTTCGACGCGCTCCAGCGCGGCGAATGGAATCATATTCAGGTCGGGGGCCGAGCTGTCGAAGGCGTTATTCGCCAGGCGGCGGCCATTCAGCAGGACCAGGGTTT
This sequence comes from Pseudoduganella aquatica, assembly GCF_009857595.1. Lineage (GTDB taxonomy): Bacteria > Pseudomonadota > Gammaproteobacteria > Burkholderiales > Burkholderiaceae_D > Rugamonas > Rugamonas aquatica_A. The sequence goes on along the minus strand of NZ_WWCU01000018.1, from coordinate 109,692 downwards.
TATTTGCGCCTATGCCGCGCAGGTCGGCGAACGATGCGCCGCCGGTGCTCAGGCCCACAACCTGGCTGGTGCCCTGGTTGGTTTGAACCGAGCTCAGGTTGGACATAACCTGTTCAATCGTGGTGATACCCTGTTTTTTCAGGTCGTCCATTTTAACCACGGTGACCGGCACTGCGGTTTCCGCGTCGATGCGTTTAATGGCCGAGCCGGTGATTTCAACGCGCTGGATAGGCGCATTTTGCGCGATGGCCGGTTGGGCCAGCATGCCGAGGCCCACAATCGCTGCGCCTCCGGAAAATACGACGCGCAGCGAGCGCGCCAAAGATTTCTCGATCAACATAGTTTTTTTCCTTAAGAGTGTCTGATGCATTAGCAGCCCTTCTGGGATTGCCAATCGGTCTATCAGACACCGCGTGGAATAGGGTGTCAAATGTACTTATGTAACGCAATTGAAACAAAGCAGCCCTTGACAGCGCTGTTTGTGCTTGCGCGATGTGCGTAAGTGTTTCACTTAGCTAGGCGGATGGCGGATTACACAGGTATTACAATTTGTATCGAGCGCCGTAGGCCGGATGGCAATGTTGTGGGCTTGCCACAGTATGCAGATGGGCAAGTTGCCGCTGATCTATGCCAGATATTGGCGCGATCGCGCCAGCATCGGGCACACTGGCGTCCCTTGCGCACCATACGGGCGAAAAAAAAGCGCCGCGGGGGCGGCGCCGGATGACGTAGGGAAACGCTTATTTGTAAATGCCGGAGCCGACCAGGACGTCGCCTGCTTTTTCCACGTAGCCGGATTTGGCTTCGACCACCTTGCTGACCGGATTCGGCCATTTGAAATCAACCCAGCCGCTGCCTTTTTCCTTGGCCACCTTCACCATTTCCTGGATCATGGCTTTGCCTTCGTTATCCTTCATGTCCAGCAGGTTTTTGCCCACCAGTTTTTGATTCACGCCATGGGCCACGGCCACGCCATTTAAATCGTAGACATAAATATACAAGTCGCGGTCGTGGAAATCCTTGTTGTTCGGGTCGGAAATTGCGGCAAAGGCTTTTTCCTTGCCGTCCGATTTAATCAGGGCGACCGCTTTTTTCACCATGGCCATGGCTTCGTTGGCCGTGCCTTTTTCCGCGGAATATGCCGGAGCTGCGAGCAAGCCCAGGCTGATTGCGATACCGCCTAAAAACATTTTCATCGGTGTCTCCTTTTGGATTGAACTGCTGGTCGTAATTCCTGCTGCTTATTCCAATATGGCGTTCCACAGCTCGATAACATGCCCGGCCTGGCTGGCAACGCGCGCGGGATCGACGCGGGCCTGTTCCTGGCCCTGCAAGCGCATCTGGTGCTGCAATTTGCGGAACAGGCGGTAAGCGTCGGCCACGCTGGCGGCAAGGGCCGGATTAATCAGGCCCAATTCGCCACACATTTTCAGTAACGCAATATTACCCACATTTCCCGTCAATTGTGAATAGGTCGATGCATGCTGTAACACAAGATACTGGACGATGAATTCAATGTCTATCATGCCGCCCGCGTCCTGTTTTAAATCGAACAGCTCGGAGCGGTTGGGGCGGGCGTCGGCCATTTTCTTGCGCATGGCGCGCACCTCGGTTTTCAGCGGGCCGTCCAGCGGCCGCTCGCGCCGCAGCACCTGGCAGCGGATCTGCTCGAAGCGCCGGCCGATGGCGGCGTCGCCGGCGCAGAAGCGGGCGCGCGTGAGCGCCTGGTGCTCCCAGATCCAGGCCGAATTGTCCTGGTAGCGCTCGAATGCCTGCACGCTGGACACCAGCATGCCGCTGGCGCCGTCCGGGCGCAGCGCAATGTCGACGTCGAACAGCTGGCCGGCCGAGGTGTGCGAGGTCATCCAGGTGATAAAGCGCTGCGCCAGCTTGGCGTACTGGGCGGGCGCATCCTGGTCCTCGTCGTCGAACAGGAAGATCACGTCCAGGTCCGAGATATAGCCCAGCTCCTTGCCGCCCAGCTTGCCGTAGGCGATCACCGCGAACTGCGGCACCTCGCGGTGGCGGGTGGCCACCGTCTTCCAGACCGCCTGCACGGTGGCGGCCACGATCACGTCGGCCAGCGCGGACAGGTGGTCGGCCAGCTTTTCCACGGTGAGGTCGCCCGCCAGGTCCTGCGCCAGCAGGTGGAACAGCTGGGCGTGGTGGACTTCGCGCAGGATGTCCATCTGGCGCTCGGTGTCGCCGGCGGCGGCGGCCAGCTGGCCGTCCAGCTCCTCGGCCAGCTGGGCCGCGTCGAACACGGCGTTGCGGATGCGGTCGTCCAGCAGCTCGTCCAGCAGGATGGGGTGCTTGGTGAGGAATTTGGCGGCCCAGCCGCTGGCATGCATCATGCGGATCACGCGTTCCAGCGTGTGCGGGTACTCGGTCAGCAGCGACAGATAGGCCGAGCGGCGCGCGATGGCCTCCAGGAAGTCGAGCAGGCTGCCCAGGGTCACCAGCTGGCTGCCCACGCTGGACTGCTCGGCGGTGCGGGCGATCAGCGGCAGCGCCGCGTTCACCAGCGACACCAGGCGGTTGCGGCTCGCCTCCGGCAGCGACTGCAGGCGCGGCGCCTGCCAGGTCGCCACCAGGCGCTGGGCCGCGCCGGCCGGGTCGTCGTAGCCCAGGGAGGCGAAGCGGGACTGGATGGCCTCCAGGTTGTCCGGGTCCGCGCATTCATTGCTGGTGGCGGGGTCGATGTCGCCGTCTTGCGGGCCGTTCGCTGCTTTTTCGGCGAACATGGCGTCGAATTGCTCGGCCACGAACTTGCGGTGCGCCTCGATTTGCGCCAGCAGGGCGGGCACGTCGGACAAGCCCATCATCTGGGCCACCACCAGCTGGTCGGCCTCGTTGGGCGGCAGGGTGTGGGTCTGGGCGTCGTCCAGGTATTGCAGACGGTGCTCCAGGTTGCGCAGGAAAGTGTAGGAAGCCAGCAGTTGCAGCACGATGTCGGTGGTTAGCAAGCCTTTTTCCGGCAGTATGCGCAAGGTGGCGCGGGTGGAGCGGTCGCGCAGCGTGGCGTCGCGCCCGCCGCGTATCAGCTGGAACACCTGGGCCAGGAACTCGATTTCGCGGATGCCGCCGCGCCCCAGCTTGACGTTGTTGCTGCGGTCCGGGTGCAGGCGCTCCTGGCGGTTCACCTCGGCGCGGATCTGGGCGTGCATATTGCGGATGGCGTCGATTACGCCGAAGTCCAGGTAGCGGCGGAACACGAAGGGGCGCACGATGGCGTCCAGCGCGGCGATGTCGGCCGGGGTGCCGGTGACGGCGCGCGCCTTGACCCAGGCGTAGCGCTCCCATTCGCGGCCCTGCACAATCAGATATTGCTCCACCATGCTCAGGCTGGCGGCCAGCGGGCCGGAGCCGCCGTTCGGGCGCAGCGCCATGTCGACGCGGAAGGTGTAGCCGTCCTCGGTGATCTCGGCCAGGGCGGCGATCAGCTTTTTGCCCAGGCGGACGAAGAATTCATGGTTGGACAGCGAGCGCTGGCCGGGGCCGGCCACGGTGTCGCCGTCTTCCGGGTAGACAAAGATCAGGTCGATGTCGGACGACACATTGAGCTCGCCGCCGCCCTGCTTGCCCATGGCCAGCACCATCAGCTCCTGCGGCTCGCCGCTGTCGTGGCCGACCGGCTGGCCGTGCAGGGCCACCATTTCCGCGTGCAGCGCCGCCGCGTGCTGCTGGATGGCGAAGTCGGCGAAGCGCGTCATGGCAGTCACCACTTCATGCAGGTCGGCCCTGCCTTCCAGGTCGCGCCGTATCAGGGTGCAGACCAGCAGATTGCGCAGGCGGCGCATGGCGCGCGGCAGCGGCAGGGGCTGGCCGGCGGGCTGGTCCAGGCCGGCGGCCGCTTCGCGCGCCAAATAATCGGCAAAATCCATCCCGGCAAGCGATAATTGCGCCAGCGCATCCACCTTGGCCGCCCGCCCCGGATCGGCGCTGATCCAGCGCTGGTAGTAACGGGAGGCGGAGGTGAGGGCGGGAGCGGTTGAGGTCATTGGCGGCAAAGTAACTTAGTGTTGCAACGTAATAAACAGAGCGTGGGGACGCCAGCCTATGCGGTAAAATGGACGCGCAGGCTAAGACGAGACGATTTTAGCGATTTATTAGACGCCGGGCCTGAATTATTAGCTTATTGATGCAAAATCCAGAGGAGACCGTGACAGACAGCGTGCCCTTGGCCGTGCGCTGGCAGCGGCTGCGTTCCGCCTATCGCGTCTGCAATCTGGCCACCCACCATGTACTGGGCTTTACTGTCAAGTTAGCCCTGTTGCTGTACTTTGCATTCGCCATCCTGCTGCTGGCGCTGCGCTACCTGGTGCTGCCCAATATCGACCACTACAAGGGCGATATCGAGCGCCAGGCCAGCCGCGCGCTGGGCAATCCCGTCACCATAGAACGCATCTACGCCTCCTGGTCCGGCCTGAACCCCACCCTGTTCCTGGGCGACGTGGTGCTGCGCGACCAGCAGGGCCGCGACGTGCTGGCCCTGCCCAGCGTGTCGGCCACGCTGTCCTGGTGGAGCGTGGCGGCGGCCGATGTGCGCTTCGAGTCGCTCGAGCTGATACGCCCCAAGCTGGACGTGCTGCGCACGCCGGACGGCAAGCTCTACGTGGCCGGCGCGCATATCGACCTGAACCAGAAGGGCGACGGCAAGGGCGGCGACTGGCTGCTGGCGCAGCGCGAAATCGTCGTGCGCGAAGGCCAGCTGGACTGGACCGACCAGCTGCGCGGCACGCCGCGCGTGAGCCTGCAGGACATGAGCCTGGTGCTGCGCAATAAGTGGCGCCGCCACCAGTTCTCGCTGCGCGCCACGCCGCCGGCCGCGCTGGGCGGCCCGCTGGACGTGCGCGCCGATTTCATCCATCCCGCCTTCGCGGTGCGCAAGTCCGATGTGCGGCTGTGGCAGGGCGAGCTGTACGCCGACGTGCGCCAGGCCGACCTGGCCGCCTGGAAGCAGCATATCGACTACCCGCTGGACCTGAGCTCCGGCATGGGCTCGGTGCGCGCCTGGATCAAGCTGGACCACGCCAAGCTGGCCGGCTTCACCGCCGACGTCAGCCTGGCCGACGTGACCGCCAGGCTGGGACCGGACTTGGAGCCGCTGGACCTGGTGGACGTGCGCGGCCGCGTGTCGGCCCGCGAAGAGATACCCGCCGCCATGCAAAGCGGCCAGCCCGCGTTCGGCGTGCTGGGCCACAGCGTCACCCTGAACAACTTCTCGCTGCGCACCCGCGACGGCCTCGAACTGCCGCCCACCGAACTGTCCGAGCGCTATGTGGCGGCCACCGCCAAGGCGCCCGCGCGCATGGAACTCAACGCCAGCGTGCTGGACCTGCAAACCCTGGCCGCGCTGGCCGGACGCCTGCCGCTGACGGCCAGCCAGCGCAGCGCGCTGGAGGACGTGGCCCCCACCGGCCGCCTGCGCGACGTGGCCGCCAGCTGGTACGGCAGCTATCCGGCGCTGCAGTCCTACCATGTGAAGGCCCAGCTCGACGGCCTGGGCCTGCGCCCGCGTCCGGCGCGCCTGCCACAGCCCAAGAACGGCAAGACGCCCGCCGTGCGCGGCATGCCGGCGCTGCCCGGCTTCGAGCACCTGAGCGGCACACTGGAAGCGAGCGAAAAAGGCGGCCGCTTCACGCTGGACGCCGACCAGCTGCTGCTGCAGATGCCGGACTATTTCGCAGAAGCGGCCATGCAGTTCGACAAGCTGCGCGGCCGCATGTCCTGGTCCTTCGAGGGCAACGAACAACTCAAGGTCGAGCTGGAAAACCTGGAGTTCTCGCAGGACGGCCTGAACGGGTCGCTGTCGGGCAGCCATGTGCTGGCGCTGGACGGCAAGAGCGCCGGCCTGGCCGACTTTACCGGCAAGCTGAACGGCTTCGACGTGAAGAAGATAGGCCGCTACCTGCCGCTGCAAACCCCGCCCCATCTGCAGCACTGGCTGACCGGCGCGCTGGAGGACGGCCGCGCGGACGACGTGGTGCTGCGCCTGCGCGGCGACCTGGCGCATTTCCCGTTCAAGAACGCCACCGCCGCCGAGCGCGCCAGGGGCGAGTTCCGCGTCACCGGCCGCCTGACCAACGGCAAGCTCAACTACGACCCCGGCTTCTACGCCAAGGACGGCAAGTCGCCGCTGTGGCCGCAGGCCGAGCATATCAAGGGCGGCTTCACCTTCGAAGGCACGCGCATGGAAATCCGGGGCGACACCGCCACCACCGGCGGCGTGGCGCTGAGCGGCGTGAAGGCCGTGATCGCCGACCTGTCCTCGCACGACAGCGTGCTGGAGATCGACGGCAACGCGGCCGGGCCTATGCAGGAATTCCTCAATTACATGGCGGCCAGCCCGGTGCTGGAATGGATAGGCCATTTCACCGATGAAACGCAGGCCACCGGCAGCGCCAAGCTGGCGCTCAAGCTGCAGCTGCCGCTGAACCATATGCACGATTCCAAGGTGCAGGGCGCGCTGCAGCTGGCCAGCAACGACATCGTGCTGTGGCACGACATGCCGGTGGTGGCGGGCTCCACCGGCAAGATAGAGTTCAACGAAAAAGGCGTGAACCTGAACGCGCTGGCCGGCACCTTTATCGGCGGCCCGGTGTCCATCACCGGCGGCAGCCAGCGCGACGGCAGCATCCAGGTGCGCCTGGGCGGCGCCGTCACGGCCGAGGGCCTGCGCAAGACCTGGCCGTCGCCGCAGATGCAGCGCGTGGCCGGCCATATCAGCGGCAGCGCGCGCTACACCGGCCTGGTGGTGGCGCGCGACCACCATTATTCCGTCACCGTCGATTCCACGCTGGCCGGACTGGGCCTGGACTTCCCGGCGCCGCTGGCCAAGGGGGCAGGCGACGCGCTGCCGCTGCATTTCGTGCTGAACGGCGCCGGCGCCAACGAGGCCGGGCTGATGCGCGACGACATCCGCGTGGCGCTCGGTTCCGGCCTGTCGGCCGCCTACCAGCGTCAGCGCCAGGGCAAGGAGGCGTGGAAGCTGGTGCGCGGCGGCATCGGCATCAATGTGCCGGCGCCGGAGCCGGACAGCGGCATGATGATGCAGGCCAATGTGAAGTCGCTCAATGTGGACCAGTGGCTGGAGCTGGGCGAGGCCATCGCGGGCAAGGAGCCTGCGGCGGCCGGCAGCGGCGGCGCCGACGTGGCGCAGTACGTGGTGGCCGACACCATGGCCGCGCGCGCGGGCGAACTGGTGATCGGCGAGCGCAAGCTGGAGAACGTGGTGGTGGGCGTGAGCCACCAGAAAAATCAGTGGCAGGCCAATATCGACTCGCGCCACGCGAACGGCTACATCACCTGGAATGAATCGCCGACCGGGCAGGGCGTGGGCAAGGTGACGGCGCGCCTGTCCTCGCTGGTGATCCCCGAGTCGCAGGCCAACGAGGTCAAGGATTTGCTGGAAAACAAGGCCACCCAGCCCACCATTCCCGCGCTGGACGTGGTGGTGGAACGCTTTGAACTGTTCAACAAGCCGCTCGGCCGGCTGGAGCTGCAGGCGCATAATGCGCTGATCACCTCGGCGCGCGAGTGGCGCGTGTCCAAGCTGTCGCTGATCAATGCGGACGGCGAGCTGAACGGCACGGGGCGCTGGGTGGTCAAGGACGGCCAGCCGCTCACCAATCTCAATTTCGAGCTGGCCATCGCCAACGCGGGCAAGCTGCTGGACCGCTTCGGTTTCGCCGACACCTTGCGCAACGGCAAGGGCAAGCTGAGCGGCGACATTTCCTGGAAGGGCCTGCCGTATGCGCTGGACATCCCCAGCCTGTCCGGCCAGATCAGCATGAATGTGGAGAAGGGCCAGTTCCTCAAGCAGGATCCGGGCGCGGCCAAGCTGCTGGGCGTGCTCAGCCTGCAGGCGCTGCCGCGCATGCTCAAGCTGGACTTCCACGACGTCTTCTCGGAAGGCCTGGCGTTCGACGGCATCAGCGCCAACGCCGCCATCAACCGGGGCATCGTCAAGACCGACAACTTGAAAATGCACGGCGTGGCCGCTACTGTGCTGATGGACGGCAGCGCCGACATCGCCAACGAATCGGCCAATCTGCACGTGGTGGTGATGCCGGAGGTCAATCTCGGCACGGCGCCGCTGGTGTACGCGCTGGCGGTCAATCCGGTGATCGGCCTGGGCAGCTATCTGGCCCAGCTGTTCCTGGCCCAGCCGATGATGCGCGCGCTGACCTATGAAATGCAGGTGACGGGGCCGTGGAAGGCGCCGGTCATCACCAAGCTGGAAACGGCGCGGCCGGACAAGCCGGCCGCGCAGAAAGCTCAACCATAAAGACATCGGGAAGGACATGCCCATGAACACCGTCGCAGCGATACAGATGATTTCCTCGCCTTCCGTGGGCGAAAACCTGGCCACCGCGCGGCGCCTGATCGCGCAGGCGGCCGCCACCGGCGCCAAGCTGGTGCTGCTGCCCGAGTACTGGGCCATCATGGGCCTGAGCGACGGCGACAAGGTGGCCGTGGCTGAGCCGCTCGGCAAGGGGCCTATCCAGGATTTCATGAGCGAAATGGCGCGCCACCACAGCATCTGGCTGCTGGGCGGCACGCTGCCGCTGGCCTCGGACGATCCGGCCCGCGTGGTCAACACCACGCTGGTGTATGACGACGAAGGCCGCCACGTGGGGCGCTACGACAAGATCCATCTGTTCGGCTTTTCCAAGGGCACCGAATCGTATGACGAGGCGCGCACCATCGTGCCGGGGCGCAATGTCGGCACGGTGGAGACGCCGGTGGGCAAGGTCGGCATGTCGGTCTGCTACGACCTGCGCTTCCCCGAGCTGTTCCGCGCCATGGGGCCGGTGTCGCTGATCGTGGTGCCGGCCGCCTTCACCTACACCACCGGCCAGGCGCACTGGGAAATCCTGCTGCGCGCGCGCGCCATCGAGAACCAGTGCTATGTGCTGGCGGCGGCGCAGGGCGGCATCCACCAGAACGGCCGCCGCACCTGGGGCCACTCCATGCTGGTCGATCCCTGGGGCGCGGTGAAAACCGTGCTGGCCGAGGGCGAGGGCGTGGTGCACGGCGAGGTGGACGCGCTGTTCATGGACAGCGTGCGCGAGAGCTTGCCGGCGCTGAAACACCGCACCATGTAGGCCCCCGGGGACAGACCCGGCGGGTCTGTCCCCGGCGTTGGCCGCTGGTTCAAAGTACAATGCAGCATCACACACAAGGCACTATCATGATCCCATTCGAACCCAATCTGTCCACCCTGGCCGTCGCGCGCGATTTGCTGCTGACGCCGTTCGGCCTGGACGAAGGCAAGCTGCTGAAAACGCTGGGCAGCATGTTCACCCACAAGGTCGACTACGCCGACCTGTATTTCCAGTTCACCAAGAACGAGGGCTGGAGCCTGGAAGAGGGCATCGTCAAGACCGGCAGCTTCTCCATCGACCAGGGCGTGGGCGTGCGCGCCATTTCCGGCGACAAGACCGCCTTCGCCTACTCGGACGACATTTCCGAACGCGCGCTGATGGAAGCGGCGGCGGCAACCCGCACCATCGGCCGCGCCGGCGCCGGCAAGATCAAGGTGGCCAGCGGCATGACCCAGGTGGGCGGCCGCTCGCTCTACCTGCCGCACGACCCGCTGACCTCGCTGGACGCGACCGCCAAGGTCAAGCTGCTGGAGCGCCTGGAGAAAATGGCCCGCGCCAAGGACCCGCGCGTGGTGCAGGTGATGGCCGGCCTGGCCGGTGAATACGACGTGGTGCTGGTGGTGCGCAGCGACGGCGTGCTGGCGGCCGACATCCGCCCGCTGGTGCGCGTGTCGCTGACCGTGATCGCCGAGCAGGACGGTCGCCGCGAGGTGGGTTCGTCCGGCGGCGGCGGCCGCTACGACTACGGCTACTTCAGCGACGAGCTGCTGGAGCAGTACGCGGAAGACGCGGTGAAATCGGCCATCGTCAACCTGGACGCGCGTCCTGCACCGGCTGGTCCGATGACCGTGGTGCTGGGACCGGGCTGGCCCGGCATCCTGCTGCACGAAGCCATCGGCCACGGCCTGGAGGGCGACTTCAACCGCAAGGGTTCGTCCACCTTCTCGGGCCGCATCGGCGAGCGCGTGGCCGCCAAGGGCGTGACCGTGGTGGACGACGGCACGCTGAAGGACCGCCGCGGTTCGCTCAATATCGACGATGAAGGCAACCCGAGCCAGTGCACCACGCTGATCGAGGACGGCATCCTGAAGGGCTATATCCAGGACACCATGAACGCGCGCCTGATGAAGATGCCCGTGACCGGCAACGCGCGCCGCGAATCGTTCGCCCACCTGCCGATGCCGCGCATGACCAACACCTATATGCTGGGCGGCGACAAGGACCCGGGCGAGATCCTGGCTTCGGTCAAGAACGGCCTGTACGCGGTCAATTTCGGCGGCGGCCAGGTCGACATCACGAACGGCAAGTTCGTGTTCTCGGCCAGCGAAGCCTATATGATCGAGGACGGCAAGATCACCTATCCGGTCAAGGGCGCCACGCTGATCGGCAACGGTCCGGACGTGCTCAACCGCGTGTCCATGATAGGCAACGACATGAAGCTCGATTCGGGCGTGGGCGTGTGCGGCAAGGAAGGCCAGAGCGTGCCGGTGGGCGTGGGCCAGCCGACCTTGCGCCTCGACGGCGTGACCGTTGGCGGCACCGCTTAAGCCGCGCTTGGCGGGTTACGAACCTGCGGTTCTAACCCGCCCTACGGAATTGCCGGCATTCGTAGGCATTTTCCGGCGTAGGGCGGGTTAGGCGGGACGCCGTAACCCGCCACCGCCATCAGAACTTGTAGCGCATCCCCACATTGAAGTAGCGCCCCAGCGCGCCGCTATAGTCCAGCGGGTTGTACGACACCGCGCCATAGGTGAGCGGGTCCAGCGGCGCAATCTTGTCGAACAGATTCTGCACCGACGCCGTCACTTCCATCTTCTCGCTGACCCTCCAGCGCGCCGTCAGGTCCACCGTGGTGAACGACGCCAGCTTGCAGCCGCGCGGCGCGTCCGTGCCGTCGGCAAAGTGGGTGGCGCAGCCGTCCGGGTCGTTCTTGAACAGCGTGTTGTCCAGCTTGCCCCGGTAGTTGGCGCTGGCCGTCAGGCGCAAGGCGTCGCGCTCCCAGGTGGCGCTCAGGTTCACCCTGTCGTCCGGCGTACCGATGCAGTTGGTCACGTCGCAATTGCCGTGCGTGCCGGCGAAGTCGCGCTGCGAACCGTCGGTCTCCGTGCGCAGCCATTTGAACAGGTGCGTCCACTTGGCGTCCGCCGACAGCGTGCCCCAGCTGCCCATGCCGAAGGTCTTGCGCAGGTCCAGGTCGGCCCCGCGCACCTTGGTGTTGCTGGAGTTGACGTAGCGCGCCAGCACCGCCGTGATGGCGCCCGGATCGCCCGGCAGGACGGCGGTGGACGGGTCGCGCGCGATATGGCCGGCCGCGATGGCCGCGTCGGTCTGTTCCTGGTTGATCTCGTTCTTGCGCTTGATCTGCCAGAAGTCCAGCGACACGCTGGTGCGCGGCAGCGGATCCCACACCACGCCGGCGCTGTAGCTCTTCGAGCGCTCCGGCGCCAGCGCCGGGTTGGGCGAGGTGATGATGGCGATGGAGGCCGGGTTGCAGGCCACCTGCACGCCCAAGGCGCAGCGCGCCGGGTCCTCCGCGGTGGAGAAGGCGGCCAGGCCGCCCACGCCGTTCTCGGCCGCGCTGGGGGCGCGGAAACCGCGCGCGAAGGTGCCGCGCAGCGCGAATTCCTTGACCGGCGTCCATTTCAGGCCCGCTTTCGGCGTGTAGGAATTGCCGACGTCGGAGAAATGGTCGTAGCGCAGCGCGGCCGAGGCCTCCAGCGTCTTGTGCAGCGGCGCCAGCAGCTCGGCGTACACGGCGCTGGCCTTGCGCTTGCCCTTGTAGGCCGAGTAGCCCAGGCCGATGATGTTGCCGATCTCCGTGCCCTGGGTGGGCGCCAGCTCGGTCGATTCGCGCCGGTATTCGGCGCCCACCGCCATGCCCAGCGCGCCGCCGGGCAGCTGGCCGAATTCGCGGCTGGCTTTCACGTCGAGCTGGTTGATGCGGGTGGCGGCGTCGTTGGCGATGGTGGGCGAGAGCGCGCCGTACAGCGCGGCCGAATTCAGGCCGGCGTTCTCGCCGATGCGCCAGTAGCTGCCGGCCGGCAGCGCGGCGTAGGCGGCGCTGCGCGCGCGCGCCGCCGCCACATTGGCCGGGCTGGGGTCGAGCAGGGCGAAGGCCACGTCGCGCTGCAGATAGCCGGTGCGGGTGTTGCTCACTTCGTTTTGCGAGAACAGCCAGGCGGCGTCGATGTCCCACTGCTGCCAGTTGCCCTTGGCGCCGGCCACGAAGCGCGTGAAGTCCGAGCCCACGTGGCTCACGCGCGGGCCGGCGTCGGCCGCCAGGTAGCGCAGCCGCGCGGCGCGGCCGAAGTAGGGATTGTCCGGATGGGCCGCGCCCAGCTGCACGGCGGCGTTGCTGACCGGGCCGCCCGGGTAGCCGACCGAGGCGCTGACGGTGGACGGCGTGGTGGTGGCGGTGGAATTGCTGTGATAGAAGTTCAGCTCGCTGTACGCCAGCCAGCCCGGACTGAGTTGGTAGCTCAGGCGCGCGAAGGCGTTGGCGGTTTCCTGCTCGGGCTGGATTTCACTGTATTGCTGCTGCGCGTCGATCAGGCAGCCGCCGCCGGGGTCGCCTTGCGGGTGGCGCGTGAAGTTGGCGCAGGCGGCGCCGGGGAAGAAGCGCGTGAAGCCGGCGCCGGCCGGGTTGCCGCGGCTGTAGTAGTCCAGCGTGTCGGGATTGCGCACATTGCCGTTGACCGCGCTGCCGGCGTTGTTGTTGCTGATGATGGCGCCGGTGCCGCCCAGCGTTTCCTGGGCCGAGAAGCCGTAGTCGCGCAGGTCGCTGCGGCCGATGTAGCGGCGGCCGCTGCGCGCGCTGTTGGCGACCGCGCCTTTGCGGCCGTATTCCAGGCTGGCCATGAAGTTGTAGCGGTCGCTATCCAGGCTGCCGATGCCGTGGGTAATGGCCAGGCGCGTGTCGTGGCCGTCGCGCTCTTCGGACACGCCCTGGCTGGCGCGCACCGTGGTGCCCTGGAAGTCGCGCCGCAGTATCACGTTGACCACGCCGGCGATGGCGTCCGAGCCGTAGATGGCGGAGGCGCCGTCCTTCAGGATTTCCACCCGTTCGATGGCTTCGGACGGGATCACGTTCAGGTCGGCGAACACTTTCTGGCCGTCGTCGGCCAGGCCGTAGGGCGCCACGCGGCGGCCGTTGATCAGCACCAGGGTGGAGGCCGCGCCCAGGCCGCGCAGCGAGATGCCGGACGCGCCCGAGGCGAAGCCGCCGCCGAAGGTCATCGGCACCGAGCCCTGGTTGTCCACCGCCAGCGTCTGCATCAGCTCGGCCACCGTGGTCTTGCCGGATTTTTCGATATCGGCCCGGCTCAGCGTCTGGACCGGCGAGGCGGTTTCGGCCTGGGCGCGGCGGATGTTGGAGCCGGTGATTTCCACCCGCTGCATGGGCTGCTGGGCGGCTTCCTGCGCGTAAGCCTGGCCCAGCACACTGAGCAGGCCGGGCAAGATCAGTTTCTTCATTGCATTCTCCATAAGGTAAGCAGGATTGTGCAGTCTTGCCTTCTTTGGGCGAGGGGGTGCTGATCTGGATCAAGGAAACTGCTTGCCAAAGCTTGCAAATTGTTGCTATAGTCGTTGCAACCTTTTAGGATTTCATCCATGCACTTCTGCGTTTTCTTTACCGGCCATTTTTACTTTAGCAATTCCAACCCAAAGGCGGTGGAGTAGCGGCCGGTTCACGTAGCAGCAAAAACGAGATCCCAGCAGACCCAGACAAACCGCCAGCGATGGCGGTTTTTTTTTAGCCCACGATTTTCAGCCTTAGACTTCAGGAGATACCATGCAACGCACCGACGACCTGCGCATCCGCGAAATGAAGGAACTGGTCCCCCCCTCGCACCTGATCCGCGAGTTCGCCTGCACCGAGGCCGCCAGCGCCACTGCCGCCAATGCGCGCGTGGCGCTGCACCGCATCCTGCACGGCCAGGACGACCGCCTGATGGTGGTGATCGGCCCGTGCTCCATCCATGACCCGAAAGCGGCCATGGAATACGCGCGCCGCCTGGCGCCGCTGCGCGAGAAGCTGGGCGCGGACCTGGAGATCGTGATGCGGGTGTACTTCGAGAAGCCGCGCACCACCGTGGGCTGGAAGGGCATGATCAACGACCCCTACATGGACAACAGCTTCCGCATCAACGACGGCCTGCGCATGGCGCGCGAGCTGCTGCGCGACATCAACGAGCTGGGCCTGCCGGCCGGCACCGAATACCTGGACGTGATCAGCCCGCAGTACATCGCCGACCTGATCAGCTGGGGCGCGATCGGCGCCCGCACCACCGAGTCGCAGGTGCACCGCGAGCTGGCCTCCGGCCTGTCCTGCCCGGTGGGCTTCAAGAACGGCACCGACGGCAACGTCAAGATCGCCGTCGAGGCCATCAAGGCCGCCTCGCAGCCGCACCACTTCCTGTCGGTGACCAAGGGCGGCCACTCGGCCATCGTGTCGACCAACGGCAACGAGGACTGCCACATCATCCTGCGCGGCGGCAAGGCGCCGAACTACGACGCGGCCAGCGTGGACGAGGCTTGCAAGGCCATCGCCGCGCAAGGCCTGGCGGCGCGCCTGATGATAGACGCCTCGCACGCCAACAGCTCGAAAAAGCCGGAGAACCAGATCCCGGTGTGCGCCGACATCGCCGGCCAGATCGCCGGCGGCGACGCGCGCATCGTCGGCGTGATGGTGGAGTCGCACCTGGTGGCAGGCCGCCAGGACCTGGTGCCGGGCAAGGAGCTGACCTATGGCCAGTCCATCACCGACGGCTGCATAGACTGGGACAGCAGCGTGCAGGTGCTGGAAGGCCTGGCCGCCGCCGTGCGCCAGCGCCGCCTGCACAATGTGGACTGACTGAAGCGCTAAAAAAAAAGCCCGCACGAAGCGGGCTTTTTTCATGTTGCGCAGATTACTTGAAGGTGTAGCCTGCGGACACGTACACAAAGCGGCCGCGTGGGTCGTATTGGTTGATGTCGTAGCCGGCCTGGAACTGGTTCGACACTGGCACGAACACGCCAGGCTGCTTGTCGAACAGGTTGCGCACGCCTGCGCTCAGCACCAGCGATTTCCAGGCTTTCCAGGTGACGTTGGCGTCGTAGGTGGCCATGGCGCCGATGAAGTTGCGCTGGCCGTCGCCTTGGCGGAAGCCGGTTTCATAGCTGGATGCGAAGTTCTGGGTCAGGGTAGCCGACAGCGGACCCTGGCTCCAGCCTGCGCTCAGCGCGTGCTTCCAGCGCAGGACCACGCCGCCGTTCTGCGCGCCCAGTACCGGGTCGCCATTCTGGTCCACCAGCGTGCCGACCTTGTGCGAGATCGTGCCGCCAGGGCTGGTCTGGTCGAACTTGTCCATGTAGGTGCCGTTCATGGTCATGTCGAAGCGGCCGTAGGCGGTGTTCTGGCGGAACTGCGCGAACACGTCCAGGCCTTCTACGTTGGCGTTGCCGGTGTTGGCCAGCGTGGTGTAGATCAGGTCGACGTCGTTGCCGGCCAGTTTCACCAGGTTGGCGTAGGCGGAGTCGCCGCGGCGGAAGCCCGATACCACTTCCTGCGCCGACGGCGTGGCCAGGATGTCGGACACCTTGATCTTGAACCAGTCCACGCCGAAGGTGAAGTTGTCGGCTGGCGACAGCACGATGCCGACCGAACGCTGCTTCGATTCTTCAGGCTTCAGATTCGGATTGCCGCCGGACACGGCGTTCACCTGCAGCTGCGACTGGCCGGTCTTCGGATCGTTGAAGGTCTCCGAAGTGCCGGTGGTTTGCGGCTGCCACAGATCGGTCAGCGTCGGGGCGCGGAAGCCCGAACCGGCCGAGGCGCGGATCAGCACCGACTTCAGCGGCTGCCAGCGGCCGTTCACCTTGTAGTTGTTGGTGCCACCGACGTCGTTGTAGTCGTCGCGGCGCAGCGCCACGCCCAGGTCCAGGGTCTTGGTCAGCGGCACGCCGCCTTCTGCGAACACCGAGTTGATGGTGCGCGACTTGTTGACTGGTGGCACGCTGCCGCCCAGGCCGGCGATGTCGCCGGTTTCCAGTGCCGCGCTTGGGCTGGTGTGGAACTTGTCCTTGCGCGACTGGGCGCCAACCGCGTACTGCGCGGTCAGGCCGGCGAACTGCGGCAGCTCGCCCGAGATCTTGGCGTCGAAGGTGTCGCTCTTCGATTTGCCCACCAGGGTGTCGCCCGCGTACTGGGCCGATTTCAGCTTCTCGGCCAGTGCGCCGGTCTGGACCGCGCCTGGCGCCCATGGGTTCCAGTTGTTGGCCGGATCGTTGATGATCTTGGCGTAAGCGACCTGCGAGAAGTAGCCGGCCGGCACGGTGCCGTGGATCTTGCTTTCGTTGCTGGCGACAGCCACTTCGTAGTCCTGGCCCCATACCTGGCCGCGCGAACCGATGACGAAGCGCGACTGCTTGGCTTCGTCGACGCTGGTGCGGTTGCCGAAGTCAAACACGCGGCTGGTGATGGCCAGCGGCTTGCCGATCAGGGTCAGGAAGTTTTCGTTGCCCTTGATGCTGCCGTATTTGGTCAGGTAAGGCACGGCGATCGACTGGTACACCGGATTGCTTGGGTACAGCAGCAGCGCTGGATGCACTTTTTGCTTGGCGAACTCGCCGTCGGTTTCCAGGAAGGAGCGGCGCACCGGGCTGCCCTGGAAGCTCTGGGTGACGGTGGACTCCGAATACAGCGCGTCGGCGAACAGCTCGTGGTCGGCGTTGATCTTGAAGGCGCCATTGGCGGTCAGGTTTTTCAGTTCGCGCTGTGGAATCAGGCCCACGAACGCGGCGCTGTCGAAGGCGCAATATGGCGTGCCCTTGGAGGTGTTGGTCGCGTTCTTGTACATCAGGATGGAATCGCACTTGCCCTGGTCGGCCAGCGGATTGCCGTAGCCGGTGCCTGGCGCATTGCCGAAGCCTGGCAGACGGTCGTTCGGGTAGGCGCCTGGAACAATCGCGCCTTCGATGTTGCCCTGGCCGGTCGCGCCGGAAGCGTAGTAAGGCAGGTTGTTGCCGGTGGCCGAGTAGGAGCGGTCGGTCGCTTTCAGCAGTTTTTCTTTTTCGTACGAAGCCGACACCACGACGGAGTAGCCGTCGGTGCTCAGGTCGCCCAGGCCGCCGGTGATGGACGCTTTCGAGTTCTGGCCGCCGCCGCCTTCGGTTGGCGAGCCGTAGCCGCCGGTCACTTCCACGCCCTTGAAGGACTTGGACAGGATAAAGTTGACTACGCCGGCCACGGCGTCCGAACCGTACACGCCCGAAGCGCCGTCTTTCAGCACTTCGACGCGTTCGATGGCGGCCAGCGGAATCACGTTGACGTTGACGGAGGCGCCGCCGCCGCCGGCGAAGGCGGCCAGGCGGCGGCCGTTCACCAGCACCAGGGTGCGCTCGGCGCCCAGGCCGCGCAGCGAGATCGAGGACAGGCCGTAGGTGGAGCTGCCGGCGCCGGTCGAGTTCTGGGTCGAACCGGAGGAGGACAGGGCGGAGATCGAGGTCAGCAGTTCTTGCGTGCTGGTCGCGCCGGTGCGGGCGATTTCTGCCTTGGACATGACCTGCACGGGCAGGGCGGTTTCGGCGTCGACGCGTTTCAGCGAGGAACCGGTGATTTCAACGCGCTGGATAGTTTCCGGCGTCGATTGCGCCTGGGCGGCATGCATGCCCAGCACCAGGCCACCGGCGCAGATCAGGCGTACCGAACGGGACAAAATTGTTTCTTGCATCATTTAACTACTCCCAAGATTTGTTGAAACGGCGTCTGCGGCCGTATTGACGTGCGTTGATAGATGGCAAAGATTTGCCATTAGTCCATGTAATCATCCAGACAAGACCGTGTCAATGTGAATAATTAGTGGTTTTTGGTGATTTTCCAGTTTTTCGGTATGTCTGTTGAACAGTCATAATTCGGCCGGATTTTCGGCTTTAGACGCTAAAAGGTGGAAATTTCGCAGTATGTGTTTGTAATGACGTGATCATTGTAAAAAATGGTCACTATGCAGAAAGGTGGTAGTTTGACGGTTTTGGCAAATAGTAAATAATGTAACGAAGATGTGCGGATGTCACTTTTTTGCTACAAAATGATACATGCGGCCTAGGGGAAGCCGCCGGCCGGGGCCGGCGGCGTGGCGTCAGAAGGCGTAGCTGCCGCGCAGATAGAGGGCGCGGCCCACGGCGTCGGTGTAGCGTGGGTCGTAGCCTTTCTGGAACAGCGTGCCCTGGTTGGAGAAGGGCGGTTCCTTGTCCAGCAGGTTCTTCACGCCGGCCGTCAGCGTCAGGCCAGCGATGCCGCTGTAGCTGGCGGTCAGGTTCCACAGGCTGTAGGACGGCACGTGGTTGAGGAACTGCGGCGCGATGTCCAGGTTCTGGTCCTGGTAGCCGCTCTTGAAGGACTGCGCCAAGGTGGCGCTCCACACGCCCAGGCGCCAGTTCAGCGCCGCGTTGTGCTTCCAGCGGAACACCGGGTTGTTGGCGGCGTAGCGGCCCACGTTCTGCGTGTAGGGGCCGTCGCGCTCATCCTGGTATTCGTATTGGTGGACGTAGGTGCCGTCCAGCGAGAAGGTGAGGTTGCCGTAGGCGGTGGCGCCCGAGCGCAGCGTCAGCGACACGTCCACGCCGTCGGTGTTGACGCGGCCCAGGTTCTCCTTCAGGTCCAGGATGGCCAGCGGCGAACCGTCCGGGTTGCGCAGGAAGCGGTCCTTGTACTTGGCGTAGTTGCCGTAGATGACTTCCTCCGGCAGGGCATTGATCTTGTCCTTGAGCTTGATGGTCCAATAGTCCAGCGCCAGCGTGGCCTGCGGCACGGGCTCGAGGACGATGCCGGCCGCGAAGGTGCGCGACTTCTCCGGGTTCAGGTCCGGATTGCCGCCCTGCAGCTTGAACTGCTGCAGGTCGCAGTCGCGCAGCGGGTTGGTGACGGGGTTGGAGGACGGCACGCCGCCGGGGCACAGCACCGGATCGTTGTAGGTGTTGTTGGTGTCGTTCCTGGAGCGCGGCGCGTTCTTCTCGAACAGCGTGGGGGCGCGGAAGCCGGTCGAGGCCGAGCCGCGCAGCAGCACCTGCTTGCCGGGCTGGTAGCGCAGGCCCAGCTTCGGGTTGGTGGTGTTGCCGGCGTCGCTGTAGTCGTCGAAGCGGGCGGCGAACTGCAAGTCCAGGTCCTTGACCAACGGCAAACTCAGCTCGCCGAACACGGCCTTGATGGTGCGCGAGCCGGCCGTGGACTGCGAACCGGACAGGCCGGAGCTGGCGGCCTGGCCGGCGATGTCGCGGTTGACGAAGAAGTCCGCCTCCTCGCGGCGCAGCTCGCCGCCGACGGCCACGGCGGCCTTGCCGCCGGCCAGCTCCCACAGCTCGCGGCTGGCCTTGAAGTCGATGCCGGTGTTGCGGGTTTTGCCGTTCTGCACCTTGCCGCGCAGCGCGGTGCTGGCCAGGTAGGCCTTGCCGGCCGCGTCCTGCAGGCCGAAGGGATTGAGGATGCCGTTGAACACGCCGGCCGCGAACGATTCGTCGCGCACATAGCCGCCGGTGAACCATTCGGCCGAGCGGCTCTCCGACAGCGTGAAGCCGGTCTTGTACTCCCAGCCGCGCAGCAGGCCCTCGGCGCCTATGCTGAGGCGGTCCGCCGCGCCCAGCGAGTTGATCTCGCGCTGGCCGGCCTCGGTGGGGCGCCAGTTGACCGACAGCGGCTGGCCGGACAGGCCGGGCATGGCGGGCACGCCGCCGCCCGGATTGCCCGGGTAGTATTTGCTGGTCCTGGGCAGTATCAGCCCGGTCTGCGGCGGCGGCGCGGTGTGCGACAGCACGTCGTTCTCGGCGTGCAGGTATTCGATGCTGGCCTGGTGCTCGTTGTTGATCTTGAAGCTGGCCTTGCCGAAGAAGGCGGTCTGCTTCCGCGCCGGCAGGTCGTCGATCAGGCGGGTGTAGTCCTGGCGGCAGGTGCCGCCGCCGCCGATGGGCAGGGAATAGGGCTGGTCGCAGCCGGCCGCGCGGCCCGGATTGCCGGTGACGTTGGAACCCGGATCGAAGAAGTTGCCGGGGAAGGTGGTGCCCGAGGTCAGGTTCAGGCCGCGCGAGGGAATCACCCCGGTCTGCGAGAAGGCGCGCTGCTGCGAGGTCAGGATGTCGAGCTTGTGCCAGTCGAACACGCCGAACACATTGTAGCCGTCCTGGTCCAGGTTGCCGAAGCCGGAGGACAGGTTGACGCGCTGCTCGTCGGCGCCGGGCGCGCGCGGCAGCAGGGCCTCGGCGCTGATGGTGGTGGTCTGCACCGAGCGCCGGGTGATGAAGTTGATGACGCCGCCGATGGCGTCGGTGCCGTAGATGGCCGAGGCGCCGTCGCGCAGCACTTCCACCCGCTCCAGCGCGCTGACCGGAATGATGTTGAGGTCGACGCTGGCGCCGTCGTAGGGATGGTTGGCGATGCGGCGGCCGTTCAGTAGCACCAGGGTCTTGTCGCTGCCCAGGCCGCGCAGGTCGGCGCTGGACTGGCCGCCGGTGGGCAGGCCGGAGCTGTTGCCGCCCACCACGTTGCCGGAGCTGAAGCTGGAGCTGTTGGAGGGGATGCGGTCCAGCACCTCCTGGGCCGTGGTCAGGCCCTGCTTGACGAAGTCCTCGGCCTTGAACACGGTCAGCGGATTGGCCGTCTCCGACACCAGGCGCTTGATCGACGAGCCGGTCACTTCCACGCGCGGCATGGGCTGCGCTGCCTGCTGTGCGGCCTCCTGCGCATGGGACCAGGCGGATACCGCCCCCAGGCCCAGCGTGCACGCCAGGCGCGCCGCGTGGGCGATTGCTGTTTTTCTCATCATGGACTGCGCTCCCTCTGTTATGGAAAGGGCAGTGTGCGCGGTCGCCGCAATGAAACTGTTGAGTAAAATCAAAAAAGGCGCTGATTGCTCAGCGCCTTTTCGTGCTTACATCAACGCCGTGGCGTCAGATCCCATCAGAACTTGTACGAGCCGCTGAGGTAGAACTGGCGGCCCAGGGCGCTCGAGTAGGACGGGTTGTAGCCAACCTGGTGCGAACCGGTGTTGCGCAGCGTGAACGGCGGATTGCGGTCGAACAGGTTGATGATGCCGGCGGTCAGCTCCACGTTCTTCAGCGGACGGTAGGCCGACTGCAGGTCGAAGGTGGTGTAGCTCGGCACGTCCAGCGTGATGCCGTAGCAGGCGCCCGGCGAACCGGCCACGATGACGGCGCAGTCGTCTTCCGACTGCGGCTTGTCCTTGTAGCCGTTGCGGTAGTTGGCGGCCAGCGTGTGGGTGAACTTGGCGGTCTCCAGCGAGGTGGTGGCGCGCACCACGTGGCGGAAGCTGACCTTGTCGTTCGAGCCGTAGCGGTTCAGGCTGGTTTCCCACTGGTCGTCGGTGCCCGGGGTGGTGTAGCGCGACTTGAGCAGCCAGGTGCCGGCCAGGCGGCTGGTCAGCTTGCCGTCGAACAGCTTCATCTTGTGGGTGAAGTCGTAGTCGACGCCCTGGTTTTCCACCTTGCCGATGTTGATTGGCAGCAGCTTGATGGCCAGCACGTCCTCGCCGGTCGAACCGATGTGCTTGGTGGTGAACAGCGAGGCGTACTTGGCCGGGTATTTAAAGATCAGGCCTTCGGACACGGCGGTCACCTGGTCGCGGATTTCCACATTCCACAGGTCGATCGCCATCGACAGGCTGTCGATAGGCTCGAACACAAAGCCCACGCTCCACTGCTTGGACTTCTCCGGCTTCAGGTCCGGATTGCCGCCCTGGAAGGCTTCAAACTGCTGGCGCTGCACGCCGTTGCAGTAGGAGGCCAGCGGGTGGCTGCCCATGCCGTTGGCGGCGGTCAGCGGGCACTGGTAGTTGCCGCCGGTGACGCCCCAGTCTTCCAGCGGACCGGCGATCTCGGTCATGCTGGCGGCGCGGAAGCCGGTGCCTGCCGCTGCGCGCAGCATCAGGTTCTTGGCGGCCGCGTACTTGGTGCTGACCTTCCAGGTGGCGGCGTTTTCCTTGCTGCCCACTTCCTTGCCGGTCAGGTTGTTGTCGATGGCGCCGATCTGGTCGTAGCGCACCGAGGCGGTCGCTTCCAGCTTCCTGGTGATCGGCATCATCAGCTCGGCGTAGGCGCCGGCGTTGTTGCGCTCGTAGTTGCTGTCCACCTGGGCGTTGTCGAACAGGATTTGCGCCTGCTTGGCCACGTCGGCCTGGTCGATGCGGAAGGCGGTGTTGCGGAAGTCCGCGCCCACGCCCAGCTGGGCGCTGCCGCCGGCCAGCTTGAACACTTCGCGCGAGGCGCGCGCATCGATGCCCTTCATTTCCACGGTCTGCGTGTTGTAGGTGCCGCTGAAGCCGGTGTCCAGCAGCGCGCTGCGCATGGAGGCTGGCATCTCGCCCTGGGCGTAGCCGAAGGGATCGATGGTGCCGGCGTCCAGCGCGGCCTGGAACTTGTCTGCCAGGGGGAAGCCGCCCACGTATTTCTGGGTCTGCTTGTTCTTCGAGTAGGTCACCGCCGAGTTGATGTCCCAGCCGAATGCCTGGCCGTCCACGCCCGCCACCAGGTGGGTGGCCTTGGTGCCGTAATCGTAGGTGCGGTTGCCCATTTCATACAGGCGGTACTTGGCCACCACCGAGGTGGCGCCGGCTTTCTGTTCCGGCGTCAGGTAAGGCTGGATGTACTTGTTGTACAGGGCCGAGCCCTTGGTGATGCTGAAGTCGGCCGGGTAAGGGGCGATGCTGGCGACGATTTTTGCTTCGGTGTAGGCGAAGTCGAAGAAGCCCTTGAAGCCGGTGTTGCCCAGCTTCAGGCTGCCCGAGCTGAAGATGGAGTCGCGCTGCGATTCAGGGTTGATCTCGATGGTGGACGGCGAATCGTAGTAGCACTGGCCGTCGGCGTAGAAGTCCAGGTTGCTGGTGGCGCACTTGCCGCCGTGCGACAGCGCGTATGGGTTCAGGTTGACATTCTTGACGATAGGCTGGCCGGTGACCGGATCGATTTCGCTGCTCTTGTAGCTGACGGCGGCGTTGGCTGGCAGCGCGCGCGAGGAACCGTTGATGAACTGCAGGGCCTTGCCGGTTTTCGGGTCGGTGAAGTTGACGATGCCTGTGCGCGCGAAGTCGCGCTGCGAGGCTTTCAGCTGCTTCTGCTCGTCATGGCTGGCCGAGACGAACACGCTGTAGCCGTCGTCCTCGTAGTCGCCGAAGCCCTTGCTGATGCTGATGGAGTTGCTCTTGCCGCCGGATTTCTGGGGGCTGTTGTACTTGGCGTTCACTTCCCACGGGGAGGCGCCTTTTTTCAGGATGAAGTTGACCACGCCGGCGATCGCGTCGGCGCCGTACAGGGCCGAGGCGCCGTCGGTCAGCACTTCCACGCGCTCGATGGCCGACAGCGGGATCGAATTCAGGTCGATGGTGGTGCCGGAGTTGGACGGCGCCACGCGGCGGCCGTTCAGCAGCACCAGGGTGTAGGCCGCGCCGATGTCGTGGATGGAGGCGGTGGTCACGCCGCCGCCGCCGCCGCCGACCGAGTCGGCCGCCACGGAGAAGCCCTGCATGGCGGGCAGTTGCTGGATGAAGTCGGTGACCGTGGTCACGCCGGACTTCTTGATGTCTTTCTGGCTGAAGGACTGCACCGGCAGCGACGATTCCGCCGCGATGCGCTTGATGCTGGAGCCGGTGATTTCCACGCGCTGCATGGCGGCGTCCGGCGCCGCGTCCTGGGCGCTGGCTGCGTGCATGCCCAGTGCCAGGCCGCCCGCGAACATGACGCGCAGCGAGCGCGACAATACTGTTTCTTTGATCATTGCTTTGTAGCTTTCTCTTGATGCGATAGGGGGAACGTCAACTTGCTGTTTTTGCAGGTCCCTGTAATTCTCACGAAAAATCACAGGGGCGATATGAAACCACCGATTGCGCAGGCTTGTCAATTTTTGTTCGGGTTTTTCGTCAAAATCGACGTATTTCTGCCAACTCGATACGGTTTTGGCAAGTGAGTTGTCTAGGCTTGTCAAAAGAAAAAGGGGCGGTGCTTGCGCACCGCCCCTCGGGCAGATTCAGCTAATCAGGCGATTAGAAGAATTTGTAGTTCAGGCCCACTTTGACGTAGCGGCCGATGGCGCCGGTCGCGTCCATCGGGTTGTAGCTCAGGCCGCCGTAGGTCAGCGGATCCAGCGGTGCGATCTTGTCGAGCACGTTGTTCATCGACGCGAACAAGGTCAGCTGTTTGCTGAAGTTGTAGCGGGTCGACAGGTCCAGCGTGGTGAACGAGGCGATCTGGCAGTCGGTGGTGCCTGGCTGGCCGTTGGCCAGGTTGGAGGCGCAAGGATTGCCTTCGAACAGGATGTTCTTCATCTTGGCGCGGTAGTTCACGATGCCGTTGAAGTTCCAGTCGCCGATATCCCAGGTGCCGGTCAGGTTGATCTTGTCCTTAGGCGTACCGGCGCAGTTCGAGGTGTCGCAGTTGCCGTGGGTGCCAGCGAACTGGTACACGGTGGTGGCGGACTCGTGACGCTTCCACGAAGCCACGTGGGTCCAGGTCAGGCCCAGCTGGGCTTTGCCGTAGGCGCCCAGGCGCAGGCGCTGCTTGATGTCCAGGTCCACGCCGCTGATTTCGGTGAAGCTCGAATTGCGGTATGGGGCCTGGGTCAGCACCAGCGTGCCCGAGTTCGGGATCACGACGCCGTTCACGACCAGGTTGTTGTCGTTGCGAACTGCGGTCGGCAGGGCGGCCGCTTCGTTGTACGGCAGCGGGTTGATCTCGTTGGAGCGCTTGATCTTCCAGCCGTCCAGGGTGATGCCGGTGTCGGCCAGCACGTCCCATACCACGCCCAGGGTGTAGCCCTTGGAGGTTTCTGGTTGCAGGTTAGGATCGCCCACTTTCACGGCGGCGACAGGAATGCCGCAGTCGGTCGAGGTGGCGCCGCCGGCGGCTGGTACTTTACCGCCTGGGCAACGGATCGGATCGGCCACGGTCGAGGTGCCGGTCGATTGCGATGCTTTCGAGCCTTCAGCCGCGCCTGGTGCACGGAAGCCTTCGGTGTAAGTGCCGCGCAGTGCGAAGGACTTGACCGGGGTCCACTTGGCGCCAACCTTCGGCGTGGTGGAGTTGAAGTTGTCGTATTTGTCGTAGCGGAAGGCTGCGCTCAGTTCGACGTTCTTGATCACCGGCGCCAGTACCTCGGCGTAGATCGCCGACACCTTGGTGTCGCCGAATGCTGCCACGTAGCTGGAGTTGATCGAGCCGTCTTCCGAACCCTTCAGCGAAGGATTCGACAGTTTTTCCTGGCGGTGCTCGGCGCCGACTGCCAGCCCCATATTGCCGCCCGGCAGAGCCCACAGCTCGCGCGAGGCCTTGAAGTCGATCACGTTCAGCTTGGTGGTCGAATCGGAGGTGGCGTTGGTCACCATGGCTGCGTACAGCGAGGCCGGGTTCTTGTTGGCCTGTGCGCCGATGTAGTACGGGAAGTACTTCGAGGTTGGATCGCCCAGGGCGGCCGCCACCACTTTCATGTTCAGCATATTGCTGTAGTCCAGGTGCAGCTTGGACTCGGAGTGGGTGAAGCCGGTGTCGTAGTCCCAGCCCATGGCCGAACCCTTGACGCCGATGACCAGGCGGTTGAATTCGTTGTTGGCCGAGCGGGTGCTTGGGCCGACGTCAAACGCGGTGTAGCGGATGCGGATAGGCGCGCCGTAAGGATTCTGCGGGTGCGCGGCCGACATGATGTTCAGGTTGCCGTAGTTGATGAAGCCCAGCGGGTTGGCGGCGTTCGGCGGGAAGGCCACGGTCGGGGTGACCGATGGCGGCACCAGGGTGAACGAGGTGTCGCGCTTGGAGTAGCCCGCTTCCACGTAAGCCTGGGTGTTTTCATTGATCTGGAAGGTGCCGCGCGAGTACAGGTTGATCGATTCGATCTCAGGCTGCATGTCGCGGAACTGGTCGGCGTACCAGACGCAGCCGCCGTTGGCGCCGGTCTGGCTGGCGCTGGTCAGCGACGAGCAGCCTGGCAGGGCGACGTAGTTGGTGGTCTTCGGATCGCGCAGCAGGCCGACCGGGGAGGCGGTGGCGTTGTTGGTGCCGTTGATGTAGCCGCTGGCAAACTGGGTGCCGATAGGGAAGCCGTAAGGACGCAGGTCGCCGTGGCCGATATGGCCGCGGTCGCCGCGGTCGCTGTTTTTCAGCTTGTCCGACTGCTGGTATTCGGCATTGAACACGAAGTTGTACTTGTCGTTGTCCAGGTTGCCTTTGCCGAAGGACAGGGAAGCCTTGTTCTGCTTGGCGTCGCTGTAGCGCGAGGTGCCGGTGTCGCCTTTTACTTGCAGGCCTTCGAAGTCCTTGCGCAGGATGATGTTGACCACGCCGGCAATCGCGTCCGCGCCGTAGGTCGACGAGGCGCCGTCCTTCAGGATCTCGATGCGCTCAACGATTTGCATCGGCACGGTGGACAGGTCGGTGAAGCTTTTCTGGCCGTCGTCGGCACGGGCGAACGGGGCCATGCGGCGGCCGTTCAGCAGTACCAGGGTGGAGGTCGCGCCCAGGCCGCGCAGCGAGATGGCGGTGGAGCCGGCGGCGAAACCGTTGCCGAAACCGGTAGGCAGCGAACCGGCGCCGTCCACGGTCAGGGTCTGCAGGTATTCGGCGACGGTCGCCTTGCCCGATTTCAGCAGCTCTTCGCGGCCGATCAGCTGGATCGGCGATGCCGTCTCAGCGGTAGCGCGCTTGATGCTCGAACCGGTAATTTCCACGCGCTGGACATTCGCGTTGGCATCTTGTGCCATCGCCGGCGTTGCCAGCAGACCTGCTGCAACCACGCTGCCCGAGAATATCAGGCGCACGGAACGTGCCATAACTGTTTCCATCATCATACTAAAAGCCTCCAACTGTTGAGATGTTCGAACGGATGTGCGCAGCGTCCTGCATCTGGCAAGTTGGTGCGCAACTTTCCCGTTTCCAGTTGAGCAAAGGGCTAGGCATTTGCTCAATTGTTCGATGAAATCATCAGCCGGGTTCAGCTGTCAATGTACGTGATCCCCCTATTTGCGGACCGATAGTTGTTGTTCAGGCAGGGAAAATGGCTGTGGCAAGCCCTAACATCCAGTAAATTCGGACTACGGCATGTAACTTGATGTAGCAGCTTTGTTGCTCGGGGCGCCGCCGGGTTTAACGCTTGCGTGGAAATGCGT
The DNA here is from genome assembly GCF_009857595.1 of Pseudoduganella aquatica. GTDB lineage: Bacteria > Pseudomonadota > Gammaproteobacteria > Burkholderiales > Burkholderiaceae_D > Rugamonas > Rugamonas aquatica_A. The sequence continues at coordinate 82,451 of NZ_WWCU01000018.1, read as the reverse complement.
TAGTTTTTGGCGACACTTATATGCAAAAAGGGCGGTGATCGCTCACCGCCCTTTTCAGGCTAAGCCCTCAAATGATGAATTATTTGAAGCTGTAGTTTGCGCCGACCTTGAAGTAGCGGCCGATGGCGCCGGAAGCGTCCATCGGGTTGAAGCTCATGCCGCCGTAGGTCAGCGGATCCAGCGGAGCGATCTTGTCCAGCACGTTGGCGACGGACGCGGTCAGCTGCAGGTTCTTGCTGAAGTTCCAGCGGGTCGACAGGTCCAGCGTGGTGAAGGACGCCAGTTTGCAGCCGTTAGGGGCCACGGTGCCGTCGGCAAACTTGGAAGCGCACACGTCGCCTTCAAACTTGATGTTCTTCATGCTGTCGCGGTAGTTCAGGTTGGACGCGAAGTTCCAGGCGCCGATGTCCCAGGAAGCGGACAGGGTGGCCTTGTTCTTCGGCGTGCCGGCGCAGTTCGAGGTGTCGCAGTTGCCGTGGGTGCCAGCGAACTGGTACTGCACGGTGTCGGACTCGGCGCGCAGCCAGGACGAGATGTGGGTCAGGTTCAGGCCGATGACGGCTTTGCCCCATGCGCCCAGGCGCAGGCGCTGTTTCACGTCCAGATCCACGCCGGTGACTTCGGTGTAGCTCGAGTTGCGGTAGGCGCCCGACACCACCAGCAGCGAGCCGGAGTTAGGGATGACCTGGCCGGCGGCGTTCTTCAGGTTGTTGTCGTTGCGCACGGCCGTTGGCGACTGCGCCGCTTCAGCGTAGGAGACCGGGTTGATCTCGTTGCTGCGCTTGATCTTGAACGCGTCCACGGCAATGCTGTTGCCTTCGAACGGATCCCAGACCATGCCCAGGGTGTAGCCCTTGGACTCTTCAGGCTGCAGGTTCGGGTTGCCGACCTTGATCGAGCTGACGGTGATCGAGCAGTCGGTCTGCGAAGCGCCGGCCGCCGGGGTGCCGCCCGGGCAACGGATAGGATCGCGCACAGGGGCGCTGCCCACTGCCTGACTCAGCACGTTGGACTCGGCCGCGCTAGGTGCGCGGAAGCCTTCGGTGTAAGTGCCGCGGACTGCGAAGTTCTTGGCCGGGGTCCATTTCGCGCCCAGTTTCGGGGTGGTCGAGTTGAACTGGTCGTAGTGGTCGTAACGCAGGGCTGCGGTCAGTTCCACGGTCTTCAGCACCGGCGCCAGTACCTCGGCGTACACGGCCGACACGTTGTTCTTGCCGAACGCGGCGGTGTAGCTGGAGTTGATGGAGCCGTCCGAGGTGCCGGACAGGGATGGGTTGTTCAGCGTTTCGCGGCGGTGTTCGCCGCCGATGGCCAGACCCATCTTGCCGCCTGGCAGTGCCCACAGTTCGCGGCTAGCCTTGAAGTCGGCGATCACCAGCTTGGTGCTGGAGTCGGAGGTGGCGTTGGTCACCAGGGCTGCGTACAGCGAGGCCGGGTTCTTGTTCGCCTGCGCGCCGATGTAGTACGGGAACAGCTTGGAGCTTGGGTCGCCCAGGGCCGACTGCAGCGCCTTCATGTTGAGCATATTGCTCCAGTCCAGGTTCAGCTTGGACTGCGAGAAGGTGAAGCCGGTTTCATAGTCCCAGCCCTTGATGGTGCCTTTCAGGCCGGCCACGAAGCGGGTGAACTCGTTGGTGTTCTTGCGGGTGCTGGCGCCCACGTCGAAGGCCGAGTAGCGCACGCGCACTGGCACGCCGTACGGGTTCTGCGGGTGGTTGGCAGCCATCAGGATGGTGTTGCCGTAGTTGATCAGCTGGTTGGCGCCGCCGTTCTGGCCCGGGAACACCACGGTCGACGAGGTCGACGGCGGGGTCAGGGTGAAGGCAGTGTCGCGCTCCGAGTAGCCGGCTTCAAAGAAGGCCTGGTGGTCGGCGTTGATCTGGAAGGTGCCGCGCGAGTACAGGTTGATCGATTCGATCTCTGGATTCATCGAGCGGAACTTGTCCTGGTGCCACAGGCAGCCGCCGTTCGGGTCTTGCGGGGTGACGCTGGAGAACTGTGCGCAGCCCGGCAGCGACACGTACTGGCCGGTTTTCGGGTTCAGCAGGGCGCCGGTAGGCGATGGCGAGGAAGCGCCGTTGGTGATGTAGCCGCCAGCGTACTGGGTGCCCACGCCATAGCCCCAAGGGCGGATGTCGCCGTGGCCGATCCAGGCGCGGCTGCCGCGGTCGGAAGCCTGCAGGCCGTCGGTGTGGCTGTATTCGGCGTTGAAGACGATGTTGTACTTGTCGTCGTCCAGGTTGCCCTTGCCGGCGGTGACCGAGATCTTGTTCTGCTTGGCGTCCGAGTAGCGCGAAGCGCCGGTGTCGCCCTTGATCTGCAGGCCTTCGAAGTCCTTCTTCAGGATGATGTTGACCACGCCGGCGATGGCGTCGGCGCCGTACAGCGAGGAAGCGCCGTCTTTCAGCACTTCGATGCGCTCAACGATCTGCATCGGGATGGTGGACAGGTCGGTGAAGCTCTTCTGGCCGTCGTCGGCGCGCGCGAAAGGCGCCATGCGGCGGCCGTTCAGCAGTACCAGGGTGGAGGTCGCGCCCAGGCCGCGCAGGGAGATGCCGGTGGCGCCAGCGGCGAAGCCGGAACCGAAGCCGGTAGGCAGGGAGCCGGCGCCGTCGGCCGACAGGGTCTGCAGGTACTCGGCCACGGTGGCCTTGCCCGACTTCATCATGTCGTCGCTGGTCAGGACCTGGATAGGCGACGCGGTTTCCGCGGTCGCGCGTTTGATGCTCGAGCCCGTGATTTCCACGCGCTGGATGTTGGCGTCTTGTGCATAAGCCTGTTGGGCCATCAGGCCCGCCGCCACTACGCTGCCCGAGAAGATCAGGCGCACCGAGCGGGATAAAACCGTTTCCATCATCATTACAAACAACTCCCAAGAAAAGTATCGTTTGGGCGCAATAAGGCATAGCGCTGCTGGCGCCGCAGGGGAAGATCCCGGATGCGGCGTCGGCAGGAGGCTTGAATTAGTTGCACACCAACAATTCTCTCCAAAAATCACATATTGTTTTCGGAGAGGGTTCGCATCAAAGCACCGGCCACCAGGAATTGTCAATGAAAAGCACATTTTTAAGTGCGTAAAAACAACACCCTCTTGCGGTGTTAATACGGCTATGTTGCGTTGCGTTCATCTATGAAAGATAGTCATTTGTGCGGATTCGGTATTGCGTTGCAGCATATTTTTTTCTTGCGCGCTTTTCTGGGGTAAGGATGATGGTGGGGGAGCGGGTGCTCCTATAACCTTGGGATATACCTGCATGAAACCAGTCCATCGCTGGCGGGCCGCTTTGCTGCTGGGCCTTGCGCTCAGCTCGGCAGCAGCGTCATCGGCCGAGCCGGTGAAAGTGCTGCGCTACATCCTGCCTGCCGCGGAAACCAGTTTCGATCCCGCCGTGGCGCGCGACCTGACGTACACGATACGGCTGAAGCGCGGCCTGCTGTTCACCCCGGATCCGGCCTTCAAGGGCCGGCAGCGCGAGCTGACCATGGCAGACTACGTCTATTCCTGGAAGCGCCTGATCGACCGCGAGATCACCTATTTCTACTGGAATATGCGCGACCCGGTGCTGGGCGGCATCCGCCTGGAGAACGAGCGCATGATCTTCACCGACATCCTGAAGGCCGAGGTGCTGTGCAAGCTGCAGACCCGCAATTACCAGTGGATAGCCGACTACCCGGACGGCGATAATTTCATGCAGCTGTTCTACGGCCCCAACATCGGCCAGAACAACAACGGCTGCTACCAAGACGCGCAGTACGACGCCTGGTACGCCACCAGCAAGCGCCTGCCGGCCGGCGCCGGGCGCGACGCGCTGTACCACAAGATGGCGCGCCGCCTGGAAGCGACCGGCGGCGCCATGATGGGCTACGCGCGCTACCGGAATATGCTGGCCCAGCGCAGTGTGCTGGGCTATAAGAAACATCCCATCCTGCACCAGGAATGGGCGTATATCGATATTGAGAGGAAGTGATGCTTGCCTATATTCTGCGCCGCCTGTGGCAGATGCTGCCCACCATGCTGGGCGTGGTGCTGCTGGTGTTCGTGCTGTTCAACTGGGTGGGCGGCGATCCGGCCTATATTTTGGCGGGCAAGATGTCCAACGCCGAAAGCATCGCCAACATCCGGCGCCAGCTGGGCGTGGACCAGCCTTACTACGTCCAGCTCGGCATCTTCCTGAAGCAGATCGCCACCTTCGACTTCGGCCAGAGCTGGGCCACGGGCGAGTCCGTGTCCAACATCATCACCACGCGCCTGGGGCCGTCGCTGACGGTGCTGGTGCCGCTCACGCTGCTGGAAACGCTGATCGGCATTGCGCTGGCGCTGATCGTCGCCTTCGTGCGCGGCTCGCTGCTGGACCGCGCCGTGATGATAGCCTGCACCGTGGGCATGTCGATTTCCATCCTGGTCTACATCATCGTGTTCCAGTACGGCTTCGCCTACCAGATGGGCTTGTTCCCGGTGCAGGGCTGGGGCGAGAATTTCTGGGACAACCTGCTGCGCTATTCCACCTTGCCCATCCTGATCGGCCTGGCGGTCTCGATCGCGCCCACCTTGCGGCTGTACCGCAGCTTCGTGCTGGACGAAGCCAACCAGGATTACGTGCGCACCGCGCGCGCCAAGGGGCTGGGCGAGGCGCGCGTGATGTGGGTGCACGTGCTGCGCAACGCCGCCATCCCCATCATCACGCACGTCATGGCCAACCTGCCCGCGCTCTTGATCGGCGCCTTCCTGCTGGAGCGCTTCTTCGGCATTCCCGGCATCGGGCGCGAAGTGATCCTGGCGGTGGAGCGCAGCGACTTTCCCGTGATCAAAGCCATCACCGTGTACGTGGCCATCGCCACCATGGTGTTCAACCTGCTCACCGACCTGCTGTACCAGGCGGTCGACCCCCGCGTACAGTTGAAATAAGGAAGTACAGATGCAGAACACACACGCCGCGCCCGGATTGTGGGCGCTCGCCTGGCGCCGTTTGCGCGCCGACCGCGTGGCCATGGTGGCCCTGGCCATCGTCGGCGCCTTCATGCTGCTGCTGGTGCTCTCGGCCAGCGGCCTGATCGTCTCCGACTGGGAAGAAGAAGTCGGCATCAACTACGCCCCCCCCAGCTTCGCCGCCGGCGTTGCTGACGTAGGGCGGGTTAGCCCCCCGGGCGTAACCCGCCAGGCTCCGCCACCGCCCAACGAATTCGACCCCCTGGCCGAAGACCTGCAAGCCCTGCAAGGCGCCCCCGCCCCCGAGGTCGACATGCACGGCGTCGCCGACCCCCTGGCCGACGACCTGAAAGCCCTGCGCGCCCAGCTCCCCGGCGCCGCCGGCCCGGCCGCCGAGCGCCTCCCCAGCCTGCCTTTCGGCGGCGACAAATGGGGCCACGACGTCATCAAGAAAACCATCAAAGGCGCGGAAACCTCCATCGTGGTGGGCCTGGTGGCGGCCCTGGTGGCGGTGGGCCTGGGCACCTTGTTCGGCGCCGTGTCCGGCTTCTACGGCGGCCTGGTGGACGACTTCTTCAACTGGTTCTACAGCATCTTCACCTCCATCCCGTCCATCCTGATGATCTTGACGGTGGCCGCCGTGCTGCAGCAAAAGGGCGTGATGACCATCGTGCTCATCCTCGGCCTGACCGGCTGGACCGGCCCCTACCGTTTGATACGCGCCGAATACATCAAGCACAAGGCGCGCGAATACGTGATGGCGGCCGACGCCATCGGCGCCTCCAGCTGGCGCAAGATGTTCTCGCACATCTTCCCCAATGTCAGCCACGTGGCGCTGGTGCAGATGTCCATCCTGGTGGTGGGCTTCATCAAGGCCGAAGTCATTCTCAGCTTCCTCGGCTTCGGCGTGCCGGTGGGCGTGGTCAGCTGGGGCTCCATGCTGAACGAGGCGCAGAACGAGCTCATCCTCGGAAAATGGTGGCAGCTGACGGCGGCCGCCACCGCGATGGCGCTGCTGGTCACCGCCTTTTCCCTGTTCACCGACGCGCTGCGCGACGCCCTCGACCCGAAAGTGAAGTAAATGGACAGTCTCGACCACAACCTGCTTGAAGTGCGCGATCTGCGCGTGCGCTTCCGCATCGACAAGAAAAACACCTTCGAGGCCGTGAAAGGCATCAGCTTCGCCGTGCCGCGCAACAGCACCGTGGCGCTGGTGGGCGAATCGGGCAGCGGCAAATCGGTCAGCTCGCTGGCGGTGATGGGCCTGCTTCCGGCCGACACCACCCTGATCGACCCGGCCAGCAGCATCCTGTTCCAGGGCCGGGACGTGCTGCGCCTGAGCACCGCCGAGCGGCGCCGCATGTGCGGCAAGGACATCTCCATGATCTTCCAGGAACCGATGTCCTCGCTGAACCCGGTGTTCACGGTGGGCTACCAGATCGGCGAAGTGCTGCGCCAGCACATGGGCATGAACAAGAAGGAGGCGCGGGCGCGCACGCTGGCGCTGCTCGACGAGGTCGGCATTCCCGACCCGGCACGCAAGATCGACGCCTATCCCAGCCAGATGTCCGGCGGCCAGCAGCAGCGCGTGATGATCGCCATGGCGATTGCCTGCGAGCCGCAACTGCTGATCGCCGACGAGCCCACCACGGCGCTGGACGTCACCATCCAGAAACAGATCATGGAGCTGATCGCCAGCCTGCAGAAGAAGCGCCAGATGTCAGTGCTGTTCATCACGCACGACCTGGGCCTGGTGGGCGAAATCGCGGACCATGTGATCGTCATGCGGCACGGCGAGGTGCGCGAAACCGGCCCCACGCGCCAGATCTTCGGCGACCCGCAGGACAGCTACACCCGCGCGCTGCTGCATTGCCGCCCGTCGCTGGACGCGCGCCCGTGGCGCCTGCCCGTCATTAACGACTATATGGAAGGCAAGGCCGGCGCCGGCATCGAACTGCGCCAGCGCGCGCGCGGCACCGCGCCGGACGACGAGCACGTGCTGGTGGTGGACAAGCTCAGCAAGAGCTTCTTCCTGCGCGAGGGCCTGTTCGGCAAGCGCGAGTTCAAGGCGGTCAAGGACGTGTCGTTCAAGCTGCCGCGCGGTAAAACCCTGGGCGTGGTGGGCGAGTCCGGCTCCGGCAAGACCACGGTCGGCCTGACCCTGCTGCGCCTGCACCAGGCCACCGGCGGCACCGCCATGTTCGAGGGCAAGGACCTGATCTCCATGCCGGCCAGCGAGTACATGGCCTACAAGCGCCGCATCCAGATCATTTTCCAGAATCCCTACGCCTCGCTGAACCCGCGCTTCACCGTGGGCCAGATCCTGCTCGAGCCCATGCGGCTGCACAATATCGGCGCCAACGAGCGCGAACGTGTGGAAAACGCGTACCAGCTATTGGAAAAAGTGGGTTTGCCCGCACTTGCCTTCCATCGCTACCCGCACGAGTTTTCCGGCGGCCAGCGGCAGCGCATCGCCATTGCGCGCTGCCTGACCATGAAGCCGGAAATCCTGGTCTGCGACGAGTCGGTGTCGGCGCTGGACGTGTCGGTGCAGGCGCAGGTGCTCAATCTGCTGCAGGATTTGCAGGACGAGTTCGGCTTGTCCTATATCTTCATCTCGCACGATTTGTCGGTGGTGAAATACATTTCAGACCAGGTGATGGTGATGAACCAGGGCGAGGTCGTGGAGCTGGCGGATTCGGACGAGCTGTACCGCAATCCGCGCCATCCCTACACCAAAGCGCTGCTTGGAGCGATCCCGCGTCACGATTTCGGCTAATTCGGATAAGATAGCGTCACCATGGCCAACTTACTCTCATTGCTGCAGGAATACGGTGTCTTCATCGTGTTCGCGGTCGTCCTGATCGAACAGATGGGCCTGCCCATACCTGCGTTCCCCTTGCTGATCGTGTCGGGCGCGCTTGCCGCCAACGGCGAACTGCATTGGGCCGGTGTGCTGGCGGCCGCCTTGCTGGCCTGCTCTGTGAGCGACTTTTTCTGGTTCCGCGCCGGGCGCCGCTACGGCAAGCGCATCCTGAAGCTGCTGTGCCGCATCTCGCTGTCGCCGGACTACTGCGTCAGCCAGACCGAGGACAACTTCCGCCGCTGGGGGCCGAAATCGCTGCTGGTGGCCAAATTCATTCCCGGTTTTAACACCATCGCGCCGCCCATGTCGGGCGCCATGGGCACCTCGTATCCGCGCTTCCTCGGCTTCAGCGTGCCCGGTGGGCTGATCTGGTCCGGCACCGGCATCGCCATCGGCGCCTATTTCCACCAGAGCATAGACGACGTGCTGGACATCCTGTCCACCATGGGCGGCACCGCGCTGAGCGTGCTGGGCGTGCTGCTGGCGCTGTTCATCCTGTACAAATATGTCGAGCGCAAGCGCTTCCAGCAAGCCGTGCAGATGGAACGCATCACCGTGGACGAGCTGCGCCAGCTGCTGGTGGACGGCCATGCCCCCGTGATGGTGGACGCGCGCAGCGTGACGGCGCAGATGCTGGAACCGGCCGTGCCGGGCGCGCTGCTGGCCAACGGCGATCCGCTGGCCGTCATCGCGTCGCTGCCGAAAGACCGCCACATTATTGTGTATTGCAGCTGCCCCAACGACGTGACCGCCGCCCATATGGCCAAGCTCATGCATGCGCGCGGCTACAGCTATGCGCGGCCGCTGCACGGCGGCCTGGACGCGTGGAACTCGGCTTTCGCCCATGAGCTGCGCCGTCCGCGCGACGAGGAGGGGACGGCGGTGACCGCTTCCCACGGCTAGGCCGGCGGCCCCGCCGTTCCGTCGAAAACCCCGGCTGCGGCCGGGGTTTTTTGCTTTTGTGGGGTAGTCATACTACGTTGAAAATATGGCAGGACGTCAGTTTTTTACCTCATTGAATTTGAGAATGTACTAAAACTACAAAGAATACTTGCGCCTGCGCCGGGATTTCCATTAAGCTAAGGCCTCAACGATTCTTATTGCCATCATGACTGCCCAGCCCACTTCCCCTCAAAATTCCGGCTTCCCAGGCGGCCCGCGTTTGCTGGCGGACGTCGGCGGCACCAATGCGCGCTTTGCGCTGGAAGTGGCTCCCGGTAGCATTCAACAGATCAATGTGCTGGCCTGCGCGGACTACCCCTCGCTGGCGGACGCGCTGCGCGCCTACCTGGCGCTGCCCGGCGTGAAGGCGGTGGCGGGCGCGGGCATCGTGCATGGCGCCATCGCCATCGCCAATCCGGTGACGGGCGACTTCGTGCGCATGACCAACCACCACTGGGAATTCTCCATCGAGGCGCTGCGCGCCGCGTGCGGCTTCGAAGTGCTGGTGGTGGTCAACGACTTCACGGCCCTGGCCAGCTCGCTGCCTTTCCTGTCGGATGAACAGAAGCGCCAGGTGGGCGGCGGCACGGCGCAAGCCGGCGCGCCGCTGGGCCTGATCGGCGCCGGCACCGGCCTGGGCGTTTCCGGCTTAATACCGAGCAAATGCGCCGGCAAGGACGGTGGCTGGACCGCGCTGCTGAGCGAAGGCGGCCATGTGAGCTTCTCGCCCGCCAACCCGACCGAGGTCGCCATCCTGCAATATGCTTGGACGGAATTCGATCACGTGTCGGCCGAGCGCTTCATGTCCGGCGTGGGCATCGAACTGATCTACCGCGCGCTGTGCGCCCATCGCGGCGTGGCGCGGGAAGACATCGCCGTGCCGGAAATCGTGCGCCGCGCGCTCGACGGCGAGAGTGCGCTGTGCGACGAAGTGGTGGAAACCTTCTGCTGCATGCTGGGCACGGTGGCCGGCAACCTGGGCGTGACGCTGGGCGCGCAGGGCGGCATCTATATAGGCGGCGGCATCGTGCCGCGCCTGGGCGCGCGCTTCGACCGTTCCGGTTTCCGCGCCCGCTACGAGCAGAAGGGCCGCTTCGCCCAGTACCTGGGCCGCATCCCGACTTTCGTCATCACCGCTGAATACCCGGCTTTCGTTGGTGTTTCTGCAATCTTGAGCGATCGACTTGCCTCGGCGTAATTCTTGTTACGGCTGTCTGGACAATTTATCCCTTTCGTAGTTTTATCAGGTACAATTGCCGCAGTTGGACCTGACACCTCCATCCCCATCGGTACTGCCCCTGCCCAGCGCGCAAAGGCCCGGGCACATCTTGCATTTATTGCAAACACAAGATAGCTATGAATACAGTTGAGGCGAAAAGAGTCCTCGAAACCGCTTTGCTATGCGCGCATGAGCCTTTGTCCATGCACAGCCTCAAGAAGCTGTTTGTGGAGCTCGATGAGCAGGGCAGGCCGCGCAACGAGGGCCTGGGCGCCGATACGATCAAGGAAATACTGGAAGAACTGAGGCTGGACTGGGATGGCCGCGGCGTCGAGGTGGTGAACCTGGCCAGCGGCTGGCGTTTCCAGAGCCGGCCGGAAATGAAGCTGTACCTGGACCGGCTAAGCCCGGAAAAGCCGCAGAAATACTCGCGCGCAACGCTGGAAACACTGGCCATTATTGCCTACCGCCAGCCGGTGACGCGCGGCGACATCGAGGAGATTCGCGGCGTGGCCGTGAATTCGCAGACGATCAAAATGCTGGAAGACCGTGGCTGGGTGGACGTGCTCGGCTACCGCGACGTGCTGGGAAGGCCCGCCTTGCTGGGCACCACCAAGCACTTTTTGGATGATTTGGGACTCAGTTCGCTGTCCCAGCTGCCACCGTTGCAGCAAATCAGCGATATGCGAGGTGGCGCGCCCGACATGGAAGCGCTGGAAGCAGCCCTGCAGGAGAACTTTGACAAAGCGGCGCAACACGCCGCGTCGCCCATCAATGAGGCACCGGCTCACGCCCTTGCGCCAGAAACGACGGTTGACGCTGAGCACAACCAAGAAATGAACAATGAATAACACTGATACCCAAGAGACTGCCGGCGCACCCGCCGCCGACCTGGCTGCCAAGCCGAAGCGCCGTACCAAGGCGCAGATTGAAGCCGACAAGGGCGAGGCGCATGCGCCGAGCGCGCTGGCCGCGGGCGAAGCACCCAAGCCCAAGCGCAAGGCCAAGGCCGATGCCGCTCCTGCCGCCGATGCTGGCGATGCGGCGGCCGCCGCGCCCGTGAAGAAGCCGCGCGCCAAGCCTGCCCAGGCTGCCGATGCCGCCGCCGCGCCTGCCGCCGCTGGCGAATCCGCCGCCGCCGAGGGCGCGCCGGCCAAAACGCCGCGCGCCAAAAAGCCGAAGGCCGATGCAGCCGCTCCTGCCGCCGAATCCGGCGACGCGCCAGCCGCTGCGGGCAATGGCGACAGCAAATCCGAACGCCGCCCGCGCGGCCCGCGCCAGATGCGCGAACTGCGCGCCGTGCGCGAACTCACCCGTCCAGCGCCAGTGGCGGCTCCCGTCGCCGAGGGCGCGGAAGGTGCGCCGGCCGCGGTTGTGGCCGCTGGCGCCGAAGGCGAGGGCGCAGCCCCGGCCGGTCCGCGCCATGAGCGCGGTCCGCGCAACGAAGGCCGCAACAAGAACAAGAAAAAGGGCAAGCAGCGTCCAGGCGCCCAAGGGCAGGGCGGCCACGCGGGCGGCAAGCTGAGCGATGCGGACGCCGCATTCGCCTATGCCACCTCCGACGCCTTCGACAGCGAAGAAGCCGGCAAGGGCCGCCAGCCGGCCAAGGCCGTGCGCCGCGACCTGACCGCCGAAGACGACGCGCCCAAGCTGCACAAGGTATTGGCCGAAGCCGGCCTGGGTTCGCGCCGCGACATGGAAGACCTGATCGTTGCCGGCCGCGTGTCGGTGAACGGCGAGCCGGCCCACATCGGCCAGCGCATCCTGCCGACCGACGCCGTGCGCATCAACGGCAAGCTGATCCACCGCAAGGTGAGCAAGAAGCCGCCGCGCGTGCTGGTGTACCACAAGCCTGCCGGCGAAATCGTGTCGCACGACGATCCGGACGGCCGTCCATCGGTGTTCGACCGCCTGCCGACCATGAAGGCCGGCAAATGGCTGGCCATCGGCCGCCTGGACTTCAACACCGAAGGCCTGCTGCTGTTCACCACCTCCGGCGATCTGGCTAACCGCCTGATGCACCCGCGCTACAACATCGACCGTGAATACGCGGTGCGCACGCTGGGCACGCTGGAAGAAGGCATGCGCCAGAAGCTGCTGGCCGGCGTGGAGCTGGAAGACGGCCTGGCCAACTTCTCCAAGATCGCGGACGGCGGCGGTGAAGGCATCAACCGCTGGTACCGCGTGGTGATCAGCGAAGGCCGCAACCGCGAGGTGCGCCGCATGTTCGAGGCCATCGGCCTGACCGTGTCGCGCCTGATCCGTACCCGCTACGGCGCCATGACCTTGCCTAGCGACCTGAAGCGCGGCCGCTGGGATGAGATGGAAGAAAACACCGTGCGCGACCTGATGGCCGCGTATGGCGTGGAGAAAAAACAGCCGGGCGACCAGCCGGCCCAGGGCGGCCAGAAGCGCGCCCAGGGTGGCCCGCAAGGCGGCCGTGGTCCGCAGGGCCAAGGCCAGGGTGGCCAGCGCGGCAACCAGAAGCCGCGCCGCGACCGCGACGAGCACGATGACGGCGAGCCGAACGGCAACCGCATGGACGTGAGCAATAAAAACGCCGACCCCTTCCCGCAAGCACCACGCGGCCAGGGCCGTGGCCAGGGCGCCTACTTCGGCGCAGGCCAGGGCGGCGGCCAGGCCGGCGGTTATGGCCGTCCGGGCGGCGGTTCGGGCCGTCCAGGCGGCTCCGGCCGTCCGGGTGGCGGTGGCGGGCAGGGCGGCCTTGGCCGTGGCCAGGGTGCTGCCGGCGCCGGCGGCGCAGGCAAGGCGCCGAAAGGTCCGCGCCAGCCGGACCCGCTGCAAACCACTTTTGGCTTTGGTAACGCCGGCGGCCAGCGCCGCGGCAACCAGCAGCCGCGTGGCGGCGCGTCCGACCACGGCATGCCGCGCCGCCGCAAGGGCTAATCCGAATCCTGGGGTCGGACCCGATGGGGCTGGCCCCCGCGGTTTCCCGGCCTCCAGGCCAGGTTTTTGCGTAGTTTTGATTGTTGTTTGCGTGTCCACTGTGGTATGTGGCATTGCAGCGAAGTCAATTGGCGGTTATAATGACCAGCCTAGGAAAAGTGATTCGCTGGTTTTAATGCCGAGAGTGCTTTCATCTGGCTGGGTAGTACAAGAAGATGGGCAATAGCCCATTTTTTTTTTGGTGAACCGTTTTTAGCGGAGAAATTTTTTGCAACTGCCGGAATTAATTGAAAAGACCGTCGCCGGTCTGGGCTATGAGCTGGTTGATGTCGAACGGGCCGAGCGCGGACTGCTGCGCGTCTATATCGATTTCAGCGCGGCGGATGCGGCCGAAAAAGGCCCGATCACGGTTGAGGACTGCGCCACGGTCAGCCATCAGCTGAGCCATGTGCTGACGGTCGAAAACGTCAACTACGAGCGGCTGGAAATCTCCTCGCCCGGCCTGGACAGGCCGCTGCGCAAACTGGAAGATTTCACCCGCTTCGCTGGTTGCGAAGCCATCGTCAAGCTGAAAGTCGCCATGCCGGGCACCTCCAACCGCAAGTCCTTCGAGGGCGTGCTGCAGGAGCCGCAGGGCGATCAGCTGGCATTGGAATTTGAAGGTAAAGATGGTCCGGCGCTGTTGGAGTTTACGCTCGCCGATATGGATAAGGCACGCTTGGTGCCGCAGGTGGATTTTAAGGGACGCAAAGCATGAGTCGCGAAGTTTTGTTATTGGTGGACGCGCTGGCGCGTGAAAAGAACGTCGACAAGGACGTGGTCTTTGGTGCGCTGGAATTTGCGCTGGCGCAAGCTACGAAGAAGCGCTACGAAGGCGAGGTCGACATCCGCGTTTCGATCGACCGCGATTCGGGCGAGTTCGAATCCTTCCGCCGCTGGCACGTGGTGCCCGACGAAGCGGGCCTGCAGCTGCCTGACCAGGAAGTGCTGCTGTTTGAAGCAAAAGAACAAATCGCCGACATCGAAGTGGACGACCACATCGAAGAGCCGATCGAATCCGTGGAATTCGGCCGCCGTTTCGCCCAGGACACCAAACAGGTGGTCCTGCAGCGCGTGCGCGATGCCGAGCGCGAACAGATCCTGGCCGACTTCCTGGAGCGCGGCGACTCGCTCGTGACCGGCACCATCAAGCGCATGGAACGCGGCGATGCAATCGTCGAGTCCGGCAAGATCGAAGCGCGCCTGCCGCGCGACCAGATGATCCCCAAGGAAAATCTGCGTATCGGCGACCGCGTGCGTGCCTTCATCCTGCGCGTGGACCGCAATATGCGCGGCCCGCAGGTGATCCTGTCGCGCACCGCGCCGGACTTCATCATGAAGCTGTTCGAACTGGAAGTGCCGGAAATCGAACAAGGCATGCTGGAAATTAAATCCGCAGCCCGCGACGCCGGCGTGCGCGCCAAGATCGCCGTCTACACGGCCGACAAGCGCATCGACCCGATCGGCACCTGCGTCGGCATGCGCGGTTCGCGCGTGCAGGCTGTTACCGGCGAGCTGGGCGGCGAACGCGTGGACATCGTGCTGTGGTCGGAAGATCCGGCCCAGTTCGTGATCGGCGCGCTGGCCCCGGCCAATGTGTCGTCCATCATGGTCGATGAAGAGAAGCACGCCATGGACGTCGTGGTCGACGAAGAAAACCTGGCCATCGCCATCGGCCGCTCGGGCCAGAACGTGCGCCTGGCCGCCGATCTGACCGGCTGGAAGATCAACATCATGACGGCCGAGGAATCGGCCGACAAGGCAGCCCAGGAAACCGCCGCGATCCGCGCGCTGTTCATGGAAAAACTGGACGTCGACCAGGAAGTGGCCGACATCCTGGTGGAAGAGGGCTTTGCCAGCCTGGAAGAAATTGCTTACGTGCCGATCTCCGAAATGCTGGAAATCGACGCGTTCGACGAAGATACCGTCAATGAATTGCGGACCCGCGCACGCGATGCGCTGGTGACCGAGGCGATCGCCTCGGAAGAAGGTCTGGAAGGCATGGACGAGGCATTGGTCGGTCTGGAAGGCATGGACCGCATCACCGCCGGCAAGCTGGGTCTGGCTGGTATCAAGACCGTAGAAGCTTTTGCCGCACTGGCTTACGACGAATTTGGCGCCATTTTGGCCCTGTCCGCCGACCGTGCCCGTGCACTGATTGCAAGTGAATTTGAAGATGTGACCGACGATGAGATGAAGTTGGTTGACTCGAAGTACGACGACCGCGCCAAGGCCCTGCAAGCCAAAGCCTGGTCGGCGGCCGAATCCGCAAAGGCATAATTTGAGTATCTTTATCATCTCCGCGACACATAGAAAAGAGGACTGAATGGCGAGTAACAACGTAGCCCAATTTGCCACCGAACTGAAGATGCCTGCAGATTTGCTGCTGACGCAGCTGCGTTCTGCTGGCGTCGAAAAGAGTTCGACGTCAGATCCATTGTCGAAAGATGATAAGGATAAGTTGCTGGAACACCTGCGCCGCACCCACGGCGCAGCTGCGGACACCGAAAAGAAAAAGATCACGCTGACCCGCAAGGAAACCACCGAGATCAAGCAGGCTGACGCCACCGGCAAATCGCGCACCATCCAGGTGGCGGTGAAGAAAGTACGCACCTTCGTCCAGCGCGACGAGCCGGTGCCTGCCGCCGCGCCTGCCGCACCAGTAGTGGACGCCGCCGAAGTGGCGCGCCGCGAGGAAGACGCACGCAAACAGGCCGAGCTGATCGCCCGCCAGGAAGCGGAACTGCGCGAGAAGCAGGAACGCCTGGCCAAGCTGGAATCGGAAAAGGAAGCCCAGGCGCAAGCCGCCGCTGCCGCCGAAGCCGAAGCGAAGAAAGCTGCGGAAGCCGAAGCCAAGAAAGCCGCCGCCGCCGCCAAGGCCGCCGCCGACAAGCCAGCTGCTGCTGCAGCGCCGGTCGTCGACGCCGCCGCCGAAGCGAAGAAGGCCGCTGCCGCTGAAGAAGCGAAGAAAGCCGCCGAACTGGCCAACAAGGAAGCCGCCGAGCGCGCTGCCGCCACCGAGCGCGCACGCAAGGCCGTGGCCGACGAAGTGGCCCAGATCAAAGCCATGATGAACGCGCCGCGCCGCGCCATCAAAGCGCCTGAGCCTACCCCGGCTCCGGTGCCGGTCAAGGCCAAGACTGCCGAAGGCACGCTGCACAAGCCTGCCGACAAGAAACCAGCCACCGACAAGCCGGGCGATAAAAAGCCTGCCGTCGGCGACAAGAAATCCATCAAGTCGGCCAATGTGTCGTCGACCTGGCAGGACGACGCCAAGAAGCGCGGCGCCCCTGGCGGCGGCGCAGGCAAAGGCCGTGGCGGCAACACCGGTTCGGCCGGTGGCCGTGACGGCTGGCGCAGCGGTGGCCGTGGCGGCCGCCGTGGCGGTTCGCATGCGGACGACCGCGAGACCAATTTCCAGGCCCCGACCGAAGCCATCGTCAAAGATGTGCACGTGCCGGAGACCATCACCGTGGCCGAGCTGGCGCACAAGATGTCCGTCAAGGCGTCCGAGGTCATCAAGCAGCTGATGAAGCTGGGCCAGATGTGCACCATCAACCAGGTGCTGGATCAGGAAACCGCGATGATCCTGGTGGAAGAGATGGGCCACAAAGCCCACCCCGCCGCCGAGGACGATCCGGAAGCGCTGCTGGCGGACCAGGGTGAGCACGCTCACTTCGAGTCCACCTCGCGCGCTCCTGTCGTGACCGTCATGGGTCACGTCGACCACGGCAAGACCTCGCTGCTGGATTACATCCGCCGCGCCAAAGTGGCGTCCGGCGAAGCTGGCGGCATTACGCAGCACATCGGCGCTTACCATGTCGACACGCCGCGCGGCACCATCACCTTCCTGGATACCCCGGGCCACGAAGCCTTTACGGCCATGCGTGCCCGCGGCGCCAAGGCAACCGACATCGTGATTCTGGTGGTGGCTGCGGACGACGGCGTGATGCCGCAAACGAAAGAGGCGATTGCCCACGCAAAAGCTGCAGGCGTACCGCTGGTGGTGGCGATCAACAAGATCGACAAACCGGGCGGCAACCTGGAGCGCGTGACGCAGGAACTGATCTCCGAACAAGTGGTGCCGGAAGAATACGGCGGCGACTCGCCGTTCGTGCCGGTATCGGCCAAGACCGGCCAGGGCATCGACGACCTGCTGGAGCAAGTGCTGCTGCAAGCCGAAGTGCTGGAACTGAAAGCACCGGTCGACGCGCCAGCGCGCGGCCTGGTGGTGGAAGCCCGCCTGGACAAGGGCAAGGGTCCCGTGGCCACCATCCTGGTCCAGTCCGGTACGCTGAAGCGCGGCGACGTTGTGCTGGCAGGCTCCTCGTATGGCCGCGTGCGCGCCATGCTGGACGAGAACGGCAAAGCCGTGTCGGAAGCCGGTCCTTCGATCCCGGTCGAAATCCAGGGTCTGACCGAAGTGCCGGCCGCCGGTGAAGAAGTCATGGTCATGGCTGACGAGCGTAAAGCCCGTGAGATCGGCCTGTTCCGTCAAGGTAAGTTCCGCGACGTGAAGCTGGCCAAGCAGCAAGCGGCCAAGCTGGAGAACATGTTCGAACAGATGGCCGAAGGCGAAGTGAAGAATCTGCCGCTGATCGTCAAGACCGACGTGCAGGGTTCGCAGGAAGCACTGGTGTCCTCGCTGCAGAAACTGTCGACCTCCGAAGTGCGCGTACAGGTTGTGCACGCAGCGGTGGGCGGCATCACGGAATCGGACGTCAACCTGGCGGTGGCCTCGAAAGCGGTCATCATCGGCTTCAACGCCCGTGCCGATGCACAGGCGCGCAAGCTGGCCGAGTCGAACGGCGTGGACATCCGCTACTACAACATCATCTACGACGCGATCGAAGAGGTGAAAGCAGCACTGTCCGGCATGCTGGCGCCAGAGCGCCGCGAGCAGATCACCGGCCAGGTCGAAGTACGCCAGGTCATCCTGGTTTCCAAGGTCGGCGCGATTGCGGGCTGCCTGGTTACCGACGGTGTGGTCAAGCGTTCCTCGTCCGTCCGCCTGCTGCGCAACAACATCGTGCTGTGGACCGGCGAGATCGACTCCCTCAAGCGCTTCAAGGACGACGCGAAAGAAGTCCGCGCCGGTCTGGAATGCGGCTTGTCGCTGAAGAACTACAACGAAATCCAGGTTGGCGACACCCTGGAAGTGTTCGAAGTGCAGGAAATCGCCCGTACGCTGTAATAGCGGTCGGCGCACTGGCGGGTCAGTGAAACCGGGGCGTGCCCCCGGTTTTATTGACCCGCCAATTTTTTTTAGGTAACACATCATGGCAAAACATAGCAAAACCATCCCCGCGCGCGGCTTGCGCGTCGCCGACCAGATTCAGAAGGATTTGTCGGTGCTGATCGCCTACGAGCTGAAAGACCCGCGCGTCGGCATGATTACGCTGTCCGAAGTCCAGCTCACGCCGGACTACGCGCACGCCAAGATCTACTTCACCATGCTGAAGGACGATCCGGAAACCGTGAAGAACACGCTGGCCGGCCTGAACGCGGCCTCCGGCTACCTGCGCAATATGCTGGGCAAGCGCCTGCACATCCACACGCTGCCGTCGCTGCACTTCCACCACGACATGTCGGCCTCGCGCGGCATGGAGCTGTCGGCGCTGATCGACCAGGCCAATTCGACCCGCTCGCTGGACGACGAGGGCGACGCCGCCCCCAAGGCTGAAGGCGAAGACCAAGCCGAATGAATCAGCAAAAAGTAAAACGCGTGCGCGACATCGTCGATGGCGTGCTGCTGCTGGACAAGCCGGTCGGCCTGTCCTCCAACGACGCGCTGATCAAGACCAAGCGCATGCTGAACGCGAAGAAGGCGGGCCACACCGGCACGCTGGACCCCTTCGCCACCGGCCTGCTGCCGCTGTGCTTTGGCGAAGCCACCAAGTTCTCGCAGGACTTGCTGGAAGCCGACAAGACCTATCTGACCACCGTGCACCTGGGGCAGCGCTCGGACACCGGCGACACCGAAGGCCAGATCATCGAAACGCGCGACGTGAACGTCACGCGCGATCAGATCGAAGCCGTGCTGGCGCGGTTCCGCGGCCCCATCGAGCAGGTGCCGCCCATGTACTCGGCGCTCAAGCGCGACGGCAAGCCGCTGTACGAGTACGCGCGCGCCGGCATTACGCTGGAGCGCGAAGCGCGCCCGGTCACTATCCACAAGCTGGAATTCGTCAGCTACGAAGCACCGT
Source organism: Pseudoduganella aquatica (assembly GCF_009857595.1). Lineage (GTDB taxonomy): Bacteria > Pseudomonadota > Gammaproteobacteria > Burkholderiales > Burkholderiaceae_D > Rugamonas > Rugamonas aquatica_A. The sequence continues at coordinate 63,345 of NZ_WWCU01000018.1, read as the reverse complement.
TTTTGAAGCTGGAAGTCAAGTGCAGCAAGGGTACGTATATCCGCGTGCTGGGCGAAGACATCGGCGCGGCGCTGGGCTGCGGCGCGCACCTGAACGCGCTGCGCCGCATCCAGGTCGGCGAGCTGACGATGGACAATATCGTTACGCTGGAAGAGGTGGCCGCCCATGCCACGCCGCTGGAACTGCTGGCGCCGGTCGATGCGCTGCTGTCGTCCTTCCCGCCGGTGCAGCTGACCGATGAGTTGGCCAAACGCTTCCTCAACGGCCAGCGCCTGCCGCTGGGCAAAGAGCCGGCCGTGGCCGTGCCCAAGCTGGAGCAGGTACCTGGCCGCGTGCGCGTCTACCATGGCGACAAGCTGCTCGGCACCGCCCAGTTGGGCGAGTTCGACATCCTGGCGCCCGAGCGCCTGATCTCCGTCGCAGGCGCCGCTTAAAAGCGCTTCCCGAAGCCGACGAACACGCCGCCCGGCATGGCGCGCAGGACGAAGGGGCCTTTCCGCTGCGCCAGGTAGCCGCTGGCCGCGCCCACTGCGGCGCCGGCCAGCACGTCGGTCTGCCAGTGCGAGCGCGTCTTCACGCGCGACACCATTTCATACACCGGCAGCGCCGCCATCAGCCACACGGCGGGATGGTCGTCTTTATATTCGAGGATGAAGGGCGTGACCAGCGCCGCCGCCGTCGTCACATGGCCGCTGGGGAAGCTCTTGCCGCCCGCGTGCCAGCGGTTGGGGTCGTCCGTTTCACTGGGCCGCAGGCGGCCGGTGGCCCGCTTCAGCACCTCGGTAGCGGCATTGCCGACCACGAAGGCCTCGCTGCTGGCCCAGACCGTCCGCCAGCAGGGTGGCCGAGAGGATGAGATTGCGCGCGCTGGCCATACCGCCTCCGATGTCTGATCATTCGGCAAGCATAGTAGGGCGGAGATTAGTTCGGTGTTAACGCGCTCAGCAATATGCGCGGAGTTTGATCCGGCTCAAGTTCCGTGTAAAAAGAGGTGCACAGCAAAGGATTTTTATTGCGGTGCGGTACGTGCTATAATAGTGGGTTCCAGTGATCGCATTCGCATTCACTCCGCAGTTTTTCTGTAAATACAACGACTATGTCTACTACTAAACGCGCAATTCGCAATATCGCCATCATCGCCCACGTTGACCACGGCAAAACCACCCTCGTGGACCAGCTGCTCAAGCAGTCTGGCACCTTCCGTGAAAACCAAGCGGTCGACACCCGCGTGATGGACTCGAACGACCTCGAAAAAGAGCGCGGCATCACGATTCTGTCGAAGAACTGCGCCGTTGAGTACGAAGGCACCCACATCAACATCGTCGACACCCCAGGCCACGCCGACTTCGGCGGCGAAGTGGAGCGTGTTCTGTCGATGGTGGACTCGGTTCTGCTGCTGGTCGATGCCCAGGAAGGCCCGATGCCACAGACCCGTTTCGTGACCCGCAAGGCGCTGGCCCTGGGCCTGAAGCCTATCGTGGTGGTCAACAAGGTCGACCGTCCGGGCGCGCGCGCCGACTGGGCGATCAACCAGACTTTCGAACTGTTCGACAAGCTGGGCGCTACCGATGAGCAGCTGGACTTCCCTATCGTTTACGCTTCGGGCCTGAACGGCTACGCCGGCCTGACCGAAGACGTGCGCTCGGGCGACATGAAGCCGCTGTTCGACGCCATCCTGGAACACGTGCCAGTGCGCGACGACAATCCGGACGGTCCGCTGCAGATGCAAATCACCTCGCTGGACTACTCGTCCTACGTGGGCAAGATCGGCATTGGCCGTATCAACCGCGGCCGCGTTAAAACCGGCCAGGACGTTGTGGTTGTGAACGGCCCAGGCGCCACCCCGATCAAAGGCCGCATCAACCAGGTGCTGAACTTCAAGGGCCTGGAGCGCGTGCTGGTAGACGACGCTGTTGCCGGCGACATCGTGCTGATCAACGGTATCGAAGAAATCGGCATCGGTTCGACCGTGTGCGCACCGGACACCCCGGACCCGCTGCCAATGCTGACCGTGGACGAGCCTACCCTGACCATGAACTTCATGGTCAACAACTCGCCGCTGGCCGGCCGCGAAGGCAAGTTCGTGACCTCGCGCCAGCTGCGCGACCGTCTGGACAAAGAACTGAAAGCCAACGTTGCCCTGCGCGTTGCGCCAACCGAAGACGACACCACCTTCGAAGTATCGGGCCGTGGCGAGCTGCACCTGACCATCCTGATCGAAAACATGCGCCGTGAAGGCTTCGAGCTGGCCGTTTCCCGTCCACGCGTGGTGTTCAAAATGGTCGATGGCGTGCGCCACGAGCCGTACGAGCAGCTGTCGGTTGACGTTGAAGAAGCCAACCAGGGCGGCGTGATGGAAGAACTGGGCCGCCGCCGTGGCGACCTGCAGAACATGGAATCCGACGGCAAAGGCCGTGTGCGCCTGGAATACCGTATTCCTGCGCGTGGCCTGATCGGCTTCCAGGGCGAATTCATGACCCTGACCCGCGGCACCGGCCTGATGAGCCACGTGTTCGACGCCTACGCTCCGGTCGACAACGGCAAGGGCGAACTGGGCGGCCGCCGCAACGGCGTGCTGATCTCGCAGGACGACGGCGCCGCCGTTGCCTACGCCATCTGGAAACTGCAGGATCGCGGCCGCATGTTCGTGGTCCACAACGACCCAGTGTACGAAGGCATGATCATCGGTATCCACTCGCGCGACAACGATCTGGTGGTTAACCCGATCAAGGGCAAGCAGCTGACCAACGTGCGTTCGTCGGGTACCGACGAAGCCGTGCGCCTGGTGCCGCCTATCCAGATGTCGCTGGAATACGCAGTGGAATTCATCGACGACGACGAACTGGTGGAAATCACCCCGAAATCGATCCGTCTGCGCAAGCGCTTCCTGAAAGAGCACGAGCGTAAGAAGGCTTCCCGCGAAGCGTAATCGCTGAGCCTGGAATGAAAGCCGCCGCACCCGCAAGGGGCGGCGGCTTTTGTCATTTTGCGGCGCACCATAGCATCGCCGGTTTCTTGTCTATTTTTTATTGCTGGTATACTGAATCCCTGTCCGGAAGTCGTAGGTGCAGTGCACAACCGTAAAGGGAGCTCAGCGTGAACGATAGAAGCAATGTATTCCAGCCGGCATGGCCCGGCAGTCCCTTCGACCTCGCCCGCCAGGCCGGCGAATACTGGATCGACGCCTGGCAGCGCTCGGTGCTGTTCATGGACGTGCTGCGCCAGCGCGGCGACGACCATGCCGAGAGCGTGGCGCAGGCAGCGCCCCATGTGCTGAACTTCGAATTCGACGTGGTGATGGATGGCCGCGACCTGGATCGCCCCGTCAACTACGGCCTGCTGCGCATCACCCCGCCGGATGGCGTGGAGGTGGACGCGGCGCGGCGTCCCTTCATCGTGTTCGACCCGCGCGCCGGGCATGGCCCCGGCATAGGCGGCATGAAGCACGACAGCGAAATCGGCGTGGTGCTGCGCGCCGGCCATCCCTGTTATTTCGTCGGCTTCCTGCCGCAGCCGGTGCGCGGCCAGACCATAGAGGACGTGTGCCGCGCCGAGGCGCGCTTTATCGCCAAGGTGGCCGAGCTGCATCCGGACGCGGACGGCAAGCCCGCGCTGATCGGCAATTGCCAGGCCGGCTGGCAGATCATGATGACCGCAGCCCTCAACCCGGACCTGCCGGGACCGCTGGTGCTGGCCGGCGCGCCGCTGTCCTACTGGAATGGCGTGCACGGCAAGAACCCCTTGCGCTACCTGGGCGGCCTGCTGGGCGGCACCTGGCTGACCGCGCTGTCCGGCGACCTGGGCAACGGCATCTTCGACGGCGCCAACCTCGTCAGCAACTTCGAGAGCATGAACCCGGCCAACACCTGGTGGAAGAAGGAATACCGGGTGTACGCGCAGGTGGACACCGAGGCGCAGCGCTTCCTGGAATTCGAAAAGTGGTGGGGCAACCCGGTGCTGCTGAACGCGCCCGAGATGCAGTACATCGCCGACAATCTCTTCGTCGGCAACCGCCTCAGCTCCGGCTCCATCCATGACTCCACCGGCCGCCGCATCGACCTGCGCAACGTGAAGTCGCCCATCGTGGTGTTCTGCTCCTGGGGCGACGACATCACGCCGCCGCACCAGGCGCTGGGCTGGGTGCTGGACATGTACCAGGACGACGAGGCGCTGGCGATGAGCGGCCAGACCATCATCTACGCCATGCACGAGACCATAGGCCACCTCGGCATCTTCGTGTCGGCCACGGTGGCCAACAAGGAGCACGAGGAATTCACCTCCGCCATGGACCTGATCGACGTGCTGCCGCCCGGCCTGTACGAGGCGGTGTTCCTCGAAAAAACGCCGGACACCTTGAACGCCGCGCTGGCCACCGGCAACTACGTGATGCGCTTCGAGCGCCGCTTCCTGGACGACCTGCGCGCGCTGGGCGGCAACGACGCCGAGGACGAGCGCCGCTTCGCCGCCGTGGCGCGGGTGTCGGACGTGAACGTGGGCCTGTACCGCACCTTCGTGCGCCCGCTGCTGTCGGCCGTCGTCAATGACCAGAGCGCCGAAGCGCTGCGCCAGATGCATCCCTATCGGCTGCGCTACCGCGTGTACTCCAGCAAGAACCCCTTCCTGCACGGCATAGCCGGGCTGGCGGACAAGGTGCGCGCCGAGCGCAAGCCGGCCGCGCCGAACAATATCTTCAGCGCCATGCAGGAGGCGTTCTCGCGCCAGATCGCGGCCACGCTGGACCAGTACCGCGACGTGCGCGACAGCGCCGTGGAGCGCTACTTCCTGAACCTGTACGGCTCACCGGTGCTGCAGGCGCTGGTGGGCCTGCGCGCGGACGACCAGCGCGTGCGCCAACTGGGCCGCGACATTGCGCGCGAAACCGTGGTGGCGTCGGCGCGCGCCAAGCTGGTGGAAACCGCTGCCATCGGCGGCAAGGTGGAGGCCATTGTGCGCGCGCTGCTGTATATATTCCGCGCGCCGGAGCTGCGTGCCGCCGACGAGCGGGCTTACGCCACGCTGCGCGAGCTGCGCGCGCACAGCCACGCGGGCCAGCTAATGTCGCTGACGCGCTTCAAGGAAGTGGTGCAGCAGCAGGCGCAGATCCTGTCCTGGGACGAGGCGGCCGGCTTCACCGCGCTGCCGGCTTTGCTGCCGGACGACGCCGATGAAAAGGCGGACGCGCTCAACGTGGTGCGCCAGGTGGCCGGAGCTGCCGGCGCCCTGTCCGGCGAAGCGGCCGAGCGCATGGAACGCGTGGCCATGGCGTTCGGCGCACCGGCCGCAGCGGCGTTGAATGTGGCGGCGGCGGTGGCGGCCAATCCGCCCGGCATCGGGCTGGATGGCCAGGCCGCAGGCAAGGAGAAGGCATGAGCCCTGCGGCGGCCGAGAGCCGCCAGCATGTGCATTACGACCGCCTGATCGCCGCCGCGCAAGCGGTGGAAGCGCCGGTGGTGGCGGTGGCGCATGCCTGCGACCGCAACGCGCTGGAGAGCGCGCTGGACGCGGCGCGCTTGGGTCTGATGACCCCCATCCTGGTGGGACCGGAGGCGCGCATCCGCGCCGCCGCCGCCGAGGCGGGCCTGGACATATCGAGCCTGGCCATCGTTCCCACGGAGCACAGCCATGCGTCGGCGCAGCGCGCCGTGCAGCTGGTGCGCGAGGGCCATGCAGCGGCGCTGATGAAGGGCAGCCTGCACACTGACGAGCTGATGGCGGCCGTCGTGCAGGCCGAGGGCGGCTTGCGTACTTCGCGCCGCCTGAGCCATTGCTTTGTGATGGACGTGCCGGGCTTCCCGGAGCCGCTGATCGTCACCGACGCCGCCGTCAATATCGCGCCCACGCTGGCGGACAAGGTCGACATCGTGCAGAACGCCATCGACCTGGCGCACATCCTGGCTTTCGACGAGGTGCGCGTGGCCATCCTGTCGGCTGTGGAGACGGTGAATCCGAAAATTCCATCCACCATAGAAGCGGCGGCGCTGTGCAAGATGGCCGACAGGGGCCAGATCACCGGCGCGCTGCTGGACGGTCCGCTGGCGCTGGACAATGCGGTGAGTATGGAGGCGGCCGAGGTCAAGCAGCTCAAGTCGCCGGTGGCCGGGCGCGCCAACGTGCTGCTGGTGCCGGACCTGGAAACCGGCAATGTGCTGGCCAAGAGCCTGACCTTCATGGCGGGCGCGGATGCGGCCGGCATAGTGCTGGGCGCGCGCGTGCCGGTCATACTGACCAGCCGCGCCGACTCGGTGCAGGCGCGCCTGGCCTCGTGCGCCGTGGCCGCGCTGATCGCGCACAGCAAGCTGGCCGGCGCCAGGCTGCTGGGGAGCTAGGCCGTGGCGGCCATGCGCGCGGACGACGCGGTCATCGTCATCAATGCCGGTTCGTCCAGCATCAAGTTCTCGCTGTACGCCGGGGCGGAGCTGGCGTTGCGCGCCAAAGGAAAAATCGAGAACCTGTACGCGGGGCAGACCCGCTTCGTGGCGCAGGACGCGGCGGGCAGCGAGTCCGCCTCGCACGCGTGGCCGGGCGCGCCGCTGGCGCACGATGAAGCCATGCATTACCTGGTGCAGTATGCGCAAGGCCATCTGGACGGATTGAACGTGGTGGCGATAGGGCACCGCATCGTCCACGGCGGCACGGAATTCAGCGGGCCTGTGAAGCTGGACGCGGACGTGGCGGCGCGGCTGGAACGGCTGTCGCCGCTGGCGCCGCTGCACCAGCCGCACAACCTGGCGCCGGTGCGCAGCATCTTCGCGCTGGCGCCGCAGGTGCTGCAGGTGGGCTGCTTCGACACCGCCTTCCACACCGCGCAGCCGCCGCTGGCGCAAGCCTTCGCGCTGCCGCCCGAGATTACGGAGCAGGGCGTGCGGCGCTATGGCTTCCACGGGCTCTCGTATGAATACATCGCCAGCGTGCTGCCGGAGCTGGACGGCCGGCTGGCAGGCAAGCGCGTGGTGGCGGCGCACCTGGGCAACGGCGCCAGCATGTGCGCCATGCGCGGCGGGCGCAGCGTGGCCAGCACCATGGGCTTTACCGCCATCGACGGCCTGCCGATGGGCACGCGCTGCGGCAGCGTCGATCCCGGCGTGGTGCTGTATCTGATGGACGAACTGAAGATGGCGCCGGGTGATATCCAGCGCCTGCTGTACCAGCAATCGGGCTTGCTGGGCGTATCCGGCATCTCGTCCGACATGCGCACGCTGGAGCGCAGCAGCGACCCGCGCGCCAAACTCGCCATCGACCTGATGGTGTACCGCATCGGCCGTGAACTGGGCTCGCTGACGGCGGCGCTGGGCGGCTTGGACGGCATCGTGTTCTCGGGCGGCATAGGCGAGAACAGCGCGTCCCTGCGCAGCGCCGTCGGCCGCGACGCCGCCTGGCTGGGCGTGCAGCTCGACGCCGCCGCCAATGCCGCCGGTCCGGCCGCCGCCGCCTCTGCCGTAGGCGGCGCCTTCCGCATCAGCGCTGCCGGCAGCGCGGTGCCGGTCTGGGTCGTCCCCGCCAACGAAGAACTGATGATCGCGCGCCACGCGCAATCCCTGCTGGAGGCCTGACATGAGCGTCGAAACCGTTTATCCCATACTGGCAGGGCGCCGCGCGCTGGTGGTCGGCGTGGCCAACGAGCATTCCATCGCCTACGGCTGCGCCAAGGTCTTCCGCGAGCTGGGCGCGGACATCGCGCTGACCTACCTGAACAACAAGGCCAAACCCTACGTCGACCCCATCGCCGAAGAGCTGGACGCGGCGCTGCTGCTGCCGCTGGACGTTGCCCAGCCCGGCCAGCTGGAAGCGGTGTTCGCCGCCATCGGCGAACGCTGGGGCAGCCTCGACATCCTGGTGCACTCGATCGCGTATGCGCCCAAGGCCGACCTGCAAGGCGGCCTGCTGGACTGCTCGCTGGACGGCTTCCTGCAAGCGATGGACGTCTCCTGCCACTCCTTCGTGCGCATGGCCAAGCTGGCCGCGCCGCTGATGAGCGAAGGCGGCACCATGTTCGCCATGAGCTACCACGGCGCCGACAAGGTGGTGCCCAACTACAACGTGATGGGGCCGGTGAAGGCGGCGCTGGAAGCATCCTGCCGCTACCTGGCGCACGAGCTGGGACCGCAAGGCATCCGCGTGCACGCCATTTCGCCCGGCCCGCTGCAAACCCGGGCCGCCTCCGGCCTGAAAGACTTCGGCCTGCTGCTGAGCGACGCCGTGGCGCGCGCGCCCATTGGCGAGCTGGTGGACATCTTCGACGTCGGCAACACCTGCGCCTACCTTGCCTCGCCCTACGCCAGGCGCCTGACCGGCAGCACCGTCTATGTGGACGGCGGCTTGAACATCATCGCCTGAGGCGGCCGGCGGGGCGGGGGCGGGCGTTCCGCTGTATAATGACGGCCCCCTTTCGATTCCGCGACTTTGCCGCCATGACCACCATCACCGCCCCGACCGCCGACACCACCGCAGCCCGCAAGCTGCCGAGCCGCCGCCTGTCCGTCGCGCCGATGATGGACTGGACCGACCGCCACTGCCGCGTGTTCCACCGTGAAATCACCAAGCACACCTGGCTGTACACGGAAATGGTGACCACCGGCGCCCTGGTCTACGGCGACGTGGAGCGCCACCTGCGCTTTAACGAGGAAGAGCACCCGGTCGCCCTGCAGCTGGGCGGCAGCGATCCTGCGGACCTGGCCACCAGCGCGAAGCTGGGCGAAAAATGGGGCTACGACGAGATCAACCTCAATTGCGGCTGCCCGTCCGAACGCGTGCAGAAGGGCGCTTTCGGCGCCTGCCTGATGGCCGAGCCACAACTGGTGGCCGACTGCGTGAAAGCCATGCGCGACGCCGTCTCCATCGACGTGACGGTCAAGCACCGCATCGGCATTGACGACAGCGAAAGCTATGAGTTCGTGCGCGACTTCGTCGGCACCGTCGCCGAGGCCGGCTGCTCGACCTTTATCGTGCACGCCCGCAACGCCATCCTGAAGGGCTTGTCGCCCAAGGAAAACCGCGAAATCCCGCCGCTCAAATACGAATACGCCTACCGCCTCAAGCGCGAGTTCCCGCAGTTCGAGATCCTGATCAACGGCGGCGTGAAGACCGAGGCCGAGATCGACCTGCACCTGCAGCACGTGGACGGCGTCATGCTGGGCCGCGAGGCCTACCACAACCCCTTCCTGATGGCGACCTTCGACCAGCGCTACTACGGCGACGCCGCCGCGCCCAAGACCCGCGAGCAGGTGCTGGCCGCCATGGTGCCCTACATCCAGGCCCAGTTGGCGAAAGAGGGCGGCGGGCGCGGCCTCAAGCTGAACAGCATCACGCGCCACATGCTGGGCCTGATGCAAGGCCTGCCCGGCGCGCGCCTGTTCCGCCAGACCCTGTCCGACTCCAAAAAGCTCGCCCTCGGCGACGCCAACTTGCTGCTGGAAGCCGCTGCCCGCCTGTCTTTGCCGGTCTGAACGCAACAGTTTGTCCAAAGCAAAGTTCGCGTTTCGCCTATTTCTCCGCAGAAAGTTAGGTTGCGTATTTTGCAGGCAGTTTTTGCTTGCCTTGAGGCAAAACTCTCCCCTATAATTTCATAAAATACACACATACTCACAGCGGCCATCAGGCCTCTCCAGCGGATTTGCGCTGAAAAACCACACATTGTAACGACCCGTAGCACAAGTTTTGCATTCGCAGTCATTGTTTGCTACTGTCATTACTTGCGCAGCGGCAAGGGATTTATGGGTGTATTCCCGCGCGCAGCGGACGCCTTATCTGGGTAATTTCTAATCAATAGTGTCACTTACAAAGAAGCCGAAATGAATTTAGCAAAAATGAAAGTGGGGACGCGCCTGGGCCTCGGGTTTGTGTTGGTGCTGCTGTTCCTGATCGCCGTGACCGGCGTCGGCATTGTGCGCATGGCGCAGATCCAGGACCGCCTGGATCACGTGGTGAGCTTCAACAATGTGGTGACGCGCCTGGTGATCGACATGCGCAACAACGTCAACGAGCGCGTCAGCTCGCTGCGCACCCTGACCCTGATGAGCGACCCGGCCGATATGGAACCGGAAATGAAGCGCATCAAGGAACTGTCGGACAAGTACGCCGCCGCGCAGAAAAAACTGGAAGCCCAGTTCGCGCTGGAAGTGACCCCGGAAGAGAAGTCCCTGATGGCCGCCGTCAAGGAACACGAAGCCGCCACCATGCCGGCGATCGCCAAGGCTTCCGAGCTGTGGCTGTCGAACCAGGCTGAAGCCGCCACCAAGGTGATGATCAAGGAAATCCGTCCGCCGCAGAAGAAGTGGATGGATGCGCTGGATCAGCTGGGCGCGCTGGAAGACAAACTGAATGCGCAAGTGCAGGTGGACGCGGCTGAAGGCTTCGCCAGCGCCCGCACCTTCATGATCTTCATGGGCCTGCTGGCCGTGGTGATCAGCGTTGGCGCCGCCATCGTGATTACCCGCGGCCTGCTGAAGCAGCTGGGCGGCGAGCCGGATTACACCGCCTCCATCGCCGGCAGCATCGCCAACGGCGACCTGTCCGTCTCCATCAACACCAGCTCGACCGACAAGGACAGCCTGCTGGTGGAAATGAAAGAAATGCGCGACAGCCTGGTGGGCATCGTGGGCCAGGTTCGCACCGGCACCGAGACCATCGGCACCGCCTCGCGTGAAATCGCCGCCGGCAATATCGACCTGTCGTCGCGTACCGAAATGCAGGCCTCGTCGCTGGAGAAAACCGCGTCGGCCATGGAAGAACTGACCTCGACCGTGAAGCAGAACGCCGACAACGCCCGCCAGGCCAACCAGCTGGCAGCCAATGCGTCCGACGTGGCACGCAAGGGCGGCGAAGTGGTGTCGCAAGTGGTGGACACCATGAGCTCGATCAACGAATCGGCCAACAAGATTGTGGACATCATCGGCGTGATCGATGGCATCGCCTTCCAGACCAACATCCTGGCGCTGAACGCTGCGGTTGAAGCAGCCCGTGCCGGCGAACAGGGCCGCGGCTTCGCCGTGGTGGCGTCCGAAGTGCGCAACCTGGCCCAGCGTTCGGCTGGCGCTGCGAAAGAGATCAAGACCCTGATCGGCGACTCCGTGGAGAAAGTCGAACGCGGTTCGAAACTGGTCGGCCAGGCCGGCGTGACGATGGACGAAGTGGTGGACTCGGTGCGCCGCGTGACCGACATCATGGGCGAAATCGCCTCCGCCAGCCAGGAACAGAGCGCCGGCATCGAGCAGGTCAACCAGTCCATCATCGAGATGGACAGCATGACCCAGCAGAATGCCGCCCTGGTGGAAGAAGCTGCCGCCGCCGCGCAAAGCCTGCAAGACCAGGCTGGTGAACTGGCCCGCGTGGTATCGATCTTCAAGCTGTCCGAGCATGAGCATTACGCTCCGGCCGCCGCGCCTGCCGCCGCAGCCGCTCCGGTAGCGCTGAAGAAGCCGGTTGCCCGCACCGCCGCACGCGCCCCTGTCAAAAAGGCCGTTGCAGCACCTGCGCCGGCGCCGAAGAAAATCGCCGCTGCCACCGCTGGCAACGACGAGTGGGAAGAATTCTAAGCCGTACAGACTCAGGACAGTGGCCGCGTCTGGAGCGGCCGCTGAACAGTTTTTTAAACTTTTTGGAATTACAAAATCATGACCAAGCATTCGATCAGTTTCATCGCCGCCGCTCTGCTGAGCACCTCCGCTTTTTCCGCTGAAGTTGCCGCCGTGTTCGACGCCAAGAACTGCAAAGCCGAATATCCAAAAGCCTCGCTGCTGAACGAAGAACAGGGCGCCGTCTCGATGGCCTTCCTGGTTTCGCCAGGCGGTGATGTGCTGGACTCGAAAGTTGAAAAATCGAGCGGCTTCAAGAACCTGGACAAGGCGGCCCTGAAAGCGATCAGCGCTTGCAAATTCAAGCCGGGCACCAAGGATGGCGCCGTGGCGCAAACCTGGACCAAAGTCGACTACGTCTGGAAGCTGTAATTCCAGCCGGCTTTATCCAGTCAAATTTAAAAAAGCACTCGGGGAAATCAGATGTCTACTAAACAGCGTTGGTTAAGTGTTATCGCGGCAGTGCTCGTATCGGGCGGTGCGTTTGCAGCAGAAGTTCCGGCGAGTTTCGACGCCAAGAATTGCAAAGCCGAATATCCTAAGGCATCCCTGATGAACGAAGAGCAGGGCACCGTGTCGATGTCCTTCCAGGTGTCGGCCGGCGGCGACGTGCTCGATTCCAAGGTCGAGAAGTCGAGCGGCTTCAAGAACCTGGACAAGGCGGCCATCAAGGCGCTGAGCGCCTGCAAGTTCAAGCCGGGCACCAAGGACGGCAAGCCCGACACCACCTGGACCAAGGTTGACTACGCCTGGAAGCTGGATTAAGGCTGTATTGTTTGCTGCGCCGGCTTGCCTGAGCCGGCGCGTATTTGGACCGGCGCTTGCGCCGGTTTTTTTTCGCCCACGCTTTTCGGCAACGTTGATGCTTGTAACAGCCTGTAAAAGTGCGGCAAGACGGGCCGAATTTTCATATAGTAGAAGCCTGGAACAGGAGCCTCCCATGAAAATCGTTATTGCCCTGGCCGCCCTCGCGGCCCTGACCGGCTGCGCCACGCAGCCTAGCACCGCTTATTATCCCAAGCCCGCCAACCCTTACGAGTGGCATACCGTGTCCGTCACGCCGGTGCAGCGCGGCGCGGCAAGCGGGGATGCCCGGGTGGAATATACGACCGAGCCTGTGGCCCAGCAGCAGCCGCGCGTGGTGTACACCACCGAGCCGGTCTATGCGCAAGCGCCTGTGTATGTGGCGGCGCCGCTGTACGCGCCGGCGCCGGCGTATTACTACCCGCCGGTGACGATAGGACTGGATTTTGTGTTCGGGAACTGGGGCCACCGCGGCCATGGCTACGGCCGCCGGCGTTAAGCGTCTTGGAGATCAGTGCACGAAGAAGAAGGATGCTTCGTGCAGCACATCGGCGGAAAGCAGGAGCCAGGTCGATACGCTGGCCAAACCCATCAGCAGGGTACCTACGGTAAGGGGGCAGATGCGTGACATGGCGGGCTCCGGTTGGATGTTTGCTATGTCACCATCTTATGCATAGGTAATGCATTCCGGCATCAGCGGAGCGTCCATCCGCTTGTAGGACTATGCCTCGTCTTACTTTTTCCACTCAACAATTTGGCCTTCCGGCGCGGTGTCCAGCGCGTTCGACAGCGCCAGCCACTGCTGCAGGCGCTCGGGCTGCTTGATGCTGATGCCCAGGCCGTCAATAATGCCCACCTGCTCCAGCATGCGCGCGTCGATCTTGGTCTTGGACACGGTGGGCGCCCGCATCACCATGCGGTCGTAGGCCTTGCGCGCCTTGTTTTCCCACTTGTGCAAGCTGGTCTCGTCGAAGCGGTTGGCTTCGAAATACACCGTCAGCGAACCGTCCGGATTGCCGAAGCCAACAATGCCGGCGCCTTTGCGGATGGTGGTGGTGTTGGCCAGGTCGAACTCTTCGGTAGGCACGAATACACCGGCGCGGCCGTCGACGTCGGGATGGCCGACCGGGGTGTCCTTGCTGTAGGTCGAGACAGCGGACAGGGTTTTTTCTTCGGACATGGTGGGCTTGGAAGTGTTACAGGGAAGGCTGACATTGTAGCGTCAAATCAATGCCTTAGGGAAAGACATCGGACAAGAACAAGCAAAAAAAATACCGCCAGCGCGTGACGGTATGATGTTGTGTGAAACGAAAGCTAAGTTTCTTTTTGCTATGACGCCAGCATAGCACCGCCGGTTCCGTGGCGGCAATAATATCTGCGTGCGGTGCTGTTTATTTGAGCGCATCGTTGTTTTTATACCGCAGGAGCCTGCCGGCAGGCCGCTGGCCGGGCCGGGGGGGACCGGTATGCTAATTGTCAACTAAGTGTATGATGCGGGGTGCATGCTTTTTTTGCAATTCCCAACACCATGATGAACAACGTATCCTACTCGTCCGCTGCGCCCAGCCCCGCCTTCCTGGAAGGCGGCGGCGAATGCGGCGCGCGCCTGCGCAACCTGGACTGGACCGGCTCGCCGCTGGGGCCGCCTGAACAATGGCCGTTGAGCCTGCAGACCGTGCTGCGCACGGTACTCGGCTCGCGCTTCCCCATGGCCATCCACTGGGGCGCGGAGCTGCTCACGTTTCACAATGATGCTTTTGCGCAAGTACTCGGCAGCAAGCATGCGGGCCACCTGGGCCGTTCCGCCAAGGAGTGGTGGCGCGAGATGTGGGAGCAGATGGCGCCCATCGTCGAGCACGTGCTGACCGGCGAAACCTATTACGTGGAAAACGCCAGCTACGCGCCCGAGCGCGGCCACAGCCAGCGCGAAACCTATTTCACCCATTGCCACAGCCCGATCTGGAACGACGGCAACGAAGTCGAAGGCGTGCTGCTGGTGCTCACCGAGTCCACCCGCGAAGTGCTGGCCGAGCGCGCCTTTGTGGCGCTGAACCGGCGCCAGGCCTTCCAGCTGGACGTCGCCGACCGCCTGCGCGGCATGGGCGGCGCGGGCGAGATCACGGCGGCCGCCACCGAGCTGCTGGGCAACTACCTGCATGTGGCGCGCGTGTTCTACACCGAGATTAACGAGGCCAGCCGCACCGCCTACGTGCAGGGCGCCTGGAACGGCGCCGCCTTGCCGCCTTTGCCGCCGCTGCCCGGCAGCGCCCGCCTGGACGACTACAGCCCCGAGATTATCGGCATCCTGAACGAAGGCAAGCCCTTCGTGGTGGACGACGTGCGCGCCGATCCCCGCACCGCAGCCTATGCGGACGCCTATCTGGCGCTGGGCATGGCCGCCATCGTGGTGGTGCCGCTGCTGCAGGCCGGGCGCGTGATGTGCGCGCTGAACCTGGCGCACGGCGCGCCGCGCGCCTGGTCGCGCGAAGACATCGCCATCACCCAGGACGTGGTGCAGCGCACCTGGGAGGCCGCCGAGCGCGCCCGCGCCGTGGCTGCGCTGCGTTCCGAGCACGAGCACAGCAAGCGCGCCCAGGCCGCGCTGCGCGACGCGGACAGCCGCAAGGACGAGTTCCTGGCCATGCTGGCGCACGAGCTGCGCAACCCGCTAGCGCCCATCGGCACGGCGGCCGAGCTGCTGCGCCACTTCCAGTTCGACGAAGCCACGGTCAAGCGCACCAGCGAAGTGATTTCGCGCCAGGTGAAGCATATGACGGGGTTGATCGATGATTTGCTGGATGTGTCGCGCGTCACGCGCGGCATGGTGACGCTGCAGAAGGAAACGCTGGACCTGCGCGACGTGCTGGGCTACGCCGCCGAGCAGGCGCGCCCGCTGATGGAGGCGCGCCGCCACCGCTTCTCCGTGCTGCTGCCGCCCGAAGCCATCCATGTGCTGGGCGACAAGAAGCGCCTGGTGCAGGTGATCGCCAACCTGCTCAACAACGCGGCCAAATACACCCCGGAAGACGGCTTCGTCGAACTGCGCCTGAGCCTGCGCGGCGACAGCGCCACCGTGACCGTGCGCGACAACGGCGTGGGCATGCTGCCCGAGCTGCTGGCGCGCGCCTTCGAGCTGTTTGCGCAGGACCAGCGCACCCTGGACCGTTCGCAGGGCGGCATGGGACTGGGGCTGGCGCTGGTGCAGCGCCTGGCCGAAGCGCACCAGGGCAGCGTGGCCGCGCACAGCGACGGCATCGGCAAGGGCAGCACCTTCATCCTGCGCCTGCCGGTGGCCGAGCCGCAGCCGGCCGCAGGCGAGAGCGCGGCGGGCGCCGCCGCGGTGCCCGCGGCGCGCAGCCTGCGCCTGCTGGTGGTGGACGACAATGTGGATGCGGCCGAAACCCTGGGCATGCTGATGGCCGACGCCGGCCACGCCGTCACGGTGGAGCACAGCTCGCGGGTGGCGCTGGACCGGGCGCGCGAACTGCGGCCGGACATCTGTCTGCTCGACATCGGCCTGCCCGACATCGACGGCAACGAGCTGGCGCGGCGGCTGCGGCAGCAGCCTGAAACGGCCGGCGCGGTGCTGATCGCCGTCACCGGCTACGGCCAGGAGCGCGACCGCAACGAAGCCTACGCGGCCGGCTTTGACTACCACTTCGTCAAGCCGGTGGACATGGCCCGCCTGAACGCGCTGTTGGCGCGCATTGCGGCATAAAAAAAGCTGCACTGGCATGGCCGGTGCAGCGAACAGTCCCCTCAACTTTGCCGGCGATACTGCGTGCCTAGCGCTTCCAATGTACCGTATTGCAGAGCTAACGCGGCTGAATTCGACGCCGATGTCGAATCCGTCAAACTATGGCGATTTAGCCTGTGCGCACCCTAGGCAAAGAGTGCCCGATGTGCTTGTCCGCGAGTGCGATTGGCGTGGTACGCTAGCGCAAGACCTGATTTCGGAGCGATGCATGGTGCGAAGGATGTGCGTGCTATTGGCGGTGCTGTTCGCCTTGCCGGCGCAGGCGGAGGGAACGCCTGCGCGCTTCCGCTATTGCTCGCTCGACATCGACTATCCGCCATATTCCAGGCTCGACGGCAGCGGACATTTGCAATACCTGATGGCGCTGGCCGTGCGCAGCACCGGCGTGGAATTCGACTTGCGGGTAGCGCCGCGCCGCCGCTGCATCGAAGAATTGAGGACCGGCCTGGTGGACGGCATGATAGGCGGCTATACCCCCGAGCGCGCCGGAATCGCCGTGTTCCCCATGGCGGGCATGCTGCCGGACGCCGACAAGGCCGTGGCCACGCCGCGCTACTACACCTACCGCAAAAAAGGGGCGCCGCTGCAATGGGACGGTGTGCGTTTCAGCGGGCTGGGCGAAGGGCGCATCGGCGTGGAGTCGGGCTTCACCGTCATCATCGAGCAATTGCAGCGCCTGCAAGTGCGCTACGACGACAACGCCAAGTCGCTGGGGCCGAATTTCGGCAAGCTGGCGGCGGGGCGGCTGGAAGGCGTGATCGCCATGGAAGCGGAAGCCGAGCAGCTGATCGCGCGCAGCTACGCCGGCCTGCTGGAGCGCGCCGGCCGTCCATTCGACGAAACCCCGCTCTACCTGATGCTGTCGCGCCCCTTCCACGCCCGCCACCCCGCCTACGCGGCGCGCCTGTGGCAAACCCTGCAAGACCACCGCGCCAGCGTCGGTTACCGCCAGTACCAGCAAACCCACCCTTGATCCGCCTCAAGCCTGGCAAGTAGGGGCGCCGTGAGCTTTGGTTTGCAATTGAGAGGTGTGGCGTTACGCGCTACAATCGGGCATGATCAAAACCTTTCAGCATAAAGGATTGAAAAACTTTTCGAGACCGGCAGCATGGCCGGGATTCAAGCCGCTCATGCCCCGCGTCTGGCAGCCATGCTGCGCCGCCTGAATGAGGCGTCGGAACCTGCTGGTATGAATGTGCCAGGATGGGCATTGCATCCGTTGCAGGGGCGAGAATTCAAAGGGCATTTTTCAGTGAAGGTCAGTGGCAACTGGCGTATGACTTTTATGTTTGACGGCGTTGATGCCGTTCTGGTCAATTATCTGGACTACCATTGAGAGGAGTTGCCAATGGCACGTATGTTTAACCCGCCGCATCCTGGCTTGACCTTGCGCGACGATGTATTGCCGGCGTTAAGGTTGACCGTGACTGAGGCGGCACAGCAACTGGATGTTAATCGCGTCACGCTGTCTCGCGTGCTCAATGGCCGCGCGGCCATTTCGCCGGAAATGGCTTTGCGCATCGAGGCGTGGTTGGGGGTGGCGCGCGGTGGAGAGGCTCGCCTGTGGCTGGCGGAGCAAAGCGCGTATGACATGTGGCAGGCGGAGCAGCGATTCAAGGACGCGCCGATGAAAGTTCAGCCTGCGCCGGAATTGGAGACAGACGCTCTCACCTGAGAGCATCGGGTAGCAGGAGCGGCTACGAGGCGCTGAACTGGTCGCGGAAAAGCAAAAAGCCCAGTCATCGACTGGGCTTTTGCCGTAATTCTGTGGGGTGACTGATGGGGCTCGAACCCACGACAACAGGAATCACAATCCTGGACTCTACCAACTGAGCTACAGCCACCACTGATTTACTTCGCCTGAAGCACTGTTTGCGCGTCAGGTGCCGAATTATACTAGGCCATTCGGCATCTTGCAAAGGCTAGTCGCGCATTTTTTTCGAAAAACGCCAAACTGCCTAGATTTTAAGCGATTCCACGTCCGCCGTCATCGCCAGCAGGCGGACGAAGGCCGACGACAGCGCTTCCTGCGCGCCGGTGGTGTAGCCATGCAGCAGCGGCGGATGGCCGGCGCTGCCCGGACGCTGCAGGCCGCCGCTTTCGAGCAGCCGCGCCAGCTGGCGCGCCACGGCGTCGCCGGTGTCGATCAGCTTCACATCCGCGCCGCCGGCTTGCGCCACGGCGCGCGCGATGGCTTCCTGCACAAAGGGGTAGTGGGTGCAGCCCAGCACCAGCGTGTCCGCGCCTTGCGCCACCAGCGGCGCGACGTAGCGCTCCAGCATGGCGCGCGTGGCGTCCGTGTCCAGCTGCCCCTGTTCGATCAGGTCCACCAGGCCCACGCAGGGCTGCAGCAGGAACTGCGCTTGCGTGGCGGCGGCGATCTGGTCGCGCAGCAGCAGGAATTTTTCGCCCGACAGCGTGCGCTGTGTGGCCAGTACGCCAACCTTGCCGTTGCGGGTGGCGGCGGCGCCCGGCTTCAGGCCCGGCTCCACGCCCACCACTGGCAAGGCCGGATGGTGCGCGCGTATGGCCTTGATGGCGGCCACGGTGGCCGTGTTGCAGGCCACTACCAGCGCCTTCACGCCGCGCGCCACCAGGAAGGCTGCCACGGCGAGCGAACGCTCCACCACCACCGCCTCCGTCTTGTCGCCATACGGCGCAAAGCCGGAGTCGGCGATGTAGACCAGGTGTTCCTGCGGCAGCTGCGCCCGCACGTGGCGCAGCACCGATAGTCCGCCCACGCCGGAATCGAAGATGCCGATGGGCGCGTCGGCCGGCGTGGGGAAGGGCTGGACAGGAATCACGTGGCGGCTTACTTGACCACGACAGGCACGTTCAGCGCCTCGATCTTGGCTGCCCATTCCTTCGGACCGGTGGTGTGCACCGAGGTGCCGCCCGCGTCCACGGCCACGGTGACCGGCATGTCTTCCACTTCGAACTCGTAGATGGCTTCCATGCCCATGTCTTCAAAGCCCAGCACCTTGGCCGACTTGATGGCTTTCGACACCAGGTAAGCCGAGCCGCCCACGGCCATCAGGTAAGCCGACTTGTGCTTCTTGATGGACTCGATGGCTGCGGGGCCGCGTTCGGCCTTGCCGATCATGGCGATCAGGCCGGTCTGCTCCAGCATCATGTCGGTGAACTTGTCCATGCGGGTGGCGGTGGTTGGGCCGGCCGGGCCCACCACTTCGTCGCGCACCGGATCGACCGGGCCGACGTAGTAGATGACGCGGTTCTTGAAGTCCACCGGCAGCTGTTCGCCCTTGGCCAGCATGTCCTGGATGCGCTTGTGCGCGGCGTCGCGGCCGGTCAGCATTTTGCCGTTCAGCAGCAGGGTCTGGCCCGGCGTCCACGATGCCACTTCTTCCTTGGTCAGCGTGTTCAGGTTCACGCGCTTGGACTTCTCGGTGTCCGGCTTCCAGCTCACGTCCGGCCAGTCCGACAGCTTGGGCGGTTCGATGTAGGAAGGACCGGAGCCGTCCAGCACGAAGTGCGCGTGGCGGGTGGCGGCGCAGTTCGGGATCATGGCGACCGGCTTGGATGCGGCGTGGGTCGGGTACATATTGATCTTCACGTCCAGCACCGTCGTCAGGCCGCCCAGGCCTTGCGCGCCGATGCCCAGCGCGTTGATCTTGTCGCACAGTTCGATGCGCAGTTCTTCGGTCTTGTTGCGTGGGCCGCGCTGCTTCAGCTCATACATGTCGATGTCTTCCATCAGCGACTCTTTGGCCATCAGCATCGCCTTCTCGGCGGAGCCGCCGATGCCGATGCCCAGCATGCCCGGAGGGCACCAGCCCGCGCCCATCAGCGGCACGGTTTTCAGCACCCAGTCGATCAGCGAATCGGAAGGATTCAGCATCACGAACTTGGTCTTGTTCTCGGAGCCGCCGCCTTTGGCAGCCACGCTTACGTCGACGGTATTGCCCTCGACCAGTTCCATGTGCACCACGGCCGGCGTGTTGTCCTTGGTGTTCTTGCGCTCGAAGTGCGGGTCGGCCACGATGGAGGCGCGCAGCTTGTTGTCGGCGAAGTTGTAGGCGCGGCGCACGCCTTCGTTGACGGCGTCGGTGACGGTGCCGGAGAAGCCTTCGAAGCGCACGCCCATGCCGATCTTCAGGAACACGTTGACGATGCCGGTGTCCTGGCAGATAGGGCGCTTGCCTTCGGCGCACATGCGCGAGTTGGTCAGGATCTGCGCGATCGCATCTTTCGCGGCCGGGCTTTGCTCGGCTTCATAAGCGCGCGCCAGGTGCTGGATGTAGTCAGCCGGATGGTAGTAGCTGATGTACTGCAGCGCCGCTGCGATGGATTCAATCAGATCGTCTTGCTTTATGATGGTCATGGTGTTCTCGCTGGAGGAAGGAATGCTTAGTGAGGCTTGGTCAGGTGCTGGGTACGCGTCATCAGGTTATCGGTGTAGGCGATAGCCATGGTGGACAGCAGGAATACGATATGGATGGCGGTCTGCGCGACCAGCACCTTCTCGTCGTACTCCTTGGCGTTGATAAAAGTCTTCAGCAGGTGTATGGACGAGATGCCGACGATGGCCATGGCCAGCTTGGTCTTCAGCACCGACGCGTTCACGTGCGACAGCCACTCCGGCTGGTCCGGATGGCCTTCCAGGTGCATGCGCGAGACGAAGGTCTCGTAGCCGCCCACGATCACCATGATCAGCAGGTTGGAAATCATCACCACGTCGATCAGGCCCAGCACCACCAGCATGATGGTGGTTTCATTGAGCTTGGTCGGCACCGTGTTGCCCACGGCGACAGCGTGGAAGATGTGCTCCAGCGCGGCCTCGTTGCCCAGCGCGGCGCCGATCAGGTCCTTGAGCTCCACCCAGAAGTGGAACACATAGACGCACTGCGCCAGGATCAGGCCCAGGTACAGCGGCAGCTGCAGCCAGCGCGACATGAAAATAAACGCGGGCAGCGGCGACAGTTTGCTCGACTGCGTATTGCGCGGTTGTTCCATCGGGTCTTTCAACATTAATGCTTGCTCCGGTAGGCTGCGTTTGAATTGCCGACATTTTACACTCGCTCAACGCCGACGGCACCGGCGCAGGCAGATCTGCCGTAGAATTGGTGAAAAAGCCAAGTTGTCAGTCCGCCCAGTTTGGCTATGCACAGGCAATGTAAGGCATCCGTAAGCGGCAGCGCTTATGGTGTTTGCAAACAATGACCACAATGGAGACCTAGCATGACCACCCAGACCACAGAACATCAAGGCCCGCAGGAATCGCGCGTATTCGCGCCGTCGGCGGAGTTCGCAGCCCAAGCCACCGTGTCCGGCATGGACGCCTACAAGGCCCTGTGGACCGAAGCATCGCAAGACTACGAAGGTTTCTGGGCGCGCCTGGCGCGCGAGAACCTGGACTGGAAAGTGCCGTTCACGCGCACCCTGAACGAAGACGACGCCCCGTTCTACAAATGGTTCGAAGACGGCAAGCTGAACGTGTCCTACAACTGCCTGGACCGCAACCTTGAAAACGGCAACGGCGGCAAGACCGCCATCATCTTCGAAGCGGACGACGGCGCCGTCACCAACGTCACCTACAAAGAGCTGCACGAAAAAGTGTGCAAGTTCGCCAACGGCCTAAAGTCGCGCGGCATCAAGAAGGGCGACCGCGTCATCATCTACATGAGCATGTCCGTCGAAGGCGTGGCCGCCATGCAGGCCTGCGCGCGCATCGGCGCCACGCACTCGGTGGTGTTCGGCGGCTTCTCGGCCAAGTCGCTGCAGGAGCGCATTATCGACGCCGGCGCAGTGGCCGTCATCACCGCCGACGAACAGCAGCGCGGCGGCAAGCGCCTGCCGCTGAAATCCATCGTCGACGAAGCGCTGGCCATGGGCGGCTGCGACACCATCAAGGACGTCATCGTCTACAAGCGCACCGGCGGCGACGTGGCCCACGTGGCCGGCCGCGACATCTGGCTGCACGAGCTGGTGGAAGGCCAGTCGGCGGAATGCGAGCCGGAATGGGTGGAAGCGGAGCACCCGCTGTTCATCCTGTACACGTCCGGCTCCACCGGCACCCCGAAAGGCGTGCAGCACTCGTCCGGCGGCTATTTGCTGTGGGCCGCGCTGACGATGAAATGGACCTTCGACATCAAGCCGTCCGACGTGTACTGGTGCACCGCCGACATCGGCTGGGTAACGGGCCACAGCTACATCGCCTACGGCCCGACGGCGGTGGGCGCCACGCAGATCATCTTCGAAGGCATCCCGACCTTCCCGAACGCCGGCCGTTTCTGGGAGACCGTGGCCAAGCACAAGGTCAGCATCTTCTACACCGCGCCGACCGCGATCCGCTCGCTGATCAAGGCCGCCGACGTGGACCCGAAAGTGCATCCGAAGAACTACGACCTGAGCTCGCTGCGCCTGCTCGGCACGGTGGGCGAGCCGATCAATCCGGAAGCATGGATGTGGTACTACAAAAACGTGGGCGGCGAGAAGTGCCCCATCGTGGACACCTTCTGGCAAACCGAGACCGGCGGCCACATGATCACGCCGCTGCCGGGCGCCACGCCCATGGTGCCGGGCTCCTGCACCCTGCCGCTGCCGGGCATCATGACCGCCATCGTTGACGAAGCCGGCCACGACGTGCCGAACGGGCAGGGCGGCATCCTGGTGGTCAAGCGTCCGTGGCCGTCGATGATACGCACCATCTGGAACAACCCAGAGCGCTTCAAGAGCAGCTACTTCCCCGAAGAGCTGGGCGGCAAGTACTACCTGGCAGGCGACGGCGCCATCCGCAACAAGGACACCGGCTACTTCACCATCACCGGTCGCATAGACGACGTGCTCAACGTATCGGGCCACCGCATGGGCACGATGGAAATCGAATCGGCGCTGGTCGCCAACCCGCTGGTGGCCGAAGCGGCGGTGGTCGGCAAGCCGGACGAGACCACGGGCGAATCGATCTGCGCCTTCGTGGTGCTCAAGCAAGCGCGTCCGACCGGCGAAGAAGCCAAGCGTCTTGCGCTCGAGCTGCGCAACTGGGTAGCGAAAGAGATTGGCCCGATCGCCAAGCCGAAAGAAATCCGCTTCGGCGACAACCTGCCCAAGACGCGCAGTGGCAAGATCATGCGCCGCCTGCTGCGCGTGCTGGCCAAAGGTGAGACGATAACGCAGGACGTCTCCACGCTGGAAAATCCGGCGATACTGGAGCAGCTCAAAGAGGCCTCCTAAGCGGGCTGGAGGGGGCGCGCAAAAAACATTGGTACTTTCAAGAATCTTTGCTACAATGTGCGCCTCTTGCAGCGATGCGAGAGAACTGGAGAGGTGGATGAGTGGTTGAAGTCGCACGCCTGGAAAGCGTGTATAGGTTCATAGCCTATCGGGGGTTCGAATCCCCCTCTCTCCGCCAGAATATGGCAAGTCATTGATTTGCAAAGGAAAAAGCCGACTTTTAGAAGTCGGCTTTTTTTATTTCCACAGCATTTGGCTCGGTCTGAGGCTAGTTCAGGGCTAAAATTGATTTTCCCCTGCGCGCCCCTAGACGCCCACAGCTTTTTGCTGAGCGCGCCGAGAACCTTGATTTCCCTCCTTACTGCCAATTTAAGTGGAGAAGTTGATGAGTTTGACTTACTCGGTGCGGTACCCGGTACCTGGCAATTTGCGTCCTAGTTCTTTCAGGACGCGCCTGCCAGCCGCGCAGATTACGACGTTCGCATCATTGTCGAAGTCTGCTTTCGAGGTATCTGCCCTTTACAGCTCATTGGGTATCGCTATCAATTCGGCCAGTGAACTTGCGAGGATACTGAAGCACGCGCATTTTGTCGCCAAGGAATGGGAGGCGGGACAGGGGCAAGATACGCGTTCGATGGTGGCCGCGGCCAACGCCATGCGCGTCATCGGGGCAATACTTGAGGCTGGAGCCCAGCCGGCTGCGCTGGAAATTCTGAGGCGCATCGCACGCTACGATGTTGACTTGGCTGGTCGCAAAGTTTCGCAAGGGAAGGATGCACTTTGGGAGATCGAACTGCTGCTTTACTTGTCGCGCAAAAATATCGCCGTTAGGATAGGTGAGCCAGATCTCGTGGCCGAGTTGGGTAAGTTCTCGTTCCCAATTGGCCATGAACGCCTGGTTTGCACCGGCCATCAGGCCCAGCGTCGCGTAGGTGTGGCGCGTGTTGTACGCGCGGCGAAGGTGAATGCCGAGGCACCGTAGTGTGGTCTTCCAGAACGTCGAGTTCGTGATGCGCGCATGCAGCTAGGGCTCGTTATACAGCGGGTCGTGGAAGACCTTGCCGCTGGCCAGGAAGGTGAACTTCTTCTGTCGCTCCAGCGCCGCCATGGCTTCGCTGTTGAGCCGCACCTTGCGCGACGTTGATGTCTTGGTTGAATCCTGCGCTTGCTCGTAGACGATCACTTCGTGCACCAGTACCTCGCCGGAATTGAAATCTACGTTGGGCCACTCCAGTGCGATGGCCTCGGACGTCCGTAGACCAGCGAAAAATTGGAATTGGACGAAGTTTGCGATCTGCTCGCTATAGTGTTTCACCAGGCTGGCCAGGATCAACGGATACTGCTCTGCGAGGCCGACGGCTTCCGCCATCCTTATTCTGAATCGACCCAGCCCAACGCCGGACTGAGCACCAAAACAGACATGCGGCGTCGGCGCCCATCAGGGCGTCTTACCTGCGGGCGGTGCGCCATCCGAACGCCTGTGTCGCCGACTGCGGCTCGGAACATATCGTCATCGCCCGCCTGGGCCGTAATTCTTCTAAAAAATTGATTTGCGACTAAAATTTATCGTTAAACGATAATTATTGATTGCATTTCGCTGCTTCGCATGGCAGCATTGTGTCCTATTCAACATACAGGAGGCGACGATGGACCTGCAGCGGCATGACCGAATCGGCAAGATCAAACAATGGAGCCGCAACCTGGGCCGCTTGCTCACCCTGATTGGGTATCTGCTTTGGCTGGGCTGGCCAGCATCTTTGCTATTTTTTTACGGGAGCGGCACGTTTATCCTGTTTGGCACCAAACTAGAGCGCACTCAATTGTCCCTCCCATCGCAATGTGCCTTGGTTTTGTTTTTTTGGTGTGCCCTGGCGCTGTCCCAACTACTGGTGTTTCATATCCGAAAGCTTATGGCCCATTTCAGCGCAGGCGACGTCTTCAACCAGGGCGCGCTTGACGCGGCAGGCAAGGCGCTGCGATACGGCATCGCTTTGTTCGTAGTCGAGATTGCAATGCGCGCCGGTGTGACGCTTTACGTCATGACAAGTGGAGGGTCTTATTCGCTCAGTTTCCCGTTCGACGAACTCATTAGCGGCATGCTGTTTTTCGGCGTGATGTACGTGCTGCTATGGACGCTGGAGATCGGACGCGATCTGAACCAGGAATCGTCGCTCACCATTTGAGGAGGCCATATGCCATTGATCGTTAATCTGGACGTGGTCCTTGCGCAGCGCAAGATGCGGCTCAATACGCTGGCTGAACTGGTGGGAATCACGGCGCAGAATTTGTCGGTGCTGAAAACCGGCAAAGCCAAAGCAATTCGCTTCGATACGCTAGAAAAAATTTGCGAAGTGCTCGATTGCCAGCCTGGCGATATCCTGGCCTACGCTGCGGTATCGCCAGAATAGGAAGGAAGTCTGACCTTTCGGCCCCTTCCAATTCATAAACTTGGCGAAGGGGGGGGAACACATGAGAACAATAACAACGACTTGGTGGAGGACGTTTGAAAACATGTAAGTACGCAACCCTGGTGGCCATGACTGTGGCGGGTTCCCCTGCGCTGGCCCAGGCCGAGTTGGTCGAATCTCAGGAGAAACCTGCCACAGCGCAGGCCGCCAAAACGGCGGTGCCGTCCGTCAAAGCGGTCACAGTCAGTGCACCCATCAAAGCCACTGCCGCTACCGCGGCCACGAGTTCGAACAGCGTGGCAAGTGCGGCCCCGACCGACGAGATACAAGTCGTTAACGTGGTGGGCGAACGCTCCACCAACCGAATTGACCGCCAAGTCTACGATATCAAGAATAATCCGACCACGGCCAACGCCAGCATCGGCGACATCCTCAACAATGTGCCGTCCGTCTCTGTCGATGCGAATGGCACAGTCGCCTTGCGCGGCAATGACAAAGTGACGATCATGGTGGACGGTAAACGCGTCCAGCAATTTGAAGGCGAAAACCGCGCCAGCGCCATCAACTCAACGGCGGCTTCCCGCTACGAGTCGGTTCAAGTGATCAATAACCCAGGCGCCGAATTCGGTAGTGACGGCGGCGGCGGCGCCATCATCAATTTGATTTCGCGGCGCCACCAGATGCCGGGCGGCAGCGGCAACGCGTCGGCCACGGCGGGTGCCGGAGGGCGCAACTCGGGTTACCTGAGTGGTCGCTATGGCTGGGGCTACGCTTCGCTTGAGGGCAATGCATCAAGCTCGCGCAGTAAGGACAGTCGCAGCAGCCGTACCGAGTCCGAAAGCTACTTCCCGACTGGCATCACGCACACAAATAGCGTCGGCCAAAGCGTCAACGACGGAACATACAGCCGCATTGACTCCACGCTACGTTACAACCTGAATGCACGCGATAGCCTGGCTGCCATCGCCAATTACAACAACAGCAGCAATAACGCGCACAGTCGCTCCCACTACAACTATGTCGACCCCCGTCCTGGCGGCGGCAGGCAGGAACTCCTTTTCGACAGTGCGTCGACTTACGGCAGCCGCGGCCACGAAGCCGGCATCGCCTATGAACGCAAGCAGCCCGACAACGGCGAAAGCATCAAGCTGGATGTGCGTACCAGCTTGACTCAGCGTCAGAGCCAGTCTGCTTCCGATGTTACCGAACTAGAGATGACAATCGCGCGAGCAAACCGCGACAATCGCACCCGACGCGACACCACCAACCGCTTGCTCGAACTGAACGGCGCCTACGAGGGTGGCGACGCCAGGGGCTTCTCCAGCACCGGCTTCAAGGCCACTAACAGCGTGCAAACGACCGACAGCTATTCCGCCTTTCGCCCTATGGGCAGCAGCGTTGATACGATCAACCGCGATCAGACCAATCGCTTCGCGCTGGAAGAGCGTGTGCTGGCCCTGTACGTCACCCACGAATGGCGTTTGAATGCGCTGTGGAGTGTCAAGGCTGGTCTGCGGACTGAGCACACCGCGATCGAGGCACAACACGTCACCATGGAGAAATTCGGCGACAACAGCTACCTTAACTGGCTGCCGAGCGCCTTCGCCAGTTATAAGCTGGGTAAAGCGAGTACCGTGCGCCTGCAATACGCGCGCCGCATCCAGCGACCGCAGGCCACCGATCTGGATCCATACGTGCGGAAATACGGTGATCGCTACGAAAGCAGTGGCAATCCTAAACTGCTGCCCATGAAGACCGACAGCCTCGAAGCGCAGTACGAGACGATGCTGGGCACTTGGCGTACTGACTTGAAGGCCTTCGTGCGGCGCGAAACGGATGTGATCATGCCGGTGCTTGAGACCTTCGAGGACGGCAAAACACGCAGTACCAGAGTCAATGGCGGTGCGCGCGACAATGTCGGCGTCGAATACTCGCTGCGCGGCAAGATTATTCCCTCGCTTCAACTGGCGTTGACCGGCAATCTACGCCGCTACGAGCAGTTGGTGTATCGCCTCAACGAGAAGCCGATAATACGGCGCGCTAACGCCATCGAGCCGCGCATTGCCCTCAATTACGATCACGATCCTGCGAATCAATTCAGCGGCACCCTCGCTATTACCGCCCCGCGGGTGTTTGGCGAGACCGTGATCGAGCGCACCAAACGGCTGGACTTTACCTGGAGCCACCGGGTCGACAACCGTATCAGGTTGAATGCGCGCGTCAGCGATGCGCTCCAGTCGGTCTCGCCGCGCCGTCTGACTCAGTCGAGCCAGACCCGCGGACTTACTGAGGATACAGTGCCCGGACGCATACTATACGTGGGCCTGAGTTTGCCACTGGGAGGGGTGAGCGGCAATGCATCGGTGCGCAACGCTGGATCCGTGGTGGGCACGCCAGCACCGGCCGCTGTCCCAGCCGCATCATCCCGTCCCTGAGGTGGTCATCGGGTTTTTTTGTGTCGACCGGGAAAAGCACTAGGGAACCACTATTCTGAACGAGACGCTGAGATTAATAACATCGCAATATTTTATGGCTGCGGTCGACGGCACCGAAGTCATGATTTCCGTGAACATTGGCGAACCGCACAAGTGCGATGCCGAATCAGGGCGTGTCCGGTATCGCTTGATGGTAGATGATCTTACTTCAGGCCTGTACTTGATCGAAGTCGCACACCACAAGCATCCCCAACGGATCCGAAGCCACCAATGCAATGCGCTTTCCAGCATCATGGGAAGGACAAGTCCAAACCTATCATGTTACCAAGGACGAAGGTAGCGACCCCCAGGCTCATGAGCAATAGCAAGAAGACTGCGACCACCTTGCCGCCCGCGCGCAGCACTGCGCGCTTCTCCGTCTCCTTGTCCTTCGCCTTCGTCCCTTGATCGTAATGCCACTTGATGGCGAAGAACATGCCCGTCCCGAGCACGAACACCTTGAACGCAACTAAGACTATCGGGATCCATTCCATCATTTTGAGTATTCCAGGCTGTTATTAGACACTATCCATTGTGAGGAGCACTACCTCAAAACGCCGTTTTGGCAGGAGTGATTTGCCAGAGGAATACTACACAAAAGCAATTTCCATACATCGAGACAAAATGTCCCAGTTGAAAATCATGCAAGATGGGAAATTTGACTATCTGCGGGCGCGCGCCGAAGGCGCGCGCTCCCATATTACTTCTGCTGCAACTGCCCAATAACACTCGCCACCTTGGTGGTAATCATATCGACCGCCGGCCCATTCGCGCCGTGCGGAATAATCACATCGGCATTGCGCTTGGTCGGCTCGATGAACTGCTTGTGCATCGGGCGCACCGTTTCCAGATACTGGCTGACGACGCTCTCCACCGAACGGCCGCGTTCGGTGATATCCCTTTGCATGCGGCGGATGAAGCGGATATCCGAAGCCGTGTCGACAAAAATCTTCAGCGACATCATGTCGCGCAGGTCCTCGTCATACAAGGCAAACAGGCCTTCGATCACGATGACCGGCGCCGGCTTGACCGGAATGGTGCGGTTGGAGCGGTTGTGGAGCGTGAAGTCGTACTCCGGCATCTCGATCGCCTGGCCATTGCGCAAGGCCTGCACATGCTGCACCAGCAAGGGCCATTCGAACGCCTCGGGATGGTCGTAGTTCTTCTGTGCGCGGACTTCGGGGCTGAGATGGGTTTGATCGCAATAGTAATCGTCTTGCATCACGACTGAGACCATGTCGGCGCCAAACGCGGCCAACACTTTCTGGGACACAGTGGACTTGCCACTGCCGCTACCGCCTGCGACGCCAATAATAAACGGTTGGAAGGAAATCGTATTCATGCCGAATGATACCGGAACCGCAGCCGCCCCGTCACGGGCCGGCTGATCCACGATGCGTTTCAGGGGCGCTTCAACTGCCCGATAACGCTCGCCACCTTGGTGGTAATCATGTCGACCGCCGGGCCATTTGCGCCGTGCGGAATGATGACATCGGCGTGGCGCTTGGTCGGCTCGATAAACTGCTTGTGCATCGGGCGCACCGTTTCCAGATACTGGCCGACGACGCTCTCCACCGAGCGGCCGCGCTCGGTAATGTCGCGTTGCATGCGGCGGATGAAGCGGATGTCCGAGGCGGTATCGACAAAGAGCTTCAACGACATCATGTCGCGCAAGTCCGCGTCGTACAAGGCAAACAGGCCCTCGATCACGATCACAGGGGCCGGCTTGACTGCAATGGTCCGGTCGGAACGGTTGTCGCGCGTGAAGTCGTATTCCGGCATCGCGATGGTTTCGCCATTGCGCAAGGCCTGGACGTGCTGGACCAGCAGGGGCCAGTCGAAAGCCTGCGGATGGTCGTAGTTTTGCTGGCGGCGGACTTCGGGGGTGAGATGGGTCTGGTCGCAGTAGTAGTCGTCCTGCATCACGACCGAGACCATATCCGCGCCAAACGACGCGAGCACTTGCTGGGACACCGTCGACTTGCCACTGCCGCTACCGCCGGCGACACCAATGACAAACGGTTGGAAAGAAATCTTGTTCATGCCGAATGATACCGGAACTGCGGCGGGGCTGTCAGCGGCTGCTGGCCGCCGCATTAGATTTCCCCGCGCAAACGTGCAGCGCGCCGCGCGGCGCTGCCGCTATAGTGATAACGGAACAGTGCGGGCTGGCCCTATGGCGGCGGGCTCATGCGTTATCACTGGCTATCATTTCCGGGGAATCTAGGCTCTGCATGCGATCACATATTTACCGTGGGTTTGAAATTAACTGTGCAGTAGCAAAAGCGGAAACCGGCAAGCCCAGCGCGAGATGGCACTGCACGCTGACCATACGCGCCCTCGACCAGCCTGAGCCGCTGCATTACGAAATCGAACTGAACGCCTGGACGCCGGCCGGCGCGCGCAGCTTGTGCATCCAGTACGCCAAGCAGCATGTGGACGAATCCACCGGTCCCGAGCATTATCCCGGCCAGGCGGCGCATCCGTCCTGCTCGCCGCTGAGGAAGAAGGGCGGCCAA
The DNA here is from genome assembly GCF_009857595.1 of Pseudoduganella aquatica. Taxonomy (GTDB): domain Bacteria; phylum Pseudomonadota; class Gammaproteobacteria; order Burkholderiales; family Burkholderiaceae_D; genus Rugamonas; species Rugamonas aquatica_A. The sequence continues at coordinate 32,622 of NZ_WWCU01000018.1, read as the reverse complement.
CACTAGCTGGCCATGCTACGATGCAACATTGATTCACGTTTACACGAACTCAATGAAGCATAGACTGTTCCTTTTTGACCTCGACGACACGCTGCTCGACTTCAAGGCCTCCGAAAAACTTTCCTTCACCCGCACCATGCAGGAGCTCGGCCTGAGCGACGGCATGGAGCCGCTGTTCACGCAGTACCAGGCGATTAATGTGGCGCTCTGGAAAAGCTTCGAGCGCGGCGAGGTGAGCAAGGACTTCCTGAAGGTGGAGCGCTTCCGCAGCACTTTCCAGGCGCATGGCCTTGACCTCGATCCCGAACTGGCCAGCCGCTTGTACCTGGAGTCGCTGCCGGACACGGTGGTGCTGATCGACGGCGCAACCGAGCTGTGCGAAACGCTGGCCGCAGTGGGCGAGGTGGGCATCATCACCAACGGCGTGGAGCATATCCAGAACCGCCGCATCGCCAGTTCCGGCCTGAGCCGGTACATTTCCTTCGTTTCCACATCCGAGGCCTGCGGCTACGCCAAGCCGGACGTGCGTTTCTTCGAATACGCCGCCAGGATGGCGCGCGCCGCCAGCAAGGACGATTCCGTCATCGTCGGCGACCGCCTGGATGCCGACATCCTCGGCGCGAACCGCTACGGCATCGCGAGCTGCTGGTTCAATCCCGGCCGCGTGGCGAATGACACCGAGGCGGTGCCCACTTATGAGGTGGCGAGCTTGCGCGACGTGCTGTCCTCGCTGGCGGCCTGAATCAGGCTGGCGCGCCGCTCGTCGGTAAAACGCACCAGGTCGGGGAAGAAGGCCTCGAAGCCGTCCGCAATGGCGGCATAGTGCAGGCGCAGGTCCTGCAGGCCTTCGCGCATCAGATGGCCGTTGCGGCTCAAGCGCGTGGAGATGCGCGTGACGGCCATTTCCACACCCGCCAGTTCCTCATACCCCGCCAGCCATTGCTGCTCGATGATGCGCGGCGCGATGGCTTGCAGCTTCTCCGGCAGCATGTCCATATGGGCGCGCAGCGCGTCGTGGAAGCGGGCGATCAGCTCGTGCCGGGGCATGTCGCTGTACCGGTCCCAGCGCTGCGTGAGCAGATGGTCGTAAAACACGTCGAGCACGATGCCGCCGTAGCGCCGGCGCGGGCCTTCAAACAGCTGCACCGCCGCCTTCACCGCCGGGTGGCTGTCGGTATAGCTGTCGATATAGCGGTGCAGCATGATCTCGCGCTCGATCTCCGGCGTGTACACGCCGCGCACGTCCGCCTTGGCGAAGTCGCCCAGCATGGCGCCTATCATGGCCGCGCCGCTCTGCCGGGCCAGGAAGATGTGGGCGAGGTAGTTCATGGCATCCATTGTAGCCCGCGCTATACTTTTGCGAGCGGACAGACCAGAGAGGCGATATGCGGATAGCGGCGATTTCGGACATACATGGGAACTTGTGGGCGCTGGAGGCGGTGCTGGCGGATATCGCGCGGCGCGGGGCGGATCTGACGGTGAACCTGGGCGATATCCTGTCCGGCCCCTTGCTGTCGCGCGAGACGGCGCAGCGGCTGATGACGCTGGGGCTGCCCACCATCGCGGGCAACCATGAGCGCCAGGTGCTGACGCATGATCCAGCGCGCATGGGGGCGTCCGATCTGTATGCGCATCAGCAGCTGGACGAGGACGAGCGGGCCTGGATAGGGGCGCTGCCTGCGGAGCTGCGGCTGCAGCACGAGGTGCTGCTGGTGCATGGGGTGCCGGGCAATGACCTGGTGTATTTCATGGAGACGGTGACGGAGCAGGGGCAGCGGCAGGCCACGTATGCGGAGGTGCTGGAGCGGGCCGGCGATGCGCGCGCGTCGCTGATCTTGTGCGGGCATACGCATATTCCGCGCTGCATGCGGCTCGATGATGGGCGGCTGATTGTGAATCCGGGCAGCGTGGGCTTGCAGGCGTATGAGGATGGCTATCCTTTTCCGCATGTGGCGGAGAACTTTACGCCGCATGCGCGCTATGCGCTGGTGGAGCGCACGGCGCAGGGCTGGCAGGTGGAGCACGTCGCCGTGACTTATGACTGGGAGGCGGCCGCTGCGATGGCGGAGCGTAATGGGCGGGCGGATTGGGCGATTGCGTTGAGGACGGGGCGGATGCGGGCGTAGGCGGCTGCGGCGGGTTACGCGGCTGCGCCGCTAACCCGCCCTACGCAGTGTCGCGATGCCGGTGAGGCGTTCAGGCGCTGGTGATTTCGGCGCCGGAGAGGAAGGCGGCCAGCAGCGGGTTGACCACGGCGGCGTGGGTGATGGGGGCCATGTGGCCGCCTTTGGTCTGGACGGCGGCGCCGTTGGGCAGCGCGGCGGCCAGGCGTTCGGCGACGCGGCGCGTCGATTGCGGGCTGCGCTCGCCGGACAGGACCAGCGCGGGCATGTCCAGCGCGGCCATGTCGGCCAGCGTGGCCGGTTCGCCCAGCAGGGCCTGGAAGTCCAGCTTGACCTTGGCGATCTGCGCGGCAAAGCGCAGTTGCTGCGCTTCCGGCAGCGCGTCGAAGGCGCCGGCGCGGTTCCAGTAGTCGATGAAGGTGCGCGCCGCGTCGTGCGGGCCGGTGGCGCCGTGGATGTCGGCCACCACGTTTTCAATTTCGATGCGCGCCGCGTCGTCTTCGGACAGCAGGTGGAAGGCCACCGGCTCGAACACCGCGAGCGACGTCACGCGCGCCCGCAGCTGGCGCGCCATGCGCAGCGCGGTGGCGCCGCCGTAGGAGTGGCCGACCAGGTGGAACGCTTCCGTGGGCGCCAGCTTGCCTGCGATGGCGGCGTTTACAGCGTCCACTTCGTGCGCCAGCGAGAAATTGCCTTCGCTGCCGGTGGGGAAGGGCGATTTGCCGTAGCCCAGCAGGTCGACGGCAATGAAGCGGAAGCTGGCTTCATGCTGGGCCATCAGCTCGGCCCACTGGCCTTTGGAACTCATGGAGCTGTGCAGCAGAACAACGGCGGGACGCGTGTCGGGCAGGGCGTGGGTGGTGGTCATGTGGTCTATGGCAAACGGCAAACCCGCGATTATAGCGCCTGCTGTCTCAGCTCAGCCGTTGCGGTGTAGACTAGCGTTTCTCCCACTTGCCAATTTCGTCATGAACGCTCGCGGTGCATTGCTGCTGGCCGTCTTGTCCTTGCCGCTGGCCGACGCCTGCGCGGAAGGCGCTGTCGTTGCGACCTATAACACCCGGCCGCCCTACATGGTGCCGGGCGAGGGCGGCGCGCCGTCCGGGCTGACCGGCACGCCCGCCGCTGCAGCCTTCCAGGCGGCCGGCATCGCCGTGACGTGGGCCCGGCTGCCCACCAACCGCCAGCTGGCGATGGTGAAGGATCCGCAGGCGCGCAGCTGCGCGCTGGGCTGGTTCCGCACGCCGGAGCGCGAGCGCTACGCCAAATTCACCAAGCCGATCTACCGCGACAAGGACTGGGTGCTGCTGGCGCGCGCCGATTTCAGCGTGGGCGACGACGCCACGCTGGAGGGCGTGCTGCGCCGGCCAGGCACGCGCGTGCTGGTCAAGGACAGTTATTCCTACGGTGTGCATATCGACGGGCTGATGGCGCGCATCAAGCCGGCCCTGTCCATTTCCACCGGTGCCCCGGTGCAGATGCTGCAATCGATCAGCGCCGGCCTGGCCGACTTCATGTACGTGTCCGACGACGAGGCGCGCTACCTGCTGGCGCACGGCGGCGAGCATGCGAAGAAGCTGCGCGTGCTGCGGCTGAGGGATATGCCGCGCGGCAGCGAGCGCCACATCATGTGCGGCATGGGCGTGCCGGACGAGGTGATCACCCGGCTGAACCAGGCCATTACCTTCAAATAGCGCCGCCCAATAAAAAAAGCCTGGGCTTGTGGCCCAGGCTCTTCATCCGCAGTGCTGCTTAGAACTTGTACTTCAGGTTCAGATAGAACTGGCGGCCGGAAACGTCGACCTTCTGCTGTTCTTCTTCACTGTAGCGGTACTGCGCGCGCACCTGGTTCAGCAGGTTGGTTGCGTCGAACGATACTTGCCAGTTCTTGGCGAAGGTGTAGTTGGCCGAGAAGGCCAGGGTGGTCACGCCGGCTGCCATGGTTGGAGCGGTCGGCATGGCCACGCCGTTGATCACGGACAGGCCCTGGCTGTTGGCGGTAGGCGACGGCGCGGTGCTGCTGTTCACGTACTTGCCGCGGTAGTTGGCCACCAAACGGGTGCTGAACACGTCGTTCTCGAAGTAGGCGCCCAGGTTGCCGGCCCATTCGGACGCGCCCACCATCGGACGGCCGTCGTCCACCTTGGTCTTGGCGCGGCTGACGTTGCTCTGGAAGCCGAAGCTGCCCCACAGCGGCTGCTCATACGACAGTTCGATGCCGCTGATCTTGGCGCCCTGCTGGCCGGACGAGTTGATCGAGAAGGTTTTCACCTGCGTGTCGCGCGGGTCGATCAGCTGGACGGTGGCGCCGGTCGGGTTGCCGCCGGTTTTCACGTAGCCGTCGATCTTGGAGTGGAACACGTTGACCGATACCAGCGAGCGTGGTTTGAAGTACCAGGCCCAGGACAGGTCCAGATTGTCCGAGGTGAGCGGCTTCAGGTCCGGGTTCGGACCGGTCACTGCGCAGCCGGAGGCGTCGCAGGTCGGCGTGCCGAAGCCGCTGCCCAGGACGTTGTAGTTCTGGCGGCCAATGGTGCGGCTGGCGCCGAAGCGGGCGATCATGTCCTTCTGCAGCTCGTAGCGAAGGTTCAGGCTGGGCAGCAGGTTGTTGAAGCTGCGGTCGGTAGCCGTCTTGTAGTACAGGATGCCGCTCTTGGGATTGAACGGTACGCCGTCGTAATACGACTGCGCCTCGCCGGCGGTGGTGATGGCGCCGGGGAAGGCCGCGCAGGTGGTGGCAGGCTTGCCCGGTTCGGTGCGGTCGCAGGCGCCGGCCGGAATTGGGGTGGGGATCTGCGCGTTGATCTGCGTGCGTACCCAGCGCAGGCCGAGATTGCCGGACCAGCGTTCGCCTTCCAGGTTGCCCATCAGGTAGGCCGAGGTCTGGCGTTCGCGCATGTTGATCTCGGTCGACACGCGGCGTTCCCATTCCGGCGTGGTGGTCTTGGTGTTGGCCGCCATATAGGCTTTCAGCGCTTCCGGCGTGAAGCTGAAGCCGGTGTTGTCCCAGCTGCCTCCGCCCAGATCGCTGCCGAAGTCGCCAGGGTAGGGGATCACGCCGCTGCCCGACGGTTCGGCCAGGGACGAGTTTTTGAAGGCGGGGCTCCAGCGGCCGCTCTGGCGCTTGTGGTCGGCAAAGCGCACGCCCGATTCCAGCGATTGCAATATGCCCTTGTCCAGTTTGTATTCGGCGTCCAGCTGGCCGCTGCTTTCCTTGTCCACCGTGCGGATGCCGGAAATCGTGCGGCCCACCAGCTTGTAGCCGCTGCCGTCCGGGTTCAGGCCGACGGTGTTGCTGCCGGCGCCGATGTAGTGGGAGTCGGGCGCGTCCTTCAGCCCGTTCAGGGCGTAGGAAATACCGGTGCCGTAGCGGGCATAGGTCAGGCCCTGGTCGCCCTTGGTGGTGCCCACGCCGCGCGTGATGCTGAGCAAGGACTTGATGGTCAGGTCGTCGTTGACGCGGTATTTGGCGTCCAGGTCCAGAAAGCCGCTGGTGGCTTTGGCGCCTTCGCGGAAGAAGCCTTCCGAGTTGCCTACGTACTGGGGCGTGGTGCCGGCCGGGTAGACAATGTCGGCGCTCTTGAGCACGCGCAGCTGCTGGCCGTACATCGTGGTTTCCGTGACAATGACCGGGTTGCGGATCTGGGCGTACACGCGCTGGCCGTTGGAGTTGGTGTTGGCGGCGGATGCCGTCACGCCGCCCAACGGATCGTTTTTGCCCAGCAGCATGCTGTACATGGCGCCGGAGGTCAGGCGGCCGTTGTTCTCCGCCTTCATCTCCGAGTAGAAGCCGGTGGCGGTCACGTCCAGGTCTTTGTTGGGACGGAATTGCAGCGACAGCATGCCGCCCGCGCGGTCGCGCACGCCCTCAACGAATTCCGAGCTCATCGAGCCGGGCATGCGCACGCCGTTCAGGTCGGCCGCTTTCAGGCCGGTGCCGGCCAGCGAGGCGTCGGTAATGCCCAGCATGGTGCTGGTGTTGATCACGTCCCAGCCGCTGCTGGCGCCATAGGCGAAGCGCGACACGGAATCGCGGCGGCTGTAGCGTTTTTCCTTGAAGACCTGGGTGATCACGCCGAAGGTGTTGTCCTCGTTCTTCCAGTTGAAGGTGGCGTTCAGGTCGGGCGAGGTCTTGTCGGGCAGCTGGGCGTAGGTCAGGCCGGCGCGGATCACGCCGCCGAAGCTGTTTTTCTCGTTCAGCGGCTTGCGGGTGGTCACGTTGATGGTGCCGGCCATGCCGCCGTCGACGATGTTGGCCTGCGAGGTCTTGTAGACGATGGCCTGGTTCAGCACCGAGGACGGCATCAGCGACAGGCTGGTGCTGCGGCTGCTGGAGCCCTGGTCGGCCACGTACCAGTCGCCGCCGGAGACGGTGTGGCCGTTGAACAGGATGAGCGACATGTCCGGGTTGGTGCCGCGCATGGACACTTTCTCGGCTTCGTCGTAGTCGGTACGCACGGCCACACCGGCCAGGCGCTGCAGCGAGTCGGCCAGGTTCTTGTCCGGCATCTTGCCCACGTCTTCGGCGGTGATCACCTCCACGTTGGCGCTGGCGTCTTTTTTCACGCTGAGCGACTTGGCCAGCGAGGCACGGATGCCGGACACTTCGACTTTTTGCACGCTGGCGTCCTCAGCCGGCTGTGCCGCCTGCTGCTGTGCCCACGTTGGCGCCGCCATGGCGCACAGTGCGATCGAAATGGCTGCCGCGACCGGTTTCTTCTTCAAATTCATGCCGTGCTCTCCCTGTTGAAATTGGTATGCAATTGGCAGTATTGATGAACGGCAGCGGGCTGAATAATGAGTTCTGTTGCTGGAACTATAACCTTGAGGAATGAGCAGTCCGGAATCAGCTGCGCAGCCAGCGGCTGAACGGGGCCAGGTCGCCCCCCGGTTCCACATACCACGCCTTGCGGGACCAGTCGAACTTGGCGCCCAGCGCCTTCACTTGCTGGGCCTCGTGGATGGTGGCGCTCAGATAATATCGGGCCGGGATTTGTTGTTGAACAGCCTCACTGTTGCGGTTGATGGCCTGTTCGGCGGCCGCTGCGGTGGCGGCCAGGCGCATGCGGGCCAGGTAGGGGCTGCGCTGCGCCGCCTCGGACGGGGACAGCAGCGTGAGGCGCGCCTTGGCACGGGTGGCGGCCACGTAGAACAGGTTTTCCTCCTCGCCGCCGGCGAACATGGGGCTGGGGAACTCGCCCGCCTCCAGGAAGGGCAGGATCACGTGCTCGAACTCCTTGCCCTTGGCGTTGCCGGCGCAGTCCAGGGTGACGTAGTCTTTTTCGCGCTTGCGGCTGGCGAAGGCTTCGGCCGCGTTCAGGGTTTGCCAGAACTCGGCCAGGGTCTGGCCGGAGTGCTCGGCAAAGGCGATGAAGCCCGCCACCGATTTCGATACCACGCTGGCCTCGTAGGGGCGCACGAAGATGCGCTTGGCGGCCTGCTCCAGGTTGATCTGGCCGCAGATGGCGCGCAGCGCCTCGGCCGCGTTGACGGCCGGGTCCAGGCCGGCCGCGTACTGGATGGCGGCGGCCATCACGCTGCCGCCGGCGCTGCGGGCGGGATCCCCGTAGCCGTCGCCGCCGTTGATGTAGAGCGTGTAGAAGTCGCCCAGCAGCGAAGGCGTGCGCGCCACTTCGCGCTTGGCCATCTCGAGCCGCTCCGGCGCCAGCTGCACTTCGCCGAACACGGCCAGCGCCTCCACCATGGCGGCGCGCACCTCCAGCGACTTCACCGCCTCCAGGTCGCGCAGCGCGATGGCCAGCATGCCGCGCAGGAACAGGATCTCGTCGCGCTGCAGATAGCCCGCCATGGCGGGCGTGCGGTAGCCTATTTTCGCCTTCAGCAGCGCGTTCTCCACGGCGATGGACTGGTGCCGGTCGCGCAGCAGGATGGCGCAGCCTTCCAGCGGGTAGCCGTCGCGCTTCCAGGCCTTGATGGCGGCAATGACCTGCTCGCCGCAGCCGTCGGCGTCGGTGTAGTGCAGCTGCCGGATTTCCGTGTGCAGCGGCAGGCTCGATTCCACCGGCTTGTTCTTGAACTCTTGCATGGCGTAGGCCAGGTGCGGGCCGTGGCGGTAGGTGTAGGTCAGCGGGTAGTGCTTCAGGGACGGATACAGGCGGGCGAAGCGGTGCTCGAGGAATTCCTGGCTGGCGCCCAGCTTGGTGTAGATCACCTGGTCCTTGTCGCCCGCGCCGACGAAATAGCAGTCCGGCCGCGCCAGCAGCGCGTTCAGGATGCGGAAGGCGGCTTCGTTCAGGTCGTGCAGCTCGTCGCACACCACCACGCGGTAGCCGGGCAGGGCCTGCGCGGACTCGGCGGATTGCGACAACTGGCAGGCCAGGTCGTAGGTGGCGTCGAACGGTCCCCGGAACTGCGCGCCGTCGTCGCCGCCCAGGCGCATGGTTTCGTACTCGCGCGTGGCCAGGTAGTCGGTCAGCGGCACTTTCAGCAGCTCGGCCGCTTCCTCCAGCTCCATGTATTCCAGGTCCGCGTCCAGCGCCATGGTGGCTTTCAGCGTGAGCTGGAAGTCCAGGAATTGCGACAGCGCAATGTTGTGGGTGCGGATGTCGAGGTACTCCACCTGGCCGGTGTAGCGCTCGCTCACGCGCTCGAGCGCGTGCAGCACGTAGGGCTTGAGCTGGCGCGCCTGCGGCAGGCGCTCGGCGGCGCCGCTGCCGCTTTGCGCCAGCATGCGCGCGGCGAAATCCTCGAAGGTGGCCACGTCCACGCGCGAGGCGGCGGCGTAGGGTATGCCGATGTCGAGCAGGCGCTGGCGCATCACATCGCGCGCTTCGGGCGTGAACACCAGCGCCAGGATCTGCTCGGGCGGCAGCTTGCGCGCCAGCGCTTCGCCTATGCGCAGGGCCAGCGTGGTGGTCTTGGCGGCGCCGGCGTTGGCATCGATCAGCACCACCTTGTTCTGGGCCAGCTGGATGGCGGTCTGTTCCGGGGTGCGTATCAGGCCTTGCGGGGTGAAGCGGGGCGGGTTGGATTCGGTCATGGCCGCAGTATACAGGCAGATGCGCCTCCCTCTAGCGCACCGCCTCCACCTCGGCGGTGAAGCGGTAGCCGGCGCCGCGCTCGGTGCGGATGAAGGGCGGGCCGTTGCCCGGCTGCGGCTCCAGCTTTTTGCGCAGGCGGCCGACCTGGACATCGACCGCGCGGTCGTACACCTCGTCGTTATGCATGCGCGACATGTCCAGCAGCTGCTCGCGCGACAGGATGCGCTGCGGCGCGGCCAGGAAGGCGGCCAGCAGGTTGAATTCGTTGTTGGTCAGCGCCACCGGCGCGCCGGTGGGCGTGGTCAGCTTGCGCAGGCGCACGTTCAGCACCCAGCCGCCGAAACGGTAGGCGCGCACCCGCGCCAGGGCGTCGGCCACCGATTCCTGCGCGCGCGAGCGGCGCAGCAGCGCGCGGATGCGGGCCAGCAGTTCGCGCGGCGAGAAGGGCTTGGTCAGGTAGTCGTCGGCGCCCAGTTCCAGCCCCATCACGCGGTCCGCCTCGTCGTTGCGGCCGGTGAGCATGATGATGGGCAGGTTGGAGTCGTCGCGCAGGCGGCGCGCGATCTGCATGCCGTCCTCGCCGGGCAGTTTCAGGTCCAGGATCAGCAGGTCGACGACGTCTTCGGCCATCACGCGGTCCACGCCGCGCCCGTCGGGCAGGGCGGTGGTGCGGATGTCGTTGTCGCCGAGGTAGTCGACGATCATCTGGCGCACGCCTTCATCATCATCCACTACCAGCACATGCACATCGCCTGACATTGTTCTTCCCTGGAAAACCGGCATACCGCCGAGGTGAGATTGTAACAGAATTGTAACAACCGGCTTTCGTGTCAATTGAAATATTGGGTGTTCCGCACGCCATACTGCCGCTTTGACGGCGGCGCATAACTGTGACACAGTTAAACCCCGCTTTCCGCTCCCCAATATGGACCGCCAGATTCCCAACGCGCCCGCGCCCGACGCCGCATCCGACCCCCTGCTCGGCGCCAGCCTGGCGCACGTGCTGGCCGCGCATGGCGTGCCGGCCAGCCTGGTCGAGGCGGTGCAGACGCTGGAGCGGGCGCGCGCCGCCGCCGAGCGCAACGAGCGCCTGCTGTCCGGCGAAAAATCGCTGCTGGAGATGATCGCGCGCGGCGAGCCGCTGTGCGGCATCCTGGACACCTGCTGCCGTTTGTTCGACGCGGTGGCGGGCGACGCGGTCAGCTCGCTGCTGGTGATGGACGAAGACGGCATGCTGCTGCGTCCCGGCTCGGCGCCCAATATGCCGCCCGGCTTCATGCTGGCGCTGGAGGGCTCGGTGCTGGTGGGGCCGGGCGAGGGTTCCTGCGGCACGGCGGCCTGGCGCCGCGAGCCGGTCTTCGTGGCCGACATCGCCAGCGACCCGCTGTGGGACAAATACCGCCGCCTGCCGCTGGAATACGGCCTGCGCGCCTGCTGGTCCATGCCCATCTTCGCCAGCGGCGGCAAGGTGCTGGGCACTTTCGGCGTGTATTCGCACCTGGCGCTGCCGCCCAGCGTGCTGCAGCAGAGCATGATCGCGCGCTTCTCGCACCTGGCCGGCATCGTCATCGAGCGCAGCATGTCGATGGCGGCGCTGCGCCGTTCGGAGGAGCGTTTCGAGCTGGCCGTAAACGCGGCGGGCGACGGCCATATCGACTGGGTGGTGGCCACCGACACCTTCTACGCCTCGCCGCGCTACCTTGAGCTGTGCGGCCTGCCGCCGGACACGGTGTTCAGCGGCCGCGCCGACTTCCTGGCGCGCTTCCCCTGCCACCCGGAGGACAGGCAGCGCATGATAGACCAGCTGTCCGGGCATTTCGCCGGCAGCGCCATCCGGCTGCAGCTGGAGCTGCGCATCGTGGTGGACGGCGAAGTGCGCTGGCTGAAACTGACCGGCATGTGTTCGCGCGACCCGCAGGGCCGCCTGCTGCGCTGGAACGCCGCCATCACCGACGTGACGGACCGCACCCGCACCGAGATGGCGCTGCGCGCGTCCGAGCAGCGCTACGCCCTGGCCATGAGCGCCGCCGGCGAGGGCCACTGGGACTGGGACATCCTCAAGGACGAGTTCTACGGCTCGCCGCGCATGCTGGAGCTGTACGGCTTCGCGCCCGACACGGTGTTCGCCGGGCGCGCCGATTTCCTGGCGCGTTTCCCCTTCTACCCGGAGGACAAGCCGAAATGGGAAAAGGCGGCGGCCGAGCATTTCGCCGGCCGCAGCGCGCGCTTCGACCTGGAGATCCGCATGCTGCCGCGCGGCGAGCTGCGCTGGATACACCTGACCGGCATGTGCCAGCGCGACGCGGCCGGCACGCCGGTGCGCTGGACCGGCGCCGTCAGCGACGTGACCGAGCGCCACCGCCTGGAGGAGCAGCTGCGGCTGGCGCAGCGCCTGGAGGCGATGGGCACGCTGGCGGGCGGCATCGCGCACGACTTCAACAACATCCTCGCCGCCATACTCGGCTACGGCGAAATGGCCCTGCGCGACGCGGCCGAAGGCAGCCGTTTGCGGCGCGACGTGGGGCACATCGTGGCGGCGGGCGAGCGCGGGCGGGCGCTGGTGGACCGCATCCTGGCTTTCAGCCGGGGCGGCATGGGGGAACGCGAGGCGGTGCACGTGGAGGCGGTGGCGCGCGAGGCGCTGGACCAGCTGGCGGCCAAGCTGCCGCCCGGCGTGCGGGTGAGCGCCTGCCTGCAGGCCGGCCGCGCGGCCATCCTGGGCGACTGTACCCAGGTGCACCAGGTGCTCAGCAACCTGATGCTGAACGGCGTGCAGGCCATGACGGGCGGCGGCGTGCTGCGGGTGGTGCTGGAAACGCGCAGCATGAGCGCGCCTTCCTTTGCCACCATAGGCAGCGTGGCGGCGGCCGATCATATCGTGCTGACTGTCAGCGACAGCGGCGCCGGCATTCCCGCCGCCATCCTGGGGCGGATATTCGATCCCTTCTTCACCACCAAGGACGCGGGCGTGGGCACCGGGCTGGGGCTGTCGCTGGTGCACGCTATCGTGACCGAGCTGGGCGGCGCAGTGAGCGTGGCCAGCAGCGAAGGCGAGGGCAGCACCTTCACGGTCTTCCTGCCGCGCTGCGGCGACGTGGCGGCCAGCGGCGCGGACGCGGCGCCGGACCTGCCGCCGCGCGGCCAGGGCCAGCGCGTGCTGGTGGTGGACGACGAAGAGGCGCTGGCCCGCCTGGCCGGCGCCATGCTCGATGACCTGGGCTATGAGCACGCGGCGTTCACCTCGCCGGCGCAGGCGCTGGCGGCGTTTGCGGCGGCGCCGGAGCGCTACGACGCCGTCATTACCGACGAGCGCATGCCCGGCATGACGGGCTCGGAACTGATACGCGCGCTGCGCGGCGTGCGCGCAGGCATCCCGGTGGTGCTGGCCAGCGGCTACCTGGGCGCGGCGCTGGCCCAGCAGGGCGGCGCGGGCGGGGTGCTGCGCAAGCCGTATTCCATGATGGAGCTGGCGCACGCGCTAGCGCAGGTGTTCCGCCCACGTGTCAATTGACACATTGGAGTGCATTCACGTCATGCCGGAGACACGCGTAGCTGGCATACTGCAAGCTCAAACCGTATCGCGTCATAAGAGGACTGTATGTTTTACGACGCCACAGAAGCAGGCGAACCGGTGTTGGCCTTCAATTCGTTCCGTTTTTTTCCGGCGCGCCGCATGCTCTATGAGGACGACCGCCCGCTGCGCCTGGGCAGCCGCGCCATCGACATCCTGCACATGCTGCTCGAACGCGCCGGCGAAACCGTCACCAAGGACCAGCTGATCGCGCGCGCCTGGCCCAACACCGTGGTCGAGGAAGGCAATCTGCGCGTGCACGTGGCCGCGCTGCGCAAGACGCTGGGCGAGCGGCATATCGAGAACGTGGTGGGGCGCGGCTATTGCTTCATCACCCCGGTGGTGCGGCGCGCCGCCGAAACGCCCGCCGCCTCTGCCGGCGCCGACGGCGGCGGCGCCGCGAACCTGGTCTATCTGCCGCAGAGCGACGGCCTGCCGCCTTGCGCCACCCGCATCTTCGGCCGCGAGCAGACGGTGGCGGCGCTGCAGCGGCAGCTGTCCGAGAGGCGCTTCGTCACCATCGTCGGCACCGGCGGCATGGGCAAGACCACGGCGGCGCTGGCGGCGGCCGAGCGCATGCAGACCCATTGGCGGCAAGGCACGGTGTTCGTCGACCTGGCTTCGCTGACGCGTGCCGACCAGGTGCCGCAGGCGCTGGCTGCGGCGCTGGTGATGGAGCATCCGGCGGCCAAGAGCATGGCCGCCATCGTGGCCGCGCTGCAAGGCCACCACCTGCTGCTGATACTGGACAGCTGCGAGCATGTGCTGGAAGCCGTTTCGATGCTGGCCGAGCAGGTGCTGCACGGCGCGCCCGGCGTGCGCCTGCTGGCCACCAGCCGCGAGCCGCTGCGCGCGGAGGGCGAGTGGGTGCACCGCCTGCCCGCGCTGGAGCTGCCGCCCGAGCCGGAGCCGGATGCGCCGCCGCTGACAATGGCGCAAGCCATGGTCTATCCCTCGGTGCAGCTGTTCGCCGAGCGCGTGCAGGCCAGCGCCGCCGGGCTGGCGCTGGGAGACGCCGAAGCGCCGCAGATCGCGGACATCTGCCGCCGCCTGGACGGCATACCGCTGGCGATAGAACTGGCCGCCGCGCGCGTGGAGCTGCTGGGCATGCGCGGCCTGATGGCGCGGCTGGACGACTGCTGCTATCTGCTCAAGGGCGGGCGGCGCACGGCCAAGGTAAGGCACCGCACGCTGGAGGCGACGCTGGACTGGAGCTACGCGCTGCTGGGCGAAGGCGAGCGCAATATGCTGCACCGGCTGTCGGTGTTCCGGCGCCGCTTTTCGCTGGAGGAGGCGCTGAGCATGGGCGCGGACGGCAGGGAAGGGCTGGAGGAGGCGATGGACGCGCTATCCAGCCTGGTGAGCAAGTCCATGCTCGCCACGGTGGCCGACACCGGCGCGGCGCGCTACCGCATGCTGGAAACCACGCGCAGCTACGCGGCCTCCAAGCTGGCCGAAAGCGGCGAGCATGACACGGTCCTGGCGCACTACGTGGCGCTGCGCGGTCCGGAACTCTGATCCTTCGCCGCCAGCAAACGCTCCCAGGCGGGTACCGCCGCGCGCCAGAATGCCTCCACGCTGTCGGCCTGCAGATTCAGGCCCAGGAAGCGCGCCGCAGGCAGCAGCGCCGACTCCAGCAGCTGCGCCACCGGCGCGCCATTGTCGAAAGCCTGCGCGCCGGTCTGCTTGGACAGCTTTTCGCCGTCCGCGTTGGCCACCACCGGCACGTGCAGGTAGCGCGGCTGCGGCAGGCCGAGCAGCGCCTGCAGGTAGAGCTGGCGCGGCGTTGAGTCAAGCAGGTCCGCGCCGCGCACGATGTCGGTGACGCCTTGCGCGCCGTCGTCCACCACCACCGCCAGCTGGTAGGCCCAGAAGCCGTCGGCGCGGCGTATCACGAAGTCGCCCACCTCGGCGGCCAGGTCCTGGCAAACCTTGCCGTGCCAGCGGTCGTGAAAGCAGATTACGCGGTCCGGCGATGGCGCCGTGCGCAGCGGTGTTTTCAAGCGCACCGCGCGCGCCGCCTTGCCCGGCGCCAGGCCGTTGCGGCAGGTGCCCGGATAGACCAGTGCCGAGGAGGCCTGGCCCAGGCGCAGCTGCGAATCGTGGATCTCCTTGCGCGAACAGGAACAGGGATAGACCGCGCCCGCATCGCCCAGCTGCGCCAGCGCCGCCTCGTACAGGTCCGTGCGCAGGGTTTGCCACGTCACCTCGCCGTCCCACTGCATGCCGCAGCGTTGCAGCGACGCCAGGATGTGCTGATCCACGCCCGCCACGTTGCGGTCGCGGTCCAGGTCTTCAATGCGCACCAGCCAGCGGCCCTGGTGGACCTTGGCGTCCAGATAGCTGGCCATGGCCGCCACCAGTGAACCGAGGTGCAATGGGCCGGTGGGCGAGGGCGCAAATCGGCCGATGTAGGGGCCGATGTAGGGGGGGAGTGCTGACGTCATGTGAAAAGTATCCCCGACCGGCGCGGTGCGCGTCAACCGCCGCTTGCTGCAGCGCGCAATGGACAAGCAGGGAAGTTCGCATACAATGCTCGGCGCAGCAATGCGGCTGCCTACCCCGACTTCTTACCAGACCCTATGCAGAAACTGTTCTCGTCCGTTCTTGCCGCCAGCCTCGTGCTCGCCTTCCCCGTCCACGCGGCAGCGCCCAAACCCGCCCAGCAAAAGCAGCCCAAAGTACAGGAGGCGCCATTGCGCGCCCACCTGGCTTTCCTGTCCAGCGACCTGCTGGAAGGGCGCGGCACCGGCCAGCGCGGCGGCGACCTGACCGTGGCCTACCTGGAGACGCAGGCGCTGGCCGCCGGGCTGAAGCCGGTGTCCGGCAAGACCTTCCGCCAGGCGGTGCAGATCGCGGGCGTGAAGTCTCTGCCGGCCGACAGCTCGCTGCGCCTGGAAGCGAACGGTGCCGCGCTGCCTGCCTCCTTCGGCAAGGACTGGGTGTGGGCGCCGGGCGATGCGCAAGCCGCGCACAGCCTGGACGCGGAGCTGGTCTTCGTCGGCTACGGCACCACCGCGCCGGAGGAAGGCTGGAACGATTTCAAGGGCCAGGACCTGAAAGGCAAAGTGCTGGTCATGATGGTGAACGACCCGCAGCCGACCACCGCCCAGCCCGACCGCTTCGGCGGCAAGGCGCTGACCTACTACGGCCGCTGGACCTACAAGTTTGAAGAAGCGGCGCGCCAGGGCGCAGCCGGCGTGCTGCTGATCCACACCACGCCGAGCGCGTCGTATGGCTGGAGCGTGATCCAGAACAGCTGGGACAATGTGGAACGCTTCCAGCTGGCGCAAGGCGCCGTTGGCACCGGCCTGCAAGGCTGGCTGACCGACAACACCGCGCGCGCCCTGTTCAAGGCCGCCGGCCAGGACCTGGACGCGCTGCGCGCCGCCGCCGAAAGCAAGGACTTCCAGCCGGTGCCGCTGAAAGCCAAGGTGGCCGGTGAGATGAAGGCCGCCGTGCGCCGCATCGAGCAGTTCAACGTGGCCGGCGTGGTGCCTGGCACCGATCCCAAGCTGAAAGACGAAGTGGTGATCTACAGCGCGCACTGGGACCACCTGGGCAAGCAGGGCACCGATGGCGACACGATATTCAACGGCGCGGTCGACAACGCCTCCGGCAGCGCCGCGCTGCTGGCCATGGCCAAGGAGGCCTCGCTCAATCCGGCCAAGCGCAGCCAGATGTTCCTGTGGGTGGCCGCCGAGGAGCAGGGCCTGCTGGGCAGCGAAGCCTACGCCACCGCGCCGTTGTGGCCGCTGGCCAAGACGGCCGCCA
Source organism: Pseudoduganella aquatica (assembly GCF_009857595.1). Taxonomy (GTDB): domain Bacteria; phylum Pseudomonadota; class Gammaproteobacteria; order Burkholderiales; family Burkholderiaceae_D; genus Rugamonas; species Rugamonas aquatica_A. The sequence continues at coordinate 16,153 of NZ_WWCU01000018.1, read as the reverse complement.
ACCTGAACCTGGACAGCCTGAACTTCATCGGCGTCACGCGCGACATCGGCGCCAAGGGCAGCGAGCGCACCGACCTGGGCAAGATGGCCGAAGCCACTGCCAAGGCCATGAAGATGGTGATCGCCGAAGCCAGGCCGGACCTGTCGGGCGGCTACTTCCGCAGCGACCATTTCAGCTTCGCCAAGGTGGGCGTGCCGGCGTTCTCCATCACCTCGGGCAGCGACTACCTGGGCGACAAGGAGGCTGCGAAAGCCAAGGCCGCCGCGTACAGCAAGCGCTACCACCAGGTGTCGGATGAATACGATCCGAGCTGGGACCTGGCCGGCATGACGCAGCACGCCCAGTTCGCGCTCAACCTGGGCCGCATGGTGGCGGACGCGCCGAAGATGCCCGACTGGAAAGCCGGCGACGCCTTCGGCAAAGCCCGCGCCAAGTAAAGCCCTCCAGCCGCCTCCGGGCGGCTTTTCTTTTGCGACGACAGACAGCACATGACATCAACCCGCCTGACCTCACTTGACGCTTTCCGCGGCTTCACCATCGCCAGCATGCTGCTGGTGAATAATCCCGGCGACTGGAGCAATCTGTATTCCCAGCTCGCGCACGCGCACTGGAACGGCTGGACCTTCACCGACTGGATCTTCCCCTTCTTCCTGTTCATCGGCGGCATCTCGATGGCGTTCTCGCTGGGCCGCGCGGCCGACGCGGGCGCGGACAAGGGCGCCTTGCTGCGCAAGCTGTTCAAGCGCGCGCTGCTGATTTTCCTGATCGGCTTCCTGCTCAACTACATTCCGCGCTTCGACCTGGCCAGCGTGCGCATCCCCGGCGTGCTGCAGCGGATCGCGCTGTGCACCATGCTGGCGGCGCCGCTGGTGGTCTACTTCAACTGGCGGCAAATCATCTGGTGGATAGCCGGCCTGCTGGCGTTCTACAGCGCGGTGATGCTGCTGGTGCCGGTGCCGGACGTGAACGGCGTGGTGGCCGCCGGCGTGCTGGAGCCGGGCCGCGACTTCGGCGCCTGGCTGGACCGCCAGTTCCTGAGCGGCCATATGTGGGTGCAATCGAAAACCTGGGACCCGGAAGGGCTGTTCACCACCATCCCCGCGCTGTGCAGCCAGCTGATCGGCGTGCTGGCCGGGCGCTGGCTGATGTCCGGTCGCGAACGCAGCGAGCAGACCGCGTGGATGATGCTGGCCGGCCTGGCGCTGCTGCTGGCGGGCGCCATGCTGGACGTGGTGCTTATGCCGATCAACAAGAGCTTGTGGACCACTTCCTATTGCCTGTTCATCAGCGGCTGGGCGCTGCTGATGTTCTCGGTATTCTACTGGCTGCTGGACGCCACCCCCTCGCGGTGGCTGCGCGCGAAGGCGCAAAGCGGATCGGCGTTCTTCATCATCTACGGCATGAACGCGCTGTTCATTTTCGCCTTGTCCGGCCTGGTGGCCAAAATGCTGGGCTTCATCAAGTTCGCGCAGGAAGACGGCACGCAGCGCTCGCTGGGCGCCCTGCTGTACGCGCCCATCAAGGCGCTGCCCTTGCAGCCGCAAGCGGCCTCGCTGCTGCACGCGCTGCTGTTCAACGCCGTCATGTTCGGCGTGGCCTGGCTCATGTGGCGCAAGCGCTGGTTCGTGAAAGTGTGATGGAGCGAGGCCGCTGGTGCGGCTATCTGGATTCCAGATACAGGGTCTCCGGCGCCATATCGATAGCGTCCGACCACGCTACGGTGCCGCCTTCAATGTAGACATGGGCAAATAGCTGTTTATCCAACAGCGGGCGATAAACGGCGTAATCCAGGTAAGCCTGCATATCGAAGGTCTTGCTTTCGCCATTTGCAAATTTCAGCGACAAACGATAGTTCGGCAATGGTGCGACGGCGACAATGGCTGGCAGCATGGATACCTACCTTACAGAGGTGCTATTGGAAAGATCTGTTCGCCTTTCACGGCGTGGGTCCAATTCTTCATCAATTCCTGTTCATGAAGTTTAATCCATTTTTGAAGCTGGCCGAGGCGCTTTGTTTCGAGTTTTCCATCGATTAAGCGACCTGATGGAATCAGGATGACACTATGTTTCTCCTGATGCTGAACGTGAATGTGCGGTTCATTGTGATGCTTGGTGTCCAGAAAATACATGCGAATAATCATCCCGCAAAATTTGGAGATAGTGGGCACGCAGCCTCCTTGGATAGATTCTCCATTTTCCGGCTCAGTGTCAGCTGGGGCCTTGCTCTGCGTCATAGATCAGTTGTTTTGGTGGGGCGCCTTGCCATAGTTGTCAGAATGAAATATTCAGACGATAATATTTATTCTTTAATTTCAGGCGCCCGTTCTCATGGAAAGCACCAATCCCTACCAAACTCCGCAAACTGTTTTTGATGGAACCGATGCCGGCCCGGCTTCGGGCGAGCTGCAGTACGCGGGCTTCTGGCGACGCTTTGGCGCGTTCTGGCTGGATGCGCTGTGCTTGCTGCCGCTGACCGGCATCGTGCTCTTCCTCAGCACCAAGACGCGCTATTTCCATGCGCTGTGGCTGGTGCCGGGCTTGCTGTTCGGCCTGTGGTTCAACGTCTACCTGCTGAAGCGCTACGGCGGCACGCCGGGCAAACTGATGATGAAGATCCGCGTGGCGATGGTGGACGGCGCTGCGGTGACCGGCAAGGCGGCCATGCTGCGCTATTCGGTGATGTTTGCGCTGAGCGCGCTGGCGTCGGTGGCGCTGGCGATGGCCGCGCTGGCGATGGGGGATGATTTGTACTTGTCGCTCGGCTTCATGGGCATGAACACCGCGCTGGTGGAGCAGGCGCCGCTGTGGTACCCGCCCGTGAACACGGCCTTGCAGATCTGGATCTGGGGCGAGTTCATCACCATGCTGTTCAACAAGCGCCGCCGCGCCGTGCACGACTACATGGCCGGCACGGTGGTGCTGCGCAACCCTGCAAGCGCACAGTGATCGCGCAGGGCGGGTTAGCGGGCCTTGCCCGCGTAACCCGCCGGCTTATTACTTGCCGCCTTCGTTGGCGTGCTCGCCCAGGATCTGCTTGGCGTAGCGGACGCCGATGCCGTAGGCCGAGTGGGCCTTGAAGATGTCCATGCAGCCGTCGTAGGTCTCGCCGCGCGCCCAGTCGCGCTGCAGTTCGCACATCCATTGCAGCGAGTTGGTCGGCGTGGCGCCGGCCTGCACCATGCGCTGTACGGCGCGCTCGTGCGCTTCCACGGTGGTGTCGCCGCAAGCGTCGGTCGGCACGAAAATCTCATAGCCTTCGGCCAGCATCTGCAGCGTAGGGAAGGTCACGCACACCTCGGTCCACAGGCCGGCGATGATGACGCGCTTGCGGCCGGTGGCCTTGATCGCTGCCTTGAAGCCCTCGTCTTCCCACGAGTTCATCGAGGTACGGTCGATGGGCTTCTGGTCCGGGAACACGGACTGGATTTCCGGAATCAGGTGGCCGCTGAAGGTCTCGGAGGCGATGGTGGTGAGGATGGTCGGCACGCCGAACAGCTTGGCGGTCTTGGCCAGGATCTGCGCGTTGTGCAGCAGGGCGGTGCGCTCGTGCGACATGGTGCCGAACAGCATTTGCGGCTGGTGGTCGATCAGCGCCAGGACGCAGTCTTGCGGGTTCAGCAGGGTGTTGTAGGACATTGTGTTCTCCATGAAAAGAGGGGGTGGCAAAGTATGTTCACACTTTGCCAGCTTTGCCTTATTTGTACGTCTGCTATAAGGACTGCCCCCGCTCTTGCTTAGGAGAGAGCGGCGTGTTTCCTGCCCATGAATTCGGTTGCGTAGACCAGCGTGGCGATCAGCGGGAAGGCCAGTCCGGTCAGCAGCACGCCGTGCCAGCCGTGGTGCGCATACATCCAGGCGCCCAGCGAGGAACCGATGGCGCCGCCGCAGAAAAACACCGCCATGTACAAGCCGTTGAGGCGGCTGCGCACGTCCTCGCCCAGCGCGAAGATGGCGCGCTGTCCGGTGACCAGGCTGGCGGACACGCCCGCGTCCAGCACGATGGAGGCGGCCACCAGCAAGCCCAGGTCGAACACGCGGCCGCCCTGCAGCAGCAGCGGCGCGCCGAAGGCGATCAGCGCGGCGGCCAGCGCCATGCCGGTGGTGGAGCGGCTCTTGCCCTGGTCGGCGCGGCGGCCGGCGAAGGGCGAGGCGATGGCGCCCGCCACGCCGGCCAGCGCGAAGATGGCGATGCCGGTCTGCGACAGATTGAAATAGGGCGTGGCCAGCACCAGCGGCACGGTGGTCCAGAACAGGCTGAAGGCGCCGAACATGCAGGCCTGGTAGGCCGCGCGGCGGCGCAGGATGGGCGTGGTTGCCAGCAGGCGCCACATCGAGCCCAGCAGGGCGCCGTAGGGCATGGTGGCGACGGGCTGGCGCTGCGGCAGCTTGCGGTGCAGCAGCAGTGCCAGCAAGGCCGTGCCTATCGCCGACAGCACGAAGATGGCGTGCCAGTTGAAGGCGTCCGTGACCAGGCTGGACACGGGGCGCGCCAGCATAATGCCCATCAGCAGGCCGGACACCACCTTGCCCACGGTCTGGCCGCGCGTGTGCGGCGGCGCCAGGTGGGAGGCGAAGGGCACCACGACCTGCGCGGCCACCGAGCCCAAGCCTATGCACAGCGCGGCGGCCAGGAACAGGGCGGCGTTGCTGGTGCTGGCGGCCGTCAGCAGCGCCAGCGAGGTGGCGGCCAGGCAGGTGACGATCAGGCGCCGGTTCTCCATCAGGTCGCCCAGCGGCACGATGAAGATCATGCCGAGGCAGTAGCCAATCTGCGTCAGCGTGACGATGAGCCCGGCCGCGCCGGCCGACAGGCCGGTGGCGCGGCTGATGGGGCCGACAAGCGGCTGCGCGTAATACAGGTTGGCGACGATGAGGCCGGTGGCGGTGGCCAGCAGCAGCACCATGCCGGGGGAAATCCCGGGCATGGCTGTGGTTTGGTGGGTGGTCAACTGGGACTCCTGGGGGCGAACGACAAGTGCCAGCGCCCTGCTCATTGATAGGCGGGCACAGCGGGACAGTCATTGTAGTGGGGAATCCCGATTCCTGCAGGCGCCCGCCGATATAGGAGGTATATGCGGCGGGGGGATATACGGCGCTACAAGGTGCGCAGGAAGGCGGTCAGGTCGGATTTTTCTTTGTCGCTGAGCTTGGTTTCAAGGATGAGGTTGAAGAACTCCACCGTGTCTTCCAGCGTCAGCAGGCGGCCGTCGTGCAGGTAGGGCGGGGATTCCTTGATGCCGCGCAGCGGGAAGGTCTTGATGGGGCCGTCTGCGGTGGCCATCATGCCGTTGATCATGCGCGGCTTGTAGAAGCGCTCGGCTTTCAGGTTGTGCATCAGGTTGTCGGTGTAGTAGGGCGCGGCGTGGCAGCTGGCGCACTGGGCCTTGCCGAAGAACAGCGCCTGGCCGCGCAGCTCGGCTTCGCTGGCCTTGCGCGGATCGAGCTTGCCGTCGATGCCGAGCTTGGGCGCGGGCGGGAAGTCGAGCAGGGCCTGGAACTCGGCCATGAAGTGCACCTGGCTGCCGCGCTCGAGCGGGTTGACGCCTTTCTTGGTGGCGATGACCGGATCGCCGTCGAAGTAGGCGGCGCGCTGCTCGAATTCGGTGAAATCCTCCACCGTTTTCAGGGCGCGCTGCGAGCCGAACAGGCGCTGCACGTTGAGGCCGCGCAGCGTGGGCGTGTCGATGCGGTGGCGGAAGATCTGCGGGCGCATGTCGCCCACCAGATGGGTGGAGGCGTTGCTGTGGCCGTTGGAGTGGCAGTCCAGGCAGGCCACGCCCCGGCTGGGCCGCTCGGAGCGGCGGTCCTCGGTCTGGTTGAACTGCTGCTGCGGGAAGGGCGTGAGCAGCAGGCGCAGGCCTTCCAGCTGCTTGGGATTGAGCAGGCCGTTGAACATGGCGTGGAAGTTGTCGATGGTGAGCAGCTTGCCGCCGGAGACGTCGCCCAGGTCGCTGCGGGTGGTGAGGAAGATGGGCGCCGGGAACTCGGGCAGGAAGTGGTCGGGCAGGTCGAAATCGAGGTCGAAGCGGCCCAGATCGCGCTGCTCCTGGCGCTTGATCTCGTCGATGTGGAACTGCGGGAACAGCATGCCGCCTTCCGCGTGGTTGGGATGCGGCAGCGGCAGGAAGCCGGCCGGGAACAGGTCGCGCGCGCGGATCTCGGCGGGATCAAGCTCGGCCAGCCGCTGCCAGCTGGCGCCCGCAGGCAGCTTGACGCGCACGCCGCCTTGCACCGGCTTGCCACGGAACATGGTGGCCCCGCTGGGACGGTTGGCCAGGTCGTAGCGCTGCGCCAGCAGTTCGCGCTGGCGCTGCATCAGCCCGGCGCGCGCGGCGCGCATGCGGGCCAGCGTGGTGTTGAAATCCTCGGTGATGTCCACCTTCATGTAGCTGGTGGGATGCTCGCCGGCGCCGGCCGCAGGCGCAGGCTGCTGCGCTTGCTGCGCTTGCTGCGCGCCCGCTTCGCCGGGCGGCGCGGCCGTCACGGCGAAGCACACGCCGGCAATGGCGGCCGCCGCTGCCAGCGCAGCGAGACGCAGGGCAATTGCCAGTGGGATGGCGGATGTGGTTTTCATGGTGCTCTCCTGCTGCGTGGCCGGGCAATTCGCCCCATTCCAGTTAAGCAGGCAGGAGAGCTACATCAATGCCTAAGGCCGGTGCGTTTGCGCTGGCTCAAGCCGCTGCCGGATGCCGGCCGTGATGTCGTAGGAATGCAGGCGCTTGGCGTGCTCGAAGATTTGCGAGGTGATCATCAGCTCGTCCGGCCGGGTGCTGTTGATGAAGGCCTGCAGCTGGCTGGCCACGGTGTCCGGCGAACCGATCGCCGAGCAGGACAGCACCGAGTCGAGCATGGCGTTTTCCTGCTGGCCCAGCGTGCCGCGGTAGTTGGCCATGGGCGGCGGCAGCTGCGACGGGCGGCCGGTGCGCAAGTTGACGAAGGCCTGCTGCATGGACGTGGCGAGCAGCTGCGCTTCCTCGTCGGTGTCGGCCGCAAACACATTGAAGCCCAGCATCACATAAGGCTGGGCGAGCTGCGCGGACGGCTTGAAGTTGGCGCGGTACAGCGCCACCGCCTGCATCATCTGCTGCGGCGCGAAGTGCGAGGCGAACGCATACGGCAGGCCGAGGTGCGCCGCCAGCTGCGCGCCGAACAGGCTGGAACCCAGTATCCACAGCGGCACCTTGGCGCCCTTGCCGGGCACGGCCAGCACGTGCTGGCGCGGCGAGTCCGACATATAGTCCTGCAGCTCCAGCACGTCCTGCGGGAACTCGTCCGAATCCGACGCCAGGTTGCGGCGCAAGGCGCGGGCGGTGGTCTGGTCGGAGCCGGGCGCGCGGCCCAGGCCCAGGTCGATGCGGCCCGGATGCAGCGCCTCCAGCGTGCCGAACTGCTCGGCGATCACCAGCGGCGAGTGGTTGGGCAGCATGATGCCGCCCGCGCCCACGCGTATGGTCTTGGTGCCGCCGGCCACGTGCGCCATCACCACCGAAGTGGCGGCGCTGGCAATGCCGGGCATGCCGTGGTGTTCCGCCAGCCAGTAGCGGTTATAGCCCCAGCGTTCGCCGTGCTGCGCCAGGTCCAGCGTGTTGCGCAGCGAAGTGGACGCATCGCTGCCTAGCGCGATGGGGGAGAGGTCGAGTATGGAAAATGGAATCATGGCTGGGATATGGCGACGCCTGGCTGGGTTTCAATGAAGGCCCTGACGCGCGCATGGCCTTTCCGCTACACTTGCAAAACACTAAAGGTATCCACACCAACATCAAAGACGGGACACAATGCTGAAGAAACTTACCATGACGGCGCTGCTCGTGCAGGCCGCGTTCCAACCGGCCGTGCAGGCCGCCTCCTTGAGCGACGCCGCCACGGCCACCGCCCGCTACGCGCTGGACACTTATCCGCAGCAGATGACCGCCGCGCTGGCCGCCATGGTCAGCTATAACACGGTCGCCGATCCGGCCATCACGGCCGACAAGAATCCCGCTCACCTGGGCTTCAAGCAGCTGCTCAAGGAAGAGGCCGCGCGCCTGGGCCTGGACTACAAGGATCACGGCTACGTGGTGGTGATCGGCCTCGGCGAGAGCGCGGACCGGGTCGGCATTATCACGCACGGCGACGTGCAGCCGGTGAACCCGGCCAAATGGGCCAAGTCGCCGTTCGAGCTGGACAGCACCAGCGAGCCGGGCCGCCTGATCGCGCGCGGCGCCGAGGACGACAAAGGCCCGATCGCCACCGCCATGTATGCGATGAAGGCGATCAAGGACCAGAAGGTGGCGCTCAAGAAGCGCCTGGAACTGTATGTCTACATGGCCGAGGAGTCGGACTGGGCGCCGCTGGAGGCTTTCCTGAAAGACCACGTGCCGCCGCAGATGAACATCACGCTGGACGCGGAATATCCGGTGGTGACGGCCGAGAAGGGCTGGGGCATGGTGAAAGTAACCATGCCTGCGCTGCCTGTCCCTGCTGCGGCTGGCAAGGGGCCGCTGCTGCGCGAATTCGCGGGCGGCTTCTTCGGCAGCCAGATTCCGGAAGACGCCAGCGCCGTGATCGCCAACGCCACGCCCGCGCTGGAGAAGCAGATCCGCGCGCGGGCCGCCAGGCAGAAGGGCATGCGCTACCAGTACGCCTGGCAGGGCCGCGAGCTTAAGATTACCGCGCTGGGCCTGTCCGCGCACTCGTCCAAGCCGGAAGACGGCGTCAACGCCATCAGCATGCTGGCCGACGCGCTCAAGGTGCAGCCGTGGAAGGCCACGGCCGCGGCCGGCATGGTGACCATGCTGAACGACCTGGTCGGCACCGGCATCTACGGCGAACGCTTCGGCAAGGCCGCCTACCGGGACGATTTCATGGGGCCGATGACGGTGGCGCCAACCGTGCTCAAGCAGAAAGACGGCGGCATCGAGCTGAACATCAATCTGCGCCGCCCGCGCGGCAAGGCCACGGCGCAGCTGCAGGCCGAGTTCCAGCAGGCGTTTGACGAGTGGAAGCGCACGCATGTGCAGCAGGCCAGCATCGCCATGCAGATCGGCGAGCCGTGGGTGCAGGCGGACGCGCCGCAAGTGCCGGTGCTGCTGGACGTGTTCTCGCATTACACCGGCATCCAGAATGCCAAACCGACATCGATAGGCGGCGGCACCAACTCGCGTCTGTTCCCCAAAGCGGTGGCCTTCGGTCCCGCCATGCCGGGCACGCCATACACCGGCCATTCCGAGCACGAGTTCATCACCACCAAACAGTTGATGCTGAACCTGCAGATGTACACCGCTGTGCTGGTCGAACTGGCACGTTAAACCCGCAAACTCCGCAGTTTGGTATCACCTTGTTATCGACGCGGCGCGCCTTTGTTGGCGCGCCGCGTTTTATTTTGCGGCTACGTGGCAGTAGGTATTCCCTTGCGGAAAAATAAGCCTTACCATCAGCAGCAATAAGGCTTACTTTCACGCCGGCCGTTACCGAAACCTCATCTTTTCAACATCATCATTTGCAATGCCGGATCGTCAACGATCAGCGGCAGGGGACTTCGCATGCGACGTAAATTATTGTCAGTTTGTGCATTGCTGTTGGCGGTTTGCCAGCCTGCGCTGAGCGCCACCCTGGACATGAGCACACACTCGCCGGCGGTGGGCGCCATTGCCGCGTCCGTCGAGGATGCGCCGCGCCGTGGCGCCCTGTTCAAGGTGCAGCACGATGGCCGTACCAGCTATCTGTTCGGCACCGTGCACGCGGGCAAGCAGACCTTCTTCCCGCTGGAGCCGCAGGTGACGCGCGCGCTGGCCGATTCCAATGCGCTGGTGCTGGAACTGGACGTGCGCGCCAGCGAGCCATTCCAGCAGGCGCTGGCGGCCCACGGCAGCTATCCCAGGGGCGACAGTATCCGCAAGCACCTGTCGGGTGAGACGCTGGCGCTGCTGGAGCAGGCGCTGAGCCGCGCCGGCATGTCGCTGGACAAGCTGGAGCAGTACCGGCCGTGGCTGCTGGCCAATTTGCTGGTCGGCGCGGAAATCGAGCGCAACGGCTATGTGCGCAGCCAGGGCGTGGAGCAGTTCCTGCTGAAAGCCGCCGCGCAGCAAAGCAAGCCGCTGCGCGAGCTGGAGAGCGCGGATTATCAACTGGGCCTGTTTGCCAGCATGGACGACGCGCAGCAGGAAACCTATCTGCGTGAAAACCTGGCCGAGCTGGCCAGCGGCGCGGCGCTGAAAAAGACCTCCAGCCTGATCGACGCCTGGAGCCGCGCGGATGCGCCAGGCATCAACGCGGCCTGGCAATCGATGGTGAGCGGCGGCAGCGTGTCCGCCGCCTTTATGGAACGCACCCTGCTGGGCAAGCGCAATCCCGAGATGGCTGCCTCGATCGAAAACATCATGAAGGCGGACCGGACTGCCTTCGTTGGCGTCGGCCTGCTGCATTTGCTGGGCGAGCAGGGCGTGCCCGAGCTGCTGCGCCAGCGCGGCTACCAGGTCGAGCAGATTTACTAGGCCGGCCCTACGGGCTATTCGCGCGTGACGACACCGTTGGCGTAGCGCACGCGGTCGCCGTTTTTGTAGCTCGGCATGCTTTCCGCCATCACGGTTTGCGTGGTGCCGTCGTCCATGCGCACAGTGATGCGGTAGACCTTGTCCATGGGCGAACCCATGGTACCGCCGGCCGCTGCGGCGCCGCTGGCCATGCCCATCGACATGCCCATAGCCATGGCGTCCTGCCGCGTTATCTGGTCGATAGACTGCACCACGCCGCTGCCGCTGCCGGTGCTTTGCATGCCTGGACTGGTGCTGGCCCCGGCAGTGCCGGCCATGCTGCTAGTACTGCTGGTACTGCTCGTGGCCTGGCTGCCGGTGTTGCTGGTGCTACTGGTACCCCCGTTCCCCTGCCACTGGCTGTCCGAAGCGCAGCCTGCCAGCGCCATCAGCGCGCAAGCCAGTAAAGTATGTTTTATGTTCATGATGGTCTCCGTTATACGAGCGTCCGCTCGAATAGCTTGGATCGCGGCCGGCAGCAGTCGTTCCTCCTCAAACGCCACTCCTTGATGCGCATCAAACGATTACCCGAAATACATGGCCATAATTGCGTGTCAGAAACTCATAGGGAATGGCTATGTTCAAACGCAGGACGGACAAGGTAATCGAAGATTTGACGGCGGCTACCTGCGGGCTGCACTCAGACAAGCGCCAAAGCTATGTATTGGCGCAAGCATTGCATGGACTGGTGCGCCTGGCGAAAGCCGAGCAGTTGCTGGAAATGCGGATGGACGCGGAAAAAGCCAGCGGCAGCCTGGCCTGCGCCAGCCGCAAGCGGCAGACGCGGGCCATCCTGCGCAAGATCGGCATGGATGTGAAAAGCCGGCAGCGGGAGCTGGAATTCGGCCAGCAGTATCCGGAAGGAAAAGACGAGACCTCTTAGGCAGCGGCCGGGCGGCGGCTCCACAGCAGCCACAGCACGCTGGCCGTGATGATGGCGGAGGCTGTGTCCACCGCCCAGTCCGATATGGCGCCATGGCGGTAGGGCAGGAAGCTCTGCACCAGCTCATCGAGAGCGCCCATGGCCATGATGGTGGCTACCGACTTGACGGCCCGCAAAGCGGCGCTGCCCGTGCTGCCGGTAAATAGCAAAAAGGTCAGCCCGGCGTAGGCGCAGGAGTGCAGCACCAGGCCGGACGCGACCGTGCCGATGTCGCTACGGGCGCCGGGAATCGAACCGAGCACCAGTATCATCAGGTAAAGGGCCAGCGCCGCGCGGTAGCGCAGCTGGGCGTGGGAGGACGTCAGGACGACTTGCTGAAGTAGGGAACGCATAGCGCAAGGATAGCACGCGGGCAAAAAAATACCCGCTGGTTAAAGCGGGCTGGAAAAACCCATTCGGGTCAAGAGAGCAGAGATCGCACGTACAGAATTCGGGTGGTGCGCTCGAGGCGCACCTTACTGCTTGCCACGCATATCGGTTGCATGTGCAGCAGATGAAGCAACTTTACCTACCCCATATGACGCCGTCATGACAAATCTCAAGAGACGGGCAAAAAAAAGCCCGCTGGTTAAAGCGGGCTTCAAACTATTATCTTGGAGGAGAATAGTGGAGACAGGTGTAATTATGCTGCGCTACAGCATATATGTCTAATTTTCATTTTTCATATCAGTCATAATTTTTCAATATAACTCAATCCTTGACCGGCACCGTGTAGTTCAGCGCCATGCGGCCGCCGTCCACGAACAGGGTCTGGCCCGTCATGTAGGAGGCGTCGTCGCTGGCCAGGAAGGCGGCGATGGACGCCACTTCCTCCGGCTCGCCGCAGCGGCCGATCGGCGTGCGCGACAGGATGGTGTGGCGCGCCTCCGGGCTGCCCAGCACGGCTTTCTTGGCCAGTTCGGTCAGGATGGTGCCGGGGCCGATGCCGTTCACGCGGATGCCGTGCTGGGCCAGGTTCAGCGCCATCACCTTGGTCAGCTGGTTGATGCCGCCCTTGGACACCACGTAAGGCACCTGGTCCGGTATCGCCAGTTCGGAATTGACGCTGGACATATTGATGATGCAGCCGCTCTTCTGCTTGACCATCTCGCGCGCCACGGCCTGGCTGCACAGGAACATGGATTTCAGGTTGATGCGCATGACGCGGTCGAAATCGTCCTCGGTAATGTCGAGGAAATCGGCCTTGTGGGTCACGCCGGCATTGTTGATCAGGATATCGATGCGGCCGAACGCCGCCAGGGTTTCCGCGACGAGGGCGTCCACGTCGGCTTTCTGGCTCACATCGGCGGTGCAGAAGCGGGCCTGGTCGCCCAGCGTTTCAGCCGCTTGCGCGCCTTCCGGCTTGATGTCCACCAGCATGACCTTGGCGCCTTCGGCGATCAGGCGCTGCGCGCAGGCGAGACCGATGCCCTGGGTTGCGCCGGTGACGATGGCTACTTTTTGCGAGAGTTTCATATTGTTATCCAGGGGTTGATGGCTATGGAGCGAATTTTACTTCACCCACGCCGGCGTTATAATGGTGGGTTTGCATTTTATGAGAGGGGTGGCCGTGAATTTTATTAACAAGCTGAATGCCGCATGGACGGCCAACGACTCCCTGCTGTGCGTCGGCCTGGACCCGGATATGGCCAAGCTGCCGCCCCAGTTCCAGCAAGACCCGAACGGCATTTTCAACTTCTGCAAAGAGATCATCGACGCGACGGCCGACCTGGCCTGCTCCTTCAAGCCGCAGATCGCCTATTTCGCCGCCCTCAGCGCCGAGCGCCAGCTGGAAGACATCTGCGCCTATGCGCGCGAGAACTACCCGCACATTCCGCTGATACTGGACGCCAAGCGCGGCGACATCGGCGCCACCGCGCGCCAGTACGCGCGCGAAGCGTATGACCGCTACGGCGCGGACGCCGTCACCGTGAACCCCTACATGGGTTCGGATTCGGTGGAGCCGTATATGGAATGGGCCGACCGCGGCGTCATCATCCTGTGCCGCACGTCGAACGCCGGCGGTTCGGACCTGCAGTTCCTGAACGTGGACGGCAAGCCGCTGTACCAGCACGTGGCGCGCCTGGTGGCGGAAAAGTGGAACAGCAATGGCCAGTGCGCGCTGGTGGTCGGCGCCACCTTCCCTGAAGAACTGGCGCAGGTGCGCGCGATTATCGGCGACATGCCGCTGCTGGTGCCGGGTGTCGGCGCGCAGGGCGGGGATGTGGAAGCGACCGTGAAGTCGGGCCGCACCGCCAATGGCGCGGGCATGATGATCAATTCCTCGCGCGCCATTCTGTATGCGGCGCAGCAGCCGGGCGAAGACTTCGCCATGGCCGCGCGCCGCGTGGCGCTGGAAACGCGCGACGCGATCAACGCGCACCGCGCAGGCTGAGCATTGGCGGGTTACGGCGCGATGCGCCTAACCCGCCAGCTCCGTCAATAACGCTGCGGGGCCACCATCTCCGCATAGTCGTAAAGCGCGCCGAGAATCTCCTCGCCGCGCTCGTCGGCCGTCTCGGACAGCTGGTCGATTTCGCCAAACAGCTGCTCCACCGTCCTTGCCCCCGCCGCGCCGTCGAACAGGCGCGCGGCGCGGTGCGCTTCCCAGTGCTCGGCTTCCTGCTCGCTCAAGGTCTGCGGGAAGTTGCGCGCGCGGTAGCGGAACACCAGTTCGCCCAGGCGTGGGTCGTCGAAGGGCGGCGTCATCAAGGCCAGCTTGGCCGGCGATTCCTTGCGCATGGCGTCGAGCAGGCGGCGGTCTTCCTTGCCGACAAAACCGCCATACAAGTCCTCATCCACATCCGTCTGCTCGGCCGCGCCGGGACGGTGGTAGACCTGCGCCCACAGCGCGCCGAGGTCCGGCCCGGCCGCCGCAGTCTGCGCGTGGCGCTTGGCCTGCTCAACGTCTATGCCCCAGCGCGCCGCCATCGCCGGCGACAGGGTCTTGAGGTTGGACACCAGCATGGGCGACTTGTTCAGATGCACGCTCTTGATCGGCAAGCGCGTCACGCCTTCCGGCAGCTCGCTGCTGCGCGTAAACATGCGCATGCGCACCGTGTCCGCGTCCAGGCCGTACAGCTCGCTTGGATCGTAGGCGCAGTCCCAGACAATGATCTCGTTCTTGTTGGTCGGATGCGTGCCCAGCGGCCACACCAGGCCGATGCAGCCGCGCTCGGCAGGGAACATGCCGGACACGTGCAGGAAAGGCTGGCGCAGATGGGGCAGCAAATGCATGCCGATCTCGTCGGCCACGCGGTCTTTCTTGTGCAGCGCAAAGCAGAAGTCCCACAGCTTGGGCTGCTTCTGCTTGATCAGGCGCGCCAGGCCTATGGTGGCGCGCACGTCGGACAGCGCGTCGTGCGCGGACTCGTGCAGCAGGCCGTTGGCGGCGGCCAGGTGCTCCAGGCGGAAGCTGGGCTTGCCGTCCTCGCGCAGCGGCCATTCTATGCCTTCCGGGCGCAGCGCATACGTCATGCGCACCACGTCCAGCAGGTCCCAGCGGCCGCACTGGTTCTGCCACTCGCGCGCATACGGGTCGTACAGGTTGCGCCAGAACAGGAAGCGTGTCACTTCGTCATCGAAGCGGATGGTGTTGTAGCCCACGCCTATGGTGCCCGGCTGGGAGAACGCCTGCTCGATGGTGGCGGCGAACTTGTGCTCGGGCACGCCCCATTCCAGGCATTGCTGCGGCGTAATGCCGGTGATCAGGCAGGACTGCGGGTCGGGCAGGAAGTCGGGCGCCGGCTGGCAGTACAGCATGATAGGCTCGCCTATCTCGTTGAGGTCCGCGTCGGTGCGGATGGCGGCAAACTGGGCTGGCCGGTCGCGGCGCGGCTGCGCGCCGAAGGTTTCATAGTCGTGCCAAAGGAAAGTTTGCTGGCTCATGGATTCGGTTTATTTGTTGGGGATGCGGCTACAGTTCGCCGCTTTCTGGCCGATATGATAAAGGGGAATGGCGCAAACTAGGAGAGCGATTATGGTAAATCCCGCTACATTGAAGTCCGGGGGCGCGACGGCCGAGCCGCTGGCCAAGGCCGGCGCCGCCGCCGATACGGCGCCGCCGCCGCGCGTGCAGGCCAGGCAGCAGCTGAACGCGTCCATCGTGCAGGCCTCGATTTCGGTGGCGATAGGCTCGGGCAACGAGCCGCTGGCGCTGCTCTACAAATCGGCGCTGACCGGCATTAACGAGGCGCTGGCGCCGGATTTCGGTCCGGATGCGATCCAGAACGCTGCCGGGCAGGATAATTCGCCGGAAGGGACGGCGGGGCGCATCGTGTCGCTCAGCACGGCGTTTTTCGATGCGTTCAAGGAACAGAACAAGGGGCTGGACGACGAGGCCGTGCTGCAGAAGTTCATGGACACCATAGGCGGCGGTATAGAGCGCGGCTTCAAGGAGGCGCGCGGGATACTCGACGGCCTGCAGGTGCTCAACGGCGACGTGGCCAGCAATATCGACAAGACCTATGAGCTGGTGCAGCAGGGGCTGCAGCAGTTTGCCGACAGCAAGCGCGCGCCGGCCTGAGGCGGCGCTTGGCGGGTTACGGCGCGCTGCGCCTAACCCGCCCTACGATGGATACGGAGTCTTTGCACCGTAGATACTGTTATGCCGGTCAAGCGTTTTGAAGCTCCTGATTGAATGGTTTGCCAGATTTTAAGACGCCGAAAGCAACGTGGACGAGCTTGCGCATCATGGCGCCGATCACCAGCTTGGCCGGCT
>NZ_WWCU01000017.1 GCF_009857595.1 Pseudoduganella aquatica | reverse complement strand
GCTGCACCTGAACTGGAAGGTTGCGGCCTACAATTTGCGCCGCCTTTCCTACCTGAAGCAGGCCAACGTCGAGGCGTTCTAACGCCCGTAGTCCGCCTGGAGTGCCGAAATCAGGCGGTTGCGCTGGCGAGATGGCCAACTAATCGGCCCGACGGATCGCGTCTGCGCCTCAATGGGCATTATCTGCGTCATGCTCGGAGCCGATTTCCCAGTAATTCGAGGTCCCCTATAGTGGATCCCGAATACGAGACGATGGTTTAAGCTGTGGTCCGTGAAAGGATGACAGCAAATGAGTGAAGGTAAAAAACGGCGAGTGCACACGGCTGAATTCAAGGGCAAGGTCGGCCTTGAGGCCGTGCGCGGGGTGAGGACGGTGACGGAGATCGCGCAAGAGTACGGCGTGCATCCAGTGCTGGTTGGTCAATGGAAGAAGGAGATCCTGGACAACGCGGCGGTCTTGTTTGATGCCAAGCGTGGTCCCAAGCCGGTCGATGAGAGCAGCCCCGAAGACAAGCTGTATGGCGAGATCGGGCGGCTGAAGATGCAGGTCGACTGGCTTAAAAAAAAGCTCGGGGACTGACTCAGGCCGAGCGCTCGCAGTGGATCGAACGCTGCGACAAAGTGGCGCTGGCAATGCAGTGCGAGCTGGCAGGCGTGCCGCGCTCCTCGGTCTACCGACGCATGGAAGCGGCGCGCCGGGTCCAACTCGAAGATGCGGAAGATCTGAAGCTGCGCGGACTGATTGACGAAGAGTACACCAGGCGCCCCTTTTACGGCAGCCGGCGGATGGTGGTGTTTTTGCGAAACGGCGGCCATGTCGTCAACCGCAAGCGCGTGCAGCGCCTAATGCGCAGCATGGGCTTGGCGGGCATGGCGCCGGGGCCGAACACGAGCAAGGCGCATCCGCAGCACAAGGTTTATCCGTATCTGTTGCGGGGCGTGCCGGTGACGCGGCCCAACCATGTGTGGTCGACAGACATCACCTACATCCGGCTGGCGCGGGGCTTCGCCTATCTGGTGGCTGTCATCGACTGGTACAGCCGCAAGGTGCTGTCCTGGCGCATCAGCAACAGCATGGACGCGTCGTTCTGCGTGGACTGCCTGGAGGACGCCTTGCGCCATCACGGAAGGCCGGAGGTGTTCAACAGCGACCAGGGCTCGCAGTTCACCAGCGCGGCCTTCACCGACGTGCTCAAGCGCGAAGGCGTGACCATCAGCATGGACGGACGTGGGCGGGCGCTGGACAACATCTTCGTCGAGCGGCTGTGGCGCAACGTGAAGTACGAGGATGTGTATCTGAAGGGGTACGCCAACATGGCGGAATTGATGGTGGGCCTGGCGCAGTATTTCGCGTTCTACAACGCGGAGCGACCGCACCAATCGTTGGGCTACCAGACGCCCGACATGGTCTACAGTGCCGGGGTTGGTGGCGGCGCCTTGATCGTCGACAGGTTCGGCGATGACGGCGAGAGGCCGCAGGAAAAGAATAGTACGGGACAGCGCCGGGCAGCTGAGGAAGTGGCAATGGGCACAGCTTAAACTAACTGGCAAAGTGTCTTGACTGACGGGTCCACTTTACTGTCCTACGGTGTAGCCAAGGAAATCAAACCGTTGTTCAGGCAGTTGGACCAGCCGGGTCTTCTGATCGTTGACCGTCAGGCCCAATTTGGACATCAGGTGCCGCATCGTCACCATCGCCTCTTGCCCCATGCCGGGTCGGCACAGGAGCACGAAGTCGTCCGCGTAGTTGACTACTTCGGCTTGTAGCCGCCGCGCATGTCCACCGTGGTACCACGCCAACATGAAACGACGGAAGTACAGGTTCGCCAACAGCGGGGAGATAACGCCTCCTTGCGGTGTACCGCGATTGGTGTCCCGTGCCACCGTCGTGCGAGTCTCCCCGCCCGTGTGGTCCCGTTCGACAACGGGGGTATCAAGCCACTGGCGTATGACCGCCAGCACGGTCCCATCGGCAACCCGCCGCGCAACACAGCGCAGCAGCCGACCGTGAGGGATCGTATTGAAGTAATCAGCGAGGTCGGCATCCACCACTTCGCGCGCTCCCCTATCGGCGATGCCGTAGTGAATACGTCGCAGTGCCATCTTGGCGTCCATGCCTTCGCGGAAACCATACTGCCAGGGGAACAGGTCGCCATCGAAAATGGGACCGATCACGAGCAGAACGGCCATCTGCGCCACACGGTCGCGGACGGTTGGAATGCCCAGCGGACGTTGTCCGCCATTTGCTTTGGGAATCCATACACGCAGCAGGGGCGCGCACCGATACGACTTGGTGCGCAGCTCCTGCCTCAATCTTTGCAGCCAGCTCGCCAGCCCGTAGTCTTCGATGTCCGCGAAAGTTTCGCCATCCACCCCGGCGGCGCCGCGATTGGCGCGGCAGCGCCGGTAGGCTTCGTACAAAACATCATCGCGGCACACCTTGTCCCACAGGCTGTAGAACCGATAGGCTGCTTCGCTCTTGGCTTTCGCCTGCAACGCGCTCTGCAAGGTCCGAACCGAGTCAAGCGGGGTTGATAGGCGTACGCCAATCCCCGGGTTCTTCCTGCTTTGAACGTTTGCACCGGAACAGGGGGCCTTCGCTCCACCGGCGTTACCCAGCTTCGTCACTACTACCCCCCCATCCGCCATCCGCAATGGCCGACTCCACCCCTCGCGAGGTCGTCGTTGATCGATTGCCTGTGGATCACCATCACGGACCTCCCTTGTTGCACGATTAACCCATACCATGCGTGCTGCCACCACTACCCCGGTGGACGCGGCACCTGCGTTTCACGCTCGCTTCGGTGCCGCCGTCGGCCTTCCTCGTTATTATGGCGAGTCGGCATCCACGACGACGTTTCGAGGCCTGCTCAGTGTTCACTCACGTTGCGGCCCGCATGGCTCGCTGGCCTCCCAAAGAGGCCTTTTCAAGAAGTGCTTCAGTCCATTCGTTGCCTCCTGAACCGCCCCTTGTGCTTCTGGCCGGAGCGCGAGTTAGCCAGGTCGGAATTTTCACCGACTGATCAATCGTGCCTTAGCAAGGCACACACAACAATCCGGTCGAGAACGCCATCCGTCCCATTGCCATCGGCAAGAAGAACTGGCTGTTCACCGGTTCGGAGCGGGCCGGCCGCCGCGCCGCCGCCATCCAAAGCTTGTTCGCCACCGCCAAGTTGAACGGACTCGATCCGTTGCGCTGGCTGGCCGGCGTACTGGAACGTCTCCCGACGTGCCCTAACAGCCAGCTCGATACGCTGCTGCCATTTCCGAACTCTACGCAGTCCTAAACCCGCTGAACAGGTGGGACGGCTGGACGCTTACTCATTCCGGTGCTGCCGGATTCAATGATGGAGTGCGCCGCGCCGGTCACGCCCCCTGCCGTTGCGGCACCGGCCAAATCAGCGGCACGCGATAGCGTCGTCATCAGCAGCGGCGGGATGCGCATCGAGCTGACTGGCGCCCACGCCGACCGGGTCGTGCGGCAACTGCTTGGTCGTCTTGGTGGCTTCTCATGCTGATCGCAGGCTCCTGCCGCGCCTATGTATGCCGCGACCTGGTCGATATGCGCAACGGCGTCGATGGCTTGTCCTACCTGGTCGAACCGCTGCTAGCGCAGCACCCCATGTCGGGTCACCTGTTTGTCTTCGTCGGGCGTGACCGGCGCAAGGTCAAGATCCTGTACTGGGACCGCACCGGCTTCGCGCTTTGGTACAAACGGCTCGAACGCGGCCGCTTCCCGGCGCCGGAGTCGCTTACCCAGCGCGGCCTGTCGGTCGCCGAGCTGCACGCCTGGCTCGAAGGCATCGACATCCCGCCGCTGCAACCACATCCGCCCGTCACGGCACAGCGCGTCGCGTGATGCTGCGATAAATTTTTCATCCGCTGTAAACGCGCCGGCGTGCTCATGCGTTTGACCTGCATGCTGGCGCTCATCGATCCCTCCGACCTCCCACCCGACCTCGACGCGATGCGCCGCATCGCCCTCGAACAGAATCGGATCGCGCACGATCTGTGGACGCAAGTCGAATTGCTCAAGCACCAGTTGGCCCAGTTCGTCCGTGCGCGCTTCGGCGCCAGCTCGGAGCAGCTTCCCGGCCAGGGCGATCTGTTCGCCGAGACCGTCACCATTCCGGTACCGCCGGCCTTGCCGGCCACGCCGGTCGCCGGTCACGTGCGGCGGGGGCGCCCGGCGCTGCCCAAGGACTTACCGCGCGAGCGCGTCGAGTATGACCTGAGCGACGCCGAGAAGGCATGCTTCGACAGGATCGAGAAGATCGGCGAGGAGGTCTCCGAAACCCTGGACTACACGCCGGCAAAGCTGACGGTGATCGAGCACGTGCGCATCAAGTACGCGTGCAAGAAGGATGGTGAATCGACCGTGCGCACAGCGGCGGCGCAGCCGTCGCCACTGCCGAAGTCCAATGCCAGCGCCGGTCTGCTGGCGCAGGTGTTGGTGAGCACCTTCGCCGACCATCTGCCACTGAACCGCCAGGAGACGATCTTCAAGCGCCATGGTGTGCACCTGCCACGCGCCACCTTGTGCGAATGGAAGCTGGCTGCGGCCGAACTGTTGGCGGTGCTGCGGCCGGCCCTTAAGGCACATATCCTGGCCGCGTCGCGCGTGCACTCCGACGACACTACAATGCCGCTGCAGGAGGCTGGCCGTGGCAGCACCAAGACGGCGCGCCTGTGGGGTTACCTTGGCGCTGGTCAGCGCGAAGAAAACGGCTTGTGGGTCGATCATCCGCCGGCGCTCCTGTTTGAATTCACCGAGTCGCGCGAGGCGATTCATCCGGCGACTTTCCTGGCCGGCTACCAGGGCTATTTGCAGGCCGACGCCTACAGCGGCTATTCGGCGCTGTATCGTGGCGGGCGCGTGATAGAGGTCGGTTGTTGGGCCCATTGCCGTCGCAAGTTTTTCGAGATCGCCAAGGTGCAGAAAACACCCGGATTGGCCAGCGCGGCGCTGGCCTGGATCGCACGCTTATACGCCATCGAGAGGACCATCGGCGGCCTGACGCCGGACCAGAAGTTGCGACAGCGCCAGGAACACAGCGTCCCGCTGCTGGCCGAGTTCCGCCGCTGGCTTGACGGACATGTGCCGCAACTGGTGCCGCAGGCGCCACTGTCCCAGGCATTCGGCTACGCCTTGCGCAACTGGGAGGCGCTGGTGCGCTATACCGAAAGCGGTGTGCTGGTACCCGATAACAACGTGATCGAGCAAGCGATCCGGCCGATCGCCGTGGGGCGCTCGAATTACCTGTTCGCTGGTTCGGCGCGTGGCGGCCACGCGGCGGCGACGATGTACTCGTTGATCGGCACGGCCAAGCTGAACGGAATGAATCCCTACCTGTGGCTCAAGGACGTGCTGGTCCGGCTGCCATCGCAGCCGATCAACCGGGTCGCCGAGTTGCTGCCGCTGCCGGCCTACCAATGGGCGTGACACGTTAAAATTACGGCATGGACTCCCGCCTTCTTGACGCTCTGCGTAACGCCCCCAGCCTCGACTTGTATGAATTGAGCCTGGCACTCAACCAAATGCTCGCCGACCCGCGTCGCATCCTCGACGTGCGCCGCCATCTGCACCTGGGCGCGCAGGTGATGTATTTCGACCACCGCCGGGGCACCCTCGCGCCAGGCCGCGTGCTGCAACTACAAGCGACCAGCGCCACCGTTCAGGACACCGCCACGCATTCGCAATGGAAGCTGCCCTACGCAGCCATCGTCGCCGATCCGGCACAGCGAGCCGAGCAGGCACCTCCCATGCCGCAACGCCCCCTTGATACGACCGCGTTCAAACTCGGCGACACGGTCAGCTTCACCGACAAGCATCTGCGCGAACGCATCGGCACCGTCACCCGCATCAACGCGAAGTCATGCTCGCTATTATGTGACGGCGAACAATGGCGCGTCTCGCCGGGGCTGCTGCGTAAGATCATCGATTTGTAAGCAGCGCGGCGGACACGGGTTCCGCTGACACTTACCGCAAATCTAGCCAATTGTCACTATTGGACTGCCCCCGGTGCAAAGGCTCGCTGATGGATTGGCAGGCACGCATCTAATAATTGCCTAATTAAAAAATGAATCTCCACGAGTCTGTTAGGCCCCCGCGAGCCGTTCAAAATACCTTCGTTCGACCTCTGCCGGCGGAAGCTTGTCATCAAATCCGTGACGGCGAGCTCTCGGCCAGTGCCGACAAGCGCTACAAGTTGATCCGCAAAATCAAAGTCTGCACTGCGGGCGAGCACGACACGCTGCATCTCGACGTGCTCGCCCCCTGCAATATCAGCCGCAACGTCTACACCGACAAGGGCTACGTCAATGGCAAGCGCGAGGCGCGGCTGAAGGCCGAAGGCTGGGGCATGCATATCCAGCGCAAAGGCAGCAAGGAGAAGCCGCTGTCGGAGGCGCAAGAGCGGCGCAACCGCCGCCTCGCCAAGCCGCGCGCCCGCGTCGAGCATGTCTTTGCCGGCTTGGCCCAGCTGGGCGGTAAGGTGTAGCGCTCGATAGGCTTGGCGCGCGCTACGCTGCACCTGAACTGGAAGGTCGCAGCCTACAATTTGCGCCGCCTTTCCTACCTCAAGGAGGCCAAGGTCGAGGCGTTTTGACGCCAGTGGTCCGTCCGGAATGCCAAAACTGGCGATTCCGATGACGAGATGACTGGTGAAACGGGGCGTCGAGTCGCGCCATCGCCGCCATCGCGGCTATTTCCGTCCAACCTCAAGCCGGTTTTCCAGTAAATCGAGGCTCCCTGAAGTGATTCCACTGAGCCGCGCGCTCAACGACAGCGTCCTGCGCACCGGGAGCGGGGGGCAACTTGACGACAGCACTCCGCGGTGCGCATCGGCAGTAGAATCTTCAGAAGACCGGGAATGGTCGACGTTCTTATGGTAATCTCAACTCAACGCCCTATGAGACTTTAGCCGCTAAAGGATCGGAACTCTTCAAGTGTACAGCCTTATTTTTCTAACCAACGTCCTTCGACTTCTCGACGAGCGTGGGATCACAAAATATGAGCTGGCTGACCGGTCCGGTATATCCATATCGTTTCTTTCCGACCTTACCAACGGCAAGGCCAACCCGTCCTTGAAGATCATGGAGTCCATCGCGCAGGCACTGGGCGAGCCTTTGCCGGCGTTGCTCGAAAACACTGACTTGGATCAAGAAGCACTGGCGACCCTGTCACCACGTCCCATCGCCCCATCGCTTCCCGATGGCTACGTCAGAGTGTCGGCAATTCTTACAGAATTCCAGGCCTTTACTGTCGAGCAATGGGACAGCGCAAACCGGGCCCTGGTTGCCACGTCACAAAAGAGATAGCCCCCCATTCCCCACCGCCTAGTTACCAGGTTGGAACCAGCATAACGTTTGTTTTAAATCAAACCGTTCAAATTTTTTCGGTATAGCCTTTGATTGTGTGGCAAGGCATCGCACAACAGGGGTATATCGATCATGGCTGAGGCTGAAGATTTCTCGACGCTGAAGGATCGGGCTAAAAAGAAGCTCGAACGCGACATGGGGCCGCAGCTCCTGGCTGCCCTGCACGATCCGCGAACGGTCGAAATCATGCTCAACGCCGACGGCCGCCTGTGGCAGGAGCGGTTGGGCGAACCCATGAAGTGCATCGGCACGCTTCGCGCCGCCCAGGCAGAGGCCATTATCAAGACGGTCGCCGGCTACCACGGAAAAGAAGTCACGCGCGGCAAGCCAACCTTGGAAGGCGAACTGCCGCTGGATGGCTCCCGATTCGCGGGACAGCTTCCTCCAATCGTTTCTTCCCCAACCTTCGCGATCCGCAAGAAGGCCGTCGCGATCTTCACGTTGGACCACTACGTGAAGGCCGGCATCATGTCGGCCGAACACTGCACCGCTATCCGGCAAGCCGTAGCAAATCACCGCAACATCCTTGTCGTGGGCGGCACCGGCTCCGGCAAGACCACGCTGGTCAATGCGATCATCAATGAGATGGTGGCGCATGATTCTTCGGAGCGGATCTTCATCATCGAGGACACGGGCGAGATCCAGTGCATCGCCGAGAACTACGTGCAGTACCACACGACGTCCGACATCTCGATGACAGCCCTACTCCGCACCACCCTGCGCATGCGGCCCGACCGGATCTTTGTCGGCGAAGTGCGTGGGCCAGAGGCGCTCGATCTACTCGACGCATGGAACACGGGCCACGAGGGCGGCGCCGCCACTCTGCACGCGAACAACCCTGCCGCCGGGCTAATCCGCCTGAAGTCGCTTATCACCCGCAACGAATCCGCGCCAACCGACATTGAGTCGCTGATTGGTGAAGTGGTCCACCTTGTCGTCCATATAGCCCGGACTCCTGAAGGCCGGGCCGTACAGGAAGTCCTCGCCGTTTCGGGTTACCGGGACGGCCAGTACTTAACCAAAAACCTTTGAGGAGTGCCGATCATGAACCATCCATCCTTTCGTGCGATTCCAGCACGTCAACAAGGCACGCTGGCATTCGCCATACTGCTATTCGCCATTGCG
Source organism: Pseudoduganella aquatica (assembly GCF_009857595.1). Classification (GTDB taxonomy): domain Bacteria; phylum Pseudomonadota; class Gammaproteobacteria; order Burkholderiales; family Burkholderiaceae_D; genus Rugamonas; species Rugamonas aquatica_A. The sequence continues at coordinate 118,133 of NZ_WWCU01000017.1, read as the reverse complement.
CTGGTTCTGCTGGCGCCGATGAGCGCATCGGCCAGCGTCGGCACCGGCGGCTCCTTACCCTACGAATCCTGGCTGGAGAATCTGCGGAATTCCGTTACAGGTCCGGTGGCATTTTCGCTGTCGATCACTGGAATTGTCATCGCAGGTGGTGTCCTGATCTTCGGCGGTGATCTGAATGGATTCTTCCGCACGCTGATCTTCCTGGTACTGGTGATGGCGCTGATAGTCGGCGCACAGAACGTCATGAGCACCTTCTTCGCACGTGGCGCCGTCGTCGCCATGTTGGACGATCATACGCCGAGCAGCACAGCCTCGGAAATGATCGCGGCGGGCTATCGGAATGCATAGCCATGGCCCTACGCAAAATTCCGATTCGGCGGGCTGGCAACCGCACCAACCTGTTCATGGGCGGCGACCGTGAGCTGGTGATGTTTGCCGGCCTGCTGGCCTTCGCGCTGATCTTCAGCGCGCAGGAACTGCGGGCCACGGCCTTCGGCCTCGCACTTTGGTTCAGTGCCCTGTATGCGTGCCGCCTGATGGCTAAGCACGATCCGAAGATGCGGCAGGTGTACCTGCGGCACCGTCGGTACAAACGGTTCTATGCGCCGCGCAGCACGCCGTTCCGCGCCAACTCCAGCAGCCAGGGGAGGCAATACAAATGATTGAAGGAATCGCAATCGGCATGTCCGCTCTCGGAAGCGCGATGCTAGCAATCCTGTATGGTCGCATCCAGGCAGTCAACACGGACGCCCAGCTCAAGAAGCATCGCGCCACGGGCCCTGCGCTGACGGACCTACTCGTGTACGCGGCCATGGTCGCGGATGGCGTCATCGTAGGCAAGAACGGCTCTCTAATGGCAGCGTGGGCGTACAAGGGCGAGGACAATGCGAGCAGCACCGACCAGTACCGGGAGATGACGTCGCTGCGTATCAACCAGGCGCTGTCGAACCTTGGCAGTGGCTGGATGATCCACGTTGACGCCGTGCGCCGGCCGGCGCCCGGATACGCGGAGGCTGGACTGTCCAAATTCCCCGACGCCGTATCGGCTGCCATCGACGAGGAGCGCCGCCGTCTCTTCGAGCGCCTTGGAACGATGTACGAAGGCTACTTCGTGCTGACGGTCACATACTTCCCGCCGCTCCTGGCGCAAAGTCGTTTTGTCGAATTGATGTTCGACGACGAGGCCCGCGCGCCAGACCACAGGGCCCGCACACACGCGCTCATCGACTACTTCGAGCGCGAATGCGCGAACATCAAGTCTCGCCTGTCGTCAGCCATAAAGCTCGAAAGACTTGTCGGCAATAAGGTCGCGAATGAAGACGGATCAAATGTGACCCACGATGACTTCCTGAGGTGGCTGCAGTTCTGCATTACGGGACTGAACCACCCCATGCAGCTGCCCACCAACCCGATGTACCTTGACGCCATCCTCGGTGGCCAAGAGCTGCAGTCCGGTGTCGTTCCAAAGATCGGTCGAAAATTCATCCAGGTCGTCGCTATTGAAGGATTCCCACTTGAGTCAACGCCGGGCATGCTCACGGCGCTGGGGGAATTGTCTTGCGAGTATCGATGGTCGTCCCGCTTCATCTTTTTGGATACGCACGAGGCGGTCGCGCACCTGGACAAATTCAGGAAGAAATGGCGCCAGAAGATCCGGGGCTTCTTCGATCAGGTTTTCAACACGCATACCGGCCCTATTGATCAGGATGCCGTAGCCATGGTGGCCGACGCCGAATCTGCTATAGCGGAAGTCAACAGCGGTCAGGTGGTGGAAGGCTATTACACCAGCGTTGTCGTGTTGATGGATGAAGACCGGGAGCGGATCGCCATCGCCGCACGCCAGATCGAGAAGACGATTAACAGGTTGGGCTTTGCTGCGCGCGTTGAAACCATCAACACCATGGACGCCTACGTCGGCAGCCTGCCAGGCCACGGCGTCGAGAACGTTCGTCGGCCGCTGCTGAATTCATTGAACCTGGCCGACTTACTTCCTACGAGCTCGATCTGGACAGGTCTGGATCGGGCGCCCTGCCCCCTGTACCCGCCCAATTCTCCGGCCCTCATGCAATGCGTGACCCAGGGCGCCACGCCATTCAGGTTCAACCTACACGTGCGTGATCTTGGCCATGCGCTGATGTTTGGTCCAACCCGCAGCGGCAAGTCCACTCACCTGGGCCTTATCGCAGCACAGCTACGCCGCTATCCGGGCATGATGGTTTATGCCTTCGATAAGGGCATGTCGATCTACCCGCTGACAAAGGCCATCGGTGCGCGGCACTTCACCATCGCTGGCGACGACGACCAACTTTCGTTCTGTCCACTTCAATTTCTGGCATCCAAGGCAGACCGAGCTTGGGCGATGGAATGGATTGACACCCTGCTCGCGCTGAACAACGTGGAAACGACGCCAGCCCAGCGCAACGAGATCGGCGATGCCATCATGAACATGCACGCCAGCGGTGCGCGGACCCTGTCAGAATTCTCGCTGACGATTCAGGACGAAACCATCCGAGAAGCCATCCGTCAGTACACGGTGGATGGCAGCATGGGCAGCCTGCTCGACGCAGCGGACGATGGCTTGTCACTAAGCGACTTCACGGTATTCGAGATCGAGGAGCTGATGGGCCGGGGCGAGAAGTGCGCGCTACCTGTCCTACTCTACCTGTTCCGCAGGATTGAGCGGAGTCTGAAAGGTCAACCAGCAGCGATCATTCTGGACGAGGCGTGGCTGATGCTCGGGCATCCCGCTTTCAGAGCGAAGATACGCGAATGGCTGAAGACACTCGCCAAGGCGAATTGCCTAGTGCTGCTTGCGACCCAGAACATATCGGACGCGGCGAACTCCGGCATTCTGGATGTGATCGTCGAGTCGACGGCCACCAAGATCTTCCTGCCGAACATCTACGCGCGCGATGAAGACACGGCGGCGTTGTACCGCCGCATGGGGCTGAACAATCGCCAGATCGACATCCTTGCCTCGGCAATTCCTAAGCAGCAGTACTACTTCGTATCCGAACAAGGGCGCCGTCTGTACGAGCTGGCCCTCGGCCCGCTGGCTCTCGCTTTTATCGGCGCAACCGACAAGGAATCCGTCGCATCCATCAAGACGCTGGAGGCCAAGCACGGCGAACGGTGGGTTCACGAGTGGCTGGCAAGCCGGGGACTGGATCTTCATGACTATGGGGTGATGCTATGAACCTGTTTTCAAAACTCAAGCTAAGTAAAGACAAAGACGATGTAAGCCAGGAAAGTGCCGCGTCTTTTCTGGATGGCGGGCGCCGGAAGGGCGAGAACGAAAATCCCTTCCTGTCTGCACGGCGTACTTGGAACGACCATGTCGGCGCCGTCATCGCGTCGCGCCGGAACTGGCAGCTCCTGGCCGTCCTGTCTTTGTTGATCGCCCTTGCAAGCGTAGGCGGTGTTGTCCATATCGGCAGCCAGTCAAAATTTGTTCCCTATGTGGTTGAAGTGGACAAGCTGGGACAACCCGCTGCCGTGGCGCCGGCGCAGCAGGCGCCAGCCTTAAACGAACGCGTCGTGCATGCGGCTGTCGCGTCCTTTATCAGCGACATGCGACTGGTCACGCCAGACATTTCGCTTCAACGCAAGGCCGTCTTCCGGATCTACTCCATGCTCTCGGCGAAAGACCCTGCCACGGCCAAGACCAACGAGTGGCTGAACGGCACCGAAGACAGCAGCCCTTTCAAGCGCGCGGCCAACGAAACCGTCAACACCGAAATCGCCTCAGTGATTCCGCAGACCGCTGATACCTGGCAGGTCGATTGGATCGAGACAGTGCGCGACCGCCAGGGTGCGCTGAAAGGAAAACCCTTCCGCATGCGCGCGCTGCTTACTGTGTACACGGTGCCAACCACGCCTCAGACCACCGAAGAACAGCTACGCAACAATCCGCTCAGCATCTACGTCCGCGATTACTCGTGGGCGAAGCAGTTGTAAGGAGATTGAACATGAAAACTCGATTCGCTGTGTCCCTGGCCTTGCTTACGTGTGCGATGGCGGCGGCAGCGCAGCCGGCGGACAAGAAGCTCGCCGATCTGTACTTCTCCGGCAAGAACCTGACGCTGACGCAGCAGGAGCGAGACGCGCTGGCGGTGTCGCAGCAGTGGCGCAATGCCAGTCCCTCCGGCATGCAGCCGGTGGTCGGCACCGATGGAACCATCCGCTATCTGTTCGGTGCGCAGCAGCCCAGCATCGTCTGCGCCGTGCTGCAGGTCTGCGACGTGGAGTTGCAGGCCGGGGAGCTGGTAAATTCGATTCACCTTGGCGACACTGTCCGCTGGGTTGTGGAACCGGCCATCACCGGCAGCAGCGCAACGGAGGTGCAGCACCTAATCATCAAGCCGATGGACATCGGCCTCGAAACTTCGCTGATCGTCACGACGAATCGCAGGACCTACCACTTTCGGCTGCGCTCCCACCGCACTGAGTTCATGTCCCGTGTCGCCTTCACCTATACCGAAGACGCACTCGCCAAGTGGAATACCATCAAAACCCGCGAGGTTAAAGAAAAGCAGGAACGCACAATTCCGCAAACGGGCGAGTACCTGGGCGACCTGAATTTCAGCTATGAAGTCGCGGGAAATGCGGCATGGAAGCCCATTCGGGTCTACAACAACGGGACCAAGACCATTATCCAGATGCCCGCCGCCATGGCACAGACCGAGGCGCCAACGCTGCTGGTCGTGCGCAAGGACGGCGGCTGGTTCACCGATGCCGAGATGGTGATGGTGAACTACCGTGTCCAAGGGGATCGCTATATCGTGGACACCGTGTTCGACAAGGCGTTGCTGGTGGCGGGCGTCGGCAGCAACCAGGACCGCATCACGATCACGCGGGAGAAATGATTATGCGCGCCCTGCTCTCCCTGATCGGCATCCTGTCTTTCCTCACGGGTTGCGGCTCCGCAAGCACCAGCACGAGCGGCGGCTACGGCAACTTCATCCCAAGCGCGCTGGCTGCGCATGAGAAGCAGCTGGCCGACGATGCGGCGCGTCAGCTACAACTGCTGTACCCACCAGCCAGCACCAGATTGGATCTCAGGCAGTCGGCGCCGGATGGATTTGGCAAGCAACTGGTGGAAACGCTACGGAGCCAGGGATACGCCCTGCGGGAAGTGCCACCAGCAGTCGGACCTGCTGCCGCCGAGAGCCATGCAGCACCTGCGGCCTCAGCCTCGGGCGCAAGCGCCAGCATTCCGTTCAACTATGTGCTGGACTCCATCACGTCGCCGAAGCTATACCGAGTTACGCTGGTCTTGGGCAGCCAGACCATGACCCGCGCCTACGTACCGCAAAGCGAAGCTGTCCACCCGGCCGGTGCGTGGGTGCGCAAGGAGTAGCCGTCATGAGCCAGTCCTTAGACATGTCCCCGGACGCCTCCCCCGGCACGCCTACCGGCAAGAGCGGCGTGCGCAGGGTTAACAATCTGCCGATCTACATCCTCTGCGGCTTGATGGCCGCGTTCCTGCTGATCATGGCGCTGGTGGCCGCTGATCGCGCGGAGAAGCAGCGTCGGCCGCCCGAAGTCAAAGACACCAACACCACTAGCACCAGCATGTTCGCGACCGAACTGGCAGGTCCGCAAAAGGACGGCATTATCCCTGCCGCGAAAGCAGCACCGCTGGTGGCGCCGGACGTTCCTATCGACTCCCCTGCCATCACCGTAGTGCGTCCCGACACGCTCGAAGCGCCGCCGGTCCCGCCTTCAACGGCCACGCCATCGGCGCCGCAGCAGGATCAGGATCCGCGTGTGCGGATAGCCATGGAGAAGATGCACATGCTTGAAGAAGCGATCAAGGCGCGCACCAACGTACAGGCGGCCGCGCCGCGCAGCTCAGGGTCGGCGCCCGCTGGATTGCAAAAGGTCGATGCTCCGCTTTCGAGAGAGGAAGCCATCACGCGCATCGCCGCCGCGCAGCAACAGATCGACATGCAGAACACGGACGATCCGACTGCCATGTTCCAGGCGCGCCTGCAACAGCTCCAGCAAGCTGGCGTGATGGGGGCCGCGACTGCCTCTGCTGGCGGGCCAGAACAGGCCCAGGCGGCGCAGGGCCTGCAACCGGCAGCATCCCCGGGCAAGAGCTACGGGCAGTTCGACGGCAGCGCGCAGCAGGACCGCTGGCGCCTCGACCAGCAGGTTCTAGCGCCCCGCTCTCCGTATGAGCTGCGCGCAGGATTCGTTCTCCCCGCCATCCTCATCTCCGGCATCAACTCAGATCTGCCGGGGCAAGTCATTGGTCAGGTCAGTCAGGACGTGTTCGACACCGCCACTGGCAAATGGACATTGATACCGCAAGGCTCGCGCCTTGTCGGCCAGTATTCTAGCGACATCGCTTACGGCCAAGCGAGGGTCTTGATCGCGTGGCAGCGCATTATTTTCCCGGACGGTAAAGCGCTCGACATTGGCGCCATGCCTGGAGCCGACAGCGCCGGGTACGCCGGATTCCACGACAAGGTCAACAACCACTATTTCCGGCTATTCGGCTCGGCGCTGCTGATGTCCGGCGTCACGGCGGGGATCGCGCTTAGCCAGCCCGAGTCGCTTTACGGGAGCCGCCAGACCGCGCGCAGCGCAATGAGCGAGGCACTGGGCCAGCAGCTGGGCCACGTCACCGCGCAGATGATCGCCCGGAACATGGGGATCTCGCCAACGCTGGAAATCCGGCCCGGCTACCGGTTCAACGTGGTCGTCACCAAGGATTTGACCTTCTCGAAGCCCTACAGGGCCTTCGACTATTAGATTTCTTGAAGGAGGTATGCATCATGAAGAATTTCAACATCAGGGTACTTGTGCCCGCACTCGCGCTTGTCGCAGCACTCGTTCCCGGCCCGTCCGCCGGCGGCGGCCTGCCGGTCATTGACGGCGCGAACCTGTCGCAAAACATGGTGACGGCGCTTGAAAACGTCGCGCACACATTGAAGCAGATCCAGCAATACAAGACTCAGCTGGAGCAGTATCAGAACATGCTGCGCAACACGTTGGCGCCGCCGATGTACATTTGGGACATGGCCACCAGGACTATGAACGATCTCCGCACGGCCATCGACACCTTGCAGTATTACAAAAGCAGGCTCGGCAGCATCAATGCCTACCTTGGGAAATTCAAGGATACCGCCGGCTACCGAAGCTCGCCGTGTTTCACGTCACGCGGGTGCTCTGACCGCGACTGGGCAGCGCTTGGGCAATCTCAAGACTTAGCCTCAGAAGCTCAGAAAAAAGCGAACGACGCTCTTCTCATGGCGCTCGACAAACAACAGGAGGCTATGGAACTGGACGCGCGCCAGTTGCAGCGGCTGCAATCGGGCGCACAGGGCGCCAGCGGTCAGATGCAGGCCCTCGGCTTTGCCAATCAACTAGCAAGCCAACAAGCGAACCAGTTGCTGCAGATCCGAGCCCTTCTAATCGCACAACAGAACATCATCGCTACCAGGTACCAAGCGCTCGCCGACCGCGAGGCTTTAGCACGCGCATCTGATTCTGTCGTCCTACAGAGCACCTATAGAGCCTCCCGTGCGCGCGGGTGGTAGGAGGCCGATCATGCCATCAAGACATCTATTGACAGCAATTTCTATCCTAGCAGCCACGTTGGCGGTGCCGGGCTGCAGCAACCATGAGTCATCGCAGCCACTTCCCGAAGTCAATGCTGCGAACTGCGAGCCTGGAAGAGTGGAGCTGATTCGTGACAAGGAGGCCAGAAATAAGTTCATCGACCTCTGCGCGAGAATGAGCACCTATAAGCCCAGCAAACCGAGGGGATGGTAGCAGCCATGAATAAGCTCCTCACTCGTGTCGCACTGTTGCTTCTTATGCTAATCCCGCTTGCAGCCCACGCGACAATCGAAACAAACGACATTCTGGACAACGTCTACGACGTCTATGCGACCGCAGCGACTGCATGGGCGGTCGTAATCAAAGCGCATGCAACGCGCCTGTTTTGGACGTTGGCTTTGATCAGCATGGTATGGACTTTCGGCATGATGGTTTTACGGAGCGCTGACGTCGCGGAATTTTTCGCCGAGTTCATCAGATTTACGATTTTCACTGGCTTTTATTGGTGGCTGCTCGACAACGGTCCAGCTATCGCTATTGCGATAATTGACTCCATGCGATCAATCGGTGGGAGCGCAAGCGCAGGCACCCATGCCTTTGGCTATCCTCTCCCGTCCCCCAGCAGCATCGTTGACATAGGGTTCTCAATCTTTGCCAAGGTAGTCGCGAACTCATCGTTCTGGTCTCCGTTTACCAGCCTAGTGGGCGTCCTGATTAGCTTGATCATATTGCTTGCACTAGCTCTGATGGCCGTCAATATCCTCATCGTGCTGATCAGCGCGTGGATTCTTGCCTATGCCGGCATCTTTTTCCTTGGCTTCGGGGGATCGCGGTGGACGTCGGACATGGCCATAAGCTACTTCAAAACGGTTCTCGCGGTGGGCGCACAGCTCTTGGTCATGATACTTCTGGTCGGCGTAGGAAAGACATTCATCGACACCTTTTACTTGCGGATGAGTTCGGGTCTAAAACTGACCGAGATGGTTGCCGTCATGGTCGTCGTGGTAGTGATGCTCTCACTGATCAACAAGCTCCCTGGCTTGGTCGCAGGACTGGCTACAGGCGGCGGAGCAGGCGCGCTAGGTAGCGGATACAACGCTGGATCAGCACTAGCTGCCGCTTCGATGGCGGGAGCAGCCATCTCCGCAGTTGGAGCGGCTATTGGCGGTGCCGCAGCGAACGTCGCAGGCGGGGCGCAAGCGTTAATGGCAGCGGTGGCAAAGGGAAGTGCAGCGGAAAGCGACTCCGGCGGATCAGCCAGCGACTTCATGCCTGGTGAGTCGAGTAGTAAATCCCAAGGCGGCGGCACCGGCGAAAGCTCCTTTGCCCAAGCTATGGGTGGCGATTCATCTGGCGGCGCCACAAGTGCGTCAGGAAATGCATCCAGCCAAGGCGAGTCACAGTCTGGCAGTACGTCTTCTGGCCAGAGCGCCGCAGGCGGTACCGGAAGTACTAAAAGTCATGCCAGCACATCGTCACGTGCTACCAGCAGCCCTGGTGCGAAAGCAGCCAGAGTTGCTGCTGGTGCCGCCAGCAGCTTGATCGGTGGCATCGCTCAAATGGCAAAGGAATCGATGAATGATCGTATCGCCAATACGGTCGGCGGTAGGCTCGCGAGTACCATTCGCGCTAGCATCGACGGGGACAAAGCTGACGGCGGTGGGAACTCTCTCTCGGCTGGCAAGCAAGGCGACTTCGATCCGAAAGCGGAAGTTGCCGCGTTCCGCGACCGTGACAAGAAAGATGGCGACGACTCTGAACCGCCAAAAAAGTAGGCACCAAACCAAGGCGAAGCCATGCCCCCCGCCGACTTTCCACCTCAGCTTCACGACAGCGTGTCCTGCAGCATTGCGGCGGCCGCCCGCTACGGCATTCCCGCCAATATCATGCTGGCGGTCGCCGAAAGCGAGGCAGGCTCGCCGGGGCTGTGGGTTAAAAACCGCAACGGCACAAGCGATGTAGGCTCCATGCAGTTCAACACCGCCTATCTGGCCACGCTTGGCAAATACGGAATCACGCCGCAGGCGGTGGCCGCGCCCGGCTGCTATGCCTACGAGTTGGCGGCATGGCGCTTGCGACGGCACATACAAAAAGATCAAGGCGACTTGTGGACCAAAGCTGCGAACTATCATTCGCGCACGCCCATCCATAATGTCCGCTACCGCCAGGCCCTGATAACGAAGTCCGCACGCTGGGCTGAACGGCTGGAGCGCTGCACGGCAGGCTCCTGCGGATACGTGCCCACGCAACGGCTGACTTCATTCGCGACACCAGGCCATTCGGCGCAACTGCCGCAACAAACCGTGGCGCGGCCCGGCTACGTGCCTCGCGCTATCGTCGCTATCCCTGCACGCTGACGTCATGACAGGCATACTCAAAATCCATTCGCGTGCCGCTGAGGCGGGCCGCCTCGGGCACAGCTGGATAGAGTATTGTCCCATCGATGGCAAGCCGGTCACATTCGGAACATGGGGCAACAATCCCACCGGCCAAGGCAACGGCCTGCTGGAGAACGCAGAGGCTGAGTTCCAGCCACATGCCACACGTAGCCGCATCGTCGACCTTCAACAAGAGCGACGGCTATTCGAATTCATTCAGGATTACAGAGGGCGAGGCGAGCAAGCATGGACACTGCTGAGGCCATGCTCCACCTTCGCAGCCGAGGCATGGGAATACGTTACCGGCGAAACCTTGGCACATCAGACCGCGCTAGTTAGCAATCCTGGGCGGCTCGTGCGGTCAATTGCCGAGGCAAACATCCTGGATAGGCCTGCCAGATCCGCGCCCAAAAGCGCGCCGGAGACGAAGCAGAAAAACCGACCTACCGGGGCCTCCAACAAGTCGAGCAAACCGGACTCTCCGCGAAAACGGCATCCGCGCCGCCACTAGAGAACTATACTAAAAGCGAAAGGAGAATCGTCATGAGCCATATTCGTTTTGCCGAATCCGCCGATGTTCACTTCCACAATATCGCCGAAGTGAACCTGAACGGAACGCGTCTCTTGTGGATCAAGGGCCTGATCATGCATAGCTCGGTTGTCGCCGATCACATTGACCTGCATCATGAAAAGCATGCCGTACACATACTCGTATCAATGGCGCTGGCCGTCCGTCCCGGCAAGAGTGGACTCTTTGAACTCTACATCCCGATCCCCGACCAGATCAGCCAAGTGACTTTTGGGAAGGAACGGGCTGTATTGTGGGCCTCCGAACAGAATAATCAGGATCAGCCTGCAAGGCAGTTCGCCAATCAGAATTTCGGATAGCTGATCTCGTCCACAATGCAGCAGATCAGCCGGTGGTCGAGCACGCGAAACAGAGCAGCATCGGCCCCGTCCTGATCGTCAAGGAAGAACACGAAGGCCTTCTTCTGCTTCTGGCCAGCCTCGAACGCCTGCTTGGCTTCCTCGCGGGCCGCTTCGATCTCCTTGCGCACAGCGTTCTTCCTGGCGTCGCTCCAGCCAGCCCATTCGATGCGCACCCGGTGCCCGACGAGCAACTTTCCGCCTTCGCGCTGACCGGCATCCAATCCGATTTCCATGTAGGCGTCGCCCTCAACCGGTTTCGCCCAGCGCAGCGCCGCGTAAAAGATCCTTGGCTCGGGATAGCGCAGCATGTCATCCCACTTCAGCTTCTTGAACGCGGCATAGTACTTGTCGGCTTCAACGCCAGGCAAGCTCAGTCCCAGGTCGCGATCGTAAGGGAAATTGATGAAGGTCCGGCATATCTGGCGAATGGTCCCGACCGTGCGATTGCGCGGCATGCCCGGCGCGCTGTGCGAAGGCGGTACCGGCGCATCGCGCCGTCCTTCGCGCGAGGCATCGGTTGCCCTGTCCGCTATTTCGCGACGATCATTCAGCACCAGCCTGGAAGGATATGGGACCGGAAATCCATCGTGCGAGGTTGTTACCCGCTGCTGGCGGCCACGCTGAACCAGACGCTGCTCGCCATCCACATCGCATCCGGGACGGTGCGCACCGGCGCTTCCCACGGTGAAGTACGGCCGAACCAGATTCGTTGGCCTGTAGGATGCCGGGAGCACCTTTACGCCGCAGCCCCGGCACGCGTAACTCTCCCTGTCCACCTGGTCGAGCAGCCAGAGCTGCTCGGCCTCGACAACCTCGCCTGTGACGCTGTCCAGCGCTGACTCCATGCTCCCCCCTCAAGACAGCTTTCCGCTGTGGTGCAAGTACAGATAGGCCAGGCCCACGGGCGCAATGAAGATCGCGAGGAACCAGCACATCAGCATCGTCATGAATTTGAAGCCGATAAGCAAGAGCGCAGGCAGGATAAACAAGTTCTTCCCGACAATGAAATCGACTACTCCCTCGTAAGCGAACCGGGAGTACGGATAGAGGAAGGTGGTTGCAAACGCCCACAGCCAGCCGCTGAATGGCGTTGCACCGCCTTTAACCGTCGCAAGCAGGTAGATGCCCAAGAAGATGCAGCCGAAGAACAACTGGCGGCCGTAGTAGCTGGGGGTTAGGCCCCCGAAGGTTTTCTGGATAACGGGATGCATGACATTTCTCCTCTCAGTGAGTACTACACCAGCGCAACCCACGCGCCGGTCGCCAGCATGAACGACGGACGCGTGGGCACAGATTTCTTCCGCCTACGTCACCGGCCGACCGGCCTACCCCATTTTGATCGCGTGGCGCTGCCCCAGCGCCTGTCGCTGCTCATGGGCGAGGCGTTCCATCGCTGCCTGGTGCTTCTCGACGGCATCGGCGACGACCGGCCGGACCTGCCGGTCCACGCCATCCATTCCTAGCTTGCTTTTATGGGCAAGGTCGTTGAAGTCGGTGTAGCCCTTGGGGTCCTGCCCCACTTCCCCAGGCGCGAAAATCGGCAGCACCACGCGGCCATTGGTGATGCGCGCCGCTTCCTGCGCCTTCTTCTTGCCCGGATTGATGCCTTGCGTGGCTTCAAGGTGCTGGTCGTTGTCCCCAGCGATCACGACGGGCTTGTCGGGAAACTTCTTGTGCAGCGCCATGGCCACGTCCGGCAAATTGCCTGAGTCGAAGGCCGCGACCGTGGCGTGGCCAAGCGAGCGCGCCAGGCTGCTGGCAGTGGCGTAGCCCTCGGCGATCACCAGCGCCGGTGCTTTGGCCAGAGCTTCCAGCCCGCCGACCGCGTGGAAGCATCCGGCTTTGCGGCTGTCCTTGGCGAACCTTTTGGTGCCGTCCTCCTGTATGTATTGGGTCGTCCACTGCTTGCCGTCGGCGTCCGTGGCGGGTATATATGTCGTCTTCCCATCCTTGTCCGTGAGTGCGCCGGGCATAGGATCGAGCCCCTTTGTCTGCATGTAGGGCGTCGGCTTTGCGATGGGCGTCAGGTCCGCCATCTGCCGTGACACCCGGTCGGCAGCCTGCTCGTGCTGGCGCGCCTGCTCCTCGCCGCGCACCTGCAGCTTGGTCGCGGCCTGCGCGCGCAGCTTGGCCTTCTGTTCCGGATCGAGAGCGTAGCCCTTCGACTTCCAGTTCATCTCAACGCCAGTCTTGTTGTTCTTAACGTAGCCAGCGGGATGTCCGTCCAGGTGGCCGACGTAAAAACCAGCGCCGCTGTTTTCGCTGTGCTTTTCTCCTGCGACGCTGATCCGGTGCTTCTGCCCATCCATGATCGGATGCTCACCCGCCACCACGCAGCCCACGGCCCGCAATGCGTCTGCGAACTCGTCGCGCGGCGTCATGGCGGGATTCTGCTCGACGGCGTGGTTGTCGACTTTCCACCGTGCGAGCGCTTCCGCATCCGCGTCCGGCCCCGCATACCAGGACTTGGCCGTTTTGTCCCATTCCGCGCCCGCCGCCTTTGCAGCTATGCGCTCGCCGTAGGGCACAGCGAGGTAGACGCGGCTCGCTACGACGTCATCGGCTTGCGCCACAGTCTCGGGCGTTCGGCCGATATGCTGCGCACCATCGGCCTCCCTACCGCCTTGACGGGCAAATTTTTCGAAGGGCGCCGGGTCCACGCCGGACGGTACATACCACGCCTGCTCGCGGCGGTCCCACTTTGCGCCGAGTGCCTTAACCTCGTCCTTGTCCTGATAGGCTACATCAAGATAGGTCAGCGCTCCAGCTTGCGTCTGCGGGCTTTGCGCCACCGTGTCCGGCAGCGCCGCCCGGGCCCTCTCCTGTTCCGCTATGCGGCGCAGCAAGTCGGCATCGTTCTGGGTGGCGTTGAATTCGGCGTCCTTGCGGGCCTCGCGCGCGGCGGAAATATCTTCCGCCGTACTCTGTGGATCAAGCCGCACGGCCTCCTCTCGGATGCGGGCCAGCTTCGCCGCCTTCTCGAACGCGTTTTCCTCCGAGTGCGCGTCGATCAGTTCCAAGCGGCTGGCAAGCCGGTTGGCATCCTGCTGCGATGGCGCATCGGTGAGCCATTGTTCCCTGCCATCCGCACGTGCGGCAAAGATGCTCCAAGGTACGGCCCCCGATTCTGACGCGCTGCGGCCATCCATGCCGGCAGGTTCCAGGCTCTCCTGCACCCGGACACGTCCATTCCAGTCAAGCGGCAGTTCAAACCCGAATTCGCGCATTGCGGCGGCATCGAGTGCACCACCATTGCCGCTGTCGCCAAGGCGTGCGCGCACCACTGCGGCTTCCCCTTCAGTCAACTGCATCGCCTCGCTGTCATTTGCCGCAGGCCGGCGCGCAGCCTCCTCCGCAGGCGTCCGCCGCATGGTTCCGGCTTTCATACTCACCTCCATCTGGCTTTGTTCACCCATCACGACACCTTCCACCTCGGCCAGTATCGATTCCGAAGGACGCCGCACTCCTGCAGTGGCCGCAGCCAGCGTCTGCGCGACGTAGGCGGGAACTATCCCCTCCAGCATGCCGGACACTCGAGGCATAAGGCCCTGAACCCTTTGCTCGTCGCCTAGCAGCTTGCGTAGCTCGGGCGGCGCCTCCCGGGCGTGCTCCTCCACCTTCTCGGGGAACAAGTTGTGGTTCGCCGCGATGAAATCCGCCAGCATCTGGGCCTCTTCACCCTCGCGGCCGGGGGCAGCAGGCAGCGCGGCGCGCGAACGGTTGGCGCGTTCCGCCCGCTCGTGAGCGTCTCCGCGTCCAAGGGTCGATGCGATGATGGCCTGCGTCTCGTCGATATAGGCCTGGTTCAGGTTATGCAGCAGCTGGTCGACCTGCTTGTCGAGCGCCTTCATCCTCACATCGTCGGCAAGCAGCGCTTTCAATGCCGGCGGTGCCGCTTCGGTGTTGGCCGCAACCTTTTCCGGCAGCAGATTCATGTTGGCTGCGATGAAATCGGCAACCATCTGCGCGTCGTCCAGGTCGGAATCCGGCACCGCCGGGTAGGCAGCGCGCACGGACTGCGCCGTCACCGATGCAAGCCCTGCGTCGTCCCTTCCCAGCGTGGAGGCGATCACCGCCTTGGTTTCCTCGATATAGGAACGGTTGATGCCCTGCAGGAGCGCGTTGACGCGCGCGTCCAATGCCTTCATCTTTACCTCGTCGGCCAGGATCGCCTTTAGTTGGGGATCGGCGTCCAGCGTGTTCTGGACCACCTTGCCAGGCAAAAGACTTTGGTTGGCGGCGACGAATTCGGCCACCTTTTGCGCAGCGGCTTGTTCCTGCATCTGCTTCTGTTCGAGTCCAATCACGTAGTCCTGGATCTTCTCGGCGTCGGCGGCCGCGCGGAATATCTCCAGCGGATCGTCCTGTATGGCCTTGATCCACGAACCGACATAGGCAGCGTGCTGTTTCGGGTCGTGCCCGATGCCCAGCTCGTCGCCCATGATCATGCTCGCTATCTCGGCGCGCAACTCCTCGCGCGCGTAGCCTTCGCTGCCGAACGGGTGCGCCATGTCCCGGTCGAGCCGCGATTGGTGGCCCGTCCAGTGACCCAGTTCGTGGAGCGCGGTCGCATAGTACCGGTCAGCGCTGTCGAACTGCCCCTTGTTCGGCAAATGGATCGTGTCCGTGGCCGGACGGTAGAAAGCGCGATCCTGTTCGCCGTGCCTGACGTTGGCGCCGGTCGCTTGCAGGATTCCTTCGGCGCGCTCGCTGGCGGCCCACGCCTGCTCCTTGCGCGGCTGCTGAGGCGGCAAGCCGTCTATCTGCTCCGCGTTGAACACGGTCGCCATGAACAGCGCGGGGCGCTCCAGCCTCACGGTGTGCTTGACGGCCTTCCCGTCCGCATCCAGCATCGGTTTGTCGTTCGCGTCAGTCTGCGTTTGCTCCTCGCTGAACTTCCAGTACTGGATCGGCGTGCCCTTCTCGCCCTTGCGCACCTGCGCGCCGATGGATGCGGCCTGCTTGTAGGTCATCCAGCGCTGGTCCTCGTGGTCCTGGCTCATTAGATGCAGGGCGTTGATGCCCTTGTAGCGGTTGCCCGTCACCGGATTGGTCGGCATCGCCGCGCCCGCCTCGCCGGGCTGCCAGGGCTTCTGCCAAGGCGCCACGCCTTCCTTCAGTTGATCTATCAGCCGTTCCGCCACCGTTTCCACGAATGACTTGCTCATTTCGCTCATGATTTTCACTCCTTCGCTGCGCTCATTTCCGGCGGCGGCAGGTCGATGTCGCTTGCCTCTGCCTCCGCTTCTCCCAATGCTGATTCCTCGAACGCGCCCGCTAGCTCGGCCTCGTCGGGCGCGAACTCGGCCCAGAAACCGGGCGTCTGAGCGTCCGCCAGTTTTTCGTTCAGCACCGCCGCCGTCACCGGGTCGGCATTGCCCGCCGCCTTTTTGCTGGATTCGTCCATGCCCCTACCTCTCTGGTTTTGATGGTTTTCCCCAAGTGAAAACCGGGGTGACAACGTCCTTCACCTGGCCGCGCTGCACCGGGCCGAAGTAGCGTGCGTCGAACGAGCGCGGGTTGCTGTCGCCCATCAGCAGAAGCTGGTGTTTGCTCAGCACATACCTATCCGCCTGAAAGCGCGGCATGGTCCGGCCGCCTGCATCCGCTTGCAGCGGTGCGCTCATGTCCAGCAAGCGGCCGTTGATTCGCACGCCGTCGTTGCCAATCTCCACCTGGTCGTCCGTCACGCCGGCCACCTGCTTCATGATGTAACCGTAGCCACCGGGGCAAAAGCCCGCGCCAAGATAGCCCCGGCGCTTCGCCTGATCGAAGACTTCCACCGGCGGCGGGCAGAACATCACATACGCGCCCTTCTCCACCGGTTCGCTCACACGCCAGTACAGGCCGACCGGAATGCTCAACGTCGTGTTGACGCGGGCGCCCAGCAGATACAGGAAGACACCCTGGACCAGCAGCGCCAGCGCACAGATGGCGATGCCGATGCCGACTTTTCTCGCCAGCCCTTTCATAATTTGATCCCTTCCGTGTCGTACATGCCGCGCAGTTTGTCGCTCACTTCCGGCGCGGGGACGGCGGCGCGCGCCTTGAAGATGGGGTCCTGGAAGTACAAGGGCTGCTTCCCGTAGATCGCCGGATAGCCCGCCACGTAGATCACCATGTCGCCCGCCTGCTTGATGTCGCCGCTGGCGTCCTTGACCGGGCCCGGCATGCGCAGACATTCGTCCGGCGTCAGCAAGGGACGCTGGGTTTCCTGTATGGTGCGAGACACCTGGCCAAGTAAAGCGCTCGTGCGGCGCCCGCTGGTGGTGATCTGCTCCTTCGCCACGGTGGTCTGCCCGGTGAGCTTGGACAGGTGTTCCGCCGTCTCCACGCGGTTCGGCGGATAGGCGTTCTGGATATGGCAACTGGAGGTGATGCTCTCGTCGTGCCCGTAGCCCGTCTCGCGGCTCTTCAGCTGGTTGATGTCCTGGCAGATCAGATAGCATTTGATGCCGTAGCCCGCCAGGAAGCCGAGCGACTCCTGCATGATGTCGAGCCGGCCAAGGCTGGGGAATTCGTCCAGCATGGCCAGCAGGCGGTGCTTGTAGTGCGCCACCGAGCGCCCCTCCTGGAACGTCATCCGGTCGGCCAGCTGGCGCACGATCATGTTGACCATCACTCTGACCAGTGGGCGCAGCCGCGCCTTGTCGTTGGGCTGCGTGACGATATACAGACTTACCGGGCTGTCGTGGTTCATCAGGTCCTTGATGTGGAATTCGGACTTGCTCACGTTGCGCGCCACGATGGGGTCGCGGTACAGGGCCAAGTATGACTTGGCGGTGGACAGCACCGATCCGGCCTCCTCCTCCGGCCGGTCCAGCATGTCGCGCGCCGCCGAACCGATGGCCGGATGGCTTTTTCCGTCCACATGCGGATAGGTGATCATTTCCATCCAGAGTTCACCGATGGCCCGATTCGGATCGGACAGCATCGCGTCCACCGCAGGTAACGTTGCGGGCGTGCCTTCGGCGCGCGCCTTGTACAAAGCGTGCAGGATAACTCCGACGATGAGCGCCTGGCTGGTTTTCTGCCAGTGCGTTTCCAGCCCTTTGCCGTCCGGGTCGACGATCAGCGTTGCGAGGTTCTGCACGTCGCCCACTTCGTTCTCGGTGCCGACGCGGATTTCGTCCAGCGGATTCCAGCACACGCTGCCGCTCGCCGTGGCGGGCTCGAAGCGCAGTACCTTGTTGCGCGCGTGCTTCTGGCGCCAGCCCGCCGTCAACGCCCACAACTCCCCCTTCAGGTCGGTGATGACGGCGCTGCGACTCCACGACAGCAACGTGGGAACCACTAGGCCGACACCTTTTCCTGAGCGAGTGGGCGCATAGGTGAGAACGTGTTCAGGGCCATCGTGGCGCAGGTACTGCGTGCGCCCCTTGCGGTCTATCCACGCACCGACATAGACGCCGCCATGGCTGGGCGGCAGCTTGCCGGTCAGCCGCTGCAACATGGTCTGTGTTTTCGGCAGCAGCCCGGCCGCGCGGATATCCTTTCCGTTGGCCCAGCGCGCCGAGCCGTGCAAGTACTCGTTGGCCTTGGCGGTGTTCGCCAGCACCATTTTGACGACGACCAGCACAATCAGCCCCACGCCGGCGACGCAGATGCCGACGCTGCCCGCGCGCATGAAGGCGTCCGGGTAGGTGCCGTACCATCTTGCCGCCCACTTGAAAATGTCCCATGGGGCGTAGACCTGGTTGACGTGGTGGCCCAGCACCGGCTGGTACTTGAAGCTGTGCGCGAAAAATTGGGTCGCGCTTTGTAGTCCGGCGGCGAGCACCAGCAGTGCCAGGATCGGTATGGCCAGGTTCGCGTGCTTGGTTGGCAGCCGCACCTGCGGCCCGACGGCGTTGTTGAAGCGGTCTTTCATCGGCTCCTCCCTTTTGTCCTGATGACGCCGTTGCCTGCGACCGTCACCGTGTCGCCGCGCGCCAGCCGCTTGAGCCGCCGCGCCGTGGCGTCGTCAATCGGAACGACCACGATCTCGCCCCCGCGTTTGAGCAGGGCGAGCACTTGGTCGTCCACTGTCCGCAGCCCTGCGAAAGCGGCCTGGCCTTGAAATCCATCATAGGCAAGGTGTTTCGGTATATCGAAAAAAGTGAGCCTTCTTTGCTCCCGCTCAAACACAAACTTCGTGGAGGCTGAAATTGCTGAGATTTCGTGCTGCGAAACAGGTGGAGGCGTGGTGCTGGACACCGGCGCGCGAGCCGCAATCGCGCCGCCCTGGGGATCGCTCCACCGCGCCGCGCGGGAATCGGCTGCGCCACCAGCATCTTGCAGACCGCGCAGCCGATTGCGTCCCGCTGGCGGTGGCTTGCGTCCCGTGCGATGGCGTGCCGCCTTCGCCTGCCGACGCGCGGCGCTTGCCGTTTGCGCTTTGGGGGGGCCGTCATTCTCCGCTAATCGTCCTGTCCCAGAAACAGGCCGTCGCACGCGGTGATCTGCTGCGGGTCCTTGCTGCTCCATGTGACCAGGTACATCACCCGGCAGTAACACCTCACTTCCACCGGGGATGCGAACCATACCGAGTTGGGACAGCCTTCGCAGACGGTCTTGGGATTCGGGCGGCGGTTTCTTTCCAATGCCGCCAACGTTCGGCTTTCTGCCGTAGGCTGCGCCGCGTGTGGTGTTGCCGGCGGGTCGGCTTCCTCCACTTGTCTGAATGCCGCTGTCAGCAGGTCTTCCCTGCCGGGGGTGCTGTCGGTTTTCATCGTTTGCCTCCTTGGTGGTTGACGCTTGAATGAGTTCGAGCCGGCGCGCCTCCAAAGCCACGTCGTCGAACGTGACGGAGAGCCTCGCGCTAACGGCCGCGCGCGCGATTCGCTCCCGGAATTCGGCCGTGCCGTCCACGCGCAGGCAAGTGCCATAGCGCTCCGCCGCGAGACGCAACGCCGCCTGCAGGCCCGCCTGCTCGAACCCGCGCGTGACGGCAAGCTTGCTGCCGTCGTCGCGCAATACTGTGGTCCCGGCGCAGATGATGATCGTGCCGTGCTTGGTAACGCCGTCGATACCGTCCGCGCGTGGCGATTTGTTGCGGCGCCGTCCCGTCAGCGTGTTCCCGGAGAGTCCACCCGCCCCCTCGCGCGAGCGCAATGCGGACAGGGCTTCGTCGTTTCCCCGCTTGGCCTCCGAATGAAGCCAGTCCGCCCAAGTCCCGCGCTGGTGTTTCTGGTAGATGCGCTCGCGCTCCTTGAAATACTCCTGATTGATCTGCTTGATTTCGGACAGCAGCGTTCTGCCAACCGCAGCGAACAGGAAGCGCTTGCTGAATCGGTCGCAGGACAGCAGCTTGATTGCCGAGCGTTTGAACTTGGCTTTGTACTTGGCGGCGGCAACCAGGCGGTTCTTGCGCTCGCGTGCTGCCGCCCACTCCTCGGCACGCGTGCTGCCTTGTCGATCCTGTTCTCTCAGTTCCTTGTATCGTTTGTAAAGCTCCGTCGTATCGGCGCCGAAGCGGAACGGTTTGCTTTCGTACCGCTTGGCCGGCTCGAAGCCGCCAGCTTCCCCGCCAGGCTGGAACGGCCCGAACCGCTCTTCCAGCCGAGCCTTGGAAAATTGCCTGTCCAGCGAACTGGCTTTGACAGTGGTGCCGTCTTCGGCCGTGATGACCAAGCCGTTACCGCGCGCGTGCAACCGCAGTCCATTGGCTGACATGATCTCGTGCAGCGCGTCCCAACTGGTGGCGACGCGCATCTCGTCCCAGCATTCGCGCTTGATCCAGCCCAGCAGGCTTTCCACGCCCGCGTGCCGTTCCATGTCGTCCGCCAGGTTGTCCGCGCGGTGCTTGCGCGCCGTGTGGTTGTCGCGCTGCAGGCCGAACTCCTGTTCCAGCTTCTGGCAGACCTTGCCAAGGGTGAGGTGGTCGTTGTAGGGGCTATGTATCGTGTGCCGCGTCGGATGGATCTTGTTGATGGCGATGTGGACGTGCAGGTTGTCGGTATCGTGGTGGACCACGCTGATGCGCTGGTGCTCCGCGTAGCCGAGGGCAGCGCAGACGCGGGCTTCCAAGCCGTGCAGGGTCGCGTCGTCCGGTTGCTCGCCGGCGCGGAAGCTCAGCATCAAATGATAGGTCTTGTCGCCGGTGGCGCGCTGGTTCAGGGACTGGGTGTTGAGGATCTCGATGGTGGCCACGCCCGGATCCATCGACTGGCAGTTCGTCACGCGCACGTCGCCCACGCGCTCGTTCTTGTTCTGCGGCCCAAGCAGATATTGCATCAGACCTGCGTAGTCGCTCTGTTTCAGCGCGCGCATGGACATGTGCTTGGCGATCATGGCCGCCCCTATTCCGCTTTAGCCGCTAAAGATGCTTGCGCCCGGCAACGGGAAGGACCACTTCGCGCATGATCCGCTGCATCTCTCGTTGCGAGTCTTCGATCTTGGACAGCACGGCAAGTATCGTTGTCTCGCCGAATTTGACCGTGCGAGGATCGTCGGTGAGCCACAGCTTGAGCAAGCCTCCCAAACGGCCGAGGTCGCCGTTGATGCGCGCCAGTTCCTCCACTCGCTGGTGGTCGAGGATGCCGTGCAGCCGGTAGCCCAGGCCGACGCTGCGCAGGTAGGCCGCGACGGGCAGGCCCGCTGTAGTTGCCAGCCTGCGGATCTCCAATGCCTCCTCCGGCATGACGGGCACGCGCAGTTGGTGCGACTTCCTTGTTGGCGGTTTGCTGTTCGGGTCCATGGCGTCCACTCCTCTGGTTCGCGCATTTGGCGGCGGCAGCCGCCTGGCCTCGCAGAGCAGGTTCCCGTTGAGCGCCGCAGGCGCGAATAAGGGAAGTGAAGATAGGTAACCGGCCCGCCGGTTAGCTAACTTCACATATCCTGCCCGCGTTCGCGGGGCTATTACGCCACGAAATTGTGCGCCCGGACTTTCGATTTAACCTTTGCGAAATGTCAAATTGAACGCAACTGGAAGGGCCAATATAACGAAATGCGGAAAGTGGCGAGGCAATCGCGATTAGTGGCGATTCGGTTGCGTTTAGTGGCACGCGGTGGCGCTCAGTGGCGAGAAAATCGCACTGCAGTTGCGTTTCTGTGGCGTTCAAATATCGGCAAGAGATCAGCATGGGCAAGAACTATCCGGATCAGCTGGGCGACTGGGTCAGGCAGCGCGCCGCGACAACGCGCGACAAGAATCTTGTCGCCTTCCTGGCCGTGCGCGACGACGTGCGCGCCGCACTCGATGCCGGATACGCGGCCAAGACCGTGTGGTCCAACCTGCGTGAGTCGAAGCGCATCGCCGTCAGCTACACGGCATTCCTACGCTACGTGCGGAAATTCCTCAACCAATCTGATGACGCCGCGAGTTCACAACCAGCTCCGTCGACCAAAACTGCGGCGGTATCAGAACACAATGACCGGCCAGCAAAACCGGCCGGCTTCGTCTTCAATCCGAAACCCAAGAAAGAGGAGTTACTGTGATGGCCAGAATCCACATAACACTGCAAGGGAAAGGCGGCGTTGGAAAATCCGTCGTCGCTACAGTCGTCGCCCAATACCTCGCCAGCAAGGGTACGCGGCCGCTGTGCGTCGACATCGACCCAGTCAACGCCACCTTCCACGGCTATCAGGCGCTGGACGTGCAGCGCTTGCAGATCATGGAAGATGACGAGATCAATTCCAGAAAATTTGATGCCTTGATCGAGCTGCTGGCGTCGCTATCCAGTGCGGCCGTCATCGACAGCGGCGCCAGCTCGTTCGTGCCGCTGTCGCATTACCTGATCAGCAATCAGGTCCCTTCCCTGCTGGCTGAAATGGGACACGAGCTGGTGGTCCACACGGTCATCACCGGCGGCCAGGCGCTGCTCGATACAGTCAGTGGGTTCGCTCACCTCACTAGCCAGTTTCCCAAGGAGACCATCTTCGTCGCCTGGCTTAATCCCTACTGGGGCCCAATCGAGCACGAGGGGAAAGGCTTCGAGCACATGAAAGCGTATATCGCGAACAGAGACCGTGTTTCCGCCATCGCGCGCATTCCGCAGCTGAAGGACGAGACCTACGGCCGCGACCTTGGCGACATGCTGCAGGCAAGATTGACCTTCGATGAAGCACTTGCTTTGAGCTCGCTCACCATCATGACGCGGCAAAGGCTCAAAATCATCAAGGGCCTATTGTTCAACCAACTCGACCACACGGCGGTGATCTGATGTCCGACCAAATCGAAGAACTGATCCGGGAAATCGCCTCGAAGCACGGCATCGCCGTGGCGCGTGACGATCCCATTCTCGTCCTGCAGACCATCAACAACCGGCTGCTCCAGGACAGCGCCGCCGCCCAGCAAGCGCAGCTCGACCAATTCAAGGAAGAACTGGAGGCGGTCTCGCTGCGCTGGAAGGCCGATGCGAAGGATAAGGCCGAACGCGTTGTCAATGCGGCCCTGGCTGCCAGCAAGAGCGCGATGGATCAGATCCTTCGCGATGGCGCGCACGCCACAACTTCGCTACTAAAATCGGAGTTGGAACGCGCGTTTTCCTCCATGGCTAGCCACGCCCACGAGGCGCGGCGCACCGCCCTGCTCAACCTAGCAGCGTCCTGCATGACAATATTTGCCGTCGTCATCTCGGTCTGGCTTCTAAAGTAGCAAACTCAGCTTTATAGAGGTCCTGGCTCAGGAATGCCTACGACGCATGTGGCGGTTCAGGGCAGAGCGGCCGAGATGCTAGAATCTATTGGGAAGCGCGCTCCCGCGTTTTGCCCATGAAAATGCCGAGGAATATATGCTTGAAGAGTTTGATCGCTCCACATTGCTAATAGTCCCATGCTGCGCGGCCAAATCCGCTGGTGGCCGAATGAATGTGGCAGAGCTTGATCCGCTCAGAGATCTATCAACTCCCTCTGCCTATCGCTTGGCATTGAAAGCCAGATCGGAAATTCTTCACTACGTTCGTCGCGCTCCGAAATTCACGGCAGACAAATACCTGAAGAACATTTCAATCACTGATGGCGCGGACTTTGGCTCCGTGGCTGGCGCCGGATTAGCAATGCCAGCGTTGGATCGCTATCAAGGACTGCTGTATAGGGCTAAAGGACTCAAAGCTAGCATTCGCGAGGCAGTGTCGTCTACCGAAGGGCCGCGCGTGCTGATCCTCTCAGCGCTATACGGTCCGCTTCATCCGCTAAGCCCCATCCAGGACTACAACCTCATGATGTCCGACGCGCCTGCCAGACCTTGGTCAACAGCCTTTCCACAATTTCTCGCCGCCTTTGCCGAGCTTAATGACATTCGCCGCGTCGCCCTTTACGTCGGCACTTCGACCGCCTACTTTAAGGTCGCAAGAAAGGCCGCGCTGCCACTTCTTGCCAGCGGCCGCCTGACCAAAGCTGTGCAGTACCATGTCGTCGACGGAAGCACGCGCGAGACCCCGTCTCGCCACGGCGCGTTGTTGGCTGCGCAGTTGGCCGGCGCCGACGTATCGCCGTTCTTTGCTCAGGGTATGACACTGGAGCGCTCACTGTGAGCAGCTCAACCATCGGGCGAGAAACCGCCCGCTTTTACGCTCTCCTCTCTGCACTGGAAGCGTTGCCGTTCCAAGGCACCAGCTTGGCCTCGGTCATCGCGGTCAACTCCCTGCCCAAGCGCGGCGTATACTTTTTCCGCGAGTCAGGCGAAATGGTCGCACCTGGCACGGCCGCGTCGCCTCGTGTCACGCGTATCGGCACCCACGCCGTCAGCGCTGGTTCGAAATCGACGCTGCGCGCTCGGCTTCGGGCTCACTTGGGAGCAAAATCTGGAAGCGGAAACCACAGAGGCTCCATCTTCCGCCTTCACGTCGGTAATGCCTTGCTTCATAGGGACTCCCAGACGCTGACCACATGGGGCGTCGGGTCCGTTGCTCCTAAGGCTCTTAGGGAAAGCGACAGCGCGAAAGCGGCAGAGACCGCGCTCGAACGCCGCGTATCAATGCTGATCGGCGCAATGTCCGTCCTCTGGCTCGACGTTCCGGACGAAGCAGGGCCGGCTAGCGAGCGCTCAATCATCGAGCGCGGCGCCATCGCGCTATTGTCGAATAATTTGAATCCGCTTAACGCGCCAAGCGCCGCCTGGCTGGGGGGACACAGCGTTCGCCAAGAGATCCGCGAGAGCGGATTGTGGAACTTGCGTCACGTCGCGGAGCGGGCCAATCTTGCATTCCTCGATGCTATGGAACGCGCCGTCGAGCGCACACTAGCTGACAGTGGAAAGTCTATACCTATTACGTAAAGCCAATGGCCGACGAAGGCGCTCGTCAGCGCTTAACGCCCTTGCTCTGCTTAATCGCAGCCTCGCTGGCGAAGGCACGGTCCGCGTCATACCGAACCGCGATATTGGCGCCCACGGACGGACTTTTCGGAAAGTCGTGTGAGGAATGCCGCACGCAGGTTTGGCCAACTTGCTGATAGACATGCTCATGATCCGTGTGTAGCACGACACCATCGTAGGTCTTATCCTTGCTGGCTGCAACCGCCCCGCTGATGTTGTAAATGCCAGGCGGGATCTGGCCGGCCTTGCCGACTTTCGTCGTCACCCATTCGTTGTCGTATTCGCTTTGGACGAGGCGCTGTCCGTTCATCACCAGTATGCGCTGCTTCATCAGCCGCCTCTCCGCTTTGGGACCGTCATGGGCCTTCCTTCACATTGTAGCGGGCATCACCCGGGATCACAGGCACCGCTGCGGCGGACACGATCTGCATCAATTCCAGCTGTTGCTGTCGGGAGACGTCCAGCTCCCCGCGCAGCACCGCTTCTGCCTGCCGCGCGTCGGCCCGCACGGCTGCCAGCTCCAAAGCATGGGCTCGCATCGCCTCGCGGCCGCCGGCGTGGGCTGCGGCCAGCTCTTGGTGGGCATGATCGAGTTCGCGGCGCAGCTCACTGGCGCGTCGCTCCACTTCTTCCATTCGCGCAGCGTCGCGACGCGCATCTGACTCTGAGGCGGCCAGACGCGCGCGCAGGCGGTCAATCTCGCCCTGCAACGCCTTGCCGGTAGCGGCCGCGCTTTCGGCTTGGTCTGCGGCGGCACGCATCCCGCTGCGTAGGCCCTCAAGCTCTGCCGCCTGCGCTTCGAAGGCATCGGCCATTTCCTTGTTCAGCGTTTCAAGCTGATTACGCTCGGCGTTCCAAGCGGCCTGTGCAGCGCCAAGCGATTCGCCGGCAACGGCCTGCGCAACTTGCCATACTTGCGCCACCAGCGTCGCCTGTACCTCGGTGATTGCCGCCGGCACCTGCACCGCTGCGGGGACGGCGCGCGCCATCTGGTTGCGCCGCCACTCCCGCATGCCGCTGTTGGCATCGTTCATGTTCACGCGCGCCGCCTTCCGGACCGCATCGACGGTGGGATACGTGGCGCGTCCGTTTTGCTCGAACAGCTCATCCGCCGCCGCGCTGATGCGCTCCATGGTGTCGCTGGCAGGTCTCATGATCGCCGCTCCGGTGGAAGTCATAATAAGAATAATACGACTACTATTCTTATCGACCTTGAGGCAGATCAAACGTACGGGCAATTCCTATGATCGCCGGAAACCTGGGGCCACCCGCCTGGCAGGAATAGTATTATTCTTATTCTTATTACTCATTTGGCTCGCATGTCCTCTCCGCAATGGCAATTCGCCGCCCGCTTCCGCCGCAACGCCTTCGGCTGGAAATCCGATACCCCCATCCTGCGGCTGAAGGAAGCCCTGGCCGAAATCAAGTCGGCCGCACGGGCCGATCCGCTTCTCGCTGCCGACGGGGCGGTAATTCTATTGGAAAAGCTCTCGCCAGCGATCAGCCAGGTGGACAGCTCGTCCGGTGCCATAGGTTCGGCGGTGTCCCGCGCCATCGAGACGCTGGTGCCGCTGATCGCCGCAGCCGCCAGTACAAGCTTGGTCAGGCATCGCTGGCTGCAGCGCCTATGGGCTGCTGTCGAGGACGATGATGTCCCTTACCTGGAGTCTTTGACGGAGTTCTGGGGCGAGCTGTGCGGTTCGCCGGAAACGGCTTCGGAGTGGGCGGACATCATGCTGCCCCCGGTTCAAGCGGCCTGGCAGCCCGGAGCGCCCCGTACGAGATATCTGAAGGAGACCACCGCCTGCCTGGCCTGCCTGTACGCCGCGCGCAGGCACGACGAATTGCTGGCGCTACTGGAACGGGCACCGTTCAAATGGTGGCACGATCACCGCTGGGGCGCCAAAGCGCTGCTGGCGCAAGGAAAAGTAGCGGACGCGATTGTCTACGCCGAAGCATCCAAAGGCCTCAACGCGCCGATGGGCGCCATCGCCAGCTTCTGTGAAAGTGCGCTGCTCAATGCCGGCCAGGTGGACGAGGCGTATGCCCGCTATGCCATAGCTGCCGCCCAGGGCGGCACCAATCTCGCGGTATTCAGGTCGGTCCGCAAGAAGTATCCGGGCGTGCCGGCCGACACCATTCTGCGCGATCTGGCCGCCAGCCAGCCAGGCCAGCAAGGAAAGTGGTTCGCCGCCGCCAAGGACGCAGGGCAGTACGGGCTCGCCATCGAATTTGCACGCCGCAGCCCGGCCGATCCGCGCACGCTGGCGCGCGCGGCGCGCGATTTCGCCGAACGCCAGCCTGAATTCGCATTGGATGCGGCCATGGAAGCGCTCAAGGCTATCGCGCAGGGCTACGGCTACGACATTACTGCGGCCGACGTACTGGAGGCGCATGCGGCGGCCGTGCGTGCTGCCGCCGTGCTCCAGCTTCCAGCGGACGCGGTGGGCGAGCGGCTGGAGGCCTTGCTTGCCCATCCCGGCATTAACGGCGCCTTCATCCTGTCGGTGCTGGGACGGGTCCGGTAGCGCATTGCGCGGCGCATCGGCGGTACCGGATCGCGCCCGGAAAAGTCCATGGGATTAGCCTTCGATCAGCGCCACCAACTGGACATCGGCCAAATCGACTTCGGCCAGTTCGCAATCGTCGTCATAGCGCAGCCATGCCTTGCCCACGGCGGTGGGACGGCGCCGTATCAGCAAGCGCCCCTCCCTGCCATCATGCCGCACCGCCAGCACCGGGTTCACCCAGGATGTCGGCTTGTCGTTGTGCGTGTCACCATTCCCGTGCTTCGGCGCACCAGCGATGACCACCTCCGGACTGGGGCCGCTAGGCGCCTCGGCGCCTTTTCGCAAGCTGCTCTTCTGTTCAACGAAAGCGCGCAACATGCGCACCGACCGCCGGGTCACTTCCTGCGTCTCGTCCGACAGCCAGGCCGCGACATCGGCCGGCGCCTTGCGATGCACGAACACCAGTTCGTTGACCAGCGTGACGTCCCGCACGCGGCCGCCGCTGAAAGCCGCTGCGACGGCTTCGGGCAGATCCAGCAACGCCGCGTGCTGCGTCACGAAGGCGGCCGACTTGCTGATCTGCCGCGCGATTTCCCCCTTCCTCAATCCCTTCGCCATTTCGCGGCCGATGTAGTCCGCGATCTCGCGCGCGGTCAGTTCGTTGCGGTGCAGGTTCTCCACCACCTGGTCGGCCAGATTGTAGTTGGCGTCGATGAAACCGGGGATGGTGGCCATTCCCGCCAGGCGTGACGCGCGGTAGCGGCGCGCGCCGTGGTTGATCAGGTAGCGCCCTGGCGCGGCCGGGTTGGGACGCACAGAAATGGGCGTTTTCACGCCACGCAACTTGATCGCGGCGGCGAGCTCGGTCAGGCTCTTCGGGGAAAAACCGGGGTTGTCCCTCGTGCGGGGCTGCGCCGGATCCTCGTCGATCAGATCCAGAGGCAAGGCAAGCGGACCGCCCCGCGCCGCCTCGGCCGCCAGCAATTGCACTTTGCCTGCCACGCCATCACCTTTGTTCACTTGATCCGCCGGCGCCAAGCGCTGTAACGTGTCCGATTCGGATCGCTCTTTGAAAACGGTATTCATTCAACCAAACCCATCATGCTTGAGTCCTCGAGTTTTACGGCGGGTCCGCCTGGCTCAGCGGCGCGGCAACGGCGGCACGTACAGCACCAGATAGGTCAAGGCGCCGATTAGCAGGATATGCATCAACGCGGCAAAACCGGTCAGCCCGCCAATGAAGGCAAACCGCAGCAACTGGATGAACAGGTCCAGGCCGACGAACCAGCGCAGCACCGGCCAGGTGCAAGCGATGAAGGCGATAAACAGGCGGTAGAGCGCTTGGGTGATCGGGTTTTCCCACAGCTCCCGCCACGGGTGTGCCATGCCCCCCAACGGAGACTGGGAGGTCCGCCCGCCTTGCGCGCGGGGCATTTTGGGAAACTGAAAAATTCGAGCCATGGTCGCCGCTCCTTTGCGCGCGCATCGCGCTCACGCCATCGTCACACCACTACAGCAGCGCGTATTGATCCAGATCAAACGAACCCACCGTTCAACGCCGCCTTTAGCAGCTAAAGCGCAACCGACGCGCGAGCAAGTACCAATCGGAAAACCTAGTTGACAAACATTTGATCAATTCGATATGAACGACGTGTCGTGCTTTCAAACTTCACCGCAGTCGCCTAAAACTGAAAGTGGAAATTCGGAATATCGGTTGTTCACACCGCTGTAAGCGAAAGGGAGGGCATCGTGAGCGCGCAAATGCTGCAGGTTTTGACGCCAGGTCAGCTTCACAACAGGCAGGGGGCGACAAATGAACAGCGCTGAACCGCCAATGGCCAGCGTGCGGTCCGGCACGGATGACGGCGCACAATACCCCGACTGGGAGAACACGGTCTGGATCGGCGAGTGGCAGTCCAGTGACTACGGTGAGTGCGAAACGCGGCCCCGTGTCGTCCAATCGACAAGAGGGTTCCATACGGGCTTGGAAATCTCCTACGGCGGAGGCGACTGCACTCCGAATTGCCACTATGAAGCCTTCCCCACACAAGAGCAAGCAATTGCCAAGGCCCTCAGCAGAGAGGCCCGATGGCACCGAGAAGCGTATGCGCAGAATGACACAAACGCTCCCCACAAAGACCGCACGCAAAGAAAAGATATTTGCGACAAGACTGGCAGAAGTCGCTAACAGCGCCTTCATGACGTTCAGCGAACTTCGACTGGACGCGGTCAGCCGCGCCGAGAAGACTGGAGGGTTATTTGGAATCGGGGTCAACACCAGTGACAAGGAGGATATCGTGAGCGAACAAATGCTGCATCTAAGGAGCCCGGGGCGTTGGGACGACACCGGCGCAATTGTAGGAGACCGCCTCGCACTGCTGGCGCTCAGGCGAGCGGTGGACATGGCCCTCTCAACCGGCGGGGGAGGAGCCTTCCTGTTCAGTTCGGACGGAGAGGGTTACGCACTAGCCGTAGCGCTCGAGGAAAACATGTGGAACGTGCAGACCGCTTATGCCGATGAAGTCGCACCGGTGCGTTCACTGCGTGAGGTTGTGCCGCTATACGCAGTCGCGAATTTCGCTGCTGCCTTGCGCGTAGCCATACACGAGCGCGACCGATTCGCATCGTGCGGGGCCAAGGATTGCCATCACGCGATTGTGGAGGTGCCAAAATGAATCGCCATGATCCGTCGAATGCACGAACACTATCCGACAGCGAATTGAAGACGCCGGGGAAGGTGCTTATCAAACGCAAGCACCTGCTGCAGAAGGTGCCGTTGTGCGAAAGAACCATACTGGATATGGAAAAGCGCGGCGAGTTTCCGCGACGCTTTGCCATCACCTCCCGCATGGTTGCATGGGATCTGGATGAAGTCGAGGCATGGATCAATCTCCGACGCACCGCCGCCGCGCAAGCACCGTCCCCCGGCGGCAAGCGGAGCTAGGCATCGTGCTGATAACCAGGACGAGTCCAGGTCTCCACCATGTCCGCCCAATCCTGCAGCATCGCGCGCCGCTGCTCCGCGTATTCGGCCTTGTTGTACACGGCGCGTACCCCCTTCTGTTCGTGGGCAAGGCACTTCTCGATCCAGTCCGTGTTGTACCCCGCCTCATGCAGCATGGTCGATGCAGTCCGGCGCAAATCGTGTGGCGTGAAGTTCGCCAGGCTCTCGCCGCCTTTCTCTGCTTCATCCAGGAGCGACATCGTGATCCTGTTCAACGTGGCGTGCGACATCGGTATGTCGGGATCGTAGCGCGACGGCAGTACGAAGGGCGAGGTGCCTGCACATGTCTTGAGCGCCACAAACATATCCAGCGCCTGCCGCGACAAGTAGACGTTGTGGGGATTGCGCCGCTTCATGCGCTTGGCCGGGATGGTCCACAGCGCCTGTGAGAAATTGACCTCCTCCCATTTGGCGTCCGTCAGTTCCGATTTCCGCACCAGGGTCAGCAACAGGAGCTTGCAGGCGATGCGCAGCGTGGGCGAGCACGTCACATGGTCCAGGTACTTGTAGAACAAGCCGATCTCGCCGCTGCTCAAGGCGCGGTCGCGCGGCTGGAACACCGCGATGGACGACGGCGGCACCAGGTCGGCCGGATTCTGGTGCCGGTCGCCGCGCTGCTCCGCATGCCGGAATACCAGCATCACGACTTCGCGCGCGTGCACGGCCGTGGCTGGCGCTCCCCGCTCCACAATGCGGTCGCACAGCGAACGCAGATCGTGGTCGGTGATCTCGCGCAGCAGCAGCTTGCCAAACGGCCCTTTCAAGTCGCGCTCGTACACCGAGCGCCGCATGTCGCGTGTGGACTCCGCCATACGGTACTTCTCCAGCCAGCGCTCGGCCCATGTGCCGAACGTCCCCTCCCCCGCCAGCTTGTTGCGCGCCTGCGCTTTCAGCCTGGCCGGGGATTTTCCCTCGGCCACCGCCTTGCGCGCAGCATCGAGCTTGCTGCGCGCTTCTGCCAGCGTCAGGCCATCCGCGCCATAGCGCCCCAGTACCAGCGTCTCCTGCCGTCCGTTGATCCGGTAGTTGTAGCGGAAGGAGACCACGCCGCTTGGCAGCACTGCCACGTACAGCCCATCGCGGTCGGGCACCTTGTACATCTTCTCCGCCGGCTTCAAATTTCTTAGTTTGGTGTCGGTGAGCATGGCACCTCCAGTACCAGCATTCCAATCGTCAGAAATGAAAGTCAATTTTCTCAATAAAATCAATCATTTAGCATCAAAAATACCAACAAAAAGACCAACAAACAGGCCAAAACCGTGATGTTGGTATTGCCACCGTCAATCATGAGCCTCCCAGCTCTTACCATCTTGAGTGCCATCAAACAAATATGCTTGACGTTGCCAACTCCTGCCGAATTTCGCCAGACAGTTGAAAAAAAAGCCCCTGAAATCAGGGGCTTAGTCTCTGCGGGATGCCGGCAGCTGCGTTACGCTGCCTGATCAATAATCATTCCCACTCGATCGTCGCTGGCGGCTTGCCGGAAATATCGTAGACGACACGGTTGAGTCCGCGTACTTCATTGATGATGCGGTTGGACACCTTGCCCAGCAGCGAATGCGGCAGGTGCGCCCAGTGCGCGGTCATGAAGTCTTGCGTCTGCACGGCGCGCAGCGCCACCACGTATTCGTAGGTGCGGCCGTCGCCCATCACGCCCACCGACTTCACCGGCAGGAACACGGCAAACGCCTGCGACGTCGCCTCGTACCAGTTCTTCGGCAGCTCTTCCGTGTTCACAGCCTGGCCGGCCACGAACTCGTAAGGGGTGTTGCGCAGTTCTTCGATGAAGATGGCGTCC
The DNA here is from genome assembly GCF_009857595.1 of Pseudoduganella aquatica. GTDB lineage: Bacteria > Pseudomonadota > Gammaproteobacteria > Burkholderiales > Burkholderiaceae_D > Rugamonas > Rugamonas aquatica_A. The sequence continues at coordinate 85,705 of NZ_WWCU01000017.1, read as the reverse complement.
GCCTGGCGCAGCAGGTCGGCGTATTCCTTCTTCACTTCGCCCAGGATGCGCACGCCCAGGCCCGGGCCCGGGAATGGATGGCGGTAGACCATGTCATGCGGCAGGCCCAGCGCCACGCCCAGCTTGCGCACTTCGTCCTTGAACAGTTCGCGCAGCGGCTCGAGCAGCTTGAGCTTCATGGTGTCCGGCAGGCCGCCCACGTTGTGGTGCGACTTGATGGTCTGGCCCTTCTTGCCCTTGCCTGCGGACTCGATCACGTCCGGATAGATGGTGCCTTGCGCCAGCCACTTGGCGTTGACCAGCTTGCCCGATTCGGCCTGGAACACTTCCACGAACTCGCGGCCGATAATCTTGCGCTTCTGCTCGGGATCGGTCACGCCGGCCAGGTGGCCCATGAACTGGTCTTCCGCGTCGATGCGGATGACTTTCACGCCCAGGTTCTTGGCGAACATGTCCATCACCATCTGGCCTTCGTTCAGGCGCAGCAGGCCATGGTCGACGAACACGCAGGTCAGCTGGTCGCCGATGGCGCGGTGGATCAGCGCGGCGGCCACGGACGAGTCAACACCGCCCGACAGGCCCAGGATCACGTCGTCCGTACCCACTTGCGCGCGGATCTTCTCCACCGCTTCCGTGATGTAGTCCGGCATGTTCCAGTCCGACTTGCAGCCGCAGATTTCGTGCACGAAGCGGCCCAGCATGGCCTTGCCCTGCTCGGTGTGCGTCACTTCCGGGTGGAACTGCACGCCGTAGAAATTGCGCTCTTCGTCGGCCATGGCGGCGATCGGGCAGCTAGGCGTGTCGCCCATCAGCTTGAAGCCTGGCGGCATGTCCAGCACCTTGTCGCCGTGGCTCATCCACACTTTCAGCATGCCGTGGCCTTCCGGCGTGACGAAGTCGTTGATGCCGTCCAGCAGCTTGGTGTGGTTGCGGGCGCGCACTTCGGCGTAGCCGAATTCGCGCACCAGGCCGTTCTCGACCTTGCCGCCCAGTTGGGCCGCCATGGTCTGCATGCCGTAGCAGATGCCCAGCACCGGCACGCCCAGCTCGAACACGGCTTGCGGCGCGCGCGGCGAGTCGCCTTCCAGCGTGGAATTGTGGCTGCCGGACAGGATCACGCCGGCGGCGCCGTAGTTGCGCACGAAGTCGTCGCCGATGTCGTAGGGATAGACTTCGGAGAACACGCCGGAGTCGCGCACGCGGCGGGCGATCAGCTGGGTAACCTGGGAACCGAAATCGAGAATGAGGATTTTAGAGTGCATGGATGAGCGCTAGAAACTAAGGAGTAAATATGAAAACGCCGGCGGAGCATGCCGCCGGCGTTTGAGGGAAGCTTTATTCGCCCGAACGGTAGTTCGGCGCTTCCTTGGTGATCTGTACGTCGTGCACGTGCGACTCGCGCATGCCGGCCGACGTGATCTCGACGAATTCCGCTTTCTCGCGCAGCTCGTCGATGGTGGCGCAGCCGCAGTAGCCCATGGACTGGCGCACGCCGCCGACCAGCTGGAAGATAATCGCCAGCACGCTGCCCTTGTAGGCGACGCGGCCCTCGATACCTTCAGGCACGAACTTGTCGGCCTTCATGGTGGCGTCCTGGAAGTAGCGGTCGGCCGAGCCGTCCGACATCGCGCCCAGCGACCCCATGCCGCGGTAGGACTTGTAGGAACGGCCCTGGTACAGGATCACTTCGCCCGGCGCTTCTTCGGTGCCGGCGAACATGGAGCCCATCATCACGGTCGATGCGCCCGCCGCCAGTGCCTTGGAGATGTCGCCCGAGAAGCGGATGCCGCCGTCGGCGATGCAAGGCACGCCGGTGCCGGCCAGCGCTTCAGCCACGTTGGAGATCGCGGTGATCTGCGGCACGCCCACGCCGGCCACGATACGGGTGGTGCAGATGGAGCCTGGGCCGATGCCGACCTTGACCGCGTCCGCGCCGTATTCCACCAGCGCCTTGGCGGCCGCTGCGGTGGCGATATTGCCGCCGATAACGTCCACGTGCGGGAAGCGGGTCTTGATCCACTTTACGCGGTCCAGGATGCCTTGCGAGTGGCCGTGGGCGGTGTCGACCACCAGCACGTCCACGCCGGCGGCAACCAGCAGCTCGATGCGTTCTTCATCTTTCGCGCCCACGCCCACGGCCGCGCCCACCAGCAGCTTGCCGTGCTGGTCTTTGGAGGCGTTCGGGTGTTCGGTCGATTTCTGGATGTCCTTGACGGTGATCAGGCCGCGCAGGTTGAACGCGTCGTCCACCACCAGCACGCGCTCCAGGCGGTGCTTGTTCATCAGGCGCTTGGCCTCGGCCGTTTCGGCGCCCTCTTTCACGTAGACCAGCTTGTCGCGCGGGGTCATCTTGGCGCGCACTTCGGCGTCCAGCTCCTGCTCGAAGCGCAAGTCGCGGTTGGTGATAATGCCCACCACCTGGTTGCCCTCGACCACAGGAAAACCGGAAATGCCGTACTGTTCGGTCAGCTTGATGACTTCGCGGATCTTCATGTCCGGCGGGATCGTGATCGGGTCGCGCAGCACGCCTGCTTCAAAACGCTTTACGCGCGCTACTTCGCGGGCCTGGTCTTTCGGCTTCAGATTCTTGTGGATAATGCCGATGCCGCCTTCCTGTGCCATGGCGATGGCCAGGCGGGCTTCGGTAACGGTATCCATCGCGGCCGACAGCAGCGGAATATTCAGCGAAATGTTGCGGGTCAGGCGAGTTTTGAGAGACGTATCCGCAGGCAGAATATTGGAGTACGCAGGGACGAGGAGCACGTCATCGAACGTGAGTGCTTTTTGAAGTAAACGCATAGTACGATTTCCTATAGGCGCAAAAGTCGATTATACAGTAAGTCACGCTCTACGTCTTTACCCCTGGGAAAAATGGCGGCGCGGGTTGACAGTGCTTGGAATACATGGAGAATCTGCCGCAAGAGAGAAAGGGATCTAGCCACTATGAAACAGTACCGACTGGCCTGCGCGCCGCTGATGGGATTGCTGGCCGTGCTGGCGCTGCCCGCCCTGGCCCAGGCCCAATATATGTGGCTGGACGACAAAGGCCTGAAGCAGCTGTCCGACCAGCCGCCGCCGCCGTCGGTGCCGCAGAACCGCATCTTGAAGCAGCCGCGCGGCCAGGGCGTCGGCAACGCCGCCGTGCAGGCCGCGCCGGCAGCTGCGTCCACCACGGCCGCATCGGCCGAGCCGGCGCCGGAGGGCGCCGAACCGAAAGTGAAGCGCCCGCCCACGCTGGCCGAGCGCAATGCCGAGTTCGCCAAGCGCAAGGCCGAGAGCCAGGCGGCCGAGCAAAAGGCCGCGCAGGAGGCGGCGCAGCAGGCCGAACGCAGCGCCAACTGCGAAGCCGCGCGCAGCAACCAGGCCGCGCTCAACTCCGGCAACCGCATGACCGAATACGACAAAAACGGCGAACGCATCTTCCTCACCGACGAGCAGCGCGCAGAGCGCGCCAAGCGGGCACAAAAAACTTTGGCAAATTGCTCTAAATAAATGGCCCGTCGCAGTATAAAATAATGTTATCGCTACCAAAAACCAAGAAAAATACCGGATGACCAAACCTCACAACAGCAAGAGCCGCGCCAGCGGCCGCGTCACCCTTGCAGCAGTTGCAGCACGCGCAGGCGTTGCCACCATGACCGCATCGCGCGCCCTCAGCCAGCCCGAACTCGTGTCGCCCATGTTGCGCGCGCGGGTGGAACTGGCGGTGGAGGAACTGGGTTACGTGCCCAACCGCGCCGCGCGCGCGCTGGCCTCGGCCCGCTCCAATGTCATCGTGGTGCTGGTGCCGTCGCTGTCGAACGCCGTGTTCACGGCCGTGCTGGCCGGCATCCAGGACGCGCTCGACCCCTACGGCTACCAGATCCTCATCGGCAACACGCGCTATTCGGACGCCGAGGAGGAAAAGCTGCTCAACGTCTATATGCAATCCAATCCGGACGGCATCCTGCTGTCCGGCCTGTCGCACAGCAAGGGCGTGCAGAAAATGCTGGACACCTCGCGCGTGCCGGTGGTGTCGATGATGGACCTGTCGGCCAACGTGGGCCAGCTCTCGGTCGGCTTCTCGCAGGTGCAAGCCGGCTACACCATGGCGCGCTACCTGATAGACAAAGGCTACAAGCGCATCGGCTTCATGGGCGCGCAGCTGGACGAGCGCACGATCAAGCGCGCCGAGGGCTACCGCAAGGCCATGGAAGAAGCCGGCCTGGCCGACCCCAAGCTGGAGCTCATGGTGGCGGACCCGTCGACGATTGCCCTGGGCGCCGAGCTGGTCGGTCGCATGCTGGCCGTCACGCCCGACTGCGACGCCATCTTCTGCTGCAACGACGACTTGGCGCACGGCGCCATCTACCAATGCCAGCGGCGCGGCATCAGCGTGCCGGAGCAGCTCGCCATCTGCGGCTTCAACGACCTGCCCGCCTCCGCCTGGATGAACCCATCGGTCACCACCATCGGCACGCCACGCTACCGGGTCGGCTTCGAAGCGGCCAGCCTGCTGCGCGGCGTCATCCGCGGCGAGCAGCCGCCCGCCACCCAGATCGACCTCGGCTTCACCCTCATGGCCCGCGAAAGCGCCTGAATCCCCTTTCCGCCTAGAAGCGAGCTGAGCCGCACGTCCTACATTCGGGGTCTGACCCCGGTTGTAGGACATGCGGCTCAGTCCGGCTGAAATTTTGTGCGACGCAGCATCGAATTTTCTTTACTTTTTTTTGCACGACGTTAAACTTCGGCCCACTGATAGCGCTAACAGATAGCGCTACCAAATAGGGCCTACTATGACTGAAAAAACGAAATCGACGCGCTGGGTGGTGATGGGGGTTTGCGGCTGTGGCAAGAGCTCGGTGGGCGGCCGCCTGGCCGAGAGCCTCGGTGCCAAGTTCCTGGAGGGCGATGCCTTTCACTCACCGGCGAATGTGGCCAAGATGTCGGCCGGCACGCCGCTGACCGACGCCGACCGCGCCGAATGGCTGCTGCAGCTCATGGCCGAGATCCGCAATGCGCGCGAGACCGGCGCCAGCCTGGTGCTGTCGTGCTCGGCATTGAAACGCCGCTACCGCGACCTGCTGCGCGAAGGCGATCCGGAACTGCGCTTCGCCCACCTGGCCGGCGACCGCGAGCTGATCGCCAACCGCATGCTGGCCCGCATCAACCACTACATGCCGCTGTCGCTGCTGGACAGCCAGCTCAACGTGCTCGAGCCGCTGCAAGCGGACGAGGCCGGCATCACGCTGGATATCCGCAAGGAACCTGCCCAGCTCATCACCGACATTCTCAACAGCAATCCATAACTACATCCAACAAGGAGACAACATGCATATTTCACGCCACAAAATCCTGACCACTTCCCTGCTGGCTATGGCCGCCCACGTTTCCGGCGCCTACGCTGCCGACGACGCGCCCGCCGCGTCCAAGGCCGTTGCCGACAGCGGCAACGTGGCTGAAGTGATCGTCACCGCGACCAAGCGCTCCACCTCCCTGCTGAAAACCCCGCTGGCCGTCACCGCCCTGAGCGGCGCCGCGCTGGACGACGCGCACGTGAAGAACCTGGAGGACATGACCCACCTGTCCCCGAGCTTCCAGGCCACCAGCCAGGGCGACCACGCCGTGCTGCTGCTGACCATGCGCGGCATCGGCAACGATGGCGCCAAGACCGAGCAGGCCGATCCGGAAGTGTCCGTCTACGTGGACGGCGTCTACTCGCCGCGCGCCGAAGGCGCCACCGCCCTGCTCTACGATATGGACCGCGTGGAAGTGATGCGCGGCCCTCAGGGCACGCTGTGGGGCCGCAACTCCACCGCCGGCGCCGTGAACATGGTGTCCGCCAAGCCGAAGTTCGGCTTGACCGAGGGCAGCGCCGAGATCACGCTGGGTAATTACAACCGCACCGGCACGCGCTTCATGTACAACCTTCCGGTATCGGATACCTTCGCGCTGCGCGTGGCTTACGCCGGCGAGTCGCACAACGGCTATGTGGATTACCAGCAGCCGCCGAACACGCCTGGCCTGGACAAGAACGCCTTCGTCACCAGCGGCGACAAGTACAACGCCCAGGATCAGAAGGCGCTGCGCCTGTCCGCCGCCTGGCAGCCGACCAGCAACCTGCGCACCGACCTGTCCTTCGAAACCTTCCGCGACGACGGCACGCCGTCCATGAACCTGAACCAGGAACCGCGTCCGGGCGAGAAGCTGTGGTCTGCGCTGATCCAGATCGCGCCATACCTGCACCGCAAAGTGGATACCATCCGCACCCGCACCGACTGGAGCGTGAACCAGGACATCGACCTGGCCTTCATCGCCGGCGCCCAGCGCACCGACGGCGCCATGCAGTTCGACGCGCGCGGCGGCTACACCGTCCCGACCAGCAATACCACCGGCGGCGTGCTGCGCAATACGCGCATCAACTGGGAGCATTACACCAACGCCAGCGCTGAGCTGAACCTGAAGTCCTCCGGCAAGAAGACCGTGGACTGGCTGGTGGGCGCCTACGTGTTCCACGAGAAGGCCGGCATCCGCCTGGACCAGCCGGCATGGTCCGGCACCCAGGTCGGCTACGGCTGCGCCACTTGCGGCTGGCCTGCGCTGACGCAGAACAGCTTCGTCCAGCCTAACCAGGACGTCAAGTCGCACGCCTTCTTTACGCAGGATACCTGGAACGTGTCGGACGTCCTGCGCATCACGGGCGGCCTGCGCAAGACCTTCGACGAGAAGCACAACCGAGGCGGCGTGAACTTCTACTGCCCCACCACGCAGCCCGGCACCACCAAGGCCTGCCTGCCGATCACGCCGCAGGACGATCCGCGCACGGTGGGCTTCGTGCCCAACCCGTCGGTCATCGGCCCGGACGGCAAGCCTGCGCTGAACAACGAAGGCCAGCAGAAGTGGAGCAAGCCGACCTGGCTGCTGAAGGCGGACTATGACGTGACCAAGGACATCATGGCCTACGCCAGCGTAAGCACCGGCTACAAGTCCGGCGTGCTGACCGACGGCGGCGTGCACACCGAGCCTGAAACGCTGACCAGCTACGAGCTGGGCGCCAAGGGCAAGCTGATGGGCGGCAAAGTCACCTGGGCCACCTCGATCTACTTCGCCGACTTCAAGGGCTACCAGATCTCGGTGCCGACCACCTTCCCCAACGGCGCCAGCTTCCTGCTGACCGCCAATGCGAAAGGCGCAACGGCCAAGGGCATCGAGGGCGAGCTGACGGCGCGCGTCACGCCGGTCGATACGCTGAACGTGGCCATGTCGGTGCAGCGCACCGAGATGGATACGCTGCTGACGGCGGACCCTAACAACTCCAGCTACAATACCCTGCCCGGCCCGAACGGCAGCAAGGTGCGCGACCTGAAGGGCAACGAGCTGCCGCACGCTCCGCACTTCTCGCTGAACGTGGGCTACCAGCACCACTTCAACCTGGATAGCGGCGCCCGCATCTCGCCGCGCATCAACACGCACTACGAGACCGCGAGCTGGCTGGATGTGTTCAACGACGGCGCGCCGGACCGCCAGCAGGCTTACACCCGCAGCGACTTCACCGTGCGCTACAAGCCGGCGGGCGACAAGCACTGGCAGGTTGAGGCCTTCGTGCAGAATCTGGAGAACAAGAACGTCAAGACCACCGTCAACATCGTCAACCTGCCGCCGGCAGCGAGCGACCGTCCGGTGTGGCAAGCGATGTACCTGGCGCCGCGCACCTTCGGCGCACGCCTGACCGCCGACTTCTGATCGGCTCCGGCACGGCGGGTTACGGCTCCGCCTAACCCGCCCTACGAACAGCAATTGTCACTATTGGATCGTAGGGCGGGTTAGCAGAGCGTAACCCGCCAAGCTCCGCCTATGGATTAAACTGCCCGTCCCCCATCACCGAAAGCACTCCGTGGCTGCAGTACTCAACACTCCCTTGTCGTGGCGCGAGAAGTTCAGCTACGGCATTGCCGATATGGGTTTCAATTTCTATTGGACCAATATCGCCACCTTCCTGCTGTTCTTCTACACCGACGTATTCGGCATTTCGGCCGCCGCAGCGGCGTCCATGCTGTTCATGATCAAGATCGTCAACGCCTTCACCGATCCGCTGATCGGCGCGCTGGCCGACCGCACCACCACCCGCTACGGCAAGTTCCGCCCCTACCTGGTGTGGATGGCCGTGCCGCTGGCCGCCGCCGCCGTACTGACCTACACCACGCCTGACCTGGACCACGACGGCAAAACCGCCTGGGCCTACGGCACCTATCTGCTGATGATGGTGTGCTACACCGCCATCAACATCCCCTACAACGCGCTGTCCGGCGTGATGTCCGGCGATCCGCAGGAGCGCTCCACCATCAACGGCCTGCGCTTCATCTTCGCCTTCGCCGGCAGCACGCTGGTGACGGCCGCCACGCCCTTCATGGTGCGCCTGCTGGGCGGCAGCGACGACAAGCAGGGATGGCAGCTCACCATGCTGGCCTGGGGCATCGCCGCGACGGCGCTGTTCGTGCTTACCTTCGCCAACACGCGCGAACGCATCGCGCCCGCCGCCGCGCAAAAGAGCAACGTGGCGCAGGACATCAAGGACCTGAGCCGCAACCGCCCCTGGCTGGTGCTGTTCTTCCTGGCCCTGGTCATCATGATGACGATCACGCTGCGTACGTCCACCGCCGCCTACTATTTCAAGTACTTCGTCGGCCGCCCCGAGCTGATGGCCAGCTTCGTCCCGGCCTATATGCTGGCCGCTGCGGCGGGCGCCTCGCTCACGCCGCTGATGACGCGCTTTATCGACAAGAAGAAGCTGCTCATCATCCTCATGAGCTGCACCACCGTGCTGTCCAGCGCCTTTTTCTTCGTCGGCAAGGACCAGGTCTGGCTGATGTTCGCGCTGCAGATCGCGCTGGGCTTCGTGCTCGGCCCCAAGTCGCCGCTGGCCTTCTCGATGTACGCCGACACCGCCGACTACAACGAATGGCGCACCGGCCGCCGCGCCACCGCCATGACCTTCGCCGCCGCCACCTTCTCGCAGAAGCTGGGCACCGCGCTGGCCGTGGCGGTCATCGGCTCGCTGTTCACGGCGCTGGGCTATGTGCCGAACGCCGCGCAGTCCACCGGCTCGCAGGCGGGCATCGTCTGGCTGATGTCGCTGATTCCCGCCTTCTTCGCCGTGCTGGCCGTGGCCGTGATGTTCTTCTACAACCTTGATCAACAAAAGCTGGAGCAGATCCAGTCTGAACTGGCCGCCCGCAAGGCGGAAGTTTAAGCTTACAGATATACCGGAGATACCCAATGCTACGCCCAACCCACGATGGCGACCGCTATGAACTGACCAGCCCGACGGCCATGCCGAAAGCAGGCGGCTTCCTGTGGAACCAGAAAATGATGATACAAGTGACCTGCCGGGGCTACGCCACCGCGCAGTTCATGCAGCCGGAGCCCGCGAAGTACGCCTATGCGCCCAACCTGGAGGCCAAGACCTTCATGCAGCCGGAGCAGAACTACTACGCCCACCATCCGGGCCGCTTCGTGTACATCAAGGACGAGGAAAGCGGCGAGCTGTTTTCCGCGCCCTACGAGCCGGTCCGCGCGCCGGTGGACAGCTTCCGCTTCTCGGTCGGCAAGAGCGATATCGAATGGGCGGTGGAGCACCTGGGCATACGCGTGGAGCTGACCCTGAGCCTGCCAACGCAGGACGTGGTGGAGCTGTGGTCGGTCAAGGTGGTGAACCTGTCCGGCCGTCCGCGCAAGATCAGCGTCTACCCCTACTTCCCCATCGGCTATATGTCGTGGATGAACCAGTCCGCCGAATACCGCCTGGACCTGGGTGGCGTAGTGGCCAGCTGCATCACGCCGTATCAAAAGGTTGCGGACTACTTCAAGAACAAATTCTTCAAGGACCGCACCTACTTCCTGTGCGAGACGCCGCCGGATTCCTGGGAGACCATGCAGCAGGCTTTCGAGGGCGAAGGCGGCCTGCATGCGCCGTCCGGCATCCAGCGCGCAGAACTGGAACGCAGCGACGCACGCTATGAAACGCCCACGGCCGCCGTGCAGTACCGCTTGGCGCTGGACGCAGGCGCCGAGCGCGAACTGCGCTTCATCTTCGGCCCGGCCTTCGACGACGCGGAAATCCGCGCCATGCGCGGCAAGTACCTGAGCCAGTCCGGCTTTGCCGATGCCAAACGCGACTACGCCTGGTATATCGAGCAAGGCCGTGGCGTGCTGCAGATAGAAACGCCGGACGCGGAACTGGACAACTTCGTCAACAACTGGCTGGCGCGCCAGGTCTACTACCACGGCGACGTGAATCGCCTGACCACCGACCCGCAGACCCGCAACTACCTGCAGGACAATATGGGCATGAGCTTCATCAAGCCCCAGGTGGCGCGCGCGGCCTTCATGCACGCGCTGTCGCAGCAGGAAGCCAACGGCGCCATGCCGGACGGGATCCTGCTGGTGGAAGGCGCTGAGCTGAAGTATATCAACCAGGTGCCGCACACCGACCATTGCGTGTGGCTGCCGGTGTGCCTGAAAACCTATCTGGACGAAACCGGCGACTACGCCATGCTGCGCACACTGGTGCGCGGCGCGGAGGACGGCGTGGAGCAGACGGTGTTCGAGCGCATCAGCCGCGCCATGGACTGGCTGCTGGAAGCGCGCGACGAGCGCGGCCTGAGCTTCATCGCCCAGGGCGACTGGTGCGACCCGATGAATATGGTGGGCTACAAGGGCAAGGGCGTGTCCGGCTGGCTCACCGTGGCCACCGCCTACGCGCTGAACCTGTGGGCGGACATGTGCGCCCAGCTGGGCCGCGAAGACCGCGCAGCGCACTACCGCGAAGGCGCGGCCGAGGTGAACGCCGCCGCCAACACCCACTTCTGGGACGGCGACTGGTTCTCGCGCGGCATCACGGACGACGGCGTCACCTTTGGCACCAAGAAGGACAAGGAAGGCCGCATCTGGCTCAATCCGCAGGCCTGGTCCATCCTGGGCGGCGCGGCCAGCCCGGAGCAGCGCGGGAAAATGCTGGCGCAGGTGGATGAGCAGCTCAGCACCCCGTATGGCGTGGCCATGTTTGCGCCGCCGTTCAGCGCCATGCGCGAGGACGTGGGCCGCGTCACGCAGAAGCATCCCGGCTCGGCGGAAAACGGCGCCGTGTACAACCACGCGTCCGTGTTTTACATCTACAGCCTGTACACGGTGGGCGAGTCCGACCGCGCCTACAAGCTGTTGCGCCAGATGATACCCGGCCCGACCGAGGCGGACTACCTGCAGCGCGGCCAGCTGCCGGTGCTCATCCCCAACTACTATCGCGGCGCCTGGCACCAGTATCCCAAGCAGGCGGGCCGCTCCAGCCAGCTGTTCAACACCGGCACAGTGTCGTGGGCCTACCGCTGCTTTATCGAGGGCCTGTGCGGCCTGCAGGGCGACGCCGAAGGCCTGCGCATCAATCCGCAGCTGCCCAAGGGCTGGAACAGCATGAAGGTGACGCGCCTGTTCCGTGGCGCCAAGTTCGTGCTCGACATCCGCCGCACCGACGTGAAGGAAGTGATGGTCACGCATGCCGGCCAGTTCCTGCCGTCCGCGCATATCAAGGACATCGCGCCGGGCGCCACCTACAACCTCAACGTGTTCGTGCCGGCATGACGCTCCGGGCGGCAAGCGCAGGCGCCGGCCTGCTGGCGCTGTTGTCGACGCTTGCGCTGGCCTGCCCCGCGCAGGCCGCGCCCGGCTCGGACGAGCGCGCCGCCCGCCTGGTGGAGGGCATGACGCTGGAGGAAAAAATCCAGACCGTGTTCGGCTACTTCGCCACCGATTTCAAACCTAAGAACCATATTGCCCCTAAAGAAGCGCGGCGCGACTCGGCCGGCTACGTTCCAGGCGTGGCCCGGGTCGGCCTGCCGCCGCAATGGCAGGCCGATGCGGGCGTGGGCGTGGCCACGCAAAGCAGTTCCAAACAGCCGTACGAGCGCACCGCCCTGCCCTCCGGCCTGGCCACCGCCGCCACCTGGAACCCCGCGCTGGCCTACGCGGCCGGCGCCATGATAGGCAAGGAAGCCCGCCAGTCCGGCTACAACGTCATGCTGGCCGGCGGCGTGAACCTGATGCGCGACCCGCGCAACGGCCGCAATTTCGAATACGCGGGCGAGGACCCTCTGCTGGCCGGCGTGATGGCCGGCGAGCAGATACGCGGCATCCAGTCCAACCACATCATCGCCACCGTCAAGCATTTTGCCTACAACGGGCAGGAGACCAAGCGCTTCACCGTCAGCTCGGAGCTGGGCGACGCGGCCGCCCGCATGTCGGACCTGCTGGCCTTCCAGATCGCCATCGAACGCGGCGATCCGGGTTCCGTCATGTGCGCCTACAACCGCGTGAACGGCGTGTATTCCTGCGAAAACCCCTACCTGCTCAACGAAGTGCTCAAGCGGGACTGGGGCTACAAGGGCTATGTGATGTCGGACTGGGGCGCGGTGCATTCGACCATCCCTTCCGCCAACGCGGGCCTGGACCAGCAGTCCGGCTGGCCTTTCGACCATTCGGCCTACTTCAGCGACGCCTTGCGCGAAGCCGTGACCAACGGCCATGTGCCGCAGCAACGGCTGGACGACATGGTGCGCCGCATCGTGCGCGCCATGTTCGAGCATGGCGTGATGGACCATCCGGTGGCAATCGAACCGGAAGCCAGCATCGACTTCAGCGCGCACGCCGCCGTCACGCAGGCGGGCAGCGAGGAGGCCATGGTGCTGCTCAAGAACAGCGGCGCGCTGCTGCCGCTGGGCGCGGGCACGCGCTCCATCGCCATCATCGGCGGCCATGCGGACAAGGGCGTGCTGTCCGGCGGCGGCTCGTCGCAGGTCCACGCGCACGGCGGCATGGCGGTGCCCAACGAAGGCCCGGCCGAGTTCCCCGGCCCCATGGTCTACCATCCCTCGTCGCCCATGCAGGCGCTGGCCGCGCGCAGCAAGGCCCGCCTGGCCTACCTGGACGGCAAGGATATCGCGGCAGCCGCCACGCTGGCCGCAGCGAGCGACATCGCCATTGTCTTCGCCACGCAGTGGACCGCCGAGAGCGTGGACGCGGCCTCGCTCTCGCTGCCGGCCGGACGGGACGAACTGATCGCCGCCGTGGCGCGCGCCAATCCGCGCACCGTGGTGGTGCTGGAAACCGGCGGCCCCGTCGCCATGCCCTGGCTGGCGGACGTGGGCGCGGTGCTGCAGGCCTGGTATCCCGGCACGCGCGGCGGCGTGGCCATCGCCCGCGTGCTGAGCGGCGAAGTGAATCCTTCCGGCCACCTGCCCGCCACCTTCCCCGCCTCCGAATCCCAGCTGCCGCGTCCCGCCATCGAGGCGGACCAGCCGCGCGCGGACTACAACATCGAAGGCGCGGCGGTCGGCTACAAGTGGCACGACCTCACCGGCCGCAAGCCGCTGTTCGCCTTCGGCCACGGCCTCTCCTACACCAGCTTCGCCTACAGCGGCCTGACGGCGCAATTCAAGGACGGCGTGCTGTCGGTCACGTTCAGCTTGAAGAACACCGGCGCGCGCGCCGGCAAGGCGGTGCCGCAGATCTACGTCGCGCCGCTGGCGGGCGGCTGGGAAGCGCCGCAGCGCCTGGGCGCCTGGGACAAGGTGGCGCTGCAGCCGGGCGCCGGCGCGACGACCACGGTGACTGTCGATCCGCGCCTGCTGGGCGTGTACGACAGCGCCAGCAAGACCTGGCGCGTGGCCGAGGGCGGCTACCTGGTCACGCTGGCCAGCGCCGCCGACGCACCGGCCGCCGCGATGCAGCTGCATTTGCCTGCATTCACGGTCGATGTGCGTGGCCAGCTGCGCCGTTAATCGTAGGCCAACGCGGGATACCAGCCGCTGCCCCGCCCGGCCGGCGTGAGGTCGAGAATATTCCACAGCGGCGTGGGGTCGGGCGCGCCGCGCGCGTCCTGGCCCGGGTCTTCGGTGCCGCCCATCTCGGCGCCCCAGAAATGGCGGACCTTCGCGCCGTCCTTCACCCATACGTCCAGCGCGGGCCATTCGCTGCCGTCCGGCGCCAAACCGCGATAGTCGCGCGCAAAATCATCGCCGGCGGTGGCGTAGAACGTCAGGTTGCGCCAGCCCCGCTCGCGCGCGAAGGCCAGCTGGCGCTCCACCGGCGAGCGGCCCAGCACCGCAAACGCCACGCGCTGCGAGATGTCGCGCACGGGAATGTCCAGCGCGCCGAGAAAGGCGGTGCACATGGGGCATGGGCGCTCGCGCTGCGGGCCGTACATCCAGAAGTAGGTGACCAGTGTGTCGTGCCGGCCGAACAGCGCGGCCAGCGGCACGGTGGCGCCGTCTTCATTCTTGAAAAGATAATCGGGCGCTTCGCCGCCCGCCGGCAAGGCGCGCCGCTGCGCCGCCACACGCTCGATGTGGCGGCGCAGCTCAATCTCCTCGGCCAGCAGCGCCGTGCGGGCGGCGCGGTACTCGGCGCTGTCGTTCGGATAGGGCTTGCTTGCGGCTGAGGCAAGTTCGGCGGCGGGTTTGAGCTGATCCATGGCAGTCTCCCGGGTTCTGAATCGGCCACCCTAGCCTGGTCCGCACCCGCTTTCGGTGCGCGACTTCACATATAGGTTATGATTCCTCAACTAAACGCCTCAATGCCCCTTCATGCGACTTTCCCTGTTTATCACGCAGCACCTGGAGGGCATACTCGCTGAATGGGAAGCATTCGCCCGTACCCAGGGGCCGTCCGCCAGTCACATGTCCTCGCTAGCTCTCAGAGACCACGCGAAACTCATCCTTACAGCCATCGCCGCCGAGATCGAAACGGCCCAGACGCCGCACCAGCAGCAGGAGAAGTCTCGCGGCCTGGCGCCGGAGGCGCTGGGCCAGGAGAGCGCCGCCGCCACGCATGGCACGCTGCGCCAGCTGAGCGGCTTTTCGCTGATCCAGCTGACGGCCGAATTCCGTGCGTTGCGCGCCACCGTGCTGCGCCTGTGGCTGCCGCATGTGTCGGCCGTGACGGACACCACGGCCAGCGACATGGTGCGCTTCAACGAGGCCATAGACCAGGCACAGGCCGAATCCGTGGTCACCTACTCCCGCCGCGCGGCTGCCGCGCGCGACACCTTCCTGGCCATACTCGGCCATGATTTACGCAGCCCGCTGGCCACCATCTCCCTGGCCGGCTCCTACCTGACCACTTCCGCAGTGGACCCGAACAAAAGCCGCGAAGTGGGCAAACGGGTGCAGCGCGGCGTGGCGTCGATGACGTCCATGATCAACGATCTGCTGGAATACGCGCGCGTGCAGCTGGACGGCGAAATTCCCATCGCCGCCGAGCTGATGGACCTGGCCGAGATCTGCCAGGCAGCGCTGGAAAATGCGCGCGCGGTGCATCCGAACTGCCCTTTCGAATTCGCCGTCTCGGGCGATCTGCACGCGCGCCTGGACAAGCACCGCATGCAGCAAGTGCTGTCCAACCTGCTGAACAACGCGGCCCAGTACCGCGACCAGAGCGCGCCCGTAGTCATGGCGGCCGTGGGCGAACAGGATGCGGTGGTGGTGTCGGTGCAGAACTACGGCCAGCTGATTCCGCCGGAGGCGCGCCAGGCCATTTTCGATCCCATGGTGCGCCTGCCCGGCGACGACGGCGGCAATGGCCGTTCGCTGCGCAGCATAGGCCTGGGCCTGTTCATCGCGCGCGAAATCACGGCCGGCCACGGCGGCACATTGGAAGTGGAATCGGACAGCGCGCACGGCACCGTGTTCACGGCGCGCATTCCGCGCTGAGGCCTGTCAGCGCAGCAGGTCCGACAGCACGCGGGCGGCGAAGCTGGCCATGCAGGCGCCCATCAGCAAGGCGATGGCGGACATCAGCCAGCCGCCGTTCTCCTGCGCCATCTCCGGCCGCGCGGCGCGGTACTCCACCTTCACCGTCAAACCGGCGGGCTGCGGCTCATTGTGCTGCCAGCTGCTTTCAAAGCGGTGGCTCTGCCGCCCCGCCGTGAATTCGATCACGCTGTGGTAGTGGATGCCTTCGGCGTCCGGGTCGGTGCTCTTCCAGGGCCGCGCCACGGTATCCACCACCCGTCCCTCGGTGCGCACGCAGGAGAGCTTGAACCACACGCGGTAGATGCACAAGGCCACGCCGATCAGCAGCAGCGGCAGCAGGAACAGCAGGATGGCGAGGCGCATGCGAGCGGCGCGCTATTCGGGCTTGCGCACGCGGCGGCGGCGGGCGTTCTTGGGGTCGGCGATCAGCGGACGGTAGACTTCCACCCTGTCGTGCTCGCGCAGCACCGTGTCCAGCGTCTTCTTCTTGCCGTAGATGCCGACCGCCATCGCGGCCAGGTCGACGCCAGGCACTTCCAGCGCCAGCCCGCTCACGTCCAGCGCGCGCTGGATGGTGGCACCGGCCTCCAGCCGCAGCGCGCGGCGGAATTGCAGCGTGCTGGTGGCGTAGCACACCTCGACGTTGATCTGTTCAGCCGCCATAGACCGTGTCGGCCCGCTTGCAGAAGGAGTCGACCATGCTGTTGGCGATAATGCCGAACACGGGGCCGACCACTTGCTCCAGCAGGCGGCTGGAAAATTCGTAGTGCAGGTCGAGTTCGACCTTGCAGGCGTCCTCGCGCAGCGGCTTGAAGGTCCAGGTGCCGTCGAGGGTCTTGAAAGGGCCGTCCACCAGCTTCATCTTCATGCTGTGCGGCGGCGTGTTCACATTGGACGTGGTAAAACTCTGGTGGATGCCGTGGTAATGGATGGCCAGGCTGGCCACCACGGTGTTCTCGCCGCGCTCGCGCACGTCAACGCCGCCACACCAAGGCAGGAATTTGGGATAATCTTCGACCTTGGCCACCAGCTCGAACATCTGTTCCGCGCTGTAGCCCAGGATAACCGACTTGTGCACTACTGCCATTGTGTTACCGTTTGCTATGATGTTGGTTTATCCGCGCTCCGCGCGCGGCGAAACCGTAGTTTAACCGACCCGCACTGTTTTACCCACCACCCATGACTATTGCCGATAACAAAAAAGCCTTTCACGATTTCTTCATCGAGGACCGCTATGAAGCGGGCCTGGTGCTCGAAGGCTGGGAAGTGAAGGCAATCCGCGACGCGCGCGTCCAGATCAAGGAAGCCTACGTCACCATCAAGGGCGACGAGCTGTTCCTGTTCGGCGCCCATATCAGCGCCCTGCCCACGGCGTCCACCCACATCAGCCCGGAAGCGGTGCGCACGCGCAAGCTGCTGCTGCACCGTAACGAGCTCGACAAGCTGATCGGCAAGGCCACCCGTTCCGGCTACACCCTGGTGCCGCTCAATCTGCACTACAAGGGCGGCCGCGTGAAATGCGAGATCGGCCTGGCCAAGGGCAAGAAGCAGCACGACAAGCGCGCCACCGAGAAAGACCGCGATGCCTCGCGCGAAGTGGCCTCGGCCATGAAACAGCACCGTCGCTAATGCGCCACGGCGTGGCCGCCGCGCCGGGTTTCACCGCCGCAGACATTTCTATCTAGAAACTGTCATGGTAAACTGGCGTGGCAGCACTAATTCACGAGGCGAGGACAATATGGTGACGAAAACGGCAGCAATCTTGATTTCCGGCGCGCTGCTGGCCGGCTGCGCCGGGCGGCAGATTCCCCAAACGCCGTACAGCCCGGTCCCGGTCGCCAATAATTTCCCCACCAGCAACCAATACACGCTGCAAGCGACGGCGCACTGGGCCGCCATCGCCCAGCATATCGAGCAGGGCCTGGCGGCGGACCTGAAAAAGAGCCCGACCCGCCCCTTCTTCATCGCCGAACCGCCGCCGCAGGCCTCGCCGTTCCAGCGCGCGCTGTCGGCGCAGCTGGTGTCGGCGCTGGTGCGCGACGGCCACGTGGTGTCGCGCACGCCGGCCGGCTCCTTCAAGATCGATATCGACGTGCAGGCGCTGACCTTCGCGCCCGGCCGCACGCAGTACCGCTATCCGGGCGAACCGACCGCCATCGCCGCCGGCGTGCTGGCGCTCACCGCGATCAAGCCGGTGGCCGGCGTGATCGCCGGCGTGGCCGCCTACGACGCCTACCAGTACCAGCACGCCAAGTTCGACGCGGGCGCCACGCCGCAGACGGAGCTGCTGGTGACCGTGTCCGTGTCCGACCAGTACCGCTACTATGCGCGCAACAGCTCCGCCTATTACGTGGCCGACAGCGACCGCACCCTGTACGGCATTCCGCCGGAAGCGCCGCCAGAATCCAAGTTGTTGAAAACGTTCCAAGTCAAGGGTGACCGATAATGCGCAAACTCGCGCCGCTGTGCGCCATGCTGTGCGCCGCAACACTGCCGCTGCTGCTGGGCGCCTGCTCCAGCACCCCGGCCAAGGAAGAAACCAATTACGCCACGGTGTCGTCCAACCAGTTCATCGCGTCCAACTACAAGGCGGCGGACACGCTGCTGTCGCAGCTGAACGGCAAGCTGCTGGCGGACAAGCCGCTGATCATGGCCACCGTGGTCAATATCGACGCGCTGGAGCAGACCACCACGCTGGGCCGCCTGGTGTCCGAGCAGATTTCCACCCGCCTGTCGCAGGGCAACCTGAACATGGTGGAAATGAAGCTGCGCAACAGCGTCTACCTGAAGCGCGGCCAGGGCGAGCTGATGCTCACCCGCGAAATCGGCCAGGTGGCGCAGCAGCACAATGCGCAGGCCATCGTAGTGGGCTCCTACGCCGAGACCAGCGACATGGTGTTCGTCAATGTGAAGGTCATCCAGCCCAACACCAACCTGGTGCTGGCGGCGCATGACTACGCGCTGGCCAAGGAAGGCATCGTCCGCTCGATGCTGATGCAGCACTAGGCAGCGCCGCCCGTGATCGCCACCCGGGTTGAGCTGCTGGACGATCTGCTGCAAGAGCATGAAACCGCGCTGGGCCTGGATCTCCAGGCCTACCGCAACCACGCTTACCGCGTACTCAATTTTTGCAATGCCCTGTCGCCCGCGCAGCCGGACCGCACGCCCAAGCTGGCCATTGCCGTGGCCTTCCACGACCTGGGCATCTGGACCGCGCGCACCTTCGACTATCTGCCCCCATCCGAGGCGCTGGCCGCCGCTTATCTGGACAGCAAGGGCTTGAACGCCTGGCGCGGCGAAGTGCTGGGCATGATAGGCCAGCACCACAAGATCACCCGCTGCGAGCCGGGCACGCCGGCGCTGGTGGAAACCTTCCGCCGCGCGGACTGGGTGGACGTGACGCACGGCGTGATTTCCCACGGCCTGCCGCGCGCCTTCCTGGGTGAAGTGTTCGCCGCGTTTCCCGATGCGGGCTTCCACAAGCGGCTGCTGCAGCTGTCCTGGCGGCGGCTGCTCAGCCATCCGCTAAGCCCGTTGCCGATGATGCGGTTGTAGGACGCGCCGGCGCGGCCAAATTGGCGGGTTACGGCTTCGCCTAACCCGCCCTACAGGATCCTGCGGCGTCACACCAGCATCGGCAGCACCGTCTCGGCGGACGCGGCGACTTTCAGCGACAGCAGATGGTCCGCCCGCGTCACGCCCGCATTGATGGCGGCGATGGGCTTGCCCGTTTCGGCCGCCAGCTTGCAGAAGCGGAAGCCGGAAAACACCATCAGCGACGAGCCCACCACCAGCAGCGCGTCCGCGTCCGCCATGGCCTGCAAGGCTGCTTCGGTGCGCGGCTTGGGGATGGTGTCGCCGAAGAACACCACGTCCGGCTGCAGCACGCCTGCGCAGCGGGCGCAGTGCGGTACCAGGAAGTGCTCCAGCGCCTCCGGCTCCAGTTGCGCGTCGCCGTCCGGCAGCGGCTGGGCGTCGGCGGCGGCCAGTTGCGGATTCTCGCGCAGCAGCTGGTGCTGGATCTCCGCCCGCGCGTACTGCGCCTGGCATGCCAGGCACACCACGCCGTGTATATTCCCGTGCAGTTCGATCAGATTGCGGCTGCCCGCGCGCTGGTGCAGGCCGTCCACGTTCTGCGTGATCACGCCACCCACCCTGCCCGCATGCTCCAGCGCCGCCAGGGCGCGGTGGCCGTCGTTGGGCGCGGCCTGCGCCAGCGTGGGATAGCCCACCATGCTGCGCGCCCAGTAGCGACGGCGCACCGCGTCCGAGCGGCGGAACTCCGGCCCCTGCACGGGAGCGCGGCCGCGCCGCACGCCGTCCTTGTCGCGGTAATCGGGAATGCCGGAAGCGGTGCTCAGGCCGGCGCCTGTGAGCACCAGCACTTTGCTGTGGCGCGCCAGGAAGCCGTCCAGCGCGGCGACGCCGGCGCTGGCTTCGTGTTCGGAATAGATCTGCATGCCGTCATGCTAACCCAAGGCGCTTTATTTCGCCTGAGGGAAGCTGAAACCGGCCTGGTACTGGTGGTAGCCGTCGAAGTCCTCTTTGCCGACAGGGACGCCCTGGCTGCGCAGAATGGCGTGCGCGGTGACGAGGTGGAAGAAGAAGTTCGGCAGCGCATAGGACAGCACGTAGTCCCTTCCCGAGAAGACCGGCGACACCAGGCCGGCCGTGGTGACCACCTGCATGTCCTCGGCCGCGTCGATGCGGTCTTCGGGCACATCCTCCAGGAAATCGACCGTGGCGGCGATGCGGGCGCGCAGCTGGTCCCAGTCCTGGCCGCCCCCGCCCAGCACCGGCAGGTCCGCCGACAGCAGGGGGCAGCAGGCGCGCACGGCGAAGGAGCAGGCGGTCGTCACCTGCTGGGCGAAGGGGAACATCCCTTCCGCCAGCGCCGCGCCCACCAGCGCCCGGCCGGTGCGCCGCTCATGATTTTCACCCACGCGCAGCGTTGCATGCAACTGCTGCAGATAATGTATAAACACCGGCACGCTGGCCGTGTAAAGCGTGGTCCCCACGATATTCTCTGTTTCTATTGTCGACAAGCTACACTTTGCCATTGTGCTGGGGCAATGGCAAACATTACGATATAAAGCGTCGCATTATGGTGCGGACGTAGACGGCGTCAGCAGTATGCGTGCCTGCAGGTCCGCGACGGCAGCACGCCAGTCCTCGTAGTGCTCGCTGTCCTGCCACAGTTCGCGCAGCTCGGAGCGCTCGGACAGGATATGCTCGATGGCGCGCTGCGATTTCTCGATCAGGTCCGCGCGGCGCTTGGTGGTCTTCTGGCTCACTTCCGCCACCCAGGCGGCCACGTCGGCGGTGTTTTCGTCATCCTCGCCCGGCTTGCCGTACAGCCGCGCCAGCACTTCGATCGCCGCCAGGCCTTCCGCCGCGAACGGCGCCTCCAGGTAGTCCGCGCTGTCCGGCGACAGCACGTTGTTCAGCGTGTCCTCGATGAAGAACAAGTCCTTCGATTCCTGCAGATCCTGCGCCCAATCCAGCGCGAAGTCGTTGCCGAATGCGCCTACCGCCCAAGTACCCATATTCTTTCCTGTCTGCCCAAGTTTGCGATAGGCGCCATGTTATTACACTTCCCACAGCTGGAGATCCGCTTCTTGCTGAAACAGGCTGCTCAGCCAGTCGGCGAACACGCGCAGCTTGGGGGCGGCCATGCGGCCCTGCGGGTACAGCAGGGAAATCGGCATGGGCACGGGCGGCCAGGCCTGCAGCACTTCCACCAGCTCGCCGGCCTGCAAATGCGGGCGCGCCTGGTAGGCGCCGACCTGCGCCAGCCCCATGCCCTGCAAGGCACAGCTCAGGTAAGCGTCCGCGTCGTTGACGGAGATGGCGCCCGCCATATCGGCCTTCACCACCTTGCCGCCCACCTGGAAATCCCAGTCGAAGGCGCGGCCGGTACGGCCGGAAAAGTGGACCACGGCCTTGTGCGCAGCCAGGTCGTCCAGCGTGCGCGGTACGCCGTGGCGCTGAAGATAGCCGGGCGCGGCGCAAGTGAGGAAGCGCATGCTGCCGATCTGGCGCCCCACCAGCGAAGAGTCCTGCAACTGGCCCACGCGCAGCGCGCAGTCTATGCCCTCCTGCACCAGGTCCACGATGCGGTCGCTCAGGCTGAGCACAAGCTCGACTTCGGGGTAGGCCGCGCAGAACTCGCCGATGCGCGGCATCACCATGCGGCGGCCCAGCGTGCCCGGCAGGTCTATGCGCAGCTTGCCTTTGGGCTGGCCAGCGCTGGCGCCACGGAAGCCCGCCTCTGCCGCCTCCACCGCGCCCAGGATATCCACGCACTGGCGGAAGTAGTCGGCGCCGTCGGGCGTGAGCGACAGGCGGCGCGTGGTGCGCTGCAAGAGCCTGGTGCCGAGGAAGGCCTCCAGGTTCTGCATGGTGGCCGTCAGCGCCGCGCGCGGCAGGTTCAGCGTCTCCGCCGCCTTCGTGAAGCTGTTCGCTTCCACGATGCGGACGAAGGTTTGCATGGCTTTTAGCCTGTCCATTGTTCAGATTAAGTGAAAAGTGTATGAGGATTATGCCCTAATTATCTGAAGACGGCTTCTCCCTAGAATGGGTTGTATCGCATATCCATTCTGAGAGGCAAAAATGAACAAGGACATTTCCAAAGGCATGGTCTGGCTGCTGGCGATCGCCTGCGGGCTGATCGTCGCCAATCTCTACTACGCGCAAACGCTGGTGGGGCCGATCAGCGCCGCCACCGGACTCTCGCCCGAGGCGGCCGGCCTCATCGTCACACTCACGCAGGCGGGCTATACCCTGGGGCTGCTGTTCGTGGTGCCGCTGGGCGACCTGCTGGAGAACCGCAAGCTGGTGGTTGGCGCGCTGCTGTTCACCGCCGCCGCGCTGGCCGCAGCCGCCAGCAGCACCAGCGCCTGGACCTTCCTCGCCGCCGCGCTGGCCATCGGCCTGGGCTCGGTCGCCGCGCAGGTGCTGGTGCCGTTCGCAGCACACCTGTCGCTCGAAGCGACGCGCGGCCAGACCGTGGGCAAGGTCGTCAGCGGCCTGCTGATGGGTATCATGCTGGCGCGGCCGGTGGCCAGCCTGGTGGCGGACGCATCGAGCTGGCACGTGGTCTTTGGCGGCGCCGCCGTCGCCATCGTGGCGCTGGCGGCGGTACTGCGCTGCCAGCTGCCGGAACGCGTGCCGGCCTCGCCCGTGCCCTACCGCAAGCTGATGGCGTCGCTGTGGCATTTGTTCCTCACGCAGCCCGTGCTGCGCCGCCGCGCCGCCTACCACGCAGGCCTGTTCGGCGCCTTCAGCCTGTTCTGGACCGTCGCCCCGCTGATGCTGGCCACGCCCGCCTTCCACCTGTCGCAGACCGGCGTGGCCGTGTTCGCCCTGGTCGGCATGGCAGGCGCCATCGCCTCGCCCATCGCGGGCAAGCTGGCCGATTCGGGCCATACGCTGATGGCAACCGCCGCCGCGCTGATACTCGGCGTAGCCAGCTTCCTGCTGCCGCTGTTTGCGCCGGACTCGGCCGCCATGCGCAACGTATCGCTGGCTATCCTCGCCGTGGCCTCTATCGTGCTCGACATGGGCGTGGCCGCCAACCTGGTGCTGGGCCAGCGCGCCATCTTCAGCCTGGGCGCCGAAGTGCGCAGCCGCCTGAACGGCCTGTACTTCGCCTTGTTCTTCGCCGGCGGCGCGCTCGGTTCCGCGCTGGGCGGCTGGGTCTACGCCAGCCACGGCTGGCACGCCGCCCTGCTCACCGGCGCGGCCTTCCCTGGCCTGGCATTGCTGTACTGGATGTCCGAATACCTGGCCAGCCGCCGCACCATCCAGTCAATTCATTACACGATGTAATAACAGAAGCTCCTGGGGCGGCCTTTATCGGCCGCTGGGTTGGAAGTAAAGTGCATCCCATCAACCACCCATCAGGAGCACAGCATGACCCAACAGCAAAAAACGATCATCGTGACCGGCGCATCCCAAGGTATAGGCGCAGGCATTGTTGAAGCATTCCTGGCGCGCGGCTACAACGTGGTGGCCACTTCGCGCAGCATCAGCAAATCCGAAGCCTTCAAGCCGTCCGCCCACCTGGCGCTGGTGGATGGCGACATCGGCGAAGCCGCCACCGCCGCGAAGGTGGCAGCCACTGCCATCGAACAATTCGGCGGCATTGACGGCCTGGTGAACAACGCCGGCATCTTCATCGCCAAGCCCTTCCTCGACTACACGCCGGAAGACTTCGCCGCCCTGTCGCACACCAACCTGGAAGGCTACCTGTACATCAGCCAGCTGGCCATCAAGCAGATGCTGGCGCAGGAGCGCGGCGGCAGCATAGTCGGCATCTCAAGCACGCTGGTAGGCAGCCCGAACCGCGCTTTGACCGCCGCCGTGCCGATGATCACCAAGGGCGGCATCGAGGCCGTGACGCGCAGCCTCGCGTCCGAGTTCGCGCCGCAAGGTATCCGCGTCAACGCGGTGGCGCCCGGCATCGTCGATACGCCGCTCACCAGCGGCATCCCGTCCGACTTCCTGAAGTCGCTGGCGCCGAACAATGCAACCGCCAGCATTGAAGACATCGCGCAAGCCGTGGTATACCTGACGGAAGCCAAGCAAGTCAGCGGCGAAGTGCTGCGCGTCGACGGTGGCGCCCACAATGGGAAATGGTAATCATGGAGGCAGTATGAGCAAAGGATATTGGATCGTCGCCTACCGGTCCGTCTCGGACCAGGCGAAAGTGAAGGCCTACGCCGAGCTGGCGCGGCCGCCGATCGAAGCGGCCGGCGGACGCGCGCTGGTGTTCAACGCGCGGCCGGAGGTGCAGGAGGCCGGCGTGCAGCAGCTGACGGTGGTCATTGAGTTCCCGTCCATCGAAGCGGCACGCCAGGCCTACGCCAGCCCGGCTTACGCGGCGTCGCTGGAAGCGTTGGGTGACGGCGCCGAACGCGATTTCCGCATCGTCGAAGGTCTTCCGCAATAAGATAGGCTCACCAAGCTGTGCCGGCGCCCCCATGCCGGCATGGCCCCCTCCCACTAGCAGACCGCTATCGGTCAGTCCCTTGTGTCTTCACCACATGACGTCGGTCAAACGGAGACAGAGACCAAGCATCTTCATTGACTTTCACCAAAATCTACCGCGCCGCTGAGACCCAAACTGACTCAGGTTCGCTTCGAACCGGGAAACTAAGGGGAACTCAAATGGCCTACGAATATGGGAAAGTAGATGATCTGGAAAAGCATGAGCTAGTAGGTTCGCATCAATGTGTCGCTCTCGTACAGCTATATGCGGGTGCGCCACGGACATTGAGCTGGAAGCCAGGAAAGGCCGTTTTAGGCAACACCTCACTAAAAAAGGGAACGGCAATAGCTACTTTCGTCAATGGCCGATACCAGAACCTTAGCCATGGCAACCATGCAGCACTGTACTTGCGTCAAGGAATCAATGGCATTTACGTAATGGACCAGTGGAAGAACAAAAAGGACAAAAAAATATCGTCCCGATTCATCCCCTCTCTCGGAAAGGACAAAAAAGGAAGATTTGTCTCCCCAAGCGATAATGCCGACGCCTTTTTTGTAATCGAATGAGCGATATGAACACGCCGACAATCTTCAGCCTCCTCGTCGCCGCGACGGCTCACGCTGCCATCGCGGCGCCGACACCGGTCAGCTGCCCGTTATCCGTCTCTATCTCTGCGGCGCAGGTCCCCGGCTGGACCTCCAGCGTAAGATCCGAGCTCTTTCTAAACTCTGCAGCCCCAATCAGCGGCCCGCCCGAAATGCGCGGGGATCTTGCAGAATTTACCAGCAAGCCCGGCAAACAGGAATGGTCATACACATATGACCTTGTTAGACCCTTTCCAAACGGGAAGTGGCTAGAGTGCGGCTACGGCGCTCACAATGAAGTCACGCTCTCTAAGGCGCTCCCGGACAAGCTGAAATCCTGCTCATTCACATATAGAAAAGGCGAAAAAGCAGGCCAGCATGAAATCAGGATTCATTGCGTCTAAGGGGTGCGCAAGGTGCTCAGCGCCTTCCGGCAGCGCTGCTGCAACTCTGGCTCGGGGCTGGCGGCTGCTGGTTCGATATATGATTCCGCAGCCGGCAGCTTAGCTCTTTTGCGTCTTCACCACCTGCATCGCGGTGGCGATCAGGCCGCTCATATCGCCCAGGTTGGCGGGGACGATCAGCGAATTGTTGGTCTTGGCCAGTTCCGCGAAGGCCTGGACGTATTTCTCCGCCACTTTCAGGTTCACCGCGTCCGAGCCGCCCGGCGACTGGATGGCGGCGCCCACTTCGCGCAGGGCGTTGGCGGTGGCGTCGGCAATGGCGATGATGGCAGCCGCCTCGCCCTGCGCGCGGTTGATGTCCGCCTGCTTCTCGCCTTCTGAACGCGCAATCGACGCCTCGCGCTCGCCGGTGGCGATGTTGATCTGCTCCTGCTTGCGGCCCTCGGATGCGGCGATCAATGCGCGCTTGCTGCGCTCAGCGGTGATCTGCGCCTGCATGGCGTGCAGGATCTCGGCCGGCGGCGTCAGGTCCTTGATCTCGTAGCGCAGCACTTTCACGCCCCAGTTGGCGGCCGATTCGTCAATCGCGTTGACGATGGCGGTGTTGATGTGCTCGCGCTCCTCGAAGGTCTTGTCCAGCTCCATGCGGCCGATCACCGAACGCAAGGTGGTCTGCGCCAGCTGCGTGATGGCGGCGATATAGTTGGACGATCCGTAGGAGGCGCGCATGGCATCGGTGATCTGGAAGTAGAGGATGCCGTCCACCTGCAGCTGCGTGTTGTCGCGCGTAATGCAGACCTGCGGCGGCACGTCGAGCGGGATCTCCTTGAGCACGTGCTTGTAGGCGATGCGGTCCACGAAGGGCACCACGATGTTCAGCCCCGGCCCCAGCGTGGCGTGGTATTTGCCCAGCCGTTCCACCACCCAGGCATGCTGCTGCGGCACCACGTTGATGGTCTTGAAGACGAATACCAGCGCCAGGATAAAGATGACAAAGCTGACGTTGCCTATGCCGATTTCCATTTAATTCTCCACGTTGTTGACAAGCAGATTCAAGGTTCAGGCGCCGACGATCAGCCGGCTGCCCCGTACTTCGCGTATCGTGTACAGCCCAGGCGCGGCCAGCGGCGTCGCGCCCGGCGCCAGTTCCACGTCCCACAGCGCGCCCCGGTACATCACGCGCGCCACGCCGTCCTGCCACGCGGGCACGCTGACGGTCTGGCCGATATCCATATTCACGTTCGGGTCCACCGCCGCGTCCACGCCGGTGTGACGGCCGTACTTGCTGCGGTACAGCAGCCCGGTGGCCAGCACGCCCACCACGGCCGCAATCACCGTCTGCAGCGGGCCGGACGCGCACGCGAACGCCGCCGCCGCGCCGGCAGCCAGCCCGATGGCGATCATCAGCAGGTAGAAGGTGCCGGTAAGCAGCTCCAGCACCACCAGCACGCCTGCGGCCAGCAGCCACATACTCCAGTCAGACATGATGCCTCCTCGTTGTGAAAAATAAAAAACCCCCGCTGCCTGCGAAGGCGACGAGGGTTCTTGCTGCAATGTGTAAGGTTTTGATGATTTTTTGCTAAACGTTCCAATAACTCCAGTCTAACTCAAATCGCCTTCACGTCAACTTGTTTTATTGCAATGCTGCCAGTTTCTGCCAGGTATCAATTACCGAGTCCGGGTTCAGCGACATCGATTCGATGCCCTGCTCCATCAGCCACACGGCCAGCTCGGGGTGGTCCGAAGGGCCTTGGCCGCAGATGCCGATGTACTTGCCCTGCTTCAGGCAAGCCTGGATGGCCAGCGACAGCAGCGCCTGCACGGCAGGATCGCGCTCGTCGAAGTCGGCCGCCAGCAGCTCCATGCCGGAATCGCGGTCCAGGCCCAGGGTCAGCTGGGTCAGGTCGTTGGAACCGATGGAGAAGCCGTCGAAGTACTCCAGGAAGCGGTCGGCCAGCACGGCGTTCGACGGCACTTCGCACATCATGATGACGCGCAGCCCGTTTTCGCCGCGCTTCAGGCCGTTGGCGGCCAGCAGGTTGATGACTTTCTCAGCCTGGCCCAGGGTGCGCACGAAGGGCACCATGATTTCAACGTTGGTCAGGCCCATGTCGTTGCGCACGCGCTTCATGGCGGCGCATTCCATCTCGAAGGCGCCGGCGAAGTCGGCCGACAGGTAGCGCGCCGCGCCCCGGAAGCCCAGCATCGGGTTTTCCTCGTCCGGCTCGTAGCGCGAACCGCCGATCAGCTTTTTGTACTCGTTGGACTTGAAGTCCGACAGGCGCACGATCACTTTCTTCGGCCAGAACGCGGCGGCGATGGTGGCGATGCCTTCGGCCAGCTTGTCCACATAGAACGCCTTGGGCGAAGCGTGGCCGCGCGCCACCGACTCCACGGCCTTTTTCAGGTCGGCGTCGATGTTCGGGTATTCCAGGATGGCTTTCGGGTGCACGCCGATGTTGTTGTTGATGATGAACTCCAGGCGGGCCAGGCCCACACCGGCGTTCGGCACCGATTGGAAGTCGAAGGCCAGCTGCGGGTTGCCCACGTTCAGCATGATCTTCGTTTTTAGCGTCGGCAGTTCGCCGCGCGCCACTTCCGACACTTCGGTTTCCAGCAGGCCGTCGTAGATCTTGCCCTCGTCGCCTTCGGCGCAGGACACGGTCACGAAGGTGCCGTCTTTCAGGATGTCGGTCGCGTCGCCGCAGCCCACAACGGCTGGCACGCCCAGCTCGCGCGCGATAATCGCTGCGTGGCAGGTGCGGCCGCCACGGTTGGTGACGATGGCGGAAGCGCGCTTCATGACCGGTTCCCAGTTCGGGTCGGTCATGTCGGCCACCAGCACGTCGCCCGGCTGCACGCGTTCCATTTCGGACGGGTCGCGGATCACGCGCACGGGACCGGCGCCGATCTTCTGGCCAATGGCGCGGCCGGAGGTCAGCACGGTGCCGGTGGACTTCAGTTTGAAGCGCTGCTGCGCGTCGGTGGATTTCTGCTGCGATTTCACGGTTTCCGGACGCGCTTGCAGGATGTACAGCTTGCCGTCGCGGCCGTCCTTGCCCCACTCGATGTCCATGGGACGCTGGTAGTGGTTCTCGATGATGACGGCGTACTTCGCCAGCTCGACGATTTCGGCGTCGTTCAGCGAGTAGCGGTTGCGCATTTCGATAGGCACGTCCACGGTCTTGACGGAACGGCCGGCTTTCGCTTCGGCGGTGAATTCCATCTTGATCAGCTTGGAGCCGATGTTGCGGCGGATCACAGGCGACTTTCCCTGCTCCAGCATAGGCTTGTGCACGTAGAATTCGTCCGGATTGACCGCGCCCTGCACCACCGTCTCGCCCAAGCCGTAGCTGGAGGTGATGAAGACCACGTCCTTGAAGCCCGATTCGGTGTCGATGGTGAACATGACGCCTGCGGCGCCCACGTCCGAGCGCACCATGCGCTGCACGCCGGCCGACAGGGCCACTTCGGCGTGGGTGAAGCCTTTGTGCACGCGGTAGGAGATGGCGCGGTCGTTGTACAGGGAAGCGAACACGTGCTTCATTGCGTCCAGCACGTTTTCAATGCCGACCACGTTCAGGAAGGATTCCTGCTGGCCAGCGAAGGACGCGTCCGGCAAGTCTTCCGCGGTGGCGGAGGATCGCACGGCGAAGGACATCTCGGTTTCCGAGTCGGCCACCAGGCGGGCGTAGAACTGCTCGATTTCAGCCTGCAGGCGAGGCTGGAACGGAGTGTCCACGATCCATTGGCGGATTTCGGCGCCGGCTTGCGCCAGGGAGCGCACGTCGTCGATATTCAGGCCGTCCAGGCGGTCGGCGATGCGTTCGGCCAGCGGCTTGCCGCCGTCGACACTGTGCGACAGGAAGTCGCGGAAGGCTTGCGCCGTCGTTGCGAAGCCGCCCGGAACCCGGACGCCTGCGCCAGCCAGCTGGCTGATCATTTCGCCCAGGGAGGCGTTCTTGCCGCCGACGGATTCAACATCCGTCATGCGCAAGTTTTCAAACGAGGCTACGTAGACGGCATCGCCGTTCTGCTGCTCCTTCAATGCTGCGTTAGTCATAGTGACACCCTTACTGATGATAGAAATCTTGACGCAGGCTGGCCGATATTGATTCTTGTTATTCTTGGCATCGTGCAGCACAATCTTACTGTTGCTGTGCATTCTACAGCCTGCGGCGCAAATTGACGATTCACAACATAGCTCTGAGCACTCCCCCATGACACAAGAACAACGTCCGCCCCTACCCGCCGCCGCGCGTACCGTCTTTTTCGTCTCGGACGGCACCGGCATTACCGCCGAAACTTTCGGCCACTCGGTGCTGACCCAGTTTGAACTGCGCTTCCGCCAGATCCGCTTGCCCTTCATCGATACGCTGGACAAGGCGTATGACGCGGCCCGCAAGATTAATGAAGCCGCAGCGGCCGACGGCCAGCGGCCGATTATCTTTTCCACGCTGGTGAAGAATGATTTGTCCGAGGTCATCCGCAAGTGCAACGGCATGCACATGGATTTGATCCAGACCTTTGTGGCGCCGCTGGAACAGGAATTGGGCGTGAAGTCGACGCACACCATCGGCCGCTCGCACAATATCGTCGACAGCGAAGAATATAAAAACCGTATCGAGGCGATTAATTTCTCGCTGGCGCATGACGACGGGCAGTCGCATAAAAACCTGTCGTCGGCGGATGTCATCCTGGTGGGTGTATCGCGCTCGGGCAAAACGCCGACCAGCTTATATTTGGCGATGCAATACGGGATCAAAGCGGCAAATTACCCGCTGATTCCGGACGATTTCGAGCGCGGCAAACTGCCGTCGTCGCTCTATGAATTCAAATCGAAGATATTCGGCCTGACCATTACACCGGAGCGACTGGCGGAAATCCGCAATGAACGCCGCGCCGGAAGTAAATACGCGTCCATTGAGAATTGCCGCTACGAAGTCAATGAAGCCGAAATGATGATGAAGCGCGAAGGCATACGCTGGCTGTCCTCCACCACCAAATCGATCGAAGAAATTTCGACCACCATACTGCAAGAAATCAAGCCTAACCGGCGCGAGTACTAATCCGCATTACCCGGCGCCGTCGCAGCGGACGGCGCCATTCAGCAGCACCCTCCGTAATATCCCCCTGCCAAATCCATAACGCCGCGAAAGTGCCGTTAAAGGCTGTGCTCGCGCGCACGGTGCACCGTTTTGCCCTCCGCACGCCCGAATCTGGCTTGTTCGCGCCAGAATCTGGCTTGATCTGCCTATGAAACGACAGCAGCCGCATCTCTGCGGCCGCTCGGGCAATACCTGGAACTACTTGGGGATCAGAAGAACTGGCGCCAGTCGTTCAGCCAATCGGGGAATTCCTCGACCGGCATGGGCTTTGCGATGTAATAACCTTGGGCATATGTGCAGCCCAGGCCCTGGAGGAAATCCCAGTCCTGTTTGGTTTCCACGCCGACGGCAACGGAACGGCGGTCCAGGCTGCGCGCCAGGGTTAAACAGGATTTCAATACCGTACTAATCGCGCGCTTGCGCGACGCGCCGTCAACAAAGCTGCGGTCGATTTTCAATTCGGTAAATGGCACCGCCGCCAGCAATTGAAGATTGGAGCGGCCCGTGCCGTAATCGTCGATGGCCAATCCAAAACCCTGCATGCGAAGACGCAAAAGGCGCTCAAGGAAATGCGGCTCGGCCGACAGCACTGCCGATTCGGTCATTTCGAAAGTAATATAATCCGCGAGAATACGGTGGCGTGCGAGGCAGGCTTCCATTTGCGCGACGAATTGCGGGTGCGCCAATGTCGCCTGGTCCACATTAATGGAAACAGAAATGGGAATGCCTTTATCGTGCAGCGAGCGGCAGGCGGCGACCGATTTCTCTATCATGCTCCAGTCGAGAAAATCGATGCGGCCATTTTCTTCCAGTGCGCGCATAAATGCCGCCGGTCCCAATACGCCGAGTTCCGGATGGCGCCAGCGGGCAAACATTTCCAGCCCTTTTACCTGGCCGGTTTCCAATTCAATTTTCGGCTGGAAGAAGGGATCGAATTCACGCGCCTGCAATCCGCGTCCCACTTCGGCAAAACCGAAACTCGGGCCGCCATGCCCATGCGGGGATACGCCGGGAACGCTGTAATTGGAGATTAAGGTTTGCAGCCGCTGCTCGCCCACCGGTTTCGCTATGGCGCCCAATAAATCGACGCCATATGCCTGGGCCATGGTTTCGACAGAGAACAGCACATCGGATTTTTGCGCGCCTGCAACAATAATACCGGCGCGGCTGCCCGCTTCGGCTAGGCGGCGTATCAATTCAAGCGCGTCCATGCCCGGCAAAGCGAGGTCCAGAATGGCGATATTGACTGCCGGAACGAAGCCGGTGCTGAGGTGGCGCAGGGCTGCGTGGCCGTCCGGGGCGTCGGCAACCTGGGTGGCGCCCAGGCGGCGCAGCATATCCACCAGCGCCTGGCGCTGGCCGGGCTCCCCTTCAGCTACCAGAAACTGCAACTGCGCGATGTCCATGCCTGCTCCAGAGAAACTTTTTAATTACTGCTGATTCTGCCTGACTTGCTCGAAAAAGCATACTGCCGCACATGCGGCCACGTTCAGGGACTCCACCTGGCCGAGATGGGGAATGACCACGGTTTGCGTCGCCAGCGACAGCAAGTCGTCGGCCACGCCCTGCCCTTCGTGGCCGAATATCCAGGCCACAGGCTTGCTCAGGTCGGCGTCATAGAGCCGGGTGCGGGCATAGCCGCTGGTGGCCAGCGTGGGGATCCTGGAGGCGGCCATGAGCGGCGCCAGGTCCACGTTTTCAAAGATGTCGAGCACAAAGTGCGCCCCCATGGCCGCGCGCAGCACTTTCGGCGACCAGCAGAAGGCCGTGCCGCCGCTGCAATAAACCTGCTTGATGCCGGCGGCAGCCGCGCTGCGCAGGATGGAGCCCACGTTGCCGGGATCCTGCACATTGTCCAGCAGCACGGCGGACACCGTCATGGCGTCCGGCACGGCGCGTTCTGGAGTGTCGATCTGGAACATCACGCCCACGCCGTGCTCAACCTGGCTGACGGCGTTGTACAGCGCGTCCGGCAAGGCGATGGTGTGGCCGCGCTGATGCTCGATTTTGCCGACGATGTCCGCCACTTCCGGGTTGTTCAGCGCTGTTTCGCTGACGATGCACTGCACAGGCAGGCCGCGCAGCTCCAGGTAGGCCTGGCACAGGTGCACGCCGTCCAGCAGCGTCTGGCCGGCCTTCTTGCGGGCCTGCGAACTGGTGGCCAGGTGCTTCAGGTCTTTGTATTGCGCGTTGTCGCGCGAGGTGATGGTTTTCATAGCAAATCTTTAACAAACAGCAGTTCGCGCACAGGCGCGAAGGAGCGGCGGTGCACCGGCGACGGGCCGTGCTCGCGCAGGCGCTCCAGGTGCAGCGCGGTGCCGTAGCCCTTGTGCTGGTCGAAGGCGTACTGCGGGTAGGCGGCGTGCAGCTGCACCAGCGCCGCGTCGCGCGCGGTCTTGGCCAGGATGGAGGCGGCCGAAATGGCGTCTTCCTTGTCGTCGCCGCCGATAATGGCGATGGCCTGGATCTTCAGCACCGGGCAGCGGTTGCCGTCGATCAGGGCCAGCGTGGGCGGCACATTGAGCGCCTCCACGGCACGCTTCATGGCCAGCATGCTGGCCTGCAGGATGTTGATCCTGTCGATTTCCGCTTCCGACGCCTCGGCGATGGCCCAGGCCATCGCCTGCGCCTTGATCAGCGGCGCCAGCGCGTCGCGCTTGGCTTCGGTCAGCTTTTTCGAGTCGCGCAGGCCTTCAATCGGGCGGTCCGGGTGCAGGATGACTGCGGCGGCGTAGACCGGGCCGGCGAGCGGCCCGCGCCCTGCCTCGTCCACGCCGCAGATGATTTCTTCCAGCGAACGGGGCAGATCGTCGAACAGGCCGGCTTGTTGGGTCTTCATTTCTTCAATACTTTCATGACTGCCGCCGCGCTTTCCTGCGCGCTGTTGCGCAGCAGGCTGTGGTGCATTTCCGTAAAGCGCTCCGCCAGGTGCAGGCGGTGCGGCGCGTCGCTCAGCTGGCGCCACATGGCTTCGGCCAGGTTTTCCGGACTGGCCGCGTCCTGCAGCAGCTCGGGCACCAGGAAGTCGCGCGCCAGGATATTCGGCAGGCCTATCCACGGCTGGTAGCCAAAATGCCGCAAAATCTGCCATTCCAGCGCCATCATCTTATAAGCGATCACCATCGGCTTTTTAAACAGCGCCACTTCCAGCGACGCCGTGCCGGAGGCGACCATCACCGCGTCCGCCGCCGCAATGGCGGTGTGCGACTGGCCGTCCAGCAGCTTGATCTCCACGTCCTGCAGGCCGGCTTCGGACACCAGTTGCAGGAAATACTGACGCTGCTTCTCGCCCGCCATCGGCGCCACGAACTTCAGCGAACGGTCGCGCTTCTGCAGCAAACGTGCCGCCTTCATAAAGGCAACCGTGTTGTACTTGATCTCGGACATGCGGCTGCCCGGCATAATGGTGACCACGTTGGCGACTTCCGGCAGGCCCAGCAGGCGCCGCGCGCCCGCCTCGTCCGGCACCAGCGGCACCAGCTCGGCCAGCGGGTGGCCCACATAGCTCACCGGCACGCCCGCCTTGCGGTAGATCTCCTCCTCGAAGGGGAATACCACCAGCATATGCGACACCGCCTTGATGATTTTCTTGATGCGTCCGCCGCGCCAGGCCCATATCTGAGGCCCGATGTAGTGCACGGTGGGAATGCCGGCCGCCTTCAGCTGCATTTCCAGCCCCAGGTTGAAGCCCGGGTAGTCGGCGCCGATAAAGACGTCCGGCCGCTGGGCCAGCAGCTGGTCGCGCAGCATGTTCTGTATGCCCTTGATTTCGCGGTAGCGGGGAATCACGGCCAGCAGGCCGCGCACGGTCAGCTTGTCCATGGGCCATTGCGACTCGAAGCCGTGCTCCATCATCGCCGGGCCGCCTATGCCGTGGAAGCGCGCCTGCGGCAGCTGCGGCCGCAGCCCGGACAGCAGGCGCGCGGCCAGCACGTCGCCGGACGGTTCCCCGGCGACGATGGCTACCGATATGTCAGCGGACGATGCCACGATTCGCCGTATCGAGGAACTCGCGCATGGCGCGCGCGTGCACTGCCACGTCCTCGGCCAGGGCATTCTCCTGTTCGATCATGGCGGCCTTGGCCTCCTCCAGCGTCAGGCCGGAGCGATACAGCGTTTTGTACGCGGCGCGGATGGCGTTGATCTGCTCGCGGGTGAAGCCGCGGCGCTTCAGGCCTTCGATGTTGACGCCGTGCGCCGCCGCCGGATTACCGTTCAGCAGCACGAAAGGCGGCACGTCCTGGGTCAAACTGGTGCTCATGCCGACGAAGGCGTGCGCGCCGATCTTGCAGAACTGATGCACATTGGCGAAGCCGCTCATGATGACCCAGTCGCCAATCTCCACGTGGCCCGCGATCTGGGCGTTGTTCGAGAAGATGGTGTTGTTGCCCACCACGCAGTCGTGCGCCAGGTGGACATAGGCCGAGATCCAGTTGTCGTTGCCGAGCCGGGTCACGCCCTTGTCCTGCACCGTGCCGGTGTTGAAGGTGCAGAATTCGCGGATGGTGTTGCGGTCGCCGATCTCCAGGCGGGTCGGCTCGCCGGCCCATTTCTTGTCCTGCGGCGCGGCGCCGATGGACGAGAACTGGAACAGCACGTTGTCGCGGCCTATGGTGGTGTGGCCTTCGATCACCACGTGCGGCCCCACCTTGGTGCCGGCAGCGATGCTCACATTCGGGCCGATCACCGAGTACGGGCCGACCGTCACGCTGCTGTCGAGCTGCGCTTTCGGGTCAACGATGGCGGTTGCGTGAATGTTGCTCATTACTGCCCCGCTGGCTGGCTCGCGTCGGCGGTGCTGCGGATGGTGCACATCAGTTCAGCTTCCACCGCGGTCTGGCCATCGACGGTGCCGACCGCCTTGTATTTCCAGATGCCGCGCGCCACGCGCAGGATTTCCACGTCCATCTTCAGCTGGTCGCCAGGGCCGACCGGGCGCTTGAAACGCGCGCCGTCGATGCCGACGAAGTAGACCACCGAGTTCTCGTCCGGCTTGATGCCCATGGACTTGAACGACAGCAGCGCGGCGGTCTGCGCCATCGCTTCGATCATCAGCACGCCCGGCATGACCGGCTTGTGCGGGAAGTGGCCGTTGAAGAATTCTTCGTTGACGGTGACGTTCTTGATGGCGGTAATGGACTTGTTCTCTTCGTAGTTCAGAACGCGGTCAACCAGCAGCAGCGGATAGCGATGCGGCAGGTAGGCCTTGATCTCGCAGATATCCATCGTTTTGTTTTCGGTAGTGGTCATGATTCGTCTTTGGTTTTAATATTTTTTTCGAGAGCGCGGATTTTATCGCGCATTCCCGGCAAATTGCGGACTATGGCGGCAGATTTTTCCCAATCGGCGTTTTTTGCCAACGGATAGAAGCCGGTGTACTGGCCCGGCTCCAGTATCGAACGCGATACCATGCTGCCGGACGAGACATGCACGCCGTCCACGATTTTCAGGTGGCCCAGCACCATGGCGGCGCCGCCGAAGGTGCAGTACTTGCCGATGATGGCGCTGCCCGCCACGCCGACGCAGCCGGCCATGGCGGTGTGCGCGCCGATCACGCAGTTGTGGCCGATCTGGATCTGGTTGTCCAGCTTCACGCCGTCTTCAATAATGGTGTCTGCCAGCGCGCCGCGGTCCACCGTGGTGTTGGCGCCGATGTCCACGTCGTCCCCAATGACCACGCGGCCGGTCTGCGGGATCTTGATGTAGACGCCGCCCTCGTTGGCAAAGCCGAAGCCGTCGGTGCCGATCACGGCGCCCGAATGGATGATGCCGCGCTTGCCAATGATGCAGCGCGCATGGAAGGTCACGTTGGCGAAGAAGTGCGTGCCCTCGCCCACCTGCGCGTCGCGGCCCACGAAGCAGCCGTGGTCGATGACGGCGCCGGGGCCGATCACCGCGCCCGCCTCCACCGTCACGAAGGGACCGATATGCGCCGTCGGGTCCACCTTGGCCGTGGCATGCACCGCCGCCATGGCGTGCACGCCCGGCTCGGGCACGATGGCCGTCAGCGACTCGAAGTATTGCGCCGCGCGGGCGAAGTACACATAGGGGTTTTTGACGATGATGCGCGCGCCCTGGTAGGTCGCGGCCACGGTCTCGTCGTCCTGTGCGGAGACGATCAGCGCGGCGGCCTTGCTCTGGCCGGCCTGCGCGCGGAATTTGCTATTGCTGAGAAAGCTGATGTGCGAAACGCCGGCGTCCGCCAGTGGCGCGATGCCGGATACTTCCAGCGCCGCATCGCCTACCAGCTGCCCGCCCAAGCGTTCGACCAATTCTCCTAGTCGAGTGCCCATCGGGGTGTTCCAATCTATGTTTATTTGTTTTTGTCGAGCGCCGCCAGCACCTTCTCGGTGATGTCGATGCGCGGGCTGGCCCACACCGCGTCCTGCAGAACGATGTCGAAGCCTTCGGTCTGCGCCAGCTGCTTGATGATCAGGGTCGCCTTGTCGGAAATGACGGCGCGCTCCTCGTTGGTGCGCTGGTTCAAATCCTCGCGGAACTCGCGCTGGCGGCGCTGGAACTCTTTATCCAGCTCGAAGTACTCGCGCTGCCGCTTCACGCGGTCGGCTTCGCCCAGCGCGGGCAGTTCTTTTTCCAGCTTCTCCGAGGCGGCTTTCAGGCGCGAGGCCAGGTCCTGCATGGCTTTCTCGCGTCCTTTGAACTCCTCGGCCAGCTTGTCGCCGGCCAGCTTGGCCAGGCGCGACTCGTTGTAAATCCGCTCGGTGCTAAGCCACGCAATCTTGGACGACTGCGCTTGCGCCGGCGCCAAAGCACTCAAGCCGAGTGCAAGCACGGCAAGGTATTTGGCGGCCTTGGCCGATGCGGTAGCGGAAGCAGTCTTCAAGGTGTTTCTCCGTATTAGAACCCGTTACCCATCTGGAACTGGAAACGTTCCAGGCGGTCGCCGGGTTTGGCATTCAAAGGCTTAGCATAACTCAACTTCAGCGGCCCCACCGGGGAAATCCAGTTCACGCCCAGGCCGGTGGAGAAGCGCAGCTCGGAGATGCGCATCTTCTGGCCTTCCTGGTAGACCTGGCCGCCGTCGAGGAAGCCGAACCAGCGCAGGCTGCGGTCCTGGCCGGAACCCGGGAACGGCATCTGCAGTTCGGCATTGCCGATCAGGCGCGAGGCGCCGCCCAGGGCGTCGCCGTAGCGGGTGTCCACGATACCGAGCGAGGAGCTCAGGTAGCCGCGCACCGAACCGATACCGCCGCCGTAGAAGTTCTTGAACACCGGGTAAGGTTTGTCGCCGATACCGTGGCCGTAGTCGATCTCGCCCTTCAGGGCCAGCGTGACTTTCGGGTGCAGCGGCTTGAACAGCTGGTGCTCGTACACGGCGCGGAAGTACTTCGACTGGCCCACCACGTCCAGTTCCAGGTTGACGCGCTGGTACTGGCCGATGGTCGGGGTCAAGGCGCTGTCGCGGCTGTCGCGCGCCCAGGCGGCGGTCAGCGGCACGGCGATGGTCTTGGCAGTGCCCACCGGACTGCCGGTGATGTCGCGCACATAGTCCTGGTAGCGGATCGGACTGGTCTCGTCGGTGGTGATGGACGAGCGTTCCAGGCCTGCGCCGAAGAACACGGTGTCCACTTCGGAGAACGGCACGCCCCAGCTGATACGGCCGCCGTGCTGTTTAATCGTGTAGGAACCGATGTTCAGCGCGGGCGGGTTCAGCGTGCGGATGTACAGGTCGAACGAGCGGCTCACGCCATCATCCGTGTAGTACGGATTGGTGTTCGAGAACTCGATGGTGCGGCTGTACTTGCTGGTGTTCAGGTTGATGCCGACGGTGTTGCCCGAACCGGCAAAGTTGGCCTGCTGGATAGACGCCGAGAAGGTGAACTTCTCCGCCTGCGAGAACGCGCCGCCGATCTGGAAGTTGCCGGTCGGTTTTTCCACCACGGTCAGCTGCACGTCCACCTGGTCCGAGGTGCCTTGCGCTTCGGGGGTGTCGATCGTCACGTCCTTGAAGTAGCCCAGGCGGTCCACGCGGTCGCGGGTCAGCTTGATCTTGTTGGCGTCGTACCAGGACGACTCGAACTGGCGGAACTCGCGGCGGATAACCTCGTCGCGGGTGCTGGTGTTGCCGGCGATGTTCATGTGGCGCACATAGGCGCGCTTGCCCGGGTCGATCAGGAAGGTGAAGCTCACTTCGCGCTTTTCGCGGTCGATCTGCGGGTCCACGTTCACGTTGGCGAAGGCGTAGCCGAAGGTGCCCAGGCGGTCGGTGATCAGCTTGTTGGTGGCGGTCAGGCGCTCGCCGGAATAGATTTCGCCTTTGCGCAGCAGCACCAGCTGGCGCAGCTCGTCCTCGCGGCCGAACATCTCGCCTTCAAACTTGTAGTCGGCGACCTTGTACTTCTCGCCTTCGCTCACGTTGATGGTGATGTAGATGTCCTTCTTGTCCGGGGTGATCGACACCTGGGTCGATTCGACCTGCATCTCGATGTAGCCGCGGTTCAGGTAGAAGGACTTCAGCGATTCCAGGTCGCCGGTCAGCTTGGTCTTGGAGTACTGGTTGGCCTTGGTGTACCAGCTGAACCAGCCGCCGGTGTTGAGCGCCAGGTTCTCGCGCAGTTCCTTGTCCGAGAAGGCCTTGTTGCCGACGATGTTGATCTGCTTGATCTTGGCGATCTCGCCCTCGTCCACGGCGAACACGATGTTCACGCGGTTGCGCTCGATCGGGGTCACGGTGGTGGTCACTTTCACGCCGTACAGGCCGCGCGACAGGTACTGGCGCTTGAGCTCCTGCTCGGCGCGGTCCACCGACGCTTTGTCGAAAGTCTTCGCTTCGCCCACGCCGATGTCCTTCAGCGCCTTGACCAGCATGTCT
Source organism: Pseudoduganella aquatica (assembly GCF_009857595.1). Classification (GTDB taxonomy): domain Bacteria; phylum Pseudomonadota; class Gammaproteobacteria; order Burkholderiales; family Burkholderiaceae_D; genus Rugamonas; species Rugamonas aquatica_A. The sequence goes on along the minus strand of NZ_WWCU01000017.1, from coordinate 46,005 downwards.
TTTTCAAATTCCTTGGTGCCGGTGAAATCCACCTTGGCGATCGCGGGACGTTCCTCGACGATCACCACCAGCACGTCGCCGTCCTGCTCCAGGCGCACGTCCTTGAAAATGCCCGAGCCGTACAGGCCCTTGATGGCGGCCACGCTCTTTTTGTCGTCGAAGGTTTCGCCCACGCGCACAGGCAGGTAGCTGAACACCGTGCCTGCCTCCGTGCGCTGGATGCCTTCGACACGGATGTCCTTCACGACGAATGGATTGATGGCGAACGCGCTGCCGGAGCAGAGTGCCAGGGCGGCGGCGCCGATCAGGCTGCGGCGAAAGGAAGGCAAGGCAAAACGGTCAGAATATAATTTCATTGGCGGTATTCAATGGCTCAAATCACGGAACTACATTTAAAGCAGGCGCACCACGTCGTTAAATACCGCCAGTGCCATTAATGTCACCAGCAGGCCAACGCCCAGTCGCTGCGCTATCTCGCCGAAACGCTCCGGCACAGGACGCCCGGTTAAAACTTCCAGCGAATAATACAGTAAAAGTCCACCATCAAGAACGGGAATCGGTAGCAAATTCATCACCCCGAGACTGATACTAATAAACGCGATGAAGCTCAGGTAGCTGGCAGCGCCTATCCGCGCGGTTTGCCCGGCATAATCGGCGATCGTGATAGGGCCGGTGACATTCTTCCACGAGACCTCGCCCACCACCATTTTCCCTATCATTTTCAGGGTCAATACACTGGTGTCCCACACCTTGGCGGCGCCCTTGCCTACCGCCTCCACCGGCCCGGCGGTCACTTCGATCATATCTGGGCCTTGTCCGGCGTAAGCGCCGATCTTACTGACTGTTACAGATCCTTTACGCTCCACCTCCGGCGTCACGCGCAATTCAAACGGCTGGCCGCCGCGCAGGCCCTGCATAATCAAGGTTTTGCCATTGGAGGCGCGCACCACGGTGATGAAGTCCACCCAGTCCTGCAGCGGCTTGCCGTCGATGGCGGTAATCAGGTCGCCGCTGCGCAGGCCGGCGCGTTCGGCGGCGCTGCCCGGCAGGATCTCGCCCAGCAGCGCGGGCGGACGCGCCAGGCCGAAGCCCAGCTTGCCGGCCACGTCGGACTCCAGGTCCATGCCGGCCATGGCGCTGGCGGGCATGCGCAGCGTGCGGCGCCCGCTGCCGGGACGGTCCACGTCCAGCTCCATGCCGCGCTTGTCGATGGCGGCCTGGATCACGGCCCAGCGCAGGTCGGACCACACGCGCACGCGCTCGCCGTTCACGGCGGTGACGATGTCGCCGCCCTGCAGGCCGGCCGCGTAGGCCGCGCTGTCGCTGGCGGGCGGCGCAATCTTGGAGGAAGGTTCGGCGATGCCGGCCATATACAGGCCGGCGAACAGGAAGATGGCCAGCAGGAAGTTGGCCAGCGGGCCGGCCGCCACGATGGCGATGCGCTTCCACACGTTCTGGCGCGTGAATTCGCGCAGCTTGTCCGCCTCGGACAGCGGGCCGGTGTCGGGCTCGCGGCTGTCCAGCATCTTGACGTAGCCGCCCAGCGGCAACGCGGACACGGCCCACTCGGTCTGGTCAGGGCCGATGCGGCGCGACCACACTACCTTGCCCATGCCCACCGAGAAGCGCAGCACTTTCACGCCGCACCAGCGCGCCACCCAGTAGTGGCCCAGCTCATGGAAGATGATCAGCGATCCCAGCGCGACCGCGAAAGCCAGCAGGGTCGTGAGGAAGGTCATTGTGCGCGCAGACTGGCGATAAAGCGTTCCGCAGCGGCGCGGGCCAGGCCGTCCTGCTCCATCACGGCGGCGATGCTGGCGGCCGCGCCGTGCGGCAGCTCGTCCATGACCTTCGCGATCACGCGGTCGATCTGGCGGAAGCCGATGCGGCCGTCGAGGAAGGCGGCCACCGCCACCTCGTTGGCCGCGTTCAGCAGCGCGGGCGCCGTGCCGCCGGCCTTGAGCGCGTCAAACGCCAGCGCCAGGCAAGGGAACTGCACGAAGTCGGGGCGCTCGAACTGCAGCGTGCCCACTTGCGCCAGGTCCAGCTGCGCCACGCCGGAGGCGATGCGCTCCGGGTAGGCCAGCGCGTGCGCGATCGGGGTGCGCATGTCGGGGTTGCCCAGTTCGGCCAGCACCGAGCCGTCGTTGTAGGACACCATGGAATGCACCACGGACTGCGGATGGATCACCACTTCGATCTGCTCCGCGCTGGCGCCGAACAGCCAGTGCGCCTCGATCACTTCCAGGCCCTTGTTCATCATGGTGGCCGAGTCGACCGAAATCTTGCGGCCCATGGACCATTTCGGGTGCTTGCAGGCCTCGTCCGGCGTGACCGTGTCGAGCGTCTCGACGGCGCGCTTCAGGAATGGGCCGCCGGATGCAGTCAGCAAAATCTTGGTAACGCCGGAGGCGCCCGGCACGCGGCTGTAGTGCTGCGGCAGGCACTGGAAGATGGCGTTGTGTTCGCTGTCTATAGGCAGCAGCACCGCCCCGCTCTCATGCACCGCGTCCATGAACAGCTGGCCGGACATGACCAGCGCCTCCTTGTTCGCCAGCAGTACTTTCTTGCCGGCGCGGGCGGCGGCCAGCGTGGGCGCCAGGCCGGCGGCGCCGACGATGGCGGCCATGACGGTGTCGGTTTCAGCGGCGCTGGCGATGGCGCACAGCGCGGCCTCGCCGTATTCGACTTCGGTGCGCAGGCCTTGCGCCTGCAGCAGCGCTTGCAGCTGGGCGGCGGCGGCGGCGGTGCCGACCACGGCGCGCGCGGGTTTGAACTGCGCGCACTGCGCGGCCAGTTCTTCCACCCGGCTGTGCGCGCTCAGCGCGTAGACCGAGTAGCGCTCGGGGTGGCGCGCCAGCACGTCCAGCGTGGACACGCCGATGGAGCCGGTGGCGCCTAATATGGTGATGCGTTGCATACTTCTTCCTTCTGTGGCCAATCTTGGCGGGTTACGCGCGGCGCGCTAACCCGCCCTACGGATGCACTCTCACCCGTGTATATTCGTAGGGCGGGTTAGGCGCAGCCGTAACCCGCCGAGCCCATCAAGCCCAGCCGGCAATCAGCGCGGCCAGCGGCAGCACCGGCACCAGCGCGTCGATACGGTCCAGCACACCGCCGTGGCCCGGCAACAGCTTGCTGCTGTCCTTGATGCCTGCGCGGCGCTTGAGCATGGATTCAAACAGGTCGCCGATCACGCTGAACGCGCAAATCACCACCAGGATAACAACGGTCAGCCCCCAGCCGCGCTTGGCCTGCAGGTACACCACGAACGTATCCTGCAGCCAGCCCACGGACGGCGCCAGCAGCACCGTCAGCGCCGACAGCAGCACCACGGCAATGGCGCCGCCGATGGCGCCTTCCCAGGACTTGCCCGGCGAGATGGACGGCGCCAGCTTGCGCTTGCCGAAAGCCTTGCCGCTGAAGTAGGCGCCGATGTCGGCGATCCACACCAGCGCCATGGCGGAAATGAGGAACAGCGGCGACTTCAGGTACAGCGCCAGGATGGCCACGAAGCAGCTCACCAGCGTAATCGGGTACACCAGGCTGAGCATGGTGTTGCCCATGCCTTCCAGCGGCGGCAGGCCGGTGTACAGCGTGGGCGTGAAGCGCAGCAGCCAGATGGCGAAGCCCAGCAGCAGCCAGAACGTGACCGGGCCGCTCAGGCCGTGCAGCAGGAAGGTGTAGCCGAAGGCGGCGGCCCAGACCACGGCCGACAGCAGCGGACGGGGCGACTTGAACAGGCGGAAGCTTTCCCACACCGCCGCGCCGAAGAAGGCCAGCACCACCACGGCCACGGCCGGGTAGTAGTTGAAGAACAGCACCGGCAGCAGGACGGCCAGCAGGAGGACGGCAGTGATAATGCGGGTTTTCAGCATCAGGTGGTCTTTTCAGCCAGTTGGTCGCCGGTGCGGCCGAAGCGGCGCTCCCGGTTCTGGTAAGACGCGATGGCCGCGTCCAGGCTCTCGATGGTGAAATCGGGCCAGTAGGTGTCGGTGAAGTACAGCTCGGTGTAAGCCAGCTGCCACAGCAGGAAGTTGGAAATGCGTTCTTCGCCGCCGGTGCGGATGAACAGGTCCGGCTCGGGCGCGTAGGCCATGGCCAGGTGCGGCGCCAGCTGTTCTTCGCTGAAGTCGGCCGCGCCCGGATGGGCCGCCACCATTTTGCCGACCGCCTGCATGATGTCCCAGCGGCCGCCGTAGTTGGCGCAGATGGTGACGGTCAGGCGGGTGTTGTTGGCGGTCTTGCGTTCGGCGGCGGAGATCATGCCGCGCAGCTTCTCGTCGAAGCGGCTCAGGTCGCCCACCACCTTCAGGCGGATGTTATTGGCGTGCAGCTTGGACACCTCGCGCTCGAGCGCGGTGACGAACAATCGCATCAGCAGCGACACTTCCTCTTCCGGCCGGCGCCAGTTCTCGGAACTGAAGGCGAACAGGGTCACGTATTCCACGCCGCGCAGCGCGCAGCCCTCCACCACATTGCGCACCGCTTCCACGCCTTTGACGTGGCCGGCGACACGCGGCAGAAAGCGCTTGGTGGCCCAGCGCCCATTGCCATCCATGATGATGGCAACGTGGCGGGGCACCTTGGGCGCATCCGGAACCGCAGTCGTCGAACTCGAATATTTCATGAACTCTAAAGCCAAAAAGGTGTCGCCATAAATGAGGACAGGCCGCCTTGCGCGGCCCATCCCCTATATCGATACTAACCGGGCCGAAACCGGACCAGCGTTAAACGGTCAGCACTTCTTTCTCTTTTTCGACCAGCAGCTTGTCGATGTCGACGATGGCCTTGTCGGTCAGCTTCTGGATGTCGTCCGAACCACGGCGCTCGTCGTCTTCCGAGATGGCCTTGTCTTTCACCAGTTTTTTCAGCGATTCGTTGGCGTCGCGGCGGATGTTGCGCACGGCGATCTTGGCGTCTTCGCCTTCGCTCTTGACCAGCTTGACCATCTCCTTGCGGCGCTCTTCGGTCAGGGCCGGGGTCGGCACGCGGATCTGGTCGCCCTGCGAGGACGGGTTCAGGCCCAGGTCCGCATCGCGGATGGCTTTCTCGATGGTGGCGCCCATCTTCTTCTCGAACGGCGTTACGCCGATGGTGCGCGCGTCAACCAGCGTCAGGTTGGCAACCTGGCTCAGCGGGGTTGGGTTGCCATAGTATTCCACCATCACGTGGTCGAGAATGCCGGTGTGGGCGCGGCCGGTACGCACTTTGGCCAGGTCGGCCTTGAGCGTCTCGATCGACTTGATCATGCGGTCTTGCGCGTTCTTTTTAACGTCAGCTACGGACATGCTGTGCTCCTGTATTTAAAGCAGTATCTTGAAAATAAGCTTGAATAATAATCAAACGTGAACCAGTGTACCCTCATCCTCGCCCATAATCACGCGCATCAGCGCGCCTGGCTTGGTGATGGAGAACACTTTGATCGGCAATTTCTGGTCGCGGCACAGTGCGAATGCGGTGGCATCCATCACTTGCAGGTGCTTGGCGATGGCTTCATCGAACGAAATGGTATGGTACAGCGTCGCGTTCGGGTCTTTTTTCGGGTCGGCAGTGTAGATGCCATCCACCTTGGTGGCTTTCAGCACGATTTCGGCGCTGATTTCCGAGCCGCGCAGGGCTGCGGCGGTATCGGTGGTGAAGAAGGGGTTGCCGGTGCCTGCGGCGAACACGATAACCTTGCCCTCTTCCAGGTATTGCAGCGCCTTCGGGCGCACATAGGGCTCGACCACCTGGTCGATGCCGATGGCCGACATCACGCGCGCGGTCACGCCGGCGTGCTTGAGCGCATCGCCCAGGGCCAGCGCGTTCATCACGGTGGCCAGCATGCCCATGTAATCCGCAGTGGCGCGGTCCATGCCTTGGGCGCCGGGCGCCACGCCACGGAAGATATTGCCGCCGCCGATCACCACCGCCACTTCCACGCCCAGGTTCGCGACAGCGGCCACGTCGGCCACCATGCGCTCGATCGTGCCGCGGTTGATGCCGTAGGCATCGTCGCCCATCAGGGCTTCACCGGACAATTTGAGGAGGACGCGCTTGTAGGCTGGTTTTGACATGAGCTGGGGCTCCTTAGTTGGGTTTATTCGGGTCGTTCTGCCGGCTGATAACATTATGATACCTGTACCGCCGGTTACTGCACCATCCGCTAGCTTACCAGCGAGTGGTTTGGGCTTAAAAAAACGGGCCTTGCGGCCCGCTTTTAATTATGCGCCTTTGGAGGCAGCCATTTGCGCTGCAACTTCAGCAGCGAAATCGTCTACCTTCTTCTCGATGCCTTCGCCTACCACGTACATCGTGAACGCTTTCACGGATGCGTTGTTGGCTTTCAGCATGGCTTCGATGGTTTGCTTGTCGTTCTTGACGAAGGCCTGGTTCAGCAGGGACACTTCTTTCAGGAACTTCTGTACCGAACCTTCCAGACGCTTGGCAACGATGTCAGCCGACTGGGCTGGCTTGCCGGCGGCTGCGGCCTGGGCTGCATCTTCGTCAGCTTTGGCTTGCGCAACCGAGCGCTCTTTTTCGATCAGTTCGGCAGGAACCTGGTCGGCCGACAGCGACACTGGCTTCATTGCAGCGATGTGCATGGCCACGTCTTTGCCAACCTGATCGTCCGCGCCTTCGAACTCAACCATCACGCCGATGCGGGTACCGTGCAGGTACGACGCCAGCTTGGCGGTGGTTTCGAAACGCTGGAAGCGGCGGATCGACATGTTTTCGCCGATTTTGCCGATCAGGGCGGTGCGCACTTCGTCCAGGGTCTTGCCTTCGCCGGCTGGCAGGGCCAGCAGGGCTTCCACGGTGGCTGGGTTGTTTTCAGCAACCAGGCGGGCCGCGGTGTTGGCCAGGTTCAGGAAGTCGTCGTTTTTGGCAACGAAGTCGGTCTCGGAGTTCACTTCGATCAGCGCGCCAACGCCGTTGGCGATGTAAGTTGCCACCACGCCTTCGGCGGTGATGCGCGAGGATGCTTTGGAAGCCTTGCCGCCCAGCTTAACGCGCAGCAGCTCTTCCGCTTTGTCCATATTGCCTTCGGCTTCGGTCAGAGCTTTTTTGCATTCCATCATAGGCGCGTCGGTTTTCGCGCGCAGTTCGCCTACCATCGCTGCAGTAATAGCTGCCATGTAATTCTCCTGTGTGTTCGGTGAGTGGTATGGGGTGGCTCGCAAGCCGGCACGCCCATACGCTGTCGTTAAAAAAAAGGGGGAGCAGATGCCACCCCTTTTAAACTACTGATTTGCTGCTTGGATGCCTGCCTTGCGGCAGGCGGCCAATTAGGCTTGTTCGCTGACTTCTACGAACTCGTCGCCAGCTGCGGCCTTGATCGTTTCCAGCACGTCGGCGCTCGAATTCGCGCGGCCTTCGAGGATTGCATCGGCAACACCGCGAGCGTACAGCGTGATCGCTTTCGAGGAGTCATCGTTGCCTGGAATGACGTAGGTTACGCCTTCTGGGGAGTGGTTGGTATCGACCACGCCGATAACTGGGATGCCCAGTTTAGCGGCTTCGGTGATGGCGCCTTTATGGTAGCCAACGTCCACGACGAAGATTGCGTCAGGAACGCCGCCCATTTCCTTGATACCGCCGATGGACTTTTGCAGCTTGACCATTTCGCGGCTGAACATCAGCGCTTCTTTTTTCGACAGCTTCTCAACGGAACCGTCTTCGACTTGCGCTTCCATGTCTTTCAGGCGCTTGATCGAGGTCTTGATCGTTTTGAAGTTGGTCAGCATGCCGCCCAGCCAACGCTGGTCAACGTAAGGAACGCCGGCACGTTGCGCTTCAGCAGCGATGATTTCGCGCGCTTGACGCTTGGTGCCCACCATCAGGATGGTGCCACGGCTCGATGCCAGTTGGCGAACGTGCTTCATCGCCTCCTGGTACATGCCCATGGTTTTTTCCAGGTTGATGATGTGGATTTTGTTGCGGTGGCCGAAGATGAACGGAGCCATCTTTGGGTTCCAGAAACGGGTTTGGTGACCGAAGTGGACACCGGCTTCCAGCATTTCACGCATAGTTACGGACATATTAGCTCCAGGGTTTGGGTCTGGAATCCGATCAGTCACCCTTTGACAGGCACCCTTGGCGACCGGATTCGCGTTTAAAAAATTAAGGATTTGTTACGTTGCTCAAAAACCAAATTCAAGCAACCCGAAATTCTACTCTGAAAACGGGGTTTTTGGCAAGCGCGGCGCGGCATGGCGAGACGAGGCGGCTGGTGAATTTGGCAATGTTTAATACGGTAGCGCAAATTCGCAACTGCTGGCCGGATATGTTGGCTTGCGCACCCCGGCAGCGGCCAGCTTCGTGATACGCTGGCATTATGGTCGACAGATGCCGAACTTCATTGCATTGGAGGACACATGCCTAACGACGCGCCGCAGCAAGAAGAAGCCGCAAGTCCTGCGATGCCCTTCCGGACGCTGCTTTACCGCTTCATGTTCTTCGACTGGCTGTTCAGGGACGTGAGCGCCGCCCGCAATCTGTTCGAGCGGCACGCCGCGCTGCAGCATAACCGCTTTATGAGCCGCTATCTGCCGGTCTACCTGCGGCGCTGGTCGGTGGTGGCGGCCTTCGATTTCGCGCTGGGCTTCCTGTTCGAGCGCGCGCTGCAGGCCACGTTGCTGTCGGCCTGGTTCTTCACCTGGTCCTGCGTCACCATTTCCGGCATGGTGGTGATTACGGCGGCGTGGCTGTTCCTGACCTTTGGGCGGCTGTCCTAGTCTTTGACGGCGGCCAGCATGGCCGCGCTGACCTGGCGCTCTCCCTGGGCCTGCAGCGCTTCGGCGGCCGAGCTTATATCTTTGATATCTTTATTCTGGCTGAGCTTGTACTTGCCTTCGATGCGGGTGATTTCTATCTCCAGGCCGACGATGGCCTTGAGCATCTGGTCCAGATAGTCTTTCGGGGCGTCGGCCATCTTCCAGGGCCGGGGCTGGGCGGCTTCATGGGTGCGGGTCAGGCGCCCGACCACGCCGCGCACAAAGCGCTCGTCATCCCGCACCGTTACCTTGCCGTGGACATGGACCACCATGTAATTCCACGTTGGCACCTGTTTGTGGGTCTCCTGCTTGCTGGGATACCAGTTGGGCGAGATGTAGGCGTCGCCCGCGCGAAAGACAACCAGCACTTCGCCGCCGCTGGACAGTTCCTGCCAGACCGGGTTGGCGCGCGCCACGTGCGAGGTCAGCACGCCCTTTCCGCCGGCGGCCGGGTCAAGCTCGAACGGCAGGTGGTTGGCGTCCAGCCCCGCTGCGCCGTGTGTCACCAGCATGCCGAATGGGTGCTGGCGGATAAAGTCGTGCAGCACGTCCGGGCGGGACTCCTCAAAGTGGGCTGGTATATACATGTCAGGACTTCCGTCAGAATTCGCCGCGCGCGGCGCGGTCCAGCATTTTCAGGATGCTGGCACGCACGCGCCGGGCAGTCTCGGCGACCGGCGGCGGCATCGTGCCCTGCATGCCGATCAGCATATCCATGTTCATGGTGTAGATCCACAGGCCGTCTTCCTGCTCGACCACCGAGATCCGGCATGGCAGCAGCGCGGACATGGCGGGGTTGAAGTCGACCATCAGGCGGGCTGCGGCCGGGTCGCAGTAGGAATAGACCTTGAGGAATTTGCCGGGCTGGCCGGAGCGCAGTTCCAGTTCCTTCGACAGCGCCAGCTCGCCTACCGCACGGATATTATCCTCGGCAGCGACGCTGGCGAAGGCTTCTTCGATTTCGGTCACCGTCACGCCGGGCTGCACCTTGCGCGCCCAGGTGATGCCCGCTGCCGTACCCGCTTGGCTGGCGGCTTGGGCGGGCGGCATGGCTACAGGGCTCGCTGCGGCGCCGGTCGTGGCCGTGCCGGTCGTACACGCGGCGGCGGCCAGGCAGCAAGCGGCCGCCAGGAAAATGGCATGAATTCGGATGGAGCTGCGCATGTCCGCGCCCTTATCTGGCTAGCAAACAGCGAGAATAGTGGCTGGACGCGAACTGCGCAAGCGCCGCGCCGCGCAATCAGAGGTTCAGGTCGTCCAGAACGGCGTCCAGACCCGCGCGGGCGCACTTGTCGTCCAGGTCCCCGGCAGGGGCGCCGGAAACGCCGATGGCGCCGTATGGCGCGCCGGCCGCTTCGATCAGCAAGCCGCCGCCCACCGCCGTCACGCGCGGTATCTGGCGGATGCCGCTGGAGGCCGTGCCGGACTGCGTGGCCTGTGCCAGCGCGGTGGTGTTCATTTTGAAGCTGGCGGCGGTCCAGGCCTTGTTGATGGCCGTCTCCGGCGTGTGCGCGCCTGCAAAGCGGTCGCGCAGCACGGCCTGGATCAAGCCGCTGCGGTCCACCACGGCCACCGCCACCTGGAAACCCGCACTGCGGCAGGACGCCAACGCCGCCGATGCAGCCTTGAGCGCGGTTTCCGGTGTCATCAGGCGGACGGCGTAACTCGCTTCGCTAGCGGTGCTGGCAGCGGCAGTTGCGGCGGCGTTCTCGCTGGCGAGTGCGGAGGAAGCAGCACCCAGCAAGGCTGCGGCGGCCAGCATGCTGGCGATGGCGTTCTTCATGGGGCTTTTCTTTCTTTGGCGGGAGTGGCGGAGGCGGTGATGGCTTGCTTGGCTGCGGCAAAACGGGCGTCCAGATAGGCGCCGTACATGCCGGCGGTGTCGCCGCCTTTCAGCGGCGGCGCGAGTTCCTCGCCAGCGGGGCCGACAAACAGGACGGTCGGCGCGAATTGGACACCTAAGCGCTTGGCCAGCGCGGCGTGGGTAGTGGCCGCGCCATCGAGCGCGGTCACGGCGCGGCTGCCGTTGACCTCAATTTCCCTGATTACGTAGGCGCTGCCCGGCAAAGGGGCCAGGTAGCTGTGGCGGACGGTATGGCAATGGCGGCAGTCCGGCAGCGTGAAGAACAGCACCAGCGGCATGCCCGCGCGCGCGGCAAGCTGCGCGTCGCGCCGCAGGTCCAATGCAAGAGAGACGGCTGGCTCACCGGCATGGGCGGCGGCGCTGGCGGTTGCGGCGCCGGCAGCTGCGCGCTGCGCCTCGCGGGCGATGTCGTCGAAATCCTCATCAAGCATCTCGCCTATTTCGCTCCTTACGAGCTTGCCCTGCCGGTCGAACACGTACAGCGCCGGAATGCCCTTCAGCTTGCCAAGCACGGCCTCGAAGGCCCGGTAGTCCAGCGTGACGGCATGGGTCAACCCAAACCTCTTCACCCACGCGGCGGCTTTGGTCGCCTGCGCAGGATCGCCCGCCTCGATATTGACGGCGACAACCTCAAGCACCTGCCGATTCTCGCGGTACAGCTTCTGCAGCTTGGGCGCCTCGTTCGCGCAGAACGGACAGGTGCTGGAAAAGAGCGCAACCACCGTGGCCTTGCCCGCCAAACTTCCGGGATTCACTACCCTGCCCTCAAGCGTCTTGAACGCCGGCAGGCTCACAGCGGCATGCGCGCCGACGGCAGACGCCATCAGCAAGCCGGCCAGCATGCAAGCGGCCAGCGTCCGCATCATGACAGCAAGCCCGGATTGCCCTGCACGCCGATCAGGCGCGGCGCGTTCAGTTTGCGCGGCTTGACCGTCTTCTGGCTGCGCAGCCAGGTCGCCACCACGTCCCACACAGGCTCGCCGCTGGCGCCTTCTGCCACCGGCGCCCAGCCGGCCACCTTGTACACCTTGGCCGCGTCTATCGGCTTGCCGTTCAGGCGCATGTCCTGTATCCGCCCGCCCATCTTCGCATTCGGGTCGATGGCATAGGTCATGCCCCCTACCCTCACCATGTCCCCGCCCTGCTGGTAGTACGGGTCCGGATTGAACAAATTGTCCGCAACGTCCTCCATGATGGTCTTGATGGTCGCCCCGCTCAACTCGGACACCGTGGTGTGCGAATACGTGGTGGCGGTTTGGTCCATCAGATGCTCCATCAGCACGGGGCTGTTCGGCAGCAGCGACGTGCCCCAGCGGAAGCCCGGCGAGAACGCGATTTCAGCCTGCTTGACGTCCATCAGCGCATCCACGATCAGCTGGTCGAAGCTGCCGTTGAAATTGCCCCGGCGGTACAAGGTGCCCTCGGTGACCGCCAGCCGCTCATTCAGCTTGCCTTCATATGGCGCGCGGATGCGGTTAATCAGCGCGTCCATGTCCTTGTCCGCCGGCAGAATGTTCGAGAACACCGGCAGCAGCTTGTATTGATAGCCCTGCACCTGGCCGCCGCGCACGTCGAAGTCCAGCACGCCGAGGAATTTGCTGTTGCTGCCAGCGTTGGTCACCAGCGTCTTGCCGCCGCCATTGCTGACGATGACAGGCGCAGGCATGCCGTCGTGCGTATGCCCGCCCATGATGGCGTCGATGCCGCGCACGCGCGAGGCCATCTTCAAGTCCACGTCCATGCCGTTATGCGACAGCACCACCACCACCTTGGCGCCTTTGGCGCGCGCATCGTCCACGGTCTTCTGCATATTCTCTTCCTGGATGCCGAAGCTCCAGTCGGGAATGAAGTGGCGCGGGTTGGCGATGGGCGTGTACGGGAAGGCCTGGCCTATCACGGCCACCTGCACGCCGTTCATCTCCTTCATGGTGTAGGGGCTGAACACCTGGTCGCCGAAGTCATTGGTCTTGATGTTCTGGGCGACGAAATCCACCTTGCCCTTGAAGTCCTTGTCGACGATTTCCTGCACCCGCTTGTCGCCCAGCGTCATTTCCCAGTGCGCAGTCATCACGTCCACGCCCAGCGCCAGGCAGGCGTCCACCATGTCCTGGCCCTTGGTCCACAGAGCGGTGGCCGAGCCTTGCCAGGTGTCGCCGCCGTCCAGCAGCAGCGCGCCGGGGCGCGACGCCCTGACGCGCTTGACCAGCGTGGCCAGGTGCGCGAAGCCGCCCACCTTGCCATAAGTCGCTGCGGCGCGTTCAAAATTCAGGCTGCTGAAGGCATAGGCTTCCGGCGTGTTCGGCTGCACGCCCACCGCGCGCAGAAGGTGGTCGCCCACCAGGTGCGGCATTTTTCCCTGCGCATCGCCCAGGCCCAGATTCACGCTGGGCTCGCGGAAGTAGACCGGCTTGAGCTGCGCGTGGCAATCGGTGAAGTGCATGAAGTGCACATTGCCGTAGCGCGGCAGCTTGTACAGCACGTCGGCCGACTGCGCCGCCAGCGCGCCCCGGGAATTGATCGCCATGCCGCCGGCGGCGGCAATGCCCAGCACCTGGACGAAGTCGCGTCGATTCATGCCCATGCGCGTCAGTCCTTGTTGACCGGGGATTCCGGATCCAGCAGCAGCGCCATCACGTCTTTCAGCTGCTGCTCGTCGAGGATGCCCTTGTGGCCGAAGCGCGGCATGTTGGAGCAGGCGTTGTAGGCCTGCGAGTTGTACACCTTGGCCCAGGTGTATTTCAGGATTGCCTCGCTCTGGCCGCGCAGCTTGCCGTACTGGTACAGCGAGGGGCCGATGTTACCGAAGGAGATTTCCTGCTTGCTCAACTGGTGGCAGGCGTAGCAATTGCCGCCGTTCGGCGAGCCCACCTTGTCGGAGGACTGCATGCCACGGCCGCTCTGGGCGATCTTCTCGCCTTCCTGCCAGCGGCCGAGGTACTTGTCGTCGGACGGATACTTCACCAGCTTGAGCTGGTCGGCCTCCAGCTTGGCCGCCAGTTTCTTGGGGCGCTTGTCCTGCGCCGGGTATTCGCTGCACAGGCGCTGCGCCTCGTCCTGCTGCAACACGCCTTCCACGGTGGCCGGGCCTTTGGAGCGGAAGTCCGCCTTCATCAGCTCGTGCGCCTGCTTGCCGTAGTCGGCGGCCTGCACCGGCTGGGCTGCCAGTCCGAAGGCGGCGGCCAGCAACAGGATGCCGTGTTTTGCGCTGCGGTTTACGCTATGGATCATGCTGGTCTCCTTAGCGCTTCAGCGCTGGTGCGTTGTAGGTGCCGCCGTCGGCGTTCTTGGCCAGGAACATGGTCAGCGCGGTGATAAGGTCCGAACCGTACACCGGCTCCGGGAAACGCTGCTGGCGGAAGCAGTCGTTGAGGCGATGCTGCATGGTGCGCACTTCGCCTTGCGACACGCGGTACGCCGGCCAGGTGGTGTAAGCCGCCTGCGCGTTGGACTTGTTCAGGATATTCGGCAGCTCCTGCAGCCGGATGCGCTGGCCGTTCGCCGAGTGGCAGGTGGCGCAGGCAAAGTCGTGCGCGCCGCCACGGTAGAAGAACATCTTCTTGCCGATCTCGTAGGCCGCCTTTTCCTGCGGGTGGCGTGTGGAGACGGCCATCTTCATGCCCTTCGATTGCGCGGTGATATAGGACACCAGCGCTTCGATATCGGACTGGTTGGCGGTGGAGCCGAACGGCGTCTTGGTGGCCTGCTCCAGCGTCAGCCCCTGCAAGGTGACGCGGCAGTGCACCAGGCGCTGCTCCAGGTCCATCACCTTGTTGACGTCCTTGAAGTAGCGCGGCAATTCAACGTAGGCGCCTTTCAGCACACCAGGCCCCTTGCCCAGGTCGCACTTTTCCAGCGTGGCCTCGCGCGGGCCGTCCTTTTTGTTCCACAGTTCCTCGCCGCGCATTTCCCACAGCTCGGCGGGATTGCCGTCGGCCAGCAGCTGCCGGTACTTCGCGATTTCATCGGTGGCCGATGTCTGCGCCAGGGCGGTGCCCAGCGCGGACAGGGCCAGTGCGGCCATCAGGTAGGAGCTCGTCCGTTTCATTGCATCTCCGTTTCTTGTCAGGTGGGTGGTCTGCGCCACTTGCTCGTGCTGCGTCTAATGCTCGCTCAGGCGACCACTACTTCGTCGGTGCGGCTGTCGCCCTTGTTGTCGGTCCATTTGATGGCGACCTTGTCACCCTTGGCGCCGCCCTTGAACTTGAAGGACAGGAAAGGATCTTTGGAGATGGAGGTGCCGAACTGCGCGTCCAGCACGACCTTGTCTTTGCAGGTGGCGACCAGGGTCTGGATAAAGTGCGCAGGCACGGCCTGGCCTGCCGCGTCCTTGCGCTGGCCGGTTTCCATGTCGTGGCGTATCAGTACTTTCACTTCCACCGTATCGCCGGTGGCGTTGGCGCGGATGCGCATTGGATTGCCCATGATGTCTTCCTTATATTGGGTTAATCAGCCGCCGCAGCCGCCGAGGGTGACCTTGATTTCCTTGCTGGCGACGAACCATTTGCCGTCCGCCTTGACCAGCGCGTGCACGTTCGAGGTGCTGCCCATCTTGACGCGGGTGCTCACGGCAGCCTCGGTGCCGGCCGGGATCTTGAAGCTGGCCGACAGCGGATTGGGGTTCTTTTCAACCAGGATGGCGATCATCTCGGTGTTCGGCACATTGCTCGATACCGATACCGGCACCACGGCGCCGTTTTCGGCGATGTCCGGGCCTGTGATGGCCACGTCGGTGCTTGCGCTGAAGGAGTCGCCGCCCATGGCTTTCAATGCCGCGTCCAGCGATTTGGCGTCGAACATGCTCGCCTGCCAGTCGGCGGCGAAGACGTCGCTCGGCTTGAGCAGGCCGGCGGTCACCGCGAGGCCGAAGATGGAAGCAATGCGCAGGGCATCACGTCGGTTCTGATTCATAGTTGTCTCCGTTGTTATAAATCCGGCAGGTACCTGATTGCGCTTACTTTGCGCCGTCCAGTATCCAGCCGACGATTGCTGCAATGTCCTCGTCCTTCAAATGAGCCTGCGCCGGCATGGGAACCGGTCCCCAGGCGCCGGAACTGCCCGCCTTCACCTTGCCCGCCAGGCGCTGCGCAGCGCCAGCGTCGCCCTTGTATTTGGCCGCGATGTCGCGCAGCGCCGGGCCGACTATCTTGTTGCCCACGCCGTGGCAAGCCATGCAGGCGTTCTGCTTGGCCAGCGCCTGCGCACTAGCGCCAGCACTCGCCTTTGCGGGTGCCGCCGCAGCCGCGGCGACGGCGGAAGCCGGAGCGCCTGCAGCCACCGGAGCCTTGCCAACCAGCGCCGCCGTCGGCGAGGGCTGCGTGGTATCCACGCCGCGCACCGCGCCAAAGCTGCGGTTCTGCGCCGACAAATCGCCATGCACATTGCGCGCCGCCGCCGGCAGTTCCGAGCGCAGCTTGACCTCGCCGCAGTTGCTCATGCAGGCGGTGCTGCGCACATCGGCCTTGCCCTTCACTTCCCACATGCCATGCGCCTGCGTCATGCCATTCCGGTTCGGCATGCGCGCCTGCACATCGGCGATATTCCTATCCGACAGGACAAAATCGTCCGGCACCACTTCCGCCATGTTCAGGATATAGGCGGTCACCGCATAAACCTCCTCGGTGGTCAGGCTCTTGGGCGCAGTCCAGGGCATGGCGCGGTTGATATAGTCCCACAGTGTGGAGACGGTTGCCACCTTCATCATGGTGGTGCGCTGCGGTTGCTTGTTGTCGCGCAGCGACGCCACGCGGCCGGACTTGACATCTTCCTTGCTTGTACCGCCCACAATTGGCGTAAACACCTCATTCGATTCGCCAAACGTGCCGTGGCAGGAAGCGCACTTGCCCTCCCAGACTTCCATGCCCTTGACCACGCTGCCCGAGCCCTTGGGCAAACCCTTGAAGTCCGGCCGCACGTCGATATCCCACGCAGCCACCTCCTGCGGCGTGGCGCTGCGGCCCACGTTCGCGTAAGGCGGCGCGGCCAGCAGCGTGCACGAAGCGGCGGCGCACAGCAGCGCCACGGCGGCTTTAATAAACCTGGACATTCGACACCTCCCCGGACGCAGCCACTTGCCACGACTGGATGGCGTTGTTGTGATAAATGGAGCGCGTGCCGCGTACAGCACGTAGCTCGTTGATCTTCGGCTGCACATAGCCGGTTTCGTCGATGGCGCGCGCTTGCAGCACGGCCGGCGCGCCGTCCCAGGTCCAGTCGATATTGAAGCGCGTCAGGCACTTGGACAGCACCGGCGACTCCAGCCGCGCCGTGCGCCAGTTGCGGCCGCCGTCCGTGGACACGTCCACGCGCTTGATCTTGCCCCGCCCGGACCAGGCCAGCCCGGTGATGTTGTAGAAGCCCGTATCCAGCAGGCGCTGGCCCGCCGAGGGCGTGGTGATAACGGATTTGCACTCCTGGATGGAGGTGTACTGCCGGTACATCCCGTCCGGCATGGCGTCGACATAGTGTATGGCCTCGTCCTTGGCGGCATAGGGCTGGTCGCCCACTTCAATGCGGCGCAGCCACTTCACCCAGGACACGCCCTGCACACCCGGCACCACCAGCCGCAGCGGATAACCGTTTTCGGGACGCAGCATCTCGCCGTTCATGCCCCAGGCCACCAGCACGTCGTCCAGCGCGCGGTCGATGGAAATGGTGCGCGTCATGCCGGAACCGTCCGCCCCCTCCGCCAGCACGAAGCGGGCGGTCTTCTTGTCGTAGCCGCAGTCGTCCAGCAGCACCGAGAGCGGCACGCCGGTGAATTCGCTGCAGCTCAGCATGCCGTGCGAGTACTGCACCGACGGCACCGCCACATTGCCCCACTCCATGGCCGTATTGGCGCCGCATTCAATGAAGTGCATGCGCGAGACCGACGGCAAGCGCATCAGGTCGTCCATGGTGTAGACCTTTTGCTGGCGCACCAGGCCATTCACCATCAGGCGGTGCTGGGCGGGGTCGATGTCATGCCAGCCCTGGTGGTGGCGCTCGAAATGCAGGCCGCTGGGGGTGATGATGCCGAACAGGCTTTGCAGCGGCGTGAACGAGACCGAGGCCGCATTCACGCGGGTCAGCCCCGGCGACTCGCGGCGCTGCAGCGCGCCTTCAAAGCGCGACGGCATGCCGTAAGGGTTGGCCGCCACTGGCTTGCCCAGCGTTCTGGAATGCTCGGGCAGGGTCAGGATGGCAGGATCGCCGCCGGCCGCCTGGCCGTAGGCAGTGCCGCTGGCCAGGGCCGCGCCGGCCGCCAGGAAGCTTTTGCGCAGGAAGCCGCGCCGCTGCTCGTCCAGGCCTTTGCTGGTGATATCCAGCGCCAGCTGGCTGTCCACAAAATTCTCGGGGGCGCGCAGGATGCGTCCCGCCTTCGCTACTTCGCCGGTCATGCCGTCTCCTTGTTCTTATTCACGTCGGTCATAACCGCGTCAAACTGGAGTATATGACTAATCACGCATATTTGCGAAACGTTTTTGCAGTGTGGCAAAAATGCAGCGGATTCAGGCGCTGGCTGTAGCGAGGGGGGCTTGCGCTTCCGGCCGGCTTGCACTGCGGGCCAGGATGTCGGCGCTCACGCGGGCGCACACGCTCTGGCAAATGCCCAGCGTGGCCGGATCGTCGATGCGGTAGTAGACCTGGGTGCCTTCCTTGCGCCGCGCCAGGATCTTGGCGCGGAACAGCATATTGATCTGGCGCGACACATTGGCCTGGCTGGCTTCGATCTCGGTCACGATGTCATTCACGGCGCGTTCGCCGTGGCACAGGCTATGCAGGATTTTCAGGCGCGTGGGTTCGGACAGCAAAAAGAAGACGTTCGACACTTCCTCGAACAATTCGGCCATCTGCTCTTTGCTTAAGCTGTTATCCACGGAAATCTCATCGACGGTAGGGAGAGCAATTATATCAAGGCTTCAGGTAGACAAAGCCCTCTTCCGCCTGCAGCCGCGCCACCTCGGCCACGCCGGACGGCACAATCTTCGCTTCCGGCAGCAGCTTGGACTTGTCCAGCTTGCGCGCATCGAGCGTGTTTTTGCAGACGCGGAATTCCACGCCCCGGTCGGCCAGCTCCTGCACCGGGATATCGTAGGGATTGCCGTTGGCGTTCTTCGCGCCGTCCAGCAAAAAATCGATGCCGGGGCCGTGCGTGACCACGACGATCTTCGCGCCGGGGCTGGCGTTCAGGTGGTTGCGGATGTTGTTCAGCGCACCGGTGGCCGCGTCGCTATTGTTGATGTGGTAGACCACCTTGATTGGCGTTGCCGCCATGCCGGTCACGGCGAACAGCGCAAACAGTACGGCGACAAAATAACGCAACAGCTTCATGAACTTCTCCTCAGGTTGATTTTATTGTTTGCCCAGGCTTTCGCGCTCAAGCAGCAGATAGGTGCCGTAGGCATTGATGCGATTGGCTTCCTTGAACGCAGGATACTGCTCAAAGCGGCGCCAGTCCACCGCCTGGTAGGCTTCGTCGAAGGTCTGCATGTCCGCCACCGCCTTGCCCATCTGCTCGCGCAGGTAGAGCAGATAGCTGGTGGTCAGCGCCAGGTCGGCCTGCGGATTGGTGGACGCCGGGCCGTGGCCGGGGATCACCACCTTGGGGCCGGCGGGGAAGCGCGCCAGCGCCTGCAGCCAGGCCTTGCTGTCGGCGTCGCCGACGAAAGGGATGCGGCCGGTGAAGAACAGGTCGCCCGCGAACAGCACTTTCGCGTCCTCCACGTAGAGCATCAGGTCTTCCGGCGAGTGCGCACCGCCCACGTCCAGCAGCGTGAAATGCGTGCCGCCCAGTTCGAATTTGACGGTCTTGTCCTTGCCGAAGTCCAGCCAGCGGTCGGCGGGCAGCAGCCGCGTATCGGCATCCACCCACGGCGCCAGTGACGTGCGGCGCTCCGCCAGCCGGGTCCGCGTGAAGTCGGACGCCAGCGTGGTCTTGCCCGCGCCGTGCGCCCAGATTTCGACACCGGGCTGCTTGAGCGCTTGCAGGCCGTAGAAATGGTCGGCGTGGTAATGGCTCACGATTATCCGGCGCACCGGCTGCGCGGTCACGCGTGCGATGGCCTTGAGCATGGCCGCGCCCAGCACCGGCGTGGCCAGCGCGTCGAACACCACCACCCCGTCGCGGGTGACGACAAAACCGGCGTTCGACATAAAGCCCTTGTTCGCCGCGCTTGCCATGCCGGCCTGGCCCTGGAAATAATAGACCTGCGGCGCGACCTGGAGCGGCGTCAGCTCGATCGGCGGCGCGGATTCGGCGCCCTGCGCCCGGCCCAGCAACATCAGCAAGGCCATGCCCAGCGCGGCAGCATATATGCGCATATTACTACTCTCGCAAATTAAAGTATTCCATCATGCCATAGACGCCCGGCTTGGCTGTAGTATTATCAGCTTAACCACATCCATGGAGACGACATGAAACTCGGCGCATTCTCGCTCAGCCTGGCGGTTAAAGACATCGAGGCATCGCTGGCGTTCTACGAAAAGCTGGGCTTCAAGCCCTTTGGCGGCGACGTTGCCAACAAATGGGTCATCCTCAAGAATGGCGAGCACATCATCGGCCTGTTCCAGGGCATGCTCGATAAAAACACCCTGACCTTCAATCCCGGCTGGGACCAGGACGCGCAGCAGCTCGGCGAGTTCACCGACGTGCGCGAGATCCAGCGCCAGCTCAAAGCGCAGGGCGTCGCCTTCACCGCCGAAGCCGACGAAACCACCACCGGCCCGGCCTACGCCATCCTGCTGGACCCGGATGGCAACCCGGTCTTCCTCGACCAGCATGTATAAGTAACAAATGCGATGGGACATTGAAGGTGTCCGGCTACGTGTTTCAGTAGCATCCAGCGGCCTGGGGCTGGGCAATCCGGGCTTGCCTATACGGCAACGACATGAATCCCGCGAGAAGATGGTGGGTCGTTTATAATTTCACCTATACATTTCTCACAGATTCCCTACCCCATGGCTATTACCATTAATTCCGCCGAAGACATCGAAGGCATGCGCGTTGCCGGCCGCCTCGGCTCCGAAGTGCTGGATTACATCACTCCCTTCGTCAAACCCGGCGTCACCACCGGCGAACTCGACCGCCTGTGCCACGAATACATGGTCAACGTGCAAGGTTCCATCCCTGCGCCGCTGAACTACTGCCCGCCCGGCTACACCCCCTATCCGAAAGCCATCTGCACCTCCGTCAACGACGTGATCTGCCACGGCATTCCGGGCGACAAGGTGCTGAAAAACGGCGACGTGGTGAACCTGGACATCACCGTCATCAAGGACGGCTACCATGGCGACAACAGCCGCATGTTCTTCATCGGCGAACCGTCCATCCTGGCCAAGCGCCTGTCCGACATCACCTACGAATGCATGTGGCTGGGCATTGCCAAGGTCAAGCCGGGCGCCCACCTGGGCGATATCGGCCACGCCATCCAGCAGCACGCTGAAAAAGCGGGCTACAGCGTGGTGCGCGAGTTCTGCGGCCACGGCATCGGCAAGGTGTTCCACACCGAGCCGCAAGTGCTGCACTACGGCCGCCCCGGCACCCTGGACGAGCTGAAGGCCGGCATGATTTTCACCATCGAGCCGATGATCAACGCCGGCCGCCGCGAAATCCGCGAAATGAACGACGGCTGGACCATCAAGACCAAGGACCGCAGCCTGTCCGCGCAGTGGGAGCACACCGTGCTGGTGACCGAAACCGGCTACGAAATCCTCACCTTGTCTGCTGGCAGCCCGCCGCCGCCGGCGTTCATCGCCGCGCAAACCGCCGCCGCTGCCGCCGCCTGATCCCAGCATGCCCGCTGCCGCCATGAAGAAGGAGCTGCGTGAGCAGCTGAAAAGCCAGCTCAAATCTGGCCGCCAGACCGTCATCGCCGGTTTCCGCGAGGACGGCATGCCCGAGAAACTGCTGCGCAACCTGCGCCAGGTGGTCGACGGCGTGCTGTCAACGGCATGGCAGGAAGCGGCGCTGCCGCCCGAATCCGCGCTGGTGGCGGTGGGCGGATTCGGGCGCGGCGAGCTTTTCCCTTATTCCGACGTCGACCTGCTGATCCTGCTGCACCAGGCGCCGGACGCGGACACCCGCGCCCGCCTGGAAGAGCTGGTGCAGCTGCTGTGGGACCTGGGCCTGGAAATCGGTTCCAGCATCCGCACGGTGGACGAGTGCATGAGCGAGTCGCAGGCCGACATCACGGTGCAAACCAGCTTGCTGGAATCGCGCCTGGTGTGCGGCAACCAGGCGCTGTTCGAGGAAATGCAAACGCGCTACAACGCGCAGATGGACCCGCAAGCCTTCTTCCACGCGAAGATGCTGGAAATGAAGCAGCGCCACGCCAAGTACGAGGACACGCCCTTCAGCCTGGAGCCCAACTGCAAGGAAAGCCCCGGCGGCCTGCGCGACCTGCAGGTGATCCTGTGGATGGTGAAAGCGGCGGGCCTGGCCAGTTCCTGGCGCACGCTGGCCACCGGCGGCTTCATCACCCAGACCGAGGCGAAGCAGCTGATGGAAAAGGAGCGCGCCTTCAAGGACATCCGCGTGCGGCTGCACCTGCACGCCGGCCGCCGCGAGGACCGCCTGGTGTTCGACGTGCAGACCGCTATCGCCGAAACGCTGGGCCTGACCACGCAAGGCAGCGGCCCGAACATGCGCCGCGCCAGCGAGTTCCTGATGCAGCGCTACTACTGGGCCGCCAAGACGGTGACCCAACTCAACTCCATCCTGCTGCAGAACATCGAGGCACGCCTGTTCCCGCAGCCCTGCGAGCCCACGCCCATCAACGCCCGCTTCAACGAAGTGAACGGCTTTATCGACATGGTGGCGGACGACACGTTTGAAAAAACGCCGTCGGCCATGCTGGAAGTATTCGTGCTGATGACCGAGCGCCCTGCCCTGAAAGGCATGACGGCCCGCACCACGCGCGCGCTGTGGCACGAACGCTTCAAGATCGATGCGGCCTTCCGCCACGATCCGGTCAACCGCGCCTACTTCCTGCGCATCCTGCAGGCGCCGGTGGGCATGCTGCACGCGCTGCGGCGCATGAACGAGCAGTCGCTGCTGGGCCGCTACCTGCCCAACTTCCGCAAGATCGTGGGCCAGATGCAGCACGACCTGTTCCACGTCTACACGGTGGACCAGCACATCCTGATGGTGGTGCGCAATATGCGCCGCTTCACGATGACCGAGCATGCGCACGAATACCCGTTCTGCAGCCAGCTGATGGCGAACTTCCCCAACCACTGGCTGCTGTACGTGGCGGCGCTGTTCCACGACATCGCCAAGGGCCGGGGCGGCGACCACTCCAAGCTGGGCGTGGCCGACGCCACGCAGTTCTGCCAGGACCACGGCATGAGCGCGGAGGACACCGAACTGGTGACCTTCCTGGTGGAGCAGCACCTGACCATGTCGCAAGTGGCGCAGAAGCAGGACCTGTCGGACCCGGACGTGATCGAAGCCTTCGCCAAGCTGGTGAAGGACGAACGCCACCTGACCGCGCTCTACCTGCTGACCGTGTCCGACATCCGCGGCACCAGCCCGAAAGTGTGGAACGCCTGGAAGGCCAAGCTGCTGGAAGACCTGTACCGCATCACCCTGCGCGTGCTGGGCGGCGAGCCGCATTCGGCCGACCGCGAACTGAAGAACCGCCAGCAGGAAGCGCTGGCCACGCTGCGCCTGTACGGCCTGGCGCCGGACGCGCACGAGCCGCTGTGGAAGCAGCTCGACATGGCCTACTTCCTGCGCCACGACGCGTCCGACATCGCCTGGCAAACCCGCGCCCTGTACGACCGCCTGGACAGCGCCAAGCCGGTGGTGAAATGCCGTTTGGCGCCGATAGGCGAAGGCCTGCAGGTGGCCGTGTATGTGCAGGACCAGCCCGACCTGTTCGCGCGCATCTGCAGCTATTTCGACCGCAAGAACTTCAGCATCCTGGACGCCAAGATCCACACCACGCGCCACGGCTACGCGCTGGACACCTTCCTGGTGACGGAGCAGAACTTCGCCAAGAGCTACCGCGATATCATCAGCCTGATCGAACACGAGCTGTGCGAGCTGCTGCAGTCGCAGGCCGAACTGCCGTCGCCCACCAAGGGCCGCCTGTCGCGCCTGTCGCGCACCTTCCCCATCCAGCCGACCGTGGACCTGCGGCCGGACGAACGGGGCCAGTACTACCTGCTGTCGGTGGCGGCCAACGACCGCACCGGCTTGCTGTATTCGATCGCCAATGTGCTGACCAGATACCGCATCAACCTGCACACGGCCAAGGTGATGACCTTGGGCGAGCGGGTCGAGGACGTGTTCCTCGTCGATGGCGCCGCGCTCAACAACGCACGCAACCAGCTCCAGCTGGAAACCGATTTACTGGAAGCGCTCAAGGTTTAAAACCATGGCGGGTTACGGCTGCGCCTAACCCGCCCTACAATGAGCAAATAATAATTCCGTAGGGCGGGTTAGCGCAGCGTAACCCGCCAACAACGAACGAAACAAGAACAATGTCTGAAGAACTCTTACGCCTGTCCAAACGCATGTCCGAACTGGGCCTGTGCTCCCGCCGCGAAGCCGATGAATGGATCGCGCGCGGCTGGGTGCGCGTGGACGGCCAGGTGGTGTCCGAACTGGGCACCAAGATCTATCCGAGCCAGCGCGTCACCGTCGAGCGCCAGGCTGCCGCCGAGCAGTCCAAGCGCGTCACCATCCTGATCAACAAGCCTGTCGGCTACGTCAGCGGACAGGCTGAGGACGGCTACACGCCCGCCGTGGCGCTGATCAAGCCGGAGAACCGCTGGGCCGAGTGCGACGCGCCCGAGAATTTCCATCCCACCCAGCTGCGCAGCCTGGTCCCCGCCGGCCGCCTGGACATCGATTCGGTCGGCCTGCTGGTGCTGACACAGGACGGCCGCGTGGCCAAGACCCTGATCGGCGAACATACCAGCGTCGACAAGGAATACCTGGTGCGGGTACAGTACACCAAGGAAGGCAAGCTGCCGGACGCGGACCTGAAGAAGCTGAATCACGGCCTATGGATGGACGGCAAGCCCCTGCTGCCGGCCAAAGTGCGCTGGCAGAACGACGACCAGCTCAGTTTTACCCTGCGCGAAGGTAAAAAGCGCCAGATCCGCCGCATGTGCGATATGGTAGGGCTGCGCGTAGTCGGACTGAAGCGTGTGCGCATCGGCAAGGTCAAGCTGGGCAACTTGCCGGAAGGCCAGTGGCGCTATCTGAAGGCTGACGAGCAATTTTAACCACAACGTGCCGTGTACGCTATATTTCCTTGCTATTTGGCAAGCCAAAGTCCTGATATGCTTGTAAACTACCGGGACCGGCCGGTGAACCGCCCTTATAGAGACTTGCTGCTGTGAATGATCCAATTCCTAACGACTTCCGTAAAGGCCCACCCGCGCTGCAAGACGCGGTCGAGCCCATTGCTGCGGGCTCCAAGCCGCACGAAATAACGGATGTCGACGACATCGGCGATTCGCTGACCGTACTGGCGGAAAACGGCGACGCGGTCTCCGTCTACCCGGCCATGAGTACGGAAGTGGTGATGGCGCGCATCCTGTCGGTGTCGCCGGACCAGCCGCATTTCGTGCTGGAGCTGAACGAGGGCGAAACCATTCCCCCCGGCGGCGCCACGTTTGTGGCCTGGCTGCGCAGCGCCAAAATCCAGTTTACCCTGCCCGGCCCGGCCTGGAATTCGCTGCCCGAGCAGCCGCACCTGATCCCGCTGGAGTTTCCCGAGCGCTGCCAGGTGCTGAACCGGCGCGCCACGGCGCGGCTGGAAACGCCGCTGGGGGTGTACTTCACGGCCTCGTTTGTCCTGAACGGCAAGCCTTACGAGTTGCAGTTATACGACTTTTCGCAAGGCGGTGTGGGCATGCGCTGCGCACCGCGTGACTCGCAGGGCCTGCACGTGGGCCGCAAACTGCAGCGCGTGCGCCTGGAGCTGGGGCCGGACGCGGTGATTATCGCCGACCTGGAAATCCGCCTGTCGCGCACCTACCGCTCCTTCCTGCTCGGCGAGCAGGTGCAGATCGGCTGCCAGTTCCTGAACATGTCCGCCTCCATGCAGGACGACCTGGCCAAGCTGATCGACAAGATGAATTCCCGCCAGAAGCGCTGACTCCGGCATCAACTCAAGCCGCCAGCGGCAATCTCACTTCCACCAGCAAGCCGCCGCCTTCCCCGTCCAGCAGTGCAATCCGGCCGCCGTGCCGGGCTGCGGCGGCCTGCGCGATCGCCAGGCCCAGGCCGCTGCCGCTTTGGGTTTGCGCAGGATCGCGGAAAAAGCGGTCGAACACACGCTCACGCAGCGCCGGCGCAATGCCCGGCCCTTGGTCCTCCACCGTCAGCACCGCCTCCTGCACGGATGCGCCCTGGCCCGCGCGCCGCAGCGCCACCCGCACCACGCCGCCGCCCGGCCCATACTTGATGGCATTCTCCACCACATTGTCCACCAGAGAAATCAGGCTCTCGCGCTGGCCGCAGACCGTAAAGCCAGGCTCGGCAGACAGCTCCAGCTCCACCCAGCGCACGGCGGCCAGGCCGGACAGCGCGGCCAGCCGGTCCTGCAACAACTCGTCCAACGCCACGCGCTCGGACGCGTCGCCGGCGATGGCGTCGCTGCGCATCAGCGTCAGCAGCTGGCTCACCAGCCGGGTGGCGCGCCGCGCGCTGCTGACGATGCCGCTCAGCAGCTGCTTGTCGCGCACGGACCCGGCCTGGACCAGCAGGGCCTCCACGTTCACCCGCATGGCGGCCAGCGGCGTGCGCAGTTCGTGCGCCGCGTCGGCGATGAAACTGCGTTCACGGGCGGCGCTCTTGTCGACCCGCAGCATCAGCGCGTTCAGGGCCTCCACCATGGCCGCCAGTTCGCGGTACTGTGCCTGGAACGCCAGCGGACGCAAATCCTGCGGCCCACGCAACGCCAGCTCCTGCGCCACCCGATGCCAGGGGCGTAGCGCGACCCGGATCGACAACCAGGCTGGCAGCAGCAGCAACGGCAAGCTGATCAACAACGGCAACAGGTAGTAACCGTGGGAATTCAGCGTCACAAACAGGTTCCAGCCGTGGTCGGGGGCAAACATCGTCATGCGGGCGCCGCCTGGCCTGGCCTGGCGGGTGCGGGCATGCCAGCGCTTCCCGTCGAGCTCGAATGTCTCGACCCGATCCAAGCGCCGCGTGGCTACGCCGGACGGCGCGTTCGGCGAGCGATACAATTCCCGCCCGCCCCGCTCAACCAGGATGCTGGGCAACAACTCGGCCGGGCCGTCCATACCGGGTTGCGAACGCAGCGATACGTCGAACAGGCGCAAACCCTCACGCTGCCAGGCGGCGTGCTCCGCCGCGCTGTCCGCCAGGTGCAGCGCCGCGGCGTAGATCTGGTCGGTGTTCAGCAGGGCGTGGTCGGTCTCGTTCTCGGCCAGAACGAAGCCCACCGCCAACGACCACAGCAGCGTGAGCAGCGCCATCTGCGCGCCCAGCAGGCGCCGGACCAGGCTGGGCGAAAAGACGCGGCGCCGCAATCCGCGCAGCGCTCCGGCTGCCCACGCCGTGCCGTTCATGTGCGTTCCTTGCCGGACGCAGCCCTGGCGTCGATCACATAGCCCACGCCGCGCACGGTGCGCACATAGCCCTCGCCTATCTTGCGGCGCAGATTGGCCATGTGCACGTCCAGCGAATTGCTGGCGTTGGCCTGCGAACCGGGCAAGGCCTGCTCTTCCAGCATGCGGCGCGTCACCACGCGGTCGGCGCGCATCATCAGCATCTTCAGCAGCTCGTACTCGCTGGCGGTCAGCTCCACCGGCTTGCCACCGGCGGTGACGCGGCGCGTGGGCGCGTGGATCTCCAGCCCACGCAGCTCCAGCGTTTCACCGTCGAAGCCGTAGCTGCGGCGGGCCAGCGCGCGCACCCGCGACAGCAGCTCGGCCAGCTCGAAGGGCTTCACCAGGTAGTCGTCCGCGCCGGAATCGAGGCCGCGCAGGCGGTCGCTCAGCGCGTCGCGCGCACTCAGTATCAGGACCGGCAAGTCGCGCCGCTCCCGCCGCAAGCGGCTCAGCAGGGAGATTCCGTCGCCGTCCGGCAGCCCCAGATCCAGCAGCACCAGGTCGCAGCCGCCGGCGTCCAGGTGGCGCGCGGCGTCTTCAAGCTGGCGCGTCCACACCACCTCCATGCCCTGGTCCGCCAGTGCTATGCGCACGCCGTTGCCCAGGTCCAGGTCGTCTTCTATCAGCAGTATTTTCATGCCTCTATTAGAGCATGGCGATCTTAAGATCAGCTAAAGCATTGTCTTCATGGAATCTTCATGAAAGGCTCAGATTTGCTTCATGACCGCCCCGCACACTGCAGGCCTTCCCAACTCAATCACAACATTGGAAACCTGATGAAGACCTGCAAATCGATATTCACGCTGAAACTGGCTCCCGCGCTGTTCGTCCTGCTGAGCGGCGGCGCTTTCGCCGGCAGCGATGCCGTCCTGACCATAGGCGGCGGAGCCGCGCTGGCGCCGCGCTACTCCGGCTCGGACGAAAACATGGCCCTGCCCATGCTGCTGCTGGACTATTCCACTGCCAGCGGCTTCTACGCCAGCACCATGCGCGGCCTGGGCTACGGCGGATCCGCCGGCCCCTTCAGCTACAGCGCGGCGCTGGGCTTCCGCGCACCGCGCAAGGAAAACGGCGAGCTACCCTTCGGTGGCAAGGCCAGCAAATACCTGCGCGGCATGGGCGACGTGAAAGGCAGCGCCACGGCCAACCTGAGCGCGGGCTATGCCATCTTTGAGGGCCTGACGGTGAATCTGCATACGGCGCAGGCGCTGAGCGCGCGCGAAACCGGCGGCACCTATGGCGCAGGCCTGACCGGCACGCTGTTCAAGGACGCGGGCAACACGGTCACGCTGAGCCTGGGATTTGAAATGGCGGACAAGAAGTATGCGCAGACCTACTACGGCGTCAGCGCGCAGCAGGCGCTCAAGTCGGGCTACAAGGTCTACAAACCGAAGGCGGGTATGTATCAGGCCGACGTGGCGATGAGCTGGCAGCACAAGGTGGACGAACGCTGGGCCGTCACCGGCATGCTGGGCGTGAGCGGCCTGTTGCGCGACGCGGCGAATAGCCCGCTGACGCGGCGCACGACATCACCCACGGCGGCGGTGTACGCCAGCTATGGATTCTGAGAGGGATTAACGCGAGGCCAGCTTTTGCTGATGGTGGCTGGCGTCATTGAGCTGCATGGCAACGCGGGCGGCGCGCAACGTTATGGCGTCGCGTTCCATCTGGCGCTGCGGAGCCCGCTGCTGTGCAGCGTAAGCCTGCTGCGGACGTGCCACCGGCAGCTCACCGGGCGCCAGCGAAATGCGCGTGATGCCGTGCGGCCGGACTTGCGGCTGCACCACCGCCTCGGCGCCTGGAAGGGCTGCCGGCTCGGCCGGCTGCTCCTGCGCATGCGCGGCGCCCAGGGTGGCTGCGAAGGCTGCGGCGCGTGCCAGGCAAAGCAGTGAATGGCGTGCAATAGATGAGTACATGGTGGGCCTCCTGATCGAATGGCCCCATGATTGCCTACTGCCTGGACCGGCTCTGTGCGTCGCCGCACCCACACGGGCACGGCGGGGCGGCGTCCTACACTGCCCCCCCTACTTCTTGCAGTCGCAGAGATCCTGCCCCTTGTCGAACACAATGCGCCACTTGCCCGGCGCCTCCTGGCGCCAAACCGAGTTGAAGCGGGCAAACAGCTTGCCCCTGGCGTCGTACACCGGCCCGGAGGAATGGGCCAGCGTGCCGGAATCGGTCACGTCCACTTGGTCCGGCTCCCAGGAAAACGGGGCTTCCTTGCCGTCGTAAAACTTCTTCCAGAAAGCCGCCACCTGCTCCTTGCCGCGCAAGGGCGTGGGGCCGGAGTAGAACACGGTTTCGTCGGAGAGGAAGCTGGTGAAGGCGGCCAGGTCGCGCTGGCGCATGGTGGCGGCGAAAGCGCGTTCCGTGTCCGCAACCTGCTGCACCAGCTCGGCGTTGGAAGGCGCCGCGCGCGCGGCTGCGGGCGCCAGCCCGAAACACAAGGCCAGCGCCGGCAAGGCGGCAATTTGTCGAAGGCTCATCGATACTCCTCACAGGGTCGGCGAGCCTTCGATACTACGCCGGTTTAATGGCCTTCGGAAGCGTTGAACATGGACTTGGCGTAGATCAGGCCCAGGCCATAGCCACCGCCGTGCGCGATCGAGGTGGCCACGGTTTCATCGTAGGTTTCGCCGCGCGCCCAGTCGCGCTGCAGCTCCAGCAGGTATTGCAGCGAAGTGATGGGCTTGGCGCCGGCCTGTATCATGCGCTGCATGGCGCGCTCATGCGCTTCGTCGCTCACGTCACCGGAGGCGTCGGCAATCACATACACTTCAAAACCCTGGTCCAGCGCCGACAGTGCGGGGCCGACGATGCACACCGAGGTCCACAAGCCCGCCAGCACGATGCGGCCACGGCCGATTTCGTTGACGCGGTCGGCAATGCGCTGGTCCTCCCAGGTATTCATGCTGGTGCGGTCGATAGGCTGCTGCTCGGGGAATACGGACTGGATTTCGTCGAAAATGGGGCCGGAGAAACTTTTCGCTGCCACCGTGGTGAGGATGGTCGGCACCTTGAATTCGCGCGCCGCCTTGGCAACCAGCGCCGCATTGTTGCGCAGCACATTGATGTCGATGGACTTGGTGGCGAAGGACATCTGGGACTGGTGATCTATCATGATCAGGGTGTGGTCGTTGGCGTTCAGCAGTTCTTTACCTGGTTGGGCTTTGGCGATAGGCATGATAGTTCCTTTAGGTTATGAATCAGTTTTTTCGAATGTCTGCAGTGTGTGCAGTGCCGATGAAATGAAGTATGAACCTGCTGGATTGAAAAGAAAAACGGAAAAATTGCCGGTCTACTATCGAAATTTTCGAAATTGCACTTTCAGTGAAATCGGAGTATAAATAATCCAGAAACGGAGGATTTATGCAAACCGCACTGAGCTACCCCCGCAGCCGCTTTGAACCCGCCGTTCCGGTCGACCTGAACGCGCGCGAAGAACGCGAGCGCCTGTCCAAGTCCGCGCTGGCCGCCTTTTTCCGCTTGGTGGAAGCCTGGTCGGTGCGCGACGAGGACGCCCGCGAACTGCTGGGCGGCCTGTCCAGCAGCAGCTATTACGACTGGAAGAAGAAACCGGAACGCGTATTGGAAGTGGACCGCATCACGCGCATTTCCTATCTGGTGGGCATCTACAAGTCGCTGCACATCCTGTACGGCGACGAGCTGGCCGACCGCTGGGTGACGCTGCCCAACAAGAACATCATCTTCGGCGGCCGCACGCCGCTGGCCTATATGCTGGGCGGCGGCCTGCTGGCCATGCAGACGGTGCGCAAGCTGGTCGATGCGCGGCGCGGCGGGCTTTGATGGCGGCGCCCCTGCCACCGCTGGCACAGCTGCGCCAGTTCGATACCTGCCGCCTGATCCAGTCGCGCTTTGCCGACGTGGAGGACTCCGTGCTGGCCCCGCTGGCCGGCAGCGACGCCGAGCTGCTTGACCTGTTCGATCTGGACAACGCCACCAATGCGCGCCTGATCGCCGAGCACGGCGGCGCGCCCGGCATAGGCATAGACGAGCTGGTGTTCCGGGTGCCGAACTACCGCATCGTCAACGCCGCCTTTACCTACGCGCGTCCCGAGGGTAGCCGCTTCAACGACGGCGAGCGCGGCGCGTGGTACTGCGCCTTCGACATCGACACGGCGCTGGCTGAAATCACGTTTCACAAGACGGTGGAGTACGCCGAGATCGATTATTTCCACGACAGCGTGAGCTACCAGTGCATGCTGGCCGACTTCACCGCCCCGTTTCACGACCTGCGCGGCAGCGGAGACTATGCCAACTGCCTGGACCCGGCCAGCTATGTGCAGTCGCAGCGGCTGGCGGAACGGCTGCTGGACGAGGGCTCGACCGGCGTGATTTTCCCCAGCGTGCGGCGCCCCGGCGGCACCAATCTGGCCTGTTTCAGGCCGGCCCTGGTGGGCAATGTTCGCAAAGGAGCGGCCTATCGGTTAACATGGCAGGGAGCGCCGCAACCGCGCATCTCCACCCTATGAGCTTCACTATGCAAACCAAACCTGAAAAAGACACCGAACTGCGCGACAAGATCAACCGTGAAACGGCGCGCTTGCCGTGGTCCGAGCTGATCAAGCACTTTGCCTCCGGCACGGTGGTGTGGATCGCCGACGAGCTGGACCTGGTCGATGTGGCCGTGCGCATTTCGCACGACGACAAGGCCAGCATCACCCAATGGATGGCGGCCGGCCTGATCGCCAAAGTCTCCGACGAGCAAGCCCAGCACTGGCTGGACACCGGCGCCAGCCTGTGGGCCAGCGTGGTCAGCCCCTTCATCCTGGTACAGCAAGAAAAACGCAAGACCCACTAAGTTTTTCCAGCGGCAGTTTCAGCGGCAATCCAGCGGGCCGAAGTGCTCGGCCAGCGTCCGCCCCAATCCCTTCTCGACGGATTCCTCCACCTGGCGCGCCAGGCTGGCGGCATCGCGCGCGGCCTGGCGGTCACGCTCGTCCTCCTCGTCGTCCGGCACGCCGCTGTTGACGGCCACGCCGCCAAACACAAACACGCGGTACACATCGGCCAGGGTCAGGCGCTCGGGGTTGGCCAGCAGCACCCAGTTGTCCGCGCCCTCGCTGACGCGTTTGCCCCACTGCACGCGCGACGGCGCATCGGCCTTGACCTTGCCCACCCAGCCCTGCTGCTGCATGCGCTCGAGCAGCGCATCCATTTCGTCGTAGCCCATGCGCGTGAACTGGCGGATGGCCGCGGAGTTCACCAGCGCAGTATCGGCGCAATGGCCGGCCACGTGCAGCACCTTGAGGATGGCCATCGCATCGACAAACTCGCCGCCCGGCACCGCTTCGTGCCACCAGCGCTCGTATTTCACCACCGGCAGCGCCGCCGTGAACAGCGCGCCCACCAGCGTAATCATCCAGGACAGGTAGATCCACAGCAGGAACAGCGGCAGCGCCGCCAGTGCGCCGTAGATGCGCGAATAGGTCGGGAACTGCGTGATGAAGACCGCGAAGCCGCGCTTGGCCAGCTCGAAGAACAGCGCCGCCATCAAGCCGCCCCACAGCGCGTCGCGCCAGTCCACCTGGCGGTTCGGCACCACCACGTACATCAACGTGAAGCCGGCCGTGGTGGCCAGCACCGACAGCGTGGTGTAGAGCAGCGCGCCCAGCACCGGCAAGTCCCCCACCAGGTCGCTGGTGGCGATGTAGACGTGGGTCGACATGCTGAGCGACACGCCCACCAGCACCGGCCCCAGGGTGAGGATGGCCCAGTACACCAGGATGCGGCGGGTCCAGCTGCGCTCGGCCTTCACGCGCCAGATGCGGTTGAACACGCGCTCTATCATGCCCATCATGGCCACCGACGTCACCACCAGCGCCACCGCGCCCACGGCGGACAGGCGGGTAGCCTTGGCCGCGAACATGGTGAGGTTGTTCAGGATGGGCGTGGCGATCTGCTTGGGCATCACGCTTTGCGCAAAATACACCTCCAGCGCCTTGCGCAAAGTGGTGAACATGGGGAAGGTGGTGAAGATGGCCAGCGCGATGGTCAGCAGCGGCACCAGCGCGAACACCGTGGTGAACGTGAGGCTGCCGGCCACTTGCTGCAGGCTCTCCTCCCTCAGGCGGCGGCGGGCGAACAAAAACATGTCGCGGATCTCGTGCCACGACAAGGCGCGCAGCACCGCCACGCCGACGTTACAGGTGCGGAAAATGTACTGCAAAAACGGGTAGATATACTTGGAAAACATTGAATCCTGTGTTGAAAATGCACTTGTTGCAGGCACGCGGCAAGTCCGCCGGACGCCAAAGCGCCCTATGATACCAATGTTTCATGTTTTCGACACTTTTTACCTACAAATCAATTACTTAGGCAGCCGCTATGGCCGCCGGCCAACTTGCCTTGCGAGATTTGCGAGCAGTACTATTTTTTAGTACCATTAGCTATGAAAGCAAAACACCAAAGGACATTGCAGCTGATCTTTTCCAGGCCTACACCGGCCGGTGTCAAGTGGCTGGATGCTGTTGCATTACTTGAGGCACTCGGGGCAGATATTTCCGAGGCCGAAGGCTCACGTGTAGCCGTGTGTCTTTTTGGGCAGGTGAAAGTACTGCATCGGCCGCATCCTTCCCCGGACATCGACAAAGGTGCTGTTGCATCCATCCGGAAGTGGCTTGAAGAAAACGGAGTGAAACCATGAATAACATTATGAAAATCGATGGCCAGCAGGCTGTCATTGCATACGATCCCGAGATTGAACTCTTTAGGGGCGAATTTATCGGACTGAATGGAGGCGCAGACTTTTACGCGCCAGACGTAGCGGGACTGCAGCGCGAGGGTTCTATTTCACTCGCCGTATTCCTGCGGACATGCAAAGAACGGGGCATAGAACCGTTCAAGAGCTTTTCAGGCAAATTTGTTCTTCGTGTAGACCCGGCTGTCCACGAAGCTGCAGCACTGGCCGCTGCCGCGGACGGCAAGAGCTTGAATCAGTGGGCTTCGGACGTCCTCAAAATATCGCTGGAGGCAGCTGATAATTCTTATGCTAGCCCACGGGCTAAACTCGCATAAAATACCAGGATGAGCACACCCGATCTGATTATTCTCGTCTTGTACTATTCGCGCCACGGCGCAACGCGCAAACTGGCGGAGCTGATTGCCCAGGGCATCGACGCGGTGCCGGGCTGCGAAGCGCGGCTGCGGACGGTGCCGGCGGTGTCCACCGTGGCCGAGGCCAGCGCGCCGGCGGTGCCGTCGGAAGGGGCGCCCTATGTTGAACTGGAGGACCTGCGCGAGTGCGCGGCGCTGGCACTGGGTTCGCCCACCCGCTTCGGCAACATGGCCTCGGCCATGAAGTACTTCTGGGACGGCACCTCGGCCGAGTGGCTGTCCGGCTCCCTGGCGGGCAAGCCGGCCTGCGTGTTCACCTCCACCGGCAGCCTGCACGGCGGCCAGGAGTCAACGCTGCTGACCATGATGATCCCCCTGCTCCACCACGGCATGCTGGTCATGGGCCTGCCCTACACCCACGCCGAACTGATGACCACAGAAAGCGGCGGTTCGCCTTACGGCCCCACCCACTGGTCCGGCCTTGACGGCAACAAGCCCTTGACGGAAGATGAAAAACGCCTGGCCACGGCGCAGGGCCGCCGGCTGGCAGAAACAGCCCGCAAGCTGCAGGGGACATGATGGAAACCAAGTCGCAAAAATTCTTCCACCGGGGCGCCATCGCCAGCATGATGCTGCTCATCCTTTGGTGCATCGCCTGGGAAGTGTGGCTGGCGCCGCTCAAGCCGGGCGGCTCCTGGCTCGCGCTCAAGGCCGCGCCGCTGCTGTTCCCGCTGGCCGGCATCATCAAGCGCGACGTCTACACGCTGCAATGGACTTCGATGGTGATACTGCTGTACTTCACCGAGGGCGTGGTGCGCGGCTGGAGCGACATCGGCACGCTGTCCGCCTGGCTGGGCTGGGGCGAGGCCCTGATCGTGACGGTCTACTTCATCTGCGCCGTGATGTATGTGCGGCCCTATAAAAAAGCTGCCAAGCAGCTTACCAAAGACCTGCTGGACAAGGTCAACCGGGTCAATTCGGCGAAATGACCGTGCTGTCCTCCGCCATGCGCCATGCCTTCCTGGCCCACTGCCGGATAGTGCTGGGCGATAGCCACGTCTACACCTCGGCCGCCGATATGGCGCCCTTCCTGACCGACTGGCGCGGCCGCCACACCGGCCTGGCCATGGCCGTGCTGCGTCCCGGCAGCGTGCAGCAGGTGGCGGACGTGGTGCGCGCCTGCGCGCGCTGGTCGATTCCGATGGTGCCGCAAGGCGGCAATACGGGCCTGGTGCTGGGCGGTGTGCCGGACGGCAGCGGCGCGGCCGTGGTGCTGTC
The DNA here is from genome assembly GCF_009857595.1 of Pseudoduganella aquatica. Classification (GTDB taxonomy): domain Bacteria; phylum Pseudomonadota; class Gammaproteobacteria; order Burkholderiales; family Burkholderiaceae_D; genus Rugamonas; species Rugamonas aquatica_A. The sequence continues at coordinate 10,452 of NZ_WWCU01000017.1, read as the reverse complement.
GCTGGCGCGCCTGAACAGCATCCGCGAAACCGATGCGCTGAACCGCACCATGACCGTGGACGCGGGCTGCATCCTGCAGCAGATACAGGACGAGGCAGCGGCGCATGACTGCCTGTTCCCCCTGTCGCTGGCGTCCGAAGGCAGCTGCACCATAGGCGGCAACCTGTCCAGCAACGCGGGCGGCACCGCCGTGCTCCGCTACGGCAACGCGCGCGAGCTGTGCCTGGGATTGGAGGTGGTGACGCCGCAGGGCGACATCTGGAACGGCCTGCGCGGCCTGCGCAAGGACAATACCGGCTACGACCTGCGCGACCTGTATATCGGCGCCGAAGGCACGCTGGGCATCATCACCGGCGCCGTGCTGAAGCTGTATCCGCAGCCGAAAGCCAGCGTCACCGCGCTGGCCGCCATGGAGTCCCCGTCCGATGCGCTGCGCCTGCTGGCGCTGATGCAGGACTATTGCGGCGCCAGCCTGACCGGCTTCGAGCTGATGTCCGCCTTCTGCCTGGAGCTGGTGGCCACGCAGTTCCCGCAGCTGCCGCGCCCTTTCAGCGACGCGCAGCATGGACCGTCCCATGGTCAATTCGTGCTGCTGGAACTGTCCAGCAGCGAATCGGAGGCGCACGGCGTCGGCCTGCTGGAGCGGGCGATAGGCGCGGCGCTGGAACAAGGCGCCATCAAGGATGCGGTCGTGGCGGCCTCGGTGGCGCAGTCGCTCGGGCTGTGGCAGCTGCGCGAGCATATCCCGCTGGCCCAGGCCAAGGCGGGCAAGAACATCAAGCACGATATCTCGCTGCCGGTATCGAGCATTCCGGCCTTTATCGAACGCACCGCGCCACTGCTGCAGCAGGCTTTCCCCGGCTGCCAGCTGGTGTGCTTCGGCCACCTGGGCGACGGCAATCTGCACTTCAACGTGGCGCCGCCGGCAGGTATCTCGAACGAAGCCTTCCTGGAGAACCAGGATGCGGTGAACCGCGTGGTGCACGACAGCGTGGCCGCCTTCAGCGGCTCGATTTCGGCCGAACACGGCATCGGCGCGCTGAAACGCGAGGAACTGGCGCGCTACAAATCGCCGCTGGAACTGAACCTGATGCGCGCGATCAAAACGGCGCTGGACCCGCAGGGCATAATGAACCCCGGGAAAATACTATGACACCGCGCGCCTTCGCCCTCTTGCTGATGCTGTGCTCTGCTGCCACGCAAGCGCAGACGGTCCACAAATGCACGGTGGACGGCAAGGTCACATACACGGAACTGCCCTGCCAGGGCGGCACGGCCAGCGTGATCGCCGTGCCGGACGCGCCGGCGCCGGACAAGGCGGCCGCCGCCGAACTGGCCGGCATGAAGAAGCAGGCAGCCGCGCTGGAAAAGGAACGCCGCAAGCGCGAAGCGGCCAGCGAGCGGGAAGACGCGGCGATCAACCGCGCAGCAGCGGCAAGGCGCCAGAAATGCGACAAGGCCAAGCTCGACCAAAAATGGGCTGACGAAGACCTGCGCCGCGCCCAGCCCCAGCGCCAGGAAGGCGCCCGCATCAAGGCGCAGCGCGCTGCGGACAAAGTCAAGCTGGCGTGTTCCAGTTGAACGCTGCGCGGCAGGACGCCGGCCCGGCGCTGCGCCGCTCCTGGGCCAGGCTGTCGCGCTGGCTGCTGCTGGGCGAATGGCGCGCGCATCCGGTGCGGGCCATCACGGCCATTGCCGCCATCGCCATCGGCGTATCGCTGGGCTTCGCCATCCACCTGATCAACGCGGCCGCCTTCAATGAATTCTCGTCCGCCATCAAGAGCCTGTCCGGCCAGGCCGACGTGCAGGTGAGCGGTGCCGAAGCCACCTTCGACGAACAAATCTACCCGCTGCTGGCCGAGCGCGATGGCGTGGCGGTGGCATCGCCCGTGCTGGACGTGCATGCTTCGGTGCCGGGCCAGCGCTCGGCCTTGCAGATTATCGGCCTGGACCCGTTCCGCGCCGGCCATGTCACGCCCGACCTGCTGGGCGCGCCCGGAGCGGAGAACCGGACGGACACCCTGGCGGACGACGCCATCTTCCTCTCCCCCGCCGCCCAGGCCTGGCTCAAGCCGCAGGACGGCGTACTGGCGCTGCAATCGGGCACGCGGACGGTACAGCTGCGCGTGGCCGGTCCCTTGCAGCGCGTGCGTGCCGGGCAGCGGCTGGGGGTGATGGACATCGGCGCGCTGCAATGGCGCTTGAACCGCCTGGGCCAGCTGTCGCGCGTTGACCTGAAGCTGCGCAGCGGCGTGGACCGCGAAGCCTTCAAAGCGGCGCTGGCGCGCGACCTGGAGCGCCAATATCCTGGCCGCTTCCACGTCGGCAGCCCGAACGACGAAGACCAGAACAGCCGCAACAACAATATGAGCCGCGCCTACCGCGTGAACCTGAGCGTACTGGCGCTGGTGGCGCTGTTCACCGGCGCCTTCCTGGTGTTCTCCACGCAGGCGCTGTCGGTCATGCGGCGGCGCAGCCAGTTCGCGCTGCTGCGCGTGCTGGGCATGGAACGCGGCCGCCTGCTGCGCCAGATCCTGCTGGAAGGCTGGATGCTGGGCGTGGCCGGTTCGGTGATCGGCATCGCGGCGGGCTACGGCATGGCGGCCGCCGCGCTCAGCCTCTTCGGCGGCGACCTGGGCGCGGGCTATTTCGCCGGGGTGCAGCCGCAGGTGCAGTTTACGCCCGTCGCTGCGCTGGTCTACTTTGCGCTGGGCGTGGGCGTCGCCATGCTGGGCTGCGCGGCGCCCGCCGTGGAGGCGTCGCGCGCCACGCCTGCGGTGGCGCTGAAGTCGGGCAGCGAGGAAACCGCCATGGCGCGCCTGGCGCGTGCCTCGCCGGGGCTGGCCTGCCTGGCGCTGGCGGCGCTGCTGTCGCAAATGCCGCCGCTGTGGGAGCTGCCCATCTTCGGCTATCTGTCGATTGCGCTGATGCTGGTGGGCGCCATCGCCCTGATGCCGCGCCTGTCGTCCACGGTGTTCCGCTTCCTGCACGCGCGCTGGAGCGCCGCCACGGCGGGCCGCGTGGACAGCTCGCCCGTGCTGGCGCTCACGCTGGCGCGGCTGGCGAACGCCTCCGGCCAGGCCGGCATTGCGCTGGGCGGCGTGCTGTCCAGTTTCAGCCTGATGGTGGCGATGGCCATCATGGTGTCCAGCTTCCGCGTGTCGCTGGACGACTGGCTGCTGCAAATCCTGCCGGCCGACCTGTACGCCAGCAGCGCCAGCGGCGGCGGCACGGCGGGGCTGGGCCTGCGTGAACAGGAGCAGCTGCGCGCCCTGCCCGGCGTGGCCCGCGTCGATTTCCTGCGCATGCGCGGCGTGAGCCTGGCGCCGGAACGCCCCCCCGTACTACTGATGGCGCGCGATATCGATGCCGCAAACGCCGAGAAGGTTCTGGCCATGGCCGGCCCCACCGTGGCCGTGCCCCAGGGGCGGCGGCCGGTGTGGGTGTCCGAGCCCATGTCCGACCTGTACGGCGTGACGGCGGGCAGCCTGCTCAAACTGCCGCTGCAGGGCGGCCTGCATGAATTCTTCGTGGCCGGCGTGTGGCGCGACTACGCCCGTTCCTCGGGCGCGGTGCAGATGCGGCTGGCGGACTACCGCGCCATCACGGGCGATATGGATGTCAACAGCACGGCCATGTGGCTGGCAAAGGATGGGGACATGGCGCAGCTTAAATCGGCCCTGAAGGCGCTGCCCTTCGGCGGCGCGCTGGAACTGAGCGCGCTGTCCGAGCTGCGCGCCATGAGCCTGAAGATATTCGACCGCAGCTTCGCTGTGACTTATCTGCTGGAGGCTATAGCGATTATTGTGGGCCTGTTCGGCGTGGCCGCCACATTCTCGGCGCAGACGCTGGCGCGCTCGAAGGAATTCGGCATGCTGCGCCATATCGGCGTGACGCGCAGGCAGATCCTTGCCATCCTGGCGCTGGAAGGCAGCGCGCTGACGGGGCTGGGCATTGCCACCGGTGCGGCGCTGGGCTGGGTCATCAGCCTGGTGCTGGTGTTTGTGGTGAATCCGCAGTCCTTCCACTGGACCATGCAGATGCATCTTCCCTGGCCGCTGCTGGGCACCGTGGCCGCCGCGCTGCTGACCGCCGCCGCGCTGACTGCGCTGCTGGCGGGCCGGCAAGCGCTGTCCGGCGCGCCCATCCGCGCCGTGCGGGAGGACTGGTGATGATGGCCATTGCGCTGCGCGCGCTGCTGATGTTCGCCGCCATGATGGGCATGCCGGCGCTGGCCGGGCCGCCGCGCCATGCCGAGGTCACGCCCCTGCCCGCTGGCGCCGCGCTGCCCTTCCCCCAGTCCTTCGGCGCCCATCCCGACTACCAGACCGAATGGTGGTACGTCACCGGCTGGCTGAAAACGCCGGACGGCAAGGACCTCGGCTACCAGGTCACTTTCTTCCGCCGCGCCACCGGCGCGGACAGCGCCAACCCCAGCAGATTCGCGCCGCGGCAGCTCATCATCGGCCACGCCGCCCTGTCGGACCCGGCCCAGGGCAAGCTGCTGCACGACCAGCGCAGCGCCCGCGAGGGCTTCGGCCTGGCCTACGCCAGGGCTGGCGGCACCGACGTGAAACTGGACGACTGGCGCATGGTGCGCCGCCCGGACGGCACGTACCAGGTCACGCTGGCCGCCGCCAGCTTCACGCTGAACCTCACGCTCGCCCCCACCCAGCCGGTGCTGCTGCAGGGCGAAAACGGCTATTCCCGCAAAGGCCCGGACCCGCAGCAGGCCAGCTACTACTACAGCGAACCGCAGCTCAAGACCAGCGGCGCCATCACGCGCGGCGGGGGCAAGCCGCAGGCCGTGAGCGGCGTGTCCTGGCTGGACCACGAATGGTCGCAGCAGGTGCTGGGCGCCGACGCGGCGGGCTGGGACTGGATGAGCGCCAACCTCGACGACGGCGGCGCCCTGATGGCTTTCCAGATCCGCAGCAAAACCGGTGCTAAACTATGGGCGCACGCGACATGGCGCGATGCATCCGGTAAGATCACGCATTACTCGCCGGACCAGGTCAGTTTTACCCCGCAACGGCGGTGGCGTTCGCCCCGCACCAATGCCGAGTATCCCGTCGCCACCCAGCTGGCCACAGGCAGCACGCTGTGGCAGATTGCGCCCCTGCAGGAAGACCAGGAGCTCGATTCGCGCCGCAGCACGGGCGCGGTGTACTGGGAAGGCGCGGCCACGGTGAACCGTGACGGCGCGCGCGCGGGGCGCGGCTACCTGGAGCTAACGGGCTACGCCAGTCCCATGAAATTATGAATACGCTTACGAATAACAATACGATGACCGACAGTATCAACAGCAAGACCAGCACCGCCGCCGCGCCATCCACACCGAGCGAATCCCGCGAACTGAAGAAAGGCAGCCTGGCCGCCTTCAAGGGCCTGATGCCTTTCCTGCGCCCCTACCGCGCGCAGTTCGCCATGGCCGGCGTGGCGCTGGTGGTGGCCGCCGGCGCCACCCTGGCCATACCGGCCGCCTTCAAGCAGATGATAGACCTGGGCTTCGGCGCCTCGGCCGGGGTGCGCAGCATCCAGCATGTAAACCTGGTGTTCCTGGCGCTGTTCGGCGTGGCCACCATCCTGGCGCTGGCGACGGCGGCGCGCTTCTACACCGTGTCCTGGCTGGGTGAACGCGTCACGGCCGACATCCGCAGCGCCGTGTACCGCCACGTGGTCACGCAAAGCCCGGAATTCTTCGAAACCACGCAGACCGGCGAGGTGCTGTCGCGCATCACCACCGACACCACGCTGATCCAGGCGGTGGTGGGCACCAGCATCTCCATGGCGCTGCGCAATGTGCTGCTGTTCCTTGGCGGCCTGGCCATGCTGTTCGTCACCAGCGTGAAGCTGTCGTCCATCATCATCGGCCTGCTGATCCTGACGGTGCTGCCCATCGTGATGTTCGGCCGCCGCGTGCGCAAGCTCTCGCGCGACTCGCAGGACCGCATCGCGGACGCCTCCGCCGTGGCGGGCGAAATCCTGAACGCCATGCCCACCGTGCAGGCCTTCACGCATGAAAAGATTGAAACCGAGCGCTTTGGCGCATCGGTGGAAGGGGCCTTCGTCACCGCCATGAAGCGCATCCGCGCACGCGCCATGCTGACCGCGCTGGCCATCGTGCTGGTGTTCGGCACCATTGTGTTTGTGCTGTGGCTGGGCGCGCACGCGGTGCTGGACGGCGCCATGACCGGCGGCGACCTGGGCCAGTTCATCCTGTACGCCTCCATTGTTGCCGGCGCCATCGGCGCCCTGTCGGAAGTGATGGGCGAAGCCCAGCGCGCGGCCGGCGCCACCGAACGCCTGCTGGAACTGATGTCGGTCAAGTCCCAGATCCAGTCGCCCGCGCATCCGGTCGCCCTGCCGCCGCGCGCCGCCAACGGCGCCTCGCTGACGCTGGCCGACGTCACCTTCAACTACCCTTCGCGTCCGGACACCGCCGCGCTGGCGCACTTGTCGCTGGACATCAAGCCCGGTGAGACCGTCGCCGTGGTGGGACCTTCGGGCGCTGGCAAAACCACGCTATTCCAGCTCTTCCTACGCTTCTACGACCCGCAGCTGGGCGCCATCAAGCTCGATGGCGTGGACATCCGCCAGCTCGACCTGCACACGCTGCGCGACGCCATCGGCATCGTGCCGCAGGATACGGTGATCTTCTCGACCGACGCGATGGAAAACATCCGCTACGGCCGCGCCGGCGCCACCGACGCGGAAGTGATCCAGGCCGCCAAGCTGGCGGCGGCGCACGAGTTCATCGAACGCCTGCCGAACGGCTACCAGTCCTTCCTGGGCGAGCGCGGCGTACGCCTGTCCGGCGGCCAGCGTCAGCGCATCGCTATCGCGCGCGCGCTGCTGAAAAATCCCCCGCTACTGCTGCTGGATGAAGCCACCAGCGCGCTGGACGCGGAATCGGAGCGCCTGGTGCAAGGCGCGCTGGAAGCGGCCATGCAGGGCCGCACCACCGTCATCATCGCGCACCGCCTGGCAACGGTGCAGCGCGCGGACCGCATCATCGTCATGGAAGACGGCAAGATCGTGGAAACCGGCACGCACGCATCGCTGGTTGCGCTGGGCGGGATTTACGCCAACTTGGCGGCGCTGCAGTTCCACCACGTCCACAGCGTGCACGCTGCGACGTAAAAAAAAAGCCGCATGATGATGCGGCTTTTTTTTTGGCTTGAGATTTAAGCGCGCTTTTTGCGGCGGCTCAGCAGCAGCGCCATCAAACCCAGTCCGCTCAATGCCAGCGTCCCCGGTTCCGGCACGGCGGTGCCGAAGAATTCCAGTTCGTTCAGCTGGTGCATGCCGCCCTCATAGACCGTGGACGTGGCCTGGTAGCGGAAGATGCTGTAGGCGGCATTGGAGGTAAAGTCCCCGCCAGCCTTGCTGTATTCATTGACCTGCAGGCGATTCGAGCCCCATGCCGACACGCCGTTGTTGTTATAGCTGAAGATGGGCGTGTAGTTGATGCCGTCGTTCGAGCCCAGGATTTGCCAGATGTCCGGATCGCGTTCCGGGCCGTCGTTGCCGGATGTGGCAGTGAACTTGGTCAGGTTGTAGCGCTTGCTGCCGAAGTTGGCCTCGACCCACACCGTGCCGCCGTCGCAGCACCACTTGTCGTTGCCGCCGCCGACGCGGTTGTCGAACACGTTGAAGGCATACTCGCCGCCGCCAAAGCCCGGCTCCACCGACGAGCGGAAGGTGGCGTTATAGCCGATATCCGCTTCCGGATTGCCGTTGTTCTCGGGGTCCGTCAGGTCGCCGCCGATCAGCGCGCCGGTACCGGCGCCGCGCACCACCACCGCCTGGGCCGCGCTGGAGGCCAGCAAGGCGACCACAAAGAGCGCCTTCATCAGTTTGTTCATCTTTTGTCTTAGTTTCATATTGATAACATTATTTAGCTTTAGGCAATTATATCCCATTCCATTGCACGCCGGACTATTCGCCGTGCGATCCTGCGCCAGTCCTGTAAAATCACGTTCTTTCAGGAGATTGCCCGTGACGGACGCCGAACTGCGCCAGATGTGCCATACCGTATTGCCCGGCCATCGCCAGCCCGCGCCGGCGGAGACTTTTGCCGCCATGGCCGCTTGGTGCGCCGCCAACGACGTGGCGCATGACACCTACGGCGAAGGCCCGCTGATCCAGTCCTTCGAGCGCAAGATGGCGGATTTGCTGGGCTTCGAGGCGGGCACCTTCTGCATCACCGGCACCATGACCCAGGTGACGGCGCTGCGCCTGGCCTGCATGGAACGCGGCAGTCCGCTGGCGGCGCTGCATCCCACCGCCCACATCTTCAAGCACGAACGCGGCAACCACCAGCTGCTGGGTCATTTCCAGGCCTTACAGATCGGCGATTCCAACCGCCCCTGGACGCTGGACGACCTGCAAGCCCTGCCCGACCATATCGGCGCCGTGTCGCTGGAGCTGCCGGCGCGCGAAATCGGCGGCCAGTGCCCAAGCTGGACCGAGCTGCAAGCCATCAAGGACTACTGCCGCGCGCGCGGCATCCACCTGCACATGGACGGCGCCCGCCTGTGGGAAACCGCAGCCGCCTACGGCAAGCCGCTGCACGAAATCTGCGCCGGCTTCGACACGGTCTACGTTTCGCTCTACAAAGGCATAGGCGGTCTTGGCGGCGCGGTGCTGCTGGGCGGCGCCGCCTTTGTCGCCAAGGCGCAGGAGTGGTTCAAGCGCCAGGGCGGCAACGTCATCCACCGCACGCCTTACGTGGTGGCCGCCGCCATGCAGTTCGACGCGCGCCTGGCCGCCATGCCGCAATACTTCAAGCGCACCGAGGCGCTGTTCGAGACGCTGCGCAGCCACCCGCTGCTCACGCCGAATCCGTCCCGGCCGCACGCCAACCTGCTGCACCTGCATATGCCCGTGAGCCGCGAACGCGCGCTCGCCATCCGCAACGCCTTCGCCGAACAGCATGGCGTGTGGCTGTTCAACCGCGTCAGCCACGCACAGCTGCCGGGCCATAGCGCCACCGAATGGTATGTGGGCGACAACCTGCTCGCCATCAGCGACCAGCGCCTGCACGACATCCTTACCCTGTGGAGCGCCGAACTGGCCGCTCCCGACCAATAACAATAAAGATTCCCATGACTTTCGCATCCCTAGGCCTCATCGATCCCCTGCTGCGCATGCTGGACACGGTAGGCTACACCACGCCCACCCCGGTCCAGAAGCAAGCCATCCCCGCCGTGCTGGCGGGCCGCGACCTGATGGCCGCCGCGCAGACCGGCACCGGCAAGACGGCCGGTTTTGCCATCCCGCTGCTGCAGCGCCTTAGCGAGGGCGAGCGCGCGGAGCCCAACCAGGTGCGCTGCCTGGTGCTGGTGCCCACGCGCGAACTGGCCGAGCAGGTGTACGAAAGCTTCCGCAGCTACGGCCGCAATATTCCGATGCGCTGCCACGTGGCCTACGGCGGCGTGCCGATCGAGCCGCAGATCGCCAAGCTGAACAAGGGCCTGGACGTGATGGTGGCCACGCCGGGCCGCCTGCTGGACCTGTTCCGCCAGGGCGCGGTGCAGTTCGAGCAGCTGGAGTCGCTGGTGCTGGATGAGGCGGACCGCATGCTGGACCTGGGCTTTGCGAACGATCTGGAAGCCATCCTGCTGGCCCTGCCCGACGAGCACCAGACGCTGATGTTCTCGGCCACCTATTCCGAGGACGTGCGCAGCCTGGCGGAGATCCTGCTGAACGATCCGCTGTCCATCCAGGCCAGCCCGCGCAATATCGCCGCCAAGTCGGTCAAGCAGTGGATCATCACCACGGACAAGGCGCACAAGGCGGAACTGTTCCTGCACCTGTTCAAGAAGCAGCGCTGGGGCCAGGTGCTGGTCTTCGTCAAGACGCGCAAAGGCGTGGACGCGCTGGTGAAGACGCTGGCCGCGCACGGCATCAGCACCGATTCCATCCATGGCGACAAGCCGCAGCCGGCCCGCCTGCGCGCGTTGGAGCGCTTCAAGGCCAGCGAAGTGCAGCTGCTGGTGGCGACCGACGTGGCCGCGCGCGGCCTGGACATCGAGGCGCTGCCGCTGGTGGTCAATTTCGACCTGCCCACGGTGGCCGAGGATTATGTGCACCGTATTGGCCGCACCGGCCGGGCGGGCGCCGACGGCGTGGCGATTTCGCTGGTGTGCGCGGACGAGGTGGACCTGCTGGCCGCCATCGAGAAGCTGACCAAGCAGGTGCTGCGCCGCGAGGAGGAGCCCGGCTTTGAAGCGGACCACCGCGTGCCCGAAACCGGCACACCCAAACCCGCCGCCAAGCAAGCTGCTACGGGCAAGAAGAAACGCCCATTCACCGGGCCAGCGGGCGGCAAAGCTGCACTGGCGGCGCAGGCGGCGGGCAGCGCCCCGGCGGGCAAACCGCGCGGTGCAGGCGCGCAGGTCGGCACGGGCGCCAGCGGCAAAGCTGGCGCAGGTGCAGGCGGCAACG